>CAVZHF010000007.1:0-365043 GCA_963775005.1 uncultured Alphaproteobacteria bacterium | reverse complement strand
AGTTGGATTCTGGGGCTGTTCGAAGTCGTTCAGTAGTGTTCAATTCAGTTCACTGGATATCAATATAACGAATTGTATTTCAACAAATTATAAAAATTCCTCGTTGCATTTATGTATGAATTTGTCCATGCTCGATCATGCTTAGCTTTTCCTCTGGTGGAACCTGTACGGAACCTAGAAATTCAGTCGGGCGAGTTTGGACATGACAAGTGCGATCACGAAACAGGCCATAGATGCACTCTCTGCGCGCGCACACAGGGCGGGCGATGGACAGTTCGAGCTGGTCGATGACCGGGAGCCGGGATTGAGGGTTCGGGCTGGGCGCCGCGCGGTCACATGGTCGTTGCTGGTTCGTCTCAAGACCGGCAAGCGGACAAGGGTCATGCTGGGCAACTGGCCTGCCATGTCCATCGCTGATGCCAGACGCGCCGCTCAGTTGCATCGTCAGCAGGTGATGGAAGGAATCGATCCCAATGCTGAACGGCAGGCCGAGATCGATGCATTGCAGCACGAGCAAGAGAGCCGTCTCACAGTCCGGCAGGTGCTGGACAAATATGAAGCGATCAAGCTGGTGCATCTGCGCAAGGGCGGTGAACGCCGCCTTTCTCTCGATGGCAGGAAGGGCATCCTAGCCGGCCTCGCCAATCGCGAGCTTGCTTCGCTTACGCGGGGTGAACTCACCGCCCGGATCAGAGCGCTGGCGGAAAAATCGCCAACGGCTGGCAATCGCAAGCTCGCGCACGTCAAGGCATTCCTCAACTGGTGCGTGAACGAGGATTTCATTGAGACCAATGTCGTGGACAAGGTCAAGCGTCCGGGCCGCGAAGTGCCGCGAACCCGCTGTCACAGCCTTGGCGAGCTGGCCGAAATCTGGGCAGCGGCGGGAAAGCTCGGTTATCCGTTCGGCCCGATGATCCAGTTGCTGATGGTCATCCCGATGCGGCGCGAGGAAATCGCTTCGCTCCCTGTCGAGGAACTCAGAATCGATTGGGAGGCCGAAACCGCAGGCGGTAAATGGACCATCCCCGGCGAACGGGTGAAGAATGGCCGGGCGTTGAATGTGCCGCTGTCAGCATTGGCGGTGCGGATCATTCGGGCGACCATGGACGATTTGGCGCGGCCCCAGGACAGTAGTTTCCTGTTCACGACGACCGGGATCACATCGGTGTCCGGCTTTCGCAAGGCCAAGGAGCGGCTGGATCGCTATATCGAAGAGGCGCGTGAAGCCGAGGCGATCAAGTCAGGTCGCTCAGCAACTGCGATGCCGCACTGGACCGTGCATGACCTGCGCACCTCATTTGCGACGCAGGCCGCCGAGCTGCTCCATATCGACATCGCGGTAGTGGACAGGATGCTCAACCACGTCGCGACCGCGACGACATCCAAGATCGCCCGGATTTACAACATGTCCGAGCTGTTCGAGCAGCGGCGCGAGGCATCCAATGCCTGGGCAGCATTGCTCGAACGCGAAGTGATCGGCGGAAAAATTGCAAATGTATTGTAAAATGCGCTACAGAGTGCTACACACGTTGCACTGAGGAGATTCATCATGGCACGCTCCACGCTGCGCAAGGATCATCCGCTTTCAATGCGGCTTCCCGATGCCGATATCGCGATCATCGACCGTGCCGCCAGCCTGCGTGGCCGGTCACGCACGGAATTCATGCGGGATGCGGCGGTGCGAACTGCCGAGGAAGTCATCATGGAGAACACGGTTATACGCATGTCGCCAGAGGGCTTTGCTGCGTTTGTCGATCTGCTGGACCGTCCGGCCCAGCCGGTGCCCGAAATGGTTGAAATGTTGAAGCGACCGGCACCGTGGGAGACCAAAATCGGGGCAAATTAGGCTGTCGACTTGACGCTTTCCGCTCCCGAACTGCTCAACGACGCGCACGATCTTTCGCAATTTTCGTGCGGCAAGCCGTCGCTCGACAATTGGCTCCGAACTCGGGCGTTATCGAACCAACAGAAGGGCTTCACGGTAGTAATGGTTGTCCATGAGGCGGGCCGCGTCGTTGGCTATTACGGTCTATCGCCAACCGCCGTAGTCCCTGCCAGTCTTCCCCGCTCGGTCCGCACCGGGCAGCCACCAGACCCGGTGCCCTGTTTGCTACTCGGCCAGTTGGCGACGGATTTGAACTGGCTGGGCAGGGGCATTGGCACTGGCTTGCTCAAGCATGCGCTGGCGCGCAGCGTCCAGGGTGCAGCGCTGATTGGTGGGCGGGCGCTGATCGTCAATGCGGTTGACGACGAAGCGATGGCGTTCTGGCGCAGGCGCGGATTCCTGCCATCCAAGGATGACCCTATGGTGCTGTCACGCTCCATTCTCGATATTGCGGCCTCGCTTGAACAACGCGATGCGCGTGGCAATGGGCCTTGAAGCCGTTTCGACAAGCTTGTCCAAACACGTCGCAATGGCAACGACATCCATGTTCGCTCGGTTTTACAATATGACCGAGTTGTTCGAGCAACGGCACGAGGCGTTCGATTCCTGGTCCGCATTGCTCGAACGCGATGTGATCGGGCGCGAGGTGGCAGTGCGGGTCAACGCTCCTTCGATGGCGGCGTGATCCGAAGAACGCCGATACCGCTCATGCACTGCGACGAACACCATTTTGGGCGATCAATTCATCTGCGGTCAAGTCGCAATAGGTCTCATCCGGCGCAGCGAAAGCGGTGTCGAGTTCGGCCTTAAGGAATTCGTCGACCATCCGCATTGTAGCGGCATCCATGGCACCAACGGCATGGAGGTCCTTTGCCATGTCATGGGCCGATGCGAGAATTTCACTCATCTTCCGCGTTCCAATTCCAACACCGTTCCCGTCACTTTCAACGCGTCAGGCGCCGGTCAACTGCTTCACAGTCGCGATAGGCAGAAACAGCCGCATGTCGTTCGAGGGCAGCGGCAGGAACCCGTAGCCAGCATAGAGCCGCTTGCGCTTCTCGATCAGTTCAGGGTCTCCGCAGTCAAGCACGTCGAGCATGACCACCGAGACGCCGAGATTGTCGGCGACACCGGCAATCCGGGCCAGGCAGTTAGCCAGCAGGTCGCCGCCAAACCCCCGCCCGGCATAGCGCACATCGACGCCGATCATCGAGATATAGACAGCGGGGATCGACCCATGCCCGGGTCGATCCCGCGCATATCGCGGCGGCAGTTCGGCATAGTCGACCGCGTGAGCGTTGATCGCGTAAAAGCCGATCAACCGTTCCTCCGCATCGACCATCACGAAGACACGGAGGTTGTCGGCCTTGACCAGTTTGTTGGCGGTCTTCCTGAAAAAATTGTCGACCTGCTCGACACCGCATGAAAACGCCGACCGGTCGTGCCTGGCAGGATCGAGCGGCTCGATAGTGCCACGCCGGGCCGACAGCGTCACTTGTTGTCAATCGTCTGCCGGTGGCGGGCAAAGGCGGCGCGCAGCTTGGCCGTCGGCGCAGGCGGATTGTCGAGCGCCTCGAAAAAGGCAGCATGGTCGGCGGGCTGCAAGGATGTGCGTTCGTGGGCGGCGATGGTTTCCATCGCAGACTTGTAAGCCGCGTTCATCGTGAACACCGAATCGTCCACGCCGGACAAAGCCGCCGCCCGCTGAATCACTGCCTTGATACGCGGCTTGGTGCGGAAATTCATCCGCTCACTGCTGCGCTCGTCCAGGCCCTTGGTTGCATCGTCAAAAGCCAGCATGTTGGCCTCCTCAAAATCATGGTGCGTCTGTGTATGCCTAAACGGCGTACAAGTCAACCCGACTGGCAAGGCAGTCCAACAGTTGGCTCGTAGTGCGAAGCCCCGCCCGGTAGAGCCGGACGGGGTTCGCTAGTCTGGCTTGGGCTGCTGGTCAGCGGGTCCAGATCAGATTGTAAGTCATGCCGTCTTCGTCGTCGAACAGGCTGGCAAAGATTGCGCTGGCGAAGCTGGGATCGTCGAGCTTGACCGAGAGGTAGTGGCGGCCTTCCTTGGACTGCTTCGGCCAGGCTGCGCCGATTTCCGAGCGACCCGCATAGACCCGGTGGCTAGGTGCCTTGTCATTGCCGTCCTGTGGCTCGTGCGCGATGCGGACGTTCTTCTTCTGCACGCTCAGCGTGAAGATTTCGCCCTGATAGTCTTCGCCGACCTTCTTGAATGAACCGATGTTTGCCATGTCACGTTTTCCTTCTGCTGGATCGATCCCGCGCCCATCGCGGTCTCGATGGCTGGTTTGAGGCAGGGGCGATGCACGCCGCACCTGAAAGGCCGGAACGGCAGTGGAGGACGGCGGGACGCACAGTTTCTTGGCTTCCGCGAGGAATGGGCGCAGCCCAGGGGAAGAAAGTTTGCGGCCCGCCGTTGCGGCAAGGGCAGCGAGGCACAGCCGTCCTCTGCCACCCAGGCCATCGACGAAGCCGTGTGGGTCGCGGGATTGCAGCACAAAGTCGGGACGTGGCAGGTGTCGAGCTGTTCATCAGTGATCGGCGCAGCGCTGTCCGGGGCAATCCTGATCGATGGGGGTGTAGATGGATAATTGCCGAATCTCGGCGACTAGCCCGACAAAGAAAGGGCACCACACCCCGTTTCTGACAACCGCGCGAAAATTGAACGGCTTGACTGGTCAGAGACGAAGGGCCGCGGTTGTCTAACGGTCAGGCCGCTGATTCCATCAGCTTCTCGCTGCCGATTTCCAGCCTCGTTGATAAAAGGACGGCATGACTACATCGTGATCGTCCGACCGCGATCAGCGGTGAACATACCAGCTCCGGTCCTGTCAGGCACTGCCGGGCGGGGCTTTGCACCGCTTGTTAGCCGCTGCCTAATTCGTTGCTTTGCGCAATCAACGCATCCCAATCTTCAGGCGGGTTGCCCTTGTCGAGCATGTTGGCGAACACGGCATAGGTGTCGGACTTTGCGCCATAAGTTCGCAATGTGTCGCGGTCATTGACCCAGGCAAAGATGATGATTTTGGCGCTGGTGGAATAGCGGAAGAACAGCCGGAAGCGCCCGCCGCCAAACTTGGCGCGAAACCAGTGTTTGCGATCAGGGCCGAGGGTGCGGCCCTGCCGAAACTCGGGCCGTGCCGGATCGACTGGCACGACCTCGAAGACCAGTTTGCGGAGTGCCGCGAGCAATTTGGCATCGGCGGAAGCGGTGTAGCCTTCGGGGTCTTTCTTCGCCTTCTTCGCAACCGCCTCGGTCAGCCGTTCGAGCTGACCCAGAAACAGCGGATGCGCGTAGAGCGTCCAGCCATTGACGATAGTCATGTGGCGGCGCGGCTATAGCGCGACGTCGCCTTCGATGGCGGCGTCGAGATCGAGGTCCATGCCCTCGGTCAGCGCCGCAATCCGCGCGGCAAGATCTGGTGATAGCGCCTTGATCGCTTGCGGACGCTGCTTGATGTCGTCCGCCAAGAAATCGAGAAATCGGTCGATGGCGGGGTCGTCCTCCGCCTCGACGCGGGCAAGCGTCACACCGCGCTTGTCCACACGGAAGGCGATCTTGCCGCCATAATCAACGCCAAGCGCCTGACGAACCGCCTTGGGGATGGTGGTCTGGCCCTTGGCCGTGATCGTGCTGAACTCTTCGATTTGAGCGACCATCTGCGCCTCCTTTTGGCGCGACAAGTAATGAATATTCCTTACTTTGTCAATATGCGCAAAGGACAGTCGTCTTCGGTCCCCTGCTCCGCACGACCGGAAGGGGCTTGGTGCAGGTCTGTCGGCGACTACTCAAGCGGCGATCACCAGCGGCGGCGGCATGAAGGCGGCGGGTTTGAGATAGGCGCGGATCGCGCGCATCGAGCCGAGCTGCTCGATAGTTTCGGGGTAAACGGCGACGCGCTCGTCCTCGTCGGCGTCATAGTTCAACGGGCCACCGCGGCCATCGAACACGATGATCTCCGGCCCAAAGCTACCGGGACAGCCGCCCGACCAGCGGCGATAGGCAATCCACTCGTCGCAGGCATATTGTTCGAGCGCCTCGAACCGTCCCCACGGCACTTTATGGGCGTACAGATTCAGCGCGCCGGATTCGAGCGGAGTCGCCGCCGTGAAGGCGGGGCCGTCCCACTCGGTTCGCAGATCTTCATTGGCGATCAATTCGAGCAAGGCAGTCCATTGATCGCGGGTTACAGTCCCGCCAAGGGCGATGGTTGCCGATACGCGGTCGGACATCGGTTTTCTCCTCCAAGGGAAAGGGGCGGCGGTTGTCCGCCGCCCCGATCCAGTCACGCCGCAAGGCGCGCTTCATCGACATGGCCCTCGGTGTCGGCTTCCGCCTCAACCTCGGCAGGTTCGCCCCCCGGAATATCGCCCTCGACCGCCGCCGCAACCTGTTCGGCCTTTTCGGCCTCGCCCTCCGCGATCCACCGCGCGCGGTTGGCGTTGGCGACGGTGGGGACGCCGCCCCTTGCCGTGTAAGCGGCGGGCGGGAAGCGCATCCAGCGCGGAACCCAGCGTTCGGTCTTGGGCCGTCCGTTCTCGCCGGTCAGGAAATCGGCGATCAGGCCCTTGATGGTCTTGCCCTTTTCTGCGGCGTTGGCGCTGGCGACGGCGTTGCCGCCGACCTCGCCGAGGATGGCAATCGCTACCTCGCGGTCGCGCAGGGCTTCGTAGAAGGCCGCGCCCGCAATCCAATAGTCCGCCATATCGACCTTCAAGACCGGCCCCAGCATTTCGATCAGGTCGCTGCCGCTTGCCAGCGTCTCGGCCATGACGATTGCCAGCACCTCCAGCGCCAAGGATCGCTGCCGAGCGAAGGCTTCTTCGATCTCGACTGCAACCGCTTGATCGGTCACCGTGCGGTTAAGCGCCGCATTCCTCGCGTATGAATATGCCGCACAGGCGGTAAACAATATCCGGTCAATGACCCGTTCGAGTTCAGCCAGCCGGATGCTGATCGCACCGATCTCTTCGGCAATTTCGAGCATGTCGGGTGGGCTATTGGCCCCGTCCCCTATCGCCGAAAGGCCTTGATCGACGATGTGCGCCATCATCCGATAACGCGTCAGCCCGCGCCGCTCTGCATGGTGGATCAGTGTCCGATCCTGCGCCGGGGTCAGGCGGATGTTGTGCTTGACCCAGGTCATGACACAACGTCCGCGCGCTTGCGCGGCGCTTCCTCCGAGAATGCCGGAAATCCGGCACCCGTCGAATACCCGCGATTGGAGCAAGCGTTGCGCTTGCTCCAATCCTCGCAGAAAAGCTCGCCTGGTAGAGGCGTGGGGTGTGTCCACTCATCCTTACATCGAATTGCAAATTCGATGAATGTTTCGTCCTGGCCTGTTCTCGCAGCATATGGGTGCGGTCGCTGCGAGACGTTCCATAGGGCAGGCCGCGCCAACGATGATTTAGAATTGGACCTGCTCACTGGTCCAGCTCCGCGTGCCACAATGGAATCATTTGTCGCGCCAGCTCGCCGCGCGGACTGTCTTCGATGAGGGCGAGGATCGTCGTGTGAGTCTCGCCGAAGATGCGCCAGTCGGCGCGGTAGGTCATCGGGACCACGGGAAACCCGGTCAGGCGATTGAGCATGTGAATGCCGAGGGCTTGAGCCTTCGACACAGCGAGTGCGGCGAGGTTCCTCATGGTCACTCTCCCGCGCCCAGTGAGTTGATGAATTGGGCGACTTCGCGGGCCCGGAATTTTACCCGCCCCCGCTCACCGGTGATCTTGAATGGCTTTGGAAAATCGGGGTTTTGCTTGACGTAGTTGTACATCGTCGAACGGCTCGCCACGCTGAGCATTTTCATGACGGCAGAAAGGCTGAGGAGCCTGTCGTTGTATTCCTGAAGCATCGCAATGTCCTCTCTCGTTTAATGAGAGGGCGAGCTGATGCCAATTATCCAATTGTGTCCAGACACTTACGACCCGTTACAAAAATTGTTTGGTAACGTCCGGTAACGGTCAAGGGTTCAGCGGCAGTTCGGAGAGAAATTCCTTGGATTCGGCTGATTCTGGGGTCGGTAAAGATCAGGCGAACCAGCCGGTATCGATGCTTCCGCTCGTCTCCCAGCATCCGATCGATCCATTCGTTCGAGTTTTCGTTCTTGCCAGCCCGCCCATCGCCAAGTCCAATGGGCAGCGCTTTGGTGATGAGATGTTCGATGCAAATCCGCTTCAAAGCAGGTTTTGAAATGGCCCGATTGGCAAGCGCCACCTGGTGGGCAATGGTCAACATCTCGCCGACTTGGGTCCGTTGCGGGTAAGGCCAAAACTGGAGCACCAAAGCTTTTCGCTTGTCGAAATTCCGCTTGGTGATGTTTGATATCCAAAGCCGTTTGATGGGCTTGGCGAGTGCCTTTGCGGTGCTGGAAACGGGGGCGGCAGCTTCGTCCGTGGTGTCCTCGATTTCGGGTTCAATTGCTTGAGGCTGAGGCCGCAGCACGAATAGGCCACCTGCATAGTTTTCAGAGCGGACTCGATTGCGAATGCTGATGGCCAATTGCCGGAGCCGTTTGTCGGCGACATAGGCAAAGAGCAGCCAGTCATTCTTCTATTCATCCTTTCCGACCTTATTGCCTTCGGCATCGAACACGTGCCGGTCAGAGTCATGCAGATCGGACAAATGGTCCCGAAGGGGTTGAAGGCTTGGGTTCGTAAATAGGCCTGGGTGGCCATATGCCATTAACAATTGAGGTCCAAGACTTGGCAGACCGAAGAGTATCGCGATCAAAGCCAGCCAGCCGCCGAGAAGGCATATAGCGACCAATGTGGAAATGTCGCCAAGGTTCCATAGCGCGGCGGTCGCCAGCGCGAAGGGAGTTCAGGCCAAAGCCCAGCGCGACCAGTGCCTTTTCTCGGAAGCGCATCTTTGGCTCGGCCCACTCTTCGAGGCAAGCGGCCATTGCCGCGATCTCCGAATAACCGGCATCCAAATTGTCAGGGCAACGTCTGTGCGCAAGATCGTCGATTACGCTCCATCTGGTTGCGTCCATTGCTCGTCCCTCCGGCTTGGCGATACGAGGCCAACTCCGATCCCAATGCCTTATAAGGCGTTCGGGTAATGATTGCATCACCGGGAATAGAAGGCGCTCGTGCAACCGCGTCAAACGCCGTTCAGTACTGGATTTCAGCGCAAGGTGGAACCTGTACGGAACCTAACTTCAATTCCAGGCTCCGCCGGATCAGAAGGAATTCTACAACCTATTAATTTATTGAGGAATTTTGGTGGACGCACTTGGGCTCGAACCTAGGACCCGCTGATTAAGAGTGGGTCCAGATGGCGGTTTCAGGGGTGTTCAGATGCGTCCATTCGTGTTCAGATTTGTTGTATCATATAGCTATGAACACATTGAAATATATATAATTTAGATCAGCGCGTCTGTGTCAAATCTGTCCAGTCTTGACCTCGGCGGGTCGATGTTGCCCCTGCGCAAAATGGAGCCTATATGGAGCCTATAGGAACCAGGCTCCGAGAGGTGGAGCCTATAGGAATCAGGCTCCGTAGGCAGCGATGGCGGTTTCACTCAACAGGCAGGCAATCGAAGGGCTGGTCGCCCGCGCCCGGACAGTCAAGGGCAAGCAATTTGAGCTGGTGGACGAACGCGAAGCCGGGCTTCGTATTCGCGCGGGCGAACGCTCCGCGACATGGCTGCTTTGCACCCGCCTCAGGAACGGCAAGCGGAGCCGGATCAAACTCGGCGCATGGCCCGCGATGGGCATTTCAGAGGCGCGGCATGCGGCGCAGGCCAAACGGCTCGAAGTTGTCGGCGGTGCCGATCCCAATGAAGCTAAACGCCAGGTCGCAAAAGATGCAGCGCTTGCCGCCAAGACCCAGCGCAAGTTGTGCGATGTGCTGGACGACTATGAGAAGCGCAAACTCTCCCAGCTCCGCACCAGCGCGCAAACCCGCCGCTCGCTCGATGGAAAGCGCGGATTGCTTCGGTCATTCGCGAACCGAGACATCGGCTCGATCACGCGCGGCGAGATTGTCGATGCCGTTCGCGACCATGCGGCGACGGCCCCATCTCGGCCAATCGGACTCTGGCTTGTGCGAAGGCCTTCTTCAACTGGTGTGTCGATCAGGAGATTCTCGAAGCCAGCCCGGCGTCGACGATCAAGAAGCCGGCCAAGGAGCGCACCCGCGATCGTCACCATACGCTCGATGAGCTGATGGAAATCTGGGACGCAATGGGTGACCTGGGCTATCCGTTCGGGCCACTCTACCGGCTGTTGATCGCGGTCCCCATGCGGCGCGAAGAAATTGCTGCCTTGCCGGTCAGCGAACTTCAAATGGGCCCGCTCGGGAACCCGGATGATGCGGTCTGGACCTTGCCAGCGGGACGGACCAAGCGCGCCAATGCGCTGCGAGTTCCATTGTCGCCGCTGGCGCGTAGGTTGATCGAAGAGGCCCTGGCCGCGTCCGAGCGACCGAAGAACAGTCCATTCGTTTTCAGCATGACCGGCGACACGTCGGTCTCCGGTTATGCCAAGGCCAAGCGTCGGCTCGACCGGATCATTCACGAAATGCGGCTTGAGACTGCCGATAACGCGGGATGCGAGGCGGTGGCGATGGAGCATTGGACAATTCACGACCTGCGGACGACTTTCAGCACGTTGGCAAGCGAAGTGCTCGGTGCAGATATCACAATCGTGGACCGCATCCTCAATCACGTCGCGACCGCGACCACCTCGAAGATCATGCGTGTTTATAACAAGTCAGAACTGTTCGAGCCGAGAAAGCGCGTGTTGCGGGAATGGGCGGAACTTATCGAACGGGAAGCGGCGGCGCACTTCTGCAAAGCCTCAACCTAATGCTGCGTCGCGTAAAGCCGATCCATCAACTCGTCGAACCGCGCCCAGAGCGCCGCACCTTCGTCGCCCAGCATGTCAGTGCCGCGCTGGAAACGGTTCTCTTCATGCACGGCGTCAAGCGGGTCGGACCAGGGGAATATCTCGGTGGCCTCAAGCCGGGCCAGCGTCGCTTCAAGCCGGGCGCGCGTGGCGTTGAGCACATCTTCGGATATGCGGTTGCGCTCGGCGCTATCTTGGGCGAACAGGTTTGCCTGTATGTACGACATGTCCCGATCATATTTCTTTGCCTCTTCGACGGCAACAGCCATGCTTTCGATTGTGGTTGAAAGGTGACGGGCGACCAGCGGCGCATTTGCCACGACAAAGTTGGTCTTTGCCCTAGCCAAGCGCCTGTAGTCGACTAGAAGAACAAAGCATGACTGCGCATCAATGGGAGTTATGGCAGTGACCTTGGAATTCTGCGAATTGCGAGATCGGTGCGGGCTTGGGCTTGCCGATGTCGCTGCGGAATTCGGTGAACCGTTGGATGCTGTTTTTCGGTGGGAGAATGGCGAGGTGTCTCCGCCCGACCGGGTATTGCGTTCGCTTTCGATCATGGCGGATTTTTCAGGCAGGCCGACGGCTGCGGACCGGGGCGTTGCGCTGTTGGAGCGGCCCGAGGTTTTGCCGCGCTGCAGCACCAGCGACACCGCGCCAGCGGAAATCGCAGCTTGGGCAATTTATGACGCCGCCGAGCGTCGCTGAGTTCATGGCCTCGCTGTTTGTGCTTCCGGCAAAGGCAGCATTCGCCTTCTCGATGCTGGGGCCGGACAGGGCGCATTGACCACCGCATTCATTGAGCGCGCTCAGGAGCTGCCCGGATCACCGCCACGGCCTTTGAGTTCGACGATCAAATTCTGTCCGACCTGCGCGCCAATCTTTCCGCGCTCCGCCAGCGCGCCAATGCCGAGTGCGAGCTGATCGAGGGCGATTTCATCGAGGAAGCTGCCAACCGCATCTGTCTCGGCAAAGGCGAGCGCTACACGCACGCCATCCTCAATCCGCCCTACAAGAAGATCGGCAATGACTCGCGCCATCGCGCCTTGCTCCGTGCGGCAGGGCTGGAAACGGTCAATCTCTATACCGGCTTCGTCGGCCTGGCGCTCGAACTGCTCGAACCCGGCGGCGAGCTGGTCGCGATCATCCCGCGCAGTTTCTGCAATGGCCCCTATTACCAGCCCTTCCGCCGCTTCATCCTGCGGCGCGCGGCGATCCGGCACATTCACTTGTTCGACGCGCGCAACAAGGCGTTCAAGGACGATGGGGTGCTGCAGGAAAACATCATCATCAAGCTGGTGCGCGGCGCGGAGCAAGGCGCGGTCACCGTCTCGACATCGACCGATGACAGTTTTGCCGACTATGCCGACAAGCGGCACGACTACGCCCGGATTGTTTTCCCTGACGATGCCGACGGGTTCATCCACATCCCCACCGGCGAAGATGAGCAAGTATTGGAGCGCGCCAGCTTTGGGCACAACCTCGCCGATCTGGGGCTGACCGTTTCCACCGGCCCGGTCGTCGATTTTCGGCTGAAGGAAGATTTGCGCGCCGATCCCGAGACCGGAACGGTGCCCTTGCTCTATCCCGGCCATTTCAATGGCACCGGCCTGCAATGGCCCAAGCCGGGGTTCAAGAAGGCCAATGCCATCCGCGACAACATGGCGACGCGCAAATGGCTCTATCCCAACGGCTTCTATGCCGTGGTGCGGCGCTTCTCATCGAAGGAAGAACGGCGGCGGATTGTTGCCAATGTAATCGACCCGGCGCGTTTGCCCGCGCGGATGATCGGGATTGAGAACCACCTCAATGTCTTCCACACCAAGCGCCAGCCGATTTCCGAAGACCTGGCGCACGGGCTTGCCGCTTATTTGAACGCCACCGCCGTCGATACCTATTTCCGGCGCTTCAACGGCCATACCCAAGTCAACGCAACCGACCTTCGCGCCATGCGTTATCCGAGCCGCGAGGCGCTGATCGCGCTCGGCGAATGGGCCAAGAGCCGCGCCAGCTTGTCGCAGGATGAGATCGACGAACGGGTGAACTCCCTTTGATCGACCACCCCCATATCGCCGCCGCCCTACAACTGCTGGAGGACCTGGACCTGCCGCGCGCGCAACAAAATGAGCGTTCGGCCCTGACATTGCTCGCCTTGCTCGATTTGCGGCCGGACCGCGAATGGAAGCGCGCCGCCGCGCCGCTCATGGGCATCACTCCGATCATGGATTGGATGCGCGAGCATTACGGCAAGCACTATAAGCCAAACACTCGAGAGACCGTGCGCCGTCAGACGATGCACCAGTTCGTGCTGGCGGGCATCGCGCTCTACAATCCCGACGATCCTGCGCGCCCGGTAAACAGCCCCGCCGCCGTCTATCAGGTTTCGCCCCACGCGCTGGCGCTGTTCAAGAGCTTCGGCAAGGCCGGATGGGCGAAGCGGCTGGCGGCCTACCGCCGCGATGTACAATCCCTGGCAGATCGCTTTGCCCGCAATCGCGAGATGGAGCGCATCCCGGTCCAGCTTGCCGATGGAACTGAAATCCGTCTCAGTCCCGGCGAGCATAGTGCGCTGATCCGCGACATCATCCACGAGTTCGCGCCACGCTTTGCGCCGGGGAGCGTGCTGATCTACGCGGGCGACACCGGCGAGAAGATGGGCTATTTCGACCGTGATCGGCTCGCGGCGCTTGACGTAACGGTCGATAATCACGGCAAGATGCCCGACGTCGTGATCCACGACGTCAAGCGGAACTGGCTGTTGCTGATAGAGTCCGTCACTAGCCACGGTCCGGTCGATGGCAAGCGCCATCACGAACTCGCCGCGCTCTTTGCCGGTTCAAGTGCCGGATTGGTCTATGTCACGGCTTTCCCGACCCGCGCCGTGATGGCGCGCTACCTGGCCGAGATTGCTTGGGAATCGGAGGTCTGGGTCGCCGACGCACCGACACATTTGATCCACTTCAACGGTGAGCGGTTCCTCGGACCATACTCCGATTCGTAGTCGATTGAGTAACGGCCCGGCTCCATTTCATTGCGGTGGCCGCTGCCTGCCGCCCGGCTGATATCGTTGCTCGGCTCGAATTGCCAGAGGACGTCGTGGCCGCGGAAATCGAGCGGTTGCTGGACGCATTGCTTCCGCCTTGATCCAGCCGTGGCGTCGGGCAAACCTTGCAAATCGAAAGCCACGCTTTCGATTTGCAAGGTTTAGCGGTCCCAGCCTGACCAGCTCGATTGAGACCATGCATCCGAACCTGTCGAACTGCATCCGGTCGAATTCGAACGTGTCACCAGCGCATGAGGCCCCCGTCATTGGCGATTTATGCCAGCAGTGCAGGTCGTAGCCGAATGGATTGCCAGCCATGTCGATACTATCGATGCCGCCGACCTTCGGCAGGCCGGTCGCGGGATTGATGTCTGTGTGGGGCGGTGAACTATTGCCCGCAATGCCGCCGCCAGAATCGAACAACCCGGTGGTCCAGTTCCACAGTTCCATTGCCGTTCCTTTCCTTGCTTGAAAATGCCAAAGACCCGCCCGGCAGAGCCGGGCGGGGCGTGGGTGCCTGGGTCAGTTGCCGTTCGAGGTGCGGGCGCGTGACCAGATCAGATTGAACGTCTTGCCGTCTTCATCCGCGAACAGGCTGGCGAAGATCGGGGCGGTGAAGCTGGGATCGTCGAGCTTGATCGAGAGATAGTCGCGGTTTTCCTTGCTGGTCTTGGGCCATGCCGCGCCGATTTCGGCGGCACCGACGAAGACCCGGTGCGACGGGGCGTTTTCGTTCTCGGTTGCCGGTTCGGGAACGATGCTGACGTTCTTCTTCTGCAAGCTCATCGTGACGATTTCGCCCTGGAACTTGTCGCCTGACTTCTTGAATGTGCCGATATTTGCCATGATACTTCTCCTTGGGTTGGTCGAACCCCGCGCTCATTCGCGGCCTCGATGGCTGGTTTAAGGCAGGGGCTTGCACCGCTGCACGCACTCAGGGTCCCATTCGGCAAGCCGAATGGGTGGTGGGCCGAAACGAAGTGGAGGACGGGGCAGACCGGGGTTTCTTGGTTCCGCGAGGAATGGGCGAAGCCCAGGGGAAGAAAGTTCGGGCTGCACCGTTGCAGCAAGGGGCAAGAGGCGCAGCCGTCCGCTGGCAACCAAAGCCATTGACGAGGCCGTGGGTGAGCGCGGTTCTGGCCGTCGCGCGCAAGGAGTTTTGGCGAAGATGGGTTGGCGCGTTCATTGTTCGGCTGACGCACCCTGCCCGCGATACCGACCTTGTGGGCTTGCCGACCAAGACGTGGCGTTCTGCCGATTGAGCAGTGGATGAAATGCCCCGCCGCGCCGGACTTCTGTGGCTGCCGGTGAGAGGGCCGCTGGCACAGAACGCAGGGACGGCGGCGACAGGCTCGGTCAGCTCCGCATCCCGCCCCTCCATCACGCCGCATGTGCGGGGCTGCGTTCGATCTCCGGTCAGGTTCGTGCCCATCGTAACCACATGACCCGCACCAAGCCCGTCCAGCGCATGCGGCGGGCTTTCGGCAGGTGCGCGATCGTCGCCCTCCGCCACCTCACGCCGCACCTACCCGGCGGATGGGGCTCGGGATCGCCTCCACCGCGGCATCTCGGGTTCGGGCTCAGCCATACCGCGCCGGTTGGCGGCGGCAACTGTCGCCACCCCGCCGCGCTGGGTGTAAGCCGATGGCGGGAACGCCATCCAGCGCGGCACCCAGCGTTCGACCTTGGCGCGGCCATTGCTGCCCGTGAGGTAATCACCGATCACGCCCTTGATCGTCTTGCCCTTCTCGGCGGCATGGGCCTGCGCGACCGACGCGCCGCCGACCTCGGACAAAATTTGGTCAGCACCTCGCGGTCGCGGATCAGGCTGTAAAAGGCATCGTCCGGCACCCAATAATCGGCCATCTTGACCCCAAGGTGAAGGCCAATGGTTTCGATAAGGCCGGTTCCGCTCGCCAGCGTCTCGGCCATTACGATGCCGAGAACCTCCATGACCACGGCGTCGGGCAGTTCCAGCAACCGCAGGAACAATCCGCTCACGCCGTTCCTCGGCTCGTGGCCCAAGGTGACGCTGGCCTCGTCGGGATCGAACCCCAACACGGCCAGCACCGCGCGCCGCCGCTCGTCGAAACCAGCTTCGGCAACGCTGGTTTCGATGCTCTCGGTGATCGCTTCGTTGCGGCTGCGCTGATCCTGCACCCTCACGCCCCACAGGGGCGAACCGCAAATCGCGTGGGCGACCATGACGCGCAGCGCCACGCCGCTGTTAGCGGCAAGCGCCGACCGCACCGCCGCATGGCGGTGCAGGTCGATGTAGCTGGTCATGGCCGAAGTGATTTCCGACCGGGCCGGTGCGGGCTGCTTCGCGGCCTCGCCGCCGCCCTCACCCTGCCGCCGCGCCTCCTTGTGGGTCAGATAGCCTTCGTGGAAGGCGACCTCACCCTTGCCGTTGACGTCGATATAGACCCGCCCGCCTTTGCGCTTGGCGGTCTTTTCATGTTCCCATGTCTGGAAATAGACACCGGCGGGGACGATCTCGACCGCGCTCCAGCCGTCTTCGAGATATAGGACTTTGCGCCGCTCGATCTCGGCGGACTGCGCGGCCCAGAATTGATCGGCATCGGCGAAATAGCCTTCATCGCCGAACAGGTCTTTGACGATCTGGCCGTCGAAGGCGGCAAGATCGAACAGCGCCGCGCCGGTCGCAATCGACGTGCCGCCGAACAGCCATGCTTTCAGCTGGCTCCCTCGCGGCGCATAGCCGTTCGCATCATCGAACAGCGCCAGCCACGCCTTCTGCTGCGCCTTGGTGGCAAGGGTCAGGTGCTTGACGGTGGGCGCGTCGATTTCCTCGGCGCGGAACGCCTCGCGGATGCGCGGCAACAGGTTGCCCAGCGCAAGGATGCGCTTCACCTGCAACTCGGTCAGCGCGAAGGTCGCGGCAATATCCTCGACGCTGCGGCCTTCCTTGACCAGCCGCGTGTAGCTTTCCCATTGCGTCACCTGATCGGGGTTCTGACGCAACATGTTCTCGATCATCGAGATTTCGAGCGCCTCGGCATCGTCGCCTTCGCCCAGGGTGATGCAGGGCAGCGTCACATCGTCCTTGCCCTGCCGCGCGGCTTCAAGGCTGGCGTAATAGCGGCGCTTGCCCGCGACGATCTCGAAATGACCGGGGTTGCAGTTGGGGCGGACGAACAGCGGCGAAATCACGCCGCGCTTGATGATCGACGGCAATATATCCGAAATGTCGGGCGGCTTCTTTCCGCTGCGCATATTGGCTTTGGAAACCGAAAGGTGGTCGAGCGGGATCTGGTCGATGTGCATGGCATTTACTCCTGTGGTTCAAGGAATGGCCCCGCTCCCGGGGCATCTTGGGGGGCGGTGGGAGCGGGGCCGGGGAAACCTGCGCGGAGCTGCCCGTGCAGGCTCAACCGCCGTCCGGCAGGGGGTGAGGGACGGCGGAAGCTCATCAAAACATCTCGATCTGGGTGCGCGACACTATGTCGAACAACCCGTGATCGGCGGGTCGCTGCGGCTTGCGCGGCTCCATCGGCGCATTGGCGCGCAAGGCGAGCCGGTCGCGCGGCGTGATCGGGGTGACGCCGGGAACCAGTGTCTGGTTGCCGATGGGGGTGGCCTCGGTTTCAAACGGCACCGCTGCCGCCAAGGGTGCGGAGGCACTCACGCGGCGCGTTCCAGACCTGCCCGCGCCGGATCGGGAAAGGCCAGCAGATAGTCCGCCGCCTTGCTGGCTTGGCTGGCGGCCTTGAAAATGGCGCGGCTGTCTGCGTGAAGCACGGCCAGCCACGATCCGAGGTAATCGGCGTGGCGCACGGTCGGCACGATCCCCAGCGCTGCACAAAGGAAAGCTGCTGTCAGCTCGGCACACAATTCTTCGCGGGCATAAAGCGCCGAACCAAACTGCCCTGATTGATCCCGCGCCAGCCGCGCCTTGCCGCCGGCCCAGTGACCCAGCTCATGCAAGGCAATTCGGGCGAAATCGAGTTGGTTCGGGAATGCGCACTGCGGCGGCACCTGCACATAATCGTCACTGGGTGAGTAGAAGGCCCGCGCCCCGCCGATGCGGAAATCTGCGCCCGTCGCGGCAATGAGCGCCTCAGCGCCCTCATGCTGATCGCTGGGCGGCAGGGGTATGGCATCGCCTGTCAGTCGTGCAAGTAGTCCATCACACTGCGCTACATTGAAAACGACGAAGCGTTTGAGGAATGGAATTGAGCGCGGTTCGCCCTCCTGCACCTGTCCGGACTCGCGGCCATCTTCGGGGGTGAATTGGTCGGCATAGAATATCGTATGCCCACGCTCGCCCTTGCGAACGCATCCGCCAGCGGCCAAAGCCTGCCGGAAAGTTAGCCAATCTTGCGACGGGTAGCAGCCTTCGATGACCGCACTCCAAAGAATCAGCACATTCACGCCCGAATATGCCCGGCCAGAAACCGCGTTGCGCGGGAGGCCGGGAACCGCTGCCGCCGAACTCCACGGCTGCGCCCACGGGAAAGTCCCGGCCTCAAGCTGCGCGATGATCATCGCCGTCACTTCGTCATAAAGCGAGACACGCGGGGCATCGCTCGCCCGCGCGGCGCGTAGCGCCACCTTGCCCTTGCCGCCAAAACCACGTCTCCGATTGCCAACCGCCATCACCGCCACCTCGCACTAAAAAACCACACCGACCCCGCAGAGGGGGGTGGGCGGCAAAGAGCGACCAAGAGGCCCGGCGCGATCAGGCGCACCTGTAAGGCTGTAACAGAGTGAAAGACCCGCTTGCGGGTTGCGCCTGAGCGCGGCGGGCGTAGCCGGAAGCGCCGCCCATCCCCCTCTGCGGGATCGGCACAAAAACGCCGGCGCGGCGTGCCGCCCTCAGAAACCTCCCTTTGGAAAAGGTCGATTGAGCGGCCAGCGAAATGACAAGGGCAAGAGAACTCGCACCCTGAAACAAGGCGGTAATTGCTGATCTGACTGAGCAGGCGGAAAGACGGGGCCTGTCGGCTTTCATCGCCTGCACATGAATCCATGCCGTCGTTTTCAGAGTGCGCGCGGGGCCTTTCTCGTCAAACGCCGCACCCTCAGGAGCGCGTCGTCAGACGCGCGGGAAAGAGTGCGTCAATAGACCCGCTCTGCTACCCGGGGCGTTACGGGGCGCAGCCCTGTAGAGGTGGGTGTGGATGAGACAGCTTGCTGGCTCTGACCAGGGAGGAGACATCCTCCCCAAAGTCATAGAAGTCTCAAAATCATCCAAGCATTGGGGGTGTTCAAAATCAACGCAGCATCAGTGAGTTCAGTGTCCTTGTTGGCACTATGTATCATATATTTAATAGGCAATATTGTCCGATAAGCACCATTCACGCACAATAAGATTTGGGGCATATTCGGCACTCGGAAGTGGCCAAAATTACCGCCAGGCGAGGAATTGCTGCTATGAATAATCAGAGCAAGCGGAAAGCCATCGGCATTACGCAGCTCGGACCAGAATCATAAGATTGGATGGGGCCTGGGATGGCAGGGATAGGCAGTAGCGAAAGGGCGGATTGGCCGACGGCAGTGGTTGTCGGAGCGGGCGGCATGGGCATGGTGGTCGCGCGGCGTCTGGGCCTGTCGCACCGGCTGCTGGTTGCGGACCGTGATGCCGAGCATGTCGAGCGGCAATGCGCGGCAATGCGGAGTGATGGTTATGACGCGGTGGCAGTCCACTGCGATGTGACACGACCTGAAGACATCAGCCGACTCGCCAAAGAGGCATCGACCCGTCCGGCTGTGCGAACGCTGGCGAATGTGGTCGGCCTGTCTCCTGCCGCGAAGGACTTCGATGCCGTCATGGCGGTCAACCTCGTCGGCGCCAGCCGTGTCGCCGAAGCCTTCCTGGAAGTTCTTGAGCCGGGCGGTGCAGGTATCTTCATCTCGTCGTCGGCAGCTCACATGCAGTCTGTGCCCGAACATTTGTTGCCTTTGCTCGACGACCCATTGCGCAGTGAGTTCCTTGAAGACCTTGCGGCAATTCTGGGTGCGGACGCCGATGCCAATCGTGCCTATTCCTATTCAAAGGCCGGCCTTAACCGGATGGTCAGGCGGGAAGCCATGCGCTGGGGCGAGCGCGGCAAGCGCATCGTTTCCCTGTCGCCAGGCCTTGTCGCATCGCCTCAGGGCGCGGAATCCTATAAGCATTCTCCCGGAAAGATTGCCCTTTTCGAAGCGGTGCCGCTGGGTCGCGAATGCTCCATGCTGGAGATCGCGGGGGTCGTAGCCTTTCTCGCGTCAGATCAGGCATCGTACATAACCGGCACAGACATTCTGGTGGATGGCGGGCTGATCGCGGCAGTGCGTCGTGGCGTCTAGCACTCTGCTAGGCCGCCAAGCGGCTACAGCTAATTAGAAAGAGGAGGAGAGTCACATGAGCGAAGCATTCGAAAAGGGCATCAAGATTTTTGGCGAAGTCTATGGTGAGGAGCAGGTCGCAGGTCTGCGGGCCCACCTTGCCAAGGGCGAGGCCTTCGGCGTGCTGCAGGGACAATGGTCCATGGAATGGGCATTCGGGACCATCTGGTCGCGCGAAGAGCAGCTGTCGCGCAAGATGCGCAGCTGCGCCGTGCTTGGCATGGTCATCGGCATGGGCACTTATGACGAGATCAAGATGCACACCAAGATGGGCACAGCCAACGGGCTGACCCGCGACGAGATTCAGGACATCTACTACAGCGCCATTCCCTATTGCGGCCTGCCCAAGTCCAATCTCGCCAAAGCGGCCATGATCGAGGGTTTCAAAGAGTTGGAAGAAGAAGCAATGCGCAAGGCATGACGGGGCCGGACATGACCCACCCCCGTCTATCGCTCAATGCCATGTGCACTTTCCCCTGGTCGTTCGAACAGGACCTCGAGCTTTGGACCAGCATGGGAATCCGCCACGCGGGCCTGATGTTTACCAAGCTCGCCGATGCTCCTGACACAAAGATGGAGCAGCTCAGCGCGGCCGGTATCCGTGCAAGCACGCTGATTGTTGAACAGTTCGACCTGGCAGCTCCCGAAACATGGGAAGCGACCCGTGCGGCGCACCGCTTGGCGCTTGACCTGGCGGCGCGACATGACGGGCATTCGATCTATTTCACTCCCGGACGCACCACTGGCGAACCCTGGCGCGACGATCTTGGGCGGCTGGCGGAAGCAGTGGCGCCCACCGTAGCCCATGCACGCGACTGCGGCGTGCTGGCCGCGATCGAGCCAAGCTTGCGGACCAGCGTGTCATTCGTGAATACCTTGCGTGACGCGATTGATGTCGCCGAGGCGACGGGCCTGAGCCTGATCGCCGATTTCGGCAACATGTGGATGGAGCGCGATTTCCGCGAAACGCTTGCCCGCGCCATGCCTCATGTCGCGCTCATGCAGATTGGCGACGTGGTAATTGGCTCAAGCGGCCGCCCGGCACCGGGCGGGCGGGTGCATCTCGGCCAAGGCGAGCTGCCGATCCGGCGAATGCTGACGGATGTGCTGGATGCGGGCTACACCGGGGTGTTCGACCTTGAAGTTGTTCCGGCTGACTTTGCGGCGGGCGGCGATGAGGCAGTGTTGCGGCAAGGCGTTGCAGCCGCTTCGGCGATGCTGGACGAACTGGGGGTTCCCTCAGGAGCTTGACCGATTGATGCACTACCTCGCCGCACCGGTTTCTCGCCTGGTGCCGGGCCCTTGCTGTGCAGCCGCCGCCGATGCGCCCGCAGGCGCGGTGCGGATAAAAAGAGCAGAAGGGGAGTAAGAAAAGGGATAAGGGGAGAGGCTATTAGAGCAAGAAAAGTTTATGGAACCCCATGCAGACATCGACCGCGACGATCCGGTCCGTCTCGTCAAACTCGTAGATCGAGATTGAGCGGAGCGAACTTTCCTGGCCATCCTTCGAGACACTGCGTTCGTCGAGGTCGAGATAGACAACATTGCCTGCCTCGGTCGCCCGGTGCAGGTGCTTTTCATAGAGGCCGCTGCCCCCGTCCCATTGCTCGAGCATGGAGCGATAAGTTGGCCAGTCCATCTCCTCGTCACGTTCATTGCCGCGCCGTACAAAGCGCGCGGAATCAATCAACGGCAGCAGCGCATCGAAACTATCATCGGTGGCGCCGTTGACGATCTCGGCCAATTTGTCGCCATAGGCGATGGCCCGCTTCGCCCGGACACTCGTGATTTCGCTCTGCTTTGTCCAGTGACCTGCCATTTTTCAAATCTCCCAGATTGCCGATTGCAATTGTAGTTCGGTGGTGGAGGTACTTTGGTGGCTTGCCTTATCGCCGAACACCGATCCACCGGAATTTGCCGGGCTGCCTGGCGGGAGTGACAGCGATGAAACTTGCCGCATCATCAACCGATCCCTTTCCCGCATAGCGCGCCGCAGCCGGATAGGCATAGACCGGACGGCTGCGCGGGGGCAGCGGCGGCACCAGCTGGGGAAATCGCGCCAGCCGCGCCGCGCCGCGCGATCAGCACGTGCGGCGCCTGGCCTGTCTCGACCCAACTCATCAGCGCGGCAAGCATGGGAAACTCGCTCGGCCCGTCTCCGCCCCGGCAATGGGCCATGCCAGGAAACAGGAACAGCCGCACAGACTTGTCGCGCGCAGCCCTGCCGATCGCCATGCCGACGCGTTCATAATAGTCGATGCTGTTGATCGGCGAGATGTGATGGTCCGACCAGCCGTGCCACAGGATCAATTTGCCGCCATGCGCGGCGAAAGGTGTCAGGTTGGGGTCGTCGGCGTTGTAAAGGCGGCGCGCAGGTTCAAGGCGTGCGAACATCGCAGCGTCGAAGGGGAAACTGGCGATGGTGTAGGGCGGCTGCGGGTTGGGGGTGAACAGCAGGTGGTTGACCGTATCGAGCGCGAAGGCCGCGCTCATCAAGGGTCCACCGGGCTTGCTGGGCACGAACACACCGGGCCAGAACAATTCGCTGCCGCGCATGATCGCTCCGACTTCGAGGCGCTCTCCGCGCGGCCCGGTCGCGCCGGCGTATATCTTTCGCACAGCCGCGATCTGCGCTGCGGTCAGGCATGATCCGGCCAGATATTCATGGCGGCAGAGCAGGGGGGCCGGGTCATACCGGCAGGCACGCGGATCGGTAATCTGGCCGTCGACAAGCCCATCCAGCCCGTCGCAAGCCTTGAGCACCGCATCATGCAGCGG
The DNA here is from genome assembly GCA_963775005.1 of uncultured Alphaproteobacteria bacterium. Taxonomy (GTDB): domain Bacteria; phylum Pseudomonadota; class Alphaproteobacteria; order Sphingomonadales; family Sphingomonadaceae; genus Novosphingobium. The sequence continues at coordinate 342,113 of CAVZHF010000007.1, read as the reverse complement.
TTGCAGATCGACCGGGTTGATCAGTGCTTTACCGTCCACCGCCGTGTTGGCCCTGGTCAGCCAGCCGTGATGGAAACTGTTCTGGACAGTGAAATTGAGCGCGGGTGCGCCCGCTGCCACGCCGTCAAAATCTTCCGGGTAGCGCTGCGCCGCCATCAGCGCCTCACGGCCACCGTCGGAACAGCCCGCGAAATAGGCATAGCGCTGTGCCTGCCCGTAGTATGCGCGGATCAGCGCCTTGGCCGCCAGCGTCGTCACATGCACCCCGCGATGCGCGAAATCGATCCGCTTCTGCGCATCCTCGCCCCAGGCCGGATCCATGCCCTGATGGCCCATGTCGGTCGAGGCGAGGGCAATGCTGCCGTCGGTCACGGGCGTACAGCCGGAGGCCTGCTCCGGCCTGATTGCCGTCCCGCCACACAGCCCGCCGCAGCCGGTCTGGAGAAAACGCTGGGTCCACCCTGCAAGCGGCAGCCGAACTTCAAAACCGACGGTCGGAGCTATCGTGCCGGTGATCCTGCAATAGGGATGCGGCCCCGACACTACCTGAGCGGATTGCTTTGTGGCAGCGCCGGTTGCTGGAGCAAGTTCGACGTTCCCGAGGCTTTCACACGATACAACCGGAGCCATGCCTGCGAGCGGGGCCAGGGTATAGACTGGCAAATCATCTGCCCTGGCGGACGATGTCCCAAGCGCAGATATTGCGCATGCTGTGACAGCCAGCAGGATTACGCGAAACATGGTATGGGTTCTCCCGTGTCGCAATTCCCGGAAAAGCGGGCGGTACTCGTCTAATTGGCGGTTTGGCGGCTTCTAGCACTTTGAGCCTGGCTCCGTCCGTTACCAGAAGCCGGCGGCCCTCAATCAGATCAAACGACACTGCTTTGCGGAGCAGCGGCGATCCGCTTTGCCGCCAGCTCCCGCAATTCCGCAGTTTTTATTTTGGCCGATCCAGTTGTTTGCAGCTCGGCGCTATCGAAAAACAGCACCCGGCGCGGCACTTTGTAGCTGGCAAGCACCTTCCTGGCGAAGCCGCGAACGTCATCCTCGGTCAGCGTTGCGCCATCTTGCGGCACGATGCAGGTGACAACCACTTCGCCGAGCAATTCGTCTGGCACGCCTACGGTCTTGGTGACTTTCACTCCGGGGCAGGTCTCGAGCACGTCATCGACTTCGACAGGCGAGACATTGGCACCGCCGGTCTTGATGATGTCATTGAGCCGGCCCTCCCAGAACAGGCGGCCTTCCTCGTCGAGATAGCCGCCGTCGCCGGTGCGGAAATAGCCCTCGCTGTCGGTCGATTGCTCAAGCGGAATGCCCAGATAGCCAAGCATCAGCGTTGGCCCCTTGGTGGCGATCTCGCCTCGCTGGCCCACTGGCACTGCCGCACCGGACAGCGGCTCGACGATCTTGATGCTGTTGCCGGGCAGCGGCAGGCCATGGCTGTTAGCCGCCTGCTCGCGGGTCGTGCCTGCCGGATAGGCGGCGCTGAGCGTGAAAGTCTCGGTATTGCCATAACAGTGGGTCGGCTGGATCCAGCTGGTCTTCACTGTCGGATGGCGGGTGATCGAGCTGTCAATATCAATATATTTGAGGGCCGAAAGATCGGTCTCGAGCCAGTTCGGCGCATCGATCAGTTGCGCCCATTGATGCGGCCAGGCGAACAGGAAATCGACCTTTTCGGCCTGCATCAGCCGCAAGGCATCTTCGGGATCGAAAATCCGCTGAAGCACCAGCGTACCGCCCGCCGCCAGCGGCGCGCCCAGCGCCATCGAGAAATTGCCCGACCAGGTAAAACTGTTCGCCGTCCAGTATCGGACATGCTCGCCCAGTCCCTGTTGCCGGGCCATTCGCCAGCACTGGATGGCGACGCCGCGATGCGCACTGAGGATGCCTTTGGGCTTGCCAGTCGAGCCCGAAGAGAAGAACAGCCCGCCAGGGTCTGCGGGGGTTACCGTTGCGGCGCGGGCTTCGACGCGGCTTTGGGGGATGTCGGCGCCGCGTGCTATGAAGTTCTCCCAGCTCTCGATAGCGCCCAGCGCCTCGCCGCCGTCGACCATGGCGAGATGGCGCAGGAAGGGGAGTTTATGCGATGCCAGTGTGCCGGGCAAGGGTGCCTCGATTGCCGGTTCGATTTCGCAGAGTATCTGCCCGAAGTCCTTCTTGAGCACATGCCGCTCGAACAACAGCACCGAACAGGCAGACTGGGCCAACATGTATTCCAGCTCGCTCGCCGTCGAGAAGGTGCTGAGCAGGGTGGCGACCCCGCCCGCGAGTGCCGTGCCGAACGTGGCGGTAATGAATTCCGCCCGGTTGGTCATCAGCACGCCGACGCGATCGCCCTTGCCGATGCCCAGCGCGGTCAGCGCCTTGGCGACATCGAGCGAGCGCTCCCACAAGGTGCGATAGGACCAGCGCTCCAGCGTACCGTCCAGCCGCTGGCTGACCAGCGCCTCGCGGTCGCCATAGCGCGCAGTGACCTCGCGGATGAAACCCGAAAGCGTCAGTTCACCTAGCCCCGGCTCTTGCGACAAGCGCGGCCCGCGTGAAACCGAGGCCACCGGATCGGCAATATACCTGTGCTGCTCCGCCAATGCCCGCTCCGCCCCGGTCACGGCGCGATGACCATGCCGCCATCGACATTGATGGTCTGCCCGGTGATATAGCTGCCGCCATCGCTAGCGAGAAAGGCGACAGTGCGGCCGACATCAAGCTCGCTCGATCCCAGCCGCTTCAGCATGGTTTCGGAAGTCAGCCCGTCGACGAATCCGGGCACATTCTCGATCATGTATTCGATCCCCGGTGATTCCGAGAAGGGGCAGATTACGTTGATCGTGATCCCGTGCACTCCCCATTCGCGCGCCGCAACCCGGCTGATCGCGCGCACCGCTTCCTTGCCGGCAGCATAGGAGGTAAAGCCGGCATCGCCCCGAATGCCCGCCGAGGAGCCGAGGTTGAACACCTTGCCCCGCCGCGCCTTCAGTTGTTCGAAACAGGCCTGCATGAAGTAGAACGCGCCGTGGAAGCCGTGCATGGCGATAGCCATGTCCTTGTCGGTGGTCTCCTCGAAGGGCACGTTCGGGCGCGAGGTGTGGGCGTTGTTGACGAGAATATCGACACCGCCCAGCGCCTCCACCACTGCATCGACTGCACCCGCCACTTCGTCGCGGTGATTGACCTTGCAGGACAGCGCAATGCCGCGTCCGCCCGCAGCCTCGATCTCGGCAAGCGTGCGCTCGCACTTGGCCAGCGTCCGGCCGATCACCGCAACCGCCGCCCCTTCGCGGGCGAGCGCCAGCGCGATGCCGCGCCCGACCCCTTGCCCCGCACCGGTGACTACCGCCACTTTGCTATCCAGAAGGCCCATCGGTCAGTATCCAATTTGCACTTCGTTGAGCGAAGTGACCACCGTCTTGCCCTCCTGATTGGCCATCCTCACCGCAATCTGCACGATCGGGAAGCCCCACTCGCTCTTCTCGAGCTTGGCCACCACTTCGCCCTCTATGTAGGTAACGTCGCCCTCGAAGGCCGGCCCGCGGAATTCGGACTTGGCATGGCGGACCATGCCATCGTGCCCGGCCCACATGGCAAGATAATCGGTGTTCCACGCCGCCATGGTCGCGCCATAGCCATAGGCGCGGTGCATGCCGATCTCGCTGGCTTTGGTATCGTCGATGTGGCCGCGTGAAGGTCCGACATAGAGGCCGTCGCGCAGCCGCGGATCGACCATTGCGCCTTCTTCATCGAAGCTGAAGCCTTCGATCCAGCCCATATCCTGATTGACCCAGCAATCCTCGACGCCGTCGATGCCGTACCAGTAAAAGCTGCCCCAGATGTTGAAGATGAAGGCGCGGTACTCGGTGGTGAAGCTGGCGATGGAATGCGGCCCGATGACCCGGCGCGGCAGCTTGTCGCCGACCGAGACTTCGTCCCAATGCGGGGTGCGGCCTTCGCGGTTGGAGAGGAACCAATCGCGGCGCACTTTCTCGACCTCGAGCAGCTGGGCATTGGTCCACTTTGCCGGAGATGCGGCGCTCTCGGCATACATCCCGCGCTTTTCCGCTTCCTTGGCGAGGTAGCGGATCACTGTCGGGCAGCTCTTGGCGATCAGGTCGCCGCGCTGGTTGGTGTGGATGGCATCGCCCCACTGGAACAATGTCGGCCCGGCGAACTTGGTCTGGGTGTATTTGTAGCCGGTGAAAATGCGCTCCTGCTGGATGCGGTCGCCCGGGCGCACGTGGGTGCCATACCACCACCACTCCTCGCCGCCGAAGATCATGTGCTGGCCTTCGATATGGCCGACGCAGGCCTGATTGTTGCCATGGCCATAATCGAGCGCGACGATCATCGACTGCGGGCAGATCAGATCGCCGAACTTGGTCTTCTCGGAAAAGCGCTGATCCCAGTGGATCGGATTGACATAGTCCATCGCCATCACCCAGCGGCGGATATCGGTCTTGTTGACCGGCTCCCACAATTGCGCGCCGCCGACCTTCTGGCCGAGCCGCTTGACGACATCGCTGATGTCCATTTCCACGGTATTGGAGATATCGGTCATTCAAGAGCTCCTGACAGGATGGGTTTGGATGGCGCTTCAGTATGGTGGCAGGTGGCCGTAAGGCTCAGGGCCTGAGCGGTCGCAGATAGGAAGGATCGGTCTTGTCGCGGGCGGCGCTGAGGCGGTGTTTGGGCTCGTTCGGATCTGCGAGCAGCGCAAGCTCCATCGGCGTCATCTGGCCCGCCCATTCCACCGAGATATGGCGGAAAACCAGACCCCACTTGCCTTGGCGGCGTTCGAACTGGTCGATATAGCGGCCGGTGGCGGCCCAGCTGGTGTCATCGCGGCTACGTGCGCAATAGATGTGATAGGTCTCGACGTGCGCCACGTCGCCCTGGATGTCGCAATTAGAGGTCGAGAGGCAATGGTTCGTCGAGATCGTGCCCTCGTCGTGCCCGGCCCTGCCACCCTCGTAACTCTCCTCGGCACTGCTGAGAAAGCCGCCGACGCTGACTTGCGCGTCTGCATGGCAGGCAGAAAGATACATCTCCTTGTCGAACCGGTCGGCACCATGCGCGATGCGGGCGAGACAGTCCGCGATGTCCTGCCGGTCCAGCAGTTTGCGCATGCGGGCATATTCGGCAGCGGGGATGGAAACAGTATCTGCGGCCATTTTGCGGGTCCTCTCCAGCACGCGGCACCTGTGCCTGCGAGGAGACCAATTTGCCGCATGGACCGTCCTACGGATTGACCATTCGTGACAAAGTCGCTCAGCCGGCCTCAGCCGAGGCCCGCGAAGCTGCGCGCAGGACAGTGGGCGACATGGCGAACCACTTGCGGCAACTGCGCGTCATCACCGCCTGCTCCGCAAACCCCAGCTTTTCGGATATGGTGCCGAATTCCAGACCGGTCTGGCGGACATAATAGAGCATCCTGTCGCGCCGGACCTCGTCCTTGATCTGCCGGAACGTAGTGCCTTCTTCGGCAAGCCGGCGCAGCATGGTTCGCGGATGCATGCTCAGCGCCGCCGCGACCTGTTTACGCGATACATGGCCCGGCTCCCAGCAGATGCGCAATGACGCCGCGAATATCGGCGTGCAGCGGGGGCTTGCGCCGATCGAAGCGGCTCTCGATGGCGCTGGCCGCTGTCCGGTATGCCTCGGCATCGGGGTCCATGATCGGACAGGCGAGGTCATCCCTGCTGTAGATGACCGCATCGGCGCTGCGCCCAAAGCGAACATCGCAGCCGAAATGACGCCGGTAGTTCGCGACCGGGGACAGCGGTTGGTGGCGCAACAGAACCCGCCGTGCCCGAACCCGGCCACCGGTGAGGCCAAGCGTCGAAAGATTGCCAACCAGCAGGATGTATTCCATCGCCTGGGCCTTATGCGGCAGCCCCTCGAGCAGAATATCGTGGCCGACGACGGTGCTCTCGCCGGACAGCGACGGTCGCAGCCATATCCACGCGGCAAGGCTGTGGGCATAGCTGTGGCTGCAGACGAAGCGCAGCGCATCGCCAAAGGTGCGCGAGTTGCGCATGCCGTCGCCCAGAGGCCCAATGAATGCGGTGCCCGACTGGCGCAGGGCCAGTTGCATTCCGAAGTCTTCGCAGCCCAATTCAGCTGCCGCGAGTTCCAGGAGCAGGACAAATTGCCTGTAGCTCGCTCTGGGTCTGGCCGGTGGTGCACCTGCGAGGGATATATTCGCTAGCCGGAAGATAGCATCGGCATCCCCACCAAGCGCCAGGACGAGTTCGCGGAAATGGCGCAACATGTCGCCGTGGATTGCGTCGAAAGCCTCGTAGCTCTGAGCTTGTGAATTTGCCTTTTCCGTTCGGGGCATGGCCTGTCATCTTTTCCGTCCGGATCGCTGTGATGCGCGGTTTTGTCCCGAAAGGTCAAGCTGGAATGATGCATCGTGTGAATAATGACCGCCCTGTTCGTAGTGGCTTTGCCGTAGCCAACAGACTGGATCGGAAGGCACGAAGATGGGAGCATTGACTGGCAAGGTTGTCGTCGTCACGGGCGCGAGCCGGGGGATCGGAAAGGGGACGGCGCTGACCCTCGCTGGCGAAGGTGCGACGGTTTACGTCACTGGCCGCACGGTCAGCGAAGGCATCCACCAGCTACCGGGCACCGTTGGCGAGACTGCGGCGCTGTGCGACGAGCGAGGCGGCAAGGGGATTGCAGTGCAGGTCGACCTCACCGACGATGCGCAGGTTGCTGCGTTGTTTGAGCGCGTCAAGGCCGAGCAGGGCCGCCTCGACATTCTGGTCAACAACGCATTGTCGATTCCGCCGGAGATGACCCAGCGCATCTGCTTCTGGGAAAAGCCACTGTCGAACTGGGAAATCCTCGATACCGGTCTGCGCGCCGCCTATGTCGCCTCGTGGCACGCGGCACAGATCATGGTGCCGCAAGGCTTCGGGCTGATCGCCTCGCTGTCGGGTTTTGTCGGCGTAACCTATACCTATGACGTGATTTTCGGCACGACCAAGGCGGGCACCGACCGGATGATGCGCGACATGGCGATCGAGCTGAAGGAGCACAATGTTTGTGCACTGTCGCTGTGGCAGGGCTTCACCTTAACCGAGCGGGCGATCGAAAATCTCAAGTCTGTCCCCGGCATGGCGGCGCAGCTCAACAGCGCAGCGGGCAGCTCGCCCGAATACCCCGGGCGGATCATTGCGGCCCTGGCCAAGGACCCTGAACTGATGAAGCGCTCCGGCGGGACCTGGATCAATGCCGAGCTGGGGCAGGAATACGGCGTGAGCGATGTCGATGGACGAATGATCCCATCCAACCGAGCCGAGCGCGGCTCACCGATCTGGCAACCGGTCTGAGGACGGAGAGGATAAACCGATGACGGAGTGCAGCATTGAAATGGCGCGCCAGGGAAGTTGATCCAGCGCAAGACCAAAAGTCGAATGTGCATTCACAACAAAAATATCAGAAGGGAAAGTATCGCAATGAGGAATCAGACATTCAAATTTGGCGCATCGGTCATCGCCGTGGTGAGCGCCATTGCCCTAACCCCCACTGCGGCAAGTGCCCAGGACAGCCCTGCCGGTGCCGATGAAACCGAAATCGTCGTTACCGCGCAGCGCCGCGACGAACGCTCGGTCGATGTTCCGATCTCGGTGACGACGCTCGGTAGTGACCAGCTGGCCACAGCCAATGTCAATGCCCTCTCCGACACTGCCAAGCTGACCCCGGGCCTGCGTTTCGATACGCAGGGGCCGGGCATGCAGCCGACCATTCGCGGCGTCGGCACGGCAATCTCGACCTCCGGTGCCGGCCCCAATGTGGCGATCTATGTGGATGGATTCTTCCAGGCGAACGCTAATGCCGCCGACCTGCAGTTGATGAAGGTCAAGAACATCCAGGTGCTGAAAGGACCGCAGGGCACGCTGTTCGGGCGCAATACCACTGGCGGCGCGATTCTGGTGACCTCGGCCGATCCCAGCACCGAAACCTCGGGCGAGGTCAAGTTGCAGTACGGCCGGTTCAATGCGCTGACGGCGCAGGCCTACATGACCAGCGGCCTCGGCGAGGACCTGGCGTTCGATATCGAAGGCTTGTACCGCCGCGGCGATGGTTATTTCACGGATATTATCCGTAATAACAACAAGGTCGGCAAATACGAGAACTGGTCGGTCCGCGCCGGCCTGAAGGCACAGCTAAGCGACGATGTCTCGCTGCTGGTGCGCTACATGCATACCGAGAACAACGATCCGACCACGCAGCTCGTCAATATCTATGTCGACAAATCGGGCAGCGCCGGCTTCCTCGACAAGGTTTCACCAGCGGGCCGCGCCTTCTACGGCGTGCAGAGCTCGAAGGGACTGGCGCTTGCCGGCTTTTACTTTCCGGCCAGCACCTACACAACCAAGCCCGGCGAGATCGCGCTCGACGCCTTGACCGACAACCACGTCAAGATCGACAGCATCCAGGCCACGCTCAAGGCCGACCTCGGCTTCGCCGATCTGACCTCCTACACCCAGTGGCGGAAAGACAGCGCGCCCTATCACGGCGATCTCGACGCGACAGCCATCCCGGCCTTCGGCATCCTGGTTGGCATCTACGACAAGACCATTTCGCAGGAATTCCTGCTCAATTCCAAGCCGGGATCGCGGCTGCAGTGGACCGCCGGGCTGAACTACTTCCAGTACGAGGATGTCTGGAATCCCGTAAACGCCTCGTTCGGTGGCGCGCCGTTCATTCGCTTCGGCGGGTCGGGTACGACGACCAAGTCCTATGCAGCCTTTCTCGATGCCACCTACGAGGTGACCGATAAGCTCTTCCTCACCGCTGGTGCGCGCTACAGCCATGACGAGGTGGGCGATTCCTATTTCATCACCAACCCGTTCACCTTCAGTTACACGGGTCCGCAGGGACAGCCGGTCTGTTTTGTTACCAATTGCAGCGCGCCGTTTCCCGACCAGTCGCGCATCGCTGTCAATACGCTGAAGAACAACACGGTCACCCCGCGCTTCGTTATCCGCTACAAGCCCAGCGACGAAACCAGCATCTATGCTTCGTATACGCGCGGCTACAAGGCCGGGTTGCTCAATGTCGGGGGCCTCTCGCAGCAGACGATCAAGCCCGAAACGATCAACGCGTTTGAAGCGGGTGTGAAGTTCGACAACCGCACCGTCTCGTTCGAGGCTGCCGGGTTCTACTATGATTACAAGAACCTGCAGGTGTCGAGCTATCAGGCCGGTGCGGCGCAGATCACCAATGCCGCGTCCTCGGAAATCTATGGCCTCGAAGCCCAGTTCCGCTACCGGATGAGCAGCGCCTTCACTATCAACGGCGGCGGTGCATGGACCCATGCACGCTACAAGAGTTTCCCGAACGCACCCTTTTACACCTGGTGCGATCCCGCTGCCGCAGCGGGCAGCGCGATGTGGTGCGTGCCGGTTGCATTGGGCGGCTCAGGTCCTGGCGGCATCATCCAGACTTCGACCGACGCCTCAGGCTACAAGATGCAGCGTTCGCCTGAATTCTCCGGCAACATTGGCGCGAGCTACGGTTTCGATGTCGCGCAGGGCAGGGCTACCTTGTCGGGCAACCTCTATTACACTTCGTCGTTCTTCGCCGACCCGGAGCAGCAGTTCAAACAGAACGGCTATGCCTTGCTTTCGCTGCGGGCGCAGTGGGTCGATCCCAGCGAACGGTTCACCGTCGCGGTCTATGGCGACAACGTGACCAACAAGCGTTACGAATTGCAGGTACTGTTCACGACGCTCGGCATCGGCAACGTCTGGGCGCCGCCGGCGACCTACGGAGTTTCGCTCGGCGTGAAATTCTGATCTGACTACAGGGTGATGGGCCGGTCCGGAGGGGTAGCGCTCCGGACTGGTCAGCCCGGGTCTTCGGTCATCGCCAGCATGGTCGCGAGGCTCGCCCCAAAGTCCTGCGCGCGCCATTGGCTGAGGAAGATCGTCAAAATATGGAGGAAGCAACGCGCTTCCTCATGCGCGCGGATGATGGGATCGTCCGGTCCAGACGCCCACTCTGCCTCGGGCAGGCGCAGCAGAATGCGCTCCGGCGCGATCATGATCCCGGCAAGGCCGATGGTCGCCGCATAGAGCTGCAGGCTGAGTTTCAGTTCCGCCGCCGTTATCGCGGGACCACCATGGCTGGTGAATTCGGCAACAAACAGCGCCAGCAATTCGTCGAGGTGATGCTCCCATATCACCAGGTCGGCCCCCACCAGGCAGCCCCACAAGGCATAGGCGAGGTTCATCTGGCGCACTCGTCCCCAGTCGATCAGCCCGCATTGCAAGGCACCTGCCGGATCCCGCCAGAACCAGGCGTTATCGATCTGCGCATTCCAGTGGCACAAGGCGATCAGCCTGTTCTCTGCATGCAGGAAGCGCTTGATCGCCTCTTCGTGCTCCAGCACCCGCAGTGCATCGCGCTCGAAGCTGGCGATGAATGTCGGATCGATTATCGATGCGGGCAGGAGTTGGGGGCACCGGCGGGCGAAATCGGCGTACCCGGTCACGAGTTTGCTGAGGGCAGTTGCGTCCCATGGGATCGGATCGGCAGCAATCGCAGCCTCCCTGTCGAATGGGAATGCCGTTTCAACCTCCCGCTCGATCCGCCCCGACTTGTGAGCGGCCGCGAGTTTGGCGAGTGCGGCAATGAGCGCCCGGTAATAGTCGAGCGGCTCGCTTAGCGCATAGTCGCTGCACTTTGGGTGCTGCGCCTCGATGCCGTGGCTGCCGAAACTTATCCGGCTGGTAATCAGCACACCGGTGCCGGATTCCCGGTGGTAGTCGGCAAAATAGGTAACCGGTACGCTGACCGGAAACTGCGGGTGCCGGGTCAGCGCGGCGAGCCGTACTTCCGATTCCATCTCGTGGCGGCCCAGGTCACGGATCGGGTCGGTGAAATCCCGAGAAAATTTGACGAATAGGTCGTGGTGGAGGCCGGGATCGGGCCGTTCGTATTCAACCGAAAGCAACAATTTTGTCCCCGTGCTTCCGCCAAGGAAGGGTTTGCATTCCGTAATCCGGGTGACGCTGTTGCTTTGCGCAAGCGCCCCGAAACGGCGGAAGGCACCGGTGAGAAAGCCTGTTCCTGCTTCCAGCAGAGCCTCGCCGTGCGCCGGAATGGAAAATCCCGTGCTGTCTCCATTTACGAAATCCATTTGGCCCATCGGTCTGCCTAGAATTGTAACGTGAAGCAAATGCGGCCGGGCCGGCTAGAACGCGATGCACACCTTCTGCGCCTGATCCGGCTGCGCTGCGAGGGTGATAGCCTCCGCGATTCGCTCGACCGGGAATTCATGGGTCACCAGCGAGGCCAAAAAGCTTGGCCCGGCCAGCAGGAGGAAGTTGCTGACCGGACCAATCCGATGGTTCGAAGTGTGTTGCGTATCAGAACTTCTTCGAGACGCCGATCCTGACAAGACGGCCTAGCGTGAAGCCATTGCGCACGCCGAACAGTGAGTTGTCGGCGCCGCGGAACAGCGGCGGATCCTTGTCGAACACGTTATCGATGTTGAGTGTGAAAGCCAGATCCTTGGCAATCGCGCTGTCTCCCGGCACCTTGTACTGGAAGAACAGGTTGAACAGATTGTAGGCGTCGATTTTCGCCTGATTGAGCGCCGAAGCCGCCGGGGTTATGTCAAATCCGCCTGAATGGTTCCACGTCACCTGGGCCTTGAGGTCACCGATGTTTGTGCCGAGCGTGGTGCTGATGCGGAACTTGGTGGTGTTCGTCGGCAAGGTGTCGATCAGCGCCGAGCTCGGGCTCGACTGCTGAACGAAAGTCAGGATGCGTGTGCCCGAAATATCGGCGTAGACATCACCGAAGCTCGTCTCGCGGTTGTAACGCAGATAGAAATCGATGCCCGAGGTCTTGATCCGGGCAAGGTTTTGCGTGCGGCTGTCAAGTACGCCATAAACCGAGCTCAAGTTGCCACCGGGCAGGCCGGCCAGCGTCGAGGCCGCGTTGGACGCATTGAACGAGTTGTAATAGGCCAGCATCGCCGCCTCGCCCGCAGCGCCGCCGCCGGCGGCGGTGAAGATAACGTTGTTGTTGGGGAAGTCCCGATAGAACACCGCCGGCAGGAAGATCGGCGGGAAGCCGATCACGCCCTTGTAGTCGATGTTGTAGTAGGTCATCCCGGCGGTGAAGCCGGAGGCAGGCGGCTTGATGTCAAAGCCGAGCGACCATGTCTTGGCGGTCTGCGGCGAAAGCGGCGTGATCGTGCCGCCCATGGTCAGCAGGATGGTCTTGCCAGCCGGCGGCGGAACTGCCGGGTTGGTGAACGGACGCTGCGAGATCGGCAGCGCATTGGCCGTGGTCGCACCGCCGAGCGCGATGTCGGAAATGCCCGGTGCCTGGAAGGCCTTGCCCCAGTTGCCGCGCAGCCCCAGCCATTCGACCGGCTCGACGATCAGGCCGATCTTCGGGTTGAAAGTGCTTCCGAAGTCGCTGTATTTGTCATAGCGGCCAGACGCCGAAAGGGTCATCGAGTGGAATGGCCCGCTGCCATTGCCCATCAGCGGAACGTTCAGTTCGCCGAACACTGAGTAGATATTGCGGTGACGCGGTGCGATCAACCAGCGAAGCGATGCCTGCCGCGTTGATCGAGCGCGAGTTGTTGCCCGAATATTTCTCCTGCATGTATTCGACGCCGATGGCTGCCTTGACCGCGCCGGCGGGCAGATCGAACAGTGAGCCGTCGGCGATCAGTCGGGCATTGATCAGGTCATGCTTGGCGCGGCCAATCAGGAACCAGTCCTGCGCCGTAGTTAGCGTCGCCGCGTTACCAGCCGCAGCGACATTGAACGGGTTGAACGTGCCGGCTGCGATCGCCGAATTGATCGGCGTGGCATTGATCAGCTGCTGAAGGAAGGTGTGGTTGGTATGGCCATAGTTGAACATGCCGTTCACCTGCCAGCCGCCGCCGACATCCCACTTCACCGTTGGCGTGATCCCCCAGCTTTCCATCTTGCCGTCCTGGAAAGAGGAATTGCCGAGAGCAGGCGAAAGATTGTAGTTCAGCACTCCCGATGTCGGCGCACCCGGGAATGCCGACGAGGATCGGCGCGGCAAAGGGATTTGCGCTGGTGACGGTGGAGCCGCCGGCAACAAACAGCGGGCCGCCATCCGAACTGATCTTGCGGTTCACATAGTAGGCCTTGACCTGGAAACTGACCGGGCCGCCTGGATCGAATGACAGGCTGGCCAGGGCCGAATGCTTCTCTTCGTCGGGATAGAATGTCGCCAGTTCGCTGTTGTCGCAGCGGTTGCCGAAGCCCGCCGCGAGGCCAGGCAGCGCATATGTTGTTGCGCCCACGCGCAGGCTGCCGGGGCTGCAATCGCTGTTAGCCGGCAGGTTGTTGATCCAGTCGCGGTTCTGCGACCAGTCGCGATCCGCGCCGTAAAGCGAATTGTGCTTGCTGAAATCATAAGTGATGTAGGCAGAAACGGTGTCTGAATTGATGCCCGCGCCGAGGTTAAGGTTGTATTGCTTGTAGTCGGCGGCAAAACCGACGTTGCCCTTGGCTTCGATGCCATCGATCCGCTTGCGGGTGATGAAGTTCATCACGCCGCCGATGGCATCCGAACCATAAGTCGACGAACCGCCGTCGGTGACGATCTCGACGCGCTCGATCGCGCCTGCGGCAATCGCGTCAAGATCGGCGAGGACTGGGTGATGCCCATGCCCGGCATACGGTGGCCGTCGAGCAGCAGCAGCGTGGTCGCGCCGCTCGGCCGAGGTGTTGCCGAGATAGCGCAGCGACGGTCGGTTGACCGCGAGCGAGAAGTTCGAGCTGCCGCGCACGCCGACGAAAGCCGAGGAAGTTGCCCGCCTGCGGCACGCTGGCGATCAGATCCGAGGTGTTGGCCGCGCCGACCTCGGTGATCTTTTCCTGCCCGACGCCGATCGACTGCGACCCGCCCGGCGCGATGCCGCGGATCAGCGTGCCGGTGACGATGATGTCTTCGTCGGAGACGCCAGCCGCCGGTGCCGAGGCGGCCTCCTGGGCAAAAGCAGGGGCGGCAAGCGACAGAAGGCTTACGCCAGCAAACGCGAGATTCCGGATATTACGCATGATTTAGTTTCCTCCCTTGGGCGCATTGCCGCACCCTGACCATTCAGATTGGTTGTTCAGAACAACTATATGGCCTCGCCAGAGGATGCAAGGAATAATCCGATAAATTGATATAGTTAATTTATTTCAGATGCTTATACAGGATCAGCCGCGAGGCAGGAAACGTGAACCATATCGAGCAATTCACCCAGCTGTGTCAAGATTTCAACTGGCACTTTGGCCAGCATTCGCTGCTCATTGCCTTGTATACGGTCGACAATCTCATGCAATTTGCGACTGACCTTGTTCCGTCACGTGAACGCATTGCTACGGCGATCTTTGACGGACGGCCTGCCGCTCCGCCCAGCCAAGCTCCTCAAGGCTGTTGACGATGGCGTTGATTGCGGATTTGTCGTAAGTGGTCCGCTTGGATAATTCGTTTTGGGAAATTCCGGGAACCTGTGCGATTTGCGACAAGACGCCAATAGTTCCCGTGCGCAGCCGGTGGCCCGTCCATGCTTTGGAGGTTTCGCGACTCAATAGGTATTCGGCGCGTTGCAAGCGAACCGTGAACAGTTCGCCAACAGGCCCCAGCTGCCCCACTGCCGTTGTGATATCTGATGGCCCCTTGTTGCGTGCCAGTTCCATGTCCATGCAAACTATCCTGCCACAGGCCAGTCCCGTGGACCGCCCCATAGCCATGTCGAAGCGAGCCTGGCAATCGCAAGTCACGGTACCGTAGATTGGGTTAGTCGCCAATGGACTAGACTGGAATGTCCGGAAGGCACCGCAAGTTTCTTCGTGAGAGGCTTGGCATCGGCCATACCTGCACGGCGGCAATCGCCGCTTGCTGACGGCGGGAATCAATGAAATGGTTTGTCACAACAACCAAATTCAGGCGAGTGCCCTCGATCATGCCCAGCTCACAGCTCCGCTCCACCCGCAGCTATTGCCGTGTTTGCATCGTCGCTTGCGGCCTGGTCGTCGACACCGATGGGGACCGGGTCGTGAAAGTGCGAGGCGATTTCGATCATCCTCTGACCAAGGGCTATTCCTGCCCAAAAGGACGTGCGCTGGTCGATGCGCATCACAGCCCCGACGCAATCACCCGTCCGATGATGCGCAAGAATGGCGAGCTGGTCGCGGTCGGCTGGGAGGAATGCCTCGACGATCTGTCGGCGAAATGCTTCGCATGACTATCGACGAGCATGGCCCCGATGCCATTGGCGTCTATCAGGGCGGCGGGTTAGGGCTGGATGCGGCGGGCCGACACATGGCGCAGGTGTTCTACGATGGCCTCGGCACGCCGCCTAAATTCACCCCGATCACCATCGACAGCACCGCCAAGATCCTGATCTCAAGCACAATGGGCGGCTATCCCGGCTTCCTTGGCCATACCGACTGCGACAATGTCGGCATGATGCTCTATGTCGGCACCAACCCGATGGTCAGCCACGGGCATATCACCCGGAGCTTCAATCCCGCAGTGAACATCCGCGCCATGGCCCGGCGCGGCGAAGTGTGGACGCTGGACCCGCTGCGCACCGAAACCGCGAAGTTTTCCACTCGCCACATCCAGCCGTGGCCGGGCAAGGATTATGCAATCCTCGCCTGGCTGGTACGCGAGGTTCTGGACGGCGGCCCGATCAACCTGGCGCAGCCGGTCGAAGGCATGGATGAGCTTCGCGCGCTGCTCGCCGATTACGACCTGGCGAAGGCAGCCGCAATCGCAGGTGTGCCGCAGGACGATCTCACCAGCCTGCTCGCGGCGATCCGCCGCACGGGCCATGTCGTGATCGAGACAGGCACGGGCACTGGCATGTCCAGCGGCATGAACATGACGCAGTGGCTCGCCTGGGTCTTGATGATCCTCACCGGCCGGATGAACCGCAAGGGCGGACTATGGTTCCATCCCGGCTTTGTCCGGCAGATGGATCAGGCGCCGCTTCCGGTGGTGTTCAATCCGCTCACGCCCGGCCCGGCGAGCCGCCCCGAGCTTCCTTGCATCATCGGCGACACACCCTGCGCGGCGCTGCCCGACGAGATTTTTGCCGGGCATATCCGCTCGGTGATGAATTTCAGTGGCGGCCTGGTTCGCGCGCTACCCGATGTCAACGTGCTGACCAAAGCGCTGAAAAGCCTCGACGTTCTGGCCACCTTCGAAGTCACGGCCAATGATACAACGGCGCTGTCGACCCATGTCCTGCCGACCAAGGACCAGCTCGAACGCCCCGATCTGACCATGGGCGACGTATTGAGCACGCGGCTGTCGATGCAATATACGCCGGCAACAGTGGCCCCGCTGGGCGAACGGCGGTCTGGCTGGTGGGTGATCTCCCAGATCAATCGCCGGCTTGGCCTGCCGGTGCCCGATTACACCCCGCTTGAAGACAGCGACCCGGAGCTCGACAATTTCATGCTGTCGAAAATGCTCGATGGTGCGCGCTGCACGTTCGAGGAGGTTGCGGCAACCGGATATGTCGAGCGCGAGGCCGAATTCCCGGCCCGTTGGGTTGACGAACATATCGAACGGATCGGGGGCTGGAAGCTTACGCCGCCGATGCTTGTTGGTCAGTGGCAGCAGAAGCTGGCTGAGGATATGACCCAGCTCGGCAAGGCAAGGCCACTCAGCTACATCTCGCGCCGCCAGCGCCGAAAGCTAAATTCCGGCATGGACTGCATGGGCGAGAAGGCCGACATCATCCTCCATCCCGAAGATGCCGCAGCGCATGATATAACCGAGGGACAGATGGTGCGCGTCCACAATTCGCGCGGTGAGATAACTCTCGTCGCCAAGCTGGATGAAGGCATGCGAAGAGGCGTCACGTCGATCCCCCACGGACACGGAAACGCCAATGTCAATTATCTAACAAGCGTCGAAAGCGTCGATCCGCTTGGCGGCATGGTGCATTATAGCGGCATCCCGATTGAAGTGGAGCCAGTGGCAGGTGGCGTGTGACTGTTACCAGTGCGGGCGCTGAAGATAGGCCGCCCGCCTCTCGCGGATGATCTGGTCGCGTTCTTGCGGCGTGACCCTCGCAGTATCACCCGGCAGCTCACTCAGCACATCGGCTAGTGCGACCTTGCGGATTGCGGGGAAGGGTTGGCTGTCGCAATTGGTCCAGCGGCCCTGAATCGCCCCGGTGGGATAGCCAGCAGTGTCGAGCCAGTTTTTTACGCCGGGGTCCTTGGCCGAGACAACGAAACGCAGAATGCCGTCGCTGTCGGGCTGGGCTTGCGCGCCGTTCATGCAACTGTGGTTGTTGATCCAGTCGATGGTTTCATAAATCTCGTTGGTGAGAATCAGCGAGCGGTAGGGGCAGACGTCCGGCACGGGCGATTCGATGATCAGTGCTTCGTCGTGGGCCAGCTCGAAAACGGTTTCATAGTAGAACTGGCCAACAAGGCCGCCGATCGGTCCAACGTCGAATTCCTTGAATTTCTTGATATAACCTTCCTGCCGCAGCTGCTCAACGTGATCGACGAACATCAGTCCCATGAAGTCGATGGTGCGCGGCAGGGCGCGCAGGCGTTGTTCGAGATCGGTGGCTGGCGGGCGCGGGCGGCCCATCGGGCGGTCAAGCCGCTCGATCGAGAATGTCGGCGCTTCCTCGTTCTCCCAGTCGTAACTGACCATGCGCAGCAGCAGCATCGATGCTGTGGGCGCCAGCTCCCACCAGCCGCCGGTGTAGCCTTCCGGACGCTCAGCACTGAGCAGCAGATCGAACCGCCCCTTGTCGTCGGTTTCCAGCGAATTGATATCGAAGTGCGAGCGGGTTACGCCCTCGGCGTGCGGTGCCACTTGCCCGAGCACGATCTGGTTGAGCGAACCCTTGCGGCCGCGAATGCGATAGATCCCGCCCGGGGAAATCCGCGCAGAGCGGTAAATCGTATCGGCGTTGGGTTGACCTACATTGAGCAGCTGACCGATGCTGGGCAAAAATGCCGGAAAATCGCCGTCGCCACCAATCGCATCAATCGTGGTCGATGCGATTGATTCCAGCGCAAGTCGCGCCACTTCCTGCTGGAACTGCGGATCGCTGCGCTTGGCCTCGGGCAATTTGGCCAGCATGCGGTCGGGCAGCGTGCGCAGACTTTCGATGAATTCATCCCATCCCGCGACACTGGATTTGGCGGCTTGCTCGGTCATGGCGAAGTTCCCTTGATATCTATTGTGATCGAGTCTCAGCCTTTCGGACGTTTCAGGAACGGAAAGGCGTCGTAGTAGAAGTCGAACCGCTTGCGCAGATTTGTCGGCGCAACGCCGAAGTCGCGCTCCAGGTTATAGACGAGCTGGCCATATTTGCCGCGCGGGTGGCTCTCGATGTATTCGGCAACATCACGGTTGGCCTGATCGGTTTCGGGCAATCGCCGCCTTGCGGCGCACTTCGCGCACCACCGCCATGTCGTCCTTCATGAATTCCTCGAAGGGCACGTCAACGCTCTGTGCTTCGGGCCACAGCGGCCGGTCGCGGACGCAAGCGCGCAGCAGCTTTTCGACCCGGTCGGTCCAGTAATCGAGCAGGCCCTGGGTATCGATCGAAGGATAGGCCATGCGCTCGCCATAGGCGATCATGGTGATCGCTGACTGGATGACATCGACCGGATCGCGATAGGTGATTGCCACTGTCGCGTCGGGGAAAACCTTTTTGAGCACTGGCAGCTGTTCAAGGTGCTGCGGACATTTGGTGACGAATCGCTTGCGCGGCAGGCCCGCCTGCACGTCCTGCCACTGAAAGATCTTGAGCACGGTTTTCATGTACTCATAGTGCGGCGTCTGGTCGGTCGAAAGGTAGTAGTCGCGAAATTTGGGTGCGCGGGCGAGCCATTCGAAATTGTAGCCGGCGAAGTTCGGACCCATCAGCTCGACATCTTCGTGAAAGTGGTCGGGCTCCATCGCATGCATCGCAGCAGACATGGGGTTCGAGGCGAGCTGTGCCTCCCATTTCGCCGCAACCCGGGTGTAACGCGGATCGGAGCCGTCGGGGTTCATCGCTTCCTTCGGATTGGGCACTGGCGCATAGGTCTGCCACAGCGGCGTCGAGCGCAGCCGAGAATCCGCACCGAGCAGGTTGAGCAGATGGGTAGTGCCCGAACGCGGCATACCGACGACCATGATCGGCCGCTCGATCTGCTCTTCGTGGATTTCCGGGTGGCGCTTCAGCAGATCGTGGATCAGCAGGCGGTTGGTGGCATAGCGGGTGGCATAGTCGAGCAGGAACTGGCGCTTGAGCGCATAGGCGCGGGTATCGCCGTTCCATTCATCGAGCAGGACTTTGAGCCGCTCGCGGAAGTCATCGGGGCCGAAGTCGGAGAGACCGGTGGCGTCGCGTGCGGCCGACAGGATCGCGTTCTCGGTCAACACCGGCGGATTGGCCTCGACTGCGGCAATGTAGCCCCGCATCTCTGGCGAGAGCTGGGGGTCAGTCAGGTCGTCGATCGAAAATTTCAGGGACATGTGTCACTCCAATTCTTGGGTCAGCCGTCGCGGCCCGGCGGGTCTCAGGATCAGCCCAGTGCCCAGCGCGGGGCAAGATCTTCTTCCATCGTATCGACCGTCACCATCCAACTGCGTTTCTGGTGGAACCAGCGCAATTCGTCTTCGACGATGCGGTCGCGGTTGGCCGCGCTGATCACGGCCATCTGGGCGAGTGAGTCCTCGTATTTGAAGACCACTTCGGTAATCGCGTCGAAGCCGATTTCACTTGGACCGTCGGGTTCACCCGCGCCGCGCTGAGAAAACGAATGGCCGCCGCCTATGTAATTGCGCCGGTATTCGGCCCAGAGATGGCCAAACAGCTCAACGCCGAGCCGCGAGTGATAGTTTTCATAGCCGTGGCGGAATTCTTCGGGGGTGAGACCGATCTTGCGTTTGACCATGACAAGCATTTTGGTGGGCATTGGTTAGTCCTCTCGAATTGGGGCCTGGCTGCCCTTCAGTTCCTGACCGATGGTCATGCCGGCGACCCGGCCCATGGTGATCGCGTTGGCCACCGAATTGCCCCCGCCGACATAGCGCTCGCCGAGCACGCCGGCGCCTGCCTCGCCCGCAGCGAACAGGCCGGGAATGATCCGGCCGTCCTCGTCGAGCGCGTGGGCATCCGGGTCGATCCGGGGGCCGACGCCGGTGAGGGTGAAACCGGTGTTGGCATGGCGGAAGGCATAGAACGGGCCCTGGGCAATCGGGAACAGCTCTTCCATGCTGCGCAGGAACCAGCGGTCCTTGCCGGTGCCGATATCCTCGTTGAACTGTTCGACCGTGACCCGAAGCGCACCCGGGCGCATGCCACATTTGCCCGCCAGCGCCTCGATCGTATCGGCCATCAGGATGTCGCCGTCAGCAACCCGGTCGAGCACGAATTGCGGGTCCCAGCCGCGGGCAAAGCCGCTGCGAGTGGGGTCGGCGCGGAGACGGGCACTCTCGTCGAATACGCCCCAGACCTTGAAGCCCTGCGCCTTGATCAGCCCTGGCATCACGGCATAGGGCGCGGTTTCCGGGGCAAACCTTTGCCCCTTGCCGTTGACGTAGATCACCGATGTCGGCTGGTAGCCATTAAAGCCGACCGGCGCATTGGGCAGGAACGGGCCAGATACGGCGAGACCGCAATTCTTGCCGATGATCTCCGCGCCTGCCTGCTGCGCCATGCGCACGCCGTCGCCGCGGCTGCCGGGAGCCGAGCCGACCAGCGGATGGCGCCCATCCGGCAGCGTGTCATAGGCATCGGGAAACCAGGCGCGGATCATGGTCTCACCGGCATTGGCGATGCCGCCGCAGGCGAGCAGCACGGCCTGGCTGCGCAACGTCTGTCCATCCACGACGACGCCCTTCACCGCGCCATCTTCGACCAGCAATTGCTGCACCCGGGTGTTGAGCACCAGTTCGACTCCTAGCACAGCGCGGCGGTTTTCCATGGCATTGGTATAGACGCTGCCGCCATCGACCGGGCAATGCCCGCGCGGCGGCCATTCAACTCCGGCGGAATAAAGCCCGCCGCCCTCTACCGAACCCGGAAACACCGGCTGCTTGGGCTTGTGGGCGATCCGCTCCGGGTAGGTGACCCCCAGCGACATCAGCCATTCGAGCGTCGGCGTCGCCTCGTCGCAGAACCGGCGGATCAGGGCCGCCGGCTGCCGCCAGGCGTTGAGTGTCATGTAGTAGTCGTAATAATCGTCGATCGAATCGGTGAGGCCGAGCTTCTTTTGCAAGCTGGTGTCCGCCGCATTGAACACCCCGTCCGAAAGTGCGGTCGAGCCGCCGATGCGGTCCTCGAACTCAAGGATGATGACATTGCACCCGGCTTCCGCCGCCCAGATTGCACCGGACAAGCCCGCACCGCCAGCGCCGATCACGATCAGATCATAGTCGACTTGCGCCATTTTCGTCCTCTCCAGTTACAGTCTCAGTTGCCGGGCGTTTCTTGTCCGAGCTTATTCATTCAAATCTCGATGCAGACCTTCCCGAAATGGCCGCCCGATTGAAGATGACGGAAAGCATCAGACAGGCGTTCGAGTGTGAAAGTGCTGTCGATGACCGGCACGATACCATAGGCCTCGATCGCCCTGACCATGTCGATCTGGTCGCGTCGGGTGCCGACGGTGACGGCCTGCAGGCACAGCCGTTTGGCCTGAACGATGGCAAAAGGCATCGTGTCGATGGTGAAGCCCCCCACAGCGCCGATGATAGCGATATGCGCCCCGGTCCGCGCAGCGACAAATGACTGGCCGATCGAGTTGGGGCCGCCGACTTCGATCACATGGTCGACGCCAATCCCGCCGGTCAGCGCCAGAACTGCCTCGCCCCACTTTTCGTTTTCGCGGTAATTGATGACATGATCCGCGCCCAGTTGCTTCAGGCGGGCAAGCTTTTCCGCAGTGGACGACGTGGCGATTACCGTTGCCCCGGCGGCCTTGGCGAATTGCAGCGCAAATAGCGATACGCCGCCGGTGCCCTGAACCAGAACGGTCGCGCCGGGTATTGCCCTGCCGTCGGTGATGACCGCGCGCCACGCCGTCACCCCCGCGCAGGTCAGCGTCGCGGCTTCGGCATGGGACAGCCCTTTGGGCGCATGGGTGAAGTGGGTTGCTGGTCGGGTCGCCATCTCGCAGGCGTAGCCATCCGCTGGCCCGCCGGGCGAGTTGTCCATCTGCGCCTTGTCCATGAAACCGTCGAGCCACTTGGGGTGGAAAGTGCTGACCACTCTGTCACCGACCGCGAATTCGGAGACTCCGACGCCCACACCGACGACCTCTCCCGCTCCGTCGGAAAGCGGGATCAGGCCATCCTTAACCGGGAAGAAGCCGTTCACCACCAGCCCGTCGCGGAAGTTGAGTGAGGCTGCGTGGATGCGGACCCTGATTTCACCCGCCCCCGGTGCCGGCGCTTCTGCGCTTTCGAGCCTCAAGTTATCAAGGCCGACCGGCTGACGGACGCGCATGGCTTTCATATGTCACCCTGACCGGTTGCGACACTTGACCGGCGGATTGTATCGTCTTCCAGCCCCAGCGCCTTTTCGTAATTGTTGTGGAAGTTGCGGATCTTCATTTCCTGATAGGCCGAATACCAGACATGCGGCGGGTTCTTCGCCTTGAGACCGCGCTGAACCGAGGGCACATTGAACACATCCTGATCGGTGATTTTGCTCAGCGACAGCAGTTCGGGCGCGGCGGTCCAGGCATCGTCGAACCCCAGATGGCGGGGCTTGGCCGGTGCCGGGCGCGGCTTGTCCTTGGGCCAGGGTGCCAGCAGCAGGATGTCCATGATGCTTTCTTCAGGATTGCTGCCATTGGGGCGGAAGCGGAAGCAGATGCGCATCCAGCCGCTCCAGGGGTGGAGATTGGGGAACAGGTCGTTAAAGCTGTTGCCGCTGAGTTCGGCGTCCGACCAGTCCGACAGGTCTTCCCCGGTGAGCGCCCCGATCAATCCCCGCTGGGCGTCCGCCGATGCGCGATACTGGGCGAGCGCTTCCTCAGGCGTGACGAATATCCCGCGCTGCGGGCTGCCCGGCGAGGGGAAATGGGAGGACCGGCCCCAATTGCCGAATACGTCGTAATGGGTGTTCGATAGATCGCCGCTGGTAAGCATCTGATGCGGATGGGTGGCAATGACGTGGTAGGCCTCCATGAAGGCTTCCATCACCACCTTCCAGTTGGCGCGGATCAGCTTGCTGACATTGGCCTGGATATAGCGGTGCTCGAAACCATAGCGGCGGTAGTGCTCCATCATCACCGGCCCGAGGAACTCCTCGAGCGGTCCGGCATCTGGGTCCGGGTTGATGAAGACGAAGCCTTCCCAGCACTGCACCTTGACTGCCGGGAGTTGCTGCGCTTCCTCGCGCACGCCGGGGAAATCCCATTCGGTGGTGATGCGCTTGAGGCTGCCGTCGAGGTTCCAGGTCCAGCCATGAAACGGGCACATGAATTCCGCCGCGCCCTTGCCGCTGCAATCCTTCAGCAATCGCCCGCGATGCAGGCAGATGTTCTGGTGTGCCTTGACCCCGTCCTCGGTGCGCACCACCAGATAGGAGAGATGCGCGATCTCATAGACATAATAATCCCCAAGATTGGGAATCTCGTCCTCGCGGCAGGCCATCTGCCAGGTCTTTTTCCAGATCTTCTCGACCTCGAGGTCGTGGTATTCCTGCTTCCAGAAGCGGTCGGTCGAAATGCGCTTCGGCCCGCCCGGGGTAGCATTGCGCATACGATATTCAGGCGGCACGCGTTCGGGCCTACGGTCGTTGTCGATGAAGAACATCGGATCGATGTTGCCGTTGGAACGCCAGCCTTCATCGGTCTCCATGCCGGTATCGGGCCGATAACTGCCGACGATGCGCTGCATTTCGTCCATGTGGGTGCCCGGGAAATGCTCCATCGGGATGGTGCCGTCGAAGGTCTTGGACGGCGCGGCCATCCAGATGACCTCGTGGTCGCGCGGCAGGTCGGGTCCGCCGATGTAGAGCAGCATCTGCGGATCGGCCTGGGTCACTTCGCCCTCCAGCCATTCGCCCTGCCAGGTGAACACACCGTAGCTGTTGCTGCC
Source organism: uncultured Alphaproteobacteria bacterium (assembly GCA_963775005.1). GTDB lineage: Bacteria > Pseudomonadota > Alphaproteobacteria > Sphingomonadales > Sphingomonadaceae > Novosphingobium. Next base: position 318,020 of record CAVZHF010000007.1, on the reverse strand, counting down.
TTCCTTCTGGACCTTGACCTTGCCGTCGCCGATATCTTCGTACATCGTGCCAGTCAGCGGATGGGGTTCTCTTCTCATGGCCTGTTATCCTCTCGTTGGTTGGCCGGAATTATTTCCGTCGCCATCAATCGGCCGCCCCCAGGATGATTTTTGTCATCGCGTCCTTGCAATGCGAAAGATGCCGGGCAGGAGGGCTGGTGCCGCCGGTCAATATCATCTGGAAAGCCAGCCCGGTCAGCACGCAATGCATGTATTCGGTGGCTTCGGCCAATTGGTCCGGCTGCGCTTGCGTGCCTGCGAAAACCACTTGAACCATGGCTTGCGTGAGCGAGCTCGTCTTGCCGTTGTCACCGGCAATATCTTCGGCAACCGCCTGGCCATGGTTGCGATGCCAGAATGTAATTTCGACCGAGGCGAGAAAGACATCGCTCTGGTAATGCTCCCAGGCACTGTCGACGAACAGCGAGATGCGATCGGCAAGGTCCAGACCGGTATAGTCTTGCGCCACCGCCGCTTCGTTGAACTGGTCCCGCGAAAGTAAGACAATGGTGCGCAGCAATCGTTCTTTGGAACCGAAGTGATGCTGAACCGCGCCCCAGCTCATACCGGTCTGCTGCGTGATCCTGACCGGGCTAGCCGACGAAAGGCCTTCTTTGCGAATCAGGCTGACAGTCGACGACAGAACGCGCTCGCGTGTTCTTCTGGACCGGTCTTCTTGCCGGACTCTGCCGGTTTGCGCGCTGCCCATCGGATATCCACTCCATCCGGTCGAACCCGGCTGCGGCACAAATAAACATTTCTCTAACGTTGTAAATATCTGTCGGCTTTGCCAAGACAGATCGAGGTCAAACCATCTCGACAGGCCTCCCTCGGCGTGTCAGCCTCCCCGCACAAACAGATCGCTGGGCCTAGCTCATCGATCCGCAAGATTGCCCTGGCCGATGTCGTCAGCCAGTTGCCGTCCGATTCTGCTATGGTGTCGCCAGAGGAACGCGACCGGATCATCCGCGCGCGGCGGGCTGTCTGCCTTCAGCGACCCCAATCACGCTCACATCTGGGCCGGCAGCCAAGCGCTAAGATGATAAGTCTTCCCGCGACGCACGGCGCGAACTGCATGTGGCGAAGGCGTATGTGCGGCGATGAGAATGGCATTATGCCGGGCCGAGAGCTCGACGAGTTCGCGGCGGGTCGCTTCGAGCTGCGCACGGTTCTCGACATCGCCGAAGTGCACATGCGGCGCGACGAGCTGGATCGGGTGGTGGAAGCAATCACCGGTAAACAGCACATGGCTGCCAGCAAACTCGATGCTCAGCAGCTGGTGGCCCAGGGTATGGCCCGGCGCTGGCCTGACCGTCACTTGCGGTGTCAACCTGTGCGTGCCCTCGACCAGGTCGATCAGGCCCGCTGCCATCACCGGCGCAACGCTGCGTTCGAAGACACCAATGTTGAGGTCTTGCGGTGACAGGTGCGGACTGGCGGCGGCATGGCAATCGTATTCGCGCCGAGTGATGATGTAGCGTGCATTGGCGAATGTAGGCACCCATTGGCCGCCGCGCAAATGGGTGTTCCAGCCGCAGTGGTCGTGATGGAGATGGGTGCAGACGACGAATTCGATGTCCTGCGGGCGAAAGCCCAGCGCCTCCATCCGTTCGATGAACGGGGTATCGAGCAGGTTGAAGAAGGATACCGGATGCGGCAGGCCATTGCCGGTGCATGGATCGATCAGGATCACCCTGCCTTCCACTTCGGCAATCCAGCTCTGGAACACGAGATCGAACTGGCCGTGCTCATCCAGGAAATGCGGTTGCAGCCAGTGCCGGTTGGCCTCGATCAGTGCCAGATCATCGGTGAAATAGGAAATCTTGTTGGGAATGCGCAGTTCTTCGATCCGGTCGAGGCGCGCTTCGCCGATGGTCAACAGGGCCATCTGGTCTAGCGCCGCAATCTGGCCGCGGCGCTTTCGCGCAGCGAGGCCAGTTCCCCGGGCGAAAGTGGCACGATGAAAGCGGGCACTGTGTCGACTTCATAGGCCATCGACAGGCCATTGTATTCGCCGCTCGCCGGATCATAAAGCCCGTCCGCATGGCGGCGCATGGCATAGTAGATCGCTGGCGTCTGGAAATTGAACAGCCCCTCGCCATAGCCGCCATAGCCTCGATTGCGGTAGTCTGCGTAGCCGCCGATGAGGCCCTTGACCGAACCGTCGGCGCGCGGCTCGAAACGCATTCGCGCCTGATAGAGGAAAGTGTCGGGACCTTGCCCGGGATTGTAATTCCACGCGGGAAGAACATCGGTGGTTATCACCCCATCCCTGATCCGCCCGCGAATGCGCAGGTTGAAATAGGCATAGCCCGGATCATAGGTCGGCCGGTAGGAATAGCCGGGGATGAATTGGCGCCCGCCAACATCACGCACCGCTTTGTCCTGCGAATGGATCAGCGCGACGTAGACCTCCTCATCGTTCCTCTCGTCATCGATGTCGCTGATCTCGACGATGGTGACGATATTGCCGTCGGCGCGCCGCGCATTGGGGGTCTGGTTCGAATAGCCGCGCCGGCCGCGCATGCCTGTCACGCAGCCCCAGACGCGCATCAGCTGGTTGTCGATTCCGCGACGGCCATCGGGCGCGGTGAAGTTTTCGTGAGCCCGCACCCCGCGCGGCGGTCTGCCGCTGCCGTCGTTGCCATCAAGATCGAGTCCGTCGGCGATGCGTGTTTGCGGCTCGGTGAGGCCGGGATCGGGAATGATTCCGGGGAAGGCGGAGACGCTAATCCGGCGCGGCCCGCGATTTTCACTGTCGCTGCCATAGGTGATCCCCTTGGCACCGAAGCGGGCGCGTACGCGCTCGGCCTCTACAGGCGAGAGATAGCGATAGACGTCGGCCTCGCTGGGCTTGGCATTCAGCCGCGGGCAGGCTGCATCGCCAGGATCGGTCGCCGGGGCAATCCAGGTGATGACGAACGACTTGATCGTCTTGCCCGGTTTCGGCTCGGCTGGCTGCACGCGGAAGATGGCCTCGGCGGGGATGCTGATCCGGTTGCCCAGTGGCGCGGCCGGATCATAATTGAGCCATTCGATGTCCTTGAAGGTGATCACCAGCGCCTGCTGCTCGGCGCCCTCCAGCACCGGGCAATCGGCCACCTGCACCCGCTTGAACCGGTATTCCCACCAGGCCGGCAAATGGGCCGGGCGCGGGCCATTCTCAAGCACCGGGCGGGCGCGCACCGCGTTTTCTGCATAGCCCATCGCGGGCAATTCCGCCTTGCTGGCGCACAGCTGCATCAACCTTGGCAGATCGGCGCTGCGCTTGTTCAGCGAGACGATGATCTTGCCGCCCACGCCCGGCTTCGGCGCAATCGGGCCGCCGAACCAGAACTTGTCGCCCGTCAGAAAATCGCCGGGCCCGCTCATCGGCCCCTGCAAGCGGCCTTGCCACTCGCTGGCTTCGGCGCGGATCCAGCCCTTGTATTCCGTGCCGCGCCACGTGCCCGGCGCATCGGGCAGGCGCAGGAAGCTGTCGCCGATATAGGCGGAGGCCGGGCCGATCCCGCCGGTGCCCAGCAGCGCGAGCACGGCGGCAGAAATGGATCTACCGGCAGCGCGCAGCCGGGGGTGAAAAATGCCCTTGCCGGGCATGCTGTTCACGCCAGCACTTCGGATATTGCCCGTGAGGTGGCATTCGCGCCGGTGCCCCAGCTGCCAACCGGCAAGCCCATCGCCTGCTGCAAGGTCAGGCCGATGCGGGTGACGCTGTCGCCCTTGCCGGCAATGTGGCCGCCAGGCTTCCAGCTTCCGCCGCCGCGCCCGGCGACGATCATCGGCAGCGATTCCAGAGTGTGCAGCTTGGCGAGATTGCTTTCCGAAAGCGCGAGGATCAGCGAATGATCGAGCAGGGTGCCATCGCCTTCCTTCACCGCGTCGAGCTTCCTGAGCAGTGAGGCGAAGACCCCCATGCAGCGTTCGAGGAAGTAGGTCGTCTCGATCTGGTAGCCCAGTTTGGCGTCGATCGGCTCTTCGTGAGTCAGCTCGTGCAGCGCCACCGATTGCCCCGCCTTGCGCAGGTTGGAAACCGCAGCAGAAAGCGCGAGGTGGAACACCCGCGTCTGGTTGCAGGCCAGCGCCATGACCAGCAGGTCGGTCAGCTTGTCGTGCATGGCCGTTGCGTCTTCCCAGGTCGTGCCGGGTTCGATCACCCCGGGCTTCTTCGGCACCACGCAGGCCGTCGCGGGCGCGGGCGGCTCCAGCTGGATCGCGAGCTGCTGCTCCATTTCGCGCACTGAGGTGAAATACTGGTCAAGCCTTGCCCGGTCGGCCGCGCCCACGCTGCGCAGCAAGTCGGCGCGCTGGTCCTGCACCGCCGAGAGCACGCTCTGCTGGAGCATAACGCCGGGATCGGGCTTGAAGGTTCCGGAATTGGGATCCTGGAATTCCGGCCCGAACAGGCGGTTATAGAGGCTGACGGGATCGACTTCGCTGGGATTGACGGTGTTGCCCGCGCGCATCGAATAGGAGACGCCCGGCTGGCCGGTGCAAGCCATTTGCAGCGACTTGAAGCGATTGCGTGAGCCGATGTGATCGGCGACCAGCACGTCGAGCGTGGCTGCTTCCGCCCTGCCCACGCCATTGCCGCCGCGCGCCGGCGTGGTGCCGCCCAGCGCGCACATCACGCCCGACCAGTGCGTCAGGTTCGGCTGGCCGTCGAGTATCGCGTTAAAGCCGGAGAATACCGTCAGCTTGTCCTTCAGCGGGGTCAGCGGCAGGGTTTCTTCCTTGAAGGTGATGTCCTTGCCCATCTGGTCCGGGAAGAAGCGCTTTTCGTTCACTCCGCAGGCCCAGAACCAGGTGCCAAAGCGGGTGGGTATGGCGCGCCCGGTGGCGGCGAACGCCTGTCCCTTGGTGTCGAGGAAGCAATCGAGGATCGGCAGGGCCACGGTCACAGCCGCGCCGTGGACCATGCCCTTGAGGATGCCGCGTCGGTTCAGGCCTGCCATGATGTCCTCCAGCGGATCAGTGAGCGCGGGCAACGGCGGCTGGGCCGTTGCCGATGGTGCGAAAAGTCGGACTGGTCGCAATCTGGCGCAGCAAAGCGGGATAGCGATAGCCATCGGTAGCGAAGCGGGCGGCGAGAGCCTCCATCCATGCTTCCTCGGTGGCGGCCAGCTTGCGCCCCAGGGCATATTCCATCGTGCGCTGCACCACGCAGCCCGATACGCTTTCGCTGTCGCGCATGATCCGGGTCAGCTCGAGGCCATTGGTGTAGGCCTTTCCTTCGAACTCGCCGCTGGCGTCGATCTTCGCGCCATTCTCGGTCTCGCGGTAAGCGCCCACCGGCGTGTAATTCTCCAGTGCCAGTCCGATAGGATCGGTGATCTTGTGGCAGCCGGCGCAGGCCGGGCTTTCGTTGTGCGCGGCCAGCCGCTCGCGCGCGGTCTTGAACAGCGGGTTGTTGACGTCCTGAACGATGCGGAAATTCACATTGGCGGGCGGCGCGGGCACTGCCTGGCAGAGCAGTTGTTCGCGCACGGTCTTGCCGCGAATGGTGGGCGAACTGCGCCCTTCGTGGCTGGGATCGAGCATGAGGAAGGCGGGCAGGGTGAGCAGGCCGGCATGCGGGGTGCCTTCGGGGAAGGTATAGGGCATCCAGCCGCCAAAGCCGCGATAGTCCACGCGGACACCATAGAGCGCGCCCAGCGAGCGGCTGAGGAAGGTGTTGCGGGTGGTGAACAGGTCGCGGTAGTCGCCCTGGCGGGTCAGCAGGTGATCGACGATGGTGCGCAGCGTCTGTTCACGAGCGTCGTCGCGCAGTTGCGGATTGAAGATCGGGAAGATCAGCGGGTCTTTCGACAGACCAGCAAACTGGTCATAGCCAAGCATGTCCGAGAAATAGGCGCGCACGCCCAGCTCCACCTGCGGCGAGGTCATCATGCGGTTGACTTGCGCTTCCAGCCCGGCGGGCGTGTGCAGTGCGCCGCTGGCCGCTGCATCGAGCAATTCGGCATCGGGCGGGGCGTCCCACAGCAGGAAGCTGATCCGGCTGGCCAGCGTCCAGGCATCGAGCCGCCGGGCCCCGGGGCGGGCGGGGTCGGGCTCGGAGGACTCGATCCGCAGGGTAAATGACGGCGAGGCGAGCATCACGGTCAGCCCGGCTCCAACACCGCGCGCGAAGCTGCCCGACATGGCAGTCGCCCGGCGCGACAGGCCAAGCAGCGCCGCCAGTTCCGTGGACGTTAGCGGTCGGCGATAGAGCTGGCGGCCATAAGTGGCCAGGAAGGTGCTCGCGCAGGCCTCGTCGAACACCGCGCTCTCGCCGCCGCAGGGCAGGAACTTCGCCCGGCGCTTGTCATCCAGCACTTGCGCGGCGATCGCGCGCGCGCGGATCGCCGCCTGCTCGAAACCATGCGGGGTGACGACGACATGCGATTCGCCGATAGCCAGCAGGCCCTCTTCGCGCACCGGCGGCTCGAAGCGGCCGGGCACGGTGATGTCGCTCCCGAAGATCTGGGCGATCGAACGCTTGTATTGCGATTCGTTGAGTCGGCGCACAGTGGTCTCGCCGCCGGGCAATTCAGCAGCGGCGTCCGCCCTCAGTTCACCGGCGCTTGCAGCCAGCAGCCCGGCAAGTGCAAGGCCGGCCGAGACCAGGCCGATGCGCAATCGGCGGGCGGGTTCGCCAAGGTGTTCGCCAAATGTCACCGCGTCGTCCCCTGACTGGCTGCAAGCTGGGCCGGAACCGGCGTCAGGAACGCGGGCACCGTATCGATTTCATAGGCCACCGAAATTCCCTCGTATTCGCCCGTCGCCCGGTTCCACAAGCCATCGGCATTGCGGCGCAAGGCATAGTAGATCGCCTCGCTGCGGAAGCCGAACAGGCCTTCGGAATAGCCGCTGCCGTAAGTCATGGCCTTCCATTTGAGATAGCCGCCGAGCAGGGTCTTCGCGCTGCCGTCTGCCTGCGGCTCGATCCGCAGCCGCGCCTGGTGGAAATTTATCTGCGCCCCCTGGCCGGGGTTGACCGGCAGCTGGTCAACCGGATCGGTTTCGATCACACCATTCACGATGCGACCGCGCAACCGGACATTGTAAAGCGCGAAATTCGGGTCTTCGCTTGGCCGGAACGTGTAGCCGGGAATGAAGGTTTTTCCGGCATTGTCGCGGATCGGCTTGTCCTTCGAATAGATCAACGCGACATCAACCCGGCTGTCATTCACGGGATCATCGATATCGCTGACTTCGATCAGCGTGGTGATGTTTCCATCGGCGCGGCGCGCATTGGGGGTCTGATTGGAATAGCCGCGCCGCCCGCGCATGCCGGGCACGCAGCCCATGACGCGGAAAAGCTGATTGTCGATGCCAGCGTTCCCGTCCGGCGAGGTGAAATTTCCGTGCGGGCGGACGCCGCGCGGTGCCCGGCCGCGACCGTCATGGCCATCGAGGTTGAGACCCGGCACCACCGAGGTTGCCGGTTCGGGCAGCCCCGGATCTGGCACTACTCCGGGCAGGTTTGCCACGCTCAGCCGCCGCGGCCCGCGCCGTTCGGTATCGGTGCCATAGGTCAGCCCCTTGGCGGCGAAGCGCGTGCGCACGGGCGCAGCTTCTTCGGGCGAAAGATAGCGAAACACGTCGGCCTCTGTCGGCTTGGCGGCCAGGGCCGGGCATTCCGCGTCGGTGGTCGTGGTCGCCGGGGCGAACCAGGTTATCAGCCACGAGCGCACCTGCTTTCTGCCGCTCGGCTCCACCGGTCGAACCTGCGGCAGGTCTTGCGGGCGCAAGGTGATGCGGTTGGCCATCGGCCGCGCTGGATCATAGTTCAGCCAGGCGATATCCTTGAAGCGCAGCACGAAGGCCTGATCCGCCGCGCCATCGACCACCGGGCAATCGGTGATTTCAACTCGCATCAGCCGGTATTGCCACCAGGCTGGCAGGTCCGCTGGTCGCGGCCCAAGCTCAAGCACTGGCCGGGCGCGCTCGGACGATTCCGAATAAGTCATTTCCGGCAGTTCGGTCTTGCCCGTGCACAGGCGCATCAGCTGGGGCAGGTCGGGATTGGTCTTGCTCAGCGCAATGACGAGCTGGCCGCCGGACACGCCTGGTCGCGGCGCATTGGGTCCGCCGAAATAGAGCTTGTCGCCCGCCAGGGGATCGGTTGCGCCGCTGTTGAGCCGTGGCAGGCGCCCGGGCCAGTCGCTCGCTTCCACGCGAATCCAGCCACGATGCCCGGGTTCCTGCCAGTGGCCTTCGTTGCCCGGCACCGAGAGGAAGCTGTCGCCAATGTAGGCGGCGGCTGGCGAGGCAGCCAAACTCAGGACAAATGCCGCCACTGCGCAGGAGCGCCAGAAAATGGGCCGCCGTTCCGGATGCAATTGGCAAGGCTTTGCGCTTCGAGTCACGTCGGCTCCAACCCCCTCGAAAGAACTACTACAACAGGTGAACTCGCTGGTCAACCTATAGAGCACTCTCTATTTGTATCAGCCTGGCATTTTCAGGACCCATTGCAGAGCGCCCAGGACATGGCTGCGAAGCAGGGAATCCGATGTCCGCAAGGCGCGGCGATGGCCGGGCGAGGCGCAGAATGTCCGGCACCTGTCGCCAGGCTGCCAGCCCGCCGCCGCGCACGCCTCACGTCGGCTTCTTGGCAAATGCAGTACAGACGCCGCGCGCCGTGACCTGGCCGCCGCCCAGCATATCGCATGCGCCGCATTCGCCGGTTTGGGCATGGAAAAAGGCGCATAGGCTGCATCGCCTGGCCGGATCGCCGGACTGTTCGACAAAGCTGATCGCGCGGCGACGGTTGCGCTGCGACAGGCCTATGGCGGCAGGGTCATAGCAGACCGGCTCCGCAGTGCTGGCGACCGTGGCGGTCATCGCGACAATTGGCACAATCCCAGCGACTGCAAGGAACTCGCGGCGAGTTCTGTCCATTATGGCCTCCAGTGTTGACCGCGCTCAATCGCTCGCGATGCGGAAAGTGTCGTGGCAGGACTTGCAACTTGCTCCGAGCAGCCGCGCGGCGCTGCGCAGGGCTACCGGGTCGCCATTGGCGGCAACGCGGCGGAATGCCTGGGTTTGCTGGGCGAATCGGTCCTGCGCTGCGCGAAACTCGGCCCCGCGCGTCCAGATTTCAGGTTTGGCAGCGGTTTTCACCCCGCGCGCCGCGCCGCTTCCGGCAGGAAACCAGGCATATTGCGCGCGGCCGGAAACTGCGATGCGATCCGCCAACCGGACAATTTCTGCTGGCGCAAGGCCTCCTCGCCGCAAGCTGTCGTTGACCGCCTTGAAGGCCTCGCCAAGGTCGCGGTAACCGGCAATGCGGGCCCGTATCTGGTCCGCCGGTGCGGCCAGCAGCGGCGTGGCGGCGAGCGCGGCTGCACCAAGGGTGATGGCAAGGCGGAGTTTGCGGGGCATGATGCAGGATCCTCTCGAGGCGCTCAGCCGGGCTTCTTGGGCGCACGATAGGTGTCGTGGCACTGCTTGCAGGGCAGGGCATCGCCCAGAGCCTCGATCACGCCATTGAGATTGTCGGCTTCGGCGAGCTTCGCCATGGCATCCGACCTGGTGACGAAGTTCGCCATCTGCCGGTCATAGTCGGCGCGATTGGCCCACACTTCGGCCTTGGTCCGCCCACCGGGCACGGTCTGGGCGAATGACGCCTCCGCATCTTTCGCCCCGTTCGCGATGGCGCGGGCCACGGGGCCGAGTTGGGCCCTCGGCGCGAGCCCGGCGACAATCAGTCCGAGCCGCTCTGCATCCTTGTCGAGCTGGAGCATGGCCTGCTGCCGCTCGAAGATGATTCCCTCCGCCTCGGCAGGGTCAAGGGCCGCGACCGTTGCGGAAGTGGCCACCGCAGCTGGCGTGTCGGCGTGCAGCACCGAACCCAGCCCCGCCAGCGCCGCGCATGCGGCAAGTCCGGCAGCGGCAAATCCAGTTATTTCGATGTGGCCGGTCATGCGAAACGCCATCTCCTCTCGCCGGCCGGGTAGCTGGCTTTGTGTCCGAGTGCAATATATAGAGTATTCTTTATTGCTGATGAACGGCAATGTGCAACTTGCTGCGACCCCACCACTCCCGGCCTGCTCTGGACGCTGCCTCGCAATCCGCGCTAGCACTGGCGCAATGAGCAAACCCAAATCCGCCTCGCCGATCGATCAGGCCGCGCTGGCACTGCGCCAAAGAGCATTGGCCACCGCGCCGGGCCAGCTGATCGGCAGCGAGGACGAGATCGTCGAGGCGCTCGGGGTGTCACGCGTTACCGTCCGCCAGGCCGCCAGGCTGCTCGAGCGCGAAGGCGTGCTCTTCGTCAAGCGCGGCAAGAAGGGCGGCTATTTTTCCGCGCGGCCCAGCGTCGCGATGGTTGAAGATGTGGTCTGCGCCTATCTTGACACGCTTGGCATCTCGGCTTCGCACACCGGCGGGGTGGCGACCGCGCTGTGGGTCGAGGCGGTGCGAGAGGCGACATGCGCGGATCGCGACGAGGCGCGCAAGGCCGCTGCCGACCTAACTGCCCTGGTCGAGGACATCGCGCCCGATTGCTCGATGTCCGAGATCGGCCAGGCAGAGGCCGCCTTCCGCAGCCGAGTGTTCGATTTGATTGGTGGCGAATACATGCGTACGATCTTCCAGATCAACGCGGCTTTCGCCCGCAGGACGATCAAGCGCGGCGGGCCGCCGGTCGATGCGGAACATCACCGCAGGTTCGTGCGCAAATGGCGCTCGGGCAAGCTGCTGCAGGCCGAGGCCATTGCCGGTGGCGACAGCATGCAGGGCGTGCTGGCGGCGCTGCACGAACGCAGCGCCTGGGATGATCGCCGGATATATTCCGAAGAACGGTCAAATCTAGGGCAGGGGGCATGACGGCCTTACCCCATGGCAGGCTGCCCCGTGGCGGGATGCCCTCATTGCCGGTGCTGTTCGCCTATGGTCTGGGCAGCCTGGGCAGCGCGACCAAGTCCGCGCCGATCTCGGCCTTCCTGCTGGTTTACTACAATCAGGTGATGGGCTTGCCTGCGCTGACGGTTTCGTCGGTGCTGATGGCGACGCTGGTGCTCGATGCCATGCTCGATCCGGTGGTCGGGCAGGTTTCAGATAGCTGGCGCTCGCGGCTGGGGCGGCGGCTGCCGCTGATGTATGGCGCGGCACTCCCGCTCGCGGCCTTCGTGGTCGCGCTGTGGAATCCGCCCGACGGCCTGTCCGAGCCTGCGCTGGCGGTCTACCTGTTCGTCTGCCTTGCCGCCGTGCGACTGTTCGACACATTCTTCGAACTGCCGCACCTGGCAATCGTGCCCGAACTCGCCTCCGATCCGCATGATCGCACTCGGATATATACTTGGCGCTATCTGTTTGAGGCGGCGGGCGGAATTCTGGTCTCGGCGCTGGCCTATAACGTTTTTATGCGGGAAAAGCCGGACGGCACCGGCGGCATTCTGGCGCGCGAAGGCTATACCGGCTTCGCCTGGTTCAGCGGCCTGCTGTTGCTGGTACTGCTGCTCGCCTGCGCGCGCGGGCTGCACCGCACGGCGATTGCCCGCCCTTCGCTCGACTTGCCGCCGGCCGGCTCGCTGCGCAAACGGCTGCGCCTGTTCTTCGCCACGTTGAACAGCCGGCCGGTCATGCTGCTGACGGTTATTGCGATTGTCATCTCGGTCGGCTCCGGCATGGGTTCTTCTCTCAGCATGTACTGGCTGCTCTATTACTACAAGTTCAGCCAGGCCGAGATGAGCTTGCTGTTCGTCTGGATCGTGCTGGGGATCGGGCTGACTGCGCTGACCCCGCAGATCGCCTGGCGACTGGGCAAGCGCGGGGCTATCGTGCTGTTCTGCTGGACCTATTTCGCGGTGAGCGCCCTGCCGCTGCTCTCGCGCTATTTCGAGCTGCTGCCCGCCAGCACCACGCTGCTCTTCGCGCTCGTGGCGCTGCAAAGCGCGTTTGGCGCGGCCAGCATGACGATGATCATGATCGTGCTCACGTCGATGGTGGCCGATCTGACCGAGGAAGCCGAGCGGCGCACCGGGCAACGCTCCGAGGCGATGCTGCTCGCCAGTATCAGTTTCGTGCGCAAGGCCACGCAAGGTCTCGGTGTGCTGGGTGCCGGGGTGATCCTTGCCTTTGTGACATTCCCGGAAGGGGTGGAACGCAGCGACGTGGATGTCGGCGTTCTCGACGACATGGCGATGCTTTATCTTGCGGGGAAACTGGTCATTTTCCTTGCCGTCACCTTGCTGGTGCGGCTCTACCGCCCCGCCGCCGCGCAGCTCCGCGAGCCGGACTGACCTTGGGCTAGACTGCGTTGGAGGCAGCCCAATCCCATTAAAGAGCACTCTTAACTTGCCTTGTCGCGCAATGGAGTGTAGGAGTGCCGGTGATGCGGCGGTGACCGCTGGGCACCGGATTGGGAGATTGCGCGATGAGATTGAACCGCAGCTTCGCTGCGATTGCGCTTGCTTCTGCGGCCATCACAGCAATTCCCGCCCTTGCTGCCGAGACCGTGCCTGCTGCGGCACCCGCCCCGGCCCAGCCGAAAATTTCCACCGCGACGACGACGCTCGAGACGCTGATGGCCGATCCTGCGGCGAAAGCTGTTCTTGTCCGGATTGTGCCGGAATTCGGCTCGGCATCGAGCTTTTCGGAAAATCTGGAGCGGGCTGCGGGCATGACCCTGCGCGAACTGAAGGAGGCTGTCGGGGCCTATGCGCCCGACTTGCTGACGGATGCTCGCCTGGCCCAGCTCGACGAGGAGTTCGCCAAGCTGCCCGCCAGCCAATAGCGCGGCGCGGCGCGGTTGCCAGGGCATGACCCAGCGTACCGCCGCCACCGACTTCGGCAATCCGATTGAATGTTGCGGTGTTAGGTAAAAGAGCATACTGAAGTCAGGTGAGGGACAGCCGAAGCAGTCCCATCAGGTAATGAGTGCAGCACACGGCGAAGGCAGAATGCCAAGCGATGCGGCGATACTGCATGCCGGCTGCAGAATGAGGGTTTGGGGCGAAGTGTCCAGCGGCACACCCAGCAAAATTCAGACTTTGGGGAGGAAATCAACATGAAACATTATATTTCCGCTATGCTAGCCGGATCGGCATTGTGCGCTTTCGGCAGCGCCTCGCCCGCTTTCGCCCAAGGCAGCGACAGGGCGGCGGATGAAGACGATGCCAGCATCGTCGTCACCGGCACCTACATCCGCGGCATCGCTCCGGCGGGCACCGAGCCAATCTCGGTTAGCCGGCAGGATATCGTCGAGGCCGGCGGCGTCACCGTGCAGGAAGTGCTGGCGAAAATTCCCCAGCTTTCGTTCTTCAATCGGCAGCCCCTGTCGGGCAACGACATGGGGGTCGGGCAGCGGCAACAGCCCCAGCAGCCCCAGATCCACGGACTGCCCACGCTGATCCTGCTCGACGGTCGCCGACTGGCATCGGCCGGGGCAGGTGGCGGCGGCGCGGCGACGAGCATCGATCCCTCGATCATTCCAACCGGCGTGCTGGGCGGGATCGAAATCGTGCCCGATGGCGGCTCGGCAACCTATGGTTCGGACGCAGTGGGCGGGGTCATCAACATGACCACTCTGAAGCGGTTCGACGGTGTCAAGGCCGAGGCGACTGCCAGCTTCGCTGACGATTACAAGGCCTGGCGCGTTGCGGCGACAGCAGGCAAGGACTGGGGCAGCGGTTCGGCCTATGCCGCCTATTCCTACAGCAAGGCGGATGGCCTGCTGGGGGCCAACCGGCCCTATATCGAGCAAAATCCGCTGATCGTGACCTGCACGCCGGCCACGGTCACCGCCAATGCTGGCGGCGGTGCGACGGCGGTGCAATACACCTACACCGGGGTCGGAGCCGACGGCAAGCCGACAGGATATGTTGCCGGCCCGAGCCGATGCAGCCGCTATGCCGCCGAATCCATCCTCCCCTCGCAGGATATGCATTCGGTATTCGCCGGCCTGACGCAGGAGATCAGTTCCTCGATCAGCGTCGATCTCCGCGGCTTCTATTCGACCCGCAAGTCGACCGCCTTCAATGCCTTTGCCCTGGTTACCAATGTCACAAACGTGCCGGCAACCAACCCGTTCTATGCGATCACCCCGGCACAGGTGGGCACGACCCGGACCCAAAGGGTCGATTTTTCCCTGGCACCCGCAGTAGGCCCCAACCTGCCAACGACCACCAAGCTTGATACTTGGGGCCTTTCGGGCGAGCTGTCGGCAAACCTGATCAGCGACTTCCAGCTGCGCTTCCTGGGCAATTACAACGAAAGCCGCTTCAACTCCTTCGCCTATGAAGCCGCCAATACCGCGCTGCTTGCCCAGGCAATTGCCAGGACCGACCCGGCAACGGCGCTCAATCCCTACGCGCCCGCCTCGACCCCCGGTTCGGCTCTGGTCGCCCGGCAGATCGCCGACCGGCCGACTACTGCGCAGGGCCGGGTGCAGCAGACTCAGCTGCGGCTTGTGGCAGACGGGAGCTTGTTCCAGCTGCCCGGAGGCGATGCCAAGATCGCCCTGGGTGCCGAGCTTCTCGACGAAGACTACAACGCGAGCAGCCAGACGGTGGACTATCTGGGCGCGCTGACCACCCCGGCGATAGCCTATGCCGGATCGCGAACGGTCTATTCCGCCTTCGGGGAACTGGAGCTGCCAATTATCTCGCCGGAGAGCAACGGGCCGGTCCACGAACTGCGCCTGAGCATCGCCGGTCGATACGATCACTACAGCGATTTCGGCGATACATTCAATCCGCGCTTCGCGGTCTCGCTCAAGCCAGTCGAGTGGCTGACGTTCCGCGGCACATATGGCAAGTCGTTCATCGCGCCGGCGCTGCCGCAGCTATTTTCGCCGCTCAGCACGACGCAGAGCAATACCGCCTTCATCCTGCCGCCAGGGGCCACGAACATCCTCATCGTAACCGGCGGCAACCCCAACCTGCGGCCGCAGAAGGCCACAACGTGGACGCTGGGAATGGATTTGAAGGCGCCCTTCGCGGAAGGCCTGAGGGCCAGCCTCACTTACTACAACGCTCGTTTCAGGGACAAACTGACCTCTGGCCCCTTCACCACGGTCTCGCAGTTCTACACGCCGACCTATGCCAGCTTCTATATCCAGAATCCCAATCTGCAACAGGCGCTGGACTTCATCGGCGGCCCAACCGCTTTCACCGGCCTAGCCGGTTTCCCGACTCTGGCCTCGCTCTTTGCCCCGGATGGGTCCCGGCTTGCCAACAGTCCGGGCTACATATCCTCGGGCCGCACAGGAAACCTTGCCAAGGAGAAGAACGACGGGCTGGATTTCGACATCAGCTATACCCAGCCGATGTCGTTCGGTTCGCTGGAATTCGGCCTCGCCGGCAACTACATCCTGAAAAAGGAAAACGCTGCCAATGGCGTGGTCTTCATCGATTCATTGCTGACGGAATCGCGCTTTCGGGGTGCGGTCACGCTGGGGGCGAATGTCGACAACTTCCGCTTCTCCGCCACCCTGCTGCACACCGCCGGCAACGGACTGGCGGCAAACGCGACGACCCAGACCAGAGTGGACGCCTACAATACCGTGGATACATTCCTGAGCTATACCTTCAAGGATCAGGGATACCTTGAGGATACCGTGCTCTCGCTGCAAGTGACCAACCTGTTCGGTGTAAGGCCGCCGGTGAACCTGACCGCACCTACCGGCTATGCGCTGGGCAATATCCTGGGCCGCACGTTTCAACTGGGCCTGAGCAAGAAATTCTGATCCCGCTGTGCGGTGCATGATGGCCGCCCCGGTTGCATGAGCCGGGGCGGCCATTTACAACAGTTGAAGGCGGAGAGACCAGGATGCATCCCGATACTTACAAGGCGGCCATTTTCCGGGGCCCCGGACAAGTCGATGTCATCGACTTGCCCTATCCGCCTTGCGGCGAGGATGAAGCCATCGTGCGCAATGTACTGACCGGCATTTGCGGCTCCGACATTTTCGCCTGGCAGAACCACGGACCCACCAGCCGGATCTGGGTCGACGAGGAGTTTGGCCACGAATCGATCAGCGAAGTTGTCGAACTTGGCTGCAATGTGCGGGGCCTCAAGGTCGGCGACCGGGTCTTCGTCAACACTGACAAGGCGTTTCGCGACAAGCGCCGGGTCTCTGCAGCAGGCGGCTTTTCGACCTACCTGCGCATTCCGCAGTGCGAAGTCGGCTACAGTCTGCTGCCGATCGATGCCGAACTGCCCTTGCGCGCGGCGGTGCTGTTCGAGCCTTTCGTGATCGGCACGCGCGGGGTCCGCGAACTAAACGTGCAGCCGGGCGAGTGCGCGGTGGTATTTGGTGCGGGCATAATCGGCATGACCAGTGCGATCATGCTCAAATGGTATGGCTGCGCCGAGGTGATGCTGGTCGACTTGTCCGAATTCCGGCTGGCGAATGCCCGCAAGCTGGGCTTCCTGACATGCAATCCGGCGCACGAAGACCTGCGGAATGCGGCCTTTGCGGCTTTCGGCAGAAGCCCAGGCTATCCAGCCGAGAAATGCGGCGCGCGGCTCTATGTCGATGCGGTGGGGGTGCCATCGGTGATCGAGAGCTTTCGCCGCGCTCGCGCCGCGCAACGGCAGCCTGGCGCTGGTGGGGGTGCACAAACAGCCTGTGCCGCTCGATCTCACCCAGATCGCCTTCAACAACTGGCACATCCACGGCTGCGGCGACGGCGAGACAGAGGCGATGCTGCCCGACATCCTGGCGATGATGCGTTCGGGCCGGTTCGATCTTGCCAGCCTGGTGACACATGAATTCCCGGTTGATCGGATCGCCGAAGCGCTGGAGCAGGCCGGTCGGCCGGACGAGGCGCAGAAAGTGTGCATCTCCTTCGCATGAGCGCGGCCGAACCGGTTTCAGCCAACATTGCGCGCGCGGAATGGCGTGCGCAGTGGAAGCTGGTGATGGCCGCATCGGTCGGGGTCTCGTTCTTCTCGTTCATGTCACCCGCGCTCGGCCTGTTCATGCAGCCGCTGCAAGACGCATTCGGCTGGAGCCGCACGCAGATCAGCATGGGGATGACTTTCGGCGCGGTGATCACCGTGCTGGGTTCGCCGTTCGTTGGCTCGCTGATCGATCGCTGGGGGTCGCGGCGGCTGGCCTTGCCCGGGCTGGTGCTGACCGCGCTGCTGATTGCCGCATTCGGCCTGGTGGATGGTTCGATCGGCCAGTGGATCGGCCTGTGGCTGGCCTTCGGCGTGCTCTCGCTTGCGGTGAAGACGACTGTCTGGTCGACGGCGGTGGCTGGGGTGTTTTCCGCCAGCCGGGGCCTCGCGCTGGGCGTCACCCTCTCCGGAACGGCGCTTGCGCAGGTCATCGTCTCGCCGCTGGGCAACTGGTTGATCGACACACAGGGCTGGCGCGCGGCTTTTGTCTGGCTGGGGCTGGGCTGGGGCGCAGTCGCCCTTCTGTTCAGCGTGCTGTTCCTGTTCGACATTCACGACCAGAAGCGTGAGCGCGAAAAGGCTGCCGGTCCCGGCTTCATCGAAGCGGCGGAATTGCCCGGCCTGACCATTCCGCAAGCGATGCGCGACACATCGCTGTGGCGCGTTGCGCTGGCAACCTTGCTGACCCTGTTCGTCACCATCGCCGTCTCGGTTCATCAGTTCCCGATTGTCGTGGAAACCGGCCTGACGAGGGCCGATGCGGCCTGGATCGGCAGCCTGGTGGGCGTAGCCGGCATCCTTGGCAAAGTGATCACTGGCTGGTTGCTCGACCGGTTCCATGCCCGCTGGGTGGGCGGGCTGACCCTTGCATCGACCGCGCTGGTCTATCCCCTGCTGATCAAGGGCTATGCCCCTGCCTGGCTCGTGGTCTT
Source organism: uncultured Alphaproteobacteria bacterium (assembly GCA_963775005.1). GTDB lineage: Bacteria > Pseudomonadota > Alphaproteobacteria > Sphingomonadales > Sphingomonadaceae > Novosphingobium. The sequence goes on along the minus strand of CAVZHF010000007.1, from coordinate 300,219 downwards.
CGCGATCGTGGTCAGCGGCTATACCGCTGGCACCAAGATTCAGCTCTGCAACTATCTGACTGCCCGCTATGCCGGGATCCGGAACTACGGCGCAATCTTCGGCTTCATGGCCAGCATGATCGCGCTGGCGGGCGCACTTGGGCCGCTGCTGGGCGGTATCGTCTTTGACCGGGCCGGCAGCTATGCGCCGCTGCTGTGGACCGGAACGGCGATCTCGCTTGTCAGCGGGGCCCTGATATTCAGCCTGGGCAAGTATCCGCAGTGGCCCGAGGCAAACCCAGCACAAGCGAGCTGATTAGCCGACGACGAATTCCCGGATGACTTGCGCACCAGATTCACGCTTTTATCCCAGAAACGATGGATCAACCATGTTTTCACGGAAACCGGTCTCAGCGGGCGCGGACGTCGGTTTTCCCAATAGCCACCGCTGCTGAGGCTGGCCTCGCGGTCGGTGGAAAGCCAGACCAGCGTGCCGGCCCCTGTTTTTCGGTCAGCGTGGGCAGGCTCGCTGCGAGTTTGCAGGTATCATCGGGCGCATAGTTGTAGAAGTTTGTGACAACCGGGCCAAGCGGCATGGCATGAGCGACAATCCCGCTGCCAGCAAGGGCATTCAATCTCTGCATGTTGCTCACTGTACCGGTTCAGGAACATGTCGATGATCGAGATTCGCCAATCCAAGAGCTTGAACCGGCGGCATGTCATTCCGATCCGCTGCCGGAGAAGTCGCATGTCCGGGTCGTCCTGCAAAGTCGTCATTTTCACAGCGAAAGACCGAGATATTTTTCAGGAACCGGCAATTCCAGAACTTTGCTGGCATCCGCATGCATGTCGGCTCCCGCGCCCCGATCCTTCCCGAGTTTCGCATCATTGAACACCTCGCGGGCATTGGCGACTTCGCCGCGATGATTGTCGATCGAGCGGGCCAGGTCGTCCTTGCTATCCACATGGAGACCGATGTGTTCGCGTGCACGCGAGGTGAGGACATAGAACAGGCTGGCGCTGTTGAGCTGGCGATCCTGGCTCGACATGACGGTGATCGCGCGGTCCACGGTCATGCCTTGCGCTCGGTGCATGTTGAGGGCGAGGCCATGGGCGAGGGACTGGCGCAGCGGATTGCCGGGGGCGAGAGTGCGGGTGGTGGATGCGTCCGTGAGCGTGATCGCGCCGTTCTGGATGCGGGTGACCTCGACCGGATTGCCGTTGGCGATGCCAAGCTGGCGGTCGTTGGTCGTCCAGATTAGACGGTCGCCCTGGCGGACCTCGATCTGCGATGGCACTGACAGACTGGCCCTGGTCGCGCCCGGACTTAGCTTTGCAGGATCGAAGCGGCGGATGACGCCGTCGCGGTTGAGCAGCACTTCGCCCTTTTTGGCATCGACCGATTCGACGCGATAGGCGCCGCGTTCCAGCCCGAGCTTTGATTGCTGCTGGTAGAGGGTGAGCCGCTGGCCGGGGGCATAGTTCCCGATCTGGCGGATTTGCTCGCGGGTGAGGTTGAGATTCTCATAGGTTCGTAAGGTCAGGCTTTCCCTGCCCAGCGCGCCCTCGGCGATCAGCCCTTTGCGGACATGATCGAGCACCTGGGTCCGCAGGGCATGGCCCGACGTCAGGATCGCGGTGCGACCGCGCTCCTCGGCCGGCAGCGCCAGCCAGGCCTTAGCTCCCGACAGCGCCGGATCGCGGGATTCCGCGACCCGGTTGCCGAGCGCATCGAGCGCGCGGCCGGTCTTGCCGAGCCGAGCGGCGGCAACCGCTTCGCGCATCTGCGGATCGAGCTGACGGCGATTCTCTGAAAGGCGGGCAATGGGCGCGCCTTCGACCTGGAGCATGGCAAACGGTCGCCCGGCTTCGGGGGAGGCGATCTGCCTGACATCGCCGACCAGCACCAGCTTGGCGATCCCGGCATGATCGGCGATCTGCATCAGGCCCAGCACTTGCCGGTGCGACAGCATCGACGCCTCGTCGACCAGCAGCACCTTGCCGCCGAGCTGCTGTTTGGCGAGCTGCGCTGCATAGACATTGGGCTTGCCGGTCAATTGGGCATGACGGACCAGGAACCCGGCAACTGTCCCCGCCTTCAATCCGGCGCCGTCGCGCAACTCGTTGGCGAGTTTGTGCTGGGGGGCGAGCGCGAGAATGTCATGGCCGCGCCCGGCCAGCACGTCCTTGACCAGCGCGAACAGCGTGGTCTTGCCGCTGCCGGCATCGCCTTGGACCAACTGGTAGCGGTCGAGTCCAGAGAGAATGGCAAGCGCCGCTTCGCGCTGTTCGACCGACAAACCAATGCCGCGCGCTTCCGCAGCCGCGCCGAGCGACTCATTGGCCACATCGGCTGGAACCAGAACTTGCGCATCGTTCCTGGCCATTTCCATGCGGGCGACGATCTCGCCTTCGGTTCGCAGCACATCGCGCGTGGTCATGCGCGGCAGGCCATCGTGATCCTTCTGGAGGATCACGCGCTGATCGACCAGCTTGCCGATCCGCTGCTCGATCTCGCCGACCCGTGCGCCGTGGGCGGAGAAGTTGAGCGCCTCGCGCAGCAGTTCGCGCGGCGCAAACGTCGCCTGCCACTCGGTCAGATGGCGCACCCCGGCGGCGACCGCATAGGCGGCGGCAAGCGTTGTGCCGCGTGGCGGCTCGGGCGGAAGGGCCATCAGCGGCTCGGGCCTGGGACCGAAGGCGTGGGTGATGCGTTCGACCAGCTCGCGGCCCCATTCGTGAACCCGCGCGACTATCCCGCGCGGGGTGCTGGCTTGCATGGCCTTCTCGACCACGCCGTCGATGTTCAGCCCGCGTTCTTCGGCCAAGGTTTGCCAAACTGCGGCAAGCTTGTCCGGTTCGATCTCGGTCTTGCTCTCGCGGGTGCGCTCAGCGACGGCGCGCATTCCCTGCGGCGAGCCGATCTCGAGCTTGTCAGCGATGGCGAGGATATCGCCCCTGCGGGTGCTCCATTGTTCGATAGTCGCCCGGTCGATTCCGGCGATCTCGAAGCTGCCGTGCTTGCCGGTCATGACAATGCCGTAGCCGAGCTTTTCCAGCGCGGCGCGCAGTTCGGCATGATAGACCGCGCCGATCAGCGTGTTCTCCTGGTAGAGTGCATCGTTGCGGAGCGCCCGCCATTGTCCGTCGGGCCGCTGGGTCGCATTGGCGATCACGGCGTGGACGTGGAGCTGGGGATCGTGCGCCCGGCTGATGTCGTGCGGGAACAGCGCATAGACGAGATTGCTGGTCTCCAGCGTCGTGTGTCCGTTCGCCCCTTGCCGGGCCAGCGCAAGGCGACTCTCGGCCCATTGCATGGTATTGCGCACCGCCGCAACGTGGGCCGCGACAACGCGCTGGTCGCCGCCGAGCAAAGCTACGAGCGACACCGATTTGGGGGCGCTGAAGGTGAGGTCGAGACCCGCCCGGTGCTCGCCGCCGCCGCCCGAGATTGTCGCGCCGTTGGGCAGCTTGCCGCCGAGCACGGCTTCGAACTGGGCGGCATCGACCGGCCCCGAAAGTCCCAGCCGCGCCGCGCCTTCGCCGCCCCATTCGGAAAGTTCCGCCGCCTTGTCGGCGGTGTAGTAGTTGTCGGCGGCATAATAGGCAGCAGCGCCCGCTGCCGACCCGACGCTGGCGACGCTGACGACCATCGTCCGGCTCAATCGCTCAAATGCAGAGGCGGCATGGAAAGCCGGCATGCGATGGGCTTTCCGTCAGTCTTGTAGGTGCGACCGATGCAGCGTCCATAGTCGTCGCGGAACTGCTCGTCCTTGAGCATTGCGGCGGTCGCGCTCATCAGGTTTGTGTGCAGTATGCTGCCGTCGCCTGCGAGCAGCAAGGCGGCCTGCCAGCGGCTGCCGCCGCCCGCCAGACCCGTCGCTATGCTCCGTCCCAAGCCGGTCCCGGATAGGGCCCAAAGCAACAGGCCTGCGGCGATCACACCCGCACCGCAAGCGCCGCCCAGCCAGCGCCAATCGTCGCGCTCTCTGGCCAATTGCGCACGCCAGGTCGCGTTGTTGTGATCGACAGATTGACGCCAGCTTTCGCATTCCTGGCTTAACCGCTTTTCGGCGCTCTCAGAGCCATGCCGGACCAGCCGTTCGAGTTCGGTGAAGCGGGCTGAGGAGGGCTGGATTGCGCCCATCAGTTTCCTGGTCTGGGCCTCGAACGCGACGTGGATTTCGTCGATCAGCGGCAGGGATTCGGATTCGAGTTCTTCGGTTCCGGGGGACGCCCGGCAAAGTCGAGCGAACCGCCAAGGCCTCCTGTTTCATGGCCCTCGACCCAGCTGCGGAACAGCAGCGCCGCCTGGTCGCCCATGCTCATGCCCAATTCGAGACAGGCGGCCTTGTAACGCTCGCGCAGGTCGGCTGGGACAGCCACGCGGATGAAGGCTTGTTCGCTCATGGCACGACTCCACCGCTGGCGAGTTCGCCGCTTTCGCTGGCGAGGCAGCGCGAGAGCCGCTCGGTCTCCGCACGCAGGCTGGACAGCTCCTGAGCTATCGTTTCAGATGTGAGCGAGGGGGCGGTCAGCGCCGCCTCAATGGCCCGGGCAGAGAAACTGCTACGACTGATGCCGGCTTTTGCGGCACGCCGTTCAAGCTGCACAAGCTGGGCGCGGGGCAGGTAGACCGTCAAGGGAACGAGGGTCATCGGGAGCCTCCTGGGCGGCCAATCGAGGGGAGACACTGCGTGGCGCTGTGCAGGCAGTGCGACGCGGGGAACAGTCGCGGGTTCGCTGGCGAAATCACGCAGTGTCGCTTTGTCCGGCAACCAGGACGGGCGATGTCTGGCAAAAGGACTGCACTTGATAACTTGCTGAACCAAAATGAAAAAAGCGCCATTCAAATGAATGGGTTCGGTGTGCTCTCTTCCCCCCTCTTTCATCCGCCCCATGTCGCTTCCCTGCATTATTCGAGGATTACTTCGGGCTTGTCCGGTGGGGCGTGCGGTAGCTCGCATTTCAATGCCCCCCATCGCGGCACGCGGGGCGATGGATGATCGACCCGGCGACGCTGTTGTCGATGGCGGCGCGAACGCGGCCGGCAAGCTGGCAGGCATGTTCGGGATCGAGCGCGATGCGGTCTGTTCCGAACTGCAGCGCCCCGCCGATCAGGCTTCGCTCAGCGAGGCCGCCGTCAATCGAGAACAGCTCGAGCTTGAAAAAATGCCCGCGCAGGCATTCGACCTCGATCCGTTCGGCGGAGTGACAGGCCATCGCGTCGGCCATTTGGTTGAAGGGCATTTCACGCATGGCCGCCGCCATCGTGCTTCGGCTCAAGACCGTCGATCCAGGCGGCGATGTCGCGCTCGCGCCAGCGCATGCGGCCAAGCCCTATCTGGCATGGCTGCGGCATGCAGTTGAGTTCCAATCGGCGATAGACGGTGGTGCGGCTCTTGAAGCCGGCGAGGTTCATGACCTGCTTCATGGTGAGCAGGTTGTTCGATTCCTGGATTTGCATGGCGAACCTTTCTGCACATGGCTGGGCAGGAAGGTTTGCATGAGTGCGGCGTTGGCTCAATCAGCTTACGTTTACGCGCAACGGTGCGTAAGCGTAGCGGCGAACGGCTATGGCGAAAAGGGCAGCTCGTAGGGTGGTTCGAAATCCGGCTCGGTCAGATAGCGGCGAACCCAGGTGTAATCGTGCCGCTCGCCTTCGCCGAACATCTTGGTGATCCACTCCTTCGAGTTGGTCTTGCCAAGTCCCACTTTCAGGTTCGCTGCCTTGAGCGCTTCGACGATTTCATCGACCAGACCGCCTCGCGCGATGTTGGGGAACTGCCCCTCGCGCGTCCGCGCAAATGCCGTGTCCAGGGCAGTGCGAACCTGATCGGTCTCGCTGCCATTCCAGTGGTTGGCGATCTTGGCTGATCGCTCCAAATGCATCTCGGAACTTACGCTCGAATACCAGTGCGGCTTCTCGGGTTTCGCCCGGCGTTTCGGCTCGGGCGGAGCATGATATGTGTTCTGGACATTGAGCGTGTTGGTCGTGCTGGACAGGTTGATCACGGCATTGATGCCGGGCGCATCCAGCGCCGGTTCGCGGCTCGGATCGAGCACGTTCACCTCGCCGGAATCTGGCGCATCGATGAGCGGCTGAGCCTCGATAATTCCGCTCGCATCGGGCAAGCGGAAACGGCGATGCGCGGGGTATTGGGAGAACAGGATCAGCGACCAAACGGAATTGAAAATCGGACCATCGATCAACTTGCCATCGTGCTCGAAAGCGGCTGTCTCCGCATCGGCGCATCGTTCGCGTACCGCGTGGAATGGCGCCAGGGCTGGGGCCTTTAACCTGCCCGGAACGACGCCGAACTTTTCGAGCAGCAACGCGATGTCCCAGACCGAATAACACGCAAACCCCACGCCAAAGAAGCTGGCTGCACGGACCAACGCTGCCGATGGCGGCCCGGAATCCCAGTAGTCGCGCGTGAACCCGCTCAAGCCCCAGTCGACAGTCAGAGCCACCAATACGAGCAGAGCAAGAAAGCCAAAAGCCGGGGCAATGTATTCCCGAATCCGATGGAACAGGCGGAAGACGAAATCCGCCTTCTCGAATGCGGCGATTGCAGCCTGCCGCGCGGTTACTCCGCCCGTGGCCTCGGCCTCCGCCAAAGCAGCCTCATAGAGTGTGATCCTGCGACCCATTGCATGGCGAACATGCAATCATTTGGCCAGGATTTCGAGCCTGAAATCACTCGACTGGATTTCAACGGTTTCGTGTGAATCGCAGCCAAAGTCCCGCACAGCGCGAACGGCGGCTCATGCGATTCTGTGGAAATCTCGATTGGTGGAGCCTATATGGAGCCTATAGAAAATTCTAGGCTCCACTCGGTTTCTGTCAATTCCATAAGCCATTATTATTAAGTTATTTTATGGTGCCGGCTAGAGGATTCGAACCCCTGGCCCCCTGATTACAAATCAGGTGCTCTACCAACTGAGCTAAGCCGGCCCCCTCTGCATATCAGGGCAGGATTGGCCCCTTAGCCGCAGCGCGGGGGCGAGGTCCAGCCCGTTCAGGGCAATCCATTGGCAACGAGCGTCCTGTTCGCGGGTTACGAGGCTTGTTCGAGCAACTCGACGCCGAAAGTCCAGCCTTCGGTGCGGGCAGCTGCTTCCGTCATACCGCGAGGGCGCCACAGCGCGGCGCGATGCGCGGCCCGTCGCAGCCAGGCGGAAGTCAGCATCGCATCGGTTGCGTGGTCGTCGTAGCGCTCCAGCGGGGCATGCGCGGCCGAACCCAGAGCGCCGAGGGCCGCATCGAGCGCCGCGCCGTCGCGCAGCTTGCTGAGCCCGCGCCGCACGCCCGCCTCGCGCGCGGCGAGGGCGGTATAGATCTCGACCACCACCGCGCCCGAGACGGGCAGCGGATCGAACGGCCAGACCGGCACTTTGCCCGAAAGCCGGTGCAACACCCGCATGCCGGTGAGGCTCGATTTGCCGACTTGCGCCGCGCCGACCAGATTGAAGCAGCTGTAGGGCGAAAGGCCCATTGAGCGCTGACCATGTTCGCACAGGCGCAAGCGGCCGCGCCCCGGCGGGTGCAGATCGCCAAGATCGCCGGTCTGCCGGAAATGGCGGCGCGCTTCGGGATGGGCGACGAAGCTGCTGGCGCCCAGGTGCGGGTCGGCGGCGGCGATTTCCTCGACCCTGCGCCACAGCGCGCGGGCATCGCCTGGCGCGCTTGCCCAGCCAGGGAAATAGGCGCCATGGTCGAGGAACGGGAAGGCGGTCGACAGGTCGAGCCCGATCAGCATCGGCTCGCTCGCCTGCGCCGCGATCCAGTCGGTCAGAGCCTCGCGCGACCAGCCGCCATGGGGCCGGATAAGTTGCGGCGCGGCTGCGCCCGCCTCGGCCACGGCCAGGGCAAGCCCCTTGGGCCGGGCGACAGCCTCGCCCGACCAGTCTATCGCGGCGAAACGGGTGAAATGGGTCAAGCGGCGGGGCAGCCGCGGCCTTGCGCCGGCACCAGCGTCCAGCCTTTCGCACCGGGTCTGGCGACATAGCGGTCGCGCCGGGCCTTGGGCAGGTCGTTCCAGTTTTCGGGCACGCGGCTTTGCGGCACGGCGGAGAGATTGATGCAGTTCTCACCGGCCCAGCTGTCGATCCGCCAGTCGACGTGAAGCGGAATGTCCTCGAGCTTGGCCAGCTGGCGCAGGCCGGTCGCCTCGACCTGCATGACCAGAAAGGCGTTGAGCGAGCCGAAGCCGGATTCGGAAATCTCGATCGCGGCCAGCCGGCCGCGGCTTGGCGAGAAAGACTGGCGCCGCACCTGTATCGACCGCTTGTCCGCGACCGCTGCGATCGACCAGCATGAAGCCGCCGGCCTCATAGCCCGACCAGGCGAAGCCAAAGAATCGCTTGTCGTTCGTCAGCCGGAAGAGTGAGGTCTGCTCCATGAAGACCGTGTTGACACAAACCGTCCCGCCCGGTTTGCGTCGCTATGGCATATGTAGTCGAGATTTGCCCGGGCAATCTTTGAAACGAAGCCGGGAATGGTCAACGGCTTGCGTCCGCTGCCGGTCGACTGTCATCTTCCGGCGAAAGCCTCGGGCATGCAGCCAGATCGGGCGCGCGAGCCATGGCTGTCCCGGACGTCAAACCCGCCATTGCTGCGAAGGCGACCAGGATAACGATATGTTCGCATCTCAGCCCAATCTCTCCCCAACCATCGCGGTCTGGCGAAAGCTCTATCGCGGCGCTCGCCGGGTTGGAAAGCCCTGCGAGCGCCGCTTTGGAGACTATTTCTTCATCAATTCGGCAAGCTTCTTCGCCGCCGCATCGCGTCCGCCAAGCCCGAAGGCGAGAGCGAACGCCACCGCCGCGCCGACCGCCAGCGAGCCGAAGGCATAATCGACGATCTGCCCGCCGATATTCATCTGCTTGAGCCCGATGAACAGGAACAGCGCCACGGTCAGCCAGTAGATCAGGGATGGTGCGAATCCCTCGCCGGCGGCGGTTGCGACCAGGCCCTTGATCACCCGGGCGAGGATCACGCCGGCGGCGATCAGCGTCGCGCCGAAGATCACGCTGGCACCCTGATCGAGCACCGTTTCGACAATGCTCGTCAGCTCGGGGAAACCGAGCAGGCGCGTGGCCGCGATCGCCATGAACAGCATGATGGCGATGTTGACCAGCGTTGCGATGATGCCTGAAGCGCTGCGGCCTTCCGGGACTATGCCGATCGATTCAACCGCGCGGTCGAAGCCGAGCCCGGGTAGCGCTTCCTCGATCATGCCGCTGACCCAGCGGGCGATGACGAAGCCGAGGCCCAGCAGCAGGCTCGCCCCGATGATCAGCGGAATGGCGTGGAGCACCATTTCCAGCATGTCCTTGGCCGGTCCGGTGATCGAAGGAATGTCCAGCACGTCGAGCGCGGCGATGCCGACCGGGACGGCGATCAGCACGAAGACGATAAGGCCGAGCGTCTTGCTGATCGTGCTGTTGCCGGTCACGGCTTCAGCACCGCCGAGATTGGCCCACTTGTCGAAATTCACCGCGGTGAGCGCCGTTTCGACGATTTCGCGCACGATCTTTGCGACGGTCATGCCGACGAAGAAGATAATCGCCGCGCCGAAGACGCTGGGCAGGAAGCCCATAAAACTGTCGATGATGCCCTGTATCGGTGCGATCACGCTGCTAAGTTCCAGCGCCTGCAGCACCGCGAGCAGACCGAACAGCCAGATGAACAGCGAGACGATGCGTCCCAGCGATTCACCGATGCTTTGACCGGTCGCCGCGGCGCGCTGAAACAGCGGCACCTTGTCGACCAGTTTGGCGAACGACCATTTCGCCGCCTTGGCGAGCAGCCAGGTAACGATGAGTATGGCCGCGACGATCAATGCCTTGTGGGCAAGTTGGGTGGCGAGCGCCGGGTCGAACCGGTAGCTGCCGATAGCCAGATTGTTCATAACGCGCCCCCTCTGAGCGATTTGAAACAGAACCGGAATCGCGGCGCGGAGGCTAGGTTCGGAGGATCGGCTGAGCAAGTCCGGGCAGAGAGTTACCCACCGCGCCGTTCGCGGCGCTGCTTCTCCCACCAATCGAGCCGTTTCAGCACTTCGCGCTCGAAGCCGCGTTCGACCGGGCGGTAGTATTGCTGGGCCGCCATGCCCTCGGGCCAGTAGTCCGCACCGGAAAAACCCTCCTCGGCGTCGTGATCGTAGGCATAGCCATCGCCGTAGCCGATGTCCTTCATCAGCTTGGTCGGCGCGTTGAGGATATGCGCGGGCGGGGCGAGCGAGCCGGTTTCGCGGGCGCTTTTCCACGCCTCTTTCTGCGCGGCATAGGCGGCGTTCGATTTGGGCGCGGTGGCGAGATAGAGGCAAGCCTGGACAATCGCCAGTTCGCCCTCGGGCGAACCGAGGAACTGGTAGGCGTCTTTCGCCGCGAGGCACTGAACCAGCGCTTGCGGATCGGCGAGGCCCACATCTTCGCTGGCGAAGCGGGTGAGGCGGCGCAGCACGTAAAGCGGCTCCTCGCCGGCGGTCAGCATCCGGGCGAGGTAATAGAGCGCGGATTGGGGGTCCGAGCCGCGCAGCGACTTGTGCAGCGCCGAAATCAGGTTGTAGTGCCCGTCGCGGTCCTTGTCGTAGACCGCGACGCGGCGCTGGAGGAACTTGCCCAGCGCCGCGGGATCGAGCGGCCCCGAACCATCAAGCTCGATATTGGCGGCATAGAGGGTTTCGGCTTGGTTGAGCAGGAACCGCCCGTCGCCATCCGCCGAGGCAACCAGCGCCTCGCGCGCTTCGGGGGCGAGGGGGAGGGGCTGTCCAACCAGGCCTTCCGCGCGTGAAAGCAACACCGACAGCGCCGCCGCGTCGAGACGGTGCAGGATCAGCACTTGCGCGCGGCTGAGCAGGGCGGCGTTAAGCTCGAAACTCGGGTTCTCGGTGGTGGCGCCCACCAGCGTCACCGTGCCCTTTTCGACAAAGGGCAGGAAGCCGTCCTGCTGGGCGCGGTTGAAGCGGTGGATCTCGTCCACGAACAGCAAGGTGCGCCCGTGCGAGCCCTGGCCCATCCTCGCCGCCGTCTCGGCTTCGGCGAAGGCCTTCTTGAGATCGGCAACCCCGGAGAACACCGCGCTGATCGAGACGAAGCGCATGCCCACCGCATCGGCGAGCAGCCGGGCGATGCTGGTCTTGCCGGTCCCCGGCGGCCCCCACAGGATCATCGAGGAGAGCCTGCCCGCCGCGACCATTCGGCCGATAGCCCCTTCAGGCCCGGTAAGATGCTCCTGGCCGATCACCTCGGCGAGCGAGCGCGGACGCAGGCGGTCGGCCAGCGGCGCATCCTCGCGCGGTTCCTCGGGCGCGCGGGAGGGCAGATCGTCGGCGAAAAGGTCGGCCATGGGCGCAGCCTAGCCCAAGCCGCGTCGAATTGCATCGGTATGAGATCAGCGTCGCGCCGCTTTCTGCCGCACCAGCCTTAAATAGGTGTCGCCCACGGTCTGGTTGATCCGGTCCCACGAGAATACCTGCGCGCGCGCCTCGCCTGCCGCGCCGTGTCGCGCACGCAAATCCGGCTGCTCGACATAGGTGCGGACCGCTTCGGCGAACTGGTGGACGGCGCCAGGACGGATCAGGCGGCCCGAGACACGATCGTCGACCAGGCTTTCGCTCCCGGTCGCCGCCGCCGCCACGACCGGCAGGCCGCTCGCCATCGCCTCGAGCGTGACATTGCCGAAGGTTTCGGTGATCGAGGGGAACAGCAGCACGTCCATGCTCGCTACCGCCCGGGCGAGGTCGGGTCCGGAAAGCTGGCCGGTGAACACCGCATCGGGCAGCCGGTTCTCGAACCAGCCGCGCGCCGGACCTTCACCGACGATAAGCACGCGGTGCCGCACGCCGCGCTGGCGCATTTCGTCGATCGCGTCGGAAAAGACGTCGAGGCCTTTTTCCATCACCAGCCGGCTGAACAGGCCGACGACCGCCTCGTCATCGCCAATGCCCTGCGCGCGCCGCCAGGCCATGTCGCGGCGGCCGGGATTGAACAGCTCGCGATCGACCCCGCGCGACCATATGCCGATGTCGAAATTCATCCGTTGTTCGCGCAGCAGCTGGGCCATGCTTTCGGAAGGCGCGACCAGCGCATCACAGCGGCGGTAGAACCGGCGCAGGATCGCCACCGCCGCCGGCTCGAGCCAGGCCATGTTGTAATAGCGGAAATAGGTTTCGAAGCGGGTGTGGACCGAACCGAGCACCGGCAGGCCGCGCCGCCTCGCCCAGCTAAGCGCGCGGTGTCCGCCGATGTCCGGCGAGGAGACATGGACGATATTGGGTGCGAATGCGGCGAGATCGCGCCTTGCCTGGCGGCCGAGCATGGTCGGGAAGCGGTATTCCGGCCGGCCCGGAAAAGTCATCGATGGCACCGGAACGAGATCGCCCGTCGGCGCGAAAGCCGGTTCGGCAGTAGTCGGCGAATAGACCCGCACGGCGGCGCCCTGGCTCAGCAGATAACCGGCAAGCCGGTTGAGCGCCTGGTTCGCGCCGTCACGGACATAGTTGTAGTTGCCGCTGTAAAGCGCGATGCGCAAATCCGGATAATGCATGGTGCCGCGCGTCTTAGAGCCAGGACGCGCGCTTGGCGAGAGTTACGGGACCCGACCTGGCAAGCCGTTTACCAGCCGCCGCGCCCGCGCCAGCCGCGATCGTGTCCGCCGCGCTGTCCGCGCCAGCCCCGGTCGTACCCGCGCCCACGCCAGCCGCCATTCCAATCGCGCCCGCGCCAGCGGCGGTCGTGACGGTTGTAACGCGGGTAGTGGTCATAGCGATAGTAGGACCGGCGGGGGTAGTAGCCGCGATCGTAGTAATAATGATCGTCGCGGTAATAGCGATCGTCCCGATCCGAGGCGAGCGCCGCGCCCAGCGCCAGACCGATGACCCCGGCGCCTATCGCCAGGGCGGCGTCGTCGCCATCGTCGTCATTGTAGCGATCACGCGCCTGCGCAGGCGACGCGACAGAGAGTGCAAGGGCGCCGAGCAGGCCGGCCAGGGTGGATTTGCGAAGCGAAAGGGCCACGGTGTTTCTCCGATTGCATCCGTCGACGCGGTCGCATCGCGATTTGGCGGCTTCCTGCGCCTAACAAGCCATGGACGGGCTGAATGGCGCGTTAACCGCATCAAGGCCGGTGCGGCAAAGCAAACCCCTCCCCGGTCCATATGGTCCCGGGGAGGGGCGCGGGGCCTGGCCTGGGAGGATCAGTCCGTTGGCCCCGAAACCGGTCAGTTGCCGCGGTAATAGCCGCGATCGCCCTGGTCGTTGCTGTAGCGATCGCCGTAGCCGCGATCGGCGTAGCCGCCGTTGTAGCCGCGGCGCTGGTAGTAGCCCTGGTCTTCATCGTAGGGGCGCCCGTCGCGGTCGCAGCGGCGGCCTTCGCGGTCGTAATAGGAACCGTCGCGGTATTCGAGATCGGCGCGATGCCGCTTGTGCTTGTTCTTCTTGTTGCCGCCCGAGGCGATCAGCGCGCCGATCGCGATGCCAATGACCCCGCCGATAATCGCCGCTCCGGTGCTGTCGCCCCGGTCGCGGTGGCGGTAGCCGCCATAGTCGCCGGGATAGCCCTGGGCCATCGCCGGGGTGACGCCGGTCAGGGCGGTTGCGGCAAGCGCGCTGGCGAGAGCGGCTTTCTTGAGACGAGACAACATGGCGAACTCCTGCCGCGGGAGGCGTGGAAGGGCCCGATTGCCCCTGTCCGATTTGCCGCGTTGGGTTCAGGTTTAGGTGGATTTAGCTGAACGAGCGCGGGATGAGGCTGGCAGCGGTTGTTCAGGTTTCGGGAAGATTACCTGAATGCGCATACTGGGAAACAGCTTCATCCATCCGTCCTCCCGGCCTACGCCGGCAAAAGGAGGATCGTGCAAGTCTCCCGACCCTAGTTCTTTCTCTTCGTCGATCACCTCCGCGCTCGCCGATCCGGATTGGTCCGGGACATGCCTGGCGCAATTTTCAGGTTGCGGCGCGAGAAGATATTTTTAGTTTTTCAGCGCGACGCCGACCGCTCGCCTTGGGCCACGCAAAGGGCAAGATGCCCTAAGCCGCCTCTTTCCGCCGCCCCGCCTTCTTGCGCTCATGCGGGCAGAGCAATGCCTTCCTCAGGCGGATGCTCTTCGGCGTGACTTCGACCATTTCGTCGTCGTCGATATAAGCGATGGCCTGCTCCAGCGTCATCACCCGGGGCGGGGTGAGGCGGATGGCGTCGTCCTTGCCGGTCGAGCGGAAGTTGGTCAGCTGCTTCGACTTCATCGGATTGACTTCGAGGTCGTCCGGCTTGGCGTTCTCGCCGATCAGCATGCCCTCATAGACTTTTTCCTGCGGGGAAACGAACAGCGCGCCGCGTTCCTCCAGCATGTTAAGCGCATAGCCGACCGCCTCGCCGGTGCCATTGGAGATCAGCACGCCGTTCTGCCGCCCGGCAATGGCGCCCTTGTAGGGGCCGTATTTTTCGAACAGGCGGTTCATGATCCCGGTACCGCGCGTGTCGGAGAGGAATTCACCGTGGTAGCCGATCAGGCCGCGGCTGGGGGCCGAGAAGGTGATCCGGGTCTTGCCGCCGGTCGAGGGCCGCATGTCGGTCATCTCGCCCTTGCGCATGGCGACTTTCTCGACAACCGTGCCGGCATACTCATCGTCGACGTCGATGACGACGGTTTCATAGGGCTCGGTGCGTTTGACGGCCCCTTTTTCGTCAACTTCCTCGCCATAGAGCACGCGCGGGCGGCTGATGCCGAGCTCGAAGCCCTCGCGGCGCATGGTTTCGATCAGCACGCCGAGCTGCAGTTCGCCGCGCCCGGCGACTTCGAAACTATCCTTGTCGGCGCTTTCGGTGACGCGGATGGCGACGTTCGATTCGGCCTCCCGCAGCAGCCGGTCGCGGATCATGCGGCTGGTAACCTTGGTTCCCTCGCGCCCGGCCATGGGGCTGTCGTTGACGGCAAAGCGCATGGAGAGCGTCGGCGGGTCGATCGGCTGGGCGTGCAGCGGTTCGCTGACCGATGGGTCGGCGATGGTGTTGGCGACGGTCGCGAGGGTGAGGCCGGCAATCGAAACGATATCCCCGGCGCGCGCTTCCTCGACCGGCACGCGTTCCAGCCCGCGAAAGGCCATCAGCTTGGAGGCGCGCCCGGTCTCGACAACCTTACCTTCGGAATCAAGGGCATGGATCGGTGAGTTCACCTTGATTGTGCCGGACTGCACTTTGCCGGTCAGAATGCGGCCGAGGAAATTGTCGCGATCGAGCAGCGTGACCAGGAATTTGAACTCGCCATCGACATCGGCGGCGGGCGCCGGGACGTGGCTGACAATCCGCTCGAACAGCGGCGTCAGATCGCCCGAGCGCGCATCCTGGTCCTCGCTGGCGTAGCCGTTGCGGCCCGAGGCGTAGAGCACCGGAAAGTCGCACTGCTCGTCACTGGCGTCGAGGCTGACGAACAGGTCGAACACTTCGTCGAGCACTTCCTGCGGGCGGCCGTCGGGGCGGTCGATCTTGTTGACCACGACGATCGGGCGCAGGCCCAGGGCCAGCGCCTTGCCGGTGACGAACTTGGTCTGCGGCATCGCGCCTTCGCTGCTGTCGACCAGCAGGATGACGCCATCGACCATGCTGAGAATGCGTTCGACCTCGCCGCCGAAATCGGCGTGGCCGGGGGTATCGACGATGTTGATGTGCGTACCGTTCCACTCGACCGAAGTGCACTTCGCCAAGATGGTGATGCCGCGCTCTTTCTCGAGGTCGTTCGAATCCATCGCGCGTTCCTCGACGCGCTGGTTGTCGCGGAAGGTGCCGGACTGGCGGAACAGCTGGTCGACCAGCGTGGTCTTGCCGTGATCGACGTGGGCGATGATCGCGATATTGCGCAGGGCCTCGGGGGCGGACATGGGATGGATTCCGGGCAACAAGGGAGTGGGATACGGCGTGCTGCATCGCAGCATTGGCGCGCCCCTAACCCAACTGCCGCCTGCGGGCAAGCAAAACACTGTGACTGCAATGCAACATTATGGTCAAGCCGGTGCAAAACCGCCATTTTGGTGATTGTGCCCAAGCGATAGGATTCCTATGGTGGCAGGCAGAGGAAGGAGGGGGAAGTCAGGTCCCAGTGTCCTGGTCCTGCGCTAAAGCTTTGCCCCTTCGAAATAAAAAGGTTCGCAAGCTCATGAAAACCACTTCCCCGCACGCCGCCCTGCCCATGCGCCATCTGCTGCTTTGCGGCGCGGCGCTGTTTGGCCTTGCCGTTCCCGCCGCCGCCCAGGCGCAAGACAGCGAGGAAGCGGCTCCCGCGGCGGATGTGCCCGAAGAGGAAGGCGAGGGTAACGAGATCATCGTGACCGCGCTAAAGCGCGAACAGACCTTGCAGGACGTGCCGGTCGCGGTCTCGGTAACCAGCGCCCAAACCATCGAACGCGCGCAGATCCGCGACCTCAAGGACCTGAGCTCGGTGGTGCCGTCGCTGCGGGTTGGCGAGCGGCAGACCTCGGCCAACACCAATTTCTTCATCCGCGGCTTCGGCAACGGCGCGAACAACGCCGGGATCGAGCCTTCGGTCGGCGTATTCGTCGATGGCGTCTATCGCTCGCGCTCGGCGGCGCAGATCACCGACCTGCCCGATGTGCAGCGGGTGGAAGTGCTGCGCGGGCCGCAATCGACGCTGTTCGGCAAGAACGCTTCGGCCGGCGTCGTCTCGATCGTCACGCAGAAGCCCAAATTCACTTTCGGCGGCAATTTCGAGGCGAGCTATGGCAATTACAACGCCATCGTCGCCAAGGGCCTGGTCACCGGCCCGCTGTCCGAGACGGTCGCGGCGAGCTTTGCGGCTGGTTACAACAAGCGCGACGGATACAACAAGAACCTGGCGACCGGTAGCCGCATCAACGAGCGCGACCGCTGGTTCGTGCGCGGCCAGTTGCTGTTCAAGGGCGACAGCGGCCTCACCGCGCGGCTGATCGCTGACTACAGCAAGATCGACGAGAAATGCTGCGGTGTGTTCAACGTCAAGGAAGCTGCGCCAACCCAGGTCGTCCGGTTGCTGGGCGGCAACGTGAACCGGCCGGAGCAGCTGTTCGACGATGTGCTCTACTTCGATGTCGATCCGACAAACAAAGTGGATAATTACGGCATTTCCGGCCAGATCGATTACGAAACCGGGCCGCTGACGGTCACTTCGATCACTGCCTGGCGCAAGAGCAAGCTGAAATCGAATTTCGATATCGATTTCACCAGCGCCGATCTGCTGTCCGGCGGCAACATCACCCGGGCGGATATCGATACTTTCACCCAGGAACTGCGGTTCCAGGCCAATCTCGCCGATCAGGTCAACGTTCTCGTCGGCGCGTTCTATTTCAATGAGAAGATTGGCCAGGACGGCGATCTCATCTGGGGCAGGAATGCGCGCGCCTACGCCAATGCACTGGTGCAAGGGCTGAGTGGCGGCGCACAAAGCATTCCCGGCCTGGAGGGCCTGTTCGGGGCGGTTACCGGCAATCCGGCGCGCTACATCGGCCAGTTTTTCGCCAGCGGCCAGCGGTTGACCGAGCGCGATACGCTGAAGAACGAAAACTTCTCTTTGTTCAGCCAGGTCGATTTCAAGGTCACCGACCGACTGACGCTGACCGGCGGCATCAACTACACCAACGACAAGAAGCGCTATTCGGTCAATGTCTCCACAACCGACGTGTTCGGTGCGCTGGACTTGCCAGTGCTGCGCAACGCGGCGACCAATGCCGGGATATCCCAGCGATCGGTAGCCCGGCGTTTCTCAACGTGCCGGGTGGTTTTGCCAGTCCGGCCCAGATCGCCGGCTTTGCCCAGGCGAACCCGGCGGTTTTCGCGCAGGTTCAGGCAGGTGCGGCGGCGGCGACCCTGCCGTTGCTCCGCCTGCGCCCGCTGCAGTTCCTGGTGCCGGTGCTGGGCATTCCCAATGCGGTCGAAAACGGCAGGACTTCGGACAACAAGTTCACTTATACCGCGCGGCTGGCCTATGACGTGTCCGACGACGTCAATGTCTATCTGAGTTATGCGACCGGCTACAAGGCGAGCTCGGTCAACCTGTCGCGCGACAGCCGTCCGTCGGCGAGCCTCGCCGGCGCCATCCAGGCCGCGGGCATCGGTGTGGTCAACCAGGACTTCGGCAGCCGTTTCGCGACGCCCGAGAGTTCGGAAGTGTTCGAAGGCGGCATCAAGGCCAAGTGGCCGACCGGCTCGGTCAACATCGCCGCCTTCTATGAGTTGATCAAAGGTTTCCAGTCCAACATCTTCACCGGAACCGGTTTCGTCCTCGCCAATGCCGGCAAGGAATTGGTCTACGGCGCCGAATTCGAAGGCACCTGGCGCCCGGTCAGACCGCTGACGATCGGCCTGGCGATGACCTACCTCAAACCCAAGTATGACGACTTCAAGAATTCCGCTTTCGGAGATGCGACCGGAATCAGGCCGTCCGATATTCCCAGTTTCGCCGGTACGTTCAGTCTCGACTATGACCACGAAATGGCCAACGGCAACCACTTGCTGTTCCATGGCGATTTCCATCATGAATTGGAAGTTCAGGTGATCGAGGGGCTGCCGGCCTTCATCGTCAGGGATCCGATCACGCAGGCAGTGTTGCCCGGCGGCTATCTGCCGGGGCTCGAAGCCGCAAAGCCGTTCAAGCGCGAGGTCAGCGAGTTCAACGCGTCGCTGACCTATGCGATGAACAATGGGCTCGAACTTACCTTGTGGGGCCGCAACCTCAGCAACAACCGCTATATCAACACGATCTTTGACTTGCCGGCGCAGGACGAGTCGGTTTCGGCCTACACCAACCAGCCGCGCACCTGGGGCGGATCGGTGCGCTACCGCTTCTAGCCGCTGCGAGAATTGACACGGGGAAGGGGGCCTTGCGGCCCCCTTTTTCGTTTGCCAGAATGGCGGATTTGTGGTGGCTTCGGCTTGTCCGCCAGGCGCGGGCCGATCCTAGAGGGGGATTTTATGCTCGATTGGATGATAATGCCGTACAAGCGCTACGCCGATTTCAAGGGCCGTTCGCGGCGCAAGGAATACTGGTCGTTCGTGCTTCTGGCCGTCATAATCTATGTGGTGCTGGGCGCGCTGATGATCGGCGGCGGACTCGATTTGAGCGCGCTTTCGAACCCCGAGGCGGCTGGTCAGATGCAGCCTCCAGGCACCCTGTTCTATGTTGGCGCCGGTTTGCTGGGCATTTGGGCCCTGGCTTCGTTCATTCCGATGATCGCCGTGGTCGTGCGGCGGCTGCACGATCGCGACATGTCGGGTTGGTGGTATCTTGGCGCAATCGTCGCCGGGATGATCCCGATTGTCGGGATTCTCGCCAGCATCGCTCTTTTGGTGCTGATGTGTCTGCCTGGCACGCCGGGACCCAACCGTTTCGGGTCCGACCCCAAGGATCCGTCCAGCGCGGCGGTGTTTTCCTGACCTGCGGCCGGGCAGGGCAGCCGGGACGCCCCCGGCCGCCCTGCCCGCAGGCACTGCTCGATCCGGCATGGTGCTTCCCGGTTCTCACCCGGAAGCCGTGCGGCGCTTTGCCTTGAGCTGAAGGGTTGTCATGGATTGGATGCTCCTGCCATACCGGCGATATTTCGATTTCAGCGGCCGTTCGCAGCGCAAGGAATACTGGATGTTCACGCTGCTTTACGTGCTGGCCGTCATCGTGCTGGCCGCGATCATGATTGCCGGGGTAGCCGGACTTGAGACGAACGAGGCGCCTGGACCACTGTTCTGGATCGGGTTCGCCGGGATCATGCTGTTTCTCCTGGGTTCGCTCATTCCAAGCATCGCGGTAACGGTGCGGCGCTTCCACGACCAGGATCTGTCGGGCTGGATGTATCTGCTGGGCTTCATTCCCTCGATTGGCGGCATCGTCATCATTGTCTTCATGTGCATCGAGGGCACCAAGGGCGACAACCGTTTCGGTTACGATCCAAAGGGCAAGGGAGAGGCCGAGGTCTTCGCTTAAAGCTCCCGCAGCGCCTGCGCCGGCTTCGCCCGCAGCAGCGGCAACGATCCGCCCAGCGCGAAAGCGAGAATCAGCGCGATCCCGGCGCTCAGCACCCCAAGCACCTGCCCCCAGTCGGGCAGCCAGTCGAACTCGAACATTCGGGTCATGATCAGCCAGGCAATCCCGCTGCCGAGCGGCAGCGCCACCAGCGCGAGCAAGACGGCGAGCAGCCCGTATTCGCTCAATTGCAGCAGCAGCAATTGCCGCCGGCTGGCGCCAAGCACGCGCAGCACGACGTTGTCGTAAAGCCTGCTCGCCCGCGCCGCGGCGATCGCGCCCATCAGCACCGCCAGTCCCGCCAGCACCGTGACCGAGGCAGCGGCGAGGATCGCCGTGCTCATCTGCGTCAGCAGCGCCCGCGCCTCGCGCAGCATCGTGCCGGTCTCGATGACGGAGGAGGAAGGGAAGGCGCGCACCAGCTTGCGGAGCAGCCCGCCGCTCGAAACGCCGCGCGGCAGGTCGATGGTCGCGGCGAGGTTGTGCGGGGCATCGGCCAAGGCGTTGGGCGAGAATACGAGGACGTAGTTGAATCCCATCGAATCCCATTCGATCCGGCGGAACGAGGCGATCCGCGCGCTGCGTTCGACACCCAGCAGGCCGACGGTCAATTTGTCGCCGATCTTGAGGCCGATGGCCTCGGCCAGTTCCTGGTCGACCGATACCAGCGGCTCGCCCGCATAGTCCTTCGGCCACCATTGCCCTTCGGTGAGCACGTTCCCCTCGGGCACCGTATCGGCATAAGTCAGGCCCCGCTCGCCGCGCAGCGGCCAGGCGCCGTCGGGAATCTGTTTCAGATCGGCGACCCGCGTCATCCTCGCTTCCGGTCCATAGGCCAGGATCGCGCCGCGCAGCGTCGGCACGGTTCGCAGTTTGGCTTGCGGCACGGTAGCGCGAACCGCCGCCTCGAATGCGCCCAGCTTGTCGCGCGGAACGTCGATCACGAAAAAGTCGGGTGCGCGCACCGGGACGCGCGCCATGATATTGGCGTTAAGGCTCGATTGCAGCGCCGCCAGCAGCACGAACGCCGACAGCCCGAAGCCCAGCGCGGTTACCAGCGCGCCGGTCTGCGCGCCGGGGCGGTGGAGATTGCCGAGCGCCGCGCGCAGAATCGGATCGGAAGGGCGCGGCGCGGCCAAGGCGATCCGCCCGATCCCCCAGCCGAGCGCGCTCAGCAGCACCAGCAATGCGGCGCATCCGGCGAGAAAGCCCAGGGTGGCAAGCGGCCGGGCGGCGCCCGCCAGGGCGATCCCGGCGATCGCGGCCACGCCCAGGCCGACCGGCGGCAGCAAGGCGCGCCAGCCAAGCGCGAGGGGCGAAACGCGCGCGCGCATCAGCGCCATCGCGGGAAAGGCGCGGGCCCTCAGCAACGCCGGCGCGGCGAAGACCAGCGCGACCAGCATGCCATAGGCCGCCGAACGCGCGAGGGCGCCCCAATCGAGCACGAAGCCCGGAGAGACCGGCAGCAGTCCCGCGAGCGCCGCGCCGAGCAGCGGCGTCACCAGCACGCCCGCCGCCAGCCCGGCCAGGCTCCCGGCCAGCGCCGCCGCGGCGATTTGCAGCAGATAGATGCGGGCGATGTCGCCGCTCGAAGCCCCCAGCACCTTGAGCGTGGCGATATTGGCCCGGCGCGCCTCGAGGTATGAGGAGACGCCGCCGCCGATACCGATCCCGGCGATGGCGAGCGCGGCCAGGCCCACCAGCACGAGGAATTCGCCCATGTTCCCGACGAAACGCTCGGCGCCCGGCGCCGCCTTGTCGCGGGTGCGGAAGGTGAAGCCCGATTGGGGGAAGCGCTTTTTCAGTTCCTCGACCACTCTTGCCGGATCGCGCCCGTTCGCAAGGGCGACGCGGATCTTGCTGCGGAACATCGAGCCTGGGGCGAGCAGGCCCGCCCGGACCGGCAGATCGTCGCGCACGATTGCCACCGCGCCGAACGAGAAGCCTTCGCCCAGCCGGTCCGGTTCATCGGCGATGATACCGCCGACTTCGAGCTCTTGCCCGGCCACGGAAATGCGGTCGCCCGATTTCACGCTCAGCCGTTCGGCGGTGCCCTCGGCCAGCCAGACTTCATCGCTCGCCGGAGCGCCGGCCTGCCTTCCGTCTTTCAGCGCCAATCGTCCGACCATGGGCCAGTTGGCATCGACCGCCTTGAGTTCGACCGGAGCGACGGCTTCGCCCGCGCTCGCCATCGCCTGGAGCCGGGTTCCGGTCGAGACCTTGCCCAGTGCGGAGAAGGCCTTGGTCTCCTCATCGGTCAGCCCGCGCTGCCAGACCATCGCCTCGATATCGCCGCCGAGGATCGTGCGGCCGCGCGTCGCCAGTTCGCGTTCGATCGAGCCGGTCAGCGTACCGATCGCCGCCAGCGCGCCAGTGCCGAGGAACAGGCAGACGAGCAGCAGGCGCAAACCCCGGAATTGCGCGGAAAGATCGCGCCGGGCGATCCGCCAGGCGATGCTCCAGGGGAGGGAGGCGGCCCGCACTAAACCGCCGTGTCGCTGGCAATCGAGCCATCGGCCAGAGTCACGATCCGTTCGCAGCGCTCGGCCAAGGCCGGGTCGTGGGTGATGATCACCAGCGTCGCCCCGGTCTCGGCGCGGCGGGCGAAGAGCAGGTCGATGATCCCGGCGCCAGTCGCGGCATCGAGGTTGCCGGTGGGCTCGTCGGCGAAGATCAGCGCGGGCCGCGCGGCGGTGGCGCGGGCAATGGCGACACGCTGCTGCTCGCCGCCGGAAAGCTGCGCCGGGTAGTGGCTCAGGCGGTGGCCGAGGCCGACCGCCTCAAGTTCCGCCCCGGCTCTTTCGCCGGCCGATGGCATCCCGGCAAGTTCGAGCGGGGTCGCGACGTTTTCGAGCGCGGTCATCGTCGGCAGCAAGTGGAAGGCTTGCAGCACGATGCCGATGCGCCCGCGCCGGGCATGGGCGAGTGCGTCTTCGTCCATCGCGGCGAAGGGCTCGCCGGCGACGCTGAGCGTGCCCGAGGTCGCGCGCTCAAGCCCCGAGAGCACCGCCATCAACGAACTCTTGCCCGAACCCGAGGGTCCGAGCAGCGCCAGCGTTTGCCCTTGCGGCACCGTCAGATCGATCCCTTTCAGGATTTCGACCGGGGCCTGGCTGCTGCCGAGGGTGAGACGCAGGTTTTGCGCGACGATCGCGAGGGAAGGGCTTGTCACGCGGCGCAGATGGCATAGCTATGCGCCGTCCGGCAAGGGAGGCATGTGTATGAAATTGTATGGGGCCTGGCTTGCCGTGGCGCTGCTGCTCGCGGGGTGCGGCAGCGGCGAGGACAAGCCGGCCTCGCCGCCCAGCGCCGCGGCGCGGCCGGATGCTCCGCCCGATGTGCCGGTGATGGGCCCCGAGCGGCGTATTCTGGCGTTTGGCGACAGTCTGTTCGCGGGGCCGGGCCTGAACCCAGGCGAGAGCTATCCCGCCAAGCTCGAAGCGGCGCTGCGCGCACGTGGGATCAACGCCCGGATCGTCAATGCCGGGGTGTCGGGCGATACCACGGCGGGCGCATTGCAAAGGCTTGCCTTCACGCTGGACAGCCAGGCGCCGCCGCCGGAGCTGGTGGTCATCAGCCTTGGCGGCAATGACATGCTACGCGGACTGCCGCCGGAGGAAACGCGCAAGAACCTTTCGGGGATTCTCGACGAATTGCGGCGGCGCAAGATCGAGGTTGTGCTGATGGGCATGCTCTCGCCGCCCAATCTCGGCCAGGATTTCCGCCGCTCATTCGATCCGATCTATCCGGCGCTGGCGAAGAAGCATGGGGCGGGGCTGGTGCCGTTCTTCCTCCAGCCGGTGATCGGCAAGCCGCATCTCATCCTGCCGGACCGGATCCATCCCAATGCGACGGGAGTGGAGGAACTGGTCGCGGCGACGGCGGCAACCGTGGCGAGGGCCTTGCCCGCCAGTTCGTCCGCTAGCTGACCCGCTCCACCGCCCCGTCGCTGACCCGCCAGACCGCGGCTTCGCTGGCGATGGCAGCGAACGGGGCCATTTCGGTGCCGGTCAGCCAGACTTGCGCCTGGCCCTCGCGCAGCCGCTCGAACAGCGCCTCGCGCCGCAGCGGATCGAGATGGGCGGCGACTTCGTCGAGCAGCAGCAGGCGCGGGCGGGCCTGGTCGAGCAGGCCGGAGTGGGCGAGCACCAGCGCGAGCAGCATGGCCTTCTGCTCGCCGGTCGAGCATTCGGCGGCCGGCTGGTCCTTGCTGGCCATGGTCACGGCGAGGTCGTCGCGATGCGGCCCGGTCAGGGTGCGCTGGGCGGCGCGGTCGCGGCGGCGCTGATCCCTGAGCGCGGCGGCGAGCTCGGCCTCCCCGGCGGGCCGCCCGCCGCATAGGCGAGGGCAGGGCGGGCGAAGGGGGCTTCGGGCAGCGCCGCAAGCGCCGCATCCAGCCGTCGAAACCAGCGCCGCCCGCGCCTCGGCGACCAAAGCTCCCACCGCCGCGATCTGCGCTTCGATCGCGTCCAGCCAGGCCGGATCGGGCTCGGTCGCTTCGGCGAGCAGCCGGTTGCGTTCGCGCAGGGCCGCTTCGAGCTTCGCGGCATTGCGGGCATGCGCGGGCTCAATCGCCAGCACCAGCCGGTCGAGGAACCGCCGCCTGCCGCCCGCCCCTTCGGCGAACAGGCGGTCCATCGCCGGGGTCAGCCAGCCGATGCTCGAGCCATTCGGCGAGGCGCACCGCGGGGGCCTCGGCCCCGTTGACTTGCACCACCCGGCGATTGGGCCGTTCGGGCGCGATCGCGGTGCCGAGACGGACCAGCCGTCAGAGGCCCGCAGATCGCCGCTGAGCGCGAAGAAGCCCGGTCCGGTGTCCGATGCCATCTGGAGCAATTGCGCGCGCCGGAGGCCCCTTCCCGGGGCGAGCAGCGATATGGCTTCGAGCACATTGGTCTTGCCCGCGCCGTTCTCGCCCACCAGCAAGTTGAACCGCGCCGTACCGTCGAGCGCGGTTTCGCGGTGGTTGCGGAAATTCGCCAGGATTATGCGGTCGAGCGCCATGGGCGCGCCGGTATCAGACCGGAGGCGCCTTGGCGAATGGCGAGAATTCGGTGCCGGTGTCGTAGACATCGACACCCTCGCGCGCCTTCATCCAGCCGACCACGCCATAGGTGACGGGCGTGAGCACCGCTTCCCACAGCACCTTGAGCGCCCAGTTGGTGAACATCACGGTGACGACTGCGCTGGGTCTCCCACACGCCGAGGAAGGCGACCGGATAGAAGATCGCGCTGTCGACCGCCTGGCCGAACACGGTCGATCCGATCGTCCGGCTCCACAAATGCTTGCCCTGGGTCCATATCTTCATCTTGGCCAGCACGAAGCTGTTGACGAATTCGCCCGCCCAGAACGCCAGCATCGAGGCGATGACGATGCGCGGCACCTGGCCGAAGACGCTCTCATAGGCGCTTTGGCCGTCCCACCCCGGGGCCGGTGGCATGGCCACCACCACCCAGCTCATGAAGGCCATGAACACCAGCGCCGAGAATCCCGCCCAGATGCAGCGGCGGGCGTTGGCATAGCCATAGACCTCGGTCAGCACGTCGCCGATGACGTACGATACCGGGAAAAACAGGATGCCCGCGCCGAAAGTGAAGCCGCCCAGGGTAGCCAGCTTGGCCGCGCCGATCAGGTTCGACAGCAGCAGGATCGCGACGAAGGCGGCCATGACATAGTCGAAATAGCGAAAATGGCGGCGCGCGCTGGTGGTGCCGTCGAGGCGGGAAAGCGGTTGATCCATGGGGACGCGAGCGTAACGCGGTTTGCACGTCTGGCAAGTCGCGCTTATGGAAACCCCGCAGCGCGCCCGTAGCTCATCTGGATAGAGCGCGAGACTTCTAATCTTGAGGCAGCAGGTTCGAGTCCTGCCGGGCGCGCCAAGGAATAGGTTCATTTCCCGTCACCTTCGGCGGCGGGGAATGGCGAGGGGGATCAGCCCCGGTGGGCCGTCGCCAGGGGCTGGCCTTCGATCGGATAGCCGCGCGCCTCGTAGTCCGGGATCACCAACCATTTTTCACCGTCGCGCTCTTCCATGTTGGGTGAGACGGTGACGACCGGGATTGCCTCGCATTGCGCCCGCGCCTCGGCGAACGAGCCGAACAGGGCGAGCCGGTCGAGATTGCGGCGGGTGGGGAAGATCACGCTGATTTCGCCCGCGTCGGCCAGCTCAAGCGCCCTGGCCGCGCTGGCCCAGAACAGCCGCGTGTTCTCGGTCGCATCGACGGCGATATCGACCGCGCCGGTGCCGAGATCGGCGATGAAGAACCGCGCGTCGAAGGTGCCCGAGACCCTGGGGCACCAGCGGGCGAAGGGGACGAGGCGTTCGGGCGCGAGTATCCAGCCATGGCGCTCCAGAACTGGCGCCAGCGCGCCTCTATCGAGCAGTAACTGACGCGCCTCCGCCGCCTCGCCGGCACTGACGGAATTGGCGAGTTCGATCGCCAGACCGGTCTCTTCCAGCGTTTCGCGCACGCCGGCGACGCGGGCGCCGAGCAATTCGATGTCGGTATCGGGATCGAGCCGCCGGGCGAGATCCGCGTCCTCGGGATCGACCTTGCCGCCCGGAAACACCGCCGCCCCGCCGGCAAAGCGCATTTCCTTGGCCCGCTGCACCATCAGCAGCTCGGGCGGACCGCCCGCGGGGGCATTGCGGAACACGACAACCGTGGCGGCGGGAATGTGTCCATCGACGTCGGGGAACGGGTAGGTCATGGCATTTTCCTTGCCCGGCGCAGGCGCGGAGGCAAGCGAAATCGGACAGGCCGGCGGGAACGTCTAAAAATGTCGGAATGGTTTACAAACGGCGATTATGGTTAAGATCGGATTTCACTAAAATCCGCAGAAAACCGCTATATTTTGAAACTGGCACGCACCGTGCTTAGTATCTTGTACCCCAAGCAGTCTCGAATAGAGGCGGGGCTTCACCGGTCTCCGAAGCCCCGCCTCCCCGAGACGCTCTCTCCGGAAAACACGCAGAGCTTCGAACCGTCCTTCAGGACGCGGTCGGAATGTTCGCGTCGTCGATCAGCTGATGCAGTTCGCCCGCTTCGAACATTTCCATCATGATGTCGCTGCCGCCGACGAATTCGCCCTTCACATAGAGCTGCGGAATGGTTGGCCAGTCCGAAAAGCTCTTGATCCCTTGGCGGATGTCCATGTCCTGCAACACATCGACGCTGGCGAATTCGACGCCGATGTGATCAAGGATGGCGCAGGCCTTGCTTGAAAAGCCGCACTGCGGGAACAGCGGCGTGCCCTTCATGAACAGGACGACGTCGTTGGCGGTGACGATATCGGCGATGCGGCTGTGTGCGTCGGTCATGGTCTTCCTCAGTTGGGAACCGCGGTGGTCAGTTGCAAGGCGTGCAGTTCGCCGCCCATGCGTCCACCGAGTGCTTCGTAGACCAGCTTGTGCTGGGCGACGCGCAGTTTGCCCCGGAATGCCCCGGAGACGACGTGCGCGGCATAGTGATCGCCGTCGCCGGCGAGATCGGTGATCGTGACCTGGGCGTCCGGCAAGGCGGCGCGGATCAGCGCCTCGATATCGGCCGCGGCCATCGGCACGTCAGGACTTGCCCATGAGCTGGCGCTTCGCCTCGATCATTTTTGCTTCGAGCGCGGCGCGCACTTCGGCTTCGTCGGCATCGACGCCGGCCGAAGTCAGATCGCCGAGCAGCTTGCGCACGACGTCCTCGTCGCCCGCTTCCTCGAAATCGGCCTGGACGACGGCCTTGGCGTAGGCCTCCGCTTCGGCGGCGGAGAGATTCATTTTCTCGGCCGCCCAAGCGCCGAGCAGCTTGTTGCGGCGCGCCTGGATGCGGAAGAGCTGCTCCTCGCCCAAGGCGAAATGGGCTTCCTCGGCGCGTTTGCGGTCGTTGAAATCGGTCATCTGGATCGGGTTCCCTAAACTATGGCGGCGCGATAGGCGTTCCGCCGCGCCGGTTCAAGCCGCGCGGCTTGCGCCCGCGAGAAATGACAGTTCGCCCCTGGCTTTCGTCTCGTAGGCCGAAATCGCATCGTCTTGTGCGAGCGTCAGCCCGACTTCGTCGAGGCCGTTCAGCAGGCAATGCTTGCGGAACGGATCGATTTCGAAAGTGAAACGGTCCTGGAACGGCGTGGTCACGGTCTGGCTTTCGAGATCGATATCGATCGGGTCGCTCTTCGCCACTTCCAGCAGCCGGTCGACTGCCGCTTGCGGCAATACGACGCCCAAAATGCCGTTCTTGAAGGCATTGCTGGAGAAAATGTCGGAAAAGCTCGGCGCGATCACGCAAGTCACGCCCATGTCGAGCAAAGCCCAGGCGGCGTGCTCGCGGCTCGAGCCGCAGCCGAAATTGTCACCCGCGATCAGGATCGGCGAGCCGGCGTATTCGGGGTCTTCGAAGACATTTCCCGGCTCCTTGCGGACTGCCTCGAAAGCGCCTTTGCCAAGTCCCTCGCGGCTGATCGTCTTGAGCCAGTGGGCGGGGATCACGACATCGGTATCGACGTTCTTGCGTCCGAACGGAATCGCGCGACCCGAAATGTGGCGGACAGGATCCATCAATCGGTCTCGGGCGTTTTTTGCGGATGCTCGGGCGCCTTGGCCCGCTTGTCCTTGCGGCGCGAGGCATAGAGCAGCGCGGCGGCGATCGCGGCCGAGCCGATGGCGGCGCCGGCGATGGCAGCCTTCCCTGTCCAACTTGGGCCGGCCCAGCCGGGTTTGTCCGAATTTTCGCTCATATGCTTTCTATGATCGCGCCGATGCCCGGTTTCAAGGGTGAAGGCGCGATTTTCCGTCGGATTTCATGCCTCAGGCGGCGGCCTTCGCGTCTTGCTCGGCTGGCGTGCCGCAGCTGACACAGAAGCGGAAGAAAGCCATCTTGCGCGTCTTGCACTGGCCGCATTGGTTGTAGAGCGTCATGCCGCAATGGACGCAGAAATTGGTTTCGGCTCCGTCCATCGCGGCGATCGGCCGGTCGCAGCCGGGACATTGCTTCGCCGCCATCTTCTTGAACGCTTCGTCGTGGGTGACGAGTTTGCGGCGCTCTTCCTCGGCTTGCTGCTCCACTTCCTGCCGCTTGGCGAGATAGGCGCGCATGTTCTTGACCAGGAAATGGCCTGCGACGATGGTCAATGCGATGCCCACGGCGTAGCGGATATAGCCGCCGTAGCTTGGCAGGTAGGGCACCAGTTCGACAAAGAACACGAATACCGAGGCCAGCACGAACCCGCGCATCATCGGCCAGTGATCGCTCTTGCGCTTCTTTACCACCAGCCAGCCCGCGACCAGCAGCATCGGCAAGGTGATCAGCAGGCGCAGCCCGAATATCCGCAGCTCCTGCCAGAACATCGCTTTTTCGTAAGCCGGATAGGCGCTCGCCTGGAGGCGCGACTGCTGGTCGCGCAGCGCGCTCTCGCGCTGGGTCATCGGCACCCGCTCGCTTTCCAGCGCGTCTATCGAGGCCTGGACCGAGCGCTCGTTGCCCTTGAGCTGTTCGAGCGTGCGAGTACGGGCGATGACTTCGGGGTCTTGCTGCGGATTGGTGGTGGCGGTGCGGGTCTGGATCCAGGCCTGGAAAGTCTCGGTGCCGGTCTGCGAGGCGGTTCGCGCCTGTTCGAGCTGGAGCCGGGCGATTTCGAGCTTGTCGTCAATCGCGCCGGAGCGGGCGGAGATTGCTTTCAGCTCGGCGTCGATTTTCCTGGTCGCGGCGGAATCGGCGAACTGGTCCTGGCTAATGGATTGCTCGACCTGCGGCAGGTCGCCGATGACGAGATTGCCCAGCCCGACGATGAAGGCCGCGAGCACGACCGATACCACCCACATGGCGATGCCATAGGCCCTCTCGGGTACGCGGACGCCTTTGGCCATATCGATCCTCCCCGGGGCTGGAAATCAGAGGCTATGCGGCGGGGCGCTTGCTGTAAAGCTTCAGCCGAACGGAACTCCGAGGACCATCGACCACAAGTCGCCCGCCAGCAGCACCAAGAGACACATCGCGGTCGCCTCGATCGTGATGCGGCGCAGGCTCCACAACCGGTGGCTCGCCCGCTCGTCGAGCCAGTAGACACTGGCGAAAGTGAACAGGAAGCCCATCGCGTAGAACAAACTTCCGATGCCAAGCTGGCGGTTCAGGTCTTCATACCAGGCGAAACTGCCTTTGGGCTGGCTGACGAACAGCGTCGTCTCCAGCCAGGCCCAGAACAGCGCCGCGAGCACCAGGCCCAGCGCGAAGGCGATCCGCCCCGCCGCCGGGCCAGAGCTCTGACCGAACCGGTAGAGCCGCCGCATCATCACGATCGCGCCGATATGGTAGACGGTGAAAAACCCGACCGAAATCGGATACATGCCGATCGGCACGCGCTTGTGCTGGGTGAGGGCGCTGGCTTGATCCGGCCCGAGCAGGACGGAATCGAAGTACCAGCTCACGTTGGGATAATTGTAGCGCATCCCCAGCGTGTCGAAGAAATACTCGGTGCCGAAATAGGTCAGGAAGAAGATGACCACCGCGAGATAGAGCTGGAACTTGAACCACCACTGCTGCCAAAAGGGCAGCGGGTGATTGCGACGGAGATAGAGCGGCAGCAGCACGCAAAACGGCAGCCAAACGAGAAGACCGGCGAGCAGGTTCTGCCAATTGCCCGCGACACTGAGTCCGCTGCGCGAGGTGATCGCGCTGATCGCGAAGAACACCGGTATATACCAGAGGTAGAGCTTTTCCGCCCAGGCCCGGTCGTCGTTGTCCGACAGCCATGTGCGGGGCGTGAAGCGTGCGGTTTTCGGGTTTGTCGTCGGTGTAGGTGGCGGTGGTCATTGTGCCTCCCCCCGGTCGGCCCTTATGCCGTGGAGACTAGCGGCGGGCCGGGCTAATACCAAGTCCCGTCGATCAAAACCCATAAGCCCCTCCCCTTCAGGTCGCGGGTCGGAGGAGCAACCCGTCGCGCTAGGAGGGGTGGGGGTCGTGGGACAATCGCTGCGTTCGTCTGACAGCCCCCACCCAAACCCCTCCCGTGAAGGGGAGTGGGCTTATGGGCTTCGATCAATGCACTTTGTCTCAATCGGACCTTATTCTGACTTCGCCCCTTCTGTCTGGGATAATCGGAGCATGACCAATGCCCGGAGGACCGGACTTATGAAATCTCACTTTCGTGACAGATCTGGAAACTTGAACTCTTCCGGATTTCAGAAGCCTGTTGACCTCTGGATAGGAAAAGGCGATCAATACTGCCATGGCTTCACAGTGGTCCGATGGCCGGGATCAGTCAATGGTTTTGTCCCGAAATGGAGCTTGATCTATGCTGGGTTTTACGCTAATTTAATGATCCGTCGACTTGTCATGGCTGACAACAAGCATCGCGGATCGTCGCTCGACGGCTTCCTCGAAGCGGAAGGCATGCTGGGCGAATTTCAGGCGCGGGCGATCAAGGAAGTCATCGCCTGGCAACTCGCCGAAGCGATGAAGGACCGCAAATTGACCAAAACGGCGCTCGCTGCGCTGATGAAGACCAGCCGGACGCAGATCAACCGGGTGCTCGATCCCAACGATGGGAATGTGACGATAGAGACGTTGCAGCGGGCGGCGGCGCTGGTGGGGAGAAGGGTTCAGTTGGAGCTGGTTTGAAAGTTTGAGGCCAGCGACGAGGGCTATGATCTCAGGCCAGATTGCATCTTGCCCAGCCCACCCGTAGTTCGACGCCATCGTATTCGTGCGGACCCAATAGAATTCCACGATTTCCAATCCAGGCATTCCAATCGCCTGAAAGAATGCCCTGGCATCGCCCAGACCCGTCGATTTGGGGCAGAAGCTCTGCACGATCAGGATTGCCTTGCGGGCCCGGAACCGCCTGGCCTCGAGCACAGGTGCGGCGGTGCGGTGGAAGAGCTGGTAGCGCAAATGGCCGACGTTCCGGAGCGAGCTGAAACAGGGCGCAAAGTTTTGCCAGCCGCTGCGCCTTGCCTTCGCTGCCGGCTTCGATCCATTCTGAAACGTATTGCCCGAAGCTTTCATCGACCTTGGCTTCGATGCCAAGCACTGCCATCTTCCCGCCAATCCCGAGCAATGCGAGTAGGTCGGTTTGCGACGACGTGGCCCAACAGTCTTGCAGGTCGATTCCCGCTCAAGCCACGCTTCGAGCAGTTCGGCACCTGCCAGTTTATCCGACTGGGTAAGCAAGGCCCTGACCGGGGCAGGGATATCGCGGCCATGGAACCATGAATCGGCAAGCGCTTTGGCCGAACGTCCCTGCTTGCAGTGGCTTGACTCGCCGAGATGCGGAATGACGTCTTCGGGTTGCAGAAGTGGAACCGCGATCCGCGATGAACGCCTCACCCCACCAGTTCCCTAACATCCGTCAACCGCCCGGTCACCGCTGCCGCCGCCGCCATCGCCGGGCTGACCAGATGCGTCCGCGCGCCCGGCCCCTGCCGGCCGGTAAAGTTGCGGTTGCTGGTCGAGGCGCAGCGTTCGCCGGGGGGGACTTTGTCGGGGTTCATGCCGAGGCAGGCCGAACAGCCCGGCTCGCGCCATT
Organism: uncultured Alphaproteobacteria bacterium; assembly: GCA_963775005.1. GTDB lineage: Bacteria > Pseudomonadota > Alphaproteobacteria > Sphingomonadales > Sphingomonadaceae > Novosphingobium. Next base: position 267,726 of record CAVZHF010000007.1, on the reverse strand, counting down.
CGAGGCCTGCGTCGATGAATACCTTGTCCAGCCCTTCGGCTTCCGCCTGGGCCTTCACCAGTCCCGAGCCGGGCACGACAATCGCCCACTTCACGTTCGCCGCCTTGTGCCGCCCGCGCAGCACCGCCGCCGCCGCGCGCAGGTCTTCGATGCGGCTGTTGGTGCAGCTGCCGATGAACACGTTCTGCACTTCGATGTCCTGCATCCGCGTGCCCGGGGTCAGGCCCATGTAGTCGAGGCTGACTTGCGCGGCCTGCTGCTTGCTGGGGTCGGCGAAACTTTCGGGCGCGGGTACCACGCCGCCGATGCCGACTGTGTCCTCGGGGCTGGTGCCCCAGGTCACGGTGGGCTGGACATCGCTCGCCTGGATGACCACCGACTTGTCGAACTTGGCGCCGGGATCGGTCGCCAGGCTCTTCCACCAGGCGACGGCCTTGTCCCACTCCGCGCCCGTGGGCGCATAGGGGCGGCCCTTGAGGTAGGCGAACGTAGTCTCGTCCGCTGCCACCAGCCCGGCGCGTGCGCCAGCCTCGATGCTCATGTTGCAGACGGTCAGCCGCCCTTCGATGCTCATTTCCTCGAACACCTTGCCGCGGAACTCGATGACATGGCCGTTGCCGCCCGCCGTGCCGACCGAGCCGATGATATGGAGCACCAGATCCTTGGCCGTAATCCCCGGTCCGAGATCGCCCTCCACCCGCACTTCCATGGTCTTCGCTTGTTTCAGCAGCAGCGTCTGCGTCGCCAGCACATGTTCGACTTCGCTGGTGCCGATACCGAACGCCAGCGCGCCGAGGCCGCCGTGACACGAAGTGTGGCTGTCGCCGCAGACGATGGTCGCGCCGGGCAGCGAGAAACCCTGTTCGGGCCCGACGACGTGGACGATACCCTGCTCGGCGTCGGTCGAACCGATGTAACGGATGCCGAAGTCGGGCGCGTTCTTTTCCAGTGCGGCGAGCTGCTGGGCGCTTTCGGCATCGGCGATGGGAAGGCGCTTGCCCGCCGCGTCGAGCCGCGCGGTGGTCGGCAAATTATGATCGGGCACCGCCAGCGTCAGGTCCGGCCGCCGCACCTTTCGGCCCGACACGCGCAGCGCCTCGAACGCTTGCGGGCTGGTGACTTCGTGGACCAGGTGGCGGTCGATATAGACCAGGCAAGTGCCATCGTCGCGGCGCGAGACGACGTGGGCGTCCCAGATTTTCTCGTAGAGGGTGCGGGGTCTGGCGGTCATGGCCCTGCGACCTAGTTATGCGCAGGGCTAATGACAAGCCGGGAAGCGCCTATCCGGCGTGGCGGTCCCAGTCGACCTTTTCCATCCGCAGCCGGCTTCGGATATAATTCGTGCGGTCCTGCAGCGAGCGCACCTCCGATCGGGTGAGGCCGTTGGCGTTCAGGCGCTGGAACTGGTCGCGCAGCGAACGCAGGCGGGCGCGCAAGTCGGAGGCTTCGCGTTCGGAGATCGTATCGTTGGCGTCGGCGCGGTCGATATCGGAATCGAGCGCATTGATCCCGTCGCGCACCACGTCTGCGCGGATCGGCGTCCAGTGGCCGCCATGCGGATGGGCATGCCGCACCCTGCCGGGGTGCGCCGTGCCGGGCGCGGCGGGCGCGACGAGGGCGGCAAGAAGCACGGCGGCGGGAAGCAATTTGTGCAGTTGCATCGTGGGCACTCCAATATTGTCGAACAGAGCATGACTAGGGCGGTTGCTTTCGCCGGGATTGTCATTTTGCGCCATGTGGCCATAACTGCAACTCTCTGCTTGGTCAGGGCAGGGGTGCGGGATTGGCGATGTGCAAAACATCGCGGGCAGGAGAGGGCAAATGAGACCTGTAATTGCATTGCTGACTGGATTGCTGCTCGCCGCGATGCCGCCAGGCGTTGTCCGGGCCGAAGAAGCGGCCGCATCCGATATGGCGCATGCCGCCAAGAGCTTTGTCGATCAGTCCCGGACGATCAAGGCCACCATGGGCTTCACCGGCTCTCCCGACCGGCGGATCGACGTGCAGGTCTGGCATCCACCGGGCCAAGGCGGACCCTGGCCACTCGTCGTCCTCAGCCACGGCACCTTCGGGCGTGCCGACAATGCGATGCATATCGTGCGCGAACTGGTGCGCCATGGCTACATGGTTGCCGCGCCCGACTATCCGCTGAGCTCGAGCAACGCCTGGACCAGGATTCGCTTCGCCGACATTTCCGATGTCGGCAATCAGGTGAAGGACGTCTCCTTCATCATCGACAGCCTGCTGGCCGATGCGGAACTGGGGCCAAGGATCGACCGTGACAAGATCGGCATTGCCGGCCATTCGCTCGGGGCGGTCACCAGCTATTTCACCGCATTCGGTCGGCAGACTCGCGATCCCCGGGTCAAGGCGGTGGCGATGACCGGCGGGGCCGATCCGGTGCAGACCGCGATCGAGAACGACATGGGCCTGTGGGGCACCGGGCATAGTGCGGTGCGGCTGCCGGTGCTGTTCCTCACTGCCGAGAAGGACATATTCGCCCGTACCACCGGCAAACCCGGCGCGGCCTTCGCGCGGCTCGAAGGGCCGAAGTACGAGGTCCTGGTCAAGGGCGGCGCGCACAGCTGGTTCGGCGACCGCACCGACCGTCCGGCGGACAACAAGAACCCCGATTGCCTGTTCTTCGAGCGCAACATGCCGCAGATGGTCATGCCCGGCTGCGAAGAGCGGGTGCTGCTGATCGGGCCCGAAAAGCAGCAGCGGATCACCCGGCTGGCGATCGTCAACTTTTTCGACGGCTGGCTGAAAGGTGACCGGGCGGCGCTGAAGCGGCTGCGCGGCATTGCCAGGGGATCGCGCGAGGTGACGCTCAAGATCGAGGAATGACGCCTAGCCGGGTTCTGGCCGCGTCCACAGCCAGCCGCCAGCGAACACGATGATCGCCAGCGAAATCAGCACCCACGGCCAGCCGACCGTCAGCCAGGTGAACACCGCGCCCACGCACATGGCGGAGATCGCGACGACTTTTACCCGGCGCCGTACAGCCCCCCGCTCGCGCCAGTCGCGCAGCGTAGGGCCGTACTGCGGATGATCGAGCAATCGCTGTTCCCATTCCGGCCGGCAGCGCGCGAAGCAGAAAGCCGCCGCGATCAGGAACGGCACCGTCGGCATGATCGGCAGGAATACGCCGACAACCGCCAGGCCGAGGGTCAACAGCCCGCCGGTCATGTAGAGTGGCCTCACCATTGTTCAGGTCTCGGCATAGCGCGCGGCGGTTTCGCGGATCAGCGCGATCATGTTGGGCACGCCCTGGGTGCGGTTGGAGGAGAGCTGGTTCTTGAGATCGAACGGTTCGAGCAGCACGGCCACGTCCGTCGCGGCGACTTCGGCGGGCGCGCGGTCCTGCACCGCGGCGATGACCAGCGCGACGATGCCCTTGGTGATCGCGGCGTTGCTGTCGGCGAGGAAATGAAGGCGGCCGTCATCGGTCCGGGTCGGATAGACCCAGACAGAAGCCGAACAGCCGCGCACCAGCGTCGCGTCGGTCTTGAGCGCGGCGGGCATCGGATCGAGCTCGCGGCCAAGCTCGATGAGCAGCCGGTAGCGCTCGTCGCCATCGAGGAATTCATACTCTTCGCTGATGTCGGAAAGGCTTCGCATGCCGGGCAAATAGCAGCAGGCCGCTATAAATCCACTCCCGCGGCGACCAAGGCATTTGCGCTCACTGCCGGTCCTTTCGATCTTCGTGCATCGCATCGACCGAGCGGACATCGCGCAGCGCCTCGATCTGCGTGGCGACGTCGTAACCCTTGTCGGTGACTATTCGCTCAAGCACGCGAATCCGTTCTTCGAGTGCGGCGGTGTGCGAAGCATATTGAGCCGCCTTTTCCGCGCTCAGTTCGGCGGTTGCCTTCACCTGCGTTTCGGCGAGCCTTTGCTGGTGCCTGGTCCAGACGACGAACCCGCCGAGCAGGAAAGGGGCAAGTGGGATAAGAATCCAGATGACGTTGCCCATGCAAGTTCCTTCCTGTCGATGCTTCAGCGCAGCCGCTCGATTTCGGCCGAAAGCCCCGGATTGCTCGAAACGTAGAAAGCCTCGACCTCGGCCAGCCGCCGGTCGATGTCGCGCAGACTGGCGCGCACTTCGCGCGCGGTGCGGCTCGGCGACTGGCGGACGCGCTGCCAGAACTGCTGTTCCTCGCGGTTGCCATAGAGATGGACCGGCTTCTTGCTGGCGAACAGGCCGACCAGGAAATAGCCTGGGACCGTCGCCCAGCCCATACCCATCAGGGTGAGGAATACCGCGGCAAGCCTGACCCACAGCACATCGACGCCGGTATAGTCGGCGATGCCGGCGCAGACGCCCATCAGCTTGGCGTTCTGCTTGTCGCGGTAAAAGCGGGTGCGCGGACTGTTCATCTGGCCTTTCTCCCGTGGCGTGTACGATTGCGTTCGATCCGGGGCGATGGCTCCAGGTCATCGTCGCGGTCGCGGACCAGCCGGGCTGGCCGGAAATCGGGATTGTCGGCGGCGACCAGCCGCTCGACCGTGTCCATCCGGTCCTCGAGGCGGCGCGCCAGTTGGTAAAGCTCGTCGAGCAGCGCTTCGTCGCCGCTGGAGAGCGTCGGCGCAGTCTTCCAGCGGGTGATGTAGTGGAACACGATCCACGGCAGCCCCACGACGATGGTTATTGGAACCAGATTACCCATTCCATGGCCTAGCCCTCCTGCCTGCCACCGCTTTCCAGCGCCCGTTTCATTTCCGCCAACTCCTCGTCGATCGTGTCCTGGCTGGCCAGCGCCGAGATTTCGTCGGCCAGGCTGGGTTTGCCCTGTTCGGCCAGGCGCAGCGCATCGGCGCGGCCCTCGGCATGGTCGACCCGGCGTTCGAGCTGGTCGAACCGGGCCATGGCTTCATCGACCCGCTCGCTGGCCAGCAAGGTCCGCAACTTGACCCGGTTCTCGGCGCTTTCGAGCCGGGCGGCGATCTGGTTCTGGCGGCTGCGGGCTTCGCGCAGCCGGGTTTGCAGTTTCTCGATATCGGCCTCGTAGGCGCGCAGCGAATTGTCGAGCACGGCGACTTCGGCCTTGAGCTGTCCGGCCATGTCGACCGCTTTCTTTTTCTCGACCAATGCCGCCCGGGCCAGATCCTCGCGGTCCTTGGAAAGCGCGAGCTGCGCCTTTTCGGCCCAGTCGGCCTCAAGCTGGTCGAGCTTGCCGATATGGCGTCGCATTTCCTTCTGGTCGGCGATGGTGCGCGCGGCGCTTGCGCGAACTTCGACCAAGGTTTCCTCCATCTCGAAGATGATCATCCGGATCATTTTCGCCGGGTCGTCCGCCTTGTCGAGCAAGTCGCTGAAATTGGCGGCGAGAATGTCGAGCGTGCGCGAGAATATGCCCATGGGGCGGACTCCGTGTAAGCGTGAGCGGGACTTGGACAGGCGTTCTACCGCCTCGTCGATGGGCGCGCCATGGCGGCGCCTGGACCGGTGTGCGTAACGAGCAATGGCCGTGTCGCTGGCGGGGTAGGGTGGCTCGGGGGTCATGGCTCGGTCCCGGTGAAAATGGGGCTTGGGCAGCATGGTTCAAGTGACAGCAAGGGCCGTGCCATTTGCTGGCGTCGGCAAAATCGCATTGTTCTGGAATAATTCAAAACGCACTTATTGCGGAGTATTGGGAAAATATGCTACTAATTGGGAATGGAGCGCGAAACCCAGTTCATCGGCCAATCCTCCGCATTCTTCGACGCGGTCGAGCGCGCCAGCCGTGCCGCGCCGATGGACCGCCCGGTGCTGGTTGTCGGCGAACGCGGCACCGGCAAGGAGCTGATCGCCGAGCGACTCCACCAGCTCAGCCCGCGTTGGCAGCAGCCGCTGGTGGTGCTCAACTGCGCGGCGCTGCCGGAAACGCTGATCGAGGCGGAGCTGTTCGGGCACGAGGCGGGGGCCTTCACCGGCGCCACCCGGGCCCGGGCGGGGCGGTTCGAGGAAGCTGACGGGGGCACCCTGTTTCTCGACGAGCTGGCGACGCTTTCGATGGGCGCGCAGGAACGGCTACTGCGCGCGGTGGAATATGGCGAAGTCACCCGGATCGGCTCGTCGCGGCCAATCCGGGTCGATGTCCGCATCGTCGGCGCGACCAACGAAGACTTGCCGCGCCTCGCCGAAGAAGGCCGCTTCCGCGCCGATCTGCTCGACCGGCTATCGTTCGAAGTCATCACCCTGCCGCCGCTGCGCGAGCGCGAGGGCGACGTCGAGGTGCTGGCGAGTTACTTCGGCCGCCGCATGGCGGCCGAACTCGGCTGGCAGGCCTGGCCGGGTTTCTCAGGCGCGGCGATGCGGGCGCTCGAGCAGCACGACTGGCCGGGCAACGTGCGCGAACTGCGCAATGTCGTGGAACGCGCGGTCTACCGCTGGAGCGACTGGGAGCTGCCGGTCGCGCATGTGGTGTTCGATCCGTTCGAAAGCCCGTGGAAGCCGTCAGCCAATCCGGGGAGGGCGGCCCGGCCCGCAAGGGAGGAAGATTTGCGGGCCGGGCCGTTGACGCCTTCCATCACATCTCGCGGCTTCGATCATGTCACGGACCTGCGTGGCGCGGTCGAAGCGCACGAGCGAGCGATTTTGGAGCACCATCTCGGCAAGCACCGCTATAACCAGCGGCAGACGGCGAAGGCGCTTAAGCTGAGCTATGACCAGCTTAGGCATGCGATGAAGAAGCACGGGATGCTGGACCGTTCGGCAACCCTGTCGGAATAGATTGCAATTCGCTTTGAATTGGTCTATCCAGCCTCAATCCCGACATTGTGAAGCAACGTCCGGGCTGGCGCCGAAAGGGGCCGGCCTCTCAGGCTTTTCGCACCGGGAGCGGAGTTTCGAATGGCGAATATCGCGCGGATTATCGAGATCGTCGAGCCGGAGGCCAAGGCCCTCGGTTTCGATCTCGTGCGCATCAAGATTTTCGGCAAGAGCGAGGCGGGCGATGGCGAGGAGCCGGCCTTGCAGATCATGGCCGAACGGCCCGATACCGGCCAGCTGGTGATCGACGATTGTGCCGCGCTGTCGCGCCGGGTTTCCGACCGGATCGATCAGCTGGAAGATGCCGGTGAGGTTCTGATCGACTTCGCCTACCGCCTCGAAGTCAGTTCGCCCGGGATCGACCGGCCGCTGACCCGTCCGAAGGATTTCGCGAAATGGGCCGGGCACGAGGCCCGCGTCCAGCTCACCCAGCCGGTGGAGGGCAACCGCAAGTCGCTGCAGGGCGACCTCGCCGGTATTGCCGGCGAGCCGGGGGATGAGACCGTGACGCTCGACGACAGGAAGAGCGGCCGGGTACAATTCGCCCTTGCCGACGTTCAATCCGCCAAGCTGGTCTTGACCGACAGGCTTATTGTCGCCACCCGCCCGCTCGATACTTCCGGAGTCGAAGAGGAAGTGATTGGCGGCGCCGACGAGAATTCTCGAAGAACAGGATACCTGACAATGGCCAGTCCGATTTCCGCCAACCGCGCCGAGTTGCTTGCGATCGCCACATCGGTCGCGACCGAGAAGATGATCGACAAGGCGATCGTCATCGAGGCGATGGAAGAAGCGATCCAGAAGAGCGCGCGCAGCCGCTATGGCGCCGAGAACGACATCCGCGCCAAGCTCGATCCGCGCACCGGCGATCTGCGGCTGTGGCGCGTCGTCGAAGTGGTCGAGGAGGTTGAGGACTACTTCAAGCAAGTCGATCTCAAGCAGGCGCAGAAGCTCGAGGCCGGCGCCAAGCTCGGCGATTTCATCGTCGATCCGCTGCCCGCCGTCGAACTGGGCCGGATCGATGCCCAGTCGGCCAAGCAGGTGATCTTCCAGAAGGTCCGCGACGCCGAGCGCGAGCGCCAGTTCGAGGAATACAAGGACCGGGCCGGCGAGATCATCACCGGGGTGATCAAGTCGGTGGAATTCGGCCATGTCATCGTCAACCTCGGCCGCGCCGAGGGCGTCATCCGCCGCGATCAGCAGATCCCGCGCGAGGCCGCCCGCGTCGGCGAGCGGGTGCGCGCCTATATCATGAAGGTCGAGCGCAACAATCGCGGCCCGCAAATATTCCTCAGCCGCGCTCATCCCGAATTCATGAAGTTGCTGTTCGCGCAGGAAGTGCCCGAGATTTACGACGGCATCATCACCATCCAGGCCGCCGCCCGCGATCCCGGCAGCCGCGCCAAGATCGGCGTGATCAGCCGCGATAGCAGCATCGATCCGGTCGGCGCCTGCGTCGGCATGAAGGGCAGCCGGGTTCAGGCGGTGGTGCAGGAGCTGCAAGGCGAGAAGATCGACATCATCCCGTGGAGCGAGGACACCGCGACTTTCGTGGTCAACGCGCTGCAGCCGGCCACCGTCAGCCGCGTCGTCATCGACGAGGAGGAAAGCCGCATCGAAGTCGTCGTGCCCGACGACCAGCTCAGCCTCGCCATCGGCCGGCGCGGACAGAACGTGCGGCTCGCCAGCCAGCTCACCGGCAGCCAGATCGATATCCTCACCGAGGCGGAGTCGAGCGAGAAGCGCCAGCGCGAATTCGCCGAGCGTTCGAAAATGTTCGAGGAAGAACTCGATGTCGATGAGACGCTGTCGCAGCTGCTGGTCGCCGAAGGGTTCAGCGAGCTTGAGGAAGTCGCATACATCGATATTTCCGAGCTGGCGGCGATCGAAGGCTTCGATGAGGAACTGGGCGAAGAGCTGCAAAGCCGCGCTTCGGAGGCGCTCGAACGCCGCGAGGAAGCGTCCAGGGCCCTGCGCCGCGAACTCGGCGTCGAGGATGCGCTCGCCGAAATACCGCACCTGACCGAACAGATGCTGGTCACGCTCGGCAAGGCGGGGATCAAGACGCTCGACGATCTTGCCGATCTCGCCACCGATGAACTCATCGCCAAGAAGCGTGTCGAACAGCGCCGCCGCGACGGCACTGTCCCATTGCGCCGCGACAAGCGCGAAGAGGACAAGGGCGGCGTGCTCGGCGAATACGGTCTCAGCGAAGAGCAGGGCAACGAAATCATCATGGCCGCGCGGGCCCACTGGTTCGAAGACGAGCCAGAACTTGAGGAGGCCGCCGATGCGGACTCCTCGCAATGAGAGCCTAGGCTCCGCCATCCCTGAAGCCGGGCCGGAAAGGAAATGCATCCTTTCCGGAGACCATGGCGCACGCGCGTCGCTGGTGCGGCTGGCGATTTCGCCGGACGGTCTTGTCTTGCCCGATGTGATGGCCAAGGCCCCCGGGCGCGGCGCCTGGATCGGTGTTTCGCGTAGCGCGCTTGAAGCCGCAATGTCCGCGGGCAAGGGCGGGGGAAAACTCAAGGGCGCGCTGATGCGGGCGTTCAAGGGCGCGTCGCTGGCGATCCCGGAGGACTTGCCCGAACGGATCGAAACGGCGTTGCGGCGGGCATTTACCGACCGGCTTGGCCTGGCGATGAAGGCCGGGCACTTGCTGCTGGGTTCGGACCGCATTGCCGAGAAGGCGCGTGGCGGCCGGGTCGCCTGGCTGGCCCATGCCTCCGATGCGGGCGAAGACGGATCGCGCAAGCTCGATCAGGCCTGGCGGGTCGGCAGCGATGCGGAAGGCAGCGGGCTTCGCGGCATCACCTTGCCACTGGACCGCGCGGCCCTGTCTGTGGCATTGGGCCGCGACAATGCCGTCCACCTGGCGCTGACTGACAGAGCCGCGGCCGAAAGGGTCTCCGCGGCATTGCAGCGCCTGATGCATTACCTGGGCCGGGACGAAGCGACTGGAATGGATGAAGGTGGGCGGGCGGCGGATGCCGCGCCGCTTGCTGCGACAGCATTTTGATTTGAAGGACTTTTCTGGATGAGCGATACCGATACCAAACCGACCTTGGGCAGAAAGCCGCTGGGGCTGAAGACCTCGGTTCAGGCGGGCGAGGTCAAGCAGACCTTCAGCCACGGCCGCACCAACAAGGTTGTGGTTGAGGTCAAGCGCCGCAAGCTGATCGGCAAACCTGGCGAGGCCGCGCCCGCGCCGGAGCCGGCCCGCTCCTCCACCACCGCCGCCCGCGCCCGAAGTCAAGGCCGCGCCCAGGCCAAGCGCCGCCGCCGAGACGCCGCAGGAGCGGGTGGCCCGATTGCAGCGCGAGGCCGCGGAAGCACGCCTGACGCAACAGGCCGAGCAGAACCGGCGCGAACAGGATGAGCGCCAGCGGTCGGTGGAAGCGGAACGCATGCGCGCCGCGGAAGTAGGCAAGCCCGCTGCCGAAGTGCCGCCGCCCGCCATTGCCGAGGCGCAACCTGCTCCCGAGGCATTGTCGAGCCGGAACCGGATCAGGACTCGGTGGAAGGTGCGGAAGAGCGCACGTCGAGTGCCCCGAGTCCCCGCCGCTTCACGCCGGTGCAAGCGCCTAAGCGGCCCGAGGCGCCGCCCAAGAAGATCGCCCATCCGCGCGACAAGACCGGCGATCACCGCCGGCAGTCGGGCAAGCTCACCGTCAGCCGCGCGCTCAACGAGGACGAGGGCGCGCGCGCGCGTTCGCTCGCGGCGCTCAAGCGCGCCCGCGAAAAGGAAAAGCGCGCCCATTTCGCCGGTCAGTCACAGCCGCGCGAGAAGCAGGTGCGCGACGTCATCGTGCCCGAGGCGATCACTGTCCAGGAACTGGCCAACCGCATGGCCGAAAAGGGCGCCGACCTGGTCAAGGCGCTGTTCAAGATGGGGGTTCCGGTCACGATCAACGAAGTGATCGACCAGGATACGGCGGAGCTGCTGGTCACCGATTTCGGACACAACATCCTGCGTGTCTCCGAAAGCGATGTCGATATCGATCATTCCACCGATGTGGACGACGATGCGACCCTGGTTGCCCGGCCGCCGGTGGTGACGATCATGGGCCACGTCGATCACGGCAAGACGAGCTTGCTCGATGCGCTGCGCGGCACCGATGTGGTGAAGGGCGAAGCCGGCGGCATCACCCAGCATATCGGCGCATACCAGATCAAGACCAAGGGCGGCGATCTCGTCACCTTCCTCGATACGCCGGGCCACGAGGCCTTCACCGAAATGCGCCAGCGCGGGGCCAATGTCACCGATATCGTCGTGCTGGTGGTCGCTGCTGACGACGGCATCATGCCGCAGACGATCGAGGCGATCTCGCATACCAAGGCGGCGGGTGTGCCGATGATCGTCGCGATCACCAAATGCGACAAGCCAGAGGCCAATCCGCAGCGGATCCGCGAGCGCTTGCTCGAACATGAAGTCGTGGTCGAACAGATGTCGGGCGATGTCCAGGACGTCGAAGTGTCGGCCAAGACCGGCGACGGGCTCGACGCTCTGGTCGAGAAGATCCTGCTTCAGGCGGAGCTGATGGAACTCCGGTCCAACCCCGATCGCGCCGCGGAGGCGACCGTGGTCGAAGCCAAGCTGGACAAGGGCAAGGGACCGCTGGCGACCGTGCTGATCACCCGCGGTACGCTCAAGACCGGCGATATTTTCGTCGTCGGCACCCAATCCGGCCGGGTGCGGGCCATGCTCGACGACAAGGGCCGCCAGATCAAGCAGGCTCCGCCGGCGCTGCCGGTCGAAGTTCTCGGTCTCGGCGGCGTGCCGTTCGCTGGCGATGTGCTGACCGTTGTCGAAAGCGAGGCGCGCGCCCGCGAAGTCGCCGCCTACCGCCATGAACAGGCGACTGCCAGGCGCACGACGACGGCGCCGGCCAGCATCGACACCATGTTCTCCGCGCTCGCCGCCAAAGCCAATGTCATCGAATATCCGGTGGTGGTGAAAAGCGACGTGCAGGGCTCGACCGAGGCGATCGTCAGCGCGCTCCACCGCCTGTCGAACGACGAGATCAAGGTGCGCGTGCTGCAATCGGGGGTCGGCGCGATCACCGAAAGCGACGTGACCCTCGCCCAGGCCTCGGGCGCGCCGATCATCGGCTTCAACGTCCGTCCCAACGCCAAGGCGCGCGAGATGATCGAGCGCTACAAGGTGCGGATGAAGTACTTCGACGTGATCTATCACCTGACCGAGGATGTCGCCAAGGAAATGGCCGGCATCTGGGGTCCGGAAATCATCGAGACGGTGGTCGGCCGCGCCGAGATCAAGGAGATCTTCCCGGCCGGCAAGAAGGACAAGGCGGCGGGCCTGCTGGTCACCGACGGCTATATCAAGAAGGACATCCACGCCCGCATCACCCGCGACGATGTCATCATCACCAAGACCACCGTCGCCTCGCTGCGCCGCTTCAAGGACGACGTGGCGGAAGTGCGCGCCGGTCTCGAATGCGGCGTGGTGCTCAAGGACACCAACGACATCAAGCCGGGCGACGTGCTGGAGACGTTCGAGGTCGAGGAGCGCGAGCGGACGCTTTAGGTACGGCAGCGACGAGTGGCGGGATATGATCGCTGTTGCAGAACAGATTTCTGGTCGCCGATGGGGCGGCGCTTCATAGATGCCCCGCTACGTCGCCCTGTTCGGCTCGATCAACGTCGGCGGCAACCGGCTGAAGATGGCCGACTTGCGCGCGGCTTTCGAGGCGGAGGGGTTTGCCAAGGTCGAGACCGTCGTCGCCAGCGGCAATGTGCTGTTCGATCACCCTGAGCGGCCCGAGGCGGGGCTGGAGGAAAAGCTCGGTTTGTTGATGCATGACCGCTTCGGCTTCGACAGCGTCGCGCTGGTGCGTTCGCGCGATGCACTGGCCAGGGCGATCGCCGACAATCCCTTCGCGGCGGATGGGCAGGAAAACTTCGTCCACACGCTGTTCCTCGACGGGCCGGTCGATCCCACCGGCTTCGCTCGCCTCGAGGCCGACCGCACCGGCCCCGAACGCCTTGCCGCTGGTGACCGCGCGCTGCATATCGACTATGTCGCCGGTGCGGGCGAGAGCAAGCTGGTCGGCGCCTTCATCGAGCGGCGGATCGGTCGCAAGGGAACGGCGCGGAATTTGCGCTCGATGAAGCGGATTCTGGCGAAGATGGACGAGAGTTGAGCACAATGGCCCGCCCCCCAGCCACCCCCGAGACCCGCTCGGTCCGCCTGCTCAAGGTCGGCGAACAGGTGCGCCATATTCTCTCCGAACTGCTGATGCGCGGCGAAGTGCACGATGAAGTGCTGACGGCCAGCTCGGTTTCGGTCACCGAAGTGCGCATGTCGCCTGATCTGCGTCACGCCATGGTCTTCGTGAAGCCGCTGCTGGGGACGAACGAGACGGAAGTGCTCAAGGCGCTGCGGACCAATACGGCCTATTTCCAGCGTGAAGTAGCCGGACGGCTCAAGCTCAAATATGCGCCAAAGCTGAAATTCACCGGCGACGAAAGTTTCGATGTCGCGGAGAAGATCGAAACTTTGCTCGCCCATCCGAAAGTGGCGCGCGATTTGCGGGAGAAGGACGAATGAGCCGACTTCGCCTTCCTCCACGGCGGCGGCCAGGGCAGCTGGGTGTGGGACGAGACGATCGCCGCCATGGCTGTGCAATCCGGCGGAACGGCGCGCTGCCTGGCGCTCGACGTGCCGGGTTGCGGGACCAAGCGCACCCGCGATACCGGCGCCATCGCCTTCGACGAGATCGCCCCCGAACTGGTTGGCGAGATCGAAGCGGCAGGCATGCGCGATGTCGTGCTGGTCGGCCATTCGCAGGCGGGCAGCACTTTGCCGGCGATGGCGAAGCTGCGTCCCGGACTGTTCCGCCGCCTGATCTTCCTCACCTGCACCGCACCCGAGCCGGGCCGCACTTCGACCGAGATGATGGGCGAGGGCCTGCATGGCGCCAGCGAAACCGAGGTCGGCTGGCCGGTCGATCCCGCCACCCATACCTATGCTCAGCGCTTTCGCGCCATGTTCTGCAACGATATGAGCGACGCCGACGCCGATGCCTTCGTCGCCAAGCTTGGCGCCGACATGTGGCCGATGAGCACCTACAGCCAGCGTGAGTGGACTTACGACCACCTTGCCGCGATGCCGTCCACTTTCATTCTGTGCTTGCGCGACATGGCCTTGCCGCCTGGCTGGCAGGAACGGTTCGCCGAACGCTTCCAGGCGGACAGGACCGTGCGGCTCGATGCCGGGCATCAGGCGATGAATACGCGTCCGCAGGGGCTGGCGGAGATTTTGCTGGCGGAGGCGGGCGGTTGACTTTCGTCTCTCCAGACAGGAACTTGCCGATATGACCGAGCGATTAAGACTATCGACAAGGGGCCGGGTGGTGATCCCCAAGCGGCTCCGCGACAAACTGGCGTGGACGCCTGGAACGCAAAGTCGAATTTGTCGTTGAAAGGGACGGTCTGATGATCCGGAAAGTGGAGCAAGAGCCGAGCCACGCGACGCCGTGACACCCGGGCAACGAGTTCTTTCGACGACCCCCGCTGGAACTTTCGCTTAGAACAGGCGGCACTCCCGCGCATGACTTGCATTTTCCGCCCGATGCGCGAGGAGTGGCGCGGATGAACGAAACCCTGTTCCAGGCCGCCGCGCTGATCCTGCCGCTGGTCTTCGCCATCGTCTTCCACGAAGTCGCCCACGGCTATGTCGCCAAGCTGCTCGGCGATACGACCGCACAGGAACGCAACCGGCTGACGCTCAATCCGCTGCGCCATGTCGATCCGATCGGCACGGTGATCCTGCCGGGCTTTCTCGCGCTGATGAAAGCGCCGGTGCTCGGCTGGGCCAAGCCGGTGCCGGTCAACAAGTACCGGCTGCAGGAATCCGCGCGTCGGCATGATGCTGGTGGCGGCGGCAGGGCCGGGGAGCAATCTCGTTATGGCGGCGGTAGGCGCGGTGCTGCTCGGGCTGCTGCTGCGACTGGTTGGACCGGAGCAGGGCGGGTTGAGCCTGGCCGCCTTTGCCGTGGCCAATCTGTTCAATTTCATCCTGTTCAATGTCTTCCTGGCGCTTCTTCAACCTCCTGCCGATCCCGCCGTTCGACGGATCGCACATCGTCGAAGGTCTGCTGCCGCGCGAAATGGCGGAAGTCTATGGCCGGTTTCGCAACTACGGCATGATGGTGGTACTGCTGCTGCTGGTCGTGCTGCCCTGGCTGGTCGCCGGGCAGCATCGACATCATCGGCAAAGTGGTGGTGCCGCCGGTGCAATGGATGACGCGCCACTATCTTGAGCTCGCCGGGTCGATCGCTGCTTTGCCCGAAATGGAGCTTGTCGCATCAATTCAAGGTTAAGGTGCGACGTTGCATAACGGCATTGGGCAGGAACAAGGAGCGTAGCGATGAAGCTATCCATTCTGTTCGCGGCTGCCGCGGCACTCGCCCTGTCCGGCGGTAGCATCGGCGGGAGCGCCGCAGCGCGAGGCTTCGATCCCCTTCGCCAACCACGGCGGCGTCGATGATTGGCGCGCCGAAAGCAGCGATGTCATCTATTTCAAGGATAGCCGCCGCCGCTGGTACCGCGCCGAACTGTTCGGCCCGGCGTTCGATCTGCCCTACACCGAGCACATCGGCATCGACGCCAGCCCCTCGGGCTCGCTCGACCGCTGGAGCGCGATCTACTGTGCGCGGGCACCGCTATCATTTCCGCAGCTTCGAGCGGATCGATGGCCCGCCGCCGAAGAAGCGCAAGAACCGCGCCTGACATCTGCGGCCTAGGGCCGCTATGGCGCCGCCATGGCGCTGCCCCATCCGCATGGCTGGATCATCCTCGACAAGCCGCTCGGCCTCGGCTCGACCCAGGCCGTCGGCGCGGTCAAGCGCAATCTGCGCGAGGCCGGGTACGGCAAGGTCAAGGTCGGCCACGGCGGCACGCTCGATCCGCTGGCCACCGGCGTGCTGCCGATCGCGCTGGGCGAGGCGACCAAGCTGTGCGGGCGGATGCTCGATGCGAGCAAGGAATACGAGTTCACGGTGCAGTTCGGGCGCGAGACGGATACGCTCGATCTCGAAGGCAAGGTCATTGCCGAAAGCGACGTCCGGCCGGCGCTGGCGCGAATCGAGGCTGTGCTGCCGCGCATTCACCGGCGCGATCGAGCAGGTCCCGCCTGCCTATTCGGCGCTGATGATCGATGGCGAGCGCGCCTATGACCGGGCGCGGGCAGGGGTGAAGCAGTCGACGTCCCCGTTAGGCGCGTCACGGTCGGTCCGTGGCGTTCACATCTGCGAGAGCATGGTTGAGGAGTGCGGATGCAGGCGAACGATACGCGACCCTTCGGCGCCCACGTCTCCAAGGGCACCTACATCCGCAGCTCTCGCCCGCGACATCGCCCGCGCACTCGGCACTGTCGGCCATGTCACCATGCTGCGCCGCACCCGCGCCGGGCCGTTCACCCTCGAGCAGGCGATTTCGCTGGACAAATTGAACGCAGTCGGTAAGGGCGCGCCCCTTGAGAACGTACTCTTGCCGCTGGAGGCAGGGCTGGACGGTATCCCGGCTCTCGATCTCGGTCCGGAACAGGCAAGCATGGTCCGACAGGGCCGGGTTCTGACCGGACTGGCCTTTCACGACGGGCTGTACTGGGCGCGAAGCGGGGCATGTTCCCGTGGCGCTGGTGGAGCTTTCGGGCGGTGACGCCGTGGTCGTGCGGGGCTTCAACCTTCCCGATACCGCGGAGTAAGCATATGTCGGTCACGGCCGAATTGAAGCAGGAAATCATCCAGGACAACGCCCGCGGCAAGGGCGACACCGGTTCTCCCGAAGTCCAGGTCGCGATCCTGACCTCGCGGATCAAGACGCTGACCGAGCACTTCAAGCCCCACCACAAAGACAACCATTCGCGCCGCGGCCTGCTGATGATGGTCAACAAGCGCCGCTCGCTGCTCGACTACCTCAAGAAGAAGGATGTCGAGCGCTACAATGCGCTGATCGCCAAGCTGGGCTTGCGCAAATAACAAGCGCATGGCGGTCCCAGCGATGGGGCCGCTTGCCGCATTCCAGGTTACCGTCCGCATTCCGGCGAGGGGCCCCAGGGGCCAATCAAGGCCCCGCACCGGACCGGGACGGAATACCCGGCTAGCAGACCCCGCCGCGCAATAGGGCCGGCGGGCGAAGGAAACATACATGTTCGACGTCAAAACCGTATCGATGGAGTGGGGCGGAAAGACCCTCACTCTGGAAACCGGGCGCATTGCCCGTCAGGCCGATGGCGCCGTGCTCGCCACCTATGGCGAAACCGTGGTGCTTTGCGCCGTGACCGCCGCCAAGATCGGTCAAGGAAGGGCAGGATTTCTTCCCGCTCACCGTCCACTACCAGGAAAAGTTCTTCGCCGCCGGGCGCATCCCGGGCGGCTTCTTCAAGCGCGAACGCGGCGCCACCGAAAAGGAGACGCTGGTCTCCCGCCTGATCGACCGTCCGGTCCGCCCGCTGTTCCCCGAAGGCTTCTACAACGAGATCAACGTCATCGCCCATGTCCTGAGCTATGACGGCGAGACCGAGCCCGACATGGTCGCGATGATCGCCGCTTCGGCGGCGCTGACCATTTCGGGCGTGCCGTTCATGGGCCCGATCGGCGCTTGCCGCGTCGGTTATGTCGATGGCGAATACATCCTCAACCCCAAGCAGGACGCGGCCGCCGCCGGCGATCTCGACCTCGTCGTCGCCGCCACCGGCAACGCGGTGATGATGGTCGAATCGCAGGCCCGCGAGCTTTCCGAAGAGGTCATGCTCGGCGCGGTGATCTTCGCCCACGACGAGTGCAAGAAGGTCGTCAACCTGATCATCGACCTTGCCGAGAAGGCCGCCAAGGATCCCTGGGACATCGCCGTCAGCGACAACACCGCGATCAAGGACCAGCTCAAGAAGCTGATCGGCAAGGACATCGCCGCCGCCTACAAGCTGACCGACAAGTCGGAACGCTCGAACGCGCTCAATGCCGCGCGCGACAAGGCCAAGGCCGCCTTCGCCGAGGAGGACGCGCAGACCCAGATGGTGGCGATCAAGAGCGTCAAGAAGGTCGAGGCCGACATCGTCCGCGGCGCCATCCTCAAGGACGGCACCCGCATCGACGGGCGCAAGGTCGACCCAGGTCCGCCCGATCGAGGCGATCGTCGGCTTCCTGCCGCGCACCCACGGTTCGGCGCTGTTCACCCGCGGCGAAACCCAGGCGATCTGCACCACCACGCTCGGCACCAAGGACGGCGAGCAGATGATCGACGGGCTCGAGGGTCTGTCCTACTCCAACTTCATGCTGCACTATAACTTCCCGCCCTATTCGGTTGGCGAAGTCGGCCGTTTCGGCGCGCCCTCACGCCGCGACACCGGCCACGGCAAGCTCGCCTGGCGCGCGCTGCAGGCGGTGCTGCCGACCAAGGAAGAGTTCCCCTACACGATCCGCGTGGTCTCCGACATCACCGAGTCCAACGGCTCGTCGTCGATGGCGACGGTCTGCGGCGGTTCGCTCGCGATGATGGACGCCGGCGTGCCGCTGAAGCGTCCGGTTTCGGGCATCGCCATGGGGCTGATCCTCGAAGGCGACGATTTCACCGTGCTCTCCGACATCCTCGGCGACGAGGATCACCTCGGCGACATGGACTTCAAGGTGGCCGGTACGTCCGAAGGCATCACCACGATGCAGATGGACATCAAGGTCGCCGGGATCACCCGCGAGATCTTCAAGGCCGCGCTGGCACCAGGCCAAGGACGGCCGCGCGCATATCCTCGGCGAGATGACCAAGGCGCTGGGCACGGCCCGCACCGAACTTTCCGCCCACGCCCCGCGCATCGAGACGATCTCAGATCGACAAGTCGAAGATCCGCGACGTCATCGGCACCGGCGGCAAGGTGATCCGCGAGATCGTCGCCGAGACCGGCGCCAAGGTCGATATCGACGACGAGGGCACTGATCAAGATCAGCTCGTCCGACCTGTCGCAGATCGAGGCGGCCAAGGCCTGGATCCTCGGCATCGTCGAGGAAGCCGAAGTCGGCAAGGTCTACAACGGCAAGGTCGTCAACATCGTCGATTTCGGCGCTTTCGTGAACTTCATGGGCGGCAAGGACGGCCTCGTCCACGTCTCCGAAATGAAGAACGAGCGGGTCGAGCGGCCGGCGACGTCGTTTCCGAAGGCCAGGCGGTCAAGGTCAAGGTGCTCGAGATCGATCCGCGCGGCAAGGTTCGCCTGTCGATGCGCCTGGTCGATCAGGAAACCGGCGAGGAACTCGAAGACACCCGCCCGCCCAGCGAACCGCGCGAACCGCGCGGCGACGAGGCCGGGATGGGTGACCGTCGTCCCGGCGGTGGCGGCGATCGCGGGCGCGGACCGCGACGCGATGGCGGCGGCGACCGTGGTCCGCGCAGGGATGGCGGCGGCGATCGCGGTCCCCGCCGCGATCGCGAAGAAGGTGGCCGCGATCCCGATCACGTTCCGGCGTTCCTCAAGGACGATTAATCGGAAACGCTCTATGCCCGGTCAGTCTTCGCACCGATCGGGCGGATCGAGCCGGGTAACCCACTTGGGATAGCCTTCGGGCGTCATTTCGGTATCGGGCGAGGGCACCATGTCCTCGCCCGTTTCGATCCAGCCGCGACCGTCGCAGCGGTCGCAGATCACCCGGATCGAGCGGTGGCTGGCCAGATCGATCTGGCCGTTCCACTGGCCGTGGGCCTTGCAGGCCGGGCAGGGGGCATCGAGTTCGCCGGTGCGCACCCGCTTGGGGATTCCATCGAAGGCGTGCTTGTCGCCGGGACCGTTGCAGATGACGATGCGCTTTTCGTGCATGGTCAGGGCTTGGGCTTATCCAGGATTTGCCGGTCCTTCATCCAGGCATGGAACTGATCGATCCAAAGCGCCGGCCCGGCAAACCGCCCGCTCATGCCGAAGCCGTGGCCGCCCTTTTCGTAGAGATGCACTTCCAGCGGCCGCTTGGCATCGCGCCATGACTGGATCAGGCTGAGCGCCTTGCCCTGGCCGAACAAGGGATCGTCGAGCGACAGCGCAAGAAACATCGGCGGGGCATTGGCGGGGACCTGGCGGGTTGTCATGGGCGGATAGATCGGCGCGATAAAATCGGGCCGGGCGGCGGGATCGGCCGCGAGGCCCGCGCCCAGTGCGGTTATTGCGCCCGCGGAAAAGCCGACGAGACCGACCTTGCCCGGCGCGATCCGCCATTCCGCCGAACGCTGACGAACCAGCTTGATCGCGGCCAGCGCGTCTTCCAGCGCCTCGGGCGTGGGATCCCGGAAAATCTCTTCGGGGTTGCGGTTGGCCATGACCGCCATGACGCTCTGCATATAGCTCGATGCATCGCGCGGGGTGGAGATCAGCCGGTATTTGAGCACGAAGGCGGCGATCCCGCGATCGGCCAGCCAGCGGGCGACCTCGAAGCCCTCGCTGTCGATCGACAATCCGCGAAAACCGCCGCCGGGCGCGACGATCACGGCAACGCCTGTGGCCATGTCGGGATCGGGCAGCACCGGGGTCAGCGTCGGGTTGACGACATTGCGGATATTGCGGATCGCGCTTCCGCCAAATGTCATCTGCTCCCATTGTTCAGGGGCGGCCTTGCGGACCGGCGGGCGCAAGGGGATCGCTCCTGGAACATCGTCCGCCGGAATCGGCTTGAACAGCTTGCTCATGTCCATCGCCGGCACTGGCGTTGACGGAGCCTGCGCCCGCGCGCCGGGTGCGGCGATCGCGGCAATGGACAGCGTGACCGCGGCGACGGCTGGAGCTTTCCTCATCGGCTTGGCTTTACTGCTTGAGCGGCATCGCGCCGACATAGTCGCGCTTGCCGATTTCGAAGCCCTGGTTACGCAGGATCGCGTAAGCCATCGAGGAGTGGAAGAAGAAGTTCGGCAGGGCGAACTTGAGCAGATAATCGAGCCCGGCGAAGCGCAGCTCCATGTCGCGCACCTTGAAGGCGACTTCGTTGTCCTCGGCAAGATCGACATCGGCCGGGCGCACCGTGCCGAGTTGGACGATCGCCCCCTCGATCCGCTTCTTGAAGAAGGCGAAGTCGCTTGGCAGGTCGGAAAAGTCAGGCGTCCGGGTGCCGCTCAGCAGGCTGTCGACGGCATCGGCCGAGTGCGCCCAGCAGGCGCGCAGCTGTCCCGACAGCGGCCACATGTCTTCGGCCAGCCGCGCCCCGAGCAGGGCTTCGGGCGGCAGGCCCCTGGCGGCGCAGTGCGCCTCGGCCTTGTCGATCAGCGCCGACACCTGCGGCAGTATCTGCAGGAAATGCGGTACGGTAGCAGAATGGAGCGATACGGGCATTGTCAGGCTCTCCCAGGCGCGATTTCACGCCGGGATCGGCTTAGCCCCTGTTTCACTCAGGTGGAAGCGTTCGGCGCTTGCTCGCCGCTCTTGACGATGTTGTTGCGACCCTTGCCCTTGGCGACGTAGAGCGCCTCGTCCGCCGCTTTCAGCGCTTCGCCGGGGCTGGCGTGGGCGAAAACATCGGCGATGCCGCCCGAGAAAGTGATCTTGCCGAACGGTACGTCGGTGGCCCGGTTGACCAGCTTGCGCTCGGCCATGGTTTCGCGCGCGCCGTCGAGCACATTCCAGGCTTCATCGACCGTCTTGCCGCGCAACAGCACGACGAATTCCTCGCCGCCGTGGCGGGCGACATGGCATTTGTCACCGGATATCCTGGACAACGTCTGCGCTACCACCTTGAGCACCCGGTCGCCGGCGTCGTGGCCGTGGGTGTCGTTGATCTTCTTGAAGTGGTCGATATCGATGAAGGCGACACAAAGCGGTTCGCCGGCTCCCGAGGCCGTCGCCAGCTCCTTCGCCAGCACGCTTTCGAAAGCGCGGCGATTGGGCAGGCCGGTCAGATGGTCTATGTCGGCCGAGCGGCGCGCTTCCTCGAGGCTGGTTTGCAGCGCCAGCGTCTGCATTTCGCTGCGGCTCATTTCCTGCTCGATCTCGCGGGTGCGCTCGAGCATGACCCTGGCGATTGTCGCGAGCTCGGAAATGACGACTCCGGCCTTGCTCACCTGTTCGAGTTCGCCAACATGGGCTTCGAGGGCGGAATTATAGTCGCTTGTTGCCGATCGCGCCGCCACGGTGGTCCGCGCGAAAGCGTCCAGGCTGGTTTCCAACTTGCTCATCAGCGCGTTGAGTGCCTCCGCACCGTCGCTGCGACCCATATTGCGCCCGGCTTCCTCAAGCCATTCGAGCGTCACCGGCTGGCGCGTGGCGACGCGGCCCTCGATTTGCCGGGCAAGCCGTTGATCGGCGCCGGTGATGACGTCGTGCGCGATGGCGAGGGTGTAAGGGTTCACTTCGAGACGGTGTGTCAGCAGAAAACGGCCGACATCGGTGAGCAATTGCCGCCGGCGCCGTTCGCGGGGGTCCTCGACGAATTCGGGCTCGCGCGACGAGTCGCCCGATGGCGCACCGTCCTCAGAAGTTGAACCGAAGCCGAGCCAGCGCAGAAAACCGCGCTGTTCGCGTGCGAGCCGGGGGTCGTGAGCAGTCATGGCCATGGTTAACGTCGGTTTGACGGAGAATTTAAGGGCTGGAGGGAGAAATCTTCCCGTTTGCTTGTGCGGCCGGGGCGGGTAGCCTTGGCGGCAAGGATGGAGGAGGAAACCCATGTTCAAACAGGTATGCTTGCTGACCCGCCGGCCGGGCATGTCGATGGATGCGTTCAAGCATTACTACGAAACCGCGCACGCGCCCCTGCTCGCCGGTATGATGCCGCGGGCTCGGCGCTATGTGCGGCGCTTCGTCCAGCCCGAGATCAACCCGATGATGGGCGAGGCCTATTCGGTGCCCTTCGATTGCCTGATGGAACTGTGGTGGGATTCGCGCGAGGCGTTCGAGGCGGCGATGGCCGCGCTCGGCGAAGGCGACGCTTTCCAGCGGATCCATGCCGATGAGGAGAAGATTTTCGCCAGTCATGACAATCCGGTGTTCTCGGTCGAGGAATGCGAATTGGCGATGGCCGGCTTCACCGACGATCCCGCGCTGGGCAGTATCCGGCCGGCGACTGGAGACGGCGGGGGCATGCTCAAGCTGGTGTTCCTGCTCAAGCGAAAGCCCGGCATGAGCGTGGCGGCATTCCGGGATTACTATGAGAGCAACCACCGGGTGCTGGGCGAGCGCGCGCTGGCCGGGGCGCGGCGCTATGTCAGGCGCTATGTTCAGCTCGAGCGCAACCCGATCACACTGGAGGCGATCGAGCTGCCGTTCGATGTCGTCACCGAAATCTGGTGGAACTCGCGCACCGAGTGGGACGCCGCGCTGGTGCGGTTCGGCGAGACCGGGATGGACAAACTGATTTACGAGGACGAGGAACAGCTGTTCGCCAGCCACGACAATCCGGTGTTCTGCGTCGAAGAGGCGGATTCGCCGATGCGCGGGTGGTAGGGTTCAGCCCCTTAGAGGCTTCACCTCGTCGCCCGGCTGGAAGACGATTATAGGGATTTCCCGCCCGGTCGCCGCCTGATAGTCGCGGTAGGGTGGATAGACGCCGGCCATGAAGTCCCAGATGCGTGCCCGCTCTTCGCCCTGGGGCTCGCGCCAGGTGCAACTGAAAGCCTGGCCGCCGATCTGGATGGTGACCCGGTCCGCGGCCTTGACGTTCCAGTACCAGCCCGGATGGACATCGGCGCCGCCTTTGCTCGCGACAATCACCACTTCGCCGCCGGTATCGCCGTAGATCAGCGGCGTGATGCGCCGCTCGCCGCTCTTGCGGCCAATGGTCTCGAGCAGCAGGCAGGTGGTGAAACGATGGCCGGCCAGATGCCGGTAATCGAGCACATGGCCCAGCCTTCCACCGGACTCGAGATAGGATTTGCGATGCTTTTCGACGAATTCGAGCGTCGCCCGCTCGACTTCGGTCATCGTTACCTTTGCATCGCCCATTCCTTGCTCCTCAAGTGTTCCCGGCGCCGGAACGGACGCGCTTGCGCGCTTCGGCGACGCTGCATCCATGCCACCGCCGGCTGGCGCGCGATAGAGCGGATTCATCGCTGTAGCCAAGCCGCTCTGCAATCGCCGCAAGACTGAGGTCGCTACCGCGCAGCAGGGCATCCAGCCGCACCTTGAGGTTCTCGTCGCGCAGTTCGCGAAAGCTCGTGCCTTCCTCGGCGAGGTGGCGTTCGAGCGAGCGTAGCGAAATGCCGAGCGCGGTCGAGACGTCTTCACCGCGCAGGCGCCGGCCCTGGGCATCGCCCAAGGCATTCGCCGCGCGGGTTCGCCAGCCACCGAAGGTGGAAAGCGGCAGCGTCTCCAGAAGTGCGGTAGCGGCGGAAAAGGCGCGGGAATCCGCGAGCGCGGATGGCAGGTCGAGCAGGTTCCGCGGAATCAGTGCACTATGGACCTTCGCATTCCAGCGGACCCGATTGCGGAACAGCGGGTCGAGTTCGGATGCGGGCAATGGCGGATCGCCGCTGATATCGTGAACGATCCTGCCAATTGTCGCGGGGAAAGCCGCTTCCAGGATGGTTTCGAAATTGAGCGTGAAGAGAACCCCGAGCATCTGCCAGTTCGCCGGCGAAATAACGGCATTGCGATAATTGACGGTCCGCAGCACATCGCGCTCCAGGACATTTTTCCAGCGCACGATCGGCCAGCGCAGCGAGCCGAAGCGTTCGACCGTATCCATTGCATCGCGCAGTGTCGGGGCGAAACGCATGGCGCTTTCGAAATCGCTCTGAACGTCGATCGCCCACAGCGCGGGAAGCCGGCAATACCAGCCGCGACCGAACTTCGCGGTGAGGTTGTCGCACATGCACCACAGAATTTCCGGTGTCAGGGCGAAATCCGGAGAGGCCAGCATTTCCCGCGTGACTCTGGTGCTCGCGAAGATCATTGCATGGGCTTCGGGCGTCGCGGCAAATTGCGCGACGCTGCGGCGAAAATGCTGCAGCGGCAGACTTGTCACAATCCCCCTCCGCCTGACGTCGGCCCATTCCTGGACCTGTCGCGTTTTGCCGGACTCTTGGCGAGTTTGGCCCTGTATCGGCAGGAGTGCAACCGGGCATTTGCGGTTCACCAATGCGCGGGTGAGCGCGAAACGCGCCCGATGCCCTTTGGGTTGCCGTGGCGGGGTTGGCTGGATGCGGAATTATGTCCAGGCAACCCTTGGTCGTAAGCCGCCGCAAATCCGGACATCCCCGCCACTCCCACTTTGACGGGCGGACAGACCTCAGGCCGGTGTGAACTCGATGTAGAGATCGCCCAGGCTGCGGAAGCTGAAGGTCGGCTCGAAGCGGTAGCGCCGCGCGTCGGGCGGACCGTGGTGCTCCTCGGCGAGCCGTATATCCCGGGTGCGCGCGAGGATGCGCTCGATGGCGATGCGCGATTCCATCCGGGCGAGCGGCGCTCCAGGGCAGGCGTGCAGGCCCCGGCTGAAAGCCATGTGGTCGCGGGCATTGGGCCGGTCGATGTCGAATTTCTCCGGATTGTCGAAATGCCGGGGGTCGTGGTTGGCCCCGGTTAGACAAATGGTGGCGACGGTGCCGGCCGGAACCTGCTGCCCGGCGAGTTCGGTGTTCTTTACCGCGAGCCGGTAGCCGACTTTGACCGGCGGATCGAAGCGAAGCACTTCCTCAAGGAAATCGGGAATGCGGTTCGGTTCGGCGCGCAGGCGGTCCTGCAATGGCTTGTCGTTGGCGAGGATCAGCATGGCCATGGCGATCAGCCGCGAGGTGGTGTCCTGCCCGGCGCCGAACAGGAAGCGGGCCATCAGCGACATGGTCTCGAACGGCAGCTTGCTCCCGTCGCGGAACACCGCCTGCGAAAGTTCGGTCAGCAGGTCGCTGCCCGGGTTTTCCAGCCGGTCGCGGAAATAGCCGTCGAACAGGGGCTTCATCCCGACCAGCGGATCGGTGCCGACTTTCATTTCCGCGTCACCATCGAGCTGGCTGGGCGGCGCGCCGATCGCTTCGAGCAGGACCGGGCGGTCTTCCTCGGGAATGCCGAGCAGGTCGGAGATCGCGTAAGTGGTGGTGGCATGCGCATATTCGCGCATCACTTCACATGTCCCCCGGGCGATGAACTTGTCGATCAGCTTGTCGGCCAGACCGTAGAGATACTCCTCGTTCTGTTTGAAGCGCTTGTAGGTGAGCAGGCGGGTCATGATGTCGCGGTGGCTGGTGTGCTTCTCGCCATCGTAGCAGGCGAGGTGATCGGACCAGGGCATGGTCTCGCGCGCGGCATCGAGCTGGGCAGAGATATCGTCGCCGTGCGGCTCGAACGTCACCGCCAGCGGCCCGAGCACGTTGACGCTGGCCGACCAGGTGCCGTCCTTGACGTTGAGGAGTTCCATCGCCTCTTCATAGCCGGTTACCATCAGCGCACCCTGGTAGGGTTCTTTCGCTACCGGGCACTTCCCCCGCATGGCGTTGAAATATTCGATCGGGTGATCGATCACCTCCCGGTCGCTGAAGAAATCGGGTTCCGCTTCGGCCATGTGTCCTCTCCACGAATCTGTGGGGCAGCCTAGCCCGCACCGGCCCCATCTACAAACACATGGGTGCACAAACACAGTTGTCTCAAGGCGCGGTAGGGGACATGACGCAGATCAAATGCACCGCTTCGCCAATCCCGCCCGCTTCCTGCGCCTTGCCCAGGCGCTGACGATTCCTTTACTGGCAAGCGGCATCGCGCTCGCAGGAGCTGCGCTGGCATGGGGGCTGTTCGTGGTTCCACCCGACCGGCTGCAAGGCGAGACCGTGCGCATCCTGTTCCTGCATGTGCCCGCCGCCTGGCTCGGCATGGCCGGCTGGATGGCGATAGCGGGTTCGAGCCTCGCCGAAATCGTCTGGCGCCACCCACTGGCGGGCGTCGCGGCGCGGGCCTCCGCGGCGCCCGGCGCGGCGTTTACCGCGATCTGCCTGGTCACTGGCTCGATCTGGGGGCGGCCTGCCTGGGGAGCCTGGTGGGTGTGGGACGGGCGGCTGACTTCGATGCTGGTGCTGTTGTTCCTCTATTTCGCCTACATGGCGCTGGCCCAGGCCGCCGAACGCAGCGAGGGCGGCGCGGCGCGGATTCCGGCGATTTTCGGTCTGGTCGGCGCGGTCAACATCCCGATCATCCATTATTCGGTGATCTGGTGGAACAGCCTGCACCAGCCGCCGAGCATCACCATGGGGAGTTCCGCGATCGATCCGGCGTTCCTCTGGCCGTTGCTCGCCGCGACACTCGGCTTTTCGCTGCTGTTCGGCGCGCTTGTGCTGATGCGGATGCGGGCGATCCTGGCCCAGGCCCAGGCCGAAGCGCGGCTGCGGCGCAAGGCGATGGAGTAAGCGGGGAAGAGGGAGAGAGAGCATGAAAGCAGCGATCATCGGCGCGGGCTTCGGCAAATATGCCGTCGCCCCGGTGCTTGAACGACTCGGCTTCGAGGTGGAGGTGGCGACGCCGCGCGATCCGGTCGCGGTTGAGCGATTGATATCGGCAGGCGCCGATCTGGTTTCGGTCCATTCGCCGCCTTTCATGCACCGCGAGCACGTGACGATGGCGCTGGATCGCGGGCTCAATGTGCTGTGCGACAAGCCCTTCGGCGTCAGCGGCGCGGATGCGCGGGCGATGCGCGACGCGGCCAGGGCCAGGGGCGTGCTCCATTTCGCCAATCTCGAAATGCGTCACAAGCCGGTGCGGGCGAAGATTCTCGAATTGGTGCGCGCCGGCGCAATCGGTACGCCCAATCACCTCAACTGGTTCTTTTTCAGCAACGGGTTTCGTGGCGGCACTCACGGCTGGGTGGCCGAGAAGGACAGCGGCGGCGGCTGGATCGCCGCCTATGGCTCGCATCTGATCGATTTCATGCGCGAGCTGTTCGGCAGCGAAGTCAAGGACTGTGGCGGCATCGTCCGGATCGAGCACCGCGAGCGGCCCGACCGCGACGGTGTGGTCCGGCAGGCGACGGCCGAAGACGCCTATACCGCCTGGTTTGTCATGGAAAACGGCTGCACGGTAAATCACGACACCGCCTATTGCGCGGCCGTGCCAATGCCTTCGCGGGTGACGATCATGGGCAGCGAAGGCGCCATCGAAGTGGTCAACGACACGCGCCTGGTGGTTCGCCGCGCGGTCGATGTCGAGGGGCTAGACGCCGCCGAGCGGATAAGGCGAGGGTTACTGGCGACCGAGGGCGACGAAGTCCACGAATTCAACCCCGCGCCCGGTGAAGCGCACGCGCCCTCGCTGGTGCCCTGGTTCAGCGAGGTCAAGGCCGCGTTGGAGAGCGGCACGCAGATCCGGCCGTCGCTCGACGACGCGGTGGCGGTGGCCGAGGCGATGGATCTGCTGCGGGCGAAGACCCTCGCCGCTTAGGGATCAGGCAACCGTCACGCGCGGCGCGCCCGCGTGCACTTCGCCGACGATGGCGGCCTGGTCGAAACCGGACCCCCGGATCATCGCCAAGGCCTCGTTGGCCCCTTGCCTGGCGACGCTTACCAGCAAGCCGCCGCTTGTCTGCGGATCGGTGAGGAGGTCGCGCTGCCATTCGGCCAGGGCAGGTGCGAGATCGGCTTCGTGGCCGTAGCTCGCCCAGTTGCGCGACGATGCGCCGGTACGGTGGGCAAGGATGAGCTCGGCAACGCCTTCGAGCATGGGCAGCGCGGCGAAGTCGATCCGCGCTGCCAGCTTCGAACCACGGCACATTTCCAGCGCATGGCCGAGCAGGCCGAAGCCGGTAACATCGGTCATGGCGTGGACGTGCGGCAGCTTGGCGAGCTTCATGCCGACGGTGTTGAGCCGCGTCGCCGAGTCCAGCAGCGTCTCATAGGCCTTCGCGCGCTCTTCGGCCCCCAGCGCGTCGCTTTTGAGCGCGGCGCTGAGCACGCCGACGCCGAGCGGCTTGGTCAGGATCAGCACATCGCCTGCCTGTGCGCCCGAGTTCCTGAGGATGCGATCGGGATGGATCAGGCCGATGACGGCGAGTCCGTAGATCGGCTCGGGCGCATCGATCGAATGGCCACCGGCGACCGGGATTCCGGCCTCCTCGCAGACCGAGCCACCGCCCGCGAGGATTTCGCGCACTGCCTCGGGCGAAATCTTGCCGAGCGGCATCCCGAGAATCGCCAGCGCCATGATCGGCTGCCCGCCCATCGCATAGATGTCCGAAAGCGCATTTGCGGCGGCGATGCGGCCGAAATCGTATGGGTCGTCGACGATCGGCATGAAAAAGTCGGTGGTGGCGATCACCGCCTGTTCGTAGTTGATCCGATAGACGGCGGCATCGTCCCCGGTCTCGATGCCGACCAGCAGGTCGGTGTAGCCGCTCATCGACGGGAAACCGGCGAGCAGCTCGCGCAGCACTTCGGGAGAAAGCTTGCAGCCGCAGCCGCCGCCATGGGCAAGCGCGGTCAGGCGTGTCTCGAATTCGGGCATATTCAAACCTTGCCGCCAGTGTCATAGGATGCGCCGCGACCCGAAAGCGGATCGAGAGGAACCGTGCAAGCTGAAAACCCCCGCCGCAGGCTGCCGCAAGTGCAGAAGCTGCTCGAATTGCCCGAGGCATCGGCGTTGTACGATCGCTTCGGGCGCGGCGCGGTGACCCTGGCGCTGCGGGCCGAGCTGGCCGATCTGCGCGCGCGGATCGGGGCGGGGGAGCTGTTCGAGGCTCCAGAGTCTGGCGCAATCCTGGAGTCTTGCCGGGAAAGACTGGCGCGCGGCCGCAAGCCGGGCCTGCGCCGGGTGATCAACGCGACGGGGATTGTGCTCCACACCAATCTCGGCCGTGCGCCGATGGCGGCGGAGGCGATTGCCGCGGTGGCCGAAGTCGCGGCGGGCTACAGCAGTGTCGAATTCGATCTTGCCAGCGGCGAGCGCGGATCGCGGACGGCATCGCTCGAGACGTTGCTGACGCAAGTGACCGGAGCCGAAGCGGCGCTGGCGGTGAACAACGGCGCGGCGGCGGTGCTGCTGGCACTCTCCGCGCTCGCCCGCGGCGGGGAAGTGGTGGTCTCGCGCGGCGAGCTGGTCGAGATCGGCGGGGGCTTCCGCATTCCCGAAGTGATCGCCCAGGGCGGTGCCCGGCTGGTCGAGGTCGGCTCCACCAACAAGACGCGGCTGGCCGACTACCGCAAGGCCATCGGCCCGGACACGCGGGTCTTGCTCAAGGTGCATCAAAGCAATTTCAAGATAGTAGGTTTCACTTGCGAGACAGGGCTTGAAGAAATTTCGGCCCTGGCGCGCGAGCACGGGCTGTTGACGGTCGCCGATCTCGGCAGCGGCTTGCTGCGCCGGCAGTCAGGCTCCCGCGAGCCGACCTTGGCGGAGGCGCTCGCGGCGGGGGCGGATGTGGTCACTTGCAGCGGCGACAAGCTGCTCGGCGGGCCGCAGGCGGGACTGATCCTGGGGCGCAAGGCGGCGATCGATCCGCTGCGGGGGCATCCGCTGCTGCGCGCGGTCAGGCTTGACAAGATGAGCCTCGCCGCGCTCGAAGCGACGCTGATGCTGCACCGCGACTGCCCCGAGCGGGTGCCGGTGAACCGCATGCTGGGGCAGGGCGAGGCGGAGTTGCAGGCCCGCGCCGAACGCTTGCGCGCCATGCTGGGCAAGGGCGAAGTGATCGCCACCGAGGCCTTTGCCGGCGGCGGCTCGCTCCCGGAAGAACGGATCGTGAGCAGGGCTCTGGCGGTCGACCCGCCGATGGGCGCCGATGCCATGGCGGGGGCATTGCGGACGGGCGAGCCCGCCGTGGTTGGCAGGATCGCGGAAGGCAGATTGCTGCTCGACATGATGACCGTGTCCGACGATGAGCTACCCCTGCTCGCCGCGGCGCTGAAAACCTCGCTGGGGTGAGCCGCTGCGTGATCGGCGTGATCGGCCATGTCGATCACGGCAAGACCGCGCTGGTCGGGGCGCTGACCGGCAAGGACACCGACCGGCTCGCCCAGGAGAAACGCCGCGGCATCTCGATCGAGCTCGGCTTCGCGCATCTGGGCGATGGTCACGGCAGGATCGCCGATTTCATTGACATGCCCGGACACGAACGCTTCGTGCGCACGATGATTTCCGGAGCGACCGGGATCGACGCGGTGCTGCTGTTGGTGGCGGCCAACGAAGGGGTGAAGCCGCAAACGCTGGAGCATGTGGAGATCGCCGGGCTGCTAGGGATTGCGCGCGCGGTGGTGGCGGTGAGCAAATGCGATCTGGCGACGAGGGAGGAAGCGGAAGCTGCCGCCGCGGCGGCACGCGAACTTCTCATGCGCTGTGGCTTCGGAGCCGAAACGCCTGTGATCTTCACTTCGGTCCGGGATGGAAGGGACATCGGCGAACTACGCGAGGTTTTGCTCGGCCTCGCCGGGCAAGGCGCCGAACGGCCAGTCGATGGCCTGATCTGGCTCCCGATCGACCGCGCCTTCGCCATGCCGGGCCATGGACCGGTGGTGACCGGCACGCTGCGCGGGAGGGCCGTTTCGCCGGGCGACCGGCTGGAGCTCCTTCCGGCCCGCAAGAAGGTGCGGGTGCGTGCGGTGCAGGTGCACGGCGAAAATGTATCCGCAGGCCTGCCGGGCCAGCGGGTGGCGCTCAATTTGCGCGGGATCGAGATCGGCCAGGTCGGGCGCGGCATGGCGCTCGCCGAGGCCGATGTGCTCGAACCTTCGGAATGGCTTTCGATCGCACTCCGTTCGGTCGCCTCCGCTCCGGATTTGCGTAACGGCGCGCGGCTCAGGGTGCTGGCCGGGACGGCAGAGGCCGAAGCGCGGCTGCGGCTGCTCGACCGTGCCGTGCTGCTGCCGGGAGAATGGTGTTTCGCCCAGTTGCGGCTCACCGTCCCTGCCGCTCTGCCGGCGGGCGAGCACGTCATTCTGCGCCGTGCATCGCCAGCCATGACGCTAGGGGGAGGCCGCGTGCTGGAACCGGTGACACGGCGACTTAGGCGCAACCATCCGGCGGTGCTTGAGCGGCTGCGGATGCTCAATGACGATCTGCCTCACAAAGTGATAGAGGACGAGGCCGCACGGAGCCCTACGACACTGCGTCGCCTTGCCCAACTGACAGGCAAGTCGCCTGCAAGCGTAGCCGGGCTGTTGCGCGGCCTGCCCGTGACTGTGGCGCAAAACGGTGAGGTACGCCCCCACGAGGAACGGCGCACGGTCCTCGCCCCGCGCCGCGACGAGGCACTGGAAGCGGGGATTGCCGAAAGCGTGCGCGCTGCCGGCCTGAAGCCGCCATTGCCCAAGGAACTGGCCGGCGATGCCGCCACGCACCGCGCGGTCGAGCGGTTGCTACGGGAGGGTGTGCTGATCCGCGCGACGGATCGCGACAAGGGCAAGGAATTGCTGTTCCACCGCGACGCCGTGGCCGAGGCGCGCCGAATTCTCGCGCCGGTGTTGGCCGGGGAAGACGGTCTGACAGTGAGCGAGATCGCCGCCGCTCTCGGCATCAGCCGCAAATTCTGCATGCCGCTGCTCGATCACCTCGACGTGGTGCGGTTTACTAAACGCATGGGCGACCGGCGCGTCCTGCATTGACTTTCGCCGCGCTCTGCCGGACGGGCAACGGGTAAATCCCGGAGAACCCATGGGCACACGTCCCCTCAAGAACCAGTGCGAAGTGGCGGTGATCGGCGGTGGTCTCGCCGGCCTCGCCGCCGCGCGCCATGCGGTACGGCTTGGGCGGCTGGTGACGCTGTTCGAAAGCAGCGGCATGTGGGGTGGGCAGCTGGCGACGGTCGACCATGTCGATGGCCTGCCGATCCCGGGCGACTATTCCGGCCAGGAGCTGGCCATTCCGATGCTCGAAGAGGCTCAGAAGGTAGGAATCCGCGTAGTTGAAGCCTCGATCGACAAGCTCGATGCAGGCAAGCGGCTGGTGCTGACCGATTGGGAAGGCGCCCAGCACCATCCCGAGGCGGTAATTGTCGCCAGCGGCGCTTCGCTAAGGAAGCTTGGCGTGCCGGGGGAGGAAGCTTTCGCCGGCCGCGGAATTTCGCGCTGTGCGAGCTGCGATGGCGGTTTTTATCGTGGCATGGATGTCGCGGTGATCGGCGGCGGTGACGCGGCGGTGCACGAAGCGCTGGTGCTCGCCCGGACCAGCGCGAGGGTGCATGTCGTCAGCCGCGGTCCGCTGCGGGCCAAACGCGAGTACATCGACCGGCTGAATTCTCGCGAGAACGTCGGCTTCGTCTGGGACAGCGAAGTCACGGCGATCGAGGGAGAGGGCAAAGTTGCCGGCATTGCTCTGCGCAATGTCAGGACCAGCGCGGTTACCCAGCTCGCCTGCGCCGGTGTCTTCCCGTTCATCGGGGTCGAGCCGAACACCACTTTTCTGCCCCCGGCCATGCGCGATGCAGCGGGCTATGCTGCGCCGAATGACCCGCGCATTTTGGCTGTGGGCGCGGTGCGGGCGGATTACGGTGGTCAGGCCGCACAGGCCATGGCAGAAGGAATCGGGGCGGCTGAAGCTGCCCATGCATTGCTCAGCAAGGGATAGCGCGATGGCGGATAAGCCTGGCGAATATGCGGTCGTCTGGCCCAGCGGCGAGCGGCGCCTGAAAGTGCGCCCACTCGCGCGCCGGCTCGATACGCTCAACGGCAAGAAGGTCGCCCAGCTGTGGGATTTCCTGTTTGCCGGCGACGAAGTGTTCGAGGCGCTCGAGGCCGAGATCGCCCGGACCTATCCCGATGTCGAATGGGTCTCCTGGCGCGAATTCGGCTCGACTCACGGCCTCAACGAGAAGGAAGTGCTCGCCTCTCTACCGCAGCGCTTCAAGGAACTGGGAGTAGATGCAGCCATAAGCTGCATGGCCTGTTGAGGCTCCTGCACGCCCGCCGTGCTGCGGGCTGCGGAAATTTGCGAACGGGCGGGGTTCCCCACCTCGTCGCTGGTCTGCGAGGGTTTTCTTGGCCAGGCGGCGGCGACATCTGTCGGCCTTGGCATGCCCAACATG
The DNA here is from genome assembly GCA_963775005.1 of uncultured Alphaproteobacteria bacterium. Classification (GTDB taxonomy): domain Bacteria; phylum Pseudomonadota; class Alphaproteobacteria; order Sphingomonadales; family Sphingomonadaceae; genus Novosphingobium. Next base: position 234,062 of record CAVZHF010000007.1, on the reverse strand, counting down.
CCGGTGGCGACGATTGCCGGCCATCCCGGCGCGCAGAGCAGCGAGGAAATCCGCGCCAACGCCAAGGCGGTCACCGCCGCCGAAGTGATCGCCAATCTTACCGTCCAGCCCGATGAAGTGACGTTCGAGCCCGAGCCGGGGCCCTACGACGTGATCTTCACCGGCAGCTTCGAAGACGTCAACGAGCACTTCATCGAGCAGCAATGGAGCGATGGCCTGCCGATCGTGCCTCCGACCAAGGAGAAGATCGAGCAATTCCTCAGCTTCACGGCAAGGAAGCCGGACGAGACGCTGGGCGTGGTGTTCCCCGCCAGCCGCGCGGTGACGGTCTGGGCGACAGCGGTGAACGGCGTGATGGCCGGGTGCAAGCCCGAATACATGCCGATCCTGGTCGCACTGGCCGAAGCGATGTGCGATCCCGACTACGGGGTCGAACATTCCGGCAATACGCCGGGCGCCGAAACCCTGATTATCCTCAATGGCCCGATCATCAAGCAACTGGGCTTCAACTACACCCAGGGCGTGCTGCGCGACGGCTTCAGGCCGAACACCTCGGTCGGCCGGTTCTGGCGGCTGGCCTTGCGCAACATGGCGGGCTTCCTGCTCCACGGAACCGACAAGGGCTGCTTCGGCAACACCTTCCGCGTCGTGCTCGCCGAAAACGAGGATGCGCTCGCCGGCATCGGCTGGCCCTCGAACGCCGAAGACATGGGCTTCAAGACCGGCGACAACACTGTCACCATCACACGCCTGACCGGCGGCGATGTCATGCCTTCGGTCACCGGCGCGACGCCCGAGCGGATGATGCCCTATATCGCCGACGGGGTAGCCAAGGAGACCGGCTGGGAGATCGCCTTCACCGTCGGCGGGCTGACCTACGGCACGCTGCGCCCGGTCCTGATCCTCTCGCCGATACTGGCCGAGACCATGGCCAAGGCCGGCTGGAGCAAGGACCACGTCAAGCGTTACCTCTACGACCACGCCCGCATGCCGGCCTGGCGGGTCGAAGACCTGATGGAGCGCTGGACCGAATTCAAGATCGGCACGCTCAAGCACCAGTACAACATCGGCAGGTTGTCGAAGGATTTCGCCGAAAGCGACGATCCGAACCGCATGGTGCCGATCGTGTTCGAACCGGACGATTTCATGGTGCTGGTCTCGGGCGATCCCTTGCGCACCAATGCCCAGGCCTTCGCCCACAACGGCTATCTCGGTTTTCCGGTGGCGAAGAAGATCGAACTGCCGAATGACTGGGACGAGCGGATCGGGGCAAACCCTAAATCGCGCCTTGTTGCGTAGCCACTCTTAAGAGGTTAGTCTCAGGCAATGAACCAGCCGTTCGATCACAGGGGTGTGCAGGCGGACTTCGCGGCGGATGCCTTCACCGCGCACGATTTCTTGCAAATGCTGGAACTCGGGGCGTTCGAGGATATGCGGGCCGAACTGGTCGGGGGGGTGATCGAAAAAATGTCGCCTGCGGAAGGGGAGCACGCTCAATCGAATTTTGGCGTGGGGTATAGAATTGCTCAAGCATTGGACAACGAGGCCCGCATCGCCATCGACCTGGTGATCGTGATCGACGAGAAGACAGTGCGGGCGGTCGATATTGCCGTTGCTATCGACAAGTTTCCGAAGCGGGCGGCCAAAGGCACCGATCTGCTGCTCGGAGTGGAAATCGCCGAAACCACATTAAGCCGCGATCTAGGGGCGAAAGCGAGAGATTATGCCCGCGCGGGACTGCCCAACTATTGGGTGGTGGATCTCAAGGGCCGGGTTGCGCATGTGATGGCAGAGCCTTCGCCGGAGGGCTATGCCAGACGCGACGTCGTCCGTTTTGGCGAGCCCCTAGCTGTCCCTGGCAGCAGCAAGACCATCGTCATCGACGGGTAAGGCTAGGTTCCATCGCTGGTGTACGACAGCCCAGCCGGCGATAGCATTCCCTGCATGCGGGCCATGCGCAGGCTGTAGTATTCGGTCGGGGCCGGGCGCTCCGCCGGAATGTTCGGGATCGGTTGGCCGCGCCGCTGGGTCTCGTGGAGCAGACGCGCCATAAGCTGCTCGCGGGTGTGCGGCACCGGTTCCCACAGCTGAGTCATGTCGATAGTCATCGGAAAAACCGGCAGAGTGCGCTCGACCCGAAGTGTGGCGCTATTGCCGCTTTGCACGACTTCGCCGAGGAAAGTCTCGATACCACGAAAGGTAAGACAGGCCTTGCCGGCGAGCGGCCATGCGATTCCCTGCGGCAGATCGAGATCGAATCCCTCGCTGGTTACGTGCGGATTGCTCGCCAGTACCGGCAGCGGAAAGCCTTCCGCGTCGATGGTGGTGAGATGGCATGTGTCGCCGCGTTCGAGCGCGCGGCGGGCGAGTTCTTGCCATGGTGGCAATTCCCAATCCGCCGGCTTGCTGACTTTTCCCTGCGGGGCGAGGTCCGATTGCGGATAGGCTGTGCCGGCGGGCGCATCCCAGCGCCGCGGCGGGTCTGCGAGCGCCGCGACGTTGTCCCACCACAGCACCCGCACCGGCGCGACTTCGACCAGAATCCGCGTCCAGTACCACACCGCCTGGTGCGCCAGTTCCCACGTGGGATTGTGGGCGAGGGTATAGCCGGCCTCGGAGACATAGCGATCGACATTGGCCTGGAGGTCGGAATCGCGCACGGCCGCCATGCCGGCGATCGACACCACCGGCTCATCCGGCGCACCCTCGATCCACAGCCCGACTTTCGGGTTGCGCCGGGCGCGTTCGGCCTTGGCTGGGTAGGAGAGGCCGGTGGCGAGGTCGATGGAGGCAAGGCCCGGGCTAGGAAAATAGAGCACCGGCGTATCGACCGGCATGCCCGCCGCACTAACGGTTGCGTACTGGGCTGTGGAGGCGGCCTTGAGAAACCGCGCGATTCGCTCAGGCAATTGCGTTTCGAGGCTCATCCGAATTCTCCCTGCCGCGTTTGCACATTGTGCGAATTTACGCCTGTCGCCAAGCGAGGATCGTCGATATCGTTACACAAACCGCCCAAGAACGAGAGGATCCCACCATGACCATGAGCAGCGCGGACAAGCTCGATTTCGCCGTCAGCCGTGTCGAGATACTCGATTGCATCAACCGCATCGCCCGCGGGGTCGATCGGCTGGACCGCGAAATCTTTCGCACCGGTTACCACGCCGACGCGGTGCTCGATTTCGGCACCCATATCGGCAGCCCCGAACAGCATATGGATTTCTTCTTCGAATTGCACCGCACCATGCAGAACAGCCACGCGCACACGATCTGCAACCACACTTGCGAGCTTGACGGCGATATGGCCCATTGTGAGACTTACTTCATATTCGCGTCGGAAAACGTGGCTGGAACCCCGGTCACGATCGCCGGTGGACGCTATGTCGATACGTTCGAGCGGCGCGACGGGCGTTGGGCGATCGCCGTGCGCAAGTGCGTGACTACATGGAACTTCACGCCCGACAGCGCGGTTTCACAGCAGATTTCCGCAGCCTTCGCGCTGGTAGGAACCAACAGCCGGGATCGCACTGACTTGTCTTACCAACGGCCTGGCGCGATTGCACCCGGCCGAATGGCCGCCGCTAACCACTCCTAAACCTCTGCAGATAAATCCTCGCGCTGCCCCGGATTCCGCACCGTTCGCCGAAGCCGGGCCACTCGGGGCTTTGCCCTTGGCCTTGTCACGGTCTAGCGGCGAAGCGTTGCGGGCAACTGGGGCATACGATCTGTTGCGCTAGGCAATCGGTCCGTGAACATAGGAGACTATCGTGACGAAAAGAACTCTCGTGCTGGCTGCGGCGGCAGCTTTCGCATTGCCGCACGCGGCATTCGCTCAACAGACGATCGCGCCCGTGGCCGATCCGGCCGTGACAACCGCGCCGGCCGCAATCTCGCCGGCGGCGGCCTACCCCGCCGCGACCCCGGCCTATCCGGGCGCGGCAGCGGCCTATCCCGCCGCGACGGCCTATCCTGCCGCGTCCTATCCGCCGCAGATGCCTGGCGCGGTTACCGGAAGCGTCGCGGCCGATCGTGACGGAGACGGTGTGATCGACGGTTACTACACGTCGGATGGCATCTATCATCCCAACATGACGCCGAGCCTGCCGCCTGCGCGGCTTGCCAGCCGCCGGGGAGAACGCGGCTGATCCGGAAGACGTTCGGAGCGCGCCAGCGGCGCATATCCGATGCAATGATTGCAACGTTGCTTGCCGTCGCGGGGGGAGCGATCCCTTCCGCGGCGGCGGCGCAACAGGCTTTGCCGCAAGTTACTGTTCCCGTGGCGCCCGCCGCACCGCAAGCTGTGGCGGAAGTGCTGCGCAAGAAAGCGCCCGGCAAGATCAAGCCGTTCTACGCGGGCCGGAATTTCTGGCCGCTCTGGGCGCACGCCGGCTATATCGGGCCGGAAGCCGAATCGCTGCTGTTCTACCTCGGCAGCGCCAATTTCGACGGCCTCAATCCCAAGAGCTACAAACTGGGCGACTTGCGCAAAGCGATCGATGAATTGCGGGGCGGTGATCCCAGGAAGGTCGCCAATGCCGAGATCAAACTTTCTCGCGCATTCGCCCGCTATGTCATGGATTTGCGCAAGAAACCGCAAGGTGGGCTGACCTATGCCGACCAGGCGCTGGCGCCGCCGCGAAAGCCGCGCGAGGAAAATGTGCTGCGCGCCGCGTCGTTGCCGCAGCCATTCGCGCGCTACATGGCTTCGATGGGCTGGATGAGCCCGCACTACGTGCGCATGCGCAGTCTGATGGCGCGGGCCATGCAGCAGGGTCTGCCAATCGAAGCGCAGGCGCGCGTCCGGCTCAATCTCGAGCGCGCTCGCGTGCTGCCGGGCCCCTGGACACATCACATCGTCGTCGATTCCTCCTCGGCCCGGCTTTGGTTTTATCAGGGCGGTAAGCAGGAAGGCGCGATGCGCGTCGTCGTCGGCAAGGCGGCCACGCCGACGCCGATGCTGGCGGGGACGCTGCACTACGCCATCCTCAATCCCTATTGGAACGTTCCGCCCGATCTCGTGCAGACCAATGTCGCGGTGAAGGTCCTCGCCGGCAGGACGCTGCGCGACATGAACATGGAGGCGCTGTCGGACTGGACCGAAAATGCCCGCAAGCTTGAGCAGCAGACGATCGACTGGAAAGCCGTGGCTGCCGGTACGGCCGAATTGCGCGTCCGCCAACTGCCGGGACCCTACAATTCCATGGGCCGGATAAAATTCGAATTTCCCAACGATATGGGGATATATCTTCACGATACGCCCGAACGCGAATTGCTGGCCAAGGACGATCGCCATTTCAGCAATGGCTGCATCCGGCTTGAGGATGCCAACGGCCTGGGCAGATGGCTGCTCGGCAAGCCGGTTCGCACTGGCGGCGCTCCGGAACAGGTCGTCCAGCTGCCGCTGCCGGTGCCGGTCTATCTGACCTATTTCACGGTTTACGAGGGGCCGAACGGGGCCGTTCAGTTCACCCCCGATCTTTACCAGCACGATCTGCCGCCGGGAGCCCCCCGCGCGCCAGTGCCTCAGACGGTCGCCGTTTCGCCCTCGAAACATCCGGGTCCGTAATCGCCACGGATGCGCAAACCGAAGGTCAGGCCGTCGCGCAGCAGCGCGACCTCGATAGCCATGGCTCTCTCCCCGGCGGGACGTCTGGCGGAAGCGGATGGGAATCGAACCCACCGGCCGCTGTTCGCGGCCCACCGGTTTTGAAGACCGGGGAAGCCACCAGACTCCAATCGCTTCCGTGATTCCGGGACTAGCCCTCGCTCCATTCCGCCGCAAGCAGCGTCCCTATTCGGCCGCCAAGGCCAGGGCGTGGCCGCGATCGGGGCAGATGCGCAGCAGGCGCCCGGGTGTGGCGCCGGTGGGCTTGTCGCCTCGGTGGGTGATCTCGCCGTTGACCATGATGTAGAGGTACCCTCCGGCGCGGCCCTTTCGCCGCCAGTCGCCCCCGGGCATGTCGTGAACGATCTCGTAACGTTGCATGTCGAAGTGCAATTCATCGAGATCGTAGATCAGCAGATCGGCCCAGAATCCGGGTAGCAGCGCGCCGCGATCCTTGATCTGGAGCGCGCGGGCGACCTTGAGGGCGAGGTGGAAGTGCATCTCCTCCAGGGTCATCAGGCCGGTTTCGCGCGCCAGCCAGATCAGCATGTCGGTGGGAACATGGCCGAGCCCGAAGCTCTTGGTATGGGCGCCGCCATCCGAGCCGCCGATCACGGTGGCATAATGGCCGAACAGGCGCGCCGCCTGGGCGGGATCGAGCGAGCCGATGACCGGCGAGCGCAGTTGCAGGGCGAGGTCCGAGCGCTCCGCCAGTTCGAGCATGCATTCGACAACGCCGAGGCCCAGCTCGGCGGCCACATCCTCAAGCGTGCGATCGATGAAGCATTGCAGCGCGGGGTCGTCGCCAAGGCCGATGACGATCTGGCCTTCCAGGCCGTTGGCCCCGTTGGTCTGGCCCTTGGCGACATATTCCTCGGCGAACATACGGCGGTATCCGGGGTCGCTCACCAGCGCCAGCACTTCACCGTCCGAATTGCAGCCGGCGATCTTGCGCACCGAGGAAAGCATGCCGCAGGCGACATCGAGCTGGCGCATGCCGGCCTCGATCCAGCCGCGGTTGGCGAGGACATTGCCGATCACGTCGTAGCCCCGCGCTCTGAGGCCATCGAGCCAGGCCAGGTCTTCGGCGACTTTGCCGGGCATGATGTCCGAAGTCATGAAGGCATTGTGGATCACGGTGACGCCGCTGCCCTTGGCCATTTCCAGCACCCGCTCGGTTAGCATGCGGTCGCCGTAGATCACCAGGTGCGAGAGCAGCTGGATCACGCCTTCGCCGCGCTCAGCCAAAGCCCGGCAGATCTCGACCACGACATCGTGGTCGAGCACGTCGGTCGGCATCGGCGAGCCGTCGCAATCGAGGTGTGAATTGCCTTCCGCGCCCATGCAGGACATCGATATGCCGATCGCACCGGCGTCCATCCCCTCGTTTATCAGGCGGTGCATCTCGGCCATTTCGGCGGCAGAGGGCCGCCGCGACTTGGCGGCATCGATGCCCATGACATAAATAAGCAGCATGTTGAGCGGCAGGTAGCTGAGGACATTCACCGACTTGGGCAGACCCCGCACCCGGGCGAGGTATTCGGGGAAACTTTCCCAGTCCCAGGGCAGCGCCGCGCGCTGGTGGGCGACGGGGATCTGCTCGGTGGTCTCCAGCATCGCCATGGCGCGCTCGCGGTCGCTGGCGCGGACCGGGGCGATGCCGAAGCCGCAATTGGCGTTGACCACCGTGGTGACGCCGTTCTCGCCGGCGTTGGAGCAGGTCGGGTTCCAGAAGATCTGGACGTCGTAGTGCGAGTGCTGGTTGACATGGCCCGGCGCGACGATCTTTCCGGCGGCATCGATCATTGTCTCCGCGCTTTCGGCCGAGAGTTCCCCCACCGCGGCGATCTTGCCGTCCCGGATGCCGATGTCGGCATAAAAGGCCGGGCTTCCGGTGCCATCGACCACGCGTCCGCTGCGGATTATGGTGTCGTAATGCGCCATCCTCGACCTCTTGGGGCTTGTTTTGCCTGACTGGGCTGGCAGACTACCAGATGTGGGACAGGATTAGAAAGAGCCGCAGCATGGCCGGACTGGCCGAACCCCTATTCGTCAAGGATCCGCTATCGATCAACGAACTGGGCGACCTGCCCAGCTTCTATGCGGATTTGCGGGCGCACCACCCGGTCTATTATTACGAGCCTTACGACACTTTTTTCTTTTCGCGCTTCGAAGATGTCTGGGAGCTGCTGCGGATCGGCGACAACCTCTTCTCGGCGGTTGAGACCAATCTGCCGACGCCCGCCTATCTGCGCGCCAACCGCAACACCGGCACGCCGCCGCCCTATGCCGCGACCGAGCCGATGGCGGCGATGCCCAGCCTGGTCTCGCCGTGGTACGAGGAAATGCGCAACGCGCACATGCCGCCGCTGAAGCCCAAGGCGGTGGCGAAGCTGGCGGATTTCCTGCGCGAGGTGGCTAATGCCCGACTCGACCTGTTGCTGCCTAAAGGGCGCTTCGACATGGTCAGCGAGTTCGCCGGGCCGATTGCGGCGAGCTCGATGTGCCTGCTGTTCGGACTGCCGCTGGAGCGCGCCGAACAGCTGTTCCGCGAGGTCAACGAAGCAACCCGGCCCGCCGCCGACGGCACGGTCGATTTCAGGCATTTCTTCGCCAAGGTGATCGGCACCATCCTTCCCTGCGTCGAAGCGCGCCGCGCCGCCGGGGCGGACGGCTCGATGCCGCTGATCGACGGTCTGGTGAACTGGCGCTCGCCGGAGGGCAGGGCGCTGGATGACAGCGAGATTGCCAACCAGCTGGTCTGCGCCATGGTCGGCGGGTTCGAATCGGCCTCGAAGGTCACCGGCGGCGGCATCATGGAGCTGTGGCGCAATCCCGACCAGCTAGCCGAAGTGCGCGCCGATCTTGATACCAATGTCCCTGTCGCGGTCGATGAAATGATGCGGCATTGCGCCCCGGCGCAATACACCTTCCGCACCGCGCACCGCGACGTCACGGTTGCGGGTACGCAAATCCGTGCGGGCCAGCGTGCCTGCGCGATGATTTGGTCGGCGGCGCATGACGAGCGCGAGTTCGAGAACCCGGAACAGTTCGTCTGGAACCGCAAGGCCGATCGCACCCTGTCGTTCGGGCTCGGCCAGCACCACTGCATCGGCAAGCACCTCGCGCTGATGGAAGTGCGGATCATGGTCGATGTCTGGCTGCGCCGGGTGAGGGACTTTGCCTTCGACATGGACCGGGCCAGGCGCAATCCCAGCTACTTCCAGCATGGCTGGATCAGCCTGCCGGTGGAGGTTCGGGACTGGGTGTGATTCCTACCCCTTCTTCCGCGTCAGCTCGCGCATGGCGTCGTCCAGCCCCTCCAGCGTCAGCGGATACATCGATCCGCCCATCAGCTCGTGGATCAGCTTGGTCGACTGCGAATAGTCCCACTGCTTCTCGGGCGTAGGATTGAGCCAGACGGTGGCTGGATAGGTATTGGTCACCCGCTGCAACCAGGTGGCGCCCGCTTCCTCGTTGAAATGCTCGACCGAACCGCCGGGGTGGCTGACCTCGTAGGGGCTCATCGAGGCGTCGCCGACGAAGATCACCTTGTAATCGTGGCCGAACTTGTGGAGCACGTCCCAGGTCGGCGTGCGCTCGGAAAAGCGGCGGCGGTTGTCCTTCCACAGGCCTTCGTAGAGGCAGTTGTGGAAGTAGAAGAATTCGAGGTTCTTGAACTCGGTGGTGCAGGCGCTGAACAGCTCCTCGACCAGCTTGACGTGCGGGTCCATCGAGCCGCCGTTGTCGAGGAACAACAGCACTTTCACCGCGTTGTGCCGCTCGGGCCGCATGTGGATATCGAGCCAGCCCTGCCGCGCCGTGCCGTTTATGGTGGCATCGAGGTCGAGCTCCTCGGCCGCGCCCTCGCGGGCGAAGCGGCGTAGGCGCCTGAGCGCGATCTTGATGTTGCGGGTGCCAAGTTCGCGCGTGTTGTCGAGGTTCTTGAACTCGCGCTTTTCCCAGACCTTGATCGCCCGCCCGTGCTTGCCCTCGCCGCCGATGCGGATGCCCTCGGGGTTGTAGCCCGAATGGCCGAAGGGCGACGTGCCATTCGTGCCGATCCACTTGTTGCCGCCCTGGTGGCGCTTCTCCTGCTCCTCGATCCGCTGCTTCAGCGTCTCCATGATCTCGTCCCACGAACCGAGCGCCTTGATCGCCTCCATTTCTTCGGGAGAGAAATAGCGCTCGGCGAGGGCTTTGAGCCAGTCCTCGGGGATCTCGACCGGTTGCTGTCCATAATCGGTGATAATGCCGCGGAACACGCGCTGAAACACCTGGTCGAACCGGTCGAGCAGGCCCTCGTCCTTCACGAAAGTGGCGCGGCTGAGGTAGTAGAACGCCTCGGGCGTCTGCTCGATCACATCCTTGTCGAGCGCCTCGAGCAGGGTCAGGTGCTCCTTGAAGCTCGCCTGGATGCCGGCGGCGCGCAGTTCGTCGACGAAGTTGAAGAACATCGGATCAGTCCTTCGCTTGCGGCGGCGGCGGTTGCCGCGCGAACTTTGTCATCGCCGGATCGATCATGCGCCCAATCCGGCGCATCCACCAGCCAGATTGCCGTATCGGGCCTGAGGCCATGCCCCACGTCGAGAAATCCCAGCCGGACCGAGGCCATGTGCATCCGCGCCGAGCTCTGCCCCATCACCGGAGTGCCGCATTTGGGGCAGAAATACTGGATCAGCGTATTGCCGCTCGCCGCCGGGGTGTGATGGCTGGCAAGCTCGCCGGACATCTCCCATTCGGCGACGAGGAACGTCGCGTTGTGCGTCGGCCCGCCCGCGGCAGACTGCTGGCACTGGCGGCACCAGCACTGGCGCACGGCGAGCGGCTCTCCGTTAATCGTGGCGGTTACAGCGCCGCAGGCGCAGCGGCCGGTGTAGGGGGCGGGCATGCGCTATTCTAGGACCCTCTGGGGAAATGCGGTACGTTTGGGTCCAGCACTGCCCAGCTTGGTGCGCTTTCGGTCCAGATGATGCCTTGCGGCGCCATCAGCTCCGGATTGTCCAGCGTGCCCGCGCGGATACGGATCGGCGCGCCGGCGGGTTCCACTGTCCGGCTGTACATCTGTGAGCCGCATGTCGGGCAGAAGCCGCGCTGCACCCGGTTGCCGCTGTCGGCGATCTTTTCGAGCTTGGTGATATCGCCGGTAAAATGCACCGCCTCATCGGGAAACAGCACATTCACCGTCGCCGAACCGCTAGCGATATACTGGCAATCGCGGCACCAGCATTGGCGCGCCGCGATGGGCTCGGCGTCGATGGTATAGCGGACCTGGCCGCAAAAGCACCTGCCAGTATGGGGGGCAGTGTGGGTCATGCCCCTCTCCGTCAGTTGTTCCGCCGGGCCATGAACGCCAGCCGCTCGAACAGCATCACGTCCTGCTCGTTCTTGAGCAGCGCCCCGTGCAGCGGCGGGATCGCCTTGGTCGGATCGCGGTTTTGCAGGACGTCGAGCGGCATGTCCTCGTTCATCAGCAGCTTGAGCCAGTCGAGCAGTTCGCTGGTGCTCGGCTTCTTCTTCAGCCCCGGCACCTCGCGCACTTCGTAGAAGATATCCATCGCCTTGGTCACCAGGGTCTTCTGGATGTCCGGGTAATGGACGTCGATGATCGCCTGCATGGTCTCGCGGTCGGGGAACTTGATGTAGTGGAAAAAGCAGCGGCGCAGGAAGGCGTCGGGCAGCTCCTTCTCGTTGTTCGAGGTGATGACGACGATCGGACGCTCCTGGGCCGCGACGCGCTCGCCGGTCTCGTAAACGTCGAACTCCATGCGATCGAGTTCCTGCAAGCAGGTCGTTGGGGAACTCGATGTCGGCCTTGTCGATCTCGTCGATCAGCAGCACCGGGAGCTTCTCGGAGGTAAAGGCGTCCCACAGCTTGCCGCGCTTGATGTAGTTGGCGATGTCGTGCACCCGCTCATCGCCGAGCTGGCCGTCGCGCAGGCGGGCGACGGCGTCGTATTCGTAGAGCCCCTGCTGCGCCTTGGTGGTGCTCTTGACGTTCCACTCGATCAGCGGCGCGCCCATCGCGGTCGCCACTTCTTGCGCCAGCACGGTCTTGCCGGTGCCCGGCTCGCCCTTGACCAGCAAGGGCCGGCGCAGCAGCACCGCGGCGTTCACCGCCACTTTCAGATCCTCGGTGGCGACGTAACTTCCGGTGCCTTCGAAACGCTGCATTGCTGCTTTCCCGACCTTACCTGTGGCGACAGGGCCGTTAAGTGGCCGCGGGCAGCTAGGCAAGTGGGAAGCAGTCATAGCCCGGCACGCAAACAAATCGGGCGCCGATCCTGTTCGGATGCGGCGCCCGATGAGTCCCCCAGACTCAGTTTGATCTGCCCCTTCTAAGGCCAACGGTGCGACCCGACTGGCTGCGCGGCTTTCCAGCGCCAAATTGTGGCATCGGTTAGAAGCTACGTTGGAAAGGCTATGACATCGCCAAAAATATTAATATAAAGAATTGTAGATTTGCGAGGAAATCTGAATGACCGACTATGCGCTGCCCAGCGTCGTGGATCTGCTTGCGCCTGGCGACCTGGCAACGCTGCGTTCGCTAGGCCGGCGCAAGACCTATGCGGATGGCACAATCATTCACCAGCGCGGGGATAGCGATGCATCGATGGGGATCGTCGTTGAAGGGGTGGTCAAGCTCTACCGGCAACTCAGCAACGGGCAGCAGCTGCTGATGGTTACGGTCAATCCCGGCCAGCACTATGCCGACAATCATGCCTTTGATCGAGCCGCCGGACCCATCACGGTATGGCTGTCGGTGAAACAACGGTCGATCACTATCCGCAGGCTGCGTTTCTCAAGCTCATGAGCCACCCTGGCATTACCCGGGCATTCTATCGGGTTTCCGCGCTTCGTCTGGGCCATGCGATTGAAATCTTGGATGATATTCGTTCGCTTCCGCCCGAAGTGCGGCTGGCCAAAATGATCGCTGTCATGCACCGCTCGGCGGGCGAACCGGACCGGATCGAATGCCTTCAGGAGGAGCTGGCGAACTTGCTCGGCGTTTCGACGATGACCCTGGCGAAGGCGATCAAGTCGCTTCGCTGCGAAGGGCTGGTCAAGACCGGATACCGCTATGTTTCGATACCCGATCCGGCCCGGCTGGATGCGTGGGTCGAAGAGCGGAATTGGGACTGACGGGGGTCATCGGATCAGCCCGATCAGACGCTGTGCCAGCAATTCGAACCTGGCATTGTCGATAGGCGCCTCGGTATCGTTCCAGTTGGCGGCGACAGCGAACCATTCGCCGGACTTGGACCGAAGCAGCCAGTTAAGCGAAATGACTCCCGTTTCTGAGCCTCCCTTGTAACCAATCCAGGCGAAGCGCATCAGCACGCTCTCCGGCACATGCGGGTTGATTCCAAGAATGTCCCCTATCCGCGGATCCTTGCGCCGGCGCAGCGAATCGAGGACCATCGCGAGATCGTTGGGCGAGGCGAACCATTCGATCCTGTCGATCGCGAGCGGCCGGTTGGTGGCGAGCGAAGCCAGAATGGCTTCGCGCCCGGCGCCAGGAGTCCAGCCCAAGGGTAGCGTGGCCAGAACGCGCCGCTTTTCAGCTTCGTCGCTGGCGGCGAAGCGAGCGGCTTCCCCGGCGGGCTTGGCTTTGAGTGCGAACACTTCGGCAGTGGTCAGGAATGGGCGCGAAAGGGCGGGTTCGCTATGCCCGGTCGCGGCGACCGAGGCTTCCAGCCGCTCGCGACCGATCAGGTGTATTAGCGTGTCGGTTGCGGTATTGTCGCTGATCGAAATCATCAGAGTGGCGAGGGTATGGATGGTCGCTGGAGAGTCCTGGGCCAGTTCTGGGTCACGCCGCTTGGCAGCGAAGGCGGGCCGAGCGGCACGACCTGTTCCCAGCGCAATCGTCCGGCTTCGATCTCACCCGCCAGCGCATCGAGCACCCAGAGCTTGAACGCGGACCCGATGGCCAAATGCCCGGCGGGGCGCAGTGTCAGCACCGGAGAAATGCCGCCATCGCCCAGTTTGACGACAGCAAATCCGCTGCGGGCAGGCAGTGCGGCGAAATCGGCGAGGATTTTCTCCGCGCTGTCGCCCAGCGGCGTTACCGCCGAAATGCTGAACGCCGCGATCCGGTGCGGAGCCCAAGGTTCAAGCTGGATGCTGGCTTGCGCGGTGGCGCGTTCGAAGCGGATGCGGAACCGGGCCACGGTTGGCGCGATGACCGTCAGCCCGTCGAAACCCGCGGCCTTGCCGTTCGCGCGCCGCAGGTCCGCCGACAGGCGGGCAAGCTGTCTGGCGGGTATCGCCTTCAGGAAATCGGCGGTGAAGACTTCGGCGGCAGGCTTCCTTCCTGCCATCGCCGCCAGGGCATCGGCCGCGCGGGCGGCAAGGATGTCCGGACCGCCCGGTATCGGCGCGGCGCACAATGGCTGGCAGGCGAACGCCGCGAACAGTGCGAACAGGGCAAGCAACGCGCGCATCGGCCGGGCCTCGGAAATCGCCGCGAATTCTGGCGCAAGCCAGGTGACTCAGGGTGACGCAAAGCGATAATCCGAAAATATTCAGCTGGCGAGCAATTCGGCCTTGAGCGTGCCGCCAAGCATAGTGCCGGCAATCCGGGCCACTTCCCGCAGCCCAAGCGACAGTGCGCGGTGCGCCGATACCCGGCTGACCTCGGCCAGCGAGGCCAGCACGGCCTCGCTGGCGTCTTTCTGGATGCGCAGCAGGACCGCGGCTTCGTCGCGGTCGATCTGCCCCTCGGCGAGCAGGCTGGCGATCACGGCAAGGGCCGCGGCTAACTTCCCGGCCTCGGCCTGGGCCAGCGCTTTGACCTTGCTGCTGTCGCCGCGCAGCGAGCCGGCCAGAGTGCCGGCGAGCTGGGCGGCGATTCTTGCGATATCGAGCGGCATCTAGCGGTCCTCCCCTGCCGTCTGGGTCATGACAATGGCCTGGCTGGCGCGACCGATGGCCCCGGCATTGAGCGTGATCGCTTCACGCGCCAGGCAAGGTCCCGAAGGGTCGGTAGCCACGGCCGAAGCCTTCTCGTGGATGAGCCGGGCGTCCGCGATGGCCCTTGCGAGGGCATCGGCGGCGCGGCGCATGGGCTGTTCAGCGGCGCCGGAAGCGAGGTGAACCTGCAGTCGCCCGGCGAGGCCGGCGAGGTCGGCATAGGCTGGCGCATTGTGTTCGAAATCGCAGTCCGGCGCCTGAGTTGCGGCCAGAGCAGAGAAGAATGCGCTTGCGCGCGTGTTGATCGACCGGGCCAGTTCGGCGATCAACGGATCGGGCGGTACGGGGTTCAGGGTCTGGCAGGCGGTGAGCGCCAATGCGAGCAGAGCCGCCAGGGGCGCCAGGCGTCTACGGGTAATCGGCATTTTTGCTCTCCTGCACACTGTTCGATATTTGTTCTTGCAAATCGAGCGTGGTGTAGGAAAGCGAAAAGTGGAGTCCCCCGCGCCGACGGGGAGGGGGCAGCTGGCGCGGGGGAGCGGGTCTCCGGCCTAGGCGGCGGCGGCCGGACCCGCGGGCGCGGCGGGGGAGTGGGCGCCCGCCGCGGTCTCGGAAAGCAGTCGTTTGGCCTTGCGATAGCGCCAGAACAGCAAGCCCGCGCCGATCGGCAGCAGCCACGGCAGGGCGTAGCCAAGCGCCAGGATCAGTACCGCCAGCATCGATTGCATGTTGTCCCAGGAAGCGCCGGCCGCCTTGCCAAAGCCCGAACCCGAGGCGAGCAGGCCTTCGCTGGCGTAGCTGAAGCTGACCGGGGTGGAGGCGATCGATTGCTCCTTGTCGCGGCGGCCTTGCGCCTCGCCCTGGAGCTGTTCGTGCAGCGCCTCGACCTTGCGGGTCAGTTCGGCGCGCTCCTCGCGGGTCAGGCCCTTGGCCTTGAGCCGCGCTTCGATGCGTTCGACTTCGCCCTGAATGGCAGCGCTGTTTTGCTGCGACAGCTCGATCGCGCCGCCGGCGTTTTCGCCATTGACCAGGGCATTATCGAGCTTGCCGTCGGCCTTTTCGACGGCGGCGATGGCGTCGCTACCGAAGCGGTGGGCGAGATCGGGGGCAAGCAGGTAATCGGTCCGGGCGGAGACCTGGTCTTCGCCGGGTTGTTCGAAGGTCATGCCGGTAACCCGGCAGCGCGAGGGGCCGAGCCGCTGGCAGGCGCTGGCGTGCTCCTGCTGGACGCCGCCGATGGTCTTGGCGGGAAGGGTGAAGGCGTAGTTGAACGTAAACGCGATTCCAGGCGCGACGCCGCCGGCCATGTCTGGGACGGAGTCGCGCGCGGAGGATGTTTCAGCGGAGGCAGCCGCGGCATCCTGTGCCGCTGCCGGGGCTTCGGAGACGGCTTCGGCAGACTGATCGGACTGTTTCGAGCAACCGGCGGCAAACAGTACGGCAGCGGAGGCGAGGGTCAGGGTGATGGTACGAGTGGGACGCATGAGGGGGCACTCCCGTTGGTCCGCCTAAGGAGGCGGGTTTTCTATCTACCGAATCAGTAGACATACTCTATCTATCGATTCGGTAGACTATTGCAACGGTGAATCGTGCCTTATGAGCGACCAATTGATTGCCTTGGTTAGGATTGCGCTGCTTGCGCCGCCTTGCGCGCGATTGCGCTGAGGCCCTTGGTCAGCTGGTAGAGCCCGTTGAGCCGCGCCTTGGGATCGGACCAGACCCGCGTGATGACGATCTTGCTGTCGGGGCGCAGCTTGATCGTGCCTTCGAGCCGGGCGGCGTAGGCGATCAGGCCCGCCGGATCGGGGAACTGGTCGTTGTGGAACGATACCAGCGAGCCTTTCGCGCCGACGTCGATCTTGGCCACGTTGGCGGCGATCGCCTGGTGCTTGATCTCGATCAGCCGGATCAGGTTGGCGGTGGCATCGGGCAGTTTGCCGAAGCGGTCGATCATTTCGGCGGCCATGGCTTCGAGTTCCTCGGGGCCTTCCGCATCGTTGAGCCGGCGGTAGAGCGCCATGCGCACGGCGAGATCGGGGACGTAGTCCTCCGGGATCATGATCGGCGCATCGACGGTGATCTGCGGGTTGAGCGCGGCGCGTTCGCGGGCCAGGCCGATCTCGCCGGCCTTGGCGGCCAGGATCGCGTCCTCCAGCATCGACTGGTAGAGTTCGAAGCCGACCTCGCGGATGTGGCCGCGACTGCTCGTCGCCGAGCAGGTTTCCCGCGCCGCGGATGTCGAGATCGTGGCTGGCGAGCTGGAACCCCGCGCCCAGGCTGTCCAGGTCGCCGAGCACCTTGAGCCGCTTTTGAGCGATTTCTGACAGATGCGGTATCGGCCGGCGTGGTCAGATAGGCGTAGGCGCGCAGCTTGGAGCGCCCGACCCGGCCGCGAAGCTGATAAAGCTGGGCCAGGCCGAAGCGGTCGGCGCGGTGGATGATGATGGTGTTGGCGGCTGGGATGTCGAGCCCGCTTTCGACGATGGTGGTCGAGAGCAGCACGTCGTACTTGCCCTCGTAGAACGCGCTCATCCGCTCTTCGACCTCGCCCGCGCCCATCTGGCCGTGGGCGCTGACCGCCTTGATCTCGGGCACGGTCTGGCGCAGCCACTCCTCAAGATCGGGCATGTCGGCGATGCGGGGCACGACGACGAAGCTCTGCCCGCCGCGATGATGCTCGCGCAGCAGCGCCTCGCGCATCACCATGTCGTCCCATTCCATCACATAGGTGCGCACCGCGAGCCGGTCGACCGGTGGCGTCTGGATGGTCGAAAGCTCGCGCAGGCCGCTCATCGCCATCTGCAGGGTGCGCGGGATCGGCGTGGCGGTGAGGGTCAGCACGTGGACATCGGCGCGCAGCTGCTTGAGCTTTTCCTTGTGGGTGACGCCGAAGTGCTGCTCCTCGTCGACCACCACCAGCCCGAGCCGCTTGAAACTCAGCGATTTCGACAGGATCGCGTGGGTGCCGATGACGACGTCCATCGTGCCGTCGGCGAGGCCCGCCTTGGTGGCGCTGGCCTCCTTCTCGGGCACCAGCCGTGACAGGCGCCCGATGTTGAGCGGGAACCCGGCGAAACGCTCGACAAAGCCCTTGTAGTGCTGGCGGGCGAGCAGGGTGGTCGGCGCGACCAGCGCGACTTGCTGCCCCCCCATCGCCGCGACAAACGCCGCGCGCAAAGCCACCTCGGTCTTGCCGAAGCCGACATCGCCGCAGACCAGCCGGTCCATCGGCTTGCCCTCGCCAAGATCGGCCAGCACTTGCTCGATGGCGCGCTCCTGGTCGTCGGTTTCCTCCCAGGGGAAGCGCTCGGCGAACTGGTCGTAGCTCGCCTGTTCGGGCAGCAGCACTGGGGCCTGACGTAGCGCACGCGCCGCCGCCGTGCGCAGCAATTCATGCGCGATCTCGCGGATGCGTTCCTTGAGCCGCGCCTTGCGCCGCTGCCACGCCTCGCCGCCGAGCCGGTCCAAGGCGACACCCTCATTCTCACTGCCGAAGCGCGAGAGGACGTCGAGGTTCTCGACCGGGATGTAGAGCTTGTCGCCGCCGGCGTATGTGAGGGCGACGCAATCGTGCGGGCTCTTGCCCACCGGGATCGATTGCAGCCCTTCGTAGCGCCCGACGCCGTGGCCCATGTGGACCACCAGATCGCCTGGAGTGAGCGCGCTGAGTTCGGCGAGGAAGGCATCGGCATCCTTGCGCTTTTTCTTGCGGCGGACGAGCCGGTCGCCGAGAATGTCCTGCTCGGTGACGAGTTCCACTTCGGCGTTGGAAAAGCCGGTTTCCAGCGGGAGGACAAGCGCGGCGGGGACTGCCCTTGGCGGCGAGGCCAAGCGCCTCCTGCCAGCTTTCCGCGAGGGCAGGGGCGGGCTTCGCGGCTTCCCCCAGGATCGAGACAATCCGCGCGCGGCTGCCCTCGGAATAGGCGGCGATGATCGCCTTGCGGCCCGACTTGGCGACGGAGTGCAGATGCTTCGCCGCCGCCTCGTAGACATTGTCTCCCCGCGCGCGCTCGGGGGTGAAATCGCGGGCGCTGGCGAATGCGAAATCGATGACGCGCTCGCTCTCGGGCTGGGCGAACAGATCGGCGCGGTGGATCGGCCATCCGGCGAGGCGCTGGTCCAGTTCCTCGCGAGCGAGATAGAGCGCGGCGGGATCGAGCGGGCGATAGCTGCCCGGCAGCCTTGCCGGAGGTATCGATGCGCGCGGCGTAATAGTCGGCAATGTCGCCCAGGCGCTCCTCCGCGGCTCCGAGCGCGCTGCTGTCGATCAGCATCAGATCGTCGCGCGCCGAGATGATCGAACAGCGTCTCCAGCCGCTCCTCGAACAGCGGCAGCCAATGCTCCATCCCCGCCAGCCGCCGCCCGTCGCTCACCGCCTGATAGAGCGGATCGCTGGTGGCATCTGCCCCGAATTGCTCCCGATACCGCGTGCGGAAGCGCTTGACGCTGTCCTCGTCGAGCAAGGCCTCGCTGGCCGGGAGCAGCAGGTGTTCGGCGACGCTGCCGGTGGAGCGCTGGGTGTTGGGATCGAACAGCCGCAACGTTTCCAGCTCGTCGCCGAAGAAATCGAGCCGCAGGCCCTGTTCGAGTCCCGAGGGGAAAATATCGAAGATCGAGCCGCGCACGGCAAATTCGCCGGCATCGGCCACGGTATCGGTGCGCGAATAGCCCTGGCGCTGGAGCAGCTGGATCAGGCTCTCGCGGCCGATCTCCATCCCCGGCTTGAGCAACCGCACCGATTCGCGAATGCGGAAGCGCGTGACCACGCGTTGCAGCAGGGCGTTGATCGTGGTGACCAGCAGCTGCGGGGCCTTTGGCGCGTTCTGAAGCCGGTGCAGCGCCGCCAGCCGCTTTGCACTGACCGACAGCGCCGGGCTGGCACGGTCATAGGGCAGGCAGTCCCAGGCGGGGAATTCGATGACTTCGAGTTCGGGGGCGAAGTAGTTGGCGGCTTCGGAGACGGCGCGCATCGCGGCATCGTCGGGGGCGATAAAGGTGACGCTGGTTTTGGCGGCGCGGGCGAGGTCCGCCAGCACCAACGGCTGCGCACCGCGCGCGAGGCTGGCGAGGGTGAGCGGGGTTTTCGCGGCGAGGATGCGGTTGAAGTCGGGCATGGGGAGGGGAGCGCTTAGCTTTGGTTGGGGCAACTGTCGAACCCCACGGGCTGCTATCGCAACTGAACCAAACCCATCCTAACCTTCTTCGTCATCCCCAACTTGTTTGACGGGCAAGCCGTCACTGCGTTCCAGGACCCATTTCGCCGCAAACTCAGGTCCATGCGGCAAGAGCGAAACCCGATTATCCAATCCAAACCCGTCTATGCTGAGCTTGTCGAAGTGCCCTTTCTTCGTGCCTCGCGAACAGCCGCTAGAAGAAAAAGCAGCCCTTCGACAAGCTCAGGGTAGTCGGATTTGGGAGGAGAGGTGCGCAGGCCAACCCACATTGGGCTGACCTTGCTGTGGGGGCTGGGCCTGCCACCGCTTGCTCCGGGTGTGCGGCGAATGGGTCCTGGAACGCAGTGACGGCTTGCCGTCAAACAAGTTCAGGATGACGAAGTTTGATGGGTGGGGGAATGGGAGAGAAGTTGGCGGGCTGGATCGCTATCAAAATGGCAACGCATCTAGGTCAGCCAGTCTGAGGGCCTGCCGCTGCTTTGAAACAAGCGATGTCACCTCTCGTCGAAAGGCTGCATCATCGCTCACCAAACTACTCATCCGCCGTGTAGACAATTCCAAAACTGAACCGGGAAACGCGGCTGCATCCAGAATTGCATTGAACAACCCGAGAGCATCATCGACACGTCCGACAAGACCCGCTGCCACCCCGGCGTGGTAAGTAGGCCATTGCCTGAAATCTCGTCCGGGTTGGGATCGCTCCTCACTTATTAGCAGGTCCGCCACTACATCAATCGATGTGAACATATCGAGGATAACGCGCGCTTCTTCCGCCGCGCAATGAGCAAGGCGTGTTGCGGCGCTTTCAAATTGTTCGTCGGACTGATACTGCTCAAACTCTGCAATCCGACTACCGAAATCAAAGCTTACGCAGCCGAGGTCGGACCAAAGCCAATGGGCTGCAACGTTCAGGTAGCTCCCCTTGCTCCAACTGCTCGGTTGAAATTCGACCACAACCAGCCACCAGTTTTTGTCTGCAAGCCATGTGCGAGACTGGCCTTTGCGGCGAAAGCCGAGGGGACTCAGGCTGGCTTTGGCGGCGGCGGCGATAATCTTATCGTGCGGACCCGGCATATTGCACCTTTTACCGACAACAGATGGCTAACAGCAACATTGTCTTCGTGCTACTTCAATTCGCCCACCCCCCAATCACCACATAATCCAGCCGCTGCATCGCCGCCATCATCTCCCCCGCATATTCCTCCGGCACCGGCAAAGTCCCCAGCGCCCAGGCCATGACATCGACGTCGTCCTCTTCGATCAGCGCTTCGAACCAGGCCAGTTCGGCCTTGCCCCACGCGCCGCATAGCGGTCGAAGTAGCCGCCGATCATATAGTCCGCCTCGCGCGTGCCGCGGTGCCAGGCGCGGAATTTGGTGCGGGCTAGGCGGGCTGGATCGATCATGGGGGCGAGTTAGGGGATGAAGGTGGATTGGACAAGTTGGCTGTGAGGGCATGGCACTCCGCAAATTCAGAATGAAGAATGGTTCACGCAAAGGCGCGAAGGCGCAAAGAGGTTGTGCTGGCGGCGAAGCCGCTTTCACCCCTTAGCGATCCGCCAGAGCCAAGGTCGCGAAAGTGAAAATTGCCTGCGGCGTTGCGATACCTCTTTGCGCCTTCGCGCCTTCGCGTGAACCCCTTCAACGCTGCAATTTCAAATGTGACCTCGAATATGCAATAGCCCCCTCATGCGCCCCGAACGCCTCAACCCGCTGTTCATCGAAAGCGCGCACCTCAAGGGCGTCGGGCCGAACGTGGCGCGCCCGTTGGAGCGGCTTGGCCTGACGCGCGTCAAGGACCTCGCCTATCACTTGCCGGACCGCTTCGTGCAGCGCCGCGCTGTCGCCGATCTCGATGAGGCCTCGGTCGGCGAGAATATCATCGTCGCGCTCACCCCGCTCGAATACCGCACCAGTCAGGGTCGCGGGCCGATGCGGGTGCTGGCTTCCGATGCGCCGGGCAATGTCTGTTCCATCGCCTATTTCGGGCGCAACAGCGGCTGGGGCAAGAAGCAGCTGCCCTTGGGCGAGAGGCGCTGGGTGGCGGGGCGGCTCGACCGTTATGGCGACATGCTGCAGATCGTCCATCCGGACCATGTCAGCGAAGACAGCGCCGCTCTGCTCGGGCAACTGACCGAGCCAGTCTATCCACTGTCCGAAGGGCTCACCCAAGGCCGGATCGCGGCGCTGGTGGCGCAGGCGCTGGCGGGGCTGCCGGAGCTGCCCGAGTGGATCGAGCCGGGGCTGCTCGACAAGATGAAGTGGCCGGCATGGCGCGATGCGCTCGCCTTGGCCCACAAAGGCGAGCACGAGGCGGCCCGCGACCGGCTGGCCTATGACGAACTGTTGGCGAACAGCCTCGCGCTGATGCTGGTGCGCAACGCCAATCGCGCCAAGGTGGGCACGCCGCTGACCGGCGACGGGTATCTGCGCACCAAGCTGCACCTGCCTTTCGCGATGACCGGCGCACAGAAGCGCTCGATTTCCGAGATCGAAGGCGACCTCGCCCAGGCCGCGCCGATGCTCCGGCTGCTGCAGGGCGATGTCGGCTCGGGCAAGACGGTGGTGGCGCTGGAGGCGATGCTGGTGGCGGTGGAGGCGGGAGCGCAGGCGGCCTTGCTGGCCCCCACCGAAATCCTCGCCCGCCAGCATTTCGCCACGCTTTCTGGCATGTTGGCACCGACCGGAGTCGACATCGCCCTGTTCACCGGACGCGACAAGGGCCGGGCGCGCGAATCGATCCTGATGGGGCTGATGGATGGCTCGATCCAGATCGTCGTCGGCACCCACGCGATCTTTCAGGATACGGTGGCTTACAAGAACCTCGCCATGGCGGTGATCGACGAGCAGCACCGTTTTGGCGTCGGTCAGCGGCTGATGCTGACGCAGAAGGGTAAGCGCACCCCGCACTGCCTGGCGATGACCGCCACCCCGATCCCGCGCACGCTGACCCTGGCGCAGTACGGCGAGATGGACGTCAGCCGGCTCGACGAGATGCCGCCCGGCCGCCAGCCGATCGATACTCGGGTGGTCGCGGTGGAGCGGATGGCGGACGTCATCGGGGCGCTGGGGCGGCATCTCGAATCGGGCCAGCAGGCCTACTGGGTCTGTCCGATGGTCCGCGAGAGCGAAGTAGACGATATCGCCGCCGCCGAGGCGCGCCATGCCGAGCTGAAACTGCGCTTCGGGGAGGAGGTTGTGCTGGTCCACGGCCAGCTCAAGGCCGAGATCAAGGACGCCGCGATGGAGCGTTTCGTGCGCGGCGAGGCCAGGCTGCTGGTCGCCACCACGGTGATCGAAGTCGGCGTCGATGTGCCGGGTGCGACCTTGATGGTGATCGAACAGGCCGAGCGCTTCGGCCTCGCCCAGCTGCACCAGCTGCGCGGCCGGGTCGGGCGGGGGGAGGGCAAGAGCACCTGCCTGTTGCTGCGAAGCGCGGCGCTCTCCGAGGTCTCGCGCGAACGGCTGGCCCTGATGCGCGAGACCCAGGACGGCTTCCGCCTCGCCGAGGAAGACCTGCGGCTGCGCGGCGGCGGCGAATTGCTGGGCACGCGCCAGTCCGGCGACACGCCGTTCCGGATCGCCAGCCTCGAGCAGATAACCAGGCTTTTGCCACTAGCTCACGACGACGCCCGCCTGCTGATCGAACGCGACGGCGGGCTGACAGCGCCGAGGGGCGAGGCGGCGCGGCTGCTGCTCTATATGTTCGAACGCGATTGGGGCGTGCAGTTGTTGCGCGGGGGCTGAGCTGGCGCGCGCGCCGCGCCGCTGTCGCGTAACCGGACGGCGACAACATCGCTGGACTCTGTAATTTTCCCTGTTAGCTTCGGTGGTTGCGGCAGGGTCGCCGTTCAATAAATCCTGGGTGGGGAGATGCATATGACTCCGGCTTCCAAGATAATCATTGGTGCGCTTGCAACCACGGCACTAGCCTGGATCCTGCATGGGCCAATGGGTTTTGGCGAAAGGTGTGCGGCTGAAGCAAGCGCATCGGCGGTTAGCGCACCGGCAGCGGTGGCGGGCGGCGAAGCGCCGGCCAATGCCGAAGCGCCGGCCAATGCCGAAGCGGTGGTGAACTGCCAGAAGAATGTCGATACAGCGATTGCTGGCAAGACCGTGCAATTCGGCAGCGGCGGGGCGCGCGTTTCGCCCGCGTCCAAGGATCTGCTCGACGCCATTGGCGCCGCGCTGAAGGATTGCGCCGGCACCACGGTCGAAGTGGCGG
Organism: uncultured Alphaproteobacteria bacterium; assembly: GCA_963775005.1. Taxonomy (GTDB): domain Bacteria; phylum Pseudomonadota; class Alphaproteobacteria; order Sphingomonadales; family Sphingomonadaceae; genus Novosphingobium. The sequence goes on along the minus strand of CAVZHF010000007.1, from coordinate 210,146 downwards.
GCCATACCGACCGTGTCGGCGACGCGGAGAAGAACCTCGCATTGTCGCAAGGCCGCGCCGAGGCCGTAACAACCGAGCTCACCTCGCGCGGCGTCCCGGCCGAGCGCCTGGCCGCCAAGGGTTATGGCGAAACCAAGCCGACCGATCCCAACGCGCCGGAAAGCAACCAGGCCGACCGCCGGATCGAGTTCAGTGTCGCAACCGCCGCCGCGCCCGCCGCGGCTCCGGCCAATTGAGGAGGACCGAGCATGACCGGATTTCTCGCTACGCTCATCCCGGCGCTTCTCGCCTTCGCTCTCGGTGTGCTCATCGCCTGGCTCCTTTGGGGCCGGCGTGAGCATGACGCCTGAACCCCTGCACGAAAGGAACTGAACCATGTGGCCTTTCTGCCTTGCCAACAACCCGCTCTGGCTGTTGCTGCCATTCCTCCTCGGCCTGCTGGTGGGCTGGTGGGCCTGGGCTCGCCGTCCCGAAGTGGAAACCGGTGTCCAGACATTCACCCCCGCGCCGGTAGCGCCGCCGCCAGCGCCAGCGACAGCGCCATTGGCGGCGCCACAACCCATTGCGGCTCCGGTCGCGCCGCCTCCGCCTCCAGTAGTGGTCGCTCCGGTTGCCGCCGCCTTGACCGCCATCGGCATTCCCGCCGCGATCGGCGATCCGGACAATCTGATGGACGTCAAGGGCATCGGCCCGGCGCTCAACAAGCTGCTGATTTCGCTTGGGGTTACCCGCTTCGATCAGATCGCGGCCTGGACGACCGAACACGTCGGGATCGTCGATGGCCATTTGGGCTCGTTCAAGGGCCGGATCGAGCGCGACAGCTGGGTCGATCAGGCCAAGTTGCTCGCCGCGGGGGCGGTCGAGGAGTTCGAGCGCCGGTTCGGAACGATCGGCAGCGAGCACAAGAAGTAGCGGCTCGGGGCGGTGGATAGCCGCCCCAAACCGCCCCCAGCGGGAGTGCGAGCCAAGCCTATGTCCGGGGCCGACCAGCAAAGGCCGTTCGAAATCTATCGGGCGTCCGAAGCGCGCGACTATGCCGAGCACGGCATCCAGGCAATGCTCGATCCGCCGCCCGCGGCGATCGCGGCGTTGAGCCGGTTCGCGAAAGCAGGCGGGGCGGCGGGTCAGCAGGTCGCGCTGGCCTATGCCAGGCCCGGTTTCAGCCTGACCCATGTCTGGTTCAAGAGCGGCTATCCGCTGCCGCTGCATTCGCACTCCGGCGATTGCCTCTACTTCATCACCGCCGGCTCGATCCGGATCGGCCAGGATGTGCTCGGGCCGGGCGACGGCTTCTTCGTCGGACCCGACGTGCCCTATACCTACGAGATCGGCTCCAAAGGCGTCGAAGTTCTCGAATTCCGCTCGACCGACGATCTCGACATCCGGTTCAAGACCAGGGGCAAGGCCGCCTGGGACAAGATCGTCGCCAGGCTCAGGGAGCGCAGCGCGGCCTGGGAGAGCGAGCTCCCGCCAAGCCGGGCGGCGCGCGGTGACTGACTATCTCCACCTCGTCGATCCCGAACTGCGCGACGCGGCGCTGACGATGCGCGCCAACATGGCGCAGTACACGCCGATGAACCGGCGCAAGCTCGCCCAGCGCCGCAAGTGGATGGCGGACATGTATGTGCCGCCGTTCGAGCACATTCCCTACGAGGAACACCGGATCGCCTGCGCGCATGGCCCCGAGGTCACCGTCTATGCGATCAACGCGCAGCCGGGCCGCAGCCGCCCGGGCATTCTGCACATTCACGGCGGCGGCTTTACCGCCAGCACGGCGCTGGGCGGGATGCGCAATGTCCAGGAACTGGCGGTGGAGCTCGATTGCCCGATCGTCACTGTCGAATACCGGCTGGCGCCCGAAACCATCTGGTCGGGCTCGCTCGAGGACAATTACGCCGCGCTGGCCTGGATGCATGCGCAGGCCGGCAAGCTTGGCGTCGATCCCGGCCGGATAGCCGTCATGGGCGAGAGCGCCGGCGGAGGCCATGCCGCCCTGCTGGCGCTGGCCGCGCGCGACCGGGGCGAGCTGCCGATCGCGTTTCAGGCGCTGGTCTATCCGATGATCGACGATCGCAGCGGCACTACGCGCAAGCTTGCCGAACATATCGGCTATTTCGGCTGGAACCCTGAAGCGAACCGCTTCGGCTGGCGGAGTTTCCTGGGCTGCTCGCCGGGCGGCCGCAAGGTTCCGGGCGAGGCAGTGCCGGCCCGCGCCGGGGACCTGTCCGGCCTGCCGCCAGCCTGGATCGGTGTCGGCGCGCTCGATCTGTTCGTCGAGGAGGACATTGCCTACGCCAGCCGCCTCAACAGCGCCGGCGTGCCGGTGGAGCTGCTGGTGATTCCCGGAGCGTTCCACGGTTTCGACATGTTCATGAAAGACGCCGCGATTTCCCGCCGTTTCGCCGCCGCGAAAGTCGCGGCGCTTCGGCGCGGTCTCGGGCTTGAATGAGCTCGAAAACACGTTCGCCAGCGTGAAGATCTATCCGTTAACGGTTCTCTCGGGCTATTTGCTTACGATAGCGCGTTGCGGGCGCAGGTCTACGTAAAGCGTGGATTGCCGCCTGGCATTGCTTGATCGAGCGATCGGCGGCGATCTAAAATCGCTGTGGGTCGGGAACGCGGACTGTACGTGGGAAGACCGGAATTACATGGATTCAAGCGTTCGGCGCTGCGGAGGCGATTCGCCTCCATGGCCGCGCTCGTCCTTGCGTTCGGCCATGCCTCGCAGGCCTGTGCGGCCACTTCGACCTTCACGCTGACGGTGAATTCCGACCTGCGCTTCGGCAGCTTCGTGGTCATGGCGACCGGCGCCCGGGTCGTTAGCGCCACCGGAGCGGTGACCAATATCGGCATTTATCCGATCGCCAGCGGCATTACTGGCCCCGCGCAATTCACCGTCACTTACGACCGGGGCAACAACGGCAAGAAGGCGCTCGATATCGCCATCGAGATATCGATGGGCTCGACGCCAACGGTCAGCAATGGCGGCGTGACCGGCACGCTTTCAGCGTTCACCACCGACATCCCCGGGGTTCCGTCGATCGCGACCGGGCAAGTGGTCTCGCTGAACATCACCGGCTGCACCACCAGACTGTGTTCGCGCACGTTCCGTATAGGATCGCGCATCGATGTGTCCCGTTCCAGTACCGGGCGGACAATCGCAATTCCCATTCCCATGACCGCTACGCTAGTAAACGTCCAGTAAACGGCTGGCCCGGATTCGGGTCTTCCGGTTTCCACGACGCCTTGCCGCAAGCCGCGGCCAGGCGGCAGTCGGGAAGGCGCGCTGGACATGGGCAAGGGAACCCCCAGAGTCGCCAGAAATTGGCTTGCCGCCGCAGTGCTGGCATTCGCGGTTCCGTTCGGTGCGGCTACCGCGCAGGCGGCCGGGAATGCGGCGACAGCTAGCGGCAGCGCCCAGGCGACTGTCATTGCGCCCATCAGCGCCGTGGAAATCGCCGATCTCGATTTCGGCGCGGTGGCGTCGAACGCGGCGCGCGGCGGCACCGTTACTGTAACGGCCGGTGCGGGCGCGGCGAGCTATTCGGGCGGCGCCAGGAACAGCTGCAATGGCGCGGGCTGCCCGGCGGCCCATGCAGCGCTTTTCACCGTGAGCGGCGAAGCGAATCGTTCCTATGCTGTGTGGACACCCGCCAGCGTCACCATTGCCGGAGCTCCCCTGACCGTAACCGGCATAAATGTGCGGACAGACAGCCGCCCGGCCGCGGGGCCGCACGGGCAGCTCGATGCCAATGGCGCGGACCGGTTCGGCGTCGGCGGTATCCTGCAAGTCCCGGCCGGGACCGGTTCCGCGCATTACCGTGTCTCGGTGCCCGTCATCCTGAATTACAGCTGATCCAGCCCGCATTTGCCGCTCGAATTCCTTACCGGCCCGGTAACCAAAGCCAGCAACCTCCGCCTAATCCCTAAGTAGTATTGCCCAGTCACGCGTTAGGGACAGTGCGGCTCGACCGGACTGCGCTGCGCTAGCGTTTTCGGGTGCCCGGTGGGCTCCCGGGGGCTGTTCGGATACTGCTTCTTTAGGGGAATACAACATGAAGAAAATCGTTCTTGCCGCCATGATCGCGGCTGTCTCGGTGACGCCTGCTTTCGCCGCCACCACCGACACCGAGGCCGGTGCGGCCTCGGCCGACCGTGGTCGCGCCGATCGTGCTGACTCATACACCCGGTGCGGTTCTCGACTTCGGCAAGTTCACCGCCGAAGCTGGGACCATCACCATCGATTCGGCCGGTGCGCGCACCGCGAGCGGACCCGGCCTCGTCGATCTCACTTCGTCGGCCGATGCTTTCACCGTCACCGGTGACCCGAGCCGGGCCTTCGACATCACTACGGCGTCCGGCACAGGTGGTGGCACGCTCGGCACGATGACGTTCACGACTTCGGCTTCGGCTTCGAGCGGAACCCTCGACGCCAGCGGCGACGCCAGCTTCACGGTTGGCGGCATCCTGACGGTTGCGGGTGGCGAGACCGCCGGCGTCTATAACGGCACCTACGAAGCCACAGTCACCTACCAGTAAGACCGTAACGGCGACACAAGGAAACGGAAATCCGGTTGCCGTCCGCGTGATGGCAACCGGAGTTCTCCAGCGGGGCGAGCCGGGGCATGCAAATTTTCAGAGTTCCGGCCCTCCTTGCAATGGGAGCGGCCACTATCCTGCCGGGCGCCGCGAGCGCCGCGGATAACACATCGACCACCGCGGGGCATCCGCCGCCGAAGTGGTTACCGGCATTACGCTTACGGCTGTCACACCGCTGCGCTTCGGCCAGGTCGTGCGGCCGACGGCCAACGGCACGCTGACCATCGCCGAAGACGGTTCGGTGACGGGGACCGGCGGGGTTGCCGGCAATCAAAACATCGCGCAGACCGGTGGCGGGCGGAATCCAGCCGCTTTCCATGTCACGGGCGAAGCCGGCCGCAGTTTCTATACGACGCTGCCCGGCCAGATTTTCATTTTCAGCGGCGCGAATTCGATGCGCGTCAACAATTTCGTCGATAGCACTTTCGGGTTCTCGACGCCGCTCGACGGTACCGGCAATCTCGACCTCACGGTCGGCGCCCGGCTTGTCATCGGGGCCAACCAGGCGCTTGGCAGTTACTCGGGAACCTATAATTTAACTGTGACTTACGACTGACCGTTGGATTGTCAGCGAATCCGGGAAAACACATAGACCCGATAGAGGCTGACGAATCGAGTTAAAAGGTCGGACAATGGGGTTTCGGTTAAGGCGCCCGCGGGCGCTGCTTTCGCTTTCGCGCGGTTCTTGCACAGGCGTTTTCGCCGCTCTTCTCATGTGTTCCTTTTCCGCCGGGTCGATCGCGCAGGACACGATCCTGCGGTCGCCGCGGTCGGGACCGGCCAAAGCCGAGCCGCCGAAAGGCTCGGTTGGCGGCATGGGCGATATCAACCTCTATCCGAAACGCATCGTCATCAACGAGCGGCAGCGCATCAGCAGCGTCGGCCTGTTCAATCGCACTTCGAACCAGGGCGACTACGAGCTGTCGGTTTCCGACATGATGATGACTCCCGAAGGCCAGATCGTCGATCTTGCCTCGGTAACCGATCCCGTCATCCGCGGCCGGGTCGCCGTGGCCAGCGGCATGGTGCGCTGGTCGCCGCGCCGCGTCACGCTCAAGGGCCTGGAGGCACAGACGATCAGGCTGATGGCGCGGGTCCCGCCCGGAACCCCGCCCGGCGAGTACCGGACCCACTTCTCGGCCATCGCCATTCCGCCCGTGGCGGATGGCGGTTCGATCGAACAGGCGGCCGGGAACAAGTCTTCGAACTCGATTTCGGTCAATCTGGTGCCCCGCTTCGGCATTTCGATCCCGGTGATTGTCAGGATCGGCGAGACCAATGTGAAAGTCGGGCTGCGCGATCCCAGGGTTGTCAGCCTGCCCAATGGGTCCAAGGCGCTGGCGCTGATGATAACCCGGGAAGGCAACCGGTCCGCCTTTGGCGATCTCGCGGTCACGGTTCCCGGCGGCAAGAAGCCGATCGCCGAAGTCAAGGGGATCGGGGTCTATCCCGAAGTCGGGCAAAGGACAGTCCAGGTGATGTTCGCCGCCGGCGCTGAGCCCAGACTATACGCCCCCGGCTCGCGGCTGGTCGTCACCTATACCGATGACGACTTCGCGCCGGGCGCCATACTCGCCAGGCAAGAATTCACAGTGCCGTGACCGAGCGCAAAGGGGGCCTTACGCGTGGTCCGTCCGGTCTCGGACGGGCGATTGTCGGCGTGACCCTCCTGCTGAAGAGCGATGCGCTCACCGACGGTTTCGAAGGCAAGGCCGAGCCCGAAAAGCCCAAGGCCCAGGACCGCCTTCGGGCCGAACGGGCGCCGAAGCCGGGCTACGGCAACACGCGGCGCATGGTCATGCCTTCGGCGAACTCCGGCGGCCGAACTGGCTCGCGCCGAACCAGCATCGAAAGACGTGCCAGCGAGGCCGGCGGCGGCGCGGCCCGAAGCGGCGACGCCAGACCTGAGCTCACGAACCAAGAGCAGGCCGGCAAGGGCTTCGCCCCGGCCCAGCGTCATTCCAAGGCCCGCCTTCGCCCGGCCACCGGCGGGCGCCGTCAAGCCAGTGCCAGCGATTGCGAATACCGGCTTCGCGGCTCAGTTCGAGCGCGAGCAACCGGAACCGGCGCAGCCGGTCACCGCCGCGCCAGCCATTCCCGCGCCCGCAATCGAAACAGCGCCTCAGGCCTTGGCCGCTCCGCAGGAACACCCCGTTTCCACCGCGACTCCGGAGGAGACTGCCGCCCCTGCCGCGCTGCCCGCCGTGGAACCGTTACCTGCACCCGTTCCGGCCATACCGGATGCACGCCCGCCTGCCGGACTGGAGGAACCCCAACCGGTTGCGGACCAGACGCCCGAATTGCCTCCCGCCCCGCCGCCAATCGCCGTGGATGCACCAGCGCCTGCGCTCGCGTCTTTGCCCGATGCGGCCGCGACAGACCAGACCGCCGCGGAAGGGCCCGCGCCTGCACCTGCTCTTCCGGAAGTTTCGTCCGCGGATGGTCCCCCTGCTTCCGCTCGAGGAACTGGTCAGCGGCGCAGCAGCGCAGGCCGCTCCGGCGGAGCTCGAGGTGGAGCCGGGCGCGGCCGAGCCGGAAGCGGCTGCCGATAGCGCGGAAGCCTTGCCGCAACCCGAATTCGGACGGGTGCATCCCTCCGTGGCCAAATCATCGGCCGCATTGGCTGTCCTGGAACCCTCCCAGCCGGTGCCACTGGCCGATAGCGGCCTGCCACAAGCCCCATCGGCCAACGATCAAGCCCCCGAGCCCGCCGGTTCGACCGAGGCGCTGCCCGAGCCGGCGTTTGGGGGCTCAGGTGCTGCCCAAGCGCCAGCAGCTCGGCGATACGGCGCTCGCGGCCATTTCGGGTAGCGGATTGCCAGCGGCCAAGCCCGGCCCGGTGGTCTCGGCGCTGCCGCAGGGGCAGGCGCAGACGGTGAAATTTTCCGGTCGCGACACGTCGCCTAGTTTCGAGCCGGGGCCCGCCATCTTCGGCCCCGAAGACGAACTCATCCTGCGGATCGAAACCGCCGATCACGCGATGTCCGATACGATTGTCGCCTACGGCACCCGATCGGGGGTCTACATTCCGTTCGGAGCCTTCTCGCGCTTTCTCGATCTGGCGATTTCGGTTAGCAGCGATGGTAAATTCGCCAACGGCTGGTTCATCGACGAAGCGCGGTCGCTGACGCTGGACTTGCGCGAAGGAACGCTCAATGTCGCGGGCAAGGATCTGGCGCTGGCGAGCGGGGATGCCGGGGCCTTCGAAGGCGAACTCTATGTCCGGGCCGAGCGCTATGGCGACATCTTCCCGCTGACGCTCGACATCGATTTTCGCGAACAGACGATCGTGGTCAAGACACTCGAGCGCTTTCCATTCGAAACGCGGCTTGCTCGCGAGGCGGCGCGCGACACACTCGCCGCGCGCAAGGCCGGGGATGAAACGGCGCGCCGCTGGCCGCGCGAGGAAACGCCCTACAAGGTCTTTACCTTTCCGATGGCCGACGCGGAACTGCGCGCGGTCGCCGACAACCAGCTCGGCAAGCGGGTGGAAGGCGATCTGCGCCTGGCGGGCGACTTTGCTTTCATGACGGCCCAGGGCTATGTCAGCGGTTCCACGCGCGACGGGATCACCGGCGCCCGCATCGAACTGGGACGGCGTGATCCGGATGCGGAGCTGCTCGGTCCGCTCAAGGCCACCGAATTCCTGATCGGCGATGTCACCACCACGGCAATGCCGTTCGGGCTGCGCGGCACCGGCGGGCGCGGCGCTTTCGTCACCAATACGCCACTGGAAAGCGCCTCGGTGTTCGACAAGATCGATCTGCGCGGCGAGCTGCAGGACGGATACGAGGTCGAGCTCTATCGCAACAACATCCTGGTCGAATCGACCGGGACGCCGGTCAACGGCCAGTACGAATTCCTGCAAGTGCCGGTCGACTACGGCCTCAACGTCTTCCGCCTGGTGTTCTATGGCCCGCAAGGCCAGCGCCGCGAGGAAGTGAGGCGGATCACCGTTGGCGATGGCAGGCTGGGCCAGGGCAAGCTGGTCTACAGCTTTGGCGCGGCGCAGAAGGGCATCAATGTGTTCAATGCGCGCGGCCCCAATTACAGCCCGAGCATCGACGATGGCCAATGGCGCAGCACGGCTTTGCTGCAGTACGGGCTTACCTCGAACATCACCGCTTCCCTGGGTGGTTCCTGGTTCCAGAGCGAAGGGCAAAACCAATGGATGGCGACAGGGGGCTTGCGCACCGGCCTGGGCGGGGTCGCGGCCAAGCTCGATTTCGGGGTCCAGAGCGGCGGCGGCAAGGCGGTGCAACTGGGGCTTGGCGGCAAGCTGCTTGGCGCGACCTATACCCTCGAACACGCCGAATACAGCGGCCGGTTCCGCGATGAAGTGGTGACTTTTTCCAGCGACTATCTGAAGCGCGCCACCGAGTTCAATCTCAACACCTCGTTGCGGATCGGCAAAGGCGAGGAACCGTTCTATCTGCCGATTTCCGCGCGGTTCCAGCGGCTCGAGTTTCTCGATGGACGGCGCACGACCGAAGCCTCGCTGCGCACCTCGGCGCGGGCGGGCGGGCTGATGCTGTCGAACACGCTGGATTACCAGGGCATCTCAAGCGGACGCGGCATATCGTCGTCGCAGCTGCGCGGCTCCTTCGATCTCTCCACCCTCAGCGGATCGCGCACCCAGTTCCGCGCCGGAGCGGAATATGCCGTGGTCCCGCAACCCAAGCTGACTTCGGTAAAGCTCGAAGCCGAGCACGCGCTGGACAAGAACACGCTCGTGCAAGGTTCCGTCAGCCACAGTTTCGCGGGGTCCCAGACCCAGTTCGGCCTGTCCGCGGTGCGCCGGTTCGGCAATTTGACCCTGGCCTTCGACGGCAATTACGGAGTGCCGAACAAGGATTATAGCGCCGTGCTGCGTCTGGGGTTCAGTTTCGGGCGCAATCCGCTGACCGGCGGGTTCTTCTTCGCCAAACCCGGCCTGTCCTCGGGCGGCGCGGTGGCGATCCGGGCCTACCAGGACCAGGACGGCGACGGTCGCTTCAATGCCGGCGACACCCTTTTGCCCGATATCGAGTTCGGCAACGGCTCCAGCAGAGTGCGCACCGATGCCTCTGGCACGGCTTTCATCGGCCAGATGGGCGATTCCCGCCGGGCCAGCTTCATGGCCAATACCGAAACCTTGCCCGACATTTCACTGTCACCGAAATCGGAGGGCGTCGAAATCGTGCCGCGACCTGGGCGTATCCATGTCACCGACTACGGTGTGCGGACCCTCGGCGAGATCGAGGGCACCGCCTATTTCAGCGGCGCGGGTTCCAGCAAGGGCGTGTCCGGCCTGTCGCTGCTCTTGCTGGACAAGCAGGGCAAGCAGGCGGCCACGGCGCGGACCGAGGGCGACGGCTTCTTCCTGTTCGAACAGGTCCCGCCGGGCGACTACGCGATCGGGCTCGATCCGGAGCAGGCCGCGCGGCTGCGGCTTCGCCTGGCCCAGGAGGCTTCGATTTCGGTGGATTCCAAGGGTTCGATCGCGCGGATCGATATTACCGTGCGGCAGGACTGACCGCCGCGCGGCGCGACAAGAAAATGGTCGGGGAAAGAGGATTCGAACCTCCGGCCCCTGCCTCCCGAAGACAGTGCTCTACCAGGCTGAGCTATTCCCCGACCGATCGTCCGCCCCTCCAAACCGAAGTTCACAGGAGCGAGGCAGGAGCGGGCCTATAGTTGGCGATGCGCGGGGTGGCAAGCAGGCTTTCGCAGCGCTAGGGTCGAGCCATGGCCAGCGCCGCGATCACCACTGATTCTCCCGACGAATCCCATTGGGAGTGGCAATACCTCGATCTGATGCGCCGTATCTGGGAGCAGGGCGACGAACGGGTGGACCGCACCGGGGTTGGTACTCGCTCGCTGTTCGGGGCGGAATTGCGGTTCGATCTGGCGGAAGGGGCGATGCCCTTGCTCACCACCAAGCGCGTGTTCTGGAAGACCGCCACTCGCGAATTGCTGTGGTTCCTGACCGGCGAGACCAATATCCGCCCGCTTTGCGCGCAGGGCGTGGAAATCTGGACAGATTGGCCGCTTGACCGCTACCGGCGCGAGACTGGCGAGGCGATTTCCCGCGAGGCGTTCTCGAAGCGGATCGTCGATGACGAGGCATTCGCGCTGCGCTGGGGTGATCTCGGGCCGGTCTATGGCAAGCAATGGGTCGATTGGCCGGTCTACGAGGAGGCCGGTGACGGGCTTTACCGCAAGCGCGCGCGCGGCGTGAACCAGGTCGCACAGGTGGTCGAAAGCCTGCGAAGCAACCCGGGCAGCCGCCGTCATATCATCGAAGGCTGGAACGTCGCCGAACTCGACGCGATGGCTTTGCCGCCGTGCCACAAGACCTATCAGTTCCACGTTTCCGGGGGCCGGCTGTCCGGGCTGCTCTATCAGCGCAGCTGCGATCTCGGCCTCGGCTTTGCCTTCAACATGTGGTCGCTGGCGCTGCTGACGCGGATGCTGGCGCAGCAGTGCGACCTTGAGCCGGGCGAGGCGGTGTGGATGGGGGGCGATGTCCACCTCTATCTCAATCATGCCGCGCTGGTCGAGGAACAGCTCCGCCGCACACCCGCCGGGAGCGCGAGGCTGGAGATTGTCCGGCGGCCCGAATCGATATTCGATTACCGGATCGAGGACTTCGCCGTCACCGGCTACGAGCCCCAGGCGCACATTCCGGCGCCGGTCGCGGTATAGGGCGAGCGTAGATGGCCAAGCGGCCCGCCAAACCCATCCGTCGCAGCGACAATCTGCCGCCGCTGGGCCTGCACGTTCCCGAGCCCAAATACCGGCCGGGCGACAAGGTGGATTACTCCGATCTCGCGATACCGAAGGCTGGTAAACAGCCCAGGCCCGACGAAGGCTGCGCGGCGACCGAAACCCATCCGCTGTGCCTCGATCTGATCCGCGTGCTGGACGACGACCACCGCGCGGCCGGGCCTTGGGACCCGAGGCTCGATCCCGAAACCCTGCGCCGCATGCTGCGCGTCATGGCGCTGACCCGCGCGTTCGACGAGCGCATGTTCCGCGGCCAGCGCCAGGGCAAGACCAGCTTCTACATGAAATGCACCGGCGAAGAGGCGTGCTCCGTCGGCGCCGCTTTCGCGCTGGCCGGCGACGACATGGTGTTCCCCAGCTACCGCCAGCAGGGCATCCTCATCGCGCGGGGCTATCCGCTGGTCGAGATGATCAACCAGATCTACTCGAACCGCGCGGACCGGCTGAAAGGCCGCCAGTTGCCGATCATGTATTCGGCGCGCGATTTCGGCTTCTTCACCATCTCGGGCAACCTGGCGACGCAGTTCCCGCAGGCGGTCGGCTGGGCTATGGCCTCGGCGATCAAGGGCGACAGCCGGATAGCCACCGGCTGGATCGGCGAGGGATCGAGCGCCGAGGGTGATTTCCACGCGGCGATGACTTTCGCCGCGGTCTACAACGCGCCAGTGGTGCTGCACGTAGTCAACAACCAGTACGCCATATCCAGCTTTTCGGGCTTTGCTGGCGCGGAGCGCACCACATTCGCCGCGCGCGCGATCGGCTATGGCATTGCCGGGCTCAGGGTAGATGGCAACGATGCGCTGGCGGTATTTGCCGCGGTGCAATGGGCGGCCAACCGGGCGCGGGCAAACGGCGGCCCGACCTTGATCGAGCATTTCACCTATCGCGCGGAAGGGCATTCGACCTCGGACGATCCCAGCGCCTACCGCTCGGCCCAGGAGCGCGAAGAGTGGCCGCTGGGCGATCCGATCACTCGGCTCAAACGCCACTTGATCGCGCTCGGCGAGTGGTCGCTCGAACGGCAGGAGGCAATGGACCGCGAAGTGGCGGAGGAGGTCAGGCTGGCGACCAAGGAAGCCGAGAAGAGCGGCATTCTCGGCCACGGGCTGCATCATCCGTTCCATACCATGTTCGAGGATGTCTACGAGGAACTGCCCTGGCATCTCGAAGAGCAGGCCGAACAGGCGATCCGCGAGCGGCGGATCAAGTGGCCGGAGTGGAAGGAATGACCGTCGAGGAGAGCGCCGTCAGCCTGCACGATGCGCCGACGCGCCGGCTCAACATGATCGAGGCGATCAGCGAGGCGCTCGACATCATGCTGGAGCGCGATCCCGATGTCGTGATCTTCGGCGAGGACGTCGGCTATTTCGGCGGGGTGTTCCGCGCGACCGCGGGACTCCAGCAGAAATACGGCACGTCGCGGGTGTTCGACACGCCGATCAACGAATGCGGCATCATCGGCGTCGCGGTGGGAATGGGCGCCTATGGCCTGCGGCCGGTGCCCGAAATCCAGTTCGCCGATTATATCTACCCCGGCTTCGACCAGCTGGTGTCCGAAGCGGCGCGGCTGCGCTATCGTTCGGCCGGCGAATTCATCGCGCCGCTCACCGTGCGCGCGCCGTTCGGCGGCGGCATCTTCGGCGGGCAGACCCACAGCCAGAGCCCCGAGGCGATCTTCACCCATGTCGCGGGGCTGAAAACCGTGATCCCCTCGACGCCGCACGACGCCAAGGGCCTGCTGATCGCCGCGATCGAGGATGACGATCCGGTGATCTTCCTCGAACCCAAGCGCATCTACAACGGCCCGTTCGACGGCTATTACGACAAGCCCGCCAAGCCGTGGAACACGCACCCGGCCAGCGAAGTGCCCGAAGGCTATTATGCGATCCCCCTGGGCAAGGCGCGGGTGGTGCGCGCAGGCGAGGCGCTGACGGTGCTCGCCTATGGCACGATGATCCATGTCGCCCAGGCGGTGCTGGCGGAGAAGGGAGTTGACGCCGAAATCATAGACTTGCGCACGCTTGTTCCCATCGACATCGAGGCTGTGGAAAAGTCTGTGCAAAAGACCGGTAGGTGTCTGGTGATACACGAGGCGACCCGCACTTCGGGCTTCGGCGCCGAACTGGTCGCGCTGGTGCAGGAGCGGTGTTTCTACCACCTCGAAGCACCGGTCGAGCGCGTCACCGGCTTCGACACGCCTTATCCGCACAGCCTCGAATGGGCCTATTTCCCCGGGCCGGTCCGGATCGGCGAGGCCATCGACCGGCTGTTCGCGGGGTAGGGCGCGTGGGCCGCTTCACCTTCAGGCTGCCAGATATCGGCGAGGGCATCGCCGAGGCGGAAATCGTCGCCTGGCACGTGCGTGTCGGCGACCGCATCGAGGAAGACGGCCGTCTTGCCGACATGATGACCGACAAGGCCACCGTCGAAATGGAGAGTCCGGTTTCGGGCGTAGTGATCGAGCTGGCAGGGGCAGAGGGGGACAAAATCCCGATCGGATCGCCGCTGGCGGTGATCGAGGTGGAGGGGGACGTGGCTGAGGCTGGTCCTTCGACAAGCTCAGGACGAGCGGATCGTTGAGAAAGGCGCGACGATACAATCAGTGCTGCAAGCCGTTCCTGCAATTCCAAACTTCACACACCCAAAGCCGCTCAGGCTGAGCCTGTCGAAGCCCGCGCGCGGCCCTCGTTCCAAAGTGCCAGAGTCCTCGCCGCCCCGGCTGTTCGCGCGCGGGCCAAAGCGCTGGGTATCGACCTTGCACCGTCCGCGCCGGCGCCAGCGGCCGGATAAGCCACGCCGATCTCGATGTGTTCCTGTCCGCGCGAACCACTGCCAAACCCGCCGAACCCGCGCCCGGCAAAGCCGCCCCTGCCGAACTGCTCTCCGGCGCGGGCGAGGCGATCAAGGTTATCGGCCTGCGCCGCCGCATCGCCGAGAACATGGCGGCGTCCAAGCGCCACATTCCGCACTTTTCCTATGTCGAGGAATGCGACGTGACCGCGCTCGAAATATTGCGCGCCGAACTCAACGAAATTCGCGGGGACCGTTCCAAACTCACCCTGTTGCCGCTGTTTATCACCGCGATCTGCCGCGCGCTGCCCCTCTTTCCGATGATTAACGCCCGATTCGACGACGAGGCCGGCCTAGTCCAGCGTTATGCCTCGGTCCACATGGGCATGGCGACGCAGACCGGCGGCGGGCTGATGGTGCCGGTGATCCGCGACGCGCAGGCGCTGAGCGTCTGGCGGTTGGCCGCCGAGATCGTGCGGCTTGCCGAAGCGGCGCGTAGCGGTACGGCAACGGCAGAAGAACTTACCGGTTCGACCATGACAATCACGTCGCTGGGTCCGCTCGGCGGCGTGGCGCACACGCCGGTGATAAACCGCCCGGAAGTCGCGATTATCGGCCCCAACAGGATTATCGAGCGACCGATGTTCGTGCCCGACGGGCAGGGCGGCGAGCGGATCGAGAAGCGCAAGACAATGAACGTTTCGATCAGTTGCGACCACCGCGTGGTCGATGGCTACGATGCGGCCTCGTTCGTTCAGGCAGTCAAGCGACTGCTCGAATCACCGATGCTCTTGCTGTCGCTGTAGCGGAGGATGCGCGATGACCGAAGACAAGCGGGTCGATGAATTCATCGCCAAGGCTGCCCCTTTCGCCCAGCCTATTCTCGTTCATTTCCGGGCTTTGGTTCACGCCGCGGTTCCAGGGGCAGTCGAGACGATCAAATGGGGCATGCCGCATTTCACGCTCGACGGGAAAATTCTCGCCGGGATGGCCGCGTTCAAGGCGCATGCCGCGCTTATCGTCGAGGGCGCGGGCGAGCGTCATGGCATGGCTGGCGGCGGAATGGGCCACTACGGCAAGCTCAAATCGCGGGAAGATATGCCGCCTGACCAGGATTTGATCGAATTATTGCGCGCTGCTGCCGGCCGCATTCGCTCTGGCGCCAAACGGGCGAGTCCGATCAAGGCCGCCAAGCCGGAAATCGCTATGCCGGACGACTTGACGGCCGCGCTCCTGCCGCCCGCGCGCGTATTTCTCGACAGTTTGACGCTCGCCCAGCGCCGCGATTATTTCGAATGGATTGTCGAAGCCAAGCGCCCCGAAACGCGCGCCAAACGCATCGTCCAGGCAGCCGAATGGCTTGCCGAGGGCAAGAAGCGGAACTGGAAGTACGAAAACTGCCGACTCTAACGCACGATGCCGCTGTAGGCGATCTGTCCCTGGCCGCGCGCGGCCTGGCCCGGGGCGACGCGCCAGCGGACATGGGTGACGTCTTCGGGCGTCGCGAGACGGGCTCCGATGAAAAGGTCGCCAAGCCGTCCCCAGCTGCGGCCGCCATCCACCGAGACTTCCTCGTCTTCGCGGGCACTGCCCTGATAGGCGATAGAGCGGGGCAGGGGGTTGGTCAGGGTGAAGCCGGCCCCATTGCCGTCTTTAGGGCCGCCGGACTGGCGCCAGGTGAGCACCGTCACGACCCGGTCGCCCCGGCTGAGCTTCGATGCCGGCTCCAGCCTGCGGACGTTGCCCGCTTCCTGCTTCTCGACGAAAATCGCGGAGTTGAGCGCGACACGCGGCGCGGCCTGGGCGGTCGTCGCGGTAACCGCGAAGAGCCCCGACATGGCGCGCAGAGCGTGCGAAACCCCGATGGGCAAGTTCACTGCGGATCGTCCTCTCGATGTCCCGTCGAGAAGGCGTTTTGGCAGCGAGACTCGAAGATATGGTTAATGGCCCGCTTGCGCCGTGCTCGGCGGTTGACAGCATTGGGGTGCTGGCCTAGTGGCGCTGCTCCCCAAGAGGCACGCGGGTGTAGCTCAGTTGGTTAGAGTGCCGGCCTGTCACGCCGGAGGTCGCGGGTTCGAGCCCCGTCACTCGCGCCACTTGGGGAATTTTCAGCCTCGATGAATACCCGTCCGGTGCGCGCGGCGCCGCGACGATCGCGACCCAGGGCAGGCTCAGGCAGGGTCGATCTTCTCCCACAATTCGATGCGCACGCCGTCGGGGTCGGTGCAAAAGATCAGGTCGCCCTGCGGTGTCGCCAGCCGGGTCGAGGGCAAGACCTCGCCGCCGCAGGCCTCGATCCGCGCCATGGTTTCGGCGATGCTGGTGACGGTGAAAGACAGGTGCGTCAGCCCGAGCTGGTTCATCGGGCGCCTGGTGGCGGGGCCGATTGTCGCCGGGCTCACATAGCTGAGCAGCTCGATCTGCATCGTGCCAAGCGTCATGAAATCGGCCGCCGACTTGATCCCCTTCAACTCGGTGATGCCTTCGCATTCCGGGCCGATGTCGAGTGAATGGCTGAGAGTGAAGCCCAGCGCTTCGGAATAGAACTTGAGCGACCGCGCCCGGTCGGAAACGCAGATGCTCTGATGGGAAAACGCCGTTCCGGCCATGGTCCGCTCCATTTGCTGCTTGTTACAGGCAGCCTAGGAGCGGAGAAGGGGGCTGACTAGCCCCAGCGCCCGGTTTCCATCCAGATCAGGAAGCGCCGCAAGGGCAGCAGCCAGACCACACCCAAAAGGATGTACACCGGCAATTGCGCCAGCGCATGCCATTCCGAGATCAGCGGCGCGACATATCTGGCGACCAGCAGGCTGTACGCGCCCAGCACCAGTACCAGCGCGAGCACGCCCGCCGGGATCCGCCAGGTCGGCTCCTCGCGCATCAAACCGCTCCCTGGTAAATGCGGGTCGGGGTGACCACGGCGTGCAGCAGCCGGTCGTGGTCTTCGAGCGGGAGCTGGCCGGCCAGCTGGCAGTCCCAGGCTAGCCCCACGGCCGTGGCGGATGGGTTTTCCGCGAGCCAGCGATCGTAATGCCCGCCGCCCTGGCCAAGCCGCGCGCCGTCGGCGGTGAAACCAAGCAGCGGCACGAAAACCGTCGCGGGGGTCAGCAACGCGGCATCTTTACCCGGTTGCAGCGCGCGGTAGGGTCCGGCCTGCAATGTCCCGTCGTTCCAGGGATCGCGCCATTCGCGGAACTGCATCGCTTCGCCGCGTCCGGCAAACCAGGGCAGGGCGATGCGGTGTTCGTTCTCGTAGAACCACCGCGCATAGGCATGAGTTGGAGCTTCGTCGCCGTGCGCATGATAGAGGCCGACAATTGCCCCTTCCGGCGCCAGGCTAGCCACCGGGCCGGGCGGGCGCAGGAACAGCAAACCCCGCGTCGCGTCGGGCAGCGCCGCGACATGTTCGCGCCGGAGCTTGCGGAATTTGGCGCGCAGCAACTGCTTGTCGTTCAAGTCCAGTCTCGCCGGAGAGGGAGGGGGGTGACGGGCCCACCATGGGTCGTTTGCCGGGAAATCCACTGACGCGTTCACGTCAGGTGGGAACCATATGTGCCGGACCAGGGTCCAACCAGGGACAGCCCCCATAGGATTGCTTATAGCCTCAGGGATGTTCGAGCGGCTCGTACCGGGCAGATCCCGTCGCGAGCCAATCTAGGGCTTCGGCGCTCAGCTCTCAAGGCGCGAAGCAAGATTTTCCAGCCGATCGGCGATCGATTCGAGCAAATACGCGGAAATCGGGGGAGGGGCGGCGGCTGGCGGAGGGGCAAAAGGCGGGACCACGGCCACCGCCCGGCGTTCCGCCTCGTGCAGATCGTCGGCGAGGAGCAGGGCGGCGAATAGCAGCAGCCGCGATTCGCTCTGCCCGGTCATGTCGCCCATTGCGGCAAGTTTGCCGTCGATCATCTCGCCAAGCCCGGTAACGTGGCCTTCCTCGCCTTCGGCGCAGGCGACGGTGAAGCTCTTGCCGCCGATCGAGAGATTGACGTTGCTCATCGCTGCTCACCGGCGATCAGCTGGTCGAGGTCGCGCATGGCCAGCTCGACTTCCGCGCGCAGGCGCAAATGCTTGCGTTGCAGGTCAGGATCGCCCTGCCGTGGCCGCGCGGCAGCAGCATCGATCCGCGCCAGGGCGGCATCGATGCGGGCCAGCGCAGATTGTGTTGCGTCGCCGTCCATGCAGCCCAGCTAGCGCGAAATCGCTATTGAGCAAAGCGTTGACCGGCACTTCTTCCACCGTTTCCTGTATCGCCGGGCAAGTGGAGCGGCGCTAGCCGGGGGCGCACGCTTGACCTCGCGCCGCCTCTCCCTAAAGGGAGCGGCACCGAATTGTCCCGCATTTCCGCGCATTTCCGGGAGCATACCCGATGAGCCTCGATCCCGCCCGTCTGGGGCCCATGGCCAACGCCATCCGCGCCCTGTCGATGGACGCGGTGCAGGCGGCCAATTCCGGCCACCCCGGCATGCCGATGGGCATGGCCGATGTCGCCACGGTGCTCTATTCGAAGTACCTCAAATTCGATCCCGCCGCGCCGAAATGGCCGGACCGCGACCGATTCGTCCTGTCCGCTGGGCATGGCTCGATGCTGCTCTATTCGCTGCTTCATCTGACCGGCTACGCGCGGCCGTCGATGGACGATATCCGCCAGTTCCGCCAGCTCGGAAGCCCTTGCGCCGGGCACCCGGAAAATATCCATCTCGAAGGCGCCGAATGCACCACCGGCCCGCTGGGTCAGGGGCTGGCAATGGCGGTTGGCATGGCGATGGCCGAGCGGCACCTGAACGCGACCTTCGGCGACGCGCTGGTCGACCACCGCACCTGGGTGGTGGCGGGCGACGGCTGCCTGATGGAAGGGGTCAACCACGAAGCGATCGGGCTTGCCGGGCATTTGAAGCTCGGGCGGCTTATCGTGCTGTGGGACGACAACCGCATCACCATCGATGGCGGCACCGACCTTTCCACCAGCGAGGACATTCCGGCGCGGTTCCGGGCGACCGGCTGGCACACCGAAAGCTGCGACGGTCACGATCCGGCGGACGTCGCCCGCGCCATCGACGCCGCGCTGGCAGACGGGCGCCCTTCGCTGGTCGCCTGCAAGACGATCATCGGCAAAGGCGCGCCCAACAAACAGGGTTCGCATTCGGTGCACGGCGCGGCGCTGGGGGCCGATGAAGTGGCGGCGACCCGCGAGGCGCTGGGATGGAAGGCGCCCGCTTTCGAGATTCCGGCCGACATCCTTGCCGACTGGCGCTCGCTCGGCGCAAAGGGCGCGGCGGCTCATGCCGATTGGCGCAAGCGCCTGGCAAGCGATTCGCGCGGCAAGGAATTTGCCGCCCGGATGGCCGGCGAACTGCCTTCGCTCAAGGGCTGGGAAGCCTATCGTGGCCAGCTGATCGAGGACATGCCCAAGCTCGCCACCCGCAAGTCGAGCGAGAACGCGCTGGGCGTGCTGACGGCGGCGGTTCCGGCGATGGTCGGCGGCTCGGCGGACCTCACCGGATCGAACAACACCAAGACCGCCTCGACCCTCCCGTTCACCGCCTCGGACTATTCCGGCCGCTATGTCTATTACGGCATCCGCGAATTCGGCATGGCGGCGGCGATGAACGGCATGGCGCTGCATGGCGGGATCATCCCCTATGGCGGCACGTTCCTGGTGTTCTCGGACTATTGCCGCAACGCGATCCGGCTTTCGGCGCTCCAGCATGCCCAGGCGATCTATGTGCTGACGCACGATTTCGATCGGCCTCGGCGAGGACGGGCCGACCCACCAGCCGGTCGAGCATGTCGCGTCGCTGCGGGCGATCCCCAACCTGTGGGTGTTCCGCCCGGCCGACGCGATGGAAACCGCCGAGTGCTGGGAACTGGCGCTGCGGCGCAAGGACGGGCCCTCGGTGCTGGCGCTCAGCCGCCAGAACCTGCCGGCGCTGCGCGACGACGATGACGAGAATCTGTGCCTGCGCGGCGCCTACCGGCTGATTTCGTCGGAAGCCGAGCTCAAGGTGGTGCTGCTGGCGACCGGTTCGGAAGTCCAGCTCGCCGCCCAGGTGGCCGAGGCGCTGGAAGCCGAGGATGTGGGCGCCGATGTCGTCTCGATGCCCTGCTGGGAGCTGTTCGAGGCGCAGGACGCCGATTACCGCGACAGCCTGATCCCCGACGATGTGCTGGTGGTCTCGATCGAGGCGGGCACGACGATGGGCTGGCACAAGTACACCGGCCGCGACGGCCTCACCATCGGCATCGACAGCTTCGGGGCATCGGCGCCGGACTCGGTGCTGTTCAAGCATTTCGGCTTCACGGCCGAGGCGATCATTCCGAAAATCAAAGCAAAACTGGGTATCTGACAGGAGTTCTTCACATGGCGACGAAGGTTGCGATCAACGGTTTCGGGCGCATCGGGCGCAATATCGCCCGCGCCATTCTCGAGCGCCCCGATTGCGGGCTGGAGCTGGTCTCGATCAACGATCTGGCCGACGCCAAGTCGAACGCCCTGCTGTTCCAGCGCGATTCTGTGCACGGGCCGTTCAACGGAACGGTCGTGGTCGATGGCAACGATCTGATCATCAACGGCAAGCGCATCCACGTCACCGCCGAGCGCGATCCGGCGAACCTGCCGCACAAGGCGCACGGCATCGACATCGCGCTCGAATGCACCGGATTCTTCACCAACCGCGCTGGCGGTCAGAAGCACCTCGATGCCGGGGCCAAGCGGGTGCTGATTTCTGCGCCGGGCAAGGAAGTCGATCTGACCGTGGTTTACGGCGTCAATCACGACAAGCTGACCAAGGATCACGTCATCGTCTCGAACGCGAGTTGCACCACCAATTGCCTCGCGCCCTTCGCCAAGGTGCTCAACGACGCGATCGGCATCGAACGTGGCCTCATGACCACGATCCACGCCTATACCAACGACCAGAAGATCCTCGACCAGATCCACGAGGATCCGCGCCGCGCCCGCGCCGCCGGGATGAGCATGATTCCGACGACAACGGGTGCCGCCCGCGCGGTCGGCGAAGTGCTGCCCGAGCTCAAGGGCAAGCTCGACGGCACCGCGATCCGCGTGCCGACGCCGAACGTCTCGATCGTCGATCTGACGTTCACCCCGAGCCGCGACACCACCAAGGAAGAAGTCAACGCCTTGCTCAAGGCGGCCTCGGAAGGCCCGCTCAAGGGCATCCTCGCCTATACCGACGAGCCGCTGGTTTCGATCGATTTCAACCACAATTCGGCGAGCTCGACCATCGACAGCCTGGAGACCGCCGTGCTCGAAGGCAAGCTGGTGCGGGTGGCTTCGTGGTACGACAACGAATGGGGCTTCTCGAACCGCATGGTCGATACGGCCGGGGCGATGGGGAAGCTGCTTTGATCCCGCGACGCAGTCGCTCCACCTCTCCCCTCCCGCTTGCGGGAGGGGTCGGGGGAGGGCCTGTTAGGGCGAGCCTCGCGCATAACACACCCTCCCCTAACCCCTCCCGCAAGCGGGAGTCGGTTTGGATTGGGTGCAGTTGCCCAAGTTCAAGACGCTCGACGATCTCGCTGACCTGACCGGCAAGGTTGCGCTGGTCCGCGTCGATCTCAACCTGCCGATGCAGGACGGCGCGGTAACCGACGACACCCGCATCCGCGCAGCTCTGCCAACGGTCCTCGATCTGGCGGGCAAGGGCGCCAAGGTCCTGCTCCTCGCCCATTTCGGCCGCCCCAAGGGCGCGCGCAATTCGGAGCAATCGCTGAGCATGGTGGTCGGCGCGGTGCAGGATGTGCTGGGCCGCGAAGTGATGTTCTGCCCCGAGATCGCCGGGCCGGTGGTCGCGCAGACCATCGGCATCCTGCGCCCCGGCGATGTCGCGATCCTCGAAAACACCCGGTTCTGGCCGGGCGAGGAAAACAACGATCCGGAGTTGGCGAAAGCCATCGCGGCCAACGGCGACATCTACGTCAACGACGCCTTCTCCGCCGCCCACCGCGCCCATGCCAGTACCGAGGGGCTGGCGCATCTGCTCCCCGCCTATGCCGGCCGCTCGATGCAGGCCGAGCTGGAGGCGCTGGAAAAGGCGCTGGGCAATCCGCAGCGCCCGGTGGCGGCCGTGGTCGGCGGGGCCAAGGTTTCCTCGAAGCTCGATGTCCTCAAGCACCTTGCCGGCCAGGTGGATCACCTGATTATCGGGGGCGGCATGGCCAACACCTTCCTCGCTGCTAAAGGCGTTGCTGTCGGCAAGTCGCTGTGCGAGCACGAACTGGCGGGAACCGTCACCGAAATCCTGGCGGCGGCCGACAAGGCGGGCTGCACCGTGCATCTGCCCTATGACGTTGTCGTGGCGAAGGAATTCGCGGCCAATCCGGCGAGCTTGCGGACCTGCAATGTCCACGAAGTCGCGGAGGATGAAATGATCCTCGATGTCGGGTCCTCGGCGGTCGAGGCGCTGGGCGATGTACTCAAGACCTGCCGCACGCTGGTGTGGAACGGGCCGATGGGCGCCTTCGAGACCGAGCCGTTCGATGCGGCGACCGTGGCGCTGGCCAGGACGGCGGCGGCTTTGACCCGCGAGCACTCGCTAATCTCGGTAGCGGGCGGCGGCGATACCGTCGCGGCGCTCAATCGCGCCGGCGTGGCGGACGATTTCAGCTATATCTCGACTGCGGGCGGCGCGTTCCTCGAATGGATGGAGGGGCGCGAGTTGCCGGGGGTGGCGGCGTTGGCGGCGGCCTGACTTTCGCCGGTTGATCCGCCTGCCAATCTAAGTCAGTCTCTCGTCTGGACCGGAGTTATCGAACTCGGGGCAGGGGAGAGGCATGGCAACGATCGGCAACGGCGCGGGCGCGTCCCGTCAGGATCTATCCTTGCTCGCCTGCATCGCCATCTGCATGCTGGCGCCCCTGAGCGGCCTGGTGCAGACCGCGCTCCCGCCGGTCATGCCGCGCATCGCCGAGCATTTTTCCTACGTCCCCAATGCCGAGATACTGGTGCGGCTGATGGCTACCGGGCTCAGCGCGGCGTTGATTATCGGGGCGCTGGCGAGCGGGTTTCTCGCCGAGAAATTCGGGCAGATGCGGCTGCTTTATGCGTGCCTGATCGTGTACGCCCTGTCCGGCATCGCGAGCTACTTCATCGACAATCTCTATCTGCTGGTCGTGCTGCGCATCGTGCTGGGTGCGGTTAATTCCGCCGCCGGGGTGGTGGCGACGGCCTTGATTGTCACGCGCATCGCCGAGGGCAAGCGCGAGAGCTGGCTGGGCTACTATGTCGTGATCGGCAGTTTCGGTTCGCTGCTGTGGGTGACGCTCGCCGGAATGCTCGGCGCGATAGACTGGCGGCTGATTTTCCTGCTCCAGCTGGTTGCCCTGCCTGCCGCGCTGTTCCTCAAACTCACGTTCCCCGCCTCGGCGCAAGCGGCGCAGACTTCCGCCGAGAAGAAGGTGGTCGCCGGGGCGAGGATACCCTGGGCGATGGTGTTCTTCGGCCTGATCTGCGGCGCGATCGGTTCCTCGACCTTCAACTATCTGCCATTTCACCTCGCCAGGATCGGGCTGGGCGCTCCGGACAAGATCGGGCCGCTGATGATGGTAGGCATGGGCGCCGGGGCTGTCTGTGCTTTGGCTTTCGGCACGATCCGCAAGTTCGCTTCGGCGATCCCGGTATTCATCGGCGGCTTCGTCGTCACCGGAGCAGGACTGGTCATGATCCTGATGACGCAAAGTTATGCCATGCTGTTCGTCGCGCTCAGTATCTACAGCGCGGGCTTCGCCGTGATCACGCCCAACCTGTTCGCCGCTTGCGCCGCCGCCACCCCCGAAGCGCTGCGCACCCGCGTGCTCGGTTTCATGCGCGCGGAATTCTATGCCGGGCCTTTGGTGGCGCAAGGGGTGCTCGAACTGTTCGTCAGGCGTTCTGGGCCGATCGGAGCACTGATCGCGATCGCGGTCGGGGCCTTCGTCGCGGCGCTGTTGTTCCTGCTGTTCCGGCGACAGTTCGCTCCGGTCGCCAGCGCCGCGTAAACTTCTGTGCTTAATCGACTTGAGGCCGCGCGCGCCCCGCGCTAGGCGCACGCGCAACGTATTTACAGCTACAGGGAACCACCCATGCAGACTTCCGACATGACCGCCAAAATGGCCGCTGGAAACGGCTTCATCGCCGCGCTCGACCAAAGCGGCGGATCGACGCCCAAGGCGCTCAAGGGCTATGGCATCGAGGAGGGCGCCTGGAGCTCCGAAGAGGAAATGTTCGGCCTGATCCACGACATGCGCAGCCGGATCATCCGTTCGAAGGCCTTCACCGGCGACAAGGTGATCGGTGCGATCCTGTTCGAGCGGACGATGGACGGCACGGTCGATGGCGTGCCGACCCCCGCCGCGCTGATCGCCAAAAGCGTGGTGCCGTTCATCAAGATCGACAAGGGGCTGGAAGACGAGGGATTTGGCGGATTTGGCGGCGTCCAGTTGATGAAGCCGATGCCCGATCTCGACGCGCTGCTGGTCAAGGCCAAGGGCCTGGGCGTCTATGGCACCAAGGAGCGCTCGGTGATCAATTCGGCCAATGCCGGGGGGATCGCGGCGATTGTCGCGCAGCAGTTCGAAGTCGGCCGCCAGGTGCTGAGCCACGGGATGATGCCGATGCTCGAACCCGAGATCAACATCAAGAGCGAGACGCGCAGCCAGTGCGACGCGATCATGCTCGCGGAAATTCTCAAGAACCTCGAGGGCATGAGCGAGCCGGTGATGCTCAAGCTCAGCCTGCCGGTGCAGCCGGGCCTGTTCGACCCGCTGGTCGATCATCCCAAGGTGCTGCGCGTGGTGGCGCTGTCGGGCGGCTACAAGCGGCCCGAGGCCTGCGCCGAACTGGCGAAGAACCGCGGCATCATCGCCAGCTTCAGCCGGGCTCTGCTGGAGGACTTGCGCTTCCAGATGAGCGATGCCGAATTCGACGCCGCGCTCGGCTCGGCGATCGACGATATCTTCAAGGGTTCGACCCGGAAGGTGTGACATGACCGGGTCGCGCTGGATCGAGATCGATGACCGCATGCAGCGCGGCTATCGCTATGAACTGGTGGCGGAGCCGGGCGGGCAATTCGACCCCGCTTTCCGGCCCGAACTCACCCCCGCTGAAATGCTCGAACTGGGCGTGTTCGGCGGCAAATACCTGACCGATTGCCAGGCCGAATTTCCGGCGGAATGGTTCGAAAAAGCGCAGCTTTCGCCCCTGGGACCGCGCCGGTCGCTCAACTACTTTGGCATCCTGGCCAGCCAGCCGATCTCCGAATGGCGGCGCAAGGGCTGGTTGCACCCCGACGATCCGCGCGGCTGGTTCCAGTGGTATTGCCGCTATTTCATGGGCCGCAGGCACGAAGACGACGCGCGCCAGATCAAGCGCTGGCGCAATTTCGCTCGCCATGCCGCGCAAATCCGCCGCAATTGCGAACCGGGCGATCCGTTTTGCCGGCCGAAACAGCGCCAGGCGCTGCTGCAATGGGCCTATGATTCACGGGTGATGTGAAGGCAGCCGCGCAGGGGGCCGCGTTATCGCCTGGCTTCGAATGTGAAGCGATAGTCGCGCAGATTGATCGACCGGTCCGAGCGGCGCTCGGGACGTACCTGGATCAGTTGCACGTCTCGCCCATCGACGCGGATCGACCGTCCCATCGTGAGCTCGCTGACTTCCGCATCGCCGTCATGGCGAATCCGCGCGGTAATCCGCACGTCACCAGCGCGCACGCATTGCACATCGACGGGACAGCGGCTGTCTTCCAGCAGTTCAAGCGGAGCAATGCGCAGGCCACCGACCCGAACGGACTCGCCGAAACGGGCCGAGCCGACGGCGTCGCGGCCATTGTCACCATAGTTTGAAGTGGCGCAGGCGGTAATGGCCAGCGGGGCGAGGAGGAGAAGGGCGTGTTTCATATCGGGTAAACCCTTCATGCGCAGAAAGGTTCAATGCAACCAAGGAAACAGAGCTTGCGGCGCCGGATTGCCGTCAGGATGGGCTGCGTCTAGAGGGCATGCCATGACGGAGGCAGCCCCGACCCAGTGTCAAATCTATCTGATCTCGCCGCTTGATGCCGGCGGCCAGTTCCCCGAGCGGCTCGCCCGCGCGCTCGATGCGGGGCCGGTCGCGGCGTTCCAGTTCCGGGTGAAGGGCATCGACGAACACCAGGCCGCGCGCCTTGCCGAGCCCTTGCAGAGGATTTGCGGGGATCGCGAGGTGGCCTTCATCGTCAACGATTCGATCCCGCTGGCCAGGCGCCTCGGCGCGGACGGTGTCCACCTCGGCCAGTCGGACGGCACCGTCGCCGAAGCGCGCGAGCGGCTTGGCAAGGAGGCGCAGATCGGCGTCACTTGCCACGCCAGCCGCCACCTCGCCATGGAAGCGGGCGAGGCGGGGGCAGACTATGTCGCGTTCGGCGCGTTCTTTCCGACCACGACGAAAGTGGTCGAGCATCGCGCCGAGCCGGAGATCCTCACCTGGTGGCAGTCGCTGTTCGAGTTGCCCAGCGTCGCGATCGGTGGCATCACACCAGCCAATTGCGGCGATCTGGTGCGGGCCGGGGCGGATTTTCTGGCGGTATCGGGCGCGGTCTGGGGCGATGACGAGGCGGCGGCGGTGAAGGCCTTCAACAAAGCGATCGCACTTAGCGAGGACGGTCTCCGCCAAGCGTGATCCGCCGCATCACCCGACGATGGCCGTGATAATCGTTCACCGGATTGTGCTGCGTCGCCCGGTTGTCCCAAAATGCGAGAGAGCCGGGCCGCCAAGCGAAGCGGCAGGTAAACTCCGGCTTGACCTGGTGTGCGAACAGGAACTGCAGGATCGGCGCGCTTTCCGCTTCGGACATGCCAACGAAGTGAGAGGTATGGGCGACATTGATATAAAGCGAGCGCCGCCCGGTCTCCGGATGCGTGCGCACGGCCGGATGCTCGGCGGCGTAGTCGTGGGATTGCGACTGTCCGGTGACGCTGACGACCATGTCCTCGCGGGTGCGCGAGACATCGGCTTTGGTCGAGACGCTGACCGCGGTCATGCCGTCGAGCCACTTGCGCATCGGTTCGGACAGGCTCTCGTAGGCGAGATACTGGTTGGCGAACATCGTGTCGCCGCCATACGGCGGCACTTGCAGCGCGTAGAGGATGGTGCCCATCGGCGGTTCCTCGAGATAGGTCGTATCGGCGTGCCAGATGCCGCCGAAGTTGTTCGTCTCGTGCTCCTGCTTGACGATTTCGGTGATGGTCGGAAAACCCGCGATACCGTCGATCAGCGGATATTTGACCGGCGTGCCGAATGCCTCTGCGAAAGCGAGGTATTGTTCGGACGTCATTTTCTGGTCGCGCAGGAAGATCACCAGGTGATCGAGCAGGGCCTGGCGGATTTGCGCGACCGTTTCCGCCCGGAGCGGCTGGCTTAGATCGACCCCGCCGATTTCGGCGCCAAGCGCGCCGGCGATGGGGGTAATGGAAATTGCACTGTCCATGGCGCTTACACTCCCGCGCTTGCTAGCAGGGCCCGCGCCTTGGTAATGGCGGGGGCGAGACGATCGGCGGCGCTCACGCCCTGTTCGGTCAGCGCCCGCATCGGCACTTCCAGCCCGATGACGACATCGGCGGGCAGCGCCCTGACGAAATCGAGCAGCGGCAGCTCGCCATCGCCGGGCGCGAGGCGCTCGAAGCGGGCTTCGATGGAATAGTCCTCGAATTTCGAAACCAGCGGCACGTCGCACAATTGCGCGTAAAGCACGAGCCCATCGGGCAGGGCGGCTAGGTCGGCGGCGCTCGCGCCCGAACGGAACAGATGCATCGAATCGATCAGCAGCCCGGCATTCGGGCGGCCCACTTGCTCGACCAGCTCGCGCGCGGTTTCAAGCGTGCCGACGACCATGCCGGGCAGATACTCCACCGTGATCGGCAAGTTGCGCGCGCCGGCCATTTCCGCGAGCTTGCCGAAACCATCGACATTGCGGGCAAAGTCCGCCTCGACGCAGCAGGCATTGGTCACTTTGGCGCCCAGTTCGGCGAGCAGATCGAAATGGCCCTCGTAGGCGGCGGCATCGATGCCCGGCATGATGACGAAGCCCTCGCCGACGCTGACGGTAATGCCATTGTCATTGAGCGCTTGCTTGACGTCTTTGACCAGAGCGGGATTTCCGAGCAGGCTCCACTCGGGATAGAGACCGTCGATCGTGACGATGGGGGAGGGAGCCAGGCCGATGTTGCGGCAGCCCAGGCTTGCCGCGAGTTCGATATGCTCGACCGGCGGCATGCCGAAGGTGCTGATGAATTCGATTGCAAGCCCGTCCATGCCGTCTCTCCGTCAGGCTTGGCCCGGCTGGAGCGGGTCATGCCTATAGCCAGAAGCCTTTCCAGACCGTCCAGGCGAATGCAACAGACAGCACTGCGGCTATCGCGAATTTCGCCGGCGAGGCTGAAATCAGGGCTCCCGCGGCGCTGTCTAGCTGCCCGTCGCTACCGCTGACCATGGGATGGATCAAATTTCGCCTGCGCACGAACAGGTAGAACAGGATCGCGGCCACATGCACGGCAACGACGATCTGCAGCAGGGTGAAGCTGAGGTGGTGAATCTCCGCCGCGGCGCGGCCCTGATCGAACGAGACGAGGAACGAGAGCTGGCCCGATTCGATGCCGTCGACATCGACCGCGAACAGGCCGGTGCCGAGCTGCACCGCCAGCAACACCAGCATGGCGACAACGCTGTAGCCGCCGATCGGATTGTGGCCCGGCTTGCGCGGGCCGCCGCTGTCCGAACGCAAGTAGGCGATCACCGCTCCAGGCGACCGGACGAACTCGCCGAAGCGCGCCGTGCTGCCGCCGATGAAACCCCAGATCAGGCGAAAAACAACAAGACCGAGCACCACAATGCCCGATATGCGGTGCCACTCCATTTCGCGCATTTCCGCGCTCCACCAGGAAAAGCCGAGCAGCGCCAGCAGCAGCCAGTGAAACAGGCGGGTCGGAAGATCCCATACGCGCACGGCGGCGGCTTTGCTCACGGCTTGGCCTTTGGTGCGTAGGATGTGCATGTCGCCCCGGCGTTGACCGGGCCGCCCGAGAGCAACTGGCAGGCGCCGCAATTGCCCTGGGCCAAGGTGAAGAAGGCGCAGCCGCCGCAGGCCTTGGCCGGGTCGGAGGAGACCTCGACATATTCCATCGAACGGCGGCGGCTCTTCTGATTGAGAGGCAACATGGTGGGATCGTAGCAGGCGGTGATTTCGGCGGCGCGCACTCTTGGCGCGGCGGCCAAAGCGAAAGGCGAAAGGCCGGCCAGGGCGAGGAAGCGGCGGCGCGCTCTATCCATCACTGGCTCCCCTGCGGCTGTGCGGCTTGCTGGATAAGTTCGATGCGAAAGCCCTCCGGGTCGTTCAGCATCATGATGTGGTAGCCGTGCGACGTGCGAACTTCGTCATGAGCATAACCAAGCGCGGTCAGCCGCGCGGCGAGCGCCCGGATATCGGCGACCCTTATCACCAGCCGCGAGAAATTGTTGCCGTGCTCGATTTTCCTGGGCGCGTTCGGGCCGGTATCGTGCATCAGCAGAATGGTGGGCTGGCTGGGATCGCTGCCAAAGGTCAGGATCGTTTCCGTGCGGGTGGGACCCAAAGGCAGTTTCATGCCGATCTTCATCCCGAGACCATTGGTGTAGAATTCCACCTCGCGCTGCAGATCGACCACATTGATCGCCGCGCCATAGAGTGTCGCGGCGGGGGCGGGCGGCGGTGGTGGCGTTTCGGCCAGCGCCGGTGTCGCGGCGAGAAGCATGAGGCTTGCGAGAGCGCGCATTGACTGGCTCCTAGTCCGGCGGGGGTGTGCGGAACGGATCGTGGCACCCCTTGCAGGCGCCGCCGACTTGCCGGAACGCCCCCTTTATCGCATTGGCGTTCCCGCTTGCCACGGCGGTCTGGAGGGCGTCCGCCGCGCGGGCGAAATTGACTTTCGCCGTCTGGAATTCGGCGGCCCGTGTCCAGATTTCCGGCTTGGCCAGGGTCTTGACGCCGGGCTGCGGACCGGTGCCAGCGGGGAACCAGCCGTTCATTGCTGTCGAGGCGTTCTTGACCTGGCGGGCGCTCTGCTGGAGCAGGATGATCTGTGGTTCGCCGCGCAGGCCGTCGGACACGTTCTTGAACGCCGCGCCCAGTTCGCGCAGACCGGCGATGCGGCTCTTGACCACGTCGGCGGGCCTAGGAGCGGGGGAGGGCGCCAGAGTGACGCGCGCGGCAGGGCGGCTTCGCGCACCGTTGGTCGACTGCGCCAGCAACGGCGCCGCCGCCAACGCCAATGCGATCGCTGGAAACAGGACAGGCAGAACTTCGCGCAATTCGGAAACTCCCGGGGATGCCAGTGACCTGTGCGGTCGGCGCTTTATTGGATTGCGCCGCCAAATGGTCAAGCCGGAGCCGGATCGCCTTGCACAGCGTGGCTTTCGCCTGCCTGAACCGGAGCGAACTCGGGGTAGGGCCCCAGCCGGAACACGGCAAGCGCCGCAAGGCCGGCGGCGAAAATCGAGAACACGATGAAAGAGGCGTAACTGCCGGTTGCGTCGTAAAGCTGCGCCAACAGCAAAGGAGATGTACCCGCGGTAAGCCCCATGGCGGCCGAGATCAGCCCGAAGATCGCACCGAAATGCCGCACCCCGGCATAGCGCGAGGACAGGTAGGCGGCCATGTTCATCGTCGCGCCCGAGGCATAGCCGGCGATCAGCACGCCAAGGGTTATCAGGGCAATCGATCCGGTCCCGTACCACAATAGCAGATAACCGAAGCCGGGCAGCAGGAAGCTCGTCACCGGAAGCCAGCTGCCGCGCCACCGGTCGGCGAGCGAGCCGGTCACAAGCTGTCCGGCGAAACCGGCAAAGCCGACCGATCCGGCGATCGCCGCCGCTTGCGCCCGGGACATGCCCAGTTCGCCAAGCAGCGGCACGATATGCACCATATAGGCGCTGACAATCAGGCTCTGCAGCATGATCGCGAAAGCGACGCGCAACATGCGCGGGTCGCGCAACGCCTGGCCAGGTGCGTAGCCGCCCGCCGAAGCGGCGA
Source organism: uncultured Alphaproteobacteria bacterium (assembly GCA_963775005.1). Classification (GTDB taxonomy): domain Bacteria; phylum Pseudomonadota; class Alphaproteobacteria; order Sphingomonadales; family Sphingomonadaceae; genus Novosphingobium. Next base: position 178,956 of record CAVZHF010000007.1, on the reverse strand, counting down.
TTGCTTCGCCAGGTTCGGCCTTGGCGACGCGCTTGCGCAGGTCGAAGAAGAACAGCAGGCCCAGCGCAAAGGCCGCCCCACCCCAGCCAAGGCCGATTACCGCGAAAGCGCTGCGCCAGCCGTGCTCGTCGGTGAGCCAGCGCGTCAGCGGCGGGACGATGGTCTGCGCGACTGCGACCCCGCCCATCACCACCGCGATGGCGAGGCCGCGGCTCGCGGTGAAGGCGCCGGAAATCGCGCTGGTCCAGATCATCGAGCGGATACCGAGCTGGGTGAAGCCGTAGGCGGCCCAAGCGGCGATCCACAGCCACGATGCCCCGGTCATCAGCGCCAGACCGGCGAAGGCCAGGCCATTCGCGGCGAGGCACGGCACCGCGACCTTGCGCGCGCCGAAGCGATCGGCAAGCGCGCCCGCTACCGGCGACAGCGGCGTGGTGACCACGGCGATCACGGTCATGCTGAGCGTCACCAGCGAACGGCTCCAGCCGAATTCGCTTTCGAGCGGCTGCATGACGAGGCCGAGCACGAGGGTGGGCAGCGCGATCATGGCATAACCCATCATCGCCGCGACGGCGATCGGCCAGTGGGCGCGCCATTCCTGTTTCGCGGTGGTCAATCGATCACCTGCGCATCCCGATCCGGCTCAAACCGCGGAAACGGCCCGAGCCGCGCCGCGAGCGCGCCCGCGAGCAGAGCGGCAGGAATCGCGATGGCGATGAACAGGGCGTAGCTGCCATGACGATCGAACACCTGGCTGGCGATCAGCGGCCCGATGCCGCTGCCGAGGCCCATCAGCGCGGCGATCGTCCCGAAAATCTTGCCGAAGTGGCGCAGTCCCGCGTAGCGCGTGGTGAGGTAGGTGGTCAGCTGCAGGCAGGAGCCCGAGGCGAAGCCGATGATCAGCACCGAACCGGACAGCGCCCACGCCGATCCGTGCGACTGCATCAGCAGCAGGTAGCCCAGCGCCGGCATGCCGAAGGCGACGACCGGCAGCAGTCCGCTCGAAAACCGGTCGACCAGCCAGCCGACGATGAGCTTGCCGGCAATCGAGGAGACGCCCAGTAGCGCGGCGATGCCCGCGGCCTGCCCGGCGGTGACGCCCGCGTCCTTGAGCAAGGGCACCATGTGCACCAGCGCCCCGCTGCCGATCGTCGCCTGAAGGAACATGGCGAGGCCGATCCGCACCACCGCCTGGTTGCGCAGCGCCTCGCCAAAGGTCAGGCCGCCGGGAATTGAGGCCGGCGACTTGGCGGCTGGGCCTTCCGCTCGTTCCCTGGCGGAGCGCGTGTGGAAGAACAGGAAGACGAGGATCAGCGCAATGCCCGCCCAGCCGATCCCGAGCCCGGCATAGGCGCCGCGCCAGCCGTAGGTTTGGTTCAGCCAGTGGGTCAGCGGCGGCGATATCGACTGGGTCAGCGCCGTGCCACACAGCACGACAGCCAGCGCCATGCCGCGGCCGCGCTCGAATACGCCCGAAACCGCGGCGCTCCACACCGTCGTGCGGATCAGCAGAGCGGCAAGCGAATAGACGACCCAGATCGCCACCCATTGCCAATAGGCGCCGGTCATCAGGCTGAAAGCGGCGAAGCTGAGGCCAGCGGCGATCATTCCGGGTATGGCGACCCGGCGCGGCCCGAACCTGTCGATCAGCGCGCCGGCGAACGGGGAAAGCGGCGTGGTGACCAGGGCGAAGATAGTCATGCCGAGCGCCAGCTGCGTGCTGGTGAAGGCGAAGTCCTGGCGGAGCGGAGCCATCAGCACGCCGAGCGAGGTCGAAGGGACCGTGCCGAACGTCAGGCCGATCATGGCGGATAGCGCCAGCGGCCAGTGCGCACCCCATTCCTGCCCCGCGGTTCGTGGTTCGGTCGCGCCAGCCATGCCTTCTCCCTTCTGTAGCGGTTCAGCCGGTCGAGAACGCTTCCGTGGCGCCCGCTTCCTTTGGCCCCTCGGGCGGGTAGTGAGGGTAGGGGCCCAGCGCGAGCACCGCCAGCCCGCAAATCAGCGCCGCGCAAGCGCCGACAAGCATCAACGCGGCGTGGCTACCGGTCGCATCGAAGACGAAACCCGCCAGCAACGGCCCCAGGCCGCCCGCCAGGCCGAGCAGGCTGGAGACGATGCCGAAAATCTTGCCGAAATGCCTAACCCCGGCATAGCGAGTGATGAGATAGGTGGTGATCGGCAGCGATGCGCCGCCGCCAAAGCCGTTGATCAGCGCCGCCGCCGAAGTGGCCAAAAGCGAGCTTGGGCTTTGCCACAACAGGAAATAGCCGATGGCTGGCAGAGCGAAAGCGGCGAAAGGGATCAGCGTGGTGGTGAAACGGTCCATCAGCCAGCCGGCGATGAGCTTGCCGGCAAAGGCGGACACGCCAAACAGCGATGCAATCAGCGCTGCGTCGGCGCGGCTAATCCCGGCCTTGGTCACCATCGGCACGAGAAACACCGTAACCGCCGCGCCGGTGGTGGACGCCAGGAAAATGGCCAGGCCAATGCGAACGATCCGATGGTCCTTGAACGCCTGGCCAAGCGTCAGTCCACCGGGCAGGGCGGCGGGTGCAGCGGCGGGGCCGGCACGTCGATGGCTGCTGCTTGCGACTGCGCGCGTCGTAAAAGAACAGCAGCACCAGCAGAAAACCCAGTCCCCCCCAGCCGAGTCCGATACCGGCGTAGGCGGTGCGCCAGCCCTGCTCGTCGATCAGCCAGCGGGCGATCGGTGGAGCGAAGATCGACGCCAAGGCCAGGCCGGATAGCACCAGAGCCAGGGCAAGACCGCGGCTGGTGTCGAACACGCTCGAAACCGCGCTGTTCCATACCGTCGTGCGAATGCCCACGGCCGAGAACGAATAGACTGTCCACAGCAGCAGCCACAGCCAGACCGCGCCGGTGTTGAAGGCGAAAGCGGCAAACGACAGTCCGCACAGGGCGATGCCCGCGACGCCCACCCAGCGCGCGCCGTAGCGGTCGACAATCGCACCGCCGACGGCGGTGAACAGCAAGGTCACCACCGAGAAAATCGTTAGACCGGCGGTGATGCCGGTTGTGCTCCAGCCGAATTCGCTACGCAGCGGGTCCATGAAAAAGCCGATGGTGGCGTGCGGGATCGAGGCGAACGACAGGCCGGCCATCGCCGCCATGACAATGGTCCAGTTCGCGCGCCATTCCTGCGCGGCGGTTTGCTTGCCTGCCTCCATCGCCTGGTCACTCCCTGCCGTACGCGTGTAGCTCAATCGAGCCTGGCGATGACCTCTTCGCCGAATTGCAGCGCCAGATCGCACCACTCGGCGCGGGTCTGGGCATCGATGCTCGCGCCCGAGCCGATCGAGCCGAGCGCCTTCATGTTCGCATAGCCATCCAGCGCTTCCTGCGCACTGAAGCCGCGCTTGATCGAAAAAGTGCTCGAAAGGATGACGTCGGGCGGGGTCTTGCGGCCGATCTTGACGCAATGCTCGTGCAGGTAGTCGATCGCCGCGCGGATATCGTCGTCGCTGGAGATGTTGGCGGTGCGGGAGGTGTCGGTCACCATCTTGGGGACGATGAACGGGTGCCAGGCGTCGCCATGCTCGGCGCAGCGGCGGAGCGCTCGTTTCGAGTTTCCGCCGATCAGCAGCGGCGGGTGCGGCTTCTGGATCGGGGTGGGCAGCATACGGTTGCCGACAGCGGTGTAGCCGGTGCCCTCGAAAGCGAAGTCCTCGCCCTTCCAGGCGAGCTTCATCGCGACGATGTATTCGTCCATCAGGTCGTTGCGGCTGTCGAAATCGACCCCCAGCGCCTTGTACTCGGGCTTGAGGTAACCCGCACCGATGCCGAACACGAAACGCCCTTCCGAAAAGGCGTCGAGCGAAGAAACCGCCCGCGCCGTAACGAAGGGGTTGCGATAGGGCAGCACGACGATGTTGGTCTGGAGCCTGAGCTTCGTCGTCACGGCCGCGACCATCGACAGCATGACGAAGGGATCCTGGGCATAATGCCCGCCATGGTCCAGCCAGCGGTAGCTCGGAACCGGATGGTCGGTGACCGTCCCCGCCCAGAACCCCGCCTTTTCCGCGGTTTGCGCCATTTCGATCAGGGCCTGCCGGGTGCAGAATTCCCCGGTCAGGTGAATCCAGTCGATCGGCAGGGTGACGCTGAGAGTGTAAGCCATGTGTCGTCTCGTTCCTTGTAATTTGATCATGCTTCCGGCGGCAGAATCCAGTTGCCGTCCTTGTCCCGCACCCATCCTCCCGAGGCCCAGGTGCCGCCATCGACCGGGATGATCGCTCCGGTGATGTAGCTCGCGGCGGGCGAGGCGAGGAAGCCGACCAGTTTGCCGCATTCGTCCTCGTTGCCGCGTCTGCCGGCCGGAATGCGCTTGCGGATGATTTCGAGTTGCGCCGCGTCGGGCTGGTGCCAGTTTTCCTCGTCGGCGCTGCCGGTGTAGCAGCCGCTGACGCCCGGGGTCGCCGTGTAATCGGGGGCGATGCAGTTGACCCGGATGTTGTGGTCGGAAAGCTCCACCGCGAGGGTGCGGGTGAAATTGTTGAGCCCGGCCTTGCAGGCGGCATAGACCGCATAGCCCGGCGCGGCGCGCGAGCCTTCGATCGACGAGACGTTGACGATCGCCCCGCCGCGCCCGCCGGCGATCATCACCGGCACCGCTTCGGTGGTGGCGGCGAGGTGGCTGACCAGGTTGAGGTCGATGTGCCGCCGCCAGTTCTTTTCGGCCAGGTCGACGAACGGCTTGCGGGCAACGCCGCCGACGTTGTTGACGAGTATGTCGAGCCGCCCGAACCTGTCCGCCGCGGATTTCACCGCATCGCGCACCGCGTCCGATTCCATGGCGTTCGCGCAAATGGCGTAGCACTTGCGGCCCATCGCCTCGATTTTCGCCGTCGCTTCGTCGCAGCGTTGCTGGATCGAATTCGAGAATGGCGATGTCCGCGCCCATTTCGGCGAGCGCCATGGCCGAAGCCCGCCCGATCCCGCCGCCGCCGCCGGTGACGAAGGCCACCTGGCCGCTGAGGTCTATGTCCCTGGCATTCATCTCCCGTTCTTCCTTCTTGCTATTCCGTCCTACCGATCAGCTCCCGGGCGTCCGCCAGATCCGGCGGTTCGTCGATATCGCGCGCCAGTCCCTGGCTATGGATCTCCTCAACCGGCAGACCCAGCCGCTCCGCCTCGGTGTGGTGCAGCGCGAAGCTGTCAGGCCCGAAGGCGAAGGTAAAGCCCCTCGCTTCGGGAAGCGGCAGCGAAAGCGCGTTGGTGCCGGTGCCGTGACGGTCGGGAGCGATTGCGATCGTGCCCGGCGGCGCGGCGGCGAGTAGCTGGACGTCCTGGTTCGCCAGCTTTGGCAAGTCGGCGTGGATCACGATCATGCGCGTGGCCTCTTGCCCGGCGATGCGTTCCAGCGCGGCCTGGAGGGCGGGGTTGAGGCCCTTCCCGGAGTCGGGCAGCAGCGGCACTTCGGGGGAAATGCCGAGCCGTGACGGGCCGAGAATGCAGACATGATCGACAAGCCCGGCAGAGCGCGTCTGGGCGACGACATGGGCGAGCATGGCCTCGACCAGCCCCTCGCGTTCCGCCGCGCTCAGCACGCCGGAAAGCCGGGTTTTCGCACCCTTTGGCGGTTTGACCGGGATGACCGCCCAGGTGCTCACGAAATCGGCGGTGCGGTCTTGAGGCCGGTGAAACGAATGCCGGCGCCGTCAGCCTGGTAGGTCTTGTTCATGTAGATCAGGATCGAGGTCAGCGCCTCGGCCGCCGCCGAATTGGCCAGGGCGCCGCCCGAAAGCCCGCGCAGGTCCATGTCGTTGATCAGGCCGACGACGGTGCCCCGCGCTTCGACATCGTCGGAGAAGACGAGCACGTCGCAGTCCACTTTCTCTTCCGAATCGAGGATATGCGCGGCGACGTTGTGAAATGCGGTGACGAAGCGCACGTCCGGCCCCAGATGCCCGCGCGCTTCGGCGGCGGCGCTGCCGGCGGCGGGAAGCTGCACGCGCATCACCTTGGGCGGAACCAGCGGCACGGTGGTATCGACGACGATGGCCGAGCCGACCAGCGGCGCAATCTGCCTGAGCGTCGATTCCTGGTTTTCGTAAGGCACGGTGACAATCACCACGTCCTTGCCCTGGACGACATCGACATTGGCGCCGGAACCCAGATCGAGCCCCATTTCCGCGACGATGGCTTCCGCCTTTTCCGCCGCGCGGCTGCCGATGCTGACCGCATGCCCGGCCTTGGCAAGGCGACGGGCAATGCCCTTGCCCAAGTGCCCCGTACCGCCGACTACCGCGATGGTCGCCATCTCTTTCGCTCTCCAATATTTGTCGTTGCCAGCCACAGCCGATAGCGGCAGGGGCCGGACTGGCAACTGATAAGTGAGTGCAATGACAGGTTTGAGCGTGGTTCCGCTGCAAGGCATGCCGCTGTTCGCGCCGCCGATGAGCGTGGCGGCGGAATTGCTCGCGGCTCTGGCGCGGATGGGCGAGAGGCTCGCGGACGGCGATGTGCTGGTGGTAGCGCAGAAAATCGTTTCCAAGGCGGAAGGACGGACGCTGGAAGTCAGTGCCGTCGCGCCTTCGCCGGCCGCTGTCGCGCTTGCGGAAAAAGCGGAGAAACCCCCAGAGGTATGTCAGGTAATTCTGGATGAAAGCGCGGAAATACTGCGCTCAACCCCGGCCGCGATCATCGCCCGGCATAAAACCGGGCATGTGCTCGCCAATGCCGGAATCGATTCGTCGAATGTCGCGGGCGGCGAGGACGGGACGGTGCTGCTTTGGCCGGAGGATCCGGATGCCAGCGCGCGGGCGATTCGTCCAGACATCGCCCGGCTAGGCGGCGTGCGCCCCGCCGTGGTGATCGCCGACAGCCTCGGCCGCGCCTGGCGGATCGGCACGGCCGGCGCGGCGATCGGCTGCGCGGGGCTGACCGTGCTCGACGACCGGCGCGGCAAGGACCGGGACCTGTTCGGGCGCACCTTGCAGGCGACCGTCATCGCTGTGGCGGATGCCGTCGCCGCCGCCGCGGTGCTGGCGATGGGCGAGGGGGCGGAAGGCACGCCGGCGGCGCTGGTGCGCGGCGCCGGTAAATGGGTTTCCGGCGAGGATGGCCCCGGCGCGGCCAGCGGCATCAGGCCCCTCGCCGAGGATATGTTCCGGTGAGCCATATTCTCGCGCTATCGGGCGGTGTCGGCGGGGCCAAGCTTGCCGCCGGGCTTGCCGCGGTGGTTCCGGCCGAACGGCTGACGATTGCCGTCAATACCGGAGATGATTTCGAGCATCTTGGGCTAACCATTTGTCCTGACATCGATTCGGTGGTTTATGCCCTTGCCCGGCTCAACGACACGGAGCGGGGCTGGGGCGTCGCCGACGAGAGCTGGCGGGCGATGGAACAGCTCGGCCGCCTAGGCGAGGCGCAGTGGTTCAACCTTGGCGACCGCGATATGGCGATGCATCTGGCCCGCTCCTGGCGGCTCGGGGCGGGGGAGAGCCTCTCGCAGGTGACCGCCCGGCTCACCGCGGCGCTCGGCATCGCCCACGCGGTTGTGCCGATGAGCGACGCGCCGGTGCGCACCCAGATCGGGACCGAGGCAGGGTGGCTCGATTTCCAGCACTATTTCGTGCGCGAACAGTGCCGCCCTGTAGCCAAGGCGATCCGTTTCGCCGGAACGCCCGGCGCCGCGCCGGCGCCGGGCTTCAAGCAGGCGCTGGATAACCCCGGGTTAGGCGCAATAGTGCTGTGTCCGTCGAACCCGTTTCTCAGCGTCGATCCGATCCTCGCGATCGATGGCGTGCGGCAGGCGCTGGAAAAACGCACCGTGCCGCTGATCGCCGTCTCGCCGCTGGTTGGCGGTGCGGCGCTCAAGGGACCGCTGGCAAAGCTGCTGGGCGAACTCGGCGAAGACTGCGGCAACATGGCGATTGTCCGCCATTACGACGGCCTGCTCGACCATCTGGTTATAGACGAATGCGATGCGGGTGACGCGGAGCACTTGCGAAGCCTTGGCATTTCGGTCACCGTGACAGGAACAGTGATGCGCGATGCATCCGATCGGGAGAGGCTGGCGCGCGAAGTGCTCGCGGCGGCCGGAGTGGGATGACCGAATGAGCGACCGCGATTTGATCGAACGCATGTTGGCTGCGCCGCTCGAGGCGCTGCTGGCCGAGGCACGCAGCCGCCGCGATGGGCGCGGCCCGGCGCGGATGACCTATTCGCCCAAGGTGTTTATTCCGCTGACGCACCTGTGCGCTGACGTTTGCCACTACTGCACCTTCGCGACCACGCCCTCGCGGGTGAAAGCGCCGTTCATGAGCGAGGAGGAAGTGCTCGAAGTGGCCCGCGCCGGGGCTGCGGCGGGTTGCAAGGAAGCGCTGTTCACTTTGGGCGATGCGCCGGAGCGGCGCTATGCGGTGGCGCAGGAATGGCTCGAGGCGCGCGGGTTCGCCCGCACGATCGACTATGTCCGTCATTGCGCCGAGCTAGTGCTCAGGGAAACCGGGCTGCTGCCGCATATCAATGCCGGGGTGCTTGAGGAGGCCGATTACCGGATGCTGCGCCCTGTCGCGGCCTCGGCGGGGCTGATGCTCGAAAGCACCTCGGAGCGGCTGCTCGAAAAGGGCGGGGCGCATCATGGCTCGCCCGACAAGGTTCCGGCCGTGCGTCTGGCTTCGCTCGAAGCCGCGGGCCGCGCCAAATTGCCGATGACCAGCGGCATCCTGATCGGTATCGGCGAGACGCCGGAAGAGCGGATCGAAGCTCTGCTGGCGTTGCGCGATGTCCAGGCGAAACACGGCCACTTGCAGGAAGTCATCGTCCAGAATTTCCGGCCAAAGCCCGGGACCAAGATGGCCAAATGGCCGGTGGCGAGCGAGCAGGACTTCCTGCGCGTGCTGGCCGCCGCGCGGATTGTGCTGCCCGACGAAGTCTCGGTGCAGGCGCCGCCTAACCTCAACGACGAGCGGCTCGCCGAACTGATCGAGACCGGGATCGACGACTGGGGCGGAATTTCGCCGGTTACGCGCGATCACGTCAATCCAGAAGCGCCCTGGCCCGAGATTGCCCGGCTCGAGGCAATCTGCGCCCGCGCCGGACTGCCGCTGGTCGAGCGGCTGACGATCTATCCGCGTTTCGTGAATACGGATGACAGTTCCTGGATCGATGCGAAATTGCGGCCCGAAGTGCTCAAGCTGGCCGATGCCGAAGGCCTCGCCCGCGACAGCGTCTGGAGCCCCGGCGTCGCTGAGCACGCGCCGGGCACCCCGGCGGCGCCGCTAGGACGCTATTATGCGGGGACGACCGCCCAGCAGCTCCATCGCATCCTCGATCGCGCGGCCGACGGCTTCGAGCTCAGCGAAGCCGAGGTCGTCGCGCTGTTCGAAACCCGCGGCGCGGCGGCGCAGGCGGTGGTCGAGGCAGCCGATGCCCTGCGGCGCGACGTCGTTGGCGATGCGGTGACGTTCGTCATCAACCGCAACATCAACTATACCAACATCTGCACCTACGCCTGCTCGTTCTGCGCCTTTTCCAAGAGCTCGAGCAAGGCCGGTTTCCGCGACAAGCCTTACAACCTCGACCTTGAGGAAATCGCCGGGCGCGCCCGCGAGGCGGTGGCCAAGGGGGCAACAGAGGTCTGCCTGCAGGGCGGCATCCATCCGAGTTACACCGGCGAGACCTATTCCAGCATCGTCCGAGCGGTGAAGGACGCCTGCCCTGAGCTTCACATCCACGCCTTCTCGCCACTAGAGATAGCGCAAGGCGCCGCGACGCTGGGGGTGAGTGCCCGCGACTATCTCAAGCGCCTCAAGGACGATGGTCTCGGCTCGCTGCCGGGAACTTCGGCGGAGATCCTCTGCGACGATATCCGCCGCCAGATTTGCCCTGACAAGCAGACCACCGATGAATGGCTCGGCGTCGTCCGCGACGCACATCTTGCCGGCCTGCCGACGACCTCGACGATCATGTTCGGCCATCTTGAGGCCCCCCAGCACTGGGCACGGCATTTGCTCGCGCTGCGCCGTCTGCAAGGCGAAACCGGCGGCATCACCGAGTTTGTGCCTTTGCCGCTGGTTCACATGGAAGCGCCGATGTACCGCCGGGGCCAGAGCCGCAAGGGCCCGACCTGGCGCGAGGCGGTGATGATGCATGCGGTCGCGAGGCTCGTGCTCAACGGGCAGATCGATTTGATCCAGTGCTCGTGGGTCAAGCTCGGGGTGCCCGGGGCCGCGGCGATTCTTGCGGCGGGGGCGAACGACCTCGGCGGCGTGCTGATGAACGAAAGCATCAGCCGCGCGGCGGGGGCGGCGCACGGGCAGGAAGTCAGCGTCGACGATCTGCGCGCGGCTGCGGCTTCGGCGGGGCGGCCTTTGCGGCAGCGGACTACGCTGTACCGCGATGTGGCTCTGATGGAACGCGAGCGCGAGAGGGTTTGAGCAACAAGGTCCTCCCCATTTTTCCGTAGGACAAATGGGGAGGGGGACCGCTCGCGAAGCGAGTGGTGGAGGGGTATTCGGCGCCTCGCCATTACCCCTCCGTCAGCCCTACGGGCTGCCACCTCCCCATTTGCACTTCGTGAAAATGGAGAGGGACTTCGTAGTGATTTACCCCCGTGACCGCGGCAGACCCAACCCCTTCTCGGCGATCATCGAGCGGTGCACCTGGCTGGTGCCGCCATAGACCGTGGAGCCATGGGCGTGGCGATAGGCGAGGTTGAGCGCATCGGCCGCGCCCTTGCGCTTCGACAGCGACAGCGGCGCGGTCAGGTCCAGCAGATCGCGCGAGTTGGCGATGAACATTTCCGAAGAGTACATCTTGGCCATCGGGCCATAGGCGCCGTTGCCCTTGCCGTGGACCTGGGTCCAGTTGGCGCGAAAGGCGATCAGTTCCGAGGCCAGGACATTGGCGTGGACTCGCGCCAGGCGGCCTTGCGCCTTGGGCGTGTCGATCAGCTTGCGGTTGCCCGATGCGGGAATTTCCCGGCACAGTTCGATCGCGCTTTCCAGCATCGAGCGCTGCACCTTGGCGAAGCCGCCGCCGTGTTCCAGTTCGAGGCTTGCCGCCATCGTCCGCGCGCCACCGTTGATCTCGCCCAGCCGCCATGAATTGGGAATGCGGACGTTGTCGTAGAACGAGATGTTGGTGCGCTCGTCCATGAAGGTGTGGACGCCCTGGATGGTCACGCCTTCGGCCTTCAGCGGCACGATGAACATGGTCAGGCCCTTGTGCTTGGGCAAATCGGGATCGGTGCGGGTGAGGATCAGCACGTAGTCGGTCAGGTTCGAGCCCGAGGTCCACATCTTGGTGCCGTCGATGCGCCACGAGCCGTCTTCGAGCTGCGTGGCCTTGCAGGTCGCGGCGAACACGTCGGAACCGCAGCCCGGCTCCGAGTAGCCGAGCGAGCAGATCGCATCGCCGCTGATGATCTTGGCCAGCACATCGCGCTTGAGTTCGTCGGTGCCGAAGCGGTGGATGATCAGCGCCACCATCTGCGCCACGCCCGCCACCGGGTTGTTCCAGCCTTCCTCCTCGAAAGCCTCGCGCGCCGCCGTGACTTCGTAAGGGCTGAGCCCGCGCCCGCCGACGTCCTTGGGCATTTGCAGGTAAGCGAGGTCGGCCTTTACCAGCTGCTTGTGGATCGTGGGGTTGTGGCCTTCCCATGAGAAGTGGAACTTCTCGCGCTGCGCGTCGGTGACGTTCTTGGCGAAGAAGTCGCGGATTTCCTGCTGGATTTTCCGTGCATCCTCGCCAAGGTCGAACTCGACCGGAACGAGGCCCACGTCGGGCAGGCTGGCCGTCTCACCGGCGTGGAGCCGCCGGCCGGCTTCGGCCAGCCAGTCCTCGGGATCGCCGGCCACCAGCGGCCAGGCCTTGGCGCGCAGGTTGAACAGGTGGATGTCGTGCTCCAGCGTCAGGCCGATGCCGCCGAAGGTCTGCACCGCGTGGCGCACCGTGCGTCCGGCGGCGCCGGCGGCGTACCAGATCGCCAGACTGACCTGGGCGCCGGCTTCCGCCGCGCCGTCGGCGATCGAGCGCATCGCTTTCCAGGCGAGGAACTTGGCCGAATCGATTTCGCAGATCAGGTCGGCCATCGGGTGCGACAGCGCTTGGAAGGTGCCGATCAGCTGGCCGAAGGCCTTGCGCTCACCGGCATAGGCCGCCGCCTGGAGCAGCGCGGCGCGCGACAGGCCCGACAGCGCCAGGGTCATCAGCAGCTTCCATTCCTCTAGGCCCGCCGCGAAGGCCGCCACGGCATCGGCGCCGCTGGCCAGGACGGTGGCGGGCAGGCCGGCGAGGTCGAGTTCGGCGATCGGGGTGGAGGCCAGGTTCGGCTCGGCCACACGCGCGCTGGCCGGCACCGAGACCAGCACCACCTCGTTGCCCCTGCGGGCCACAACCGCGTCGGCGACCAGACCGCCGGCGACCCATTGCCGCCCGAATTCGGCGATATCCTGCATCGCGATCGTCGCGACTTTACCGCCCGCCAGCACCTCGCCCAGCAGCTCCTCCGGCCCGCTGAGTAGCGCGAGCAAGCGCGCCGCCACCAGCGCCTCGGCGAGCGGCCCGGACGCGAGCGTACGCCCGGCCTCCTCCATCAGCACGCCCGCATCGAACAGCCCGAGCCCGAGGCCGCCCGCTTCCTCCGGGACGCGCAGGCCGAATGCGCCGAGTTCGGCGAGGCCCCGCCACAAGGCCGGATCGAAGCCGGAGGGCCCATTTTCGTTGGTCAGTGCCGCACGCACGCGCGGTCCGGAGCTGTTCTCGTCGAGAAAGCGCGCGAACATGTCACGCATCATTTCCTGTTCGTCGGTGAGGTCGAAATTCATGGGCGCTCGCTTTGGCTGTGCGGATCGTCACCGCATCACCATGAAGCCCGGCACGCCGCAACCGGAATTTGCGCACAATCGCCGCCGCGATAGCCCCAAACGAAAACGGCGCCCCCGAAGGAGCGCCGCTTGTCGTTGGCTGGCGGTGGGATCAGTCGCTGAACTTGTACTTCAGGCGGAAGCCCCACATGCGCGGTTCGCCGATGTTCGCCGCGATGAAGCCGCGAACCGTGTTGTCGTTGATCTGAAGGATCACGTGCTCGTTGGTGACATTGGTCATGAAGGCCGAGAGATCGACCGGCATGCCGCCAACGTTTTCCCATGTGGCGTTGAGGTTGAGCACCGTCGAGGACGGGGCAATACCGGCGCCCGAAGTGGTGACAACACCGTCAGCCACGGTCTGGGCCGCCGACAGCGTCGAACCGTTGGCTCGCCGGAGCACACCGTCGCTGACGATACGGCGGCGGCTCTGGTATACCATGCTGCCACCGATCGTGAACTTGCCGACATTCTCGTCGAGCGGAAGCGTATAGGCAAGGGATGCAACGAGCTGGTGCGGCGGCCCCGAGTTGGCGATGGTGTTGCACATCGGACCGTTGCATAGCTTGCCGCCGGAATTGACCAGCGGGGCGGTGAACTGGTTGTAGGGTGGAAGATCCGTCGGAACATTGAGTTCGATCTGGCGGGCATTGATATAGGCGTAGGCCAGAGCCAGCTTCAGTCCGTCGAACGGCGAAACATTAAGATCCGCCTCGAAGCCCCAGATGCGCGATTTGCCGGCATTGATAATCGTGGCGTTACCCGCGCAACCGCCCGTGAACCCGGGAAGCGCCGGGTTACAGGCAACGCCGAGCTGGAGCTGCTGATTGCGGAAATCGTTATAGTACCCGGCGAGATTGAACGTACCGGGCACTGCCCCGCGCCACGATGTTTTCGCGCCCAATTCGTAGGTATCGACTTTTTCCGGACCATAGTTCTGAGCCCGGTCGGGTCCGAAAATCGCCAGACCGCCCTGGCGATAGCCGCGCGACCACTTGCCGTAGACCATGACGCCATCCATCGGCTTGTAATCCGCCTGGACCAGCCAGGTCGGCGCACTTGAATCGGCTTGCAGGGCCTGGCGGCAAATGCCGCTCAGCCGCTCAGCCGCGGTGAATGGCGAGGTCGCGTTGTTCTGCGGGGCAAAGCCGTTGATAATGCCTCTGAATTCGGACGCGCGAATGTTGGCGCAGCCGAATTTGACATTGCCTGGAACGGTGCTGAACACCGAAGTTTCGCTGATCAGCGCAGTGCGCATCTTGTCCCAAGTATAGCGGAACCCGCCGGTAAAAGTCAGCTGCGAGGTCAGCTGATAGCTGCCTTGCGCGTAGAGCGCATAGTCGCGGTACTTGGTCTTTTGCAGCTGCAGGTTGCCGGTCCCGGCGATGCCCTGTGCGAAGTTGGGCGGAGCGCAGTTGAACGAGGCGATATCGGTGCAGGGGGTGAACGAGGCGGTCTGGACGCCCGAGAAGCCAAGCGGATCGTTGACTTCGATATAGCCGCCCGCCTGCCAGGTGAAGCGTCCGTCGCCCGGCCGGCCCTGGAACTGGAGTTCGTTGATCATCGAGCTTTGGGCATTGGTATGGCCGAAGGTGCCTTCGTCATGGGTGAAGGCGAAACCGTTGATCTGGTCGAGTTTTTCACTGCCGAAGACGACGCCGGGCAGCAGGGCATAGTTGCCGAACAAGTCGATGTTGGTCTTGCCCTTGAACTCGCCGTAGGAGAAAATGTGCTTGACCGTCAGGCTGTCGCTTGCCCGCCAGGTCATAGTGTTGATCGCCTGCCAGGTATCGGTGATCGAGTGGGCGTCTGGCAGCCGGTTAGAGACCGACCAGAAGCCGAATGGGGCCTCTCGCGCCATCTGCGCGATCAATTCGCAGCCGAAGTTCGCGGTTGTCGACCTTGGCTCGCAATTCGCATTGGTTGCCGGTGCGAACGCCGCGATGATCTTGGGACTGACGCTGTTGCTCTGGGTATGGGTATAGCTGAAGATCGTGTAGTTTTCGAGGTCGGGCGCGAGATCGACCACCAGCACTGGCGCGCGCCGCCCAGTAGTTGACGTCACCCATCTCGCGACCGTCGAAATCGCCGTCGCCGAACCTGCCGACGTTCTTCAGATAGCCCTTGCGATCCTGGTGGTCGAAGCCGATGCGCATCCGCGCCGTTTCCGAGATCGCGAAGTTGGCGACGCCCTGGAGGCGCCACATGTCATAGTTGCCGAGGCTGCCTTCGATATAGCCTTCGGTTTTGTCCTTGGGCTTGACCGGCACCAGCTGGATCGCGCCGCCGGTCGAGTTGCGGCCGAACAGCGTACCCTGCGGACCCTTGAGCACTTCGACGCGGGCGAGATCGAACAGCGCGCCCGGCCCGGCGCCGTCGCCGCCGAAGGTCGCGCCCGAGCCGCGCGGGGCGACGACATCGGCGAAGAACACGCCGACCGTCGCGAAGCTGCGCTGCTCCTGATAGAAGCCGCGCATGGTGAACGTCGTGTTATCCGCGCCGTAGCGGTTGTTTACCGCGAGACCGGGCGTGAACGCCGCCAGGTCCTTGGCATTTGTAATATTGTTGTTGGCGAGGGCTTCCTGGGTTAGCACCGTGATCGAGATCGGCACGTCCTGCAGCCGCTGATCGGTGCGCTGGGCGGTGACGATGATGTCGCTGCTCGAAGCCGCGTCGTCTGCCTCTTCCTGGGCGTCCTGTGCGAATGCGGGCATGGCGAAATTCATGCCGAGCGCGGTGGCGGCGAGCAAAGCGGTTCGTGTGGCGTACTTCATGATGGTTCCTCCTCGATGACGAAGCGCCGGCCCGGTCATTGGCCGGGCGTTCCTGCACTACGTTGATTCCCGGAAGCCCTAGTTGAAGCGGTTGCGCGGACAAAGGCGATTAACCTTGGCATTTGCACTTAGCCGGGGATGTGTTGCCAGAAGGCAACATTGGCTGTGCGCAAAAAGCGGCGACCCGGACATTGCCGAGCCGCCTTGGACTTTCAGAGAGGAAAACGCCTCTGGCGCGTGCTTCAATCGCCGAAGCGCCACTTCATGCGCACGCCCCACTGGCGCGGCTCGTCGACCGAATAGGCGAGGAAGCCGCTGGACGACTGCTCGTTGATGTGGGTGAACATCTTTTCGTTGGTGACGTTGGTTATATAGAAGGCCAGATCGACTGGCAGTCCGCCGACTTCCTTCCAGTTCAGGTTGACGTTGCCGAAAGTGCGCTTGGGCAGAATCCGCCCAATGTGGTTGCCAGCAAAAGTATCGGCGACCGCGCGGAACTTCGACATGTGGACGATGGTGCCGCTGAGCGAGATTCTGCCCGATCAATTCCGAGACCGGCAAGGTGAAAGTAGCCGTACCATTGAAAGCGTGAGGCACGGCAAGCGGCAGCGGACCGCCGACCGGCAGCTCGCGCACGATCAGTCCGAATGCCGAGAGGTCTGGATAGGACTGATCTTCTTGAGCTGGTGTGGTTGTACGAATAGGCGGCCTCAAGCTTGAACCAGTCGGCTGGTTCGATCATCAGATCCGCTTCCAAACCATAGAGCTCCGATTGCCCGGAGACGATCATGGTTGTCTGAACGGAATTGTCCGGATGTGTTGATGCCAGCTTGGATCTGCTGCGATCCGAACTTGTTGTAGAATGCGGCGACATTGAACATGCCGCGAACGGCACCGCCCCAGCTGGTCTTGGCGCCAAGTTCGAAAGCATCGATTTTTTCGGCGTCATAGGCAACGAATTCGGGAAGGCCGGTGGCTGGTACGATCCCACCCTGGCGGTATCCGCGCGACCATTTGGCATAGGTCAATATGTCGCTGTTGGGCTTGTATTCCAGATTGATCGTCCACGTCGGGGCGCTGGTTTTCTTGCTGCGGTCATTGAAGCAAAGCGTGTCCCGGTTCGCCCTGGTATTGGGGTAGCGCAGCGTTACGAGGAAGGGATTGGGGCCGGCATCGGGGTGGCCCGGGAAGCCGCATTCGTAGGTGTTGCTGACCCAATTGTCCGCCGGCGTAAAGCGGACGCGGCCGTTGCTGAAAACGGACCGGGTCTTGTCTTCGGTATAGCGCAGGCCCGCGGTGATCGCGAACTGTTCGCTCAGCCTGTATGTCGCCTGGGCATAGGCGGCATAGGTTTCGTTCCACATCTTGGTTGGGCCGGCGGTGGCGCCGGTGCTGTTCGTGCACTTGTATGTGGTAATATCGAAGCAGTTTCCGGCGGTTACCGAGAGCGTGCCGGTAAAGCTCTTGGGGCTGCTCTTTTCGTAATAGAGCCCGGCCTGCCAGGTAAGCGGGCCGGAATCGCCGGTCAGGCGCAATTCCTCGACGATCGACTTCTGATTGGCGGTCAGACCGAAGTCCGGATGCGGGTTGATCGGGACGAACGAGAAATAATCGGTCGGCAGGGTGGGATTGGCCACTGTCGGCGCGTTCAGGCCGAAGGCATCGACCGCGTTGTTGCCCTTGAATTCCGAATAACCGAACAGGTTGGTCAGGTGATAGAATCGCTGAGTCTGAACTCCGTGCGATTGATGATGCGAAGTTCCTCGTTGTAGGCTTCGCCGAATGGATTGCCGTTGGTCCCGGTCCAGAAATTCCCGGTCGGCTGCCTCTTGCCTGGCCATCTGCGCTTCTGGCGCGCGCGGTGAAATTCCTGTTGTACCGTCGGCGTTACCGGGAGACAACCGCCCCGCCGGATTCGTGAAAGTTCTTGATCAGCGGGATCGCGCCGCTGCTCTTGGACTTGGAATAGGATACGATCAGATAGTTTTCGATGTCCGGCGTGACATCCCACACCACGCTGCCGCGCAGCGCGAGGATGTCGATGCTGCCCATGTCGTCGTCGTGTTTGGGCTTGATGCCGACATTCTGGATATAGCCGTCGCGCTGGTGGCGATCGATGCCGAAGCGGACCCTGAGCGTGTCGCCGAGCGGCACGTTGATCACGCCCTGGAAGCGGGTGCGATCGAGATCGCCGATGGTGGCCTTCGACATAGCCTTCGAACTTGTCCTTGGGCTTGACCGGCACCAGCAGCACCGCGCCGCCGGTGGTGTTGCGGCCGAACAGCGTGCCCTGCGGGCCTTTCAGCACCTGCACATTGTTGCAGGTCGAACAGAGCGCCGGGGCTGGCGCCGTCGCCGCCCTGGCTGTTGCCGTTGCCGCGCGGGGCGACGACTTCGGCGAAATAGGTGCCGACCGTCGCGGTGGTGCGCTGTTCCTGCGCGAAACCGCGAATGGTGTATGTCGTCGTATCGTTACCGAACCGGGTCTGGGCATAGACGCCCGGAGTGAAGGTGGCGATGTCCTTGGCCGACAGGATGTTGTTGTCGGCCAGCTTTTCCTGGCTGAACACCGTGATCGAGATCGGCACGTCCTGCAGGCGCTGTTCGACGCGCTGGGCGGTGACGATGATGTCGTTGCCCCGGCCAGCCTCGTCGGCCTCTTCCTGGGCGTCTTGCGCGAAAGCGGGCGCAGCGAAATTCACGGCGAGCGCGGTTGCGGCGAGCAGGGCCGTCCTTGCGGAAAGCTTCATGGTATTTTCCCTCCAAATTGCCCAGCCGCACTGCGGCCCAAAAGGCACCCGCGCGATAGCTAGCCGAGCGCTTGCCGCCAGGGAAGCCGGTTAACTCTCATTTCCGCAATTTTGAGGGCGGCGTTGCAACTCTGCAACAATCGCGCAGCGCCGCAGGGCGGCCCGGATGGTGCCGGGCCGCCCTGCCATAAGCGGTTCGAGGCGCCTCAGTCGCCGAAGCTGTAGCGCAGCTTGAAGCCCCACATCCTGCGGCTCGGCGATATAGCGCGAGACGAAGCCCGAGGTCGCCTGCAGGTTGCGGGCGAGATCGTAGTGCTTGTTGGCGACGTTGGTCATGAAGAAAGACAGATCGACCGGGCTGCCCATGATCCTGTTCCAGCTCGCGTTGAGATTCCACAGGCTGTAGGCGCGGATGTTGTAGACTTCGCTTTGCGGCGACGGGCCGAGGAACGCCAGGGCCCCGGCGCTGCTTGCGCCCTGGTAGAATTGCCGGCTGGTGTAGTTGAAGGTGGTGCCGAGCGTGATTTCACCCATGCTTTCGTCGATCGGCAGCCGGTAGGAAGCATCGATCGAGAGCTTGTGGCGCGGCGTATAGGGAAGTTCGAAGCCGACGCCGGTAAGGTGCGAGCCAGGGAAGAAGGCAGGCACCTCCGGAAGCGTTTCGAGTTCGACGACCTCGGACTTGAGGTAGGCATAGCCTGCCTGAAGCCGCAATCCTTCGGCGGGAACAAGCACCAGCTCCGCTTCAACGCCATAGATCTTGGTCTTGGGCGCATTGACCAGACCCGAGTTCGGCGCGGAACCGGCGATCCTCGGCAGCGAATAGCTTGCCGAAATCTGCTGGTCGCGGAAGTCGTTGTAGAAGCCCGACGATATTGAACGTGCCGGAAACCGCGCCGCGGAAAGTTGTCTTGGCGCCGATCTCGTAGGTATCGACCCGTTCCTGCCGGAACGGCGGCAGGCCGTCGGGCCCGAACGGCTGGGTCGCGCCCTGCCGATAGCCACGCGCCCATTTGGTGTAGAGCAGGATATCGCTGCTGGGCTTGTAATCGAGGCCGATCACCCAGGTTGGCGCTTTGGAAATCTGCTCGGCGGTGAAATTGAACCCCGGAACCGCGGCTTGCGGCACTCGGCAAAGCTCTGTCGACGTGAGTGTCGGCAATGGATTGCTGGCCGGCCGCAGCGACGGGTTGGTGCAGGTGGCGACAACGACACCGGGCGAGAAATTACGGTATGTCGCCCGGTCGGCGACAGTGGTCGTCTTGTCCCAGGTGTAGCGGAAGCCCGCTGTCAGCGAGAGCTGTTCGGTAAAGTCATAGGTTGTCTGGGCGTAAAGGCCAATGTTGCGGAATGTCGTTTCGGCGGACTGGTAGTTCATCGAACCGACCGCGCCGGTCGCCCCGGTGAGCGGAAGGCCCGTTGCGGGTCTTGAGGATCAGGCCGATCGGGTCGTTGCACGACAGGGTGGCGATGTCGGTGCAGTTGAGGAACGTCGGCGTAAGGTTGCCCGGCCGCTCGATCGGTGTGCTCTTTTCGAAATAAAAGCCGGCTTGCCACTTCATCCGGCCATCGGCGGCATTGCCCTGGAATTGCAGTTCTTCGCTGAAGGTCGATTGCGCGTTCGAATAGCCGCCGGGAATGGAATTGACCGGGACGAAAATGAACGACTGGCCGATCAGGCTGCCCAGACGCCGATCGCGGCGAGATCGACCGTGGATGTTTGCCCGGCGTTCGCGCCCGCGGTCGTGACAGAAGGGGAGCTGGGCAGGCAGCACGAAACGGGCGCCGAACAAATCGACGGTTTGGCGCGCCCGCAGTTGGCCGTAGCTGGCGATGTTCTTGACCGTCAGGTTGTCGTTGACGTTCCAGGTGGTGGTATTGCTTACTTGCCACTGCTCGGTGTGTTGCTTGGCGTCGGGCAGGTTGTTTTCGATGATGTTCCAGCCGGCATCCCTTGCGAGCTGGTTGCAAGCCAGCTCGCCGACGCGAAGGCCGCCGACGTTGGGCGGCAGAATGCCGCCGGGGGGCGGTTACGGCAACGCCCGGCACGGCGTTCGGGTAGCAATCGGTGACCTTGGGGATCGTGCCGTTGGGCGTCGATTTCGAATAGCTCGCGACCGTGTAGTTTTCGATTTCGGGCGAAAGATTGAACAGCATGCGAAGCGCGCGGCGATGTAATCCGTATTCGAGAAATCCTCCGGGCCGATGCCCGAAATGTTCTTCATGTAACCCTTGCGTTCCTGCCAATCGACGCCGCCACGAATCTTGAAGTTTTCGCCCAGTGGCACGTTCAGCACGGCCTGGACGCGGTGCATGTTGTAGTTGCCGAGGCCGCCCTCGACATAGCCTTCGAGCTTGTCGCTGGGCTTCTTGGGCACCAGCAGGATCGCGCCGCCGGTGGTGTTGCGGCCGAACAGCGTGCCTTGCGGGCCCTTGAGGACCTGGACGTTCTGCAGGTCGAAGAACGAGCCCGGACCAGCGCCGTCGCCGCCCTGGGTCGAACCGCCGCCGCGCGGAGCGACAACATCGGCGAAATAAGTGCCGACCGAAGCGGTCGTGCGGTTCTCCTGATAAAAGCCGCGGATCGAGAACGAGGCAAAGTCGGAGCCGAAGCGGGTGTTGACCGATAGCGACGGTGTATAGGCCGCCAGATCGTTGCCCGAAACGACGTTGCGCTGGTCGAGCTGCTCCTGGTTAAACACGGTAATCGAGATCGGCACGTCCTGCAGCCGCTCTTCAGTGCGGCGCGCGGTGACGACGATATCGGCGCCGGTCAGATCTTCAGCTTCCTGCGCATCCTGCGCGAAAGCGGGCATGGCGTAACCGAAGCTGAGCGCAGTGGCGGCAAGCAGGATCGACTTGTTGGCGAATGTCATGTTGGTTTCCTCCCGAAATCCGGTTCGAGGGATAGCGGCTGCACAGACCTTCGGGAAGACCTATGTCCGAGATTTGCCAGATTGCGACAGAATGTTGCACCCAGGACACAGGGGGCGCAATCCATTGGGTGCGCCGCTAATCGTCCACCACCCCGATCACCCGCTCCGGGCAAGCCCGCGCGCCGCGCTTGGCCAGTTCCTCCATGCCTGCCGGCACGTCGAAGCCCTCGGTGGCGATGTAACCCTCGTCGTCGAGCGGATAGAGATCGGGCGCCACCGCCCAGCAACGGGCATTGCCGGTGCAGCGCGGCTTGTCGATGCGGATTTTCATCGCGAAGGTCCTCTGATAGTCACGCGGCGAAGCATAGGTGGAGATGGGCGTGCCGGGCAAGACGATCGATCAGATTCCGGGGTTCCGCCGCCGTTTCCGCGTGCTGCCCGGTGTGGGGAGTGTGACCTCGCAGCTCGAGGATGATTTCCATGGCATGATCGTCACCTTGCGCCACGACGGAGAGCGGATCCATGCGGTGGAAGCGAGCATGCCGCGCAATCCCTGGACGACCTGCCCCGGCGCGACCGAAGTCGTGCGCGCGACTTTCACCGGCGCCAGCCTCGCCGGTGCCGCGCGGACCGGGGACAAGCGGGCGAACTGCACGCACCTTTACGACCTCGCGGTTCTAGCCGCGCGCCATGCCGGGGCCACCGCTCCGCTGACTTACGACATGCTGGTGAGCGATCCGGTGGACGGCGCGATAGACTGCGAACTACGCAAGGATGGCGTCACGCTGCTCTCCTGGCGGCTGCGGGACGGCGTTATCGAAGGCGAAACCGAGCCCGGCGGGCGCACCCTGTTCGAACTGCGCGACTGGATCGCGACGCTCGAAGGCGAGGCGAAGGAAGATGCGCGCATGCTGCAATGGGGCAGCATCATGGCGCATGGCCGGACCATGCCGCTGGCGGAACGTACGGACGCGACCAAGCTGCCCGCCAACTGCTATACCCTGCAGCCGGAAAACAAGGCCAAGGCCACGCGCATCGGACGCGAGTTCGATTTCAGCACTGCGGGCCGGGAGTTGCTTGGCGAGTTTCCTGCCACCGGGGGCTGAGCGGGCGGCAAGCGGCTCATACCAACCTGCGGTGATCCTGACCTATGAGGATTGCCAGTCCCGTTCGCCGGCAAGGAGGAGCGGAAGCGGCGATGTGGTTCATCGTCGCGACGCTTTGACGCTGTCCGGCGGGCGGGACTGGCAACCCTTCGGGCGGGTTCTGACGGCTCTCGGCCAAGAGACTGGCGGACGGCGTCGCGCCCTCGTGACGATGAACCACATCGCCACTTCGGCCGCTTCTTGCCGAGAACCGTCAGAACCCGTCCTCATAGGTCAGGATCATCGCAGGTTGGTATCAGGCCGCGGTAGCCAGAACTTCCACGTTCGCCGCTTCGCCCGCAGTGCCCGCCGTCTGGTGGATCGCCTCGTCGATGCAGGCGAGCAGGCTTTGGGTATTCATCTGCTCATCCGCGGCGAAGATGAAACCGATGGCGAGCGGATGCTCGCCCTCGCCGCCGGGCAGCAGCCGGGCGAGGACACGGGCGCTGGTTCCGAAACCGGCGGGTCCTTCGGCAAGACCCAAGTCGCGGCAGCCCTGCAATTGAAGGTTCATTTCGGCGGCGGAGAACTTGCGGTCATCGGCGGCTTCGGCATTGAGCCGCCGGACCATGCCGTCACGCCGCGGTTGCCCGACGGTTGA
The DNA here is from genome assembly GCA_963775005.1 of uncultured Alphaproteobacteria bacterium. Taxonomy (GTDB): domain Bacteria; phylum Pseudomonadota; class Alphaproteobacteria; order Sphingomonadales; family Sphingomonadaceae; genus Novosphingobium. The sequence goes on along the minus strand of CAVZHF010000007.1, from coordinate 155,977 downwards.
CAGCAGCACCCAGCCGGCGGCGCTTTCCGACAGGGGAAGTTGAAGCCCGCCCAGGATGCCCTTGCAAGCGGACGGCAATTTGCGCGACCCGGGCCGCCAGCTGACGATCTGGACATTGAGCCCGACCATGCCGAACACCGCGACCGGAAGCCCGGTCTGGGCGACCAGCCGGTCGGTCAGGCGCACCAGGCTGCCGTCGCGGACCATGCCGCTTTGCCCGGACGAGCCAAGCAGGGCGGCGCGCGGCGTCAGGCTGTAGGAACGCGAATGGGGATCCTTGTAGAGCAAGCCGAGATCGACCAGGCTCGAAAGCAGTTCGGATGTGGAGCTTTGCGGCCGGTCATAGCGCCGGACAATGTCCATGACGGTCGCCTCGCGATGATCGTCGTCGAAAAATTCGAGGACTTCGATCACGCGGCGTGCGATCTTGGCCTTGTTCGAGGTCGGCTGGCTGGCCGGCATGATTCTCTCCCGCAAGCTTGTTGGTCCGGCCATCGTATCGTGGGGGCGATTTGTCAACATTAAATGAGGACAGCTCTTTTATTACTTAGCTTGGTTAGGATTTGGGTGCGGACATGGCGGAGGATATAGCGGCGTTCCTGATCGATCCGGCCCGGCTGTGGCCGGGCGAATCGGTGCTCGATGCGCCGCTGGCCTTCGTCGATCTGGACCGCGCCGGAACCCTTCCGAATTCACTGCGGATGCCGCCTTGCCCGGTCATCGGCATCGGGAATCGCGCCAATCCCCTCGCCGCGAGGCTGGACGCCGTGATCGAACCGCCAGTGAGCGCTGAAGCGATTGCCCGGCAGGTATGCGCCATGCCGCATGCCGCCGCGATCGCCGCGCAATTGCTGCGGATCCTGCCCGGCCTTGCGCCCGAGGCCGGGCTCGATGTCGAAATTGATGACCTATGGTCTGTTGCAGGGAAGCGAGGAGCACCGTGGCTGGCTGGCTGGCTGGTCCGCGCCGGCAGGTGCCGGCCGCACGCCGGGAGAAGTGCTGGTCACGCGCGAGGGCAATCGACTTGCGGTCACGCTCGCCCATGAAGAGAGCGGCAATGCGATCGACCGGCCGATGCGTGACGGTCTTTACCAAGCCTTTGTCCTGGCGGCGCTCGATCCGGAAGTGGCGACCGTTTCCTTGCGGGGGAGGGGGCGCACTTTCAGTCTCGGCGCGGAGCTTGGCGAGTTCGGCACGACGACGGATCCGGCAACGGCCCACGCCATCCGGACGCTGACCCTGCCGGCGCGGGTCCTGGCGCGGATCGCGGACAAGCTTGACGTCCATGTCCAAGGCGGCTGCGCCGGTTCAGGCCTCGAACTGGCCGCCTGGGCCAAGCGCGTCACGGCGGCGCCAGACGCCTGGTTCCAGCTTCCCGAGCTGGCGATGGGCATCCTGCCCGGGGCAGGGGGTTGCGTCTCGTTGACGCGGCGGATCGGGCGTCAGCGCGCGGCCCTGATGATCCTTTCCGGCAAGCGGCTGTCGGCCCGGCAGGCGTTAGGCTGGGGCCTGATCGACGCGATCGTGGATGAGCCGCCCGCCGACTAGAGTGGCGCGGACATCGGCCGAGGTCAGGCGGTTGCGCGCTTCCGTCCAAGGCCGGTCGAGCAGCGCGAGATCGGCGGGCTCACCCGGAGCGATCTTCCGCTGACGCGAGAGATCGGCCGGATCGGCGAGGTAGAGCGCCAGCGCCGCTTCGGGCGTCAGTGCCTCCGCTTGGCCGATCGAGCGGCCCTCGCGCGTGTCACGCGAGACGGCGGCGTGCATGGCGTCCCACGGATCGGCGGAGGCGAACGGCGCGTCGCTGCCGCCTGCGAGCGCGATCCCGGCCTCGGCCAGGCTGGCGAGGCGATAGAGATCGCCCAGGTGCCGTTTTTCGACGTCGAGCAAATAGCTGTCGCCGCGTTCGTGGACGAAATGGGGCTGAACGCAGACCGCCAGGCCGGCGCTGGCGATCCGCTCGACCAGATGCGGCGCGGCGACCGAGGCATGTTCGATACGGTCGCCCGGGAAGGCTCCCGCCGCTTCGAGCAGCGCTAGCGCGAAGACCAGTTCGACCTCGCTGACGCAATGGATCGCGACCGCGCGGTTCTGGTCGTGCGCAGCGGAAACGAAGGCGCAGGCTTCCTCGAAAGGGGGAAGCGCGGCTTCATGCAAGTGGAGCTTGGCCGGACCCAAGCTCCAGGCGCCGCTGGCGGAGGTGAGCGACAGCGTGCCGGCCAGATGGCAGCGCTGGATGAGTGCCCCGCTCTCCAGCTGCGCATCGAAATGCGCGGCCATTGCGAAATCGTTTGCGGGCGACATGTCGGTAATCCCGGTCACGCCGAACTTCGCTAGATCGGCGGCTATTTCGGCGAAATCGGGCGGGCTGCTGGCCAGCGCCGTGCGGAGCCACGCGTCTTCGTCGAACAGCCGGCCGGTGTAGCCGAGAGAATCGCGTTCGAGCCCGGGCGGCGGTCGGCCTTCGCCAGAAGTTCCTGCAGCGCAGTCGTGTTGAGCAGCCACATGCGGCCAGAGCGGTGCTGGATGCGCAGGGGCCGGTGCGGGACAAGCCGGTCGAGCTCGCGCGCTCCGGGAAGGCCCATCACGCTCTCGTGATAGCCGACGCCTCGCAACCAGCCGGTTCCGGGCGGCGCCATCAGCGCCAGAACAAGCGCGCCTTCGCCGGTAATATCGGGCGGGCCGCACCATACCGAGGCGGCCTTCGCGGCAAGCCCGGCGAGGTGAACGTGGTGATCGTGCAATCCCGGAAGGAGAGCGCCGCCCCCGGCCAATAAATAGGGACAGTCCCTATTTATCGATCCGGCCGGGGCGATCGCGGCGATCTTGCCCGCTTCGATCAGGACGTCGGCGAGGCCGTGATCCCAGACTTCGGCCCCAATGATCAAACGTGGGCGGATCAGCACGGAAGATAGCGCGCGTTGTCGGCTCCGAATTCGCGCACCGGGGCGAGCATTTCGCGCCGTTCGACCCGGGGAAAGACTTGTCCGACCGCCGCCGACCAAGCACGCAGGTCCGCATTCAGCCCTTCCGGATCGCGTTCGCGCTCTTTGCGCAGGGCCTGCGCCGCGATCGCGCTCATGGCGAAGCCGAGCCTGCTCGCCTCGCCGCTCTTGTATGCCCGCCAGCCTTCGAGCGCAGCGGTGATGCCGGTCAGCGGATCGGGCAGGGCGTCGCCGACATAGCCGATCTCGCCCCCGGCATCGGCCATGGCGCGGGCAAGGCCTGCGGCGACGCCGCAATCGTGGCCGATGCCCGCCCAGTTGGCCGCCTCGCCCGTCGCGCCGTGGCCGGTTACGCTGAGCCAGACGAGACCGGGAACTTCACGCACCAGCGCATCGCCATCGATGCCAAGCTGCTTCAGTGCCCGGACCCTTGAGCTTTCGATGACGAAGTCGGCACGGCGGATGAGGTCGATCAGCACCGCCTTGTGCTGTTCGTCCTTGAGATCGACAGCAATGTTGGCCTTGCCCTGGTTGATGAGGTCGAAGGTCGCGGGATCGTCTCGGCGGAGAAGTTCGGGGCGGGTCAGGCTTTCGACCTTGATCACTTCGGCGCCGGCCAGCCACAGGAAATGGCCGATCAGCGGGCCGGCCCAGATCGAAGACAGGTCGATCGCCAGCGGCCGGTGTCCGGCTGGGCGATCGCGTCGCGGGCCGGTTGCAAGCACTTCCATGGGCCTGCTTGCCGGCACTTCGTCCGCCGAGGCAACCGGCAGGCCCAGTGCGCGCCCGCGCTCGACCAGCTCGGCGCAGTCGAATTGCAGTGCCGCCTCGGCGATCGCTTCGTTGCTTTCATAGTCCAAATTTTCGTCGGTGAAGAGGGCGGGCAGGATCGGCCGCTCGCCCGGGCCCAGGATAGTGAGGCAAAACCATAGCCCGTCGCGGGTTGGCAGCAAGCGGCTGCCGCCCGGTCCCGCCGAAATCCGGCCCTTGATCACGAACTTGCTGTTCGAACCGCGCTCGCCGAGAATGGTCGCACCGCCCAGCGCGGCGATCCGCTCCGACCCGGTCGCCTCCGCCAGCAACCGCAGCCGCTCGTCGGCCCAGCGCGCCAGCGGCAGCCTTAGCGCGTCACTGGCCAAGGATGCCCTTGACCTCGCGCCGCAGGAGCTTGCCCATCTCGTTATAGGGCAGTTCCTTCACGAAATGGATCTTCTCGGGCACTCGCGAGCTGCGCAGCCGGGTGCGGACCAGTTCCCTGATTTCGTCTTCGGCCGGTTCGAGGTGCCCGTCGTGCAGCACCAGCGCGACGCCCACCGCCTCGCCCCATTCGATCGAGGGCACCGCGCAGGCGCAGGCGTCGGCCACCGCCGGATGGGTGAGCAGCACGTCCTCGATCTCGCCCGGCGACATGTTCTCGCCGCCGCGCACGATGACGTCGTCGGCGCGGCCGGAGAGGAAGATATAACCGTCCTCGTCCATGTAGCCGGCGTCGCGGGTCGGGAACCAGCCGTCGGCGGTGAGCGCGCTCTTTTCCTTGTACTCGCCGGAGACCTGCTCGCCGCGCACATAGATCTCGCCGTGCTCGCCGGGGCCGAGGACCTTGCCGTCCTCGTCGCGCACTTCGATCTCGACGGTCGGCAGCGGCTGGCCGAGCGAGGTCAGCCGCGCCTGCACCCTGGGATCGTCCGAGGCGAGTGCATCGCGGTGTTCGTCGGGGCCGAGCAGGGCGATGGTCGAGCTGGTCTCGGTCAAGCCATAGGCGTTGGTGAAGCCGCAATGCGGGAACAGCGCCAGCGCCTTCTGGATCACTTCGAGCGGCATCTTGCCGCCGCCATAGGCTACCGCGCGCAGCGAGGAGACATCGGCCTTGGCGCCGATTCCAGCGTACCGACGATGCGGGTCATCATGGTTGGCACGACGAAGGCGTTGGTGATCGCCTCGCTCTCGACCAGCGCCAGCCAGCCTTCGGGGGTGAAATTGGGCAGCATGACGATCCGCCGCTGGGCGTAAATCGAGCTCATCAGCGCCGAGATGCCGGCGATGTGATAGGGCGGCACCACCATCAGCGCGGCGTCGCTCTCCTCCGCGCCCGCGAATTCGACCGTGCCGAGGATATAGCCGAGCAGGTTCGAATGCCGCAGGATCGCCGCCTTGGGCGCCGCCGTCGTGCCGCTGGTGAACAGCTGCACGGCTATGCCCTCGCCAAGGTCGTAGAACGCATCTTCGGGCACCGTGGCGGCCTGCGCCTGGGCGACGAAGTGCGCGCGGGCGAGGGCGGTGTGGCCCTGGTCGCCGGCGATCCGGGCGACGCGCGCGGCGTCGCCAACGATCAGCGCCGGGGCAATCCGTCCGAGCAGCGCCGAAAGGTCCTCGTCCGCCAGCCGGTAGTTGAGCGGGCAATAGGGCACGCCCGCCAGCGCCGCGCCGAACAGCGCCACGACTGCCGCCTCGCTCGATTCGTCGAGCAGCGCGACATGGCTCGCGCCGCTCGCCTGGATCACTTCAACCGCGCCGCGCGCTGCCTTCAGCAGCTCGCCATAGGTCCAGCGCTTGCCGTCGCAGACCAGTGCGGTGCGATCCGGGACGGCCTCGGCCGCCATCTCAAGGAGAAGGGCGATGTTCATGGGTTCAGTCGGAGGCAGGCAGCGGCTTTGCATCCTTGATGACCAGCGCCACGCCATTCACCGCCAGCGAGCCTTTGCCCGGTTTTACGCAGAGCAGTTCGTAGGCGCCGTCGGCATCGACATAGCGCTTGCCCATCAGTGTGCCGCCGGAAAAACCGGCGGAGAGCGCGGGGGGACTGTCGGGTTTGGCTTCGCCCATCGGCGCGCCGCCGCATTCGATGCTGCCATCGCCGCAGCGGATCACCATGACTTCGGTGTCGCAGGCGGCGCTTTTCAAACGTGTACCGGGTTTCATCTGCATAGTTCCTTGTAACGGCTCTCAGGCAATTGCACCGGCCGCCTTTAGGCTCTCGATCCTCTCCCAATCAAGCCCGAGGTCGAGCAATATCGCCTCGGTGTGCTCGAAGGCCTCCGGCGCGCGGGCGGTCGAGAGGGCGACGTGGTCGAACTGAACGGGGCTGCGCACCACCTTGACCGGCGCCGAACCGTCGATCGGCTCAAGCTCGTAGAAGGCGTCGTTGGCCAGCGCCTGCGGGTCGCGGTCGAGATCGAGGAAGGTCTGCACCGCCGCCCATTGGCCTTTCATCGTCTTCAAGTGCTCGCGCCAGTAGTCGAACGGCTTCGCCGCAAAAGCGGTGACGATCAGGGCGTTGGCCGCGGCGCTGTTCTCGCCGAGCAGTTTGCCACTGGCGAAGCGTGGATCGTCCGCCGCCTCGGGTAGTCCGAGATGCTCGAAGGTGTCACGGATATAGGGATCGGGGACCATGACGAACAGACTGATCACCCGGTTGTCCGAGGTCAGAAAGTGGCCGATGAGGGGATTGACCGGCGCCCCGCCGGCCCGCGGTACGCCAACGCGCATCTGCTTGCCGCTGTGCAGGTAGGGCGCGATGACCATGCCCGACATCCACATCGCGCCGGCAAGCAGCGAGACATCGACTTCGCACGGCTCGCCAGTGCGCTCGCGGTGGAGCAGGGCGCCGGCGATCCCGCCGGCGAGATACATGCCCGATTGCGAATCACCCATGCCGCCGATGCCCATGGTCAGTGGCACGTCGTATTCCTCAGGCGTCAGGGCATGGGCGATGCCGCTGTGGATGTAGAAGGCTGTGGCGTCGAAGCCGCCGCGATCCCGGTCCGGCCCCTTGTCGCCGAAGCCGCTGCCGCGCGCGTAAATTATCTTCGGATTGACCGCGCGGATGTGCTCGACGTCGATCTTCAACTTCTGACGTGCGCCGGGCAGATAGTTGGTCAGGAAGACGTCGCAGTCCTTCGCCAGCTCATAGATCAGCTGCTGGCCTTCGGTGGTGGCGATGTCGATGCCGATCGAGCGCTTGCCCTTGTTGGGGTGCTGGATCATCGGGTTGGCGACAGGATCGAAAGTGACCCCGGCGATCTGGCGCATGCCGCGCTGGGCATCGCCGCGCACAGGATGCTCGACCTTGATGACGTCGGCGCCCCATTCCGCCAGCACCGCGCCGGTGCAGGGGACAAAGACGAACTGGGCGACTTCGAGGACCTTGATGCCCTTCATGACCTGGGTCATCGTTGCCTCTCCCCAACCGCGATCCGGCCTATGCGACCGCGCCCTTGGCCTTGAGCTCCTCGATCCGGTCCCATTCCATGCCCATTTCCATCAGCAATATCTCGGTGTGCTCGCTGGCCTGGGGCGCACGGGTGGTTTCCAGCGCTTCGCCGTTCCACTGCACCGGGCCGCGCACCAGCCGCAGCGGCTTGCCGCCGTCGGCGCCTTCGACTTCGATGATCATGTCGTTGGCGATTGTCTGATCGTCGGTGAGGAGGTCGCGCACGGTCTGGATCGGCGCCCACTGGCCCTTCATCGTCTTGAGGTGCTGGCGCCAGTATTCGAACGGCTTCTTCGAAAACGAATTGACGATATAGCCGCTGGCGATGGCGGCGTTCTCGAACAGCGGCACCGGTTCGGAAAAGCGCGGGTCGTCGGCCAGTTCGGGGAGGCCGAGATGTTCGAAGGTGTCGCGGATTATCCCTGAGGGACTGAGCACGCACAGGTTGATCCAGCCGCCGTCCGACGTGCGGAAATTGCCCATGAACGGATTGACGCTGACGCCGCCCGAGCGCGGCATGGCGTTGGGCGAATACTGATCGGTCTCCATCACCTGCGCCAGCAGCGCGCCTTGCGCCCACCAGGCCGAGACTGAGCAGCGAGACGTCCATCTCGACCGCTTCGCCGGTGTTCTTGCGGTGGAACAGCGCCGCCGAAATGCCGCCGGCGATGAACATGCCGCCGATCGAATCGCCGAAGGCCGGCATGCCCTGACCAAGCGGGCCATCGAGTTCGGCCGGGCTCATGGCGTGGGCGATGCCGCTGCGCGACCAGAAGCAGGTGCCATCGAAGCCGCCGATCAGCCGCTCAGGCCCCTTGTTGCCCAGCGCCGAGCCGCGGGCATAGATGATGTCCGGATTGACCGCGCGAATGTGCTCGACGTCGAACTTGTTCTTCTGGCGGTGCTGGGGGAGATAGTTGGTCAGGAAAACGTCGGCGGTCTTGGCCAGTTCGTACAGCACTTCCTGGCCTTCCGGCGTGGCGAGGTCGATGCCGATCGAACGCTTGCCGCGATTGGGGTGCTCGATCAGCGTGTGGCGCAGCGGATCGAGCTTGACCCCGCCCATGTTGAGGAAGCCGCGCTGGGTGTCGCCGCGCACCGGATGCTCGACCTTGATGACGTCCGCGCCCCAGTCGGCCAGAATTGCGCCTGCCGCCGGCGTGAATGTGAATTGCGCTACTTCGAGAATGCGCACGCCTTGCATAACCTTGGTCGCCATTGCTCTGACTTTCTTCCGGGGTTGGTTGCAGGGCGCGGTGCGCGCGCCTGCTTGCTCAGGGTTCCGTCCTGCGCGGAAACAGAGCGGCGATCAACGATTCGCGTCATCGCCGCGACGATGATGGAAGTCGCCGGAGTGGCTTCATCCACAGCTTTACGATTGCAATTTTTGCGCGCATTAGGTGCAAAAAACGCAATGTGAAACCTAGGATAGGAATTGCTAGGCGCTGCAAGTTACCGGAGCGAACGCTCTCTCATATCCGATTTCGGAGATTTCCATGACCAAGTTCATTTCCGTCGCGCTTCTGGCGACTGTCGCCACGCTCACCTCGTTCCCTCGGCGGCTTTGCCGCGGAAGCAACCAGCAGGTCCAGGCCGCCGAGCGATGCCGTTGCTTCGGCCGCCGCCGCCGCCACCGCCGGCAAGATGCTCTACGGTCCCGATGGCCGCCGCATCGGTTCGGTCTATCGTGTTGCCTCGAATGGCAATGCCGAACTGATCCTCGACGGCAATCTGGTGCGCGTGCCGGCCCGACCCTGTCGGAAGTCAATGGCAAGCTCACCACGAGCCTGACCAAGAAGGAACTCAATCGCCGCTGATCCCCCCAATCCCCCCCAATCAGCGGAGATGTGCAAGGGCGGCGCGAAAGCGCCGCCCTTTCTTTTTTGTTCCGGCGATAACGTCAGGCGACGTTCTTGTAAATCCGGTCGAGCATAGCTCTTGAGCTGCTCAAGCTCCTCGAACGCGAACCCCTTGAACACCTTGTCTTCGCTGCCGCGGGCGATTTCGCCAAGTTGGCCAGCAATGGCTCGGCTTTTTCGGTAATATAGACCGCGCGGGCGCGGCGATCGTCGTGGCGTTCCTGGCGCTGCAGCAGGCCGTCGGCGCAAAGACGGTCGATCAGCCGCCCGGCCGAGGCCTCCGACATTTCCAGCGTCTCCGCGATGGTCCGCTGGGTTGCGCCGGGCTGGCGTGCGACGACGATGATCAGCGACCACTGCGAGCGGGTAACGCCCAGACCGGCGACCAGCCGGTCGAACCGGTTGCGCATCACGCGCGCCAGCACATTGACCCTGATGCCGATGTCCCGCCGCAATTCATGCGCGGCTTCGGCCCGGTCCGTATCCTTGACGTCCCCCTCGGTCATGAAAATGCCTCCCTGATGCCCTCATAGCGGGGTCGGGAGGCCTTTGCACCGAGAATGTCGCAAAGTGTATCGCTCCGCTTCGGGACGGTTGGTTTTCTGATCCGAAACGGAATTTCGGATCGTCCGGCACCGGCACTCAGATCCGTTCGATGATGATCGCCGGGGCCATGCCGCCCGCCGCGCACATGGTGATCAGGCCATAGCGGCCGCCGGTGCGTTCGAGCTCGTCGAGCGCCGTGCCGATCAGGATCGCGCCGGTGCCGGCGATCGGATGACCCAGCGCGATCGAACCGCCGTTGGGGTTTACCTTGGTGCGGTCGAGATCGAGATCGCGGATGAATTTCTCGGCGACGACGGCGAAAGCCTCGTTCACCTCCCAGACGTCGATCTCGTCCTTGGTCAGGCCCGCCTTGGCCAGCACCTTCTTCGCCGCAGGCACCGGGCGCGTTGAGCATCAGCGTCGGGCAGTCGCCGATTTCGGCCATGGCGACGATCCGCGCGCGCGGCTTGAGGCCGTGCTTTTCGGCATAATCCTTAGAGGCCAGCAGCACCGCCGCTGCGCCATCGACCACGCCCGAGCTGATACCGACATGGTGAATCGGCTTGATATCGACGTCGGGATAGTCCTGGTTGATCAGCTGGCGGTAGGTCTTCTGACCTTCGGCCGAGGGCATGTCGAGGAACATCTCGAAAGCCGGCTTCAGCTGGGCGAGACCTTCGAGGGTGGTGTCCGGGCGCGGATATTCCTCGTGGTCGAGAATGACATTGCCGTCGTCGTCCTTGACCACGATGGTCGACTTGGCGAAGCGCCCTTCGGCGAGCGCCACGGCGGCGCGGCGCTGGCTTTCGACGCCGAACTGCTTCGAGCTCCGCGCGGGTAATCCCTTCCATCGCGGCGATCGCGTCGGCGCAGACGCCCTGGTTCGATCTGCGGGTGCTTTGCCTGGAAGCGCGGGTTTTTGGTGCCCATGCCGCCGCCGCCGAGCCCGGCCTTGTGCATCTCCATGCCGTACCAGTTGACATAGCTCATCATGTCCATGCCGCCGGAGATCGACAGATCGTGCATGCCCGACATGATCATGCCCGCGGCGAAATTGGTCGCGGTGATGCTCGAGCCGCAGAAGCGGTTGAGCGTGACGCCGCCGGCCTTGACGTCGTAGCCGGCATCGAGCGCGGCGTTGCGGCCGATGTCGCCGGCCTGCAAGCCCATCGCACCCGAAACGCCCCAGATCACATCGTCGACTTCGGCGGTGTTGAGGTTGTTGCGATCGCGCATTGCGGCGAGCACGGCGGCCGAGAGATGCTCGGGATGCATCGTCGAAAGCGCGCCCTTGCCCATCTTGCCGATGCAGCGCGGGGTACGGACGGTATCGATGATATAGGCTTCGGCCACGGTGCTTCTCCTGGAATGCGATGTTGCCGCGCTCATGCTAGGACGGCGCGGCAATTGCAATTGCTATCGCCCGATATGGGCATCGCTTAGGCGATTGCGACTACCATCGCCGCCGCCGCTGCGCCGCGCGCACGCGGCGGGCGAGTTGATCGGCTCGCTGATCCGGGGTGACGTCCGGGAAGTCCTTGGGCAGATGCTTGCGCAAGTCCTTCAGCGGTACGCGCTTGAGGATCGGCGTCGGCGTGGTGTCGCAATCGTACCAGCGGCCATAGATCGTGCCTTCGGTGAAGCCTGCCGGATCGAGCCAGTTGGCCACGCCCGGGTCTTCGAGCGCGATCACCGCGCGCAGCATGCCGTCCGAACTTATGTGGGCGTTCCAGGCGTTGATGTGGCTGGGGCGGTAGACATATTCGACCGTGTTGTAGAGCTCGTCGTTGATCTGGATGTTCCAGTACGGGCGGACCTTGGGCATCGGGGTTTCGATTATCAACGCTTCGTCTGGATTGAACTGAAACACCGCCGGCCAATAGACCTGGCGCGTGCCGAGGCCGGGCAGACGGATCGGATCGAACACGTTGACGCCGACTTTCTTCAGGATGTCGTTCTGCATCTGGAAGAAAATCCGGTTCTGGTTGAGCGGCACCGTCGCCACCTGCCGCACTTTCTCGTTCATTTGCGCGGGCGTCAGCCGGGGTTTGGGGCGTACTTTATCGAGACATTCGATCGTCATTTGCGGATCGATCTCGTTCTCCCAGTCGACCATGCGGTAACGGCTGAAAATGACGTCGGCACCCGGGCTTCAACTGGGACCAGTTGCCGCTGTAGTCGGCCGGACGATTGGCGCTGAAGACGATCTCGAACCGGCCGTCGGGCCCGACCTTGAAGTCCTGTTCGTCGAGCAGGGTGACGGCGGAAAAGTCTTCCACCCGTTGCAGCGTGCCGGGTACGCCCTTTTGCGTGACGAAGATGAACTTGGTCACCGAGCCGCGATGGCCGCTGACCCGGTAGGTCAGGTCCTAGCGGATCGGGCTTAGCAGGTAGATGTCGTCGGGATTGGGCTGGCAGGCGAACACCGGATTGTAGAGCGGGCTCCAATCGGGATGTTCGGCGTCGGCGTTGAAATAGACGAAATAGCCGAAGGACAGGTTCATCATCACCTGGCGAAACAGATTGGCGCGATAGGCCGGATCGTTGGGCCGCCAGGTGTTGGCCAGTTCGCGCACCGCGTCCTTGAGCGGTTCGAGATAGGAGAAGAACTCTTCCACCGCACCGTCCAGATCGGCCGGCGCCGCGCCCTTGAAGCCGCCCACCGGCGGCGGCCCCGATGGCGCGGCGAGCGCGGGAGCGGCAGAGAGCAGCGCGGGCGAAATGGCCGCGGCGGTCAGCAGGCCGCGGCGGTCGATTCGGCCGAGTGCCGGCAAGGTTACATCGGGCTTGTCCATCGCGTTTTCTCCAATCCCTTGGGCTGCCGCTCGAAGCCTACCATTTCCTGCGCATCTGCGCCCCGAGCCGGCGCTCGCGCAATTGCCGGTCGCGCTCCTGGGTGGTCACTGTCGGCGTATCGGCGGGCAGAATGCCGCGCAGGGCGGAAAGCTTGACCACCCGGGCCGTGGGCACCGGCGCGGAATCGCAGACGTTCCAGCGGCCCTGGATCACGCCCTCGTTATAGCCGCCGGTATCGAGCCAGTTGGCCACGCCCGGGTCGCTCTTGGCGATCACCGCGCGGAACTTGCCGTCGCCGTCGAGCCTGGCCTGGAAACCGTTGATGCTGGCCTGGTTGTTGGCATAGTCGCCGGTGCGGAACTGCATGTCACCGACCAGGAAGCTCCAGTAGAGGCACTTGTCCGGAACCGGTGTTTCAAGCACCAGGGCTTCGTCGTCGGCGATGCGGTAGAGTCCTTCGAGATAGACCTGCCCGGGGAAAGTGCCCCAGGGCTCGACGTCCACCCGGTTCCACATGTTCTTGTCCTGCAAGTCGCGCATGTGCTTCCACCAGACCATGGAGTCGCGCTTGACGAATTCGACCAGCGACTTGAGCTGGGCGGCGGTATCGGCGGCGGCTGGCCGAATGCGGCGAATTGGCTTGTCGACCCGCTCGATCCCGACCACCGGATCGCGTTCGTGCAGCCAGTCGTAGGCGACGGAGCGCATGAACATCCCCGTCGCGCGGGGATCGAGTTTTTCCCAGTGCCCGGTATAGCCCGCCGGCCGCTCGGCGCTGAGCAGGATATCGAAAGAACCGTCGAGCCCGCCCGGCACCTGGTCGAGCCGGAAGTGGTTGAACATCGAGGTCTTCGCGGTCTTGGGATCGTCGGTCGAAGGTCCGGTCAATTGCATGAAGGTGAAGAGGTTGCTGCCTTTCAGCCCGCGCAGCCGGTAGACCCCTTTCCCGTCGAGCTGGGTGCCGTAATAGACGTAGTCCGGATTGGGCGCGGCGACGTTGAACCCGCTGTTGTAGGTCGGCACGAATTCCGGATGGTCGGGGTCCATGTTGACCAGGCTGAGGTAACCGCGGGCGATTTCGCCGAACAGGATGTTCCAGGCCTCCTGCCGGTCCTGCGGGTTGCTCGATTTGTAGACGCTGCCGATCCCGGCCTGTCCGGCGGCGATGAGTTCGGCCATGTAGTCCTGCCATTCGGGCAGCGGCTTGTCCGCGCCAAGGGCGGGGGTGGCAGATGTCGCCGCCACGGCCATGGCGGCGCAGGCAAGCGCACTTTTCACAAATTTGCCGAGTTCGTTCATGGCATCAATCCCCCGTCTCCGCCGGACCGTCAGCGATCGCTCCAGGAGCGAGAGCGCTCAAGTCTCTCCCATTGTTTCCCCATCATGCATGAATTGCCCGGCACTGCAAATCTTGCCGCGCCGGGCAATTCACGCCGCCGCCCGCCGCACTTGACGCGCCGGGGCGCATCCTGCGAAGGGCTTGGCGGAGACACAGGCGAAAGTTCGGGAATCAATGGCGGCGCATATCGGCAAGACGGGGGAGGGCGCATCGGGCGCTTTCGCACCGCTGCGCGAGCCGACTTTCCGCCGCGTCTGGACGGCAAGCCTGTTCTCCAGCTTCAGCCAGCTGATCCTCGGCGTCGGAGCGGCCTGGGAAATGACCCGGCTGACCAATTCACCCAACATGGTCGCGCTGGTTCAGACCGCGATGATGCTGCCGCTGATGCTGGTGGCGCTGCCCGCCGGCGCGGTGGCGGACATGTTCGACCGCCGCCGGATCGCGCTCGGCTGGCCTCGGCTTTTCGGTGGTTTCGGCGGCGGTGCTGACGGTGCTCACCTTCCTGGGCTACGCATCGCCCTGGGTGCTGCTGCTGTTCTGCGTCCTGATCGGCACCGGCACCGCGCTCTACGCGCCGTCGTGGCAGGCGTCGATCGGCGAGCAGGTATCCGAGGAACACTTGCCTGCCGCGGTGGCGCTGGGGACGATAAGCTACAACGTCGCGCGCAGCTTCGGCCCGGCGATTGGCGGTCTTGTCGTGCTGGCCTTCGGCGCGCAGGCGGCATTCGCCATTACTGCCGCGTTCTATATCCCGCTGTGGCTGGCGTTCTACGCCTGGAATCGCCAGCACGTGCCTTCGCGCCTGCCGCCCGAGCGGATCGATCGGGCGATCGCCTCGGGCGGGCGCTATGCGCGCCATTCGCCAGCAGATCCGCACGGTAATGACTCGCGCCTTCCTGTTCGGAGTCGCCAGCGCCTCGACCGCGGCGCTGGCGCCGCTGGTGGCCAAGGACCTGCTGAACGGTAACGCCGGGGTGTTCGGGCTGCTGCTGGGCGCCCAGGGCGTCGGCGCGGTGCTCGGCGCGGTCAACATGTCGACTTTCCGCGCACGATTCAGCACCGAGTCCATCATCCGCATCTGCACGGTGATAACGGCGGTGGCGCTGGTTGTGGTCGGGCTCAGCCGGTCGCTGCCGTTGACCTGCGTGGCGCTGTTCTTCAGCGGCGGCTGCAACATTGTCGGCTTCGCGCAGCTCAATGTCTCTGTGCAGCTTTCGGCGCCGCGCTGGGTGACGGCGCGGGCGCTGTCGCTCTATTCGGCTTCGCTCACCGGCGGGATTGCGATCGGCGCCTGGATCTGGGGCCAGGTCGCCGGGGCGACGGACGTCGCCGTCGCGTTCTACATCTCGGCCGCGGCCGTCGCCGCGACCCTGGCGCTGGGCTGGCTGCTGCCGCTGCCGAGCAGCGACGACGAGGACACCTCCGCGGTCGTGATCGGCGCCGATCCGGAAGTGGGCATGGCGCTGACCATGCGCTCGGGTCCGGTGGTGATCGAGGTCGAATACGACGTCGATCCCGAACAGGCGCGCGAATTCTATGGCGTGATGATGCAGATGGAACGGGTGCGCAAGCGCATCGGCGGCTTCGACTGGTCGATCTCGCGCGATATCGCCAATCCGGCAATCTGGATCGAACGCTATCACTGCCCGACCTGGGGCGACTATCTGCGCATGCGCGACCGCTATACCCAGGTTGAATTCGACATCCAGGAACAGGCCGACGGCTTCAATCGCTCGGGCGAGGACCGGCGTGTGCGGCGGCGCCTGGAACGGCCCTACGGCTCGGTGCGCTGGAAGGCGGATTCGCCCGATCCCTACAAGGGGACGGTGGACTATATCGGGCCGTGAAGGGCGTTGCCCGAATGCAACAGTAGCGCGGATAAGCGCGGATTTTGGCGAGAAGACCGTTGTCTTGCGGCCAATGCGCTGTTCATAGCGGCCCGCGAGGTTTTCCGCCGGGAACGGCGACAAGGAGGAACAACATGAATATCAAGCACTTTCTGACCACCGCATCGGTGCTCGGGCTGACCGGAATTGGGGCTTTCGCGCCCACGGTGGCGCTTGCGCAGGACAGCGGCGAGGAAGAGGCCTCCAACGAAATCATCGTCTCCGCCCAGCGGCGCGAGGAGAAATCGGTCGATGTGCCGATCACGGTGACGACGCTCAGCGCCGACGCGCTGGCCACCGCCAATGTCGATCAGCTATCGGGCATCGCCAAGATGACCCCGGGCCTGCGGTTCGACTTCGCCGGCGCCTATTTCCAGCCGACCATCCGCGGCGTCGGCACGCCGGTCACCTCGGCGGGCAGCCAGGGCAATGTCGGCATCTATGTCGATGGTTTCTACGTGCCGAACCCGCTGGCGGCCGACTTCGACCTGATGAAGGTGCGCAACATCCAGGTGCTCAAGGGCCCGCAAGGCACGCTGTTCGGGCGCAACACCACCGGCGGCGGCATTCTGGTCCAGACCGCCGATCCGAGCACGACAACCAGCGGGCAGCTGAAACTGTCCTATGGCCGGTACAATGAGTTCCGCGGGCAGGCATACGCCACCTTCGGCTTGGGCGAGCGAGTCGCCATGGACGTCGAAGGCTCGTACCGCCGGGGTGACGGTTATCTGACCAACATCAGCAACAACCAGCGCGTGGGCGAGTACGAGAATTGGTCGGCGCGCGTTGGCTTGAAAGCGGAGCTTTCGGACTCGGTCAGCGTGCTGCTGCGCTACCAGCACAGCGACCTGGACGATCCCACGCCGCTGCTGACGGCAAGCTATCGCGATTCCGAGATCGGCACTGGCCATCCCTACTACGCGGCGCCCGGCCAGTTCACGTTCGATCCCGACAAGATTGCCAGCGGCACCCATCCCAGCGACCAGGAATTTTACCGCGCGAAATCGGATGTCGTGCAGGGCACGATCAAGGCCGATCTCGGCTTCGCCGACCTCACTTCCTATACGCAGTATCGCAAGGAAAGCGCCGACGCATCGATCGAGCTGGACTATTCGGGCGTGGAATATTTCCAGCTTGGCCTACCGAACGACAACGCGACCTTCACTCAGGAATTGCTGTTGAGTTCCAAGACGGGTTCGAAACTGCAATGGGTTGGTGGGCTGTTCTATTTTCAGAATCGCGACACCTACCGGGTGTTTTTCGATTACTTCCCGGGCTTCCCGCCTCCGGCGGGCCCGGTGCTCAATCGCAGCTTCGAATTCGGATCGAGCGCAACGGCGAAGAGCTATGCCGCGTTTCTCGACATGACTTATGAAGTGACGCCCAAGTTGTTCATCACCGCCGGCGCGCGCTATGCCTACGACGAAGTATCCAACTCTTACGCCCAATGCGCCTTCTGTCCGGTGCTTCCGACAACCCAGGCACAGTACGATGCGGTCAACGGTGGGCGGGTCACGCCACGCGTGGTGGTCCGCTACAAGCCGACCGACGACACCAGCATCTATGCATCCTACACGCGGGGTTACAAATCGGCGATCCTCGATTTCGGGCGCGGCGTGTCGATTCCCGTCAAGCCCGAGACGATCGATGCCTTCGAAGTCGGCTTCAAGCTCGACAATAACACCGTTTCATTCGAAACTTCGGCTTTCTACTACGATTACAAGAACCTGCAGGTCTCGCTTTACGAGACCGGCACCGCGATCATCATCAACGCGGCCAATTCCGAAATCTATGGCCTCGATGCGCAAATGCGCTGGCGGGCGACAGACAATTTCATGATCAACGCTGGCGCGGCATGGGTCCATGCCCGTTACAAGGAGTTCAACAACGCGCCGGTGTATCAGCGCTGCGCCGGGGTGTTCACTTGCGGTTTCGGGGCAGACACCTTCGAGATTCCCGGCAATGTAACGCTGCGCAATACGACCATGCAGCGCACGCCCGAATTCACCGCCAACATCGGTGCCACCTACAAGGCCGATGTCGGCGGCGGCGAACTGGCGCTGTCGGGCAACCTGTTCTACACCTCGAGCTTCTTCTTCGGGCCTTCGGGTATCCAGTTCAAGCAGAACGGCTACGAAGTGCTGGCGCTGCGCGCGCAGTGGACCGATCCTTCGGACAAGTACACGATCGCCGTGTTCGGCGACAACGTGACCAACAAGCGCTACAAGACCCAGGTGCAATACGCCCTCTCGGGTATCGGCGCCAACTGGTCGAAGCCGGCGACCTGGGGCGTCGAACTCGGCGCGAAGTTCTAAGCTGCGCCGCCGCTTAGCTGACGCAAGCGGGCGCCGGGGCAGGGGAGACCTGTTCCGGCGCCCCTTTCCGTTTAGCTCAAGCTCAGTCGATCACCTGGCGGCAGCAGGGCGACATTTCCCACGAATTGCCGTTGGGATAGGTACCGCTGCATTTCTCGATCTTGGTGGCGCCGCTGGGGCAGTTGCCCTCGGCGTTGACACTGGTCAGCTTGATCTTCTGCGCCGATGGCAGCGAGGGATCGAGCACGACCACGGCAGGTCGGGGCGCGCGCGGGGCCGCCACGGCGCCGATCGAAAATGCCGCCCCGAATATCAGCACGGCGGCGGCGGCTTGACGGAACTCGATCATCTCCGGTCTCCTTCGGCAAAATGAACTGCCGGATCGCATTATGCCCGTTCCGGCCACGCCTGTCACCTTTGCGGGCATGGCGCTTCACCGGTCGCCGCGTGTGGACATTGCCGGAACCGGCTGGTGACGGCGCAGCTTGTCACGAACCGCCATCGGCCAGCGCCGGCCGAGGAGCGCCGCTTCGCAAAACGATCCGGTTCGCCACGAAAATGGCGGCGATGGCGACCGCGGTTCCGGCGATCAGGTCGATCAGATAGTGGTTGCCGGAAATCAGCGATGAAAGCCACATGGCGACGTTGAGCAGCACGAACGGCAGTCTCAGCCAGCGTAGCGCGAAAGTGGCCCAGGCGAACAAGACCGCCGATATCGCGTGAAAACTCGGCACCGAAACCAGCCCGCTCATCGCGGATGTCATTTCCCGCAGTGAGCCGCCGCGGATGGCCTCGATCTTCGCGCCAAGATCCCACATGTAGCTGCCGCTGGCGTTCGGGGTATAATGCGGCATGATCTCGTGCATCGCGCCGTAGCGGAAATATGGGCCTTCGGTGGGAAAGAACGGGTGGATAAGCGCGGTCGCCAGGCCGGCCATGGCCCAGGCGGTCAGAAATACCCAGAGACGATCCGATCGGCCGAATGCGATCAGAAGCATGGGGACAATGCCGAGCTGCATCAGGAAAGTGTCATATATCCACGCCGATGACATCAACAGCGTGGGGGAAGCCTGATACATTCGCCAAAGCGCAACCCAGTCGAAGCCCAGCATCCGATCCGCGTGAATAAGCCAGTCGTCGGAAAAGCCTTCGCTGAGGATTGTCGTCATGAATGTCCCGGCCGCGATCAGGCTGCCGAGCAGGATCGGCAGGAAGACCGCTTCCAGGCAGATGGCGGCTCTGCCAAAGCCATACTTTCGAGCCAGCAACGCACTAAACAACAACCACAAAGTCCAGAATAACGATAGCCGGAATCCGCGATGCTCCAGGGTGAATCCGAAAGCAGCCATCGCCGCGCCTTCGGCAACCAAGGCAATCAGGGCAAGGCCATAGACAAAGCGCGAGCGCGGATCGAGGAGCGCCTGTTTCCCGGCTCCATCTGCAATGGCCCTGAAGGCGGCGGTGAATTCCCGGAGCGTGCCCGATCGCTTCGACATCGGGCGATGTTCAGCGGCATGCTTTCAGCTTGCAAGGAAATTCTGCCGGGGCACCCGGCCAGCTATTTCAGATCGAGCACCTTGTAGCTGTCGTCGTCCGGATAGCGTCCGCCCGGATCGATCATGATGCCGAGCATGCCCTGCGACCAGTCGGCCGAATCCGGATAGTGGCGGAACCAGTCGGTGACGACATAGCGTGTCATGATCCGCCATTCCTCGCCGCGCTTCTCAAGCTTGTCGAGATAGCGCCCGGCGCCGATGACGTCGTTCTTCTGGCCGTCGGGCGTGTTGATCCGGTGAAAGCCGTAGAAATAGCTTTCGACATCGGCCTTGTCGCCATGGATGGTGATCAGCGCGTTCGAGATGAAATGCTGCGACTGGTCCATCGAGCCCATGATCGGGAACGACCAGGCGATGAATTCCTCGGCATTGCCGCAGAAGCCCATGTGGTTGTCGGTGCAATCGGGCCAGTAGGCAGAGCGCACCATATCGGCGTCGAGCCGGTCGACCCCGCGCGAATAACGGTAGAGGCATTCGCGGATCGCCTCGCGATCGACGAGTTCGTTCATGATCTGGCTGGTGGGGGTGGTCATTGGGTTCTCCCGGTTTTGCTGCGCCTGTTGCGCGCAACATTGCCTGCAACAATTGCAAAGGCAACACATTGCGCGGCGCATGGCTGAAGGCGTGACGCGAGCGCCGGGGTGCGGTAAGCTCGCCGCATGCCGGGTGAGGAGCAAACAACGGGGGAGGAGGCGCCGTCGGTCTGGCGCTATGCCAACGCGACGCGCGCGCATGTCGTCGTCGATGTCGCCGCCTATTTCGAGCTGATGCACGAGGCAATGCTCAAGGCGCGGCAGCGGATATTCCTGATCGGCTGGGATTTCGATTCGCGGATCAGGATGGCGGGCGGGCGGCGCTGGTGGAACCTGCCGCGCAGAGAGCGCTTTCCGGCGAGGCTGGGGGCGTTCTTCGTCTGGCTGGTAAACCGCAATCCCGCGCTGCAAATTCGCGTGCTCAAGTGGAATTTCGGCGCGCTGCGCTATCTGTTTCGTGGCAGCATGATCGTCGATATGGTGCGGTGGTATTTCAAGCGGGGCATCGAATTCCTGTTCGATGCGGCGCATCCGCTGGGGTGCAGCCACCACCAGAAGATCGTTGTCATCGACGATCGCTTCGCGGCATGTGGCGGCATCGACATGACCTCTGAGCGCTGGGACACGCCGGATCATCTGCATGAGGATTCGCGCCGCCGCCGGCCCAACGGCAAGGCCTACGGTCCCTGGCACGACATGAGCATCCTGCTCGAAGGCGAAGCGGCGCAAGCGCTAGCCGAACTCGGCCATGAGCGCTGGCGCCAGGCGGGCGGTTCGGTGCTCAAACCGTGCCAGCCGCAGGCGGAGAGCCCCTGGCCGGCCCGGCTTGCGGCCGAGTTCCGGGATGTCGAAGTCGGCATTGCCCGCACCCGGGCGCGCTACCACAATCTCGCCGAACGCCGGGAAGTCGAGGCGCTGTTTCTCGAGCACATCGCCCGCGCCAAACGCTTCATTTATGCCGAAAGCCAGTATTTCGCCTCGCGCAGCATCGCCGAAGCGATTGCCGGGCGGCTTTCCGAACCCGATCCGCCGGAGATCCTCATCGTCACCTCGCTGATCGCCGATGGCTGGCTGGCGCAGACCGCCATGGATACCGCGCGAGTACGCCTGCTGCATGCCCTCGAGGAACGGGATCATGCCGGGCGGTTCCACTTCTATGCGCCGGTCACGTCGGGAGGGACCGGGATTTACGTCCATGCCAAGCTGATGATCGTCGATGACGAAATCCTGCGCGTCGGCTCGGCCAACATGAACAACCGTTCGATGGGGCTCGATACCGAGGCTGACATCTTTCTCGACGCCCTGCGCCCGGCCAACCGGCATATCGTTCCCGCGATCAGGCGGCTGCGCCATGCCATGATCGCGGAACATTGCGGCATCGAGCCGGAACTGGTTTCGCGGTTGATCGACACCCACGGTTCGATGGCTGCGGCGGTCGAGGCGGCGTCCGCCGCGAGCCGGGGGCTGGGCAAGCGGCTCGAACCTTTTGTCTTGCGTCCGCTCACCGATACGGAGAAAGCAATGGCGGACAGCGCCTTGCTCGATCCCGAACGGCCCGAAGAGCTGTTCGAACCGATCGGCAGGCGCAGAGGATTGTTCAGACGCGGCGGCCTGCTGCGCCGCCCGCGCTGAGGGAGAAGAACGGAATGGCGGTTCAAGATCACGACAATGGCGCGGGCGACGAAGGCCCGATGGCCAAGCTGCCGGTGCCCGAGGAGGTGCAGGAAGCGATTCGCACATTGATCCGCTGGTCGGGCGACGACCCTTCGCGCGAGGGGCTGATCGATACGCCCAAGCGCGTCGCGCGGGCCTGGCGGGAATATTGCCAGGGCTACGAGGAAGAACCGGCCTTGCACCTGGCGCGGGTGTTCGAGGAAGTTGGCGGCTACGACGAAGTCGTGCTGCTCAAGGACATTCCCTTCCAGTCACATTGCGAACATCACATGGCGCCGATCACCGGCAAGGCGGCGATCGCCTATCTGCCGAGGAACCGGGTGGTCGGGATTTCGAAGCTTGCCCGCGTCCTCCACGGCTATTCCAGGCGATTGCAAATCCAGGAACGGCTGACCGCCGAAGTCGCGCAGTGCATCTGGGATAATCTCAAACCCCACGGCGTCGCCGTTGTCATCGACGCGCAGCACGGCTGCATGACCGCGCGCGGCGTGCGCACCCCGGGGGTGGGTATGATCACCAGCCGTCTGATGGGCACGTTCCTGAAAGACCAGTCGAGCCGCAAGGAAGTTCTTGGCCTGATGGGCTACTAGGGTGGGCGTCCGGATCGGGATTGGTCCGGGGCTCGGCGTGCCGCTGACGGCGCGCGAATACTGGCGCTGGGTCGATTTCTGCGAGGATTTGGGGATCGACAGCATCTGGCATTCGGACCAGCTGCTGGGCGAAACGCTCGAGCCGGTCGCGATGATGGCGGCCTTGGCGGCGCGGACCAGGAAGCTCAAGTTCGGCACCAATGCTCTGGTCGCGGCGTTTCGCGATCCGGTGGTGCTGGCCAAGCAGCTGGCGACTGCCGAGTGGCTTGGCGAAGGGCGCGTGTTTCCAGTCCTCGGCATCGGCAATGCATCCGATCCGTGGTGGGGGGCGACCGGCACCCACCCTGGCGTGCGCGCGAAGAAGTCGGACGAAGCGATCATGCTGGTCCGGCTGCTGCTCGAACAAGAGCAGGTCGCGTTTTCTGGCGAGCATTTTACCTACAACGGCCCCGGCGTGTTTCCGCGTCCAGCCCGTCAGATCCCGTTGTGGATTGGCGGACAGTCGCCGGCGGCCTACCGGCGTACCGCCCGGCTCGGCGATGGCTGGCTCGGCGGGCTGATCGGGCCGGAGGCGGCCGGCGCGGCGCGCCGGGCGATCGTGGCGGAATTGGTCGAGACCGGACGCAGCATCGAAAGCGATCACTACGGCGCCTCCATGCCCATCCGTATCGGCCCGGCCGGCGATCCCGCGGTGCTCGCCGCCAGGGAGCGGCTGCTTTCCCGCATGCCCGAGGAAGGGCGCGGTTCGCTTGCGGAGTCCTTCGCTATAGGACCTGCGGATGTCGTGGTGGCCGCCCTGCGGCGCTATGTCGCGGAAGGGATCGAGAAGTTCGTCGTGCTGCCGATGGCGAGCGATTTCGCCGATCTGATGGCGCAGACCGAACTGCTGGCGCGCGACGTTTTGCCCAGGATCGAGGGTTAGGCCCAATCCCCTCTTGGCAATCGCGTTCCGACCCGCCACTCTCCCGGCAAACACGAACGGGAGAGCTCCATGGCCGGATACGGCTCGATCGCGATGCCGCCATCTTCGCGCGAATACAGCCGCAAGGCGTCGATCGTCGGCATCGGCGAAAGCGACTTTCACGACGATTACAAGGCTGAACGGACCAAGCCGGAAGGCTACGAGCCGCCCACGCTCGAGGGGCTGATGGGCAGGGCGCTCGACCGGGCGCTCGACGATGCCGGCCTGACCAAGGCCGATATCGATGGGGTGACGACCTCGTTCACCTATGGCGGCCCGCCGGCGATGGACGTAGCCAAAGTACTGGGCCTCAACCCGCGCTATGCCGAGGCCAACGGCAACATCATGGCCGGGCCCCTGCCGGTCGCCTGCGCCGCCATCGCCGAGGGCAAGGCGGACACCGTCGCGATGATCTTCGCCGTCGCTTCGCGCAGCGCCGGGCGGCTGTTCGGCGGCATGACGTTCGAGACCGGCGGCATGGCCGATCCCTCGGGCGAGGGCGGGGCGCCGGCATCGTACTACTATTTCCACCCCTGGGGCTGGTCTTCGCAGGCGGCGCACTGGTCGATGATTTTCGCGCACTACATGTGGAAATACGGCAAGCGCGAGGAAGACCTCGCCGAAGTCGCCATGCAAGTGCGCCGCCACGCCATGGCCCGGCCCAACGCGGTGATGCAAAAGGAGCTGACGCTCGATGCCTACATGGCCTCGCGTTACATCGTCCGGCCGCTGCACCTGTTCGACATCTGTATCGTCAACGACGGCGCGGTCTGCCTGATCGTGCGCAAGGCAGACATGGCGCGCGGGATGAAGCAGGTTCCGGTAGATGTCGCGGGCTGGTCCTACGCCAAGATCAAGGAGCGCAAGATGGACCAGATGGTCCGCCAGCAGCTGCGCCCGCAGATGCGGCAAGCGCGCGACGAAGCTTTCGCCATGGCCGGGATCACGCTCGACGATGTGCAGCATTTCGAAGGCTACGACGCGTCGTCTATGCACCTGATCAACCACGTCGAGGGCTTCGGCTTCACCCCGCCGGGAACCGGCCTCGATTTCTGCAAGGATGGCCAGATGACCGTGGGCGGGCGCATCCCGACCAATACCGAGGGCGGCAACCTGTCCTACGCCTATATGCAGGGCTGGAGCCAGGCCGCCGAATGCGTGCGCCAGCTGCGGCATCAGGCGCCGGCCAATCAGGTGCCGGGGGCGGGGGTGTCGGTGTCGTGCCTGTCGCAGACCGACCAGGTGCATCCCATTGTTTACGTGCGGGGAGAGTGAAATGGCTGATGTATGTGGGGCCGAGAAAAGACCCGACCGGACTCTGGGCCCGGGCCACGACACCTTCTGGGAATGGTGTGGCAAGGGCGAGCTTCGCCTGCAGAAGTGCGCGAACTGCGGCGGCCTGACCTTTCCGGTCAAGCGGGCCTGCGAGCACTGCGATGCCACCGATCTCAGCTGGGAGCCGATGTCTGGCCGCGGCAAGGTAGTGAGCTGGTGCAGCTTCGTGCAGGACTATTACCACGGCATGCTGGCGCTGCCCTACGACTGCATCCTGGTCGAGCTCGATGAAGGGGCGATGTTCATGAGCAACCCCAAGGGCTTCGGCTGCGAGGACATGGCGCCCGACATGCCGGTGAAGGTGGCCTTCGTCGAATGCGAGGACGGGGCGGGGGTGTTCAGCCTGCCGGTGTTCGAGCGGGGTTGAAGCGGCAAGTTCCTCTCCATTTTCACGAAGTGCAAATGGGGAGGTGGCGCGCCGAAGGCGTGACGGAGGGGTAAATTCGGCATTGCGCCATTACCCCTCCACCATGCTTCGCATGGTCCCCCTCCCCATTTGCGCTGACGCGAAAATGGGGAGGAACTTGCCTAACCGCCCCGCGTTACCGGGATCAGCGCGCCGGTAATCCCGCGCGCCGCGTCCGAGGCGAGGAACAGGATTACGTCGGCGATCGCCGCGGGCTGGACCCATTGCGACATATCGGCGTCTGGCATGTCCTTGCGGTTGGTCGGCGTGTCGATGATCGAGGGCAGGATGGCGTTGACGGTCACCGTGCTCCCCGCCAGTTCCTCGGCCAGCGCCTCGGTCAGCTTGTGCACGCCCGCCTTGGATGCGGCATAGGCCCCCATGCCCATGCCGGCCTTCACCGCCGCGCCCGCGCCGATGCTGACGATGCGGCCGGCGCTCGAGGCCTTGAGGCGGGGCAGGGCGAGCTTGGTGATCGTTGCGTTCGATATCAGGTTCATCGCCTGCATCCGCGCCCAGCTGTCGAGGCTGCCATCCTCCAGCGTCTCCCAGGTGAAGCCGCCGGCGATGTTGACCAGCACGTCGATCCCGTCATGCGCCTTGGCGACCTTGTCGAGCGCCGCCTGGGTGCCCGCCGCGTCGGTCAGGTCCACTCCGCCGATGTCGAGCGCGCCCGCGATCTGCTTCGCCGGGCTGGCGACGAAATCGATCCGCGCGACCTTATCGCGCTGGCCCGCGAATGCTTCGGCGACGGCCTGGCCGAGCACGCCGAAGCCGCCTGTAACGATCACCGAACGCGCCATGCCATTGTCTCCTTTGGTCTTCGCCTATCAGCCGTCGAAGCCGAGCGCCAGTGCGGGCGTGACCCCGCGCTTGAGCATCAGTTCGATGTCCTCGGCGGCGATCCAGCGCTGGCGCGCCAGGTGGCGCAGACGGGTGCGTATCCGCGCTTGCCAAGCAGCATCGCTGCCATAGAGCCGCCGCATCTCAACCTCGTCGAAGCGCTTCATACCCCCTTCCAGCGGGTTCTTCGGCGAAATCACCCCGACATAGCGCGCGTCGGGCACATCCATCCACGGCAGCCGGATGCCGCCCACGGCGTTGCCGAAGCGGTCACGCGCGAGATTGCCGGCGACTTTGAAGTCGCGCTGGATGCGCGGCGCGCGGGGCATGGGAATGCCCTTGTCGAGCCAGTCGGAAATATTGCGAAACATGCCCCAGACCACCGGCAGGCTGATCTTGTCGTAAGGTTCGTATTCGCTGGCGCCCGCCACATCGCTGATCCCCTGGACGCCTTTCGGGACGACCGCGCCGATGGTGTTCGAAACATTGGGCCGTGCGGTGATGCCGTGGCCGACCCCGGCGATCTCGTAATAACGGAACATCGGATCTTCGGTGTCGCCGAGTGCCGCGAGTTCGGCGGCGGTAATGCCTTTGGCCTCGGCCTCGCTCTGTACCAGTACCAGCACCGAACCCGATGGGCGGTTGGTTGGCATGGCGCCGACCCGGATCATGTAGGCATCGAACGGGACATGGCCGAGTTTCGCCCGGGCGGCCTCGTGGTGAAACTGGACGTAGGGCTGGAGGATGGTCGATTGGCCCGAGCGCCCGGCGGTAAAGATGCGCCGCACTTTGTGCCCGGCGAGCGGGCTGCCGCTGCCGCCCCGCCGGATCAGTGCGGCGGCCTGGGTCAGCAGGTCGGGACCTTGTGCGTAGCTGCGCGAGATTTCCTGCCGGAAGATGTTGTGATCGCCGTCGGGCTTGCCGAAATCGATCGAGCGGAAGGCTTCGCCGAGGCGGCCAGGCTGCAAGTCGGGCCAGTCGGCGGGATCGCCCGAAGGCAGGTTTAGCTTGCCGTAGCGCTCCGGGTTGAAGCTCAGCAGGTTGGCGACGCCGCCACTCGGCTTCTCCTCGACCCCGAAGCGGGTACCGCCGCAGACTTCCAACCCGATCCAGACGTCGCCCGCCCGCAGCAGGTTCTTCTCGACGTAAGTGGTGGCATCGAGATTGTGCCAGGGGACAAGATGCACCTGGCCGGTGAACCTGCGCATGTCGGCCGGACGCAGCATCGCCGCGCGGGTGACGAAAGGCACGTTGTCGCGCATCAGCTTGGCGAGCGGTTTGAGTTGCGTCGCGAATTCGAGGTGTGAGACGCCGGGCAAGTGCCTGGTTTCGCCGCCCGGTCCATAGACGCCGCAGGCGCCGGAGACGAAGAACTCCTCCTCGACATAGCCATAGTGCCGCACCACCGCCTCGCGCGCGCCGCCGTCCATCGCCGAGCCCCAAGGCACTGAGCCCGGGCCGATGGGTATCGGGCCGGTGAAAGTCATTGGCGTCGATGCCGATTGTCCAATCGCGGTTCCCGGTATCGATCCGGCCACACCCAAAGCAGCTGCGCCCGCCAGCACTGTGCGCCGGTCCCAATTCGCCTGTTCCATCGGCTTCACTCCCCTTTTGCGGCATTCAACAAGCCGATCACCGATTGCGCAAGTGTTTTGCCGACCGTCCGCCGGTGCTTCCCTTTGCCGCCGGGAGGGGTATCATGCCCGGCGAGGACGAGGAGAGAAGGCCTTCCGAGCATAAGCCTCGCCGAAGCACGCGAACAAGCGGCGGAAATGGGAGAAGCATGATGGACCTTGCAATACGCGACGCGGCGATCGTCGATGGCAGCGGCGCGCCGCGCTATTCCGGCGACGTCGGGGTGCAAAACGGCAGGATTGTCGCCTTGGGCAAGGTCGATGGCCGGGCGAAGGAAGAGATCGACGCCCACGGCGCGGTCGTCGCGCCGGGTTTCATCGATTGCCACACCCATTACGACGCGCAGGTCTGCTGGGACCCGATGCTGACGCCTTCGGTCTATCACGGAGTCACCACCGTGCTGGCCGGCAACTGCGGTTTCACCCTCGCGCCGCTTTCGGGTCGCAAGGAGGACTTCGATTACCTGCTCGGGATGCTGTCGACCGTCGAGGGCATGCCGATCGCCGCGCTTGAGGCAGCGGTGAAACCGACCTGGACTCGGCTTCGGGGAAATGCTCGATCACCTCGAGGGCACATGCGCGATCAACATGGCCTTCATGGTCGGCCATTCGGCCTTGCGCCGTGCGGTGATGGGCGCGCGCGCCGTCGGTGAGGAGGCCAGCGCCGACGAACTCGCCGCGATGGAAGCGCTGCTGCGCAAGTCGCTCGGCGAGGGCGGCATGGGTTTTTCGACCAGCACCAGCGTCTCGCACAGCGACCATCTCGGCGATCCGGTGCCGTCGCGCTTCGCCAGCGAGGAGGAATTACTCACCCTTTGCCGCGCGCTGCGCGACCATCCGGGAACCTGGCTCGAAATCGTCCCGGGTGTCGGGCCGTTCGACGAGACCGATTACGAGCGGCTGACGCAGATGTCGCTCGCCGCCCAGCGGCCGATCAACTGGAACGCGGTGTTCGTCGATATCAAGCGCAAAGCCCTGGTCGATAGCCAGATCGCCATGGCCCACTATGCCGCCGAGCGCGGCGCCAAGGTGTTCGGCCTGTGCCCGGCGGCGCCGGTCAAGGGCTTCCTCAATTTCCGCAGCGGTTTCACCTTCGCCATGCTGCATGACTGGAAACCTTTCCTGAGGCTTGCCGACGCGGAGAAAGTCGCGGCGATGCGCGATCCCGAAGTGCGCGCCAGGCTGAAAGCCGGGGCCGAGCATCCGGACAACCCGATCCAGGCCTTCCGCGACATCGAAGACTATGTGATCGAGGGCGTGCGGACCGAGGGCAACAAGCGCTGGCAGGGCTGCACGGTGGGTCAGGTGGCGCAGGCGCGCGGCGCCGGGGGGTTCGATGCGCTGTTCGATCTGGCGGTGGAGGAAGAACTCGACCTGGTCTTCTCCGGTCCGGCGATGGGCGCCGACGAGGCGAGCTGGACGATGCGCGAGGAGGTGTGGAACGATCCGCACATGCTGATCGGCGCTTCGGACGCCGGCGCGCATCTCGACATGTTCAACACCTTCGCGCTGACCACCCAGCTGCTCGGCGTGGGGGTGCGCGAGCGGGGCATCTATTCGCTCGAACAGGGCGTGCACCGGGTGACCGGCGAACTTGCCGATGCTTTCGGGCTCAAGGATCGCGGGCGGATCGCGATTGGCGCGGCGGCGGACCTTGTGGTGTTCGATCCCGATACGATCGACTGCGGCCCGATCGCCATGCGCGGCGACCTGCCCGGCGGCGAGATGCGGCTATACGGGGATTCGGTGGGCGTGCACCACGTCATCGCCAATGGCGTGCCGGTGGCGGAGGGCAACGATCCTACCGGGCGCATGGGCGGCAGGATTCTGCGCAGCGGGCGCGATACGGTGACGGTGGCGCTGATTTAGCTCCCTTGGCTGGAAATCAATGCTTTCTGCTCCTTCCATTTTTGCGCAGAACAAATGGGGAGGTGGCAGTCGCCGAAGGCGGCTGACGGAGGGGTAATGGCGCAAGGCCGGATTTACCCCTCCGACCCACCTGCGATGGGCCACCTCCCCATTTGCACTTCGTGAAAATGGAGAGGAACTTAAGCGTTCAGATTCGCATCCAGAAACGCAATCACATGCCGGGCGATCGCCTCCGGCTGCTCGGGCAGGATGGCGTGGCCGCAATTGTCGACTTCTGCATAGGTGCAGCGCGCGCCCAGGGCCGCCGCCGTCGCGCGGCCGGCTTCGGTGCTCGCCATGGCGTCGTTGAGCGGCTGGATGATCAGGATCGGCCCGGTGCCGCCACGCCACCATAGTCCGGGATCGACCGTGCCGATGGCATGGGCGATGCCCGCCGACTGTGGCCACCAGTCCTGCAGCCAGACCGAGGGATCGTTGCCCGGGGCGAAGAAAGCGGTGCTCAGGGCCTCGAGGCGTTCCTCGCGGCTCAGGCTCTCGTCGTGGCAACGCGGCATGGCGGCTATGACTGCCTCCGAAACCGGATTGGCGGCAAGATTGTGTCCGCCGCAAGGCATGACCGCTACCGTGCGCGCCACTTCGGGGCGGAAGCTCGCGGTTGCCCTGACGCCGATATTGCCGAGCGCATGGCCGACCAGATGCGCCTTGCCGCCCGCCAGCGTTTCGACCACGAAAGCAATGTCGTCGGCAATGTCGTAAAGGGTCAGCCCATCGAGCTGCCCCTTGCTGCGTCCGGCGCAGCGCGGGTTCATCGCCAGCGAACGGTAGCCAGCCTTGGTCAGCGCGGTCTGGAGCAGCGCGAAATCCTTCGCCCCGCGCATCGCCGAGGGGACCAGCACGACATCGGGCCCGCTGCCCTCGACCAGCACTTCGAACGTCAGTCCCCGCGCCGTGTCTTCGATCAGCACCGCTTCGCTCATTGCCGCTGCCCTCCGGTCTGGTGCGGGAAGTGGACCATGGTGCCGCCGTCGTTCACCAGGGTCTGCCCGGTCATGTACGAGGACATGTCCGAGAGCAGGAACAGCAGCACCTTGGCGATTTCCTCGGCCCGGCCGAAGCGGCGCAACGGCACGCCTTCGGACACCGCCATGGCGTCGAGCTGGGCCAGGCCTTTCCTCCGACGGCTGCCCATGGCGTCGGTCAGCCGCGGCACCGCGGTGATGTCCGGCGCGATGCAGTTGACCCGGATGCCGCTCGGACCCCACTCGTCGGCGAGCGAACGGGCAAGCGACATCACCCCCGCCTTGGCCGCGCCATAGGCCGCCTGGTTGCGCGCGCCATAGTGACCCGCTGACCGACGCGACCATGGCGATGGCTCCGCCCATTCAGGCCCACGCCATCGGCGAGCATGTGCCGCCCAGCGGCTTGCGCGACGAACATTTGCGAATGGAGATTAAGCCGGAACTGCCCGTCCCAGTCGGCGAAGCTCATCTCGGCGAACGGCCCCATCTTCACCAGCCCAACGATATTGGCCACGCGCCTGAGGCCGCCCAGCGCGGCATGCGCCTCATCGACAATGCGCTGGGCGTCCTCCTGCCTGGTGATGTCACCAACCAGCGCCACCACGCCGAGCTCGTCGCCCACTGCTTTGGCCCGCGCCGGATCGATATCGGCGATCGCCACCCGGGCGCCGGCCTGCTGCAACAGCATCGCCGTCAGCCGCCCCGATCCGTAGCCACCGCCGACAACCAGCGCCGGCTCTCCCTCGAGGCCGAAAATTGCCTTCACCGCATCACTCCCGGCCACGTTTGACTTGTGCCGATCTTGACCG
The DNA here is from genome assembly GCA_963775005.1 of uncultured Alphaproteobacteria bacterium. Taxonomy (GTDB): domain Bacteria; phylum Pseudomonadota; class Alphaproteobacteria; order Sphingomonadales; family Sphingomonadaceae; genus Novosphingobium. Next base: position 124,852 of record CAVZHF010000007.1, on the reverse strand, counting down.
ATAAGTTCGCGGCAAGACAGAGTAAAAATGGGAGCGGCGGGCTAGTGGGCGATTTGTTGTCTTTTACGGACATCCTTTCCCTCGCCGAGCGCGAGAGCGGCGCCCATGGCCTCGCCGATGCGGGCCTGATCCGGCGCGCGTCCGGCATGGCCGACTGGATCAACGCGCGCGGACCCTATACGCCCGATCAGCTTCGCAACATGCGCGTGCAGGTGCAGCGCTTGCTGGCCAATCGCCTGCGGCTCAAACTCGATCGGCAGCGCTTCCCGGCCATTGCCGATGAAGCTATCGACCGGCCGGTCTTCGTCATGGGCTTTCCCCGTTCGGGCACGACGCTGTTGCACTCGCTGATCGCCGAGGATCCCGAAGTGCAGTCGCTGCGATCGCTCCAGATGTATTCGCCTTCGCCGCCGCCCGGCGCCGGGCCGGTGGTGTCCGAGCGCGTGGCCTATGCCCAGCGGCGGGTCGAGGAATGGCTCGATTTCTGCCCGGGCCAGAAGCCGATGCACCCCTATTCCGACAAGGGCGCCTGGCAGCTGATCGAGGACGAGGAGAGCTTCAGCCTCGATTTTCACACGGCCTATGTCTATCACTATTTTCACGTGCCGACGCTCGAGCCGATGGCGGTGCCCGATGCCGATCCGGTCGGCGCGTTCTCGTTCCACCGCGAGCTGTTGCAGCACTGGCAATGGAACACCGGCAAGACCCGCTGGGCGTGCAAGGGGCCAAGCCACCAGAACAACCTCGATTCGCTGTTCGCGGTCTATCCCGACGCGCTGTGCATCTGGACCCACCGCAAGATCGGCGATGTCCTAGCTTCGATCGCCTTGCTGTCGCATGTGATTTTCGAGACGATCCGGGGAATGCCGTTCGATCCGCGCGGTGGCGGCCGCGTCATAGCCGAGATCCTCAAGACCGGCTTCGACCGGCTTATGGCGAACGAGCTGATCGACGATCCGCGGATAATCCACTTGCGCTTCGGCGATGTCGCCGCCGATCCGATTGCCGCCGTGCGGAATATATACGCGCAGCGCGGATGGCAGGTCAGCGGCGAGTTCGAAGCGCGGATGCAGGCATGGCTCGCCGATCCGGAGAACGCGGTCGATCGCTACGGGCGCTATCCCTATTCCTACGAGCAGTTGGGCATCGGCCTGGACGAAGTCGAAGAGATGTTCGCCGATTACAGCAAGCGCTTCGGGCTCGATTAGCTGTCGAGGAAGCGCCGCTGGAAACCCGCCAGCCTTTGCGCGATCTGCGCCTTGCGGCCTTTCGCATCGATCATTGCCGTCCCGTCCGCCAGCTCGCGCCCGAGATCGCGGAACTTGACCACCCGGGCCGAGATCGCGGGTTCTTCGGTCGGTCCCCCGGGGCCGAAGGCCTGCCAGCGCTGGCCGATGATGAGCTGCCTTAGCCCACTGGTGTCGATCCAGTTGTGCGTGCCAGGATCCTGGTGGGCGACGACATAGGTGAACTTGCCATCGGCGTCGGGCGCCATCTGGTGCATGTTGAGGCTGCCCATCTTCTCCCAGTAGTTCACCGAGATCATGAACTTGTCGCTGGGCACGAAATTGCGGAACCTTGCTCCGGCATCGTTGGCCCGCACGATCATCGCCTCGTCCGGCTCGAGCACGCAGTTGACCTTGGCGGTGTACTGGCTGGCCATGCCGCCGAAGCCGGCGGATGAAGCAGGCACGGACATCTGGTTGGCCGGCAGCGAGATGCAGGTGTGGATGCACCAGAAGGTATAATAGACCCCGTCGACCATCGCCCTGGCCGCGCGCTCGGCCAGTTCGTCTTCGGTGAGCGGCCCTCGCGCAGGCGTGTCGAGCCGGCTTGCCGTGAGCGCATTGCAGAACTGCCCGGTCCAGTCGCCGAAAGCATCGCGCACCCAGATTTGCCGTGCGCCGGGTAAGGTCTGGATGTGCATCGGCCGGCCCTCGGCGGGGGTGTCGTCGACAGTGATGGTGAATTCGCCATTGGCGTCGAGTTCGGGATCGATCACGTCGAGCAGGTTCAGGATCGTGGGGGCCGAGGTGTTTTCGCCCATCTGTGCATAATGCGCCGAACTCGGCCCGCCGCTCACCGGGCGCCCCTTGATCTCGAAGCGGCCGCCGTGCTCGACCGGAATGATGCGGTAGACGAAGTCCGGACTGTCGCCGCCCCAGCGCGATCCGGGCACGTCGCGGCCGAACCAGCGGTGCGGTGGCACCATGAAGCGCACCACCTTTGGTTCGCAGGGATCGCTCGCCACGGTGCGCAGGGCATAGTGGTAGGCATATTCGCCGATCATCTGATCGAACAGGTGCCACTGGTCCTGCGCGTAGTGCTGCATGCCTTCGCGCCACAGGAATTCGGCCATGCCGCGCGCTTTCTGCATCGCCGGATGCTGGAGCAGCCGCATGGCGAGGTCTTCCTGTTCGCGCTGGTGAGCGGTGGCGATCGGATTTTCCGCCGACAGGAATAAATCGTCTTTCGGCATTGCTCCTGCTCCCTTTCCTGTGGCCGATACTTGTCCTCGCCCGTATGCCGGGGCAATGCGGCGCGGGTGTTCAATCTGGCTTAGGAATCTCGACCATCGGTTCCGGCCCGAGCCCATCGTCGGCGTGCGGGTCTTCGAGGTATCGCCGCAGCACGCGGTGGAAGTTCGACACCGCGCGTTCCTGGACCGGGCTGGTCCGGGAGCCCTTGAAGGCGCTCGATTTCATGCCTTTCTGCACCCTGGGGATGTTGAGGAAGTCCTGCCGGAAGATCAGCGGAAAATCGCCCTCGCGCCAGTCGTCGAAGTGCTGGTGGCTGTATTCGGGCTCTTCGCCCGAAGGATAACGCTCGAGCGACCAGACATCGAAGATGCTATGGGTGTGATCGTCGCCAAGCGGCCGGAACCGGTACCACAGCACGGCCTCGATCGCCGGGTGCAGAAACGCGGTGTTGGGGAAGACATGCCAGTCGAACCCGCTCTCGGCGATATATTCGGGGGTCAGCTTGTCCGGCCAGCCCGCGCCGCTCTCCATCGCCGCCTCGTAAATGAACCCGCCCCACTTGCCGAGCACCGATAGCGGGTCCTCGTCCGCGCTGGCTTCCGTGCGCAGCCGCTGCGTCGCCTGGTAGGCGCGCTCGGTCTGCATCGAGCCGAGATCGTGTTTGAACTGCTCGGCGTATTCGAACAGGTAGTCGCGGAAATCGGGCACGTCCTTGGGCGGCAGGCGCGGGCGAGCGGCCGACCGGCAGGCCGGTGCCCCCGGCATAGGAAATCCAGCCGTGCCGGCCCATGCCCCGGCTCACCGAATAGTCCTGGGTATAGGTCAGCATCTGCGCGTGGGTGGTCTGGACGTGGTAGAACTCGGTGAAGGCGCCCATCGCCGTCTTCCAGTTGGCGGGAACCTTGACGCTCTTGTGCCAGGCGGTGCGCAGCTTCTCGAACTCGAACAGCTCGCACATGCTTTTCATCGGTTCGAGGAATTGGTCCAGCGGCTGGCAGTCCGGATCCATGTTGATCCATGCCCAGCCGCCCCAGATGCCGGCCTGCACCGGCGCCAGGTCGGTGTCCTCGCGCGACAGGCAGTCGCCCCAGTCCTGCGCGGTCGATCACCTTGATGCAGCGCCCGTCGATGCCGAAGCGCCAGCCATGGAACGGGCAGACGAACTGTTTGGCGTTGCCGCGGCCTTCGGCGAGCAGCGTGCCGCGGTGCGGACAGAAATTGTGGAACGCGCGCACTTCGTTCTCGCCGGTGCGCACGACGAGGATGCTTTCGTCGATCACCTCGTAGACGGTGTAGTCCCCGATCTCGGGAATTTCCTCCAGCCGGGCGGCGTTCTGCCAGACCTTTGGCCAGAGCCGCTGTTTCTCGAGTTCGTGAAACGCACGGTCGAGGAAATCGTGCTTGGGGACGAAATCGTCGCGAACCTCGGCGCCAGGATATCCGGTCATCCCTGTCTCCCTCGGCCGGGTCGAATTGGGTCCGGCGCTGCGAGCGAGCATAGAGAGTGAGAGCGCCTTTTGCCAAGCGCTGGAATAGGCGCGCGGCTAGTAAGTCTCGTCCGGATAGCCGTTATAGAGGTTGCACTCGGCGACTGCGTCGGGATTGAGCGGTTTGCGCTGGTGGATCCGGGTGTAGTCGCGCTTGTCGCGCACGACGTAAGACGCGATCGCGGCATGGTCGGCGCGCCGATGAAGCGCTCCGAAACCAGGGGCTGATAGTCGTAGGCGACTTCGACGAAAATCACGCCCTCATCGACCGCGGCGGTGACTTCTTCGCCAGCCGGACCCATACCATCGACATTGTTGTTCTGGTTGCCATAGCTCGATGCATAGACTTTTTTGCCCATGCAGCGTTGCCAATGGATGTATTGCTGGCCTGAGGCTGCATTACGCACTTCCAGGCTGCTGATGATCGCGCGGCCGTGTTCGTAGAAGCCCAGCGTCTTGCTCGCCTGGATGTTCGAGCCGAGAAATATGTCGTTGACATCGCTTTCGAAAATCTTGCGGTTCATCAGGGTCGAGGTGTCGCCGACGCGCGAGGCGTTGTCGGCCAGGTGCGAAGCGATATCGTTCACCTTCATCTTGGTGACAGTGTAATTGACCATTTCGGTGCCGCCCAACCCCGCCGCCAGCACGAAGGGCAGCGCCAGCGCGAATTCGGTCATGGCCGTGCCCGAACGGTTGCGGGCAAGCCGGGCGAATAGCCTTCGGCCGAGCTTCATGGACAATTCCCCGTCGCTGCTACACTGTTTTGCAGGGTAAAGGGCTGATTGCGGAGCACCGTGATCGCCTGGACGCTCATCGTGTCCAACTGGCCCGGGAGCAACTTGTAGATCGGAAACAACCGGTCATAGACAACCGTTACCCGGTAAAGCACCGCATCGCGGGCGCCGCCCTGGCCGTCGATGCCGCGGTCGGCATCCCAGACACCGTTGCCATTGGCGTCCTCGAACGGTTCGCCGTCATCGCAGGTGCTGTTGCCGCTCGATTCGGTATAGTCCTCGGCCTGGCCGACGTCCGAGAAGTTGGAGTACGCTGTGCGGGTGAAAGTCAGCGTCGCGCTTGGCTGAATATTCCTGACCATGCTGGTGATCCTGGCGTCGAGCGAACCGGTCGTCGCCAATTCGATCGACGAATCGCGCGCCGCTTTCTCGATCGCGCCAAGCAGTACCGTCTTGGTGTAGATCCCATGTCCGATGTCGAACAGGCCAAACAGGGTCAACAGCATGACCGGCGCGATCAACGCGAACTCGACGATCGCCGCGCCTTCCTCGGCGGAGGAAGAGTGCGGAGCCGGCTCATTTCGATATTCTCAGGTCGCCCATGGCGGCGGCGATCTTGTCGAAAATCGAAGTGAGCTCGTCGGCGTCATCCGCCTTGAACCACCTGCCGTTACCGGCGCACTGTTTCATCAGATTCGAGACGTTGGTGCCGAACCCGATTACCCAGACAGTGACATTGCGCTTCTTCACTTCGGCGCAGGCGACGCCGAAGCGCTTTTCGACGGTCTCGTTCAACGACAAGGTCGAAGCCGGCGACCATCTGCGCTGGTCGAGCGGTTCGACCCCATAGGCGCCATAGGCGATATCGTATGCTTCGGTCTGGCCATCGGTCAGGAAGATCAGGTGGCGGCTGGTCGGCCTGCCGGCGAGATCGGCGTTTTCGGTGGCGAACAGGCCGGTCTTCGAGATCAAACGGCCTCCCCAGATCATGCCGATGTCGTGATAGGTCGTACCTATTGGGGCGATGGTCGAGAGATAGGATGACAGATTGCGTCGCGTCCATTTCGGCCAGGTTGCGCGCCGGCGCGGGACAGGCGACCATGGCTGGGACTATCTCTCGGCCGTGAAGAAATATAGATCGGTGGTAATCACTGGGGCAACCGTAAACGAGCCGTCGCCGTACCAATCGAGCGACCGTTCGCGGATGATGTCGGTGATACTTCGGCCGCCAGCGTTCGTCGTCGGTTGGTCGGAACTTTGTCGAGGTCGAGGTCCAGCGCCTGTGCGAGATCGACGTTGTCGTAGTCCGTGATCTCGTAGGTCGAGCGCTCTTCCATGCAGCCGTTGGCTTCGGTGCGCCAGTTGGACGACGCTGCGGGCGATCGGCGCATACCTATAGTATTGTGTATCCATGACTCTACGCGGATTGTGATATAGTCGTATTCGTATGGTATAATTATTATACCTTCCTTGTCGCACTTCGCAAGTGGTGCCATTGAGATTTGTCCAATAACTATGCCATTTATAACCCGGCGATAGCGTTGCGTCACTCTTTCTCCGGCGGCGGTCCGGCATAGGTCTCAGTCGACCGGCGTCACCGATCTGCGTATAGGTTTCGGTGTATGTTTTGTCGGGGGCTCCGTATCGCAGCTATACCAGGCCGATGTCAGCCTCGGTCGCTGGCGGCGTGGTAGGTCGCAGCATAGGTGGATATGCGTCGTGACGGCAGTGTAGGTTCCCGAGTGGCCGTAGGTCCAGTTGTCGCTCGTCGAAGCCTGTAGTCGTCTGTCGATTCGACGTGGTCGTTCTCGACGCGACTGGTAGGTCCAATTGCTGACTACCCAGTTGTCCTGCAGCAAATGGCCGACATTGACGTTGGTCGAATAAGGCACGAAGCCATAGCGGATCCGGGTGCCCGGACCCTTGCCGGTTTCCAGCTGGTTGTGAAAGTTCGTGACCACGCTCTTGAGCGCGGTCATGCGCGTGACCGTATCGCTCGGATTGACCTGATCCATCGACCCGGTGGTGTCGAGCACCATCATGATGTCGGTATTGGTGTAGTTGAGCTTGGCGGTGCATTCGACCTCGACATCGACATTGTCGTAGCCGAACAGGTTCATTACCGTGGTCGGCACGTCGAGCGTGGCGACTCCGTCGATCGACAGGTCCGCATTGAGCGTCATGTCGAATGTACGGTTTTCCGACCCGTAGGCATTTTTGCGGAAATTCACGTTGAAAAACTGGTTGCCCGCCGCGACGACATTGGCCGGGGGCGTGCCGGCGGCTGGCAACCTCGGCGCCGAGCTTCTTGCGCGCGGCGAGCACGCCCGCGTCGCAGGCCTGTTGCAGCCGCGTTTCCGAAAGATAGCCGCGCCCCAGATCGATGCCGCTGCCGACGATCGCCAGCAGCGGCGCCATCGCCGCCGCGACGATCGCCATGGTGTTGCCCGCACGGTCATGCCGCAGCCGCCGCATGAGCGACAGCGCGGATGCACCCCTGAACGTCCGAGAGTCCTTGATTTCAGGCAAGGGCCAACTCCTGTTTCCCCGCACCGGCGATAGCAGGCGCGCGTAACCCGTTGGCCAACGGACGTGGTTAATTTGTAAGAACTTTATGGGATTTCGCGAGCCCGAGAGGCGCAGAAGCGCTGGCGATCAGGGCAGAACGAAGATCGGCCGCGAATAGGTGATATAGTAATCGTTGAACGGCAGGAACTGCATGATGTTGTTGACCTGCGCGCGCACGGTAATGTTGAATTCCTTCGCACCTGCCACGCGCTGGACGGCCGGCTCGGTAACCGTGACCAGCAGACCGGTGGCCGGGAGGTTGTAGGGCGCGGCTCTTGCCACCGAAGTGCCGTAGGTCGACAGCGTCGCGGTCGAAAGCTTGTTGCTTGTCTGGTAATTGACCACGGCATAGCGCGCCACATCGCCAGTGACACCGCGCAGCGCGTTGTATTCCTGCATGGCCACGCCCATCTGGACGACACCAAGCATCAATGTCAGCAAGATCGGCGCGATCAGCGCGAATTCGACGATCATCGACCCCCGGCAATCCCGGAGCAGCTGGCGAATGGGGCGAGTGGGCGTGTTCATTGGATCTGCACCAGGCGCTCGACCTCGAGATCGATGTTGGAACCAATACCGTACTGCGCCCAGATCGGCTGATAGGTATCCCGCAGACGCACCCGGACGAATTTCCATTCCTGCTCGTCGTCGTCGTCGTCGCATGCGTTGTTTCGTTCCAGATCGTTGTCCGTCCCGCACTTGTACCGGAAGGCGACCGAAATTTTGTGAATCGGGAAGGCCGGTCGATGTCATCAGGATGGATTCGAGCGTATTCAGCTTGGCGGTGGTGTCGGGCTTGGCGGCGAGCGCGATCGCCCCTGCTTCCGCAGCCGCGCCCTGCAATTCGTTCTGCCGGGCGACCAGCGAGCTGACCTGAAAACTGCCGAGCGAGAGCAACGCCAGCGATGAGGCGACGACCGCGGTTTCGATCGCCATCGAACCTTCGTTTTCGCGGACAAGCCGCTTCAGGGCGCGGATCATCGTCATGACACCAGCTTTATGCTGGCGCTGCCGGTCGAAACCTCTTCCTCGATGGCCTGGCCAGGTGGACAGAACGTGGTCATATCGAGATCGCCGAACAGCGTGATGTTCGCCGCGGCGACCATCAGGCATTGACTGGTGACAGAGGCGGTCCCGCCAAATCTGACGTGGCTGACCGGCAGGTAGATTGTGCCGTTGAGCACCGTCGCGGCATTGCCGTTGATCACGTTGTGATTGGCCTGTGCTCCGGGCGATGCCGGATCCTCGAATACCAATATGCCCGCAAGCCTGCTCGCATCGGTCGAGGAAACGCCGGCGGCCAGCAACTGCGCCGCGCTCATCGCGGTCAGGTTCAGGCTTTCGCCGCCATTGAACTGGATGCCCGCCGAGTTCTTGAGCACAATCATGACGCCATTGCCGGTGACGGTATGGCCGGAACTAGAATGAACTTCGAAATCCCCGCCGTCCATGACATAGATGCCCGGATTCATCACCGTATCGCAGGCGATTTTGACCCCGCCCTTGTAGGTACCCGGGTCCATCGTCGCCCCGGCGGCCACGGTCGTCGGCGTAATCGTGTAATTCGTATCGACGCGGCTCAGCCCGTCGATCCGCTGATAGGTGGTGACGGCGGACTTGCCGGAGCCGGATGTGGAATTGGTGACATCGCCGGTTACCGTTGTAATATCGCCGGTCTGCGCCCCCGCGACATCGCTCTTCGACGCCGGGCGAGGTGTGATCGGATCGACGGTCTTCGAGGCCTTCGAGCTGGTCGCCGAAAGCGCCAGCTTGTTCTTGGCCCCGCCCGTATAGGTTTCCGTCCAGGTGACGGTGGTTTCGCTGCCGGTGGTGGTATTGTAGGACTCTTCCTTGGTGCAGCTGTAGGTTTGCGGCGTAGCATTGTTCGGCGGCGTCAGCCCGGCGAAGGGGTCGATCAGGTTGTTCAGATACTCGTTGACCGTAGTGCCGGTGAGCGTATCGAAATAGTTGTCGATGCCGCCGGCCGAAACAACCCAGCCGACATCGAGATTCGGACTGCCGTTGACGACCACGGATTCCGTGGATGTCGATAGAGTGGCGATGCCGCAGCGCGCCTTGAGGATGATCGATGAGCCGTCGAAGGTGATGGACCCCTTGTCGTCGGGGTCGATCGCGATCAGGCAGGCGGTGTAAGCGGTGCCGCCGGTGTAGCTGGCCTGCGCGGAAGCGCGAACCGTCACCGACTGGTCGGTCAGGTAGCTGGAAAACGGCAGACCCTTGCTCGCCGTGGCGATAGCCGTGACGCTGTTGTTGGTGGAGCTGCCGCCAAACTTCGCCAGGCCCACTGCCAGGCTCGAAGAGAATGTGGAAATCGTCGTCAGGTTGGCCTTGTATTCCTGCGTCGCCCGCGTTGCGTAGTCTTCCTCGCTGTCTTCGTAGGCCCGCGCGTAGGCGCCCGCCAGGGCCCCCTGGTCCACCGCGAACTGCAGCTCGCGCTTCCACATGTACCACTGCGCCGTATCGGTCGCCAGACCGGCGGAGCCGATCAGCGCCGGCATGCCCAAGGCGACGAGCAATGCCGCATTGCCGCTCGTGCTGGAGCGCAACTCGCGAACTGTCTTGCGCAACTTCCGAATCATCGGCTTTCCTTGCAATACCGCGGACGAGAACCGCTGTTTGGAGAAAGCCTATAGCCGAGCTTGGTAATCGCTCCTTCAAGCGACAGGGTTAACCCGGCGTAAAGACGCGAATTTTCGCGCGACCTTGCCGGAAACGCGGCCAGCGGGCATGGGCGGGCGATGGCGGATGACAATGCGCTGCTCGATACGCTGCCGCCGATCCAGCGGCTGGCGCTGAGCTATGCGCCCATTGCAAGCCGCGCCGCCCTGCTGGCGCTGCTGGCGCTCGATACCCGGCTGGCGGGAATCGTCCGTTCCTCGCGCGAGCCGATGCTGGCGCAGCTCCGGCTTGCCTGGTGGCGCGAGCACCTGTCCGCCGGGGCGCCAGCCGCGCCCAGGGGCGAACCCTTGCTGGTGGCGCTCGACGCCTGGCCCGGCGATCGTGCGGTCCTCGAAGCATTGCCCTCGGGCTGGGAAGCCTTGACCGGGGCGCCGCCCCTTCAACCTGCCGCCTTCGAATTGCTTGCCGAGGTCCGCGCGGAAGCTTTCGCCGCGCTGGTGCAGGAGGATCGGGTCCGTCCGGCGGTGCTGAGAATGGCGCGAAACTGGGCGCTTGCCGACATTGCGAGCAGGCTCTCTCACCCGGCCGAGCGCGAAGCCGCGCTGGCGCTGGCTCGTGCGCAGGACTGGCGCCGGGAGTCTCTGCCGCGCCCGCTGCGTCCGCTTGCCGTGCTGCATGGCCTGGCCAAGGGCGATCTGAACGGAGAAAACGCCGCAAGGGCGATTTCAATGTCTTCATTTGCCAGGGCGGTGCGGATCGGATTTTTTGGGCGTTAGCAGGCGGCGGGATCGTCCCGCCGGATGGGACGGGCGCGATGAACCGAATCGTACTGGGCGCGGTGGCGGCGCTCATGCTGGCAGCGGCCGGACTGTTCTGGTGGCAGGGCAGGGCGGAGAGCGAACAGGGCGCGCCGCCGCCGCAATTGGCCGCCGCCGGTTCAGCGCCGGAGCCGCTCGGCGATTTGCCGGGCGCCAGCGGCAGGGGCCTGCGCGGCGGCATGCCGCCCGAAGCCGATCCGGCAAGCCGCGAGGAACGCCGCTTCAACCGGGTCGATCACGATCACGACGGGCGCATCACCCGCAACGAAATGCTCGCCCCGCGCGCCAACGCCTTCCGCAAGCTCGATACGGACCACAACAATCTGCTCAGCTTCGAGGAATGGGCGGTGCGGACGTCCAGCAAGTTCAAGGGCGCCGACGCCAATCGCGATGCAATCCTGACGCGCGAGGAATTCGCCACCACCAAGCCCAAGCAGCGCGCCAAGCCGGCCTGCCGCTGTTCGCCGATACGGACCCAGCCCGGGTCTGGCCCGGATGCCAGGGAGGATTTCAGACGGCGATGAGCGGGGAGCCAGGCGGCTAGCTCGGCCTTGGCGCGCTCGGTATAGGCGAGTTTGCGCTGCTTCTTGCTGATCACTCGGATCGACCGGCGGAAACAGGCCGAAATTGACGTTCATCGGCTGATAGCTCTCCGCTTCGGCATCGCCGGTGATATGCGCGAGCAATGCGCCCATCGCGGTGGTAGCGGGGAGGGGAGCTCCATGCCTGCCCGCCAAGTTCCGCCGCCGCCATCAGCCCCGCCAGCAGGCCGACCGCGGCGCTCTCGACATAGCCCTCGCAGCCGGTGATCTGCCCGGCGAAGCGGATATGCGGCGCGCTGTTCAGCCGCAGCTGCCGGTCGAGCAGCCGGGGCGAATTGAGGAAGGTGTTGCGGTGCAGCCCGCCCAGCCGGGCGAACTCGGCCTTCTCCAGCCCCGGGATGGTGCGGAACAGGCGGACCTGCTCGGCATGCTTGAGCTTGGTCTGGAAGCCGACCATGTTCCACAGCGTGCCCAGCTTGTTGTCCTGCCGCAGCTGCACCACCGCATGCGGCCAGCGCCCGTTCGGAAATTCGGGAGTAGAATCGCGCGGATTGTCGAGCCCGACCGGCTTCATCGGCCCGAACCGCAGCGTGTCCAACCCGCGCTCGGCCATGACTTCGATCGGCATGCAGCCCTGGAAATAGGGTGTGTCGGCCTCCCACTCGCTTGAACACCGTCTTCTCGCCCGCCAGCAGCCCGGCATGGAACGCTGGCATATTGCTCGCGGTCCATCGGGCAGTTGATATAGTCCTTGGTTTCGCCCTTGTCCCAGCGGGATGCCATCCAGCAGATCGTCCATGTCGATGGTTTCGCGATAGACGATGGGGGCGATGGCATCGAAGAAGGCGAGGCTCTCCGCCCCGGTCGCCGCGCCGATGCTCTCGGCCAGCGCTGCGGCGGTGAGCGGTCCGGTGGCGACAATCGTCAGCCCGGCAGGGGGCAATTGGTCGATCCGTTCGCGCACAATTTCCAGCGTTGGCAGGGCGGCCAGCGCCTTCTCCACCTCGGCCGAGAACACATCCCGGTCCACCGCCAGCGCCGATCCCGCCGGAACTTGCGCCTTGGCCGCCGCCGCCATGACCAGCGAGCCGCACTGGCGCATCTCGTGATGCAGCAGGCCGACGGCGTTGCTTTCATCATCGTCCGAGCGGAAGCTGTTCGAGCAGACCAGTTCGGCAAGGGCATCGGTCTGGTGCGCCTCGGTCCCATCTCCTCCGCCGCCGCGCATTTCGGACAGCCGCACACGGACACCGCGCCGCGCCAGTTGCCAGGCCGCCTCGCTTCCGGCCAGTCCGCCGCCGATGATATGGACATCATGAGTCATCAGATTATATGCTCTGGCGCTGGCCGCAGGGGAGCGGAAAATCAATGGAAATGATCGATTGCAAACAGGAAGCCGGTGTGTTCGCCCCACTGATTGATGCAAATCGATGCGAAGGGAAAGCCGATTGCGTCGCCGCTTGCCCTTATGACGTGTTTGAAATGGGCATTTTGCCGGCCGAAGCCCGGCGCTCTCTTTCGCTGAAGGGCAAGATAAAGGGCTTTGCCCACGGCTGGAAACAGGCCTTCGCGGTGAATGCCGATGCATGCCGCGCCTGCGGCCTGTGCGTTGCGGCTTGCCCCGAAAAGGCTATCAAGCTCGGCAGGGTTTGATCTCCGTTACGCCTTCCGCAGATTCGAGCGGACAATGGTCCAGCACTGCCGATAAGGGCAGCGTTCCATAGATATGCGGGAATAGCTGGTCGCCGCGCGATGGCTCCCAGCGAATGGCAGGGGCCAATGTGGTCAGATCGATTGTGGCTACGAACAGCCGTGATTGTCCGGCGAAATGCTTCGCTATCGTCCCGGCAAGCTGTTCGGCGGTCGATAGATGAATGATAGCCATCGGCCAAATCTGCTGGCGATCCGGCAAAGTGGCCTCGGTCTCTGAATTCGGCCATCTCATCCGAAGTCAGCACTTTATAGGCTACAGCCGGAAACGTGCTCATTCCGCCTCCGGCACCTCGGGTGAGTTGCCATCCTCGCCCTCATCCTCGCCGTCCTCGGCCAGCCGCACGGCGCTGACCACATGTTCCTTGTCGGCGACGTTGAACAGCCGCACGCCAGCCGTGCCGCGGCCGATCACCCGCAGGCTTTCGAGCGGCAGGCGGATCAGCTTGGCCTGGTCGGTCACCAGCATCAGCTGATCGGCCTGGACGGCCGGGAAGCTGGCGACGACCGGGCCGTTGCGGTCGATGTTGTCGATATTGGTGATGCCCTGGCCGCCGCGACCGGTGCGGCGGTATTCGTAGGCCGAGGACAGCTTGCCATAGCCGTTGGCGCAGACCGTCAGGATGAACTGCTCGCGCGCCGCGCATTTCCGCGAAGCGCTCGGCGCTCATCGGCGGTTCGCCTTCCTTCTCGGCCTTCCACGGCGCGAAGCGGACATAGTCCTCGCGCTCTTCCGAGGTCGTGCCGACGCGGTGGAGGATCGACAGCGAGATCACCTCGTCGTCGCCCTTCGAGCGTCATGCCGCGCACGCCGGTGGAGGTGCGGCTCTGGAATTCGCGGACGTCGTCGCCGGCGAAGCGGATCGCCTTGCCCTGCGCGGGTGGCGAGCAGCACGTCGTCGCTGGCGCTCGAGCAGCGCGACGCCGATCAGCCGGTCGTCGCTGATCCTCCTCGAACCGCATCGCGAACTTGCCGTTCGAGGGCACGTTGGCGAAGGCGTCCATCGCGTTGCGCCGGACATTGCCCTTGGCGGTGGCGAACACGACGTGGAGCTTGCCCCATTCCGCCTCGTCCTCGGGCAGCGGCAGCACCGTGGCGATCGTCTCGCCCTGGTCGAGCGCCGGCAGCAGGTTGACGATCGGCCGGCCGCGCGTGGCCGGGCCGCCTTCGGGCAGGCGCCAGACCTTGAGGCGATAGACCTTGCCGGCGGTCGAGAAGAACAGCACCGGATTGTGGGTGCGAGGTGACGAACATCGCGGTGACGACGTCCTCGTCCTTGGTCGCCATGCCCGGCGCGGCCCTTGCCGCCGCGGCCTGGCGCGCGGAAGGTCGAGAGCGGGGTGCGCTTGATGTAGCCGTCCATGGTGACGGTGACGACCATGTCGTCGCGCTCGATCAGGTCCTCGTCCTCGATCCCGTCGCAGGCGGCGGCGATTTCGGAGAGGCGCGGCGTGGCGAAGGCATCGCGCACCGCCGACCAGTTCCTCGCGCATCACGCCATAGAGCTTCACCCGGTCGGCGAGGATCGAGAGGAATTCCGCGATCGCGGCGGCCAGCCCTTGCAGCTCGCCGCCGATCTCGTCGCGGCCGAGCGCGGTCAGGCGGTGGAGCCGCAGGTCGAGGATCGCCTTCACCTGCGACTTCCGACAGGCGGTAGGTGCCGCCTTGCCATCGACATCGGCGTCGTCGGCTTCGATCGCCTCGACCAGGCGGATATAGGGCGCGATCTCGCCGACCGGCCATTCGCGCGCCAGCAGCGCGGCGCGGGCCGCGGCGGGGTTGGGCGAGCCGCGGATGATCCGCACCACTTCGTCGAGGTTGGTGACCGCGATGACCAGGCCGAGCAAGATATGCGCCCGGTCGCGCGCCTTGTTGAGTTCGAACTTGGTGCGGCGGGTGATGACCTCCTCGCGGAAGGTGACGAACGCCTCGATGATGTCGCGCAGGGCCAGCATTTCGGGCCGGCCGCCGCGGATCGCCAGCATGTTGGCGGGGAAGCTCGATTGCGCCGGGCGTGTGCCGCCACAGCTGGTTGAGCACGACTTCGGGCGTGGCGTCGCGCTTGAGATCGATGACCACGCGCACGCCGAGCGCGGCTCGATTCGTCGCGGATGTCGGAAACGCCCTCGATCCGCTTGTCCTTGGCGGCCTCGGCGATCTTCTCGACCAGGCCGTTCTTGCCGACCTGGATAGGGCATCGAGGTGAGCACGATCGAGCGCCGGTCGCCCCGGCCTTCCTCGATCTCGTGGCGGCAGCGCATGATGATCGAGCCGCGGCCCGGTCAGATAGGCCTGCGCGCGCGCCGGCCGGCCCAGGATGAGCGGCGCGGTCGGGAAATCGGGGCCGGGGATGATCTCGAACAGCTCTTCGGTGGTGATCGCCGGATTGTCGATATAGGCGAGGCAGCCGTCGATCACTTCGCCCAGATTGTGCGGCGGAATGTTGGTCGCCATGCCGACGGCGATGCCGCCGGCGCCGTTGACCAGCAGATTGGGGAAGCGCGCCGGCAGCACCTGCGGCTCCTGCCGCGAGCCGTCGTAGTTGTCGCTGAAATCGACCGTGTCCTTGTCGAGATCGTCGAGCAGGCTGTTGGCGACCTTGGCCAGCCGCGCTTCGGTGTAGCGCATCGAGGCCGGCGGATCGGGGTCCATCGAGCCGAAATTGCCCTGGCCGTCGATCAGCGGCAGCCGCATCGACCAGTCCTGCGTCATGCGGGCCAGCGCGTCGTAGATCGCGCTGTCGCCGTGCGGGTGATAATTGCCCATCACGTCGCCGACGATCTTGGCCGACTTGCGATAGGGCCGGCCCGGCGACCATGCCGCCTTCCTGCGCGGCGTACAGGATGCGGCGGTGCACCGGCTTCAGCCCGTCGCGCACGTCGGGCAGCGCGCGGCTGACGATCACGCTCATCGCGTAATCGAGGTAGCTCGTCTTCATCTCGTCGACGATATCGACGCGCGGCATATTCGCCCGGCGAAGGCGGAATTTCGGTAGGGTCGCTGTCTTCGCTCACGCGGGATATTCGATCTGTATAGTTGGCGGGAATGGGTTCTCCATGGCCTTAGGGCAAAGCCCGCGGGGAACGCCAGCCAAGCCGGGCGCGCAGGGCCGTGCATGGCGGTGTTTTTCCACACTGTGCGGGCGCAATGCTGAACGGATGGGTCAAGCCGCATTCAATCGCGGTTCAACCGCCGCGCCCTAGTTGCGCGCACCATTGCCAAGCGGGCGAATCCGCGCTTATGGCAGGCTCGAAGTAATTGGGGCGGCGTGACCGAGTTAGCGCCGCGTGTTTGAGGAGATCTATACCATGTTCCGCAAGAAGGCCGTGGCCTCCACTCTGTTGCGGTACCGCGCTTGCGCTAGGCTTGGCCGCCGCAGGCGCCAGCTGCTGCACCGGCCGGCCCATGCGCAAGGCGCAAGCCGGCGAAGGTCGAATTTCTCGAAGCCATTCGTCACGGCTGCCAGGCCGCTGCAGAAAGCGATCACCGAAGCCGCCAAAAATCCCGCGCTCGACGGAGTTGTCCAAGCAGATCGGCGATTCGCGCGATCCGCTCGCAGCAGGCCGCGTTGCGCCAGCAGGCTCGATGGCCAGGCGCGGCGGGCTGATAGCCTTGCTCGACCGCCGCCGACGCCGCCGCGACAACGCCCGACGACAAAGCGACCGCAGGCCAGTTTCGGCCTGAACGTCGGCGTGTTGATGCGCGACCAGGCGATGCAGGAAGCCGGGCTGTTCGGTCTGGTCTCTTCCGGCAAGGTGCCGCCGGAAGAGTGCTGCCAAGATTTACTACAACCTCGGCATTCTGGAATATCAAGGCCGCAAGTACGCTCTGGCGCGCGAACACCTTCAGCTCGCCCTGAACGCCAACTATCCCGATCCCGAACTGGGCCGATTCGTCGCCGATACCTATTTCCGCGAAGGCAAGACCGCCGAAGGCAGCGCGGCGCTGAAAGCGGCGATCGACAAGATGAAGGCCGCCAATCAGCCGGTTTCCGAGAAGTATTACCTGATGGGCGTTTCCTGGGCGGCCAAAGGCCAAGAATCTCGCCGGCATCGGCGAATGGGGCGCGATGTACGTCAATGCCGTGAATACGCCGAAGAGCTGGAACGACATTCTTGTCACCCTGGCGGTGGAATGGCAAATACCAGAAGCCCGAAATGCTCGACGTGCTGCGCCTGATGTCGCGGACCAATTCGATGCTCGATGACCGCACCTACCGCGAATATGTCGATACCGCAGATATCCGCAGTCTCCCCGGCGAAGTGGTCAAAGTGCTCAATGCCGGCGTTGCCGCGGGCAAACTCCGGGCGAACGACGCTTTCGTTACCCAGGGCCTCGCCGACGCCAACGCGCGGATCGGGCCCGACAAGGCTTCGCTGCCCGGCCTCGCCGCGCAGGTCGCAGCGTGACGCCAACGGCGTTCTCGCGCTGGCGACGGGCGATGCCTATTTTGGCTATGGCGATCTGGCCAAGGCGATCGAGCTCTATCGCCTGGCGCTGTCCAAGGGCGGCATCGACCGGGATCGGGCTAACACCCGGCTTGGTATCGCGCTGACCGATCAGCGGCGATCTCGCCGGCGCTCGCCAGGCCTTTTCGCAAGTCGGCGGGATCAGGCAGCCGCTCGCCAGCCTGTGGAACGCCTATCTCGCGAGCAAGGGCGGCTGACCCATCGAGCTATCGAATTGCGACTTGGAGGGCGGCGGGAAACCGCCGCCCTTTTCGCTATTCAACGGGCATGAACTCACCGCTAGCTTCGTCGAGCAAGTGCAACTGCCCGCTCGCGATGGTGAACCACGCGCCGCGCAGTCTGAGTTCGTCCCGCCGCGTTCCTTCTGCGGCACGCACGGAAAGCTGCGCAGATTGGCGAGGCTGACGCGCACGCCGGCATGCTCCATCGCCCGCTCGGCCTCGCGGCCTGCGGTGCCCAGCCGCTCGGCCACCGGACCGCGCGCCTCGTCAAGCAGGCCGATCCAGTCGGCGATGAACCCGCCTTCGCCGGGCTCGGCGCCATGCAGTTCCCGGGTCAGCGCCACCTTGCAGCCACCGCACATGCCGTGACCCAGCACGACGATCTCCTTCACCCCGAGGATCTGCACGGCGAATTCGAGCGCGGCCGAGACGCCGTGATGGCCGGGCGTGGTCTCGAACGGCGGCACCAGCGCGGCGACATTGCGCACGACGAACACCTCGCCGGGATCGAAATCGAACATCTGCGAAGGATCGACCCGGCTGTCGGAGCAGGCGATGACCATGACGCTGGGCGTCTGCCCTTCGCGTAACGCCTGCCAGCGCTCGCGATGGGGGCTCCAGCCGCTTTCGCGAAACCGGCGATAGCCTTCGATCAGCCGGGAAATTTCGGGGGAGGGTACAGTCGGTCATGGCGTACTCCATGGCGGCTGCGATTGGCTCTGGCAAGCGAGCGGAGTTGCGACTATCCGGGCGCGATGAACGACCTCTCCGCCGCCGCCCAAACCGGAACGCCAGCGCAAGCCCGACTGGATTCGCGTCAAGGCACCAAATTCGCGCGCCTATGGCGAAACCCGCGACCTGATGCGCTCGCTGAACCTCAACACTGTCTGCGAGGAAGCCGCCTGCCCCAATATCGGCGAGTGCTGGACCAAGAAGCACGCGACGGTGATGATCCTGGGCGACACCTGCACCCGCGCCTGCGCGTTCTGCAATGTGAAGACCGGCATGCCGGGCAAGGTCGATGCCGACGAGCCGGACCATGTCGCCGAAGCCGCGGCCAAGCTGGGGCTCGAACACATCGTCGTGACTTCGGTCGATCGCGACGATTTGCCCGATGGCGGGGCAGGGCAGTTCGTCAAGGTGATCGAGGCGCTGCGGCGCGACGACGCCGCAAACCACGATCGAAATCCTCACCCCCGACTTCCGCGGACAAGATGCGAAGCCGCGGTCGAGGCGATCGTCGCGGCGGGGCCGGACGTCTACAACCACAACCTCGAAACCGTGCCGCGGCTCTATCCGACGATCCGCCCCGGCGCGCGCTATTATGCCTCGCTGCAGCTGCTCGAGACGGTGAAGCGGCACGATCCCGCGATCTTCACCAAAAGTCGGGCATCATGCTGGGGCTCGGCGAGGAGCGGCTCGAAGTGCACCAGGTGATGGACGACATGCGCTGCGCCGAGATCGATTTCCTCACCATGGGGCAGTATCTGCAGCCGACGCAGCGCCACGCCGAGGTGACCGAGTTCGTCACGCCCCAGGCCTTCGATGCCTTTGGCGCGATCGCCCGGGCCAAGGGCTTCCTGCAAGTCGCCTCGAGCCCGCTGACCCGCTCGAGCTATCACGCCGGCGAGGATTTCGCGCGCGATGCGCGCCGCCCGCGAGGCGAGCTGGCGAAGGCGCGCTGATGCCCTCGATCCGCGAAGTCCGGCGACTTCCCTAGAGCGCCGAGCAGATGTTCGACCTGGTCGCCGATGTCGGCCGCTATGCGCGAATTCCTGCCCTGGGTCGTCGCGACCCGGGTGCAAGAGCGGACGACGAGACGAATTGATCGCCGACATGCTGGTCGGTTTCAAAGCCATGCGCGAGAAATTCACCTCGCGGGTCGAAAAGCAGCGTCCCGGGCAGATCGAGGTGCACTACATCGACGGACCGATGCGCGATCTCGATAATCTCTGGCTGTTCAGCGCCGCTGGCCGGTGGCGGCTGCGAAGTCGATTTCTCGGTCAGTTTCAGCTTTCCGCAACGCCGCTGTTCGAAAGCCTGGCCGGGCAGTATTTCGACAAGGCTTTCCGCAAGATGGTTGCCGCTTTTGAAGAGCGGGCCGGGCAGCTTTACGGCAGCAGCAGTTCCAGCGCCACCAGCGCCGCCTGATGGCGCACCGCGGCGCGGCTCGATCCATCGAGCAGGCGTTCGTCGGCAAGGCATTCGTCGCTGCCGCGGATCGCCCGGGAGAAAACCACAGTGCCCACCGGCTTCGCCGCGCTGCCGCCATCGGGCCCGGCAATGCCGGTGATCGCCACCGCGACATCCGCGTGGCTGTGCTTGAGCGCGCCCTGCGCCATGGCCCAGGCCGTCGCCACCGAAACCGCGCCGAAGGTATCGAGAATGTCGGCGGCAACGCCCAGTAATTCGCGCTTGGCTTCGTTCGAATAGGTAACGAACCCCCGGTCGAGCACCGCCGAGGAACCGGCCACTTCGGTCAGCGCCGCGCAAACCAGGCCGCCGGTGCAGCTCTCGGCCAGCGCCACGGTCCGGCCGGCGGCCTTGTTTTCGGCGACCACCCTTGTCGCCAGGGCAACTATGTCAACCGGGAGCAGCATCGGTGCGGTTCCTGCACTCTCATCCCTCGACGCGCGGACAGCTGCGCATCTTCTTGTCCTTGCGCGACACGGTGTTGAAGATCGTCGCGATCAGGTGAACGGTTTCGCCGGGTGAAAGCGGCGCGAGCGCTTCGGCAATGCCGTCGATTTCGCCGCACATCGGTGGATTCACCTTGATCGACATCTTTTGCGCCAGCAGTTCATCGACCAAGGGGCGGAGCGCCCTGTCGGAAAGGCTCGCCATGCTTTTGGCGTCTTTCGCATCGGACATCTTGAAAAAGGCCGCACGCGCCGCCGGCCAGGCGGCTTCCTTGCCTTCGGCGAGGCTGGTTTGCAGCCGCGGCAAGCCCGCGCGCAGATAGCTGTCTTCCGGCAGGTGCGGGCCGCAATTATTCGCCAGTTCGTCGAGCACGGCGGGCAGGAAATAGGCGACCAGCCCATGCATTTCCCGGTCGGTGATGCAAGGCCGCTCCATCTGGGCCTGGGCCTGAGCGCCGGACAGGCACAGGGAAAGCCCGGCTGCGGCGGCGATCGTCCGTTTCATCGCGTCTGGTCTCCTCTTCGGCTGGCAGCGCTATGCCGAACACACTGTCAGCGAGCCGAACCTGGCCTTGCCGCTCCTTGCGCCCAATCCCACGGCGAGCGCAATCAGTTCGGCGGTGTTTTCCGGCGGCAAGGGCGAGAGCAGGCCGATCAGCCGATCGACCGCGCGGCAGCGTTCGGTGGGCAGTTGCTGGCTTACCATGCCGGAAATGAAGGCGTCCGCCATCGGCTGCAACGAGCTGTCGGGCATTCCGCGGATGAGCGAGGCGGTTTCATTGTCGCCGTTGGCGCTGACCTTGAGGAACGCGGCCTTGGCGCCCGGCCAGGCCGAAGTCTTGAGCGAGGCATAACGGTTACTCAGATCGGCGCCCTTGCGGCGCAGGAAGGCATCGGCGGGCAGCACGGTCGAGCAGCGCTGGGTCGTGCCGCTGATCATGCTCGGCAGGGCATAGCTGGACAGCGAGGTGAACTCTGCGGGTGTCAGACAGGGCGGTTCGGCCGCCTGGACTATGCCGGGAGCCGCCATTGCGATCGCTGCGACGAGGGTAAGGAGAGTGCGCATGCTTGGGTCTCCGGTCAGTTGAGCACGAGTGTGGCGACAGCCTGAGCGGCGATACCTTCGCCGCGGCCGGTAAATCCGAGGTTTTCGGTCGTGGTTGCCTTGACGCTGACGCGGGCCGGCTCGCACCCGAGAATTTCAGCAAGCCGCGCGCGCATCGCCTCGCGGTGCGGGCCGATCCTGGGCGCTTCGCAAACCACGGTAAGATCGACATTGCCGATGGCGTAACCGGCCTCGGCCGTAAGCCTTGCCGCATGGGCGAGGAAGCGATCAGATGTGGCGCCGCGCCATTGCGGATCACTCGGGGGAAAGTGCTGCCCGATATCGCCCGCGCCGATCGCACCGAGCAAGGCATCGACCAGCGCATGGATTGCGACATCGGCATCGCTATGGCCGGCAAGGCCCTGGGTGTGTGCGATTTTGACGCCGCAGAGCCACAATTCCTTGCCATGCTCGAGCCGGTGCACATCGTAGCCGGTTCCGACCCGGACGGACGGGGCGGCCACGGCAAAATCGCTGGCGAATGTCAGCTTGTGCAGGGTTTCGTCTCCTTCGACCAGAGCCACTTCGATCCCCGCCTGTTGCGCCACCTGGGCATCGTCCCCGGCCGAGGGGTCGCCCTGCCAGGCGCGATGCGCGGCGAGGATCGCGCCATAGTGAAAGGCCTGCGGGGTCTGCACCCGCCGCAATGCGTTCCGGTCCGCCGCAGCCGCCATCATTCCGTCGCGCTCCTCGGCAAGGCTGTCGATCACTGGCAGGACCGGTATGGCTGCTTGCTGAACATCGAGCGCGGCAAGCAGGCGGGCAATGACCGCGGCGGGCAGGGCAGGGCGCGCGGCGTCGTGGATCAGCACGCGCTGGGGAGCATCCGCTTCGAGCGCCTCAAGCGCATTCACGCACCGATTCCTGCCGGCTTGCCCCGCCAGTGACCAGGCGAATGCCTTCGATTCCATCGAGAGCGATCGCGGCGATCGCTTCGGCTGCCCGCGGGAATCGCAACGGCAATCGGGGCGATCCCGGCACTCGCCAGGGCTTCCGCCGAATGCCGGACGACTGGCTTTCCGCGCCATAAGGCGAACTGCTTGGGCACGGGCTGACCCGCGCGCAGACCTTCGCCGGCCGCGACGATGACCCCGGCGGCAATTGGTACGGTGCGGGACGGGGAGGGGCGCCGGCCATAGGAGCGCGCGGGTAAACCGCTTGCCGGGGCGAGGGCAATCCACTATGCGCTGCCCAAATTTTAGGCACCACTATGAGCGAACTTCCCTCCCCGCCCGCACTGGAGCCGATTCACATCGGCCCGGTCCGCATCGACTGCCCGGTGATCCTGGCGCCGATGACCGGCGTCACCGACATGCCCTTCCGCAAGCTGGTGCGCCGCTTCGGCTCGGGGCTCAACGTCACCGAGATGATCGCTTCGCCGGCAATGATCCGCGAAACCCGCCAGTCGCTGCAGAAGGCGGCCTGGGCTGCGGTGGAGGAGCCGGTCTCGCTCCAGCTCGCCGGGTGCGACCCCGCCCAGATGGCCGAGGCGGCCAAGCTCAACGCCGATCGCGGCGCGGCGATCATCGACATCAACATGGGCTGTCCGGTCAAGAAAGTGGTCAACGGCGAGGCCGGTTCGGCGCTGATGCGCGATCTCCCGCTCGCCGCGAAGTTGATCGAGGCGACGGTCAAGGCGGTTGACGTGCCGGTAACCGTCAAGATGCGGATGGGCTGGGACCACCACAGCCTCAACGCACCTGAACTGGCGCGTATCGCGCGAGGATCTCGGCGCGCAAATGATCACCGTCCACGGCCGCACCCGCTGCCAGATGTACAAGGGCGAGGCCGACTGGGCTTTCGTGCGCCGGGTCAAGGACGCGGTTTCGCTGCCGGTGATCGTCAACGGCGATATCTGCGCGATCGGCGACGTCGCCCAGTCGCTCGAACAGTCCGGCGCGGACGGGGTGATGATCGGCCGCGGCGCCTATGGCCGGCCGTGGCTGCTCGGCCAGGTCATGCACTGGTTGCGCGGCGCCGCCGTGCCGGAAAATCCCTCGCTCGACCAGCAATTAGGCCTTATTCTCGAACATTACGAGGAAATGCTCGTGCACTACGGCAGGGAAACCGGGGTCAAGATGGCGCGCAAGCACCTCGGCTGGTACACGCGCGGACTGCCCGGCTCGGCCGAGTTCCGCAACCGGGTGAACTTCATCGACGACGCCGGCGAAGTGATACAGTCGCTGCGCACTTTCTACGACCCGTTCCTGCAACGCCGCGCGGCATGAGTACGGCTCCCGATGCGCAGCGCCTGCTCGCCAGCCTGCCGCTGGCGGTCGTGCTGCTGGCGCCGGGGCAGAAGATCGCCTCGGCCAATCCCGCCGCCGAGCAGTTTTTCGGCCAGAGCCTGCGCCGCCTGACCGGGCGCAGCCTGTTCGATTGGCTCAGCTTCGACGAGCCGCGCCTGTCCGAGCGCGTCGGCGACAACGAAATCGCCGGTATCCGCCCGCGAAATCGGCGTGACGGTTGCGGGACTGGGGCCGCGCCGGCTCGATCTGACCGTGGCGCCCGGTCGTCGACGAGCCGGGCTGGCAGATGCTCACCCTGCACGATTCCAGCGCGGCCGAGGCCATGGGCGAGGATCCGGGCGGGCTCGACGAGGCGCTGCTGCGCGGCGCCCGAAGTGCTGGCGCACGAGATCAAGAACCCGCTTGCCGGCATCCGCGGCGCGGCGCAGTTGCTCGGCCGCGAAGCGGACGAAAGAACAAGGCGCTTACCGGCCTGATCGCCGCCGAAGTCGACCGGATCGCCAAGCTGATCGACGAGATGCAGTCGCTCAGCCAGCGCACCGAGCCGCCGCTGGAGCCGTGCAACCTGCATGAAGCCGTGCGCCGCGCGATTGCGGTGCTCGGAAGGCGCGCGGGCAAGACGGCGCGTGCGGATCGAGGAGGAATTCGATCCCTCGCTGCCGCCGCTGCTCGGCAATGCCGACGGGCTGGTCCATGTGCTGATCAATCTGCTGTCCAATGCGATGCGAGGCCTGCCGGGCATGGCGCAAAGCCCCGCGTGATCGTCCGCACGCGCTTTGCCAGCGGCCTGCAACTCCATGCCGCCGGCCAGGGCGAGCCGGTGCGGCTGCCGATCGAGCTGCGGGTCAGCGACAACGGCCCGGGCGATCGATCCGGCCATGCGCGACCATGTCTTCGATCCGTTCGTGACCAGCAAGAAGAGCGGCCAGGGGCTGGGCCTCGCGCTGGTGCGCAAGCTGGTTCGCGAAATGAACGGGCGCATCAGCTATGACCGCGACGAAGCCGGCCGCTGGACCCATTTCCGGGTTCATTTGCAGTTGGCCGCGAAGCGCCGGCCCCACACGAGAAGGAGCCAAGCCGTTATGAACGTACTGCTGGTCGAAGACGATGAATTCGATCGCGATCGTGATCACCGCCGCGCTGGAAGCCGAGGGCTTTGCGGTTGCGCACTGCACAACCATCGCCGAGCGCGACCGCTTGCTGGCGGAACGGTCGTTCGCGGCGCTGGTGACCGATGTCATGCTGCCCGACGGCGACGGCATCGAACGCTGGGGGCGGTGACGGCGCTGCATCCCGCGTTGCCGGTGATCATCCTGTCGGCCCAGAACACCCTCGACACGGCAGTGCGCGCCACGGGTACCGGTGCTTTCGAATATTTCCCCAAGCCCTTCGATCTCGATGAACTGGCCCGCACGGTCCGCCAGGCTGTCGGCCAGCGCCGCCATCGTGCCGGGCACGGCGAGGAGGATCGCCGAACAGGGCCTGCCGCTGGTCGGCCGCAGCGCGCCGATGCAGGCGGTCTACCGCATGATCACGCGGGTTTTGCGCAACGACCTGACCGTTCTGATCCTGGGCGAATCGGGCACCGGCAAGGAGCTCGTCGCCGAAGCCATCCACCAACTCGGCCACCGCAGCGCCGGGCCGTTCGTGGCGGTCAATACCGCCGCCATTCCCGCCGAACTCATCGAAAGCGAGCTGTTCGGGCACGAGAAGGGCGCCTTCACCGGCGCGGTCGCGCGGCATATCGGCAAGTTCGAGCAGGCCCAGGGCGGCACCCTGTTCCTCGACGAAATCGGCGACATGCCGATGCAGGCGCAAACCCGGCTGCTGCGCGCCTTGCAGTCCGGCGCCATCCGCCGGGTAGGCGGGCGCGAGGAAGTGCAGGTCGATGCCCGCATCATCGCCGCGACCAACCGCGATCTCGAACCGATGATCGCCGCCGGGCAGTTCCGCGAGGACCTGTATTACCGCATCAATGTCGTGCCGATCGAACTGCCGCCGCTGCGTGAGCGGGCCGACGACATCGAGGCGCTTGCCCGCCACTTTCTCCAGCAGGCCGCAAGCGAAGGCCTGCCGCGCCGGCAGTTGAGCGCCGGAAGGCGTCCGGCTGCTTTCGCGCCAGGCATGGCGCGGCAATGTTCGCGAGCTGCGTAATTTCATCTTCCGCCTGGCGCTGATGTCCCGCGAGGATACGATCGATGCGGCGGCGATCGAGCCCCTGCTTGCAGGCTTGCAGTCAGGAGCAGGCGCGACCGAAGAAGGGGAGACATCGCTCGATACGGCGGTTTCTGGCTGGCTGGCCGCGTTTCGTCCGGCGCCGGGCACGGTTTACGATACCGCGCTTGCCGCGTTCGAGCGCCCCCTGTTCGCCGAAGTGCTGCGTGAAACCGGCGGAAACCAGCTGCGTGCGGCGCAATTGCTCGGGATCAATCGCAACACGCTGCGCAAGCGTTTGAACGATCTTGAAATCGAGCCGGATCATTACGCACGGCGCTAACCGCGCATAAATCGGCCAAACCCTCTTGCAGTCGTGCAACAGCAGTGTTGTAATGGTGCAACGATGATGGCCGATAGCTCTCCCGGCAACCGGCGGTGGCCTCGCTGGTGGCGACGCGCGCAGATTGCCGCGCGCAGGGGCAATTTTTTCGCGATAATCGAGGCAAGCGCCCTGGTTGCCTTTCTCGGCATGTTCGCCATCGCCTGGAGCACATTTTCCAGCCAGGCCGAAAAGGGCAAGCTGGTGTCTTCGGATGTCACGGCGGCGCTGCTTGTTGGCATGCTGGTCCCCGCGATAACCCTGCTGGTGCTGATCGGACGGCGACTTGCCCTGCGCAGAGCTGCGCAAAGCGTGGGCGGCTCCGGCCGGATGCATGTTCAACTGGTTTTTCTGTTCTCGATGATCTCGGCGATACCGACGCTGCTCGTCGTGATTTTCGCCTCCTGGCTGTTTCAGACGGGCGTCGAGTTCTGGTTCTCGGACAATTCGCGCGGACTGCTCGAAAACGCCAACAAGCTGGCGCGCGGCTATTATGAACAGACCCAGCTCGACGTCAGCAGAGAGACCACCGCCATGGCGGGCGACATGCGCTCGTTCCTGTCGACCGAATCTTTCGCGAGCCCGCGATTCGCCGAGTTCTATTCCTACCAGATCTACAATCGCCGGCTGAACGAATCGGCGATCATTGCGAAAGGAGACGATGGGCAATTGCGAACGCTGGCGATCGTCGATCCCGAAAGCAATTCGACCCGTCAGCGCATTTCGCCCGAAGTCCTGCGCCGCCTCAATGCCGGCGAGGCCATTGTCGTCAACGCCAGCGCCAACAAGATCGAAGCGGTGACGCCGGTCGATCGTCGGGCCGGCATCTATCTCTATGCCGCCCGGATTTCGGACCTTCTCGCCTTCAGCCAGGGCCAGCGCGCGCAGAACATCGTGCAGGCCTACGAAGTGCTGACCCAGCGCGCGCGGTTGCTTCAGCTGCGCATCAACGCGGCCCTGGGGGTGCTTTCGCTGGCCCTGGTCGGCTTTTTCGTCTGGCTGGCGTTGCGTTTCGCCGACCGTCAGGTCGAACCGCTTTACGAACTGGTCGATGCGGCGCGCCGGGTCGGCAGCGGCAATTTCGCGCTGCGGGTGGCCGGCCGCACCGGCACCGACGAAATCGGCCTGCTCAACCGCGCCTTCAACCGGATGACCGCGCAGATCGAGAAGCAGACCCAGGCCCTGGTTGGCGCCAACCACCAGTTGCAGGATCGCCGGGCCTTCATCGAAGCGGTGCTCGAATTGGTTTCGGCCGGCATTGTTTCGACCAATGCCGAGCAGCAGATCCTACTGATGAACAGCTCGGCGCAGAAGCTGCTGCTCGACCGCGTCGGTCCCGGGCCGCTCGGTGTGCGCCTGGCCGAGATCGCACCGCAAATCGCGGCACTTGTCGATTCCGGCATTTCCAGCGGCATCGCCCAATACGCCAAGGGCGGGGATCTGCTGACGCTTGCGGTCAAGATCGGCCGCAGCGGCTCCGGCTTTGTCATCACCTTCGAGGACATCACCCGCCAACTGCTCGATCAGCGTCAGGCCGCATGGTCCGACGTTGCCCGGCGTATCGCGCACGAGATCAAGAACCCGCTTACCCCGATACAGCTGGCGACCGAGCGGCTCAACCGCCGTTACCGCAAGCAGATCCACGACAATCCCGAACTGTTCGAAGAACTGACCAGCACGATTATCCGCCAGGTCGGCGACCTGCGGAAAATGGTCGATGAGTTCTCGTCCTTCGCGCGGTTGCCCAAGCCCATCTTCCGCAACGAGGACGCGGTGGATCTCACCCGCCAGGCGCTGTTCCTGCAGGAAGTGGCCCGGCCCGACATCGATTTCTCCTTCGAGGCTGATCGGCGACCTGCCGGCGATAGCCTGCGACCGCCATCAGTTCGGCCAGGCGATGACCAATGTCCTCAAGAACGCCGTCGAAGCCGTCGATGCGCGCAAGAAGGGCGAGGGCGAGGCCTTTCGCGGCCGGATTTCAGTCACTATGCGGCCCGGGCAAGATGCCATTCGCGTTGCTGTCACCGATAACGGGATCGGCCTGCCCAAGGACCGCGAGCGCATAATCGAGCCCTATGTAACGACGCGGGAGAAGGGCACCGGGCTTGGCCTCGCCATCGTCAACAAGATCGTCGAGGAACACGGCGGCGAAATGATCTTCGCGGAGGGCGTGGACGGCGGCGCATCCGTCACCATGCGGTTCGCCTGCGACCCGCTCGCCGGCAAGCGTACCACGGAGGCGGCCGAGTGACAGCATTTTGGATATTGGAGGATGAATGGCGCTCGATATTCTGATCGTCGATGACGAACGCGATATTCGCGAGCTGGTCGCCGGCGTCTTGAGCGACGAAGGCTACAGCTGCCGCACCGCAGGCGACAGCGACGAGGCGCTCGCGGCGATCGACCGGCAGCGGCCATCGCTGGTGCTGCTCGATGTCTGGCTGCACGGCAGCCGGCTCGATGGGCTTGAGGTTCTCGACGCGATCAAGTCGCGCGAACCCGAACTGCCGGTGATCGTGTTTTCCGGCCACGGCAATATCGACACGGCCGTGGCGGCGGTCGGCCGCGGGGCCGCAGACTTTATCGAAAAGCCGTTCGAAGCCGAAAAGTTGCTGCATCTGGTCGGGCGCGCCACCGAAACGGATCGGCTGAGGCGCGAAAATGCGCAGTTGCGCGAAGGTTTCACTTCGGCAGAGGAATTCAACGGCAGCAGCGCCGCGATCAATCTTGTGCGCGCCACGCTGAAACGTGTGGCCAACACCGGCAGCCGCCTGCTGATCACCGGACCGGCGGGGGCCGGCAAGGAAGTCGCCGCCCGCTTGCTCCACAGCTGGAGCCCGCGCGCCGACAATGCCTTCGTCAGCGTCAATTCGGCCCGGATCACGCCCGAGCGCTTCGAGGAGGAGTTGTTCGGCGAAGAGGCCGATGGCAACCTTATCCGGCCCGGCCTGCTCGAACGAGCCGATGGCGGCACGCTCTACCTCGACGAAGTCGCCGATATGCCGCCTTCGACCCAGGCCCGCATTTTGCGGGTGCTTACCGAGCAGGCTTTCGTCCGCGTCGGCGGCAACCGCCAGATCCGGGTCGATGTGCGCGTCGTCTCCTCCACCTCGCGCATGCTCGAAACCGAGATTGCCGAGGGCCGGTTCCGTGAGGATCTGTTCTACCGGCTCAATGTCGTCCCGGTAACCGTCCCTTCGCTGTCCGAGCGGCGCGACGACATTCCGGCGCTGGTCGATCACTTCTTTGCCCGCTACGCCCGCGACCAGGGCATCCAGCCTCCCGAAGTCGGCGCCGAGGCAATGACCGCGCTTCAGGCGTATGAATGGCCGGGTAATGTCAGGCAGTTGCGCAATGTCGTCGAGCGCACCGTCATTCTCGCCCCGCGCGAACGCCTGAACCGGATCGAAGCGGACATGCTGCCAACCGAGATACTTAGCGAACGCCTGCAAAACGATTCGCGCATGTCGGCGCTGATGGGCGTGCCCCTGCGCGAGGCGCGTGAAAACTTCGAGCGCGAATACCTCAAGGTGCAGATCCGCCGGTTTTCCGGAAATATCTCCAAAACCGCGAATTTTATCGGCATGGAGCGCTCGGCGCTGCACCGCAAACTGAAGCTGCTCGGCATGGCCGACCGGCGCGAGGACGGCGAGGACGAGGAATAAATCCCCGGTTCACGGGATTTGATTTACGCTAGGGCGACAAAGCTATAGAAGCACCTAATCAGCGGCGGGCGCCGGGAAGCGCCTTGCCAGATTGCGGACCGCATAAGCGGCTGCCAAAAAAAGGAGAAATACATGCCCGGACGCACCCTAACAGCGCGCCCCCGTCCCGAACCGCCGGCGGTAGATCCCGCCACGCAGCCACCAAAGGGCAAGGGACAGAACCTGCAAGACCAGTTCCTCAATCTCTTGCGCAAGAGCAAGACGCCGGTGACCATGTTCCTGGTCAAGGGTGTCAAGCTGCAGGGCATCGTCACCTGGTTTGACAATTTTTCGATTCTGCTGCGTCGCGATGGCCAGTCGCAGCTGGTCTACAAGCATGCCATCTCGACGATCATGCCGAGCACTCCGATGGATTCGCGCCAGTTCGTGACCGCGGGGGAGGGGCCGAAGAAGGTGCGGCTGCTGCAGGACGTGTTCCTCTCCAGCGTCCACGCCGCCGGCGTTCAGGTGACCATGTTCCTGGTCAACGGCGTCATGCTCCAGGGCCGGATCGCGTCCTACGACCTGTTCTGCACGCTGCTTGAGCGCGATGGCTACGTCCAGCTCGCCTACAAGCACGCGGTCTCGACCATCCAGCCCGTGACGCCGGTCGATCTCACCGGCGACTGGGACGGCGAGGAAGGCGAGGGCGCCTGAACCAATCCGACGACCTTCAGGGCGAAGTCACCCGCGGCGCGCGGGCGGTGGTCGTGTGCCCGCAACTGCGCGGGCGCGGTGCGGAGAACGCCGAGGCCCGGCTCGAGGAAGCCAGGGGCCTGGCCATGGCGATCGGCATCGTCGTCGCCGACGGTTTTGTCATTCCCGTGCGCACACCTAGAGCGGCGACGCTGTTCGGTGAAGGTCAGGTGCGCAACATCGCCGTGGCCTGCGAGCAGAGCGAAGCCGAGCTGGTCGTGGTCGATGGCGCGCTCAGCGCGATCCAGCAGCGCAATCTCGAGGAGAAGCTCAAGCGCAAGGTGATCGACCGCACCGGCCTGATCCTGGAAATTTTCGGCGAGCGCGCGGCGACGGCGGAAGGCCGGTTGCAGGTCGAACTGGCGCATCTCGATTACCAAGCGGGCCGGCTGGTGCGCAGCTGGACTCACCTCGAACGTCAGCGCGGCGGTTTCGGCTTCCTCGGCGGACCTGGCGAAACCCAGATCGAAGCCGACCGCCGCATGATCCGCGATCGCATGGCCAAACTGCGCCGCGAACTCGAACAGGTGCGCCGCACCCGCGGTCTGCACCGCGAAAGGCGCGGCAAGGCGCCCTGGCCGGTAATCGCGCTGGTCGGCTATACCAATGCCGGAAAGAGCACACTTTTCAATCGATTGACCGGTTCTGACGTCATGGCGGCGGATATGCTCTTCGCGACATTGGACCCGACCATGCGCGCGATCCGGCTGCCGGGCGTGGACAAGGCGATCCTGTCGGACACCGTGGGGTTTATCTCCGACCTTCCGACCCAGCTCGTCGCCGCGTTTCGCGCCACGCTTGAGGAAGTCACCGGCGCCGACGTCATCCTCCACGTGCGCGACATCGCCAATCCTGAGACCGAGGCGCAAAAACGTCAGGTTCTCAAGGTTCTGGATGATCTCGGCTTGCTTGAACAGGAAGGCGAGGGGACAGAGCCGCCGATCGTCGAAGTCTGGAACAAATGGGATTTGCTGAGCGAAGAGCACAGAGCCGATCTGAGCGAGCGCATGGCATCGCGCAAGGATGAGTTTATCACTCCAGTCTCGGCACTTACCGGCCAGGGTTGCGACGATCTCTTGGCCATGCTCGGCCGCCAGCTGACGGCGGGTGCACAGACCTATGCCCTGGCTGTGCCCGTCGCAGAGGGGCGCAAGATCGCCTGGCTACACGCTCATGGCGAAGTGCTTGCCGACGAAACGGCGGGGGAAGGGGAGGAGGGGCCGCTGCGCCGACTTAAGGTTCGCCTCAGTCCACGCGACATGGGCCGTTTTTCACGCCTCTGAGCGCTTTACCGCCTGCCACAACGCTTCTTGCTCGTCGAGCGAAAGCGCCGCGAATTCGCGCTGCTGACCGGCGGCCAGCGTTTCCATCGCCCGATAGCGCCGCTCGAACTTGGTGTTTGCCGCGCGCAAAGCGTCTTCCGGCGCGATCCCGTGGGCGCGCACCAGGTTCACCGCCGCGAACAGCAGGTCGCCGGCTTCCTCCAGCTTTTCCGCCGGACCGGCTTCGGCGAGCTCCTCCATTTCCTCGCGCAGCTTGGCTGCCGGGCCTTTGGTATCCGGCCAGTCGAAACCCTGCCGCGCGGCGCGCTTCTGGAGCTTTTCGGCGCGCATCAACGCTGGCAGCGACTGGGCCACGCCGTCGAGCGCGCTGGTCGCGCCATTTGCTGCGCGCTCCGCCGCCTTGAGCTTTTCCCAGCGCTCGCTTTGCGGCTCGCCGGTGTCGGCTTCCGCGCCGAAGATATGCGGGTGGCGCGCTTCGAGCTTCGCGGCAATTGCCGCCGCCACATCGTTGAATGCGAAGGCGCCTTGCTTCTTCGGCCATGCGGGCGTGGAAGACCACCTGCAACAGCAGGTCGCCGAGTTCGCCGCGCAGCGCCTCGATATCGCCGCGCTCGATCGCATCGGCGACTTCGTAGGCTTCCTCGATCGTGTAGGGCGCGATCGTGGCGAAGCTCTGCGCGCGATCCCATTCGCAGCCCGAGACTGGGTCTCTGAGCCGGGCCATGATGCGGAGGAGGCGGTCGAGTGCTTCGGCCATCTTAAAGCGATAATATATATTATGTTAAATCATGATAGGGCGACTTAGATGCCCTACCGGGGGAAACGGCGCTCAAAAGCCCATCCTCGTGAGGACGAAAGCCAGAACCGCGATGATCACAGCCCAGCCTGCCGCCATCGCCGCTTTCTGCTCGAACGACAGTCCTTGCGATTGCAGCGCGCGGTAATTCAGGAACAGCCAGCCCGACATGGCTACGAGTGAAACCACGAGAGTGCCAATCATCATGCCACCAGCTCCATGCCGTCGAAGCCGACCAGGACATTGGCCGGCACTTCGCGGCTCAACGTCGCATAATCCATGCTTTTGTCGAGATGCGTCAATACCGTGCGCTTCGCCTTCGTGCGGGTTGCAAGCTCCAGCGCCATGGCCAGACTGGCATGCGTCGGATGCGGCTCGCGGCGCAGGCAATCGACCACAAGAATGTCGGCGCCATGAAACAGATCCACCATCTGCTTGCCGATCTCACTGAAGTCTACTGCATAAACGATCGATTTTCCGTCACAATCGAAGCGATAGCCGGTGGTGGACGTCGGCCCGTGCGGCATCTCGCACCATTTCACCCCAAATCCGGCGCAGATCCGCAGGCTTGCGAGGCTTTCGGCATTCATGATCGAGGGATAACCGTGCTGACCGGCGAAGACATAGTCGAAACGCCGCCGCAGGCTGTGCATCGTTTCCTCGGAGCCATAGCCCGGTACCGGCCCGCCGCGACCGTAGCGCATCGGCCTTAGATCGTCGATGCCGTGGGTATGATCGGCATGGTCGTGCGTCCAGAACACGGCATCGACCTTGTCGATCCCAGTGGAAAGCAGTTGGGCGCGCAAATCGGTCGAAGTATCGACAAGCAACCTGGACCCTGAATTGCTCTCGATAATCACCGAAACCCGCGTGCGCCGGTTCTTGGGTTCGGCCGGATCGCACTGGCCCCAATCGTTGCCGATCCGGGGCACGCCGGTCGAAGTGCCGCAGCCGAGCACGATCAGTTTCACGCTGCCGCTTTCGCGAACAGGCGGAAGAAATTGCGCGTCGTCGTCTCGGCCAGCGCTTCGGGCGAAATCGCCCCTCAGACCGGCGACGAAGCGCGCGGTGTCGGCGGTATAGGCAGGCTCGCAAACCTTGCCGCGATGCGGCACCGGCGCCAGAAACGGCGCGTCGGTTTCGACCAGCAGCCGATCCTCGGGTATTTCCGTCAGCTATTTCCTGCAAATCCTTGGCATTCTTGAACGTCACGATGCCGGACAGCGAGATCGACAAGCCGAGATCGAGCACCTGCCGGGCGAACCGGGCGGACGCGGTGAAGCAATGGATCAGGCCGGTAAAGGCCCCCTTCCCCATCTCCTCGGTCAGCATTTGTTGCCGTATCGGCTTCGGCGTCGCGGGTATGGACAATGAGCGGCAAGCCGGTCTCGCGGGCGACGCCGATGTGAGTGCGGAACAGCGCCTGCTGGGTCGCGCGTTCGGAGTGCTCGTAATAATAATCGAGCCCGGTCTCGCCGATCGCGACGACCCTGGGGTGCGCGGACAGCCTCGATCAGCGCCGCCGCGCCGAGATCGGCATGGGCGTCGGCCTCGTGCGGGTGGATGCCGACGCTCGCCCAGACATCCGCCTCGCGCTCGGCCAGGCCGACGACCTCGGCCCATTCGCGCTGGCGGGTGGAAATGTTGAGGAAACCGCCGATCCCTGCTTCCCGGGCACGGGCGAGGACGCCCTGCTGGTCCTCGACCAGGCCCTTGTAATTGAGGTGGCAGTGGGAATCGATCAGCATCAGGCCGCGTCTTCGTCCGGCCGAGTTCGAGGCGGGGAAAGACGCCTACCGGCTGCGCGACGGTGAAACCGTCGGCAACAAGCCGCGCATACCAGTCCGCGTCGTCCAGAGCGGTATAATTCGCGCGCATCGGCGGCAATGCCCATCTGATCGAGCAGCATGTCGGCCGACGCCGGGACAACCGGCCGGACCGCAATCGCCAGATCGCGAACGCAACGAACAGCGTCATCAGCACGGCCGCCATCCGCTCGGGATCGGTCTTGCGCAGTGCCCAGGGCGCCTGCTCATCGACATAGTGCGTTGCAGGCGAACACCGCGCTCATCCATGCTTCGAGCCCGATCGAGAAAGCAAGCGCTCTCGAAAGCGCGCTGGGCAATATTGCGTTCAGCACGTCGACCTGCGATACCTGCGTCCAGCACGTCGTCGTCATCGTGCAGCTTCGACCAGCGGCAAGCTCGCCATCCAGATTCTTGAAAATCATCGACAAAACCCGCTGCGCCAGATTGCCGAAGCTGTTCGCCAGCTCGGCATTGCACCGCGTTACAATCGCTTCGGGCGAATAGCTGCCATCCTGCCCGAAGCTGACCTCGCGCATCAGGAAATAGCGCAGGGCATCGACCCCGAAGCGCTCCGCCAGTTCGACCGGATCGACGACATTGCCGAGCGATCTTCGATATCTTCTCGCCCGCGATTGAGCAGGAAACCGTGGCCGAAAACCTGCCGGGGCAGCGGCAGGCCGGCGCTCATCAGGAAGGCAGGCCAGTAGACCGCGTGGAAGCGGACGATGTCCTTGCCGATCAGGTGCAAGTCGGCGGGCCAGCATTTCGCCATCTCCGGCGTATCGTCGGGATAGCCCAGACCGGTCAGGTAGTTGGTCAGCGCATCGACCCAGACGTACATCACATGGTCCTCGGCTGCCGGGAACCTTGACGCCCCAGTCGAAACTGGTGCGCGAGACCGACAGATCGCGCAGCCCGCCCTCGACAAAGCGCATCACTTCGTTGCGGCGGCTTTCGGGCTGGATGAAATCGGGATGCTCGCTGTAAAGCGTCAGCAGCGGTCGCTGATAGTTCGGACAGGCGGAAGAACCAGCTCTCCTCGACGGTCCATTCGACCGGCGTGCCCTGCGGCGAGAGTTTTTCGCCCCCCTCCCCTTCGGTCAAGCTCTTTTTCCTCGTAATAGGCTTCGTCGCGGATCGAATACCAGCCTTCGTAGCGGTCGAGATAGAGGTCGCCCGTCTGCTTCCATCGCCTGCCACAGCGCCTGGCTGGCCAGGTGGTGGCGCGGCTCGGTGGTGCGCATGAAAACGATCGTATTCGACATTTCAGAACCTTGCACATATCCCGAAAATATTGCGACATTTCGTCGCATAGCTGCATGCGGCGTCACCCCCAGCTCGCGCGCCTTCTGCGCCATCTTCAGCCCGTGCTCGTCCGTGCCGGTCTGGAACCGCACCTCGCGCCCGCTGCGTCGCTGTGAAACCGCGCGATGACGTCGGCGGCGATCGCCTCATAGGCGTGGCCGATATGCGGCTTGCCGTTGGGATAGCTGATCGCGGTGGTGATGTAGAAGGGGTCGGCCATGGAGGCGCGCGGCGCTTTCTGTGCTGGAGGTCAGGCCGCTTCTCTAGGGGCCGCCGCCGAGGCCAGCAAGTGCCCGATTTCCAGCATCAGCAGGCCGGAATCGTAGTTGTAGACCGGCGCCTGCCCGGCGAGCCGGACAATCGCGGAATGGGCTTCGATAATCCGCGCCTGCCGCTCGCGCGGCGCTTCGGCGAGCTCGCCGGCCAGCGTGCTTCGCGCCAGATCGAGCGTGGCTAGCAGCCGCTCACGGTCGGGCCGCGCGCCCAATGCTTCGGCGAGCGCGCCGCGCAGGCCGAGCGCCGGATCGCCTGCGGCGAGTATCTGCCGCATCAGCCGGTGCAGCGAGCCGAGCCCCCTGCCCGCGAAGTCCAACGCCGCACCGGGCGACCCGGCCGCGACAGCCAAAGCGGCCATGCGGGTTTCGGCGTCGGCCTCGGGCATTTCACGGCGCAAAATCGCCTCGATTTCGGCCTCCTGGAGGGCCGGAAAGGGCAAATTGCGGCAGCGGGAGCGTACCGTTGCCAGCAAACGCCCGGGCCGGTGCGTCACCAGCAGGAAATAGGTGCCCTGTGGCGGTTCCTCGAGGCTCTTGAGCAGCGCATTGACCGCGCCTTTCTCCATGTCGTCCGCCGGATCGATGATCACGGCGCGGCGGCTGCCCAGCGTCGGGCGCACGGTGAGGCGCTGTTGCATGCGGCGGATCTGGTCGACGGTGATGTTGCGCTTGGTCTGGTACGGTTTGCCCTCGGCGCGCTTCTTTTCCTCGTCCTCGTTGGCCGGAAGATGGTCGAGCACCAGGATATCGGGATGATGCTCCCCCGCGCCTGACCGCGAACCGGGCTCGGCGACCAATTCGCGCGCGGCGGCGCGGGCGAACGCGCCTTTGCCTATCCCCTTGATGCCACTGAATATCCAGCCATGGTGCAGCCGCGGCGAGGCCAGCGCCGCGCGCCATTCGCGCCAGGCCGCTTCATGCCCGGCGTAGGTGGCCTGGGGATCAGTCAAGCAGCACCCGCAGCGCCGCGAGAATGGCCGCCTGGGTAGCCTCCACGCCGCCGCTTCCGTCGATACGGGCGAAGCGGTGCGGTTCGTCCGCCGCGATTTGTGCGAAAGCCGCGGCGACCTTGCGGTGATATTCCGCGCCCCTTCCGCCAATCCGATCCGCTTCCAGGCCATCGCGCAGCACCAGGCGCCGCGCGGTTTCGGCGGGATCGACTTCGATCAGCACGGTCAGATCGGGAAGCAGTCCGCCGGAGCCGATGCGGTGCAACGCCATGACGTCGTCGTCGGACAGTCCTCCACCCCCGCCCTGATAGGCGCGGCTCGAATTGACAAAACGGTCGCAAATCACCCATTTACCCGACGCCAGCGCGGGAACGATCAGCTTCTCGACATGATCGGAACGGGCGGCGGCGAACAGCAAGGCCTCTGCCCGTGCACCCCACCCTTCCCCTTCGGTACCGAGCAGCAGTGCGCGGATCGCTTCGGCGCCCGGCGTGCCGCCCGGTTCGCGGGTCACCTCGGTTTCGAACCCGCGTTCGCGCAGGGCATCGGCGAGCAGCCGCGCCTGGGTGCTCTTGCCCGCCCCCTCGCCGCCTTCTAGTGCGATGAACTTGCCGCGTGTCGTGGTCATGAAACCAGGCCCATAAGCCCGTTCCACAGCCGGTCAAAGGGTCCGGCCTCGCCAATCGCCTCCGCTGCCGTCAGCGCGACGCGGGCCGGGGCGAAACCGGGGACACTTACATCGAGTTCGGCAACCGGTTGCCCTTTGGCGATGGGCGCGACCAGTGGCCCGCGATAGACAATGCGCAATTTCGCAGCATCGCCGCCGCCTGTTGGCCGAACGTATGAAATACCGCGCGGCGCGATCAGACCGACCCAGCGGCTGTCCCCGCCCTGCACCCGTGCCTTGCCGATGTGCGCTCCGGCGCCGAACAGGGGCTTGCTCTCGAAAGCGGCGAAGGCCCATTCCATCGCCTCGCGCGAGGCCAGGGCCCGGTCGGCCTCGCTCCGCGCCCCGGCGACGACCACGAATATCCGCCGTCCGCCGCGCTCCGCCGTGCCGAGGAAATTGAAGCCCGCCTCGTTGGTGTGGCCGGTCTTGATCCCGTCGGCCCCCGCAACAATGCCTAGCGTTGGATCGCGGTTCTGCTGGGTCACGCCGTTCCAGGTCAGTTCCTTCCGGCCGAAATAGCGCCGGTAGAGGTCGGGGTGCCGCGTGGTCAGCGCCTCGCCAAGCTCGGCCAGATCGGCGGCGCTGACAAAGGTCGCGCCGCCGTCCGGCCAGCCATTGGGCGTGGCG
Organism: uncultured Alphaproteobacteria bacterium; assembly: GCA_963775005.1. Classification (GTDB taxonomy): domain Bacteria; phylum Pseudomonadota; class Alphaproteobacteria; order Sphingomonadales; family Sphingomonadaceae; genus Novosphingobium. Next base: position 86,539 of record CAVZHF010000007.1, on the reverse strand, counting down.
AAACTGCTGTTCGTCATGCCAAGGCGCTTTGCTTCGGCGTTCATCAGCGCGGACCAGTTAGCCACGCTGCCCGCCGCGCCCTCGGCCAGCACCACGGCGGCATCGTTGGCGGAAACGGTGGTGATGGCGCGCAGCAAAGCATCGACCTGCACGCTGTCGCCGGCGTTCAGCCCAAGACTGGTGCCCTTGCCGTGCCAATCGGCGAACGCCTGTGGCGACATAGCGAACGGTTGCTCTGGCTTCAGCTTGCCCTGGGCAATCAGTTCGAAGGCGACATAGGCGGTCATCACCTTGGTGACCGAGGCCGGTATGAACCTGAGCTCGGCCCGGTTCGCATGCAGCACCTGGTTCGATCCCCCATCGACGACCAGACTGACCGGAATCGCGGCTAGCGAGCGCGGTTCCGGTACGCTTGCTCGCGGTTCGTCGATAGCGTGAATGCCGGCCGGCACGGCCAGAAGCAGCAGCGCGAGCAGTGTAGTTCGTTTGGCCAACAATCCCCGCACCCCGGTCCGCCGGGCGCGAGGGAAAAGTATGCCCTCAGCGCGCGCTCAGTATCTGGGCGTCCTTATATCCGGCGCTTCTGGCCTTTGCCAGCGCCGCTTCGGCTTGTGCGCGATTGGCGTACGGACCCATGATTACCCGCGAAATGCGCTCGCCCGCTCTAACCTGTCCGCCGGACTTGGCGGCGGCGGCGGCGGCGTTCTGCCGGTTGGAATAGGAACCGACCTGCACGATAAAGCGCCCGTTCGCGGACACTGCCGGGCTGGCGCTCGCGCTGGGTGACGGACGCGGCGACGGAGTTGCGCGTGGCGAAGGTGTTGCGCGCGGCGTAGGGGTTGCCCTCGGTGTGGGCGTTGCCCGTGGCGCGGGGGTAGCGCGGAGCGTTGGCGACGGCTTTGGCGTCGGGCTTGCCTTGGGCGTTGGCGTCGCTCTGGGTGTTGGCGAAACGCGCGGAGCCGGCAACCCGGCGGGAATGGGCGCCACATCCTGGCTTGGCAAAGCCACCGGCAGCCTTTGCGGCTCAAGCTTGCGCCGCAGCACGGTGAGCAGACCCTGCGGTGTGTCGATCCGCGCTGGGGCGCGCTGGCCGCTGCGCAGGGCCGCCCGCTCGATTTCGGGCGGGTTGACCCGGCGGATGCGAATCGCCGCCTTTTCCTGCGCGGCAACACCAAGCTGGGCGGCGGCGCCTGGCGAAAGCTCGATGATGCGTTCGTTGGTCATGGGACCGCGCCGTTCGACGCGCGCCAGAATGGTCTTGCCGCTATCGAGCGCCGTCAGTTCGGCATAGCTGGGCATCGGCAGCGTCTTGTGGGCGATCGAGATTGCCTCGCCGCCAGCGGCGCCTACCGCCGCATAGCCCAGTTCGTCATAGTTGAGCTTGTCGCTGGGGGTATAGGTGGTGCCTTCGATGGTGAAAGGCTCGCCGTAAACCACGGGATAGTCAGCCGCCGGGCCATTGCTGGCCAGGGCCACAGGTTCGGGCCGCGTACTGCCGCCACCAAGGCACCCGGAGAGCAGCGCCAGCGCCGCCAGCGGCAAGGCGTGGTTAACGGACAATCTCATCTGCAAGCAACCCCACGGAAAGAGCGTAGTAGTTCGAGCAGTTATACTGGAGGATAACCCTATAATTCCCGGTTAATAGGAAGCCCCCGGCGCCCGGGCCGTCGGGCTCGAACAGCGATGCCATGGTATTATCGTTAATCGGCGCAAGCGGAACCACGCCAAGGCCGCGCCATTCGGATACCGGCTTCCAGGCCGAAAGCCGGGCATGCACCCGCGAACAGGTGCCGGCCTGCATCCGGCTGGTTACAGCCGCCCGGTTGAAATTGTCCGGCACCGCGGCGCGAACGCCCCAGGGCTCGCCGGGTCGCCAGCCGGCGTCGCGGAAATAGTTGGCGATCGACGCCAGCGTATCGTTGCGGCTGGACCATATGTCGCGATCGCCGTCGCCATCGCCATCGACCGCGAGCCGCAAGTAGATGCTGGGCAGGAATTGCGGATTGCCGAAAGCGCCCGCCCAGCTGCCGTACATGCGCTCGCGCGGCACGCCTAGATCCGCCATCTTGAGCAAGGAAATGAATTCATTGGCGAACAGTTCGCGCCGCCGCCCTTCATAGGCGAGTGTCGCCAGTGAGCGGGCAAGGTCGAAATTGCCGGTATAGCGGCCGTAATTGGTTTCGTGCCCCCAGATCGCGAGCAGCATTTTTGTCGGCACGCCATATTGCCGCTCGATTCCGTAGGCAAAGTCGGCGACCTGATCGTAAGCCGCACGGCCCGCGGAAATCCGGGCCGCATCGACGTGCTCCCGCAGATAGGGCGAGACCGGCGGCGGAACCGGGGATATTCCGGGCTGTCCGCGGTCGAGCGCGACGACACTGGGGTTGTAGGTAAGCCCGGAGGTCATCCGGTAGATCGTCCCCTCGCTCACACCTTCGCTGCGCGCCCGCGCGGCCAGGAGCTGAAGATAACCCTGGAAGCCCACGTCGTCGTACGACTGCGCCTTGATCGCCGATGGCGGCAACAGGGCAGCAAGGCTCAGAGCCAGGAGCAAAGCGGTTTTGCGCAGCAGGTTCATGGCATAGCGTTTCGCACAGAGCGGAGCATTTGTGAATGGCCGCGCCTGGTTTCGGCCCGAAATTCAAGCCATTCCGGCGAGGTGACCGAGCCGGCCTGCTTCGGCCTCACCGCGCAGGGAGTGGAAGACCTGCTCGACATGCACGTCCGGGGTCGTTTGCAATACCGCGGGATTGCCGCCCGACCACAGCGTCCGGCAGGTGCGTTTGGCGATACGCCAGCCTTCGGCCGTGCGGATCAGCTCGTCGTCGTACCAGCCGGCCGATTCGAACATGTCGCCGCCCTGCCCCGCCTGCCGGATAAACCGCGCATGGACATAACTGAGGCACGTCGCCCGGTCGCCATCGACGACGACATGGTGCCCGCGCGTCGCGTGCTGGGTGGCGTCGAAAGGGGCGTGAATCGCGTCGAACACTTGCTTGATGTTCTCGCGCCCCTCGAACACGGCGGGTCCACCGAAGTCGGTTCTGGCGTCCGCGGTGAAGACCAGGTCGAACAGCGCCCAGCGCTGCGAATCCACCGCGATAGGGTAAAGATTGGTCACATTGACGATCGCCGCGATATCTTGCGCTTCCATCCGCATTCCTTTCCTTTGCCAATCGCGGAAAGGTTGCAGCTTTTCCTTCTCGGCGCTAGCCGCGATTGCGCTCGTGCGGACAGGTGGCCGAGCGGTTTAAGGCACCGGTCTTGAAAACCGGCGTGGGTGCAAGCTCACCGTGGGTTCGAATCCCACCCTGTCCGCCAACTATGTCATCCCAGGAAAGCCCGATTGATCCCGCAAAGTCGCAGAATTCTACGGGTTTTGGGGCTTGACTGCGCTTTTTATGTTCTTATCATGTTCTAAACGATCTCTCTCAATCCACATTCGAGTGTAGGGGAGATTGTGGGGGCGGAACTGGTTTATCGATCATGGGCCAGCTCACGCCAACGCAGAGACCTGAACTGGCGCTCTCCGCGACCTCAAATCACCACAAGTCTCTTACCAACGGTCAGCTCGCACGGACCAGACAACCGGCAAATCACACTTCGTGGATGCATCGTTCAATAATCTACTATATTATCAAACATCTATCCGGCGCTGGCGCGCCAATCCAAATCATCCTTTGCGCTCAAATCGGTTTGACACCAACGCCCAAATTGGCAGCATGTAATTACGATAACTCGATCTTTTCTGGCAGTGCTACCGCGTAGGGTGTGCTTGTGAACCAACTGCAGCGGTCCCCATGGTCGCGCGTGGTACTGGGCACTTCGGGAGCGCGATGCATGCGGCCGACACGATTTGCCGCCAGGGCCTGGGCATCGTTCGCGGAAGAGATCCCGAACCGCCGGACGAAGTCGCCGAAGCTATCCGCGTCGAGCGTCTGATCGCGGAAGAATACCATGGAGAGTTCGGTAAACGCGTCGCGTATTTCGGCAAAGGTGCCATCGTCGAGGTTCGCGATGTCCGCATCGAAAATCTCCGCACCGACAGTTCCAGTGACAGGCTCGGCACGAATTTTCCGGTAGCGACTCAGATCGAACACCATAAGCTCCCGACCAAATGACTGCCTCGCTGTTGACCGCAGATTGGCCTCATGAAACAATTCCGCAGCAAGATTAGGATCGGGAGTAGTTGCCATGGCCTCGACCGCCGATATCGATATCAATCGGGATATCCAGGGCGCGCCGCGCGTTGCCGACTTTGTCATCGACGCCGACCAGCACGTCAATCCGCCGCCGACGATCTGGAGCGAGTACCTCTCGCCGCAATTCCGGCCGCTGGCCCCGACCATCGAGGCGGGCGACGACGACTGCGACTACGTTGTTTTCGAAGGCAGCCGGCGCAAGCTCCATATTCTGGGAGCAACAGCCGGGCGCAGCGTCGAGCAATACAAGCTCAGCGGCCGGCTTGCGGACATGCGGCTGGCCAACTGGATGGCGCCCGAGCGCCTCGTCGATATGGACCGCGACGGGATAGACCAGGCCGTCATCTTCGGTGGCGGGCCATTGCAGACGCAGGATTTCGAACTCTATCTGGACAGCTTCGCGGGCTATAACCGCTGGGTCGCCGATTTCTGCAGCCACGACGCCAGGCGGCTGTTCCACGTAGCCTACGTGCCAATGATCGATGTCGAAACCTCGGTGCGCATGATCCGCGAGGCCAAGGCCAGCGGCGCGGTGGCGGTCAATATCCCGGCCTTCCCCCAGTCGGCTTCGACCTTCAACAAGACGGACGCGCAGGCCCAGGCGCTGACCGGCGACCAGCATGGCGGCCGCCAGTACATGGACAGGGAGTTCGACCCGCTCTGGGCCGTGTCCTGCGAGCTCGACATCCCGTTGACCATCCACCTAGGCGGCCGCGTGTCGCGTTTCAACGAAAAGCGGTTCTTCCTGCTCGACATGCCGATGTCGCGGCTATGCATGCTCGAGGTGATCGGCACGCTGATATACGGCGGCGTGTTCGACCGGTTCCCGGACCTGCGCATCGGCATCATCGAATCCGGCGTCGGCTGGATGCCCTGGGCGGCGACTTTCATGGATCGCAGCTGGTCGATGCAGAAATACTGGACCGAAACCGAAATCGCCCATCCGCCCAGCTACTATTTCGATACGAACATCTACGGTTCGTATGTTGCCGATCCGGTGGGCGTAATGCTGCGGCACATGCCGGGCTGCAAGAACATCATGTGGTCATCCGACTACCCGCACTCGGAGACGACGTTCCCGACTTCGCACGAGACCATCGCCAGCGACTTCGCAGGCGTACCCGACGAGGAGCGCGACTGGATCATCGCCGGATGCGCCAGGAAATTCTTCGGGCTTGGCGAGCCCTGAACGCTTGACCTGCCGCCATGGAGACAATGGCGGAGGCACAGTGAAAGGCGCGTGGTGAACAGGGCAGGACTCTCGCGCGGCATGCCGCAATTCGAGGAACTGACGCGCGAACAAGTCCGGCAGATCCACGACCCGCACTGCGCGACGTTCCTTGCCGGCGGGCTTCCTGAGGCAATCAGGGTGGGTCAGATATTCCGCACGCCGCTCTAGCAACGGCTGTCAGCCAAAAACCTTTGTGAAGCGCGTGCCGCGATGCAGCGGATCGCCGTCCTTCAAGCCCTCCCACAGGAAATCCGTCGTTTCGGCGGCGAGCGTTCCCGTTGGCGTCCTCTCGGGCAATTGCAGGTAACGCGTGTCTGGCCCAAAAAAGCGCATGCACAACGTGTCGCGCTGGCCCGCGGGAGGCACCGGAGCGCCTCCATGGATGGTCAGGCTATGGAACAGAACGAGGTCGCCGGGCTCGGTGGGCCAGGAAATGAGGTCGAACGCCTGCCGGGCGGCGTCGATGTCGGGAAACGGCCGCTTCTCGGCAGCGGTGGGATACAGCAAGAGGGGTTCGCCATTCGCTTCGGCGCCGATGACGTGATTGTAGCGCGGGCCGTGGTGCGATCCCCGCGCGAATTCCAGACCGTCTTCGCGTGCGAGGCTTTCGAACGCGGTCCACAGGCAGACGGCGCCGGTTGCGTCGATCGGCAGATCGGAATCCTGGTGCCAGGCCGTCATGCAGGTGCCGGGACGGCCTTGCTTGATGTAGATCTGCTCGCCCAGATACCACAGCTCATCGACGCCGAGCGCTGCCGCGACCAGCGCGGGTATGCCGCTTTTCGCCATGACGGCGAGGTAGGTTTCGCGCGCCAACCTGTTGTGGGTTTCGATGAAGATAGACCCGTCGGCCCCGAAATCGAGGGTCTGCGCGGCCTGGCCGGGGTGCTCGCGGGACCAGGCAAAGAGTTCTTGTGTCAGCGCGATATCGGCCTCAGCGAGGGCCCCGGGAATGCATACAGCGCCATCTTGCCAGTAGGCTTCGGTGACCGAACGCCCCTCGACAAGCGGGCTCAGAACTGCGTCCATGGGCGTTCCCTTCGTGAGCCAGTTCGCCGTGTCTCGAAAAGTTCGTTGCTAGCGTTATGGGCGCAATCTATCGCTATTTGCATGGAGGGCAAGGATATGCTCGGCCGTGTCTGGCCAAGGTCCGCGGCAGAACATGCTGTAATGGATCGTCACACGGAATAGAGGCAAGTCTGCAATGCGATACGAACAGCTCTCCGAAACGATCGGGATCGAATTGCTCGACTTTGACGTCGCGCGCGCCTGCACTCTCGATGAACAGGCCGAACTGCGGGCGCTGTTCTGCGAGCATCATCTGCTGCTCATCCGCGGCCAGCAGCCGGCCGAAGCCGATCAGGACCGCTTCACCCGGTATTTCGGGCCATTGTCGCTGATGCTCGACGGCCGGATCGCCGGCTACATCTCGAATCGCGATCCCGCCAAGCAATCCGACCTGCTCGTCGTGACCGGCCAGAAGGAGCTGCTGTGGCATGCCGACGGGACGCAGGGAGTGCATCCCGGTATCGGCACGTCGTTGCTGGCAATCGAGGCGGCGCCGGAAACCACGCCGACCAGGTTCGCCAATGCCGTGCGCGCGGCGCGCAATCTGTCACCGCAAATGCGGGTCCGCATCGAGGACCGCAAGGCCGCGCATTATCGCGAAACCTATATTGTGCAGACCGATAAGCGAATGCGCGAAGAAGAGCTTGTGGCCGACGCTCCGCCAGACCGTTATCAGTCCTGCGATCATCCCATCATCTATTCCTTGCCGCACAGCAGCCAGCGGGCGCTTTTCGTCAACGAGCTGTCGACCAGCCACATCATCGGAATGCCCAAGCAGGAAAGCGAGGAACTCCTGCAACAGTTCTTCGCCCTCATCTATGCGGAGGACAACACCTACACCCATCACTGGCAGACCAACGACCTGCTGATCTGGGACAACATCGCCCTGCAGCATTGCCGGCCGAGTGACATCGGCAGCGCGCCTCGTCACCTGAGACGCTTGTCGCTCGACGGCTGGAATACCGGGGACAGCGTGATGGACTGGTTTGCCGCGGGCACGCTGCGCGACGCGGCACCGGCCTAAGGTTTTCCTGATTAAAAAGGCACCAGCCCGCCCCCCGGCGCTTCCTCAGGTTCAGGCAATTGTCCCGATAGAGGCTTTGCGAACAGATCCATATTCCATAGAGAAGGAAGAAATCGCGCGAGAGGGGATCGTTTATGACTGGCAGAGTCGCGCTCGTCACGGGCGCTGCGGCCGGCATCGGCGCAGCCTGCGCCCTAAGGCTCGCCCGTGACGGCATCGCGGTAGGTGTTCTCGACCTGGACGCGGAGCGCTGCGCGGGGACTGTCGGCGAAGTGGAAGCCGGGGGCGGCAAAGCTGTTGCGCTGGGCGCGGACATTTCGGACCGTGCGCAGGTCACTGCGTCCGTTGCTGCACTGCGTGAAGCGCTGGGGCCAATCACCATAGTCGTCAACAATGCCGCGATCAGCGGTCATGTTCCGTTCCTGGAGATGAGCGACGACGAATGGAACACGATGATCAATGTCAATCTGACGGGTACTTTCATCGTCACCCAGGTCGTGTTGCCCGATATGATCGCCGAAGGCTGGGGCCGGATCATCAACATATCCTCCTCGGGCGCACAGACGGGCGCCGCCAAGGTGGCCCACTATTGCGCGTCGAAGGGCGGGGTGATTTCGCTGACCCGCTCGCTGGCTCACGAGTTCGGTCCTAGCGGGATCACCGCCAACGTCATCCCGCCGCGGTTCATCACCGGCACGATCATGTCGGACAAGTCGTTCGGCGCTGGTCAGCAGCTCACAAGTCGCGAGGCGACCGCAGCGGCTGGCCCGATACGCCGCGAAGGTCGACCGGATGACGTAGCGGGTGCCGTAGCCTGGCTGGCTTCGGAAGAGGCCGGCTACGTCACCGGACAGGTCATCGGCGTGAACGGCGGACGATATATGTGAAGGACGGCACGTCTCGCAGGCCATTGTCGCGGCGGCCAACCCGGGCTCATCGATCAACGGCGGTTCTCAAGAGATCGAGGTAGCCATGTCGTCGATGTAGCGGTGCGCGCTCATGCTACTCGCGCGCCAGTTCGCGCGCGGGCACGGGATCGAATTCGATCGGGAGGCCGCGCAGGCCCCAGACCCCGTAGAAAGGCCGCCAGGCCGAAGGTCCGACCCGCCGCGGGTTCGTGATCCGCTGGGCGATCTGGTGGAGGCCTTCCTGGATCTGTGCCCGGGCGATGAACTGGCCGAGGCAGATGTGCACGCCCATGCCGAAAGTCAGGTGCTTCTTGAGATCGGCGCGTTCGGGATCGAACTCGTCAGGATGGCCGAAAGCCTGTGAATCGCGGCCGGCGATGCTGACCGGGAAGAACAGCATGGTTCCTGCCGGGATCCGGACGTCCTGGTAGGTCATATCCTTGACCGTGAGCCGCGGGATCGTCGAAGTGGTCAGGTAGCGGAAATTCTCCTCCATGACCTTGCGGCAAAAGTCGAGATCTTCGGCGCAGCGCCGGTAGAGCTCGGGCCGCTGGATCATCACGTCCATCAGCAAGGTCAGCGCGTTCTTGGAAGTGTCGTAACCCGCGACCAGGGCGAAGATCAGGAGGTCGTAAAGCTCGCGCTCGCTGAGGCCACCGCTGTCGAGCGTTTCGACGAGGATTTCGAGGAGATCCCTATCAGCGCCGGGCCGACGATGCTTCCGCCGTTCTGCGACGAGGTTCTGGACGAAGGCATCGAGCAGTCGGGTCGCATTCTCCAGCTCCGGAAGCAACGCGCGATCGAGGCTGAAACTGAGACCGAACGTCTCGAGCGACGCGCGAATTTCCGGAACCGCCTTGGGTGAGGCGCCGATCAGCCCACACATTACCGTTATCGGGAATTGAGCGGCGAATTCCTCGAAATCGAACGCGCCTTTCGGGGCCCACTCGTCAAGCAGTTCGGCAATTACCTTGCGCATAAGCGGGCGGTGTCTTTTCGCCTGCTGCGGGGTGAAGGCCGGGGCAATTACGCTGCGAATACGTTTGTGCGCATCACCTTGGCGCGCGCCGAGCATTTCGTGCTGAAAGCGCCCCCATTGCGTACCTTCCGCTTCCATTATCCCGACAACGCCCTCATTGGCGGTCGTCATGCTGTGATCGAGCCAGAGCAGGTCGCGCATCGCCTGATACTGCGTGATGACGAGGCCGAACGCGCAGGTGGCGAGCCAGGGATGCCGCTCGCGGGCCATTGCGAACTGCGGCAAGGGATCCTCGGAGAACGCGGGGTCCTCCATCGGCAGGTTCGGCAAGTCCAGCTCGGCAATGTCTTTCATTTCTGACATTTCCTGTGTTCGAAGTAATACGACTTTCCCGGATAGCGCCAGTGGGGCTATTCCGCGACCGGACAAGGTTTGCCGGTATTCGGAATGCGGCGCATCAAATCGGATCGAATTCGAGATGCAGGTGCTTGAGGGCCCGCAGGATAAAGGTCGGTTCGTATTCAAACCGGGGATCGCCAGCGCTATCGCGATGTTCCCCGGCAACGCGGATGTTGCCCATCCGGGCGAGTAACCGTTCAAAACTGACGCGCGCCTCGCTGCGGGCGAGCGGGGCGCCGATGCAGGTATGCGCGCCGCGGCCGAACGCGAGATGCTCCTTGGCCCTGGGGCGGCCTAACTTGAACGCGTTTGCGTCCTCGAACCTGCGCTCGTCGCGGTTGGCGCCCATCAGCGCAATCAGGATCGGAGTACCGGCCTTGATCTTGACGCCGCCGATCGTAGTGGACTGCACGCAGAGGCGCCCTTCGCCTTTCACCGAGCCGTCGAACCGCAGCACTTCCTCGACGAAATCGGGGATCAGCGCGGGATCGGCACGCAGGGCGTCCTGCAACTCGGGCCGGGTGGCCAGAAGCCGCATACCATTGCCGATCAGGTGGCTGGTCGTATCCTGCCCGGCACCGAACAGAAATGCGCCGAGTGCGGCTACCTCCTGCAAGGGCGGTTCGGACCCGTCCGGGTACTTGGCAAGCGCCAGATCGGTCAGGATATCCTGGCGCGGTGCCTGGCGTCGCTCTGCGAGGTAGCCATAGATATGCGCGCCAATCTTGGCGATGCCATGTTCGGCAAGATTCTCGGAGGTCGCGCCGATTTCCGCAGGGATCGAGTCCTTGAGATATTCGCGAAACAGCGCGCGACCGTCCTCGGGGACGCCGAGCAGATCGGCGATGACCAGCGTCGTGAAAGGGCGGCCGTATTGCCTGACGAGATCGACCTTTCCATCGGCGATGAATTCATCGATCAACGCGTCGGCGGTGCCGACAAGGTCGGATTCCAGGGCCTTCAGCCGGCTGGGCGTGAACAGCTGCGTCAGCAGTGAGCGCAGATCGACGTGCCGCTGTCCTTCGGCCGTGGCGATGAGGTCATCGAAGGCCCTTTGTGCCCGCGCCTCCTCGACCTGCAAGCGGATGTCGTCGCTCTCGGGCTTGAAAGGAAGCTTGACGAGCGCCCCGTTGGTCGCGTTCGCGCTCGAGAAGTGCTCTCCGTCGAGGATGATCTCGAGCGCTTCCTCATAGCCGGTCACGACCAGCGCGTTGGCGCGCGTGGGCAGCGGCGTGATCGGTCCCACCCCATGCAGATAGTCAAAATAGGCGTGCGGATCGTCGACCAGGCCGGTGTCGGTATAGAAATCTGCTTTCGAATAGTCCTGCATGATCACCTTCTCTGTGTTTTTGCGAATTTAAATTGTATCAACTGTCGTAGCAGCTGTTGCCACCGTCCACATGGAGCGTGCGACTGGTCATGTAGCCGCCGCCAGGTCCCGCGAGGAACACCACAAGGCCGCCGATGTCGCGCTCAGGAGCACCCATACGCCGCAATGGAATCCCTTCGAGGTGTTTCTGCTGGCCCGCGTCGCACACCTTCCTTGGCGATGTTGCGCCCCGATGTAGTGGGCACCAGGCGGAATGGCGACCAGATATACCACTCCCAACCTGTGAGTATGGTGTAGCAGTCAATCCGGAATTCCGTCACCGATTTGACCAGTCCGGGCCGATGCATTCCTGTCCATGATGGTTCCCTCACGTCAGCAGCAAGGCCATTCCCGGATCGCCCTTTTCCATGGCGCGGCGATAGGCTGGCCGCTCTGCGATACGCTGCAGGTAAGCGAGGATATTCGGTTGCTGCGCGAGGCTATGGGGGTTGAAATAGCGCATTGTGGTCAGAGTGAAGACCATCATGATATCCGCTGCGGTCAGTTCATCGCCCGCCAGGAAGTCGGCCTCTCCCAACCGGACTTCGACCGCCTGGAGCGCCCGGGCGAAACGGGCCTGCATGGCTTGCAGAAATGGCTCGTCCACAGGCAAGCCTGCCCGGCTGAGTATCATGTTGAGTGAACCCGAGGGCTGGAGCGTTCCGTTCACATAGTGAAACCAGTAGATGTAGTCGGGGTAGTTCACGGCATCTGCCTTGACCGCAAGGCGCCCCTGCCCATGTCGGGCAATGATGTAATCCACAATCGCGCCCGACTCGGCCATGACCACCTTGCCGTCGGTTATCACCGGCGCCGCGCCAAGCGGATGCAAGGCCTTGTATTCCGCAGGCGCCGCGCGCGTCTCGCGATCACGGTCATACCGATTCAATTCGTAAGGTATGCCCAGTTCCTCGCACAGCCAGACAATCCGTTCGGACTGCGAAACTCCGAGATGATGAACTGTCAACATGGCTTTATCTCCTCCAGCTGGTCGAATTTAGCTTAGCGTCGCTGCATTTGCGCTTGCGGCATTTAGCGGCAATCGCCATCGAAGGCTCCGAAACCGGCGACAAACACCGCCTGTCCGGGGCCGCCGTGCGGCATCGGCTCAGGTTCCCGGCAATGCCGGGGCCCGGGCACAATTGGCGCTGACGGAGGCTACAAACAGGTCAATCAGTTCGGCTGGGATGTCATGTCCCATACCGTTCACCTCGAGCAGCCAGGCGCCCTTGATGTTGCGTGCGATATCAGCACCGCCTGCCGCCGGAACCAGCGGATCATCGACGCCGTGGATGACGAGTGCCGGGACCGACAGAGCGCGCAATTGCGGCCGCCGGTCAGCTGCGCCGCGCGCTGCGGCGAGTTGCCGCGCCTGACCGGCCGGATTCCAGGCCCGGTCTGCCGTGATTGCAGCGAAGTGCCGGAGTTCAGCCTCGGGCGCGGGATAATCGGGGCTGCCAAGCGTGCGGTTGAGCAAGACCTGATGGCTCAGATAGGCTTCTCGATCCTCGCGAGGGTCAGGCGCGCGTTTGGCAAGAATGGCCATCGCATCGGGATCGGAAGGCGGCAAATCGGGGTTACCGCTCTGCGTCATCATCACATTGAGCGAAAGCACACGATGGCGATGTTCGATAGCCATGACCTGCGAAATCATGCCACCGAGCGACACGCCCAGCACATGCGCAGCATCGATACCCAATGCGTCAAGCAGGCCCACAGCGTCGCGTGCCATGTCTGACAGCGTATAGGGGAGCTCTGGATCGAGCCCCTGCCCCCGCGCTTCGATAACCGCGCCAAGATCCGGCACCGGCGCACCATCCATGTGCGATGACAGGCCGACGTCGCGATTGTCGAAACGCAGTATGCGAAAGCCGGCCTGCGCCAACCTTTCGCATAGTGCCTGCGGCCAGCGGACAAGCTGGGCACCAAGGCCGTGAACCATCAGCAACACCGGGTCCTTTGCCGGTCCGGCCAGCTCGTATTCAATAGTGATCCCGTTTGCCTGTACCTGTGCCATTGCGTTAAGCCTGCCGTTCGATGAAATCATTCCAATCTGGCTTTGCCAGCTGAACCTTCAGCTCCGAAAGCGTGCTCGGGTCGAGTGTCGGGGAGCCGGACTTACCGAGATACCAGCTCTGGCAACCACCGGTGCCGCAGACCGACGCGCGGGTCCTCTCCAACCATTGCCGCCTCGGTTCCGCCCGGACATCGGCCAAACTGCAACTCATGGTTCAGCCATTTCTGCCGCGCCGGAATCTTCGCAAAACAGCTTCTCCACCGCCACCTTGGCGATCTTGCCATTTGGGGTCAGCGGAAAGGCTTCGACGAACAGCCAGCGGCGCGGAACCTTGAAATGCGCGAGCCGGGTGGCGGCATGGGCCTCGAGATCGCTTTGGGATGGCCGGGCACCCGCACGCAATTGCACGGCGGCAGCGACCTGCTGTCCCCAGCGTGCGTCGGGCACCCCGACTACAGCGACCTGCGCTACATCGGCGTGACCCAGCAAGGCATCCTCGACTTCGGCCGGGTAGATGTTTTCGCCGCCCCGGATGATGACATCGCGCGTACGCCCCAGCACGCGAACAAAGCCTGCCGCATCGAGCGACCCAAGGTCGCCCGTATGCAGGAAGCCGTCGCTATCGATAGCCGCGGCGCTGGCATCGGGCGCGCGGTAGTATCCCTGCATCACCATCGGCCCTCGTACACAGATCTCGCCGGTCTCACCCAGCTGCAGCACCTCTCCGCTGAGTGGATCGACAACCTTGAGCTCGACATGCGGGGCGCAGCGACCGACCGTCTCGGCAAGCAGGTGGGGCGGATCGCCCGGCGTGCTGCTGGTGATTATCGGGCATTCGGACTGCGCATAGGAGACCAATACCGGCGCGCCGAATTCGTGCATTAATCGTTCGATCAGTGGCTGCGGCACCTGAGCGCCGCCTGCACCAACTGCGCGCAATGAAACAGAGCCTGGCTGCCAGTCGGGATGTTCGAGCAATGCCAACAACACCGTCGGCACGCCGCCGATCCGCGTTGCCCCGGCGAGCCGCATCAATCGCAGATATTCGCCTGCGTCGAAGCGGTCCATTACGACATAGCACCCACCCACCGCGATCGCGCCTGGCAGCATGGTCACTGCACCGCCCATGTGGTTTAGCGGGCTGGGATTGACCCAGACGTCAGTCTCGTCCGCGCCGCTCAGCGCTGCCCGCAGCCAGGCGGCATTGACCACCGAGCGGTGTGACAAGGCTGCGCCCTTGGCGCGGCCGGTGGTGCCCGAGGTAAACTGGATCAGGAACAGGTCGCCGGGAGCAGGGAGGGGCAATTCGCACGGTGTGCTCCCCGCTGCCAGCTCGCGCAATTGCATCAATGGCACGACCCTTTCATCGCTAGCGATGTCTCGTGCCCGCTCGATCAACGATATTCCGCGCGTATCGCAGCCCGCGAGTACCAGTGCCGGTTCGGTCAGGTCGAGCGCATGCGTGCATTCGAAATCGGTCCAGCCGGGATTCCACGCCGCAATAACCATGCCGGCCAGTGCGCAGCCGAATTCGAGCACGGCCCAATCCACCGAATTGCGCGACCATGGCGCGATGCGGTCTCCCGGCCGGGCGCGTTCGAGCAGCCAGCAGGCAACCCGCTCGGCCTCCTCCAGAAACTGCGAATGGGTCAGCGCCGCAAGCCCTTCGCCTTCGGCCCACACTATTGCGCGGCGATCCGGGTGGCGCTTGGCCGAACGACGCAGCAGGTCGCCCAGCGTGCATTCCAGCAAGGCAATGCCGCCATCGGACAGGTGATGGGCCAGGCCGGGCGCTGTCTGACTTTGGCCGGCCGCTTCTGCCGCGGACATGGCAATTTTCCTCGAAGTTTACTGCAATGCCGCAAATTGAAAAATAATGCGCCGCTATCGTTGCATAGTCATGCACTGCAGCTAGACTGTCAACACGAACCATGATGACAAGACCCTTCCGCCTCGACGTTCCCCAGGCCAGGCTCGACTGGATATCGCGCCGCGTTGGCGATGCCGTCATCGGCTATGCGCCCGATGACGATGCAGACTGGAAGTACGGCACTGACGCGCATTATCTTGCCGAGTTTCGCGATCACTGGCGCGACCGCTATGACTGGGGCGCGGCGCAGGATGCCTTCAACGCCTTTCCTCAATTCACTGCCGAGATCGAAGGCATCGCGGTGCATTTCTACCACCTCGCGGCAAGTGGCGGCACTTCCGGACAGAGCAAAGGCTATCCGATCATCCTCAGCCACGGCTGGCCGGGGTCGGTCCTTGAATATCTCGAGGCAATGCCACTCCTGGCTGCACGCGGGTTTGACGTGGTCGTGCCATCACTACCTGGCTACGGCTTTTCAGGCCGGCCACCCCGGCCGATTTCCGCCAGCGACATTGCCCGAATGTGGCGCACGCTGATGGTCGACGTGCTCGGATATACGCGCTTCGGCGCGCAAGGCGGCGACTGGGGCGCATCGGTCACCACTGCCCTCGCCCAGCAACACAGCGATGTCGTCGCATCGTTTCACCTCAACTACCTTGCCCATCGGCCCAGCGGCGAGATGTCGCCGGGCGAAGCCGAATGGTTCAAGGCCGCGCGCAAACGGATGAACGACGTCGGCGCCTATTCGAAGCAGATGACCACCCGACCGCAGACCCTCGGTCTGGCCCTGGCCGATACGCCGATCGGTTTTGCGTCCTGGGTGCTCGAAAAATACCGCGCCTGGTCAGACAATGACGGCGACATCGAGACTGCCTTCAGCAAGGACCAACTGATCACCATGATCATGACATTCCTGGTCAGCGACAACGTTCAGGCAGCAATGTGGCTCTACAACTCGATGACCAGCGCGCGGCCGACCGACGGTGGACCGATCGCAGTGCCAATGGGCTTTGCCCGCTTTCCCCGCGAGACCGTTCCGCCGCCGCGCGAAGCCGCTGAAAAGCGCTTCAACATTGTCCATTGGCAGGACATGCCCAAGGGTGGGCATTTCGCAGCCTGGGAAGAGCCCGAGTTGTTCGCCAGCGAAGTCGCCGGATTTTTTGACCGATGGCGCTGAACGCTTTTGGCCGGCGCCACACCTATCGCGTGGCGCGAGAAGCGTTGAGGAAATGGATGGAATGATCGAACGCCCGGCGGCATTTGCCGATCTGTCGGGCCAGGTAGCTTTCGTCACTGGCGCATCATCGGGAATCGGCGAGAGGTTCGCGCGCGTGCTTGCTTCCTGCGGCGCTAGGGTCGCGGTCACAGCGCGGCGCAAGGAGCGGCTCGATCGTTGGTTGAGCAGATCACGGCGGCCGGCGGCGTGGCTATCGCCATCGTCCTCGACATGCGCGATGAGGGCCGGATTTCAGCAGCTGTGGCCGAGGCGGAAGCGGCAATGGGGCCCGTCGACATCCTGATCGACAACGCTGGAATCAACTATGGCAAGCGCGCCGTCGGCATGACCGCGCCGCGTTTTGAAGACGAGATGGGCACCAATTTGCGCGGACCGTGGCTGCTTGCCTGTGCAGTCGCGCGCCGTCTGATCGAATTGCAGGCCCCCGGACGCATCATCAACATTTCCTCGATTGGCGCATTCATCACATCAAAACCCGGATCGTCGCTCTATTCGGTAAGCAAGGCCGCGGTTGTGCGGATGACCGAAGTCCTGGCGGTTGAATGGGCGCCCCATTTCATCAATGTCAATGGCATCGCGCCGGGTACATTTGAAACCGAAATGACGAGCGCCTTTGTCAGCAATGACAGCTATGTGCAGTCGCTGCCCCGCAAACGGATCTGCTCGACGGCGCAGCTTGATTCGACCTTGCTCTACCTGGTCTCGCCGCTATCGGATGCAGTAACGGGGACAGTCATCAAGGTCGATGACGGACAAACCCCGCGCTAAAGCCATATGCGGTGCAATCGGGACGGAGAATTCTGAACGTATCCGCGGCGACATGCCGTTGCGGCGGTGAAATGCCCGGCGGAAGGCAGGGGTATCGCTGAAGTCCAGCTGTTCGGCAATACTATCTATCGATCGCGACCTTTCCCGAAGCCACATCTTCGCCAGCTGGTCGAGCGCCTCGGCCTTGAATTCGCGGAAGGTCACGCCCTCCTCCCGCAACCGTCTCCTTGCAGTTGCGGCAGTCAAACCCAATTGCCGGACCACGACTGGCAAGCATGTCCTGCGGCGGCAGCACCGCGCGCTGCGCGCCAGATGCCGGGATAGTCGAACTAGAATTCGGTGACCACATCGCAGTCGAAATCGCTGCGCAACTGGTCGCTCACGTAATTGCGCACGTAGCGCACGAGGTGCTGCAAGTGCCGCGCAGCAAGCGGCGCATGCACGTCCTCATAGTGACGGCGAAATTCTTCGCGGCTCACGCCCGCCTTGCGATTCACCAGCAACATGATCTTGATTACAGGAACCTCCCGGTTCAGGGCCGCAGCAGGATGCGGCCGAACGGATGACCGAAGCGCCGGCTGATGATATCGCCACCTTCGATGCTGACCGACTGCACCCGGACCAGCACTTCGTTCGGGCCAAGCACCGGATCGGGCACGTTGCCGTACCGAACGACGTCGGGGCCGCCGTTGATCGAATAGAAGGCTGCCTGCATTGTTGTCTCTCCCCACGGTGTCCGCTCTTTCGACCGGGAATAGAGCCTGAACCCTTGTCGATCGAGAGGGTTTTGGCACAAAACGCGCGACAGCATCGATATCGACGGGGAGGAATTGTCATGTCCGATTTTCATCCAGCGCTGCGACCGGGCAATGTCGCCGTCATTACCGGCGGCGCGAGTGGAATCGGCCTGGCCGTGGCGCGCAAGCTGGGCTCGATCGGCCTCAGGCTATGCCTGGTCGATCGTGACGAAGCTGCCCTGCAATCTGCGGCAACGTCGCTGGGCGGCGCGATGATCGCCGCAATGGACGTGGCCGAGAAGTCGCGCTTCGAATCCCTCGTTGCGGACGTCGCCGCCCGATTGGGCCCGGTTTCGGTTCTGATGAACAATGCGGGCACCGGTGGCGGCGGTGATGCCTTGTCGAATCCGGACGGCTGGGCGCACGTGCTGGGGACCAATCTGTTGGGAATGATTTACGGAGTGCAGGCGTTCGTCCCTGCCATGGCCGAATCGGGTGCACCGGGGCTGGTGATCAACACCGGTTCAAAGCAGGGTATTACCCAGCCTCCAGGCGATACCGCCTACAATGTCAGCAAGGCCGGGGTGAAGGCATTGACCGAAGGGCTGGCCCACACCTTGCGCAATCGCCCGGGCTGCCATGTCACTGCGCATCTGCTGATCCCGGGATTTACTTACACGGGCATGATGCAGCGCCGTTTGCCGGAAAAACCTGCCGCCGCATGGACGGCCGACCAGGTTGCCGAACGGTTGCTCGACGGTCTTGCGCGGGATGAATTCTATATTCTGTGCCAGGACAACGAGACGACCCGCGAGCAGGATGAACGGCGGATACTGTGGTCAGCACAGGACCTTATCGCCAATCGCCCCGCACTGTCGCGCTGGCATCCCGATTGGAAGGACGCTTTCGACCGATTCATGGCCGATTGAGGTGACGTGACGCACGACATGCGAGCCGACAAGGCGGCAGGCTTCGTCGAACAGTTTCAGTCGGCCTTCCGAAAACAGGCGCTCGTCAGTTCTCCCGAAAGCCGATGAAACGCGCCTGGCGTTCCAGAGGCACGCGCGGCCGCGCGAAGCTGTTGCCCCCGGCTTCGGGATCCCGATAGCCGATGCCAAGGCCGCAGAACAGGATCTGGGTGGCGTCGTCGATGCCGATGTGCGCCTTTATGAGCCGGGCATACAGCGCCATGTATTCCTGCGGGCAAGTATCGAGGCCGGCCTCGCGAGCCAGCAGCATCACTGTCTGGAGCCACATGCCGACATCGGCCCATTGCGGGGGGCCCATGAAACGAGGGAAGTGACAGAAGAGCACAACCGGCGCACCAAACGAGTCGATATTGCGCGCCATGAAGGCTTCGCGCGCCGCTGCGTCATCGCGAGCAATCCCCTCGGCCTCGTACATGAGCGCGCCATTGGAGCGCAGCCTTTCCATGTACTCCTGAGTAATAGCCTTGGGTTGTATATCGTATTCCACCGGGGTCTGGACGGGCGCGGCTCGCAGGGCTTCTTGCAGCCGGCGAAGTGGCGCACCAGCAAGGATCGTGGCTTCCCAAGGTTGGAAATTGCATCCAGACGGGGCCATCCTGGCGCGATCAAGGATATCCTGGATCAAGTCTTGCGGAACCTCATCCGGCAGGAACGCCCTGACCGTCCGGCGTGTCGCCACCGCCTCTCGCACAGACATCTGCTGCATTGACACGCTCTCTGGCTCCATTCCCTATCACCGCCGCCTCCGGACATGGCCAAAGGCGCAGCGCGCTTCTAGTTCCTCGCATGACCGGGCCATCCGGTCCGTCTGACTGCCGCCAGGCTGATGCACTGCCCGCAACGGGCCTGGCTTTTTGCCGCACCTAGCTGGCAGCGATGACATCCAGGTTGCCCCAGTCGTTCACGGCGCTGGCGTTGCGCATCAGCAGCGCAACCAGCAAATCAGCATTGTGTTCGGTGCGTTCGACGTAGGCGGCGGCGATCACTGTCATCCACAGGCCGGAAACCATGTTGGCGCGGTATGATGCGATCGCCAACTCAATAGTATAAGTTGGATCGACTTTGGCGATGATCGACACGTATTGCGCCAGCAGGTCGCGTTCGCCGGCGCGGCGGTCGTCCGGGCTGACGCTGCCGCTGAGAAAATAGGCGACATCGGCCATGGGATCGCCAAGTCGCAGGCTCTGCCAGTCGATCAGGCATGCGCGGGTGCCTTGCGGAGTTTCCTCGAACAGGATGTTGTCGACCCTGGGGTCGCCGTGGATCAGGGTGCGGCGGGCCACGGCCTGGTCGAGCCAGCGCGCGGCGAGAGCGCCGAAGGCATGCATGACGCCGAGGGCGTCAGGGGCAATGCGGTCTGCCAGCCACTCGGCAATCACGGCTGCGCCCTTGGCATAAGCAGGCAGAAACTGGTGCGGGCGGCTAAGCCATTCCGTTTCGTCCAGCTCTGTCCGGTTCCACCACGCGCAGTGGAAGCGGGCGAGTTCGCGCACCACCGCCGAGGCATCAGCGAACGAGCACCCGGCGATCTGGTCGCCGGGGCGGGCACTGACCGACAAGTCTTCGAGCAGCAGGTTGCACAGGCCGCTGGCATCGGCGGCGCTGAAATAGACGCGGGGGACGCGAAAGGCGGGTTCTGGTCCGAACAGGGCGTAAGCCTGCCGCTCGCGCTCGAACGGGCTGGTCGTGCCCAGCGCATTGGGTAGCGGGCGACCGATCTTGCAGATCGCCGACGTTGGCGCGGTGATCGTGCCGCTGTTGTAGCTGGCGCGCACGCGCACGGTTTCGCTGGTGGTGCCGTGACCGATCGGGGTGATCTCCGGTTCCAGCGCCAGTCGCTGCGGAATGACGACGCCGCCGGCAGCAAAGGCGCGCTGCAGCCAGTCGGCCGAGATTGCCTTGCCAGAGGCGACCAGTTCGGGCGGCTCCAGCGCGGCCGGGTCGAAATCATCGCCATCCTCGCCCCAGCTGCCCTTGGCGTAGGCGGAGTTCCAGCAGCGGGTGAAGCGCCCGTTTTCGGCTTCGAACACCTCGATCCCGCACAGCTGGATGTTGCGGCCATCGCGGCTGACCATGTTCCACACCGATGTGACATAGCGGTCGTCGGCATGCAGCACCCGGTGGGTGAACAGCGGCTTGGTCGCCACGCTGCGCAGTACCCGGGTGATCTGCTCGTCGTGACTGAGCATTGTCACGCAATTGGGGTCGTGGCGCACGATCGGATCGGCGCAGACCTCGCGAATCAGTTCGACTTCGCCAGCGTTGTAGATGCGTTCCCAGTAGATCTGAATCAGCTCGCGCGGGGTGCGATGGGCCATGGCAGTGGTCTCTCCGGGAGAATGAAACACATGCGTAGCACTTTCGCCATGCCGGTCTGCGTGTCAACGCCACGAGGCCGGCTCAGGCGGGCGCCAACCGCACGGGAATGCCATCGAGCATGCACATCCCTGAAACCTGCTCCCAATCGGCCGGGTCGTCCGAAGCGAACAGGTTGACGTTGGCGCCCCCGATCGCATTGGCGCGCTGCCAACCGCCGCGATGGCCCCAGCCATGGGGATAGCAGACCGCACCGGGGATGATGTCGTCGCACAGTTCTGCGGGCACGGCGATGCTGTTGCGGCCATCGGCAATCCCCCATTGCGCCAGTCGTCCATGATGGGAATGACGTTGTCCGCGCAGCGGGAAGTTCGGCTTCAATGCCGGTCAGGTCAATTCGTGAAATGACGACGGCGCGAAAGAACCGGGCCAGCGAGGGAGAGGATGATCACGGTGACCGAAATCGAAGACTCGATCGCGCCAAACAGACTGCCCAGCCCTACGCGAGAACAGCTGATCGAGGTGCAGCTTTCCATCGCAATAGAGATCGACGTAGTGCGGGATGTCGATGGCCGGGCGCACGCTGCCCTTGCCGCTACTGAACGAGAGGCAGACGATAACCTGATCCCCTGGACGCACTCCGGTAACTTGCGCGCTTCCTTTCGCCGCCAAGTCTCACCCGCCATCTCCTCGGTGCCCAGATGAACAATGGTATCCTCACCCCGAGTGAGGTCTGCTACGGAGCAGAAGGCGCGACCTGCGCCAGTGACGATACGCCGTCATCATGATCGGCAATGTCCATTGCCGCGAGAATATCGCGGATCATTACTGCACTGGCCGCAGGCAGTCGCTCTGCTCCATTTGCTCAATCGAGCAGCGTTGCGGCAATCGGGATGGGCATGTCCAGGATGTCCTGCGCCGCGCTCTTGCCCATGGTGTCGAAGCGCAGGCTGACGGTGCAGCCGCCGTCAAGTCCGCCGCGCAGCACGAAATTCAGCGCGTGGCTGCCGGGTAGGTAATAGCGCTGCGCGCGGCCGTGGTCCTCGATAAGGAAGGCGTAGCGTTCGGTAACGACTGGCTCCGTTAGCGCCGCCGCGATCCAAGGCAGATATTCCGGCTTTCGCGCGGTTACGCCGACGTTGCAGGCATCGCCCTTGTCGCCGCTGCGGGTCCAGGCGAGCCGGGACAGCGGAACAGTCGCGTCGGCGGGCACATCGGGCAACGGCGGTTGCTGCTCGGGCGGCAGCGGCAAGTCCGGTGCATGGACGATGCGCTCGACGATCTCGTCTTTACCCGGCAGGCTGACACGCGCCGGAACCTCGGCAGCTGGCAGCATGAAGGCCTCCATTCGCGCCATCGGCGCGGGCGGCGTCGCCATCATGGTGCTGGGCATGCCGGGGGCCATGGAGACCATGCCGACATTTGCCTCCTGCCGAAGGATTGTGAAGGCCGCCTCGGTCTCCGCTTCGAGACTGACCCGGCAAAACACCTCGCGCGACTGGCCTGATCGGGCGAATGCACCAAATGACTCCTCCTCCCCGATCACTTCCACGCGCGTGCGGCGAGGTGGCGGCAGATTGCGCTCGATGAGCATGCGCCCGCCCCGCTTTAATACCGCCGCGGCGTTGACGCGAGCCTTGGCGCCGGCTTCCGGTCCGCGCATGTAGAATCCGAAGGAGGCGGTAAAGCCATCGTCCCAGGTCGCAATCGCCTTGTAATCGGAACCCGGAGAGCGGCCCCTGGCGCCGCTGACCGCAACCCGGTCCTTGCCGGCCTGCGCGATGCGCACCCCGGAAAGATCGACAGCGACGTCCGGCAGGCGATAGTCGCGCGGATCGCCGATTTCGTAGAGAAGCTGCTCGGCAACGGTGCCGACACTGACCAGTCCGCTTGTGCCATCAGGCTTGGTGATGACGGCGGAGCCGTCCGCCTCCACCTCCGCGATGGGATAGCCGATCTCGGCATAGTCTCCCACCTCGTGCCAATCGGTGAACAGGCCCCCGCTGGCCTGGGCGCCACATTCCAGGATGTGGCCCACAGTCGAACCGGCGGCGAGCAGGTCGTAGTCTTCGGGCGCCCAGCCGAATTCATGGATAAGCGGCCCGAGCGCCAGGGCGCTGTCAACCACGCGGCCGGTGATAACGATGTCAGCGCCCAGATCCAATGCGCGGGCGATGGGAAATGCCCCGAGGTAGGCGTGGATTCCGGTGTAGGCGCAGCCCTCCGGCAAGATCGCGGAAAGACGGCCTGCCGCGCGCAGGTTCGCGGCTCGGTCGAGAAGGTCATCGCCATCGACAACTGCGATCGAGACTTTGAGGCCCAGCCGCTCGGCAACTTCACGCATGGCTTGAGCGCAGCCTTGCGGGTTCACCGCACCGGCATTGGTCACCATTCGCACCTTGTTCGCGGCCAGCGATGCAGCGATCGGCGCGTAGAATTCACCGGGGAAGTAAGGAACGTAGCCGGCAGCAGGATCGGTTCGCCGCGCCCGCGCCGCCATCGGCATGTAGATTTCCGAAAGATAGTCCAAAATCAGATAGTCGATCTGGCCATCACGGACCAGGATCGGAGCCGCCCAGGCTCCGTCGCCATAGCCCGCGCTGCCGCCACCAATGCGAATGGTGCGCGTGCCGGTGCCCGTTACTGCCATATGTCTCCCCTCCCGGAATTTCAGGTCCAAAAGGGTAATCGCATGATTTCCAAATGGTGCGAAGTCCTCATCGCGACCGGCGTTGACCGAGCGCTGGTCGATGGCGCATGGTCGGAACAGACGTAGGGAGAAGAACTTTGATGCTGACGGGCGGATGCTACTGCAAAGCCGTGCGGTACGAAGCGGACGGTGAGCCAGCACTGCGCGCGCAATGTCATTGCCGCGAGTGCCAATACATCACCGGCGGCCCATCGCCGAAGCCAAGGTGCGCATAATGAGTTAAGCGATCGACGCAAAACCGTTACAAGCCCACACGGCATTACGACGAGCGCTGAATGTCGGCGGGCAACATCGCGGTGGCCGGATCGTCTGGACCGAACCAGGCCTCTGCGAACGATGCAGGTGCGCCAGTTTCGCCGATGAGCCGGGCAAATTTCTGGCCTTCATAGGGTGCTGCGGCGAGCATGCGGGCAGAAAGCGCGTCGCCGATGGTGAACAATTGCGCCACCTTGCCATGCAGTTCCCGCGCGATGCCATCGCGGGGCTCGCGCGCGGTTGAAAGAATGACCGCATCGGCTGGCTCGCGGCTCTCCTCCTCGGTGTGGATGTCGTACAGCGTGACTGCGCCCGGCTCGATCTTGCGCAACCAGGTGGTGGGCCGAAGCCGCACGCCGCTCTCCTTCATCCGGCGGACGATGTAGCGTTCTTCCCAATTGTCAGTGTTGCGGTTCGAGACCGGCGAGTAACCGGCGGTGACGAACTGCACGTCAGCGCCAGCGGATGCCAGAATTTCGGCGATGCCGGTCCCGGTGTGGTAGCCCTCGGCGTCGAAGATGAAGACTTTGCCGCGCGGCCGTGCGCCGCCCAGCAGCACATCTTCCGGAAGCAATACGAATGGCAGCTCATGTCCGGGAATATCTGCGTCGCGGGTGATGCTGCGCCCGCCTGGACTATAACGCGCGCCGGTCGCCACGATCACGGCTTCGGGCTCTTCGGCCAGGACAGCTTCGGCCGTTGCTTCGGCCCCCAGCCGAACGTCGATGCCAAGCCGCGCCATTTCGCCGACCCACCAGTCCACAGCAACGCCATAGTGTTCGCGCCCCGGCAGGTCTGCCCAAAGCGCCAAGGCCCCGCCAAGCTTGGCGCGGCTTTCAAACAGGGTGACGGAATGGCCCTTGCGTGCCGCCACCCGGGCCGCTTCCATGCCGCCCGGTCCTCCGCCGACGATCACCACTTTGCAGGCCTTCGCTGCAGGGGTGAAGCTGTGCTCGCCCCACAGGCGATCGCGGTAGGAGGCGGGATTGATCGCGCAGCCCTGCGCCCCGTCGCCACCAGCGGCCGTGCACCAGTTGCAGGCAATGCAGGTGCGATTGAGGTGCTCCCGGCCGCTCCTGGCGTTCTGGACAAAGCGGGGCTCGGCAATCAGCTGGCGGGCCGAGCCGACCATATCGCAGACGCCCGCGGCGATGGCCGCTTCGGCATCGGTCATATCGGTGATATTGCCCAGCACGCTCAGCACCGGCACCTTGCCCGCCGCCGCCCGCACTTTCTCGACGAAGGGTCGGTAGTATTGCTTCGGCTCGAAGCCCGTGGGCATGCCGTGGTGAAACTGCTGCGGTTCCAGGCCGACATCGAGGTCGACATAATCGAGCAGACCGCGCTCGCATGCCGTCCGGACGATGTCGAAGGCAGTTTCGGTGCCATAGCCGCCCTCGATCTGCTCGTCGCAGTTGAACCGCATGCCCACCGCAAAATCGGCGCCGCCGCCCTCGCGCACCGCCTGCAGTGCCTCGACCAGAAAACGCATCCGGTTTTCCGGGCTGCCGCCGTATTCGTCGGTCCGCTCGTTGAAATAGGGGGAGACGAATTGCGCGATCAGTGCCGCGTGGCTGGCATGATGCATGATGCCGTCGAACCCGGCCTCGGCCATGTGCGCCGCAGTGTCCCGCATTGCGCGGATCATCGCGGCGATTTCCTCGCGGTCCATCGCGCGTGTCGACCAGCCGCGCCCGCCGTAGGCAAAATGGCGCACCGAAGGTCCGAAAACTGGACCGGGCGGGCTGAGCGGCTGCCAAAAGCCGGCGCCGGCCCAGTGGTACAGGGTTTCGCCGAAGATCTTGCCGCCCACCGCATGGATCGCCTCGGTCATGGCGCGGAACGCTGCGATATTTTCCGGCGGATGCGGCGAAGGCTGGCGCGTGCGCCCGCGCTCGTGAATCGCCAGTGCAACCACAACGAGCCCGCAGCCACCATCGCGCACGCGCTCCGCGCTATAGGCCGTCAGATCGTCGAGCGGCTTGCTGCCGGCGCTGAGCGCGCTGCCGTGCGGCGCAAAGAAATAGCGGTTGGGCAATTCCACCGGACCAAGCCTGATGGGAGAAAAGACGCTTGGATATCTGGGATGCATATCCTCTCCTCCGGGCCCGTCAGGCTCGGGGACCTGCAAATTCCTCACCAGCCACATGATTGGTTAATTGGATGGCAGCGTCAAGGCGGGCTGCCGATGGTTGTTCCACGCTTGTGCGCATCACCTTGGCGCGCGCCGAGCATTTCGTGCTGAAAGCGCCCCCATTGCGTACCTTCCGTTTCCAGTATCCCGACAACGCCCTTATTGGCGGTCGTCGTGCGGTGATTCAGCCAGAGCAGCTGAATTGCTGGCCAGCGCATCACGGCGCAACACCGAACCATCAGCGTCTACGATGCACACATGCGTGGACTTGTCGCCTACATCCAATCCTGCATAAATCGACATCGGTCACCCTCCTACATTGAAGAGTTCATGCGACTTCGTACCATCCAGGAGGGTGGCTAAATCAATTTCGCGGTGTCCGACAAGGCGGACATAGCTGCCGGCTGGATCAAGTGGGGCAATTGTGGGGGAGCCCGACTTAACCCCGGAGAAATCAATTGCGGGCTCAACTGGTTGAGAGAACGCTCTTGCACCCACCCAGTCCGCCACGGGCGCCCGGGCGTTCAGAAGCGCAGGGGCAAGCGCACGCTCAGCGTCATGTCGGGTGCGTCCTGCGTGATGCCGACGCCGATGTTGGTGAGAATGGCCAAGTTCTGGTCTATTCCGAAGGTTGCGCCGATGTTGAGCACGCCGACATTCGCCTGACTGCCGACAATGTGCTCCCAGACACGCCCCTCCCCATCGAATCTCAAACGCGAACGGGCGACGATCCGGTGGGAGAAGGAGGTGCTCAGGCTGGACTTGTCGTTGAGTGCGAAGGCAAAACCGGCGCCGAGCTGGAATGCGTCGCCGAACTTGGCACGACCGGATACGATAGTGCCAGGCTGAACAATGACTTCAGTTATGTCGTCGAAATGATTCTGGAGATTGTGAAAATAGTTGGCGCTCACGAAAACGACCATGGGGTCGATTGTCTTGAGCAGCGACATACCGCCCGAAATCCCCCAGGTACCCGTTCCGGTCGAAAGTTTTCCGGGAAGATTGAGATTCCCTTCGCTTCCCGCGAACGGCACTTGCTTGATGCCGAATGGATGCACGCCGGTCGGCGCTTTGCCGCGCAGATTGAAGACCACGTCCGGCCGGCGGAAGCCTTCCGGCAGCGCCCGCCAGGACACGCCGAAGCTGATATCGCCCCAGTCCTTGGTGGTAAGGTCCTTTTCGACGAGTCCCTGCGCGTTGGCGCCGGCGCCGCCTGTCTGAAAGTTGGACCTGCGGTAGAGATAGGGCGCATTGAAATCGAACTGCAGGCGGTTCGTCACGCCAAGTCTTGCCGTAACATCCGTGGTAAACACGTCGGCGTTGATTTCATCGATGCTGATCTCTCCGAGGAAGATCGAATCCAGCGCGAGGAAGCCGCTCAGGTTGAGCTGCGCACCGCTGAAATCGCGCATAATTGAAGCCGGTTTCCAGGGTGAAACGGCTGCCATAATGGCCTTGCTCGGAACGGGTCAGGGTTTCGACCGCATCGGTCGGCGCCGGCGCGCGGCGCTCTCCTTCCGCGCTTTCCTGGCTAGCGCCGGCGCTTGCGGCCTGGGCGCTGTCCGACGCGGCGCTGGCGGCGTCGTCCGCCGCGGATCGGACCGCGGCGGCATCCTGCGAGCCGGTGGATGCCGAGTTTTGCGCCATGGCGACGCCGCGACCGCGCATTTCCGCCTGTGCGTCGTCGCTCAGGCGGACCACGCTTACCAGGCCCTTTTCTTGCTCAAGGGTCCACAGCCGCCGCTCAAGGGCTTCGACGCGATCGAGCGCCGACTTGAGCTGCTGCCGCAGTTCGTCGTCGTCGCCGTTGCTTGCCAGTGCCGGCGCGGAATGCAGCGCGGCGATGGCCGCCGTGGCCAACAGAATCGATTTGTGAAAGCGCATTGGTTCCCCCGATGGGATCGGTTGTTTGACTTCCGCTTTCTAATTCAAAGTGGTTAGTTAAGGATTAAGCAGATACCAGAGTGTGGCCGCATCCGGGATGCCGGTCGGTTCCAGTTTCTTCTCTGACTGGAACGCCTGGATGGCTGCTTGGGTTTCCGGATTGAGTTTTCCGTCGGGCTGTCCCTGGTAGGTGCCCTTCCTTGTCAGTGCGGCTTGGGCACGCCGCAGGATCTCTTCATAGACCATGACGCGGTTGGGGCCTTCGCCCACGGCGATCAATTTCGATTCGGCCGAAAGTCGCAGGGGTTTGAGCGTCGCCGCCATGCTCGCCGCGACAAATGCGAGGGTTTGATCGGCGTTGGACTTGCAATAGTGCTCGACGATCGCACTGATCATTCCAGTGGTATGCCAGGGCGCAAGATCGTAGGTATCGGGTTCGTAGCGATTGGCCGCGGTGAGAAAACCCTCGAAATACGAGATCATCTCGAGGTGTTCGGGCAGATTGCGAGTCTTGGCATCGATGAAGAACGCGCAGCGCGCCCGACCCGCGCCTTTCGCGGCGAATTGTCCGCTTTCCGTCGCCGCACCAACGGCCGAGGCGGTCAGCATCGCGTATGCCGCCAGGATGCCAGCCATCCAAGCTTTCATGGTCGTACCAGTCCTTGAATGTGAGCCGCTAGAACCCGTTGCTACGCATTGCGTCCAACAGGTTGTTGGCGGTTGTCCGGTTGGCTTGCGCCGCGGGATCCAGGCCGATCGAGAGGTTCATCCGGCTTGCGATATCGTTGGCGTCGCTGTTGATACGCACATGCTGGGCGAGCTGATTGGTTCCGGAATTGACGGTCTGGCGCACGGCATCGGAGCCGCCGCCGGTCATGACGATGCCCACTTCCTTGCCGCCGACCAGAAACCGCAGTGAATCGCCGTCGGCGAAGGAGTGCATGCTGCCAGCCGTTAACGGCGTCATGCCCTCGGTGTTCACTTTCGCATCGGCAACCGGGACAATGGCCACGGTCATCGAGTTGCGCACCGAATTGTCGGCGCCCGCGATCTGCTGGCTCTGCACCGCGCCATGGACGGTATCGAGGCCGCCGACAGGCACCACGCCCGAGTTGGTCACGGCGACGTACCCGCCTTGCGCCTGTTGTCCGAAATCGCGCACGTCGATCGCGTCGTCACCTTCGTCGCGTTCCCACGAAACGAAAGCCTGGGCCAATGGATTGCCGCCGGACCCCGCCAAAATCGAAGTTGATCGCCAGCCTCGCCTGGGTGGTGATGCCATCGGGTGTCTGCCAGCTCGTCGCCATCTCGAGCCCGAAGTAGGATATTCCGTTTGGCGTCGCGAACCGGCCGCGCATGTGCGACAGCTCGTTGTCGGCAACCCGGACGCCAAGTTGGTCCAGATCGGCGAAGTTGCGGCTCCATCTCGTCGAGGCCGCCATCTGGCGCTTCCTGCCCGGCAAGTTCGGATTGACCGAAAGCCGGGACTGGAAGCATGACGCACACGGCCAGCCCGGCCATGGCGGCATGCAAATTGACACCTCGAAGAATCATGACACGGATACTCAAAATCTGAAAATCGTGGAGCGCAGGCCGAAGTCATCGATTTCGGCATTGCGGATGGGCGAATAGTGATCGACGAACTGGCGCGCGGCGAGCGGCGACGGCGGATTGCGCAGTTCGTTGCCGGCTTCATACCCCCTCGCGAGCACGACGAAGACAACGCCGTTCCAGTCGCGCTGAAATTGCCTGCGGCTCAGCGTGCGATTGCCAAGCGCCGGGTCGGCCACCTGGATGTAGTCCTTGGCCGCATGGCGGACGACGACGAAATGCTTGTACCCCTTGACGTTCATCAGCACGATGCCGGGGACCCGGAGCTGCTGCAGCGCGCCATAGGGCACGGCATATCCTTCCCCTTGCATTCCAATGGCTTTGACATAGTTTTTCATGTCAAGCAGTGAGAAGCCCTTCTGCTTCACGACCTCGGGATCGGCGATCTTGAACATGTTGACCAGCACCTGGCGTTCGCTGGTGCGCTTGCCATAGGCGCCGTTGAAAATGGTGGCGAGAGCAGCCGCCCCGCAGGAAAAATCGGTTTGCTGGCGCACGATGCCGCGAAAGCGCATGTCGCTCCAGCTGCGCACCCGGCGGGAATATCTGACTTGCGGACCTTCGGTGATCGAGCCGGTCCAGATCGGGACTTCGACCCTCGCCCGCCGGTCCCTCAGCAATTGGCGCTGTTGCCGCGATAGCTGGGGCGAGCGCGGTTGCGACGCCTGGCGAGTTGGCTGGGCTTGCACTGGCTGCTGCGCCTGGCGCGAAAGCTGCGCTTGATCTGGCTGCCCCACTACCCGCGATAATTCGATGAGTTGCGATTGTTGCACCTGCACCGGCAGCAAAGGCTCCTGCCCTTGCGCGGCTTCGGTTGCCCGGGCTCCGACAGGAAGCGCCGCCAGCGCAGTGAGCGCGAAAAGCAGTCGGATGACAGTGCGAAGCAGCATTGCGCGTTCCTGGCTCAACCCTATGAAAATTAGATGAAGCAAAGGGGGAAGCCGGTGAAGGCTCCCCCCAAATGCCATTGCCTTACTTGTTGAACGCCGAAGTGGCGATCGTCAGCGAGTTGTGCTGGATGTTGCCAACACCGGTGGCGACATTCACGCCGATGTTGCCATTGCCCTCGACGCAACCGATGTCGGTCGTGTTGGTCGAACCGGCAGCCACGCTCGTGCTGTTCTCAAGCGAGATCAGCAGCACGCCCGAATTGGCTTCGGCGAGCGCGCCGTCCTTGACAACGGCCATGGTCAGGACGTTGGCTTGGTTGTTGAACGCGCCGGATGCCGCGTTCACACCGATGTTGCCGCTGCCCTTGACGTGCTCGACGGTGGCGGAATTCTTGGTCTTGCCGCCATCGAAATCGTTGTCCCAGACCTTCTGGAACGCGATCGTCGTAGCTTCAGCCCAACCGGCATTGCCGTCGCGCTCGTATTCGCCGTCTTGCGACTTGGCATTGGTTTGCGGACGATCGTTGGCATGGCCGCCAGGCGCGGTCGCGATTGCGCCCGTGTTGGCCTGGATGTTGTTCTGGCCGGCAACGGCGTTGACGCCGACGTTACCGCTGCCGCCGACCTAGTCGATCGTGGTTGTGTTCTCGGTCGAATGACCACCACGCGCAGAGGCCAGATCCTTCGGATCCCAGTCTTTCCAGCCGCCATCGACTTCGTTCTTTTCGACGACGAGCTTGGGATCGCTCACCGCAACCGCCGACGAGTTGACGTTGATGTTGCCATGAACGTAAGCGCGGCCATACAGCGAAAGATGCTTGTCATATTCGACATCGACATCGATGCTGGCGTCCAGATCGTTCTCGTAATCGATATCGACCTTGGTCTTTTCCGAGAACGAGCCCGATGACCTGAAGCCACCATCGCCGTCGCAATAGTCGCCCCGGCAACCGCCGTCGTAAGAATCGTCCGTGGCGTAAGCCGAAACCGGCATGGCCAATGCGGCGATACCAGCAAGAAGGATCAACTTTTTCATTGTATTACTCCTCATTTATGCAACGTTGCTTCATTCGGGTTTCGCAATGCCGGCGACTAGCAGTGCAAAGGTGTTCGCGGAGGTATTCCGGTCGCCACCGACCAATGTGAGCTGGACGACGCCGCTGCTCTCCTTGAACGCCCCCTGGCCAATGGCCACGGAGCGCGAAGGAGAGGCATCGGCTGCCCCGTTTTCGCCCATCGGTTTCGTGGAGGCGCGCGTCTGTGCCAACGTCAGGTCGGTCACGACGAGCCCCTCAATTCCAAAGGCCATGATGGCCAGGTTGACTTGTTGATTGTCCGCGCCGGCGGCGCCGGCGACGGCCAGCCAGCCGCTCGAACCGGCCAGATGCGCCGGCTGCGACCGCCGCATGTGCGTGATTGCCGCCCGAAAGGCCGTCCGGCCTGGAAATCTGCGCGACATTCCCGGACGCGAGCGCATGCTGTCCGTTGGCGACAACGCCGACGTTAGCCTGCATGTTGTTGACGCCGGCCACGCCATTTATCGTCGCCGGCGCCGTTGACCGCGCCGCGCCCACCGATCGACACCCTGTCGCTGCCTGCGATTTCTGGCTCGATCGGCTCGGAAGTTATGATGACGGGCGCAGTCGAGCCGGGCTGGGAAATTTGACTGACGTTCGGCAGCGGGACGGGATCCCTGGCGGTCTGCGCCGCCACATGCGCGGGCAGCAGTGCGATGGCGGCCAATAGGACGATCGAAGGCGCCCTGCCGGGCTTGGATTTGCCTAGTTTCATTGATTGAGCCCCGAAAGCGCGCTGGCAAGCGCCCCCATGCCCTGGCCGATGGCATCGCTGACGATACCCCCGACTCCGCCAGCTCCGCCGATGCCGCCTGCGCTTTCCGAACGGATGTTGTCGTTCCCGGCCAGCATTTCGAGCGGGGCCTGGATCGCGGATTGGGTCGCCGATGTCGCGCCTGTTCCGGAATTGATTTCGGCGACCTGGCTGTCGGTCAACGCGTCGAACGTGCCGTTGAACACAGTGTATAGCTCTTCCGGCGCGACACGCACCGGGTCCGCCCGCCCGACCTCTGGCGTGAGCGCGTTGCGCGGCCCGACATCGCGTGAGATGATAATCAGTCCCGGCCCTCCACCGGGTCTGAAGGACTGTTCCGATGAAATAACCGACTTGGTCCCGGTTCCGGTGCCGACCACCATATCGCGGGTCCAGCCATCCAGGGCATCCTGCGCGAACGCGGGTTGCGCTATAACCGGGCTTGCGGTCGCGAGGAGCGCGGCCAGCAAGCGGCATTCTATCATTTGGAAATAAGGTCTTTGCCGCATGCCAAGCTCCCGTAATGTTGTGCGACCCGGGTCTGGCTCATCATGCGGCGATGGTCGCAGGGGGGCAGGCGATTTGCCATTCCGCCGATCCCTTGGGTCAATCGCTTGGTGGTTAGACCTAAGGGAAATCACCCATCGGGGTGGCGGCGTTAACCATGGTGGAAATCCCTAAGGTAAATGTGTCAAAATGCGACGCTTCGGAGATCGTGGTTTTTTGGCCCGGTTTTCCGTGTATTTCGGCTCATCGCGCACAGACAACAACTCGGCGCGACATGGTTAATAGGGGCAGGAACAGATGAATTACGTGGTTAACGAATTTGCCAAAGCCAATCCCGAAGACCTGCCCATGCTGACCGGTCGCGAGTGCGAAGTGCTGCGCTGCGTCGCGCTCGGCCTGTCGAACAAGGAAGCGGCGATCGAGCTCGGCATTGCCCCGCGCACGGTGGAACGGCACATCGAAAACCTCAGAAACAAGATACGGGCCCGCAATCGCGCCCATATGGTCGCCAAGGCGATCGGCCTCGGGGTACTTCGCAGTTCCGCCGAACACCTGGCGCTCTGAGGTGAATTGACCGGGAGGCAGCCAGGCGCTGTTCCGGTTGAGCCGTTCATCGACGGTTTCGTTTGGGCCGGGTAGGGTCCGTTGCCGACATGACTTTCCGATTTCAGACACCGATTGCGTTTGCGGTGAGCCTGGCCGAAGCGCTGTGCATGCCCGGCCTGGGCCAGCCCCATTCCCGCCCAGTCAACTGGCATGACGAGGCGGAGACCGGAGCATGAGCATTCTGCTTTTTCTGGCGCTCGCCTCGGACGCCGCGACCGGATCCATCTCCGTCGAAGTCGGCAATGTCCGCAGCAGCCGAGGCAGGATCGTTGTCGATATCTGCCCGCAGGACCAGTTTCTCGACGACGGGTGCGTCTGGCACGGCGAAGCGCAGGCCAGGGCCGGATCGACGGTTGTAACGATCGCCAATGTTCCGCCCGGCGAATACTCGGCCCAGGCCTTTCATGACGAGAACGCCAGCGGCGAAATCGATCGGGGCGTGTTCGGCATTCCCAAGGAAGGGGTTGGCTTTTCGCGCAATGCCAAGATCGCCTGGAGCCCGCCGAAATGGCGCGACGCATTCTTCGTCCACCAGGCGCGGGCCGAGGCGATCCGCTTCAACCTGCGTTATTTCATGGGCGCGAAGGGACCGGCGCCGGCTCGCTAGCAGCGATCATTTCGGCCTGGCGGCCAGGGCATTGAGATGGGCAATCAGCGCCGGCGCTCCGCCCTTCGAAAGCACTCTGGCGAAATCCGCCCGGCGCGTGGCCAACTGGCTGATGGCGTTGCGATAGTAGACGTCGATGATCTTCCACTCGGTCCCGCTCTGGCGAAGCCGATAGTGCAGCGCTTCGCCGCTGCCGCGCGGAACCACCAAGGTCGTGCGCACCAGCTTGTCTCCGCCCCGGGTTTCGACCCGCGGAGTCATGGCGAAGCTTTCGCCCGAAAAGCTGTCGAAATTCTTGGCGTATTGGGCGATCGTCAGCGAGCGGAAGGCTGCGACCAGCGCCGACTGGTCTCGGGGGGCCATCCCGGTCCAGGAAGGACCGACCGAAAGCCGGGTCATCAGTGGCAGATCGAAAGCGCGATCGACCACCGGCGCGATGATCCGCGCCCTGCCCGAAGGCCCGGCGCCGGGCCCGGCGCGCATGATCGCAATCAACCCGCTGTGCAGGGAATTAACGGTTCCAGTCGCTGGATCGGCTGCCTGTGCATGGCCCGCCTGCGGCGAAGCGAGCACCAGGGGGGCAAGGAGAAGCCGCGAGGTCTTATTCATTGCAGGAAGTCCAATGGAATGACTGGCGCGGTTTAGCCTCTCGCCGATTTCGGCAAACTGAACAAGCCAGGGCTTCCAAGAGCCTGCCCGCCGGGCTAAGCGGCAGGCGATCAAGGAGCATTCGATGACCATTCCGCTGACGCAGGCGATCCGGATCGGCAGTCATGCGATCAGGAACCAGCTCAAGGGCGGGAAATATCCGCTCGTGCTGATGCTGGAGCCGCTGCTGCGCTGCAATCTCGCCTGCAAGGGCTGTGGCAAGATCGACTACCCCGACGCGATTCTCAACCGGCGGCTGTCGTTCGAGGAATGCATGGAGGCGATCGACGAATGCGGCGCGCCGGCGGTGTCGATCGCCGGCGGCGAGCCATTGCTTCACCGCGACATGCCGCGCATCGTCGAGGGCTTCATCGCGCGCAAGAAGTTCGTGATATTCTGCACCAACGCATTACTGCTCAAGAAAAAGATCGACGACTACCGGCCCTCGCCGTTCTTCACCTGGTCGATCCATCTCGATGGCGACCAGGCGATGCACGACAAGGCGGTGTGCCAGGACGGGGTTTACGACACCGCGCTGGAGGCCATCGATCTGGCGCTGGCCAGGGGTTTTCGCGTGCAGATCAACTGCACCGTGTTCAACGATGCCGAACCGGAGCGCCTGGCCGCTTTCCTCGACGTCATGGCGGCGCGCGGGGTCGAGACGACGATTTCACCCGGCTATGCCTATGAGCGGGCGCCAGATCAGGAGCATTTCCTCAATCGCGAGCGGACCAAGTCCTTGTTCCGCGACCTGTTCCGGCGCGGAAAAGGCGGCAAGGCGTGGAAATTCACCAATTCGCCGCTGTTTCTCGATTTTCTTGCCGGCAACCGCAATTACGAATGCACGCCCTGGTCGATGCCATTGCGCACCGTGTTCGGCTGGCAGAAGCCTTGCTATCTGATCGGCGAAGGCTTTGTCAGTTCCTTCCGCGAGCTGATGGAAGGCACCGATTGGGACGACTACGGCGTCGGCAAGTACGAGAAGTGCTCCAACTGCATGGTTCATTGCGGTTTCGAGGGCACCGCCGCCGCCAATTCAATGCGGCGGCCGATTGAATTCCTCAAGGTCGCGCTTGGCGGTGTCAGGACAGATGGGCCGATGATCGCCGATGTCGATCTTTCGCATGCGCGCAAAGCCGAGCGTGTCCACAAGGCGCAGGTCGAGGCCGAAATGGATCGGATCAAGATCGCCGATCCTGAAGCCTACCGCCGTGCAAGCCGCGCCGCCGCCTGATCAGCGCAAGTCGAAAGCAAGCCTGCCATCGATTCGCGCGCTCCCCGTTTTCAGGGCTTCATAGGCGTTCGAAAAATTTCTGATAGTTTTAATAAATTCAATTGATTGACTCGGTTTTCCAATAATTGATCCGAGGATTGCTCCGATCGCCAGCTTGCCGCCTGGGGCCATTGCCACGGCAATCGCGGGCGGCAGGGCATGGGCAGCTTCATCCGAAATGCAGCGCAGAATGGCGAAAGGCGCTCCGGCGCGGGCGGCGGCTTCGGCGGCAAGGTGGCTTTCCATGTCTGCCGCAATTGCTCCGTGACTGCTGCGAAGAGTCTGCTTCTGGGCGGGATCGCCGATCAAGCGGCCATCGGCATAGACCGGCCCCACTCCGGCTCCTGGCAGTGCGCTGGCCAGAGCAGCGCGCCATTGCGGATCGCATTCAGCCTCGAACCCACCGCAGACACGCTCGCCGATGATCCAGTCGCCGATGCGCAGGTCGGGACTGAGGGCGCCCGCCATGCCGAAGCTGATAATGCCACCAATCGGCCACTCAAGGCGACCGAGCGCGGCCGAAACGCCACCTAGTGACAGCACCGTGACTCCTGAGTCGCGGAGCACGGCGGCCTCGCGCCGGGTGCCGGTGATGGCGATGACGCGGGCTACATCCCCCAAGCGGGACGCTCCGCGTTGGACTGGCGCAGGTTGCGGTAACGGGCGAGCGCCCAGACCGGGAAGTAGCACGGATAGCCGTGGTACCGCAGATAGAACACCCGGGGAAACCCCCCGCCGGTGTAAAGCTCCTGCCCCCACAGG
Source organism: uncultured Alphaproteobacteria bacterium (assembly GCA_963775005.1). Taxonomy (GTDB): domain Bacteria; phylum Pseudomonadota; class Alphaproteobacteria; order Sphingomonadales; family Sphingomonadaceae; genus Novosphingobium. Next base: position 49,708 of record CAVZHF010000007.1, on the reverse strand, counting down.
CCATCGCCTTCCTGGTTGTCGATCAGCCAGCGAATGCCGCGCTCGACCTCGGGCGTATCGGCCTCGCCCACGGCCATCAGGCCGAGAGTGGCCCAGGCGGTCTGGGAAGCGGTCGAGTTGCACGGCTCGTGCCCCTTGCGATCGAGCGCGTAGCTGTCGCAGCTCTCGCCCCAGCCGCCGTCCGCGTTCTGAATCCGCTTGAGCCAGGCGACGGCGCGGGAGATCATCGGATGATCGGCAGCTATCCCTGCCCGCCCCAGCGCGCAAAGCACCGACCAGGTGCCGTAGATGTAGTTCACCCCCCAGCGGCCGAACCAGCTGCCTTCGGGTTCCTGCTCCCTTTCGAGCCAGGCAAGCGCCGCCAACATGCCCGGGCTGTCGATCGGCTCGCCAAGCTGGGCGAGCATCGAGACGCAGCGTGCGCCGACGTCGGCGGTTGGCGGATCGAGCAAGGCGCCGTGATCGGCGAAGGGGAGATTGTTGAGGTAGAGCTTGTCGTTATCGGCATCGAATGCGGCATAACCGCCATCGCGGCTTTGCAGGCCTTCGACCCATTCGCGGGCGCGGATGACAGCCTTGGCGTCGGCATCGCCACGCAGTCCGGCGGCGCGGTCCATCGCCATGGCGACGACCGCGGTGTCGTCGAGATCCGGGTAGTGGTCGTTATTGTACTGGAAGGCCCAGCCGCCCGGGCGGACATCGGGGCGCTGGTCGGCCCAGTCGCCCGGGAGATCGAGCACCTGCCGCGGTCTCAGCCAGTCGAGCGCGCGGTGAGCCCGTTCGACGGCTTCGTCGCCGCCAACTTCGAGCATGGCGTGGGCGGCCAGCGCTGTATCCCACACCGGCGAAACGCAAGGCTGGCAATAGATCTCGTCATCCTTCGTCACCAGCAGGTTCTCGACGGACTTGCGGGCGATGGCGCGCAGGCGATGCCGGGGCGAGCAGCCCAATGCATCGAACATCATCACGCTGTTGGCCATCGCCGGATAGATCGCGCCGAGCCCGTCTTCGCCGTTGAGCCGTTCGGTCACCCATTCGGCGCAACGCCGGATCGCGCGCTTGCGCAGCCTTCTTGGCCATAGCCCGTCGCCGTGCTTGAGCACCCAATCGAGCCCGTCGAAAAACAGCTTCCAGCCCTTGTGAACGTGGCCGGCCTGGCTCGAAAGCTTAGCAGGATTTCCAGAAAATAACTCTGAAACAAAGACTTGATTCTGGTTCCTTGCACGTGGCTTTAGGGCGCAGAGCACGAGCAGCGGCACTACGACAGTGCGCGCCCAATAGGAAATCTTGGTCAGGTGCACCGGAAACCAGCGCGGGGCGAGGATCAGTTCGGGCGGGATCGTCGGGACCACCTCCCATGGACCCGCACCGAACAAGGCAAGCTGGATACGGGTGAAAACGTTGCCGGCTTCCGCGCCGCCAGCCTTCAGGATCGCCACGCGGGCGCGGGCCATGTGGGGGGCATCGACCGGATCGCCGATCATCTTGAGCGCGTAATAGGCCTTGATCGTCGCGCTGATATCGAAACCGCCATCGTGATAGAGCGGCCAGCCATGGTGCCGCGGAGATTGGCGGCGGCGCAGATAGGTCGGCGATTTTCGCTTCCAGCGCTTCGTCCACCGGCTCGCCCAGATAGTGGCGGAGCAGAACGTATTCAGCTGGAATCGTCGCGTCGGCCTCCAGTTCGAAGACCCAGTGACCATCCGCTTGCTGCTTGGCGAACAGCGCCTGGGAAGACTTGCCGATCGCCGAGTTCGAGCACGTCGCGCGGCGGCGCTTCTGCGGGTCGTTCCAGGGTCGTCGTGGTCATCGCTGGGGCTCATAGACCAGAGGACGCCCCAAGGCCAAGCAGGCGGCGGTGCGGCCGGACTGCAAAGCGCCTTCGATCGTGGCGGGAAGCCCGGTCCGCACCCAGTCTCCCGCGAGGAAGAGATTGCGCCACCCGGTGGCCTGGCCGGGCCGCAGCGCCTCCTGCTCCGGCGTCGCCGAGAAGGTCGCGCGCCTTTCCTTGACGATCTGCCAGGGCGGCAGGTCGCCGTCCATGCCCAAGGTAACACAAACCTCGCTCCAGATGGTCCGGGCAAGCGCTTCGCGGTCTTTGTCGATCAAGTCATCGGCGGCGCTGATCGTCACCGAAATGCGGTCATGGTGGCAAACCACCCACTGCGAGGTCGCCCCGAGCAAGGCGACGATGGGCGGCGCGCCATGAGGAGGCGGGCAAGCGAAGTGGGCATTGAGGATGGCGCCGAACCGGTCTGGCGCCGTCAAGCCCGGAACCAGGTCGCTCGCCACCCAAGGCGGGACCGCCAGGATCACCGCGGCATCGTGAATCTGCTCCATGCCCTCGCCGTAATCCAGCGCGCCGATCCGGTCGCCCTCGAAACCGAGGGCGCGAAGCCTTGCCCCGAAGCGAGGCGTAACCCCGCGCAGCTTGAGCCAGGCGAGCGCCGGATCGATAAACACCGCATCGAGCGACGGTGTGGCGACCATGATCCGGCAAGCCTGGCCTCCACGCAGAAAGGACTCGCGCAGGAACCGGCCCGCGAGCCAGGCGGAGCCCTGCGAAGCGGGGCAGTTGAGCACCGCCAGCATCATCGGCTCGACCACGCGCCGCCAGAATGCGCCTTGCGCTGGCATGATCTGCCCGATCGTCCGGTCGTCGCGCCGGGCGAAGGCAAGCTTCGCCAAGGACAGATGATCGCCAATCCCGGTTCCCGGAGCGCGCCGCTTGCGAGAGAGCACCCACCAAGGCAGCGGTCCATCATTCACCGCAAGGGTCCAGCGTTTGCCGTCCGAGAGATCGTGAAACGCGAAACTTGCGCGATCCGGGCTTGCCAGACCGCCTCCTCCGCCGATTGTTGCAAGATACGAGGCAACGGCCCGATTCCCGGAAAAGGTGAAGTGATTGCCATTGTCGATCGTCATCCCGAGCTGGGGGTCGAGATAGCTCCGGCAGCGCCCGCCAGCGCGCGGCGCGGCTTCGGCAAGATGGACCTGGACGCCGGCGCGAGCCAGTTCGACCGCGGCCGAGAGCCCCGCAAGACCTGCGCCGATCACATGCGCCCTCATCGCAGCAGCCACAGCTTGAGCGCGGTCAGCAACAGCAGCGGCTTGTTGGTCGAAACCCGCCCGCGTGGCATGCGCCAGCCCTGGCGAAGCATTTTCGCGAGGATGCGCGAATAGCTCGCCTCCATCAGCCTGGGCGCCAGCAGCAAGCCTTCAGGGCGCTGGGCGAAGATAGCGTTTGCTTCGGCGAAATGCGCCTTTGCCTTGGCGGCGAGCCATCGCGCCGCCACATTGATCCGGGGATCGGCGACAAGCGACGCTGGCGTCGCCGGATCGATGCCGGCGGCCTGGAGCGCCTCGATCGGCAAGTAGACCCGTCCGATCGCCGCGTCCTCGTCGATGTCGCGCAGAATGTTGGTGTATTGCAGCGCCCGGCCAAGGTGATGCGCCAGGGCCTGCCCCGGCTCGCGCTCCATGCCGAACACCTTGACCGACAGCCGGCCGACCGCCGAGGCGACGCAGTCGCAATAGTGATCGAGCACAGTGAACGGTCGGCCAGCGGATATCTGCGCCGGCATCCAGTTCCATGCCTTCGATGACAGCGATGAAATCGGCCTGTTCGAGGCCGTAGCGTCCGATGGCTTCGCCAAGGAATGCCGCTTGCCGGCCATCGCCGCCTGCATAAAGGCGCGCGATGTCCTCTCGCCATCGCCTCAGGGCCGCTGTGCGGTAATCCCGGCTGGCCCTGGTGTCGTCGGCGATGTCATCGACCATGCGGCAAAAGCCATAGATCGCGAACATCGCCTCGCGCTCCGCCTTGGGCAAAATCCGCATGCCGGCGTAAAACGAGCTGCGCGCGGTGGCGGCCCTGAGTTGTTCGAGCGTGACCTCCTGGCTCATGCGGTGTGCCTGGCGAAGGAATTGCGCAAGACCGCCCCTAGAGCGAGCATGGCGGCGCGCGGCTTCGAATGATGGACGGATTCGCTCAACGGATCGCGGGCGAGAAGGCCCTCGGTCAAGTCCTCCGCCAACCGCTGAATCACCGCTACCTCGGCGGAAAGGCGGCGATCCCTGATATGGCCGGCAAACGGTTTGCTGCGCCGGAGCAGCAATTGCGTCTGCCCGGCAAGCCCGGCGATGACCTGGCGCAGTTCCGGCCCGGCGCGCGGCGCGGCCAGTGCCTCGACGCCAATTCCGGCCATTTCGAGATTGTCCGTGGGGATGTAGACCCGGTCCAGTTCGCGGTAGTCCTTGCCGCAATCCTGCAAGTGGTTGATCACCTGCAAGGCGGCGCAGAGCGCATCTGACAGCGGCCATACCGACCGGTCCTCGCCGTGAACATCGAGCACGAAGCGGCCGACCGGCATCGCTGACAGGCGGCAATAGGCGATCAGTTCCTCCCAGTCCGCATAGCGGCGCACCGTGACGTCCTGCACGAAAGCATCGAGCAGTTCGTGCGCGTGAACGAGATCCAGCCCTCTCGCCTCCGCCGCCGCGGCCAGCGCCATGGCTTCGGGCGCGCCCCGCCCGGACAATCCGGCGCGCATTTCCGCCAGGCGGGCGAGCTTTTCGGCCTCTCCCGCCGCCGGATGATCGGCAATGTCGTCGGCCAGGCGGGCGAAACGGTAGAACGTCAGCACCGGCGCGCGGTGTTCGCGCCGCAGCAGCCACGAGGCGACGGGAAAGTTCTCGTCCTTGTGGCCCTTGCCGGAAGCAAGCTCGCTCATGGCGCCGCCACCGCGCCCGACTGTCCCTTGGCCTGGGCCCTGCCCTTCCACATGCCGCCGCGCCCGCGCCAGTGCTGCCAGCCGGACCAGACTACGCACAGCGCATAGAAGCTCCCGACCAGCGGCTGGGTGAGGCCCCACAGAGGCGACAGGCGGTAAAAGCGCAGGATCGGCTGATACATCAGCGCCATCAGGCCAAGCGCCAGCGCTCCGGTGATCCGCGCGGCGCCCTCGCCCATGACAATCAGCCACACCGGCGCGACGAACATCAGGGCAAGGCCGATCACCGTCACGACAAAGAACAGCGGCGAATAGCGTAACTGCGCATAGGCCGACCGCGCTATCATCGCGCCGACTTCGCCCGAGCCCGGATAAGGCCGAATTCGAGCGCGAGCGATGTGTCAGACCCAACCAGATCGCCCCCCGCCGCTTGATCAAGGCCCCCAGCGCGCAGTCGTCGATCAGCGAGCCGCGGATCGCGGCGATACCCCCCGCCGCCTCAAGCGCCGCGCGCTCGACCAGCACGCAGCCGCCCGCGGCCGCGGAGAATGGCGTGCGCCGGTTCACCCAGCTGAACGGGTAGAGCATCATGAAATAGTAGACGAAGGCCGGGATCAGCGCCCGTTCGGGCCATGTCGCGCAGTGCAGGCGCGCCATGAACGAGACCAGCTTGCACTGCTTGCCCTCGGCCAGGGTGACGAGGCGGCGCAAGGTGTCCGGCGCGTGTTCGATGTCGGCATCGGTGAGCCAGATGTAGCGCGGCTCTCCTGCCGCAGCGATGCCTTGCGAAACGGCCCAGAGCTTTCCGGTCCAGCCGGCGGCGAGCGGTTTACCCGAGATAACATCGACTTTGTCTGTCCCGAGCTGGCGGGCAGTCTCCCCGGTGCCGTCTTCGCTGTTGTCATCGACCAGCAAGACACGGAACGGTCCCGGATAGTTCTGCGCCGCCACGCTCCCCAGCGAGCGGGCGATCACATCCGCCTCGTTGCGCGCCGGGACCACGGCCACGACCTCTGGCCACCCTTCCGGCTCGGCAAGGTGCACCCGGTCCTCGCGCTCGGTGCACAGCCAAAAGCCGGTGGCGCACAGGACCACCCAGATCGCCAGAGCCAGCCCGCCCAGCCAGATCATCGGCGGATCATCCCTTGCGCGCGGAACCAGTCGATCGCGTCGGACAGCGCCTCGCCATGGGGCCGCGCGCGATAGCCCAGCTCGCGCTCCGCCTTGGCCGAGCTGTAGAACATCCTGGCCTTGGACATCTTCAGCGAATCGCGGTTGAGGAACGGCTCCTTGCCCGAAACCCGCGCCCATTGTTCGGCCAGCCAGGCCAGCGGATAGAGCGGGGCGTGCGGCAGCTGGATCGTCGGCGGCTTGCGCCCGCAGAGTTGCGCAATCTCGCCGAGAATCGCCGACAGCGGCACGTCTTCGCCGCCGAGAATGTATCGCTCGCCTATCCGTCCCCGTTCGGCGGCGAGGATATGCCCTTCGGCGACATCGTCGACGTGGACGAGGTTGAGGCCGCTATCGACATAGGCGGGCAACTTGCCGCCCGCCGCCTCGACAATGATCCGCCCGGTGGGCGTCGGCCTGACATCGCGCGGCCCGATCGGGGTCGAGGGATTGACGATCACCGCCGGCAGGCCCTCCTCGGCAACCATTCGTTCGACCAGCCTTTCAGCGACAACCTTGCTGCGCTTGTACGCCCCCGTTGCCTGCTCTGGCCGGGCGGGACGGGTTTCGTCGGCGGCGCCCGAGGGATCAGGCAGCAGCGTGGCAACACTGCTGGTATAGACCACCCGGGTCGCCCCAGCGGCGATGGCCGCACGCATGACATTTCCGGTCATGGCGAGATTGTTGCGGACGATCTCCTCGGGATCGGGCGCCCACAGCCGGTAGTCGGCGGCGACATGATAGACTTCGCTGGCGCCGCGCAAGGCCTCGGCCACGGCATCGGCATCGAGCAGATCGGCGTTTGCCAGCTCGCCCGGAAAATCGGCGAGGTTGGTCGCCGGGCTGGACGCTCGGGCGATCCCCCTCACCCGCCGGCCTCGCGCCGCCAGCGCGCGCGCGACGGCGGAACCGAGAAAGCCGGCAACGCCGGTAACGACAATAAGATCGCCAGACACCCGGCGTACCTAGACACTTTTCCTCTCGGGCGGAAGCAGTGTAGGGAGTGCGGCGATGATGCTGACGAGCCGGATCGGCGATCTCCTGTGCCTGTTGACCGCGATCGGCATTACCTATCAGCTGATCGCCTTTTTGGCGCTGGGCCGTTTTTTTGCACGGCGGCAGCCTGGTGGTTCGCGCGATCAGCCGGTGACTATCCTCAAGCCGTTATGCGGCGCCGAGCCGCACCTCATTGAAAACCTTAAGAGCTTCCTGGCGCAGGAGCATCAGGGCCCGATCCAGCTGCTGTGCGGTGTAGGCAGCACGGCCGATCCGGCCGCGACAGTCGTCCAGGAGCTGCGGCGGTTGCATCCCAGCGCCGATATCGCCCTCGTCGCCAATTCCGCGCGGCATGGCAGCAATGCCAAGGTTTGCAATCTTATCAACATGATGCCGTCCGCGCGGCACGACGTGCTGGTTCTGTCGGACAGCGACATGGTGGTGGGGCCGGACTATCTTTCGCGCGTGCTTGGCGCGCTGGAGCAGCCGGGAATCGGCGCTGTCTCCTGCCTTTTTACCGGGCGTGGCGACGCGGGGGGCTGGTCCCGGATCGACGCGGCGATCGTCAGCTACAGCGGAACTCCGAAAGTGGTGATGAGCCTGACGCTCGGCGCCGCGCGGCCTTGCCTGGGTTCAACCATCGCCCTCAGGCGCGAAACCCTGGAGGCTATCGGCGGGTTCGAACGCTTCGCCGGCATTCTCGCCGACGACTACGCCGTGGGCCAGGCGGTAGTGGCGAGGGGACTGAAGGTGGCGATTCCACCGATGCTGCTGGTTCACGCCGGCGCCGAATCGAGCCTTGGCGAAGTGTGGCGGCATCATTTGCGCTGGGCGGTCACGATCCGCGGTGTTGCACCCCTGCGCCATATGGGTTCCGGCTTGGTTCATGCGCTGCCGCTGGCGTTGCTCGCCCTGCTGTTCAAGCCCCTGCCCGGTCTTGGTCTGGTGGCGATTGCCCTGCTCACTCGTCTGGCGGTGGCGTGGCGCATGGACCGGATCGCGGCCCGGCGTTCCGCTCCGCTCTGGCTGCTTCCCGTCGCGGATTGCATCGAATTCACCGTATATCTCGCCAGCCTGTTCGCGAGAAGCGTTGATTGGCGCGGCAGGCGGCTTACAATGACAGCATCCGGCCGCATCGCGGACCGCACCCAATCGACATCGGACAATCCATGAAACGCACCCTGTTCCTGCAAGCGCCCTCTTTCGACGGCTTCGACGGCGGCGCCGGCGCGCGCTATCAGATGAAGCGCGAAGTCAAGAGCTTCTGGTATCCGACCTGGCTGGCCCAGCCCGCGGCGATGGTGCCGGGCTCGAAGCTGATCGACGCGCCGGCGCACGACCAGAGCTGGGAAGACATCGCCCACGAATTCGACACGGCGGAACTGGTCATCCTCCACACTTCGACCCCCAGCTTCAATCAGGACAGCCGCACCGCGCGGCTGATTAAGGAGCGCAATCCCGCATGTCTTGTCGGCTTCGTTGGCGCGAAAGTGGCGGTGCAGCCCGAGGAAAGCCTGAATGCCTGCGAGGCGATCGATTTCGTCGCCCGAGAGGAATACGACTATACCTGCGTCGAGCTCGCCGATGGGCGGCCTTTCGCCGAAATCGACGGGATCACCTGGCGTGCGAGCGACGGATCGCTGGTGCGCAACAAGGATCGCGCGCTGATCGAGGACATGGACGCGCTGCCGATGGTCTCGCCAGTCTACAAGCGCGATCTCGACACCAGCAAGTACTTCGGCGGCTATCAGCGCCACCCCTATATCAGCTTCTACACAGGGCGTGGCTGCAAGAGCCGCTGCACGTTCTGCCTCTGGCCGCAGACAATCAGCGGTCACAATTTCCGCCACCGCTCGGCAGGCAAAGTCGCCGAGGAAGTCGCTTACATCCTGCGCGAAATGCCTGAGGTGAAGGAGATCTTCTTCGATGACGATACCCTGACCGATGCGCACGATCACGTCACAGAGCTGTCCATGGAACTCGGCAAGCTCGGCTTCGGCAAGCCCGGTTTCCAGGTCACCTGGGGCTGCAACGCCAAGGCGAACGTGCCGCGCGAAGTGCTGAAAGTGATGAAGGAAAACGGCTGCCGGGTGCTGCTGGTCGGCTACGAGAGCGGCAACCAGCAGATCCTCCATAACATCAAGAAGGGTATCCTGGTCAGCAAGGCCCGGGAATTCACCCGGGACGCGCACGAGCTTGGCCTGACGATCCACGGCACGTTCATCCTCGGCCTGCCGGGCGAAACGCTCGATACCATCGAGGAAACCACCCGCTATGCGATGGAGCTGAACCCGCATACCATCCAGGTCAGCCTCGCCGCACCCTATCCGGGAACGTTCCTCTACAAGCAGGCGACCGAAAACGGCTGGTTCGATGGCGGCGATCACTTGCTCGACGATGGCGGCAACCAGATCGCCCAGCTGTCCTATCCGCACCTCTCAAGCGAAGTGATCTTCGACAAGGTTGAGGAGATGTACAAGCGCTTCTATTTCCGCCCGCGCAAGATCGGCGCGATCATGGGCGAGATGCTGCGGGACTGGGACGTGATGAAGCGGCGGCTGCGCGAAGGCGTGGAATTCTTCGACTTCCTGCGCCGCCGCAAGGAAGCCGCCTGATCAGCCGCCACGCCGGAGCGGAATCGACGCCATGATCGCCGCCCATTTTGCAGCCGCGGGACTTGCCGCGGCAGCGCCGGAACAGGCGCGGGAGGTTGACCCGTTCTTGCCGGTCGAGCAAGTGGCTCGGACACAAGAAGCTTTACCCGAGGCGCTTCCGGATCCCGCATTCGGCTCGGCCCCGGAAGCGGCGGACAGTGATTCTTCGCCGCTCCCGGCAGCGGAGCCGGATGCGGGCGCGGAGACCAGCTCGCCTGTGGCGGCCAACTACCCCGCCGACGACCCCCTGCTCGCCGAGATCAAGCTTCCGGACGACCCGCTCGAAGGCTTCAACCGGATAAGCTTCGGTTTCTCCTGGGCGGTCGACAAGGTCGTCATTCGACCTCTCGCCATGACCTATCGCCATGTCGTGCCCAAACCGGCGCGCGACGGCGCTCGCAATGCGCTCGACAATGTGGCCGAACCGCTTGTCTTCGCCAATGACTTGCTCCAGCTGAAGCCCAAGCGGGCGCTGCGCACCCTCGGCCGGTTCATCATCAATTCGACCATCGGGGTGTTCGGCCTGTTCGACATCGCCAAGCGCAAGCCGTTCAACCTGCCCCGCCGCGTCAACACCTTCGGGGATACGTTGGGCTACTACGGCGTCGGGCCGGGCCCCTATATCTACATCCCCATCCTGGGGCCGACAACGCTGCGCGATGTGGCCGACAATGCGCAAGGCTTCGCCTGGCCGGGACCGGCGGGCAGTCCGTTCGACCGGACCGACTATGCCATCGCCACCACAGCCATCGATGGCATCGACCGGCGCGAGCGTACGGATGACGAAATCGAGGCGATGTTCCGCAATTCGATCGACAAGTACGCTTCTTTCCGCGCCAACTATCTGCAGGACCGCCAGGGCGAGATCGAGGCGCTCAAGGCGAAGGACGGCGAGGACGCCGCGAATCCCGCTTTCGACGATCCGCTGACCGATCCGGCAGTAAGCTCGCCAGTCGCGCCAGAACCCGCCGATCCACCCATGGATCGAGCCGCCCCGCCCCCGCAATAGCGCTATTTACGGGCGTGGCGCAGTTCGTACAGCGGCCAGGCAATCAGGGGCAGGCCGAAGACCACGTCGCGCAAACGCAGAACCAGGGCGAGCGCCAGCGCCTGAGCAGGACTCATGCCAAAGAGCATCCCGGCGGCGACCAGCCCGGCTTCCTGCGTCACCAGTCCGGCCGGAACGAAGAACAGGATCGCGCGTCCGGCGTAGGCGGCGCTCTCGATGGCTATCGCCTCGTAAAGCGACAGCTCGGCCCCTAGCGCCCGGGCCGCCATCCACAGCTGCACCCCGCCCATGATCCAGGCGAGGAAGTGCAGCAGGATCGACCTCGGCAGCCCGCCTTTTTGCGCGCTCGCTTCCTCCCTGAGCTTACGCCATTCCTCGCGCAGCCGGACGGCGTGCTTGCTGCCCGATCCGAGCCACTTCGCAAGCATGACGGTGGCTGCTAATGCCAGAACCACGACCAGCACCGGGGCCATTCCCGGCTCGGCAGGATCCCATCCGCGCCAGAGCACCCATGCGGCCAGCGCGATGTAGGGCACCTGAGCAAGGGTCTCGGCCAGCTTGTCGAGCGCGCTGGCACTGATCGCCGCGCGGGCGCCTCCGCCGGCGAGCACCAGCGATCGCGCGCCGATCACCTCTCCGAGGCCCGGCAGGAACACCAGCAGATTGTCGCCGGCATCGCGCAGCAACCGCGAGGCGAGGCTTGCGCTCCAGCTCACGCCTGGGCGCAGCGCATGCAGCGCCGATGCGCAGAGCAGGGTTGCGGCGACCTGGCCCGGAATCGTCGCCAGCACCGCCATCGGCGTCACCTGGTCCAGCGCCTCGGCGAAAAGGGCGCGCAAGCCTCCGGAGGCGAACACCAGACCTGCCAGAACCGCCAGCGCCAGCAGCCAAAGCCAGCGCGACGGGCGGCGCGCGGATGGCGTGGTTTCACTCACGGCAGATCGGCCCAGCGGCACAGCGTCACGCCATGGGCGTCCATCGCCTCACGCACCGCGGGGCTGGTCAGCGCCGCCAGCTCGCCGGCCTGCCGCCAGTGCGATGGCGGCGCGTGCTCGCCGCCCGAGGCCGCGGTTGCGGGATGGAGGCCAATTTCGGTGATGCCATCGGACAAGTGCGCTGCAAGGCTCAGCAGCAGGCGCTCGTCGATGAATCCGTCATCGACTTTGCCAAAGAACCGGTCGTTGGCGGCGAGACCAGACTTGAGCAATTGCCGGCGCATTTCCAGCGAAAGCGGCCAGTGCGCCACGGCATTGGCAAGCCGGGCGAGCACCTTGTCCCCGCCAACCAGGCGCGAGAATCCGAAAGGTTCATAGGGCATGCGCACGGCCTTGAGGCCCATCGGCTTGCCCAGTTCGATCGCCATGGCGAGCAGTGCCGGGTGCTGGTGGCAGTGCCAATGCCCGTCGAGGTGGCCGAGCGGCAGGCCGGTCTTGCGGTAGGCCTCGAACTGGGCGTCGACTTCACGGCGGGCGGCGGCGCGGCCGCTTGGCGTGAGCATCATGGCGATACCGGTCGTGACTGGGGCGTAGCCGAGGTTCCTGCCATCGGGCGAGACAACCGACTTGCCGGATGCGGCGGCGGGCGCCCCGTAGATTGCCAAGTGCAGACCCAGGCCCAGCCCGGGCATGCCTTTGGCGCGCCGCACCGCATCGCCGGCGGCGTCGCCGGCGACGACCAGGCTGGCGCAAGTCAGGATGCCCTGGCGATGGGCCTCCTCGACCGCTTCATTGACCTCGAGCGACATGCCGAAGTCGTCGGCGGTGACGATCAGGCGCTTCATGGCTTGCGCTCCGGCAGGGCCTTCAGGATGCCGCGCTTCTCGACCGCCAGTTGCTGTCCGCGCCAGCCGACGCGGCGCACGGCGAAACCCGCCGCCCAGACCGCGAAGGCGTAGCAGTCGCGCAGCCAGATGGCGATCGGACCTGGCCTGGGCAGCACCGGGGAGCGGCCGAAGCTGCGCTCGACCAGATGGACTAGGCGCCACCTGAGCAGATCGGCGCGAGCGATGCCGGCGACGGCGGCAACACTGGGCTTCAGCAACAACAGCAGCGTCAGCGGCCCCGGGTGGCTGACCACCGAAGCGGCATAGCCGAGCGGATCGAGCCCGCGCACCGTGCGCGCCCAGCGCAATTCGTGATCGAACAGTTCCGCGTGGCTGGCGTCGTTGACCAATGTCTCGACCGTGTCGGGCGCAAACACGATATCGTAGCCTGCCGCGCGGACGAGCCGGCCGAGTTCGGCATCGTCGGATAGATGATCGGCTAGCGCCGCCAGCCCCCCGATCCGCTCGAGCACATCGCGCTTGATCAGGGTCAGCGGCCCGTAAGTTACCGAAAGCGGCGCCAGACGGGCGTGCAGCACGGCCATCGGCAGGAACCAGTAATCGAGGAACCAGGCGCCGAATGTCCGCCAGCGGTCCGCCGCCACTCCAGGCCGCGACCGGTAGAGTGCGGTCACCGCCCCAACCCCTGCCGGCGCGCAGCGCATCGATGGCTCGTTGCAGCACGCCTTCACCGATCGCCGCGTCACTGTCGGAGAGCACCACGACATCGCCCAGCCCGGCCTTCGCCATGTTGATCAGGTTGCCGACCTTGGGATTGGGGCCGTGAATTTCCGGATCGGCGACGAACACGGTCTCGGCTTCGGGAAACAGCGCATTGGCGCGGCGCGCGGCCGCCAGAGCCGGATCGTCAGCCCGCGCGACCCCGAATACGAAGCGCACGCGCGATCTCGTCTGTTGTCCGAGGAACGAGCCGATCGCCGCTTCTAGGCCAGCTTCGTCGCCGCAAGCGGTTTGAGCACCGTGATATCAGGCGGCGAAGGCCAGTCGCCCGAAGGCCCGGGCCGGGATGCCGTCACGCTCGCCATGGCCAGCAGCAGATAGGCGCTCCCCGCAAGCGTGAGCGCGAAAGCCAGCCACCACAATGCAGTCAGCACGGCAGGCCCGCCCCATTGCTGGCGCGGCGATACGATTCAGCTTGTGCATGCGCCGTCATCGCGTGTTCCCTAATGCCCGGACGGGATAATTGATACCGCCCGCTTTTCCTTGCCCCCAAGCCCTCTATGGCTTGGCCATGCTGACCGGCTGGCTGCAACGCGCGGTTTCCTTTTCGGCGCGCCTGCCGCTCGCGATTGTCGCGGGCGTGGTGGCGCTTGTCGCCCTGGCGCTGGTCTATACCGCCACGCATTTCGACATGACTACCGACACCGGCGAGCTGATCTCGGCCCGGACCGAATGGCGCCAGGCCGAAGCGCGAAGTCACGCCCGGCTTTCCCCGCGCCAACGCCGGCATTCTCGTGGTGATCGACGGCAAGACGCCCGGAGCTGGCGGAATTGGCGGCGGCGAAGCTGGCCGGCGCACTGGCGATGGATCGCAAAAATTTCGTCCGCGGTCCGCCGGCCTGGGTCGGGGATTTCTTCGACCGGTCCGGGCTGCTGTTCGGTTCGCTCGGCGATGTCCGCGATACCACCGCCAAGCTGATCGATGCGCAGCCCCTGCTCGGCCCGCTAGCCTATGATCCCTCGTTGCGCGGGGTCGCCAAGTCCCTGGCTACCGCGGCGTGGGGTCTCGCCGACGATCCCAAGGATGCGGCCGCCGATCGGCTGGAGGAGCCGCTGCAAAAGCTCCACGCGTCGACTTCGGCGACTCTCGCGGGCAAACCGGCGTGGTTTTCCTGGCAGCAAATGTTCGCCTCCAGCAACGGCCGATCTAGCCCCGCCATTGCGCCAGGTCCTGCTGGTCCATCCCGAGCTCGATTTCGCCAGTCTCAAGCCGGGCGAACGCGCGGTAACCGCGATCCACCGCCACGCGGCTGCCCGGGACTCGACGCCGCCCATGGGGTGCGCATCGGCGTTACTGGCGAAGTGCCGCTGGCCGACGAGGAATTCGGCTCGATCGAGGATGGCATGGGGCTGATCGGCCTGCTGATGGCGGCTGTCGATGCTGCTGGCGCTGTGGTTCGCCACGAAGTCCTGGAAGACCGTCACGGCGATCGCGGCGACGATCCTGGCGGGGCTGGCCATCACCCTTGCCTTCGCGCTGGTGGCCTATGGCCGGCTCAACGTGATCTCGATCGCCTTCATCCCGCTGTTCGTCGGTCTGGGCGTCGATTTCGGCATCCAGGTGAGCGTGCGCTTCAATGCCGAGCGCTGGGCCGGGGCTGGCATCGCCGAGGCGCTCGAGCGCGCTGCGGGCGCGATCGGGACGCCGATCCTGCTGGCGGCAGGCGCGATCTGCCTGGCGCTCGGCGCGTTCCTGCCGACCGACTATGTCGGGCATTGCCGAGCTGGGGGTGATTTCGGCGTTCGGCATGGTTGTCGCGCTGGCGCTCAATGTCACGCTGCTGCCGGCGCTGCTGATGCTGCTGAAGCCCGCCCCGCCCGCTTCGCCGGTTGGCTATGCCGCCGCCGCGCCGCTCGACCGCTGGCTCGAACGCAACCGGCGCAAGGTGCTTTTGGCTTTCGTCCTGGCCATGCTGGCGAGCATCGCTTCGCTGCCGTTGGTCCGGTTCGATTTCAATCCGCTCAACCTGCGCGATCCCGATGCGCCTGCCATGGCGATGCTGCGCAATCTCATTCGCGATCCGCATCGCACGCCCAACACCCTTGAGCGTGCTCGCCCCCGATGCCGATGCGGCGCGGCGCCTGGCCGGCAGGCTCGGCAAACTACCCGAAGTGCGCGACGCGATCACGCTCGACAGTTTTGTCCCCGCCGATCAGCCGGAAAAACTGGCGCTGATCGAGGACGCCGGCCTGCTGCTCGATCCGGCGATCAATCCGTTCGACTTCCCGCCGCCCGCCGACGATGCGAGACCCATGCCGCATCTGACCAAAGCGGCGCAGCGAACTGCGCCGCCTTGCCGCGGCGAGGCCAGGGTCGCTGGGCGATGCGGCAAGATTGCTGGCCGGCGGACTTCGACCGGCTCGCGCCAGGCCGATCCGATGATGCGCCAGAAAGTCGAGGCTATGCTGGTCGAGCCGCTTGGCGTCACGCTCGACAAGATGCGGCTGTCGCTCCAAGCCGGCGAGATCACCCGCGAGACCCTGCCGGCGGAACTGGTGGCCGATTGGGTCGCGCAGGACGGCAAGCGCCCTGGTGCAGGTGGTGCCCGAGGGCGACAGCGCCGACAATCGCGTGCTCGAACGCTTCGCCGCGGCCGTGCGCAAGGTTGCGCCCAAGGCCACCGGCATGCCCGTCGGCACGCAGGAAGCGGCGCGCACGGTGTCGCGCGCCTTCATCTTCGCCGGCGTGCTGGCGCTGGTGCTGGTCAGCCTGCTGCTGTTGCTCGTGCTGCGCTCGATCCGCGAAGTGGCGTTTACCCTGGCGCCGGTGGTGCTTTCCGGCTTTCTGACTTTGGGCAGCTGCGTGGCGATCGGGCAGCCGCTGAATTTCGCCAACATCATCGCCTTTCCGCTGCTGTTCGGGGTCGGCGTCGCCTTTCACATCTATTTCGTCATGGCCTGGCGAGCCGGGGCGAGCGATCTGCTGCAATCGAGCCTTGCCCGCGCCATATTCTTCAGCGCGCTGGCGACCGGCGCGGCATTTGGCGCGCTGTGGCTCTCGCACCATCCGGGCACGGCGAGCATGGGGCTGATCCTGATGATCTCGCTGGTCTGGACGCTGATCTGCGCGCTGATCTTCGAGCCGGCGCTGCTGGGGCCGCAGTGAGAAGTCGGGCGAACAGCAGACCTGACGCATTTGCTCCATTTTCCCTCTCCCTTTGAGGGGAGAGGGACAGGAGGAGTTGGCTTGCTTAAACTTGCACCGGTTCAGGAAGGCAGGATTGCCGCCTCGACTTCGGTCAGATCCCACTGGTGCGACATCGAGGAACTCTCCGGCTCGGCCTTGGAGAGATAGATTTCCAGATGCCTGAGCTTGTTCGCCGCGTTGAACTCGTAGACCGACACCGAGCAATAGGTCTCTTCGCGGTCGGGATAGCCGGCGCGCTCCTCGAGCTCGAGAATGGCATAGCCGTCGCCTTCGGTCACCCGGCGCACGGTGAAATCCCAGTCGGTGTTGCGCGCCCAGATGGTCAGCAGGTCGTCGTACTGGTCCCACCGAATCGTCTCGCGGAAGTTGCCGGTCCGTTCCCACTCATCGACCGCGACCAACTCGGCCAGCGGCGCCCAGTCGGCCGGGGTGAAGGCGGGATTCTTGGCCTGCCTGACCAGGTCCCTCATGATGTAGCTGTATTCAAGCGTCAGGCGCGACAGCGGACCCTTGCACTTGGCAAGATCTTCTGCGGGTACGATGCTCATGTTCTCTCTCCCAAAAGCCGATCAGATGTGCAGCGCCCTGCCATAGGCCGCCAGCGTCGATTCGTGCATCATCTCACTCAGCGTCGGGTGCGGGAACACCGTCTGCATCAGTTCCGCCTCGGTCGTCTCCAGCGTCTTGCCGACGACGAAGCCCTGGATCAGCTCGGTCACTTCCGCGCCGATCATGTGCGCGCCCAGCAGCTCGCCGGTCTTGGCGTCGAACACCGTCTTGATGAAGCCCTCCGCCTCGCCGAGCGCGATGGCCTTGCCGTTGCCGATGAACGGGAACGTGCCGGCCTTCACCTCGTAGCCGGCCTCTTTGGCCTTGGCCTCGGTCAGCCCGACCGAGGCGATCTGCGGGTGGCAATAGGTGCAGCCCGGAATGTTGCCCCGGTCGAGCGCATGCGGGTGGACTTCCGCGTTGCCCAGCTCCTGCGCGATGGCCTCGGCGGCGGTGACGCCCTCGTGGCTCGCCTTGTGCGCCAGCCACGGCCCGGCGGTGCAATCGCCGATCGCCCAGACGCCGGGCACATTGGTGCGGCCATAGGAGTCGGTCTTGATGTGGAAGCGCTCGTCGGGCTCGATGCTCGATGTCTTCCAGCCCGATGTTCTCGATGTTGGGGACGATGCCGACGGCGGCGATGACGTGGCTGAACTCGTCTTCGGTCACGTTGCCGTCCTTGTCCTTGATCTTCACCGCGACGCCGCTGTCGCTCGCCTGGATGTCCTCCAGCTTGGCCGAGGTCATGATCTTCATGCCCTGCTTCTTGAGCGCCTTTTCGAGGAAGGCGGAGACATCGGCGTCCTCCACCGGCACCACCCGGTCCATCATCTCGATCACCGTCACCTCCGCGCCGAGATCGTTGTAGAAGCTGGCGAATTCGATGCCGATCGCGCCCGAGCCGACCACCAGCAGCTTCGTCGGCAGTTCCGTCGGAACCATCGCGTGGCGATAGGTCCAGATGCGCTTGCCGTCGGCCTTGCCGGTCTTCTTCGGCAATTCGCGCGCGCGCGCGCCGGTGGCGATGATGATGTGCTTGGCCGCAAGTTCCGTGGTCTTGCCGTCCGCCTCGACCGCCAGCTTGGCCGGCCGAGACGAACTTGCCCTGCCCCATGTGCACGTCGATCTTGTTCTTCTTCATCAGCCCGGTGACGCCCTTGTTGAGCTGTCCGGCGACCCCGCGCGAGCGCTTGACGATGGCGTCCAGATCGGCGCTGACATTGTCCGCCGACAGGCCATAGTCCTTGGCGTGCTTCATCTGGTGAAACACCTCGGCCGAACGCAGCAGCGCCTTGGTCGGGATGCAGCCCCAGTTGAGGCAGATGCCGCCCAGGTTCTCGCGCTCGACAATGGCGGTCTTCAGCCCAAGCTGCGCCGCGCGGATCGCGGCGACATAGCCGCCGGGGCCGGAACCGAGGACGATGAGATCGTATGGGTCGGACACTTCGCTAACTTCTCCTGCTTGACCTGGCGCGCGGCTTGCCCTCGCCGTCGATCGCGACGAAAGTGAACTTCGCTTCGGTCACCTTGATTTCCTCGTCCTCGTGCGCGGTGGCGCCGCCAGGCTTCGATCGCGATCGTCATCGAGCGTGCGCCCGACTTGCTCCAGCCGCGCCATAGACCGAAACCTCGTCGCCGACCTTGACCGGCAGATGGAACTGCATCCCGTCCATCGCCACCGTCACCGCCCGCCCGCGCGAACGCCGCGCGGCGATCAGTGCCCGCGCCCATGTCCATCAGGCTGATCAGCCAGCCGCCGAAGATGTCGCCATAGGGATTGGTGTCCGCCGGCATGGCGGTGATGCGGATGACGGGTTCTTCGGTGGGGGCTTCAGCCATGGCTCAGGCCAGCATCCCCAGCGGCTTCTCGCACAGCTCCCGGAACGCCGCCATCAGCCGCGCCCCGTCGGCGCCATCGACCGCGCGGTGATCGAAGCTGCCGGTCGCGCTCATCACGCGTGGCCACGCCCAGCGTGCCTCCGGCATCACCCAGGGCCGCTTCTCGCCCGCGCCGATCGCCAGGATGGTCGACTGCGGCGGGTTGATCACGGCGGTGAACTGCTTGATCCCCATCATCCCCATGTTCGACAGGCTGGCGGTGCCGCCGACGTATTCCTCGGCTGGTCAGCTTGCCTTCCTTGGCCCGCGTGGCGAGATCGGCCATGGCCACGGCGATCGAGGACAGGCTGCGGCCGCTCGGCGTCCTGCACGATCGGGGTGATCAGGCCGCCCGGGATGCTCACCGCCACCGACACGTCGGCGCGGCCGTACTTGATCAGTTCGTTGCCGGCGAAGGTGACATTGCATTCCGGCACCGCGATCAGCGCCTTGCCCAGCGCCTTGATCAGCAGATCGTTGACCGAAAGCTTGATGCCCTGCCTGGCCAGCGCCGCGTTGAGCTCGGCGCGCAGCGCCAGCAGCCGGTCGAGCCGGACGTCGACCGTCAGATAGATGTGCGGCGCTTCCTGCATCGACTGGCTGAGCCGCCGGGCGATGGTCTTGCGCATCTGCGACAGGCGCTGGACCGTGTGCGGCACCCGCGCATCGAGCAGGGCGCGGGTCTCGTCGGCCATCTTGACTTCGGCTCTGGGGCGGCGCGGCCGGAGCGGCGGCGGGCGCTGCGGCCGCCGGAGCCGGCGCAGGTGCGGCCTCGGCGGGTTTGGCCGCCACCGTCCCGCCCTCGGCGGCCTCGACATCGGCCTTGACGATCCGGCCATTGGGACCGCTGCCCCTGAGCGCGGCGAGATCGACGCCCTTTTCGGCGGCGATGCGTTTGGCGAGCGGCGATGCGATCACGCGGTCTTCCTTGCTGGCTGGAGGGGTTGCAACTTTCGCGGCGGGCGCTGGCGGCGCAGGCAGCGGCGAAGCGACGGTCGCTTCGATTTTCGCCGCATCGGCGGGTGCGCTTCGGGGTTGGGACGAGCATCGCTCTCGCCCGAAATCGTGGCGATGACGGTGCCGACTTTCACGTTCTCGGCCCCTTCCGGCACGGCGAGCGACAGCACGGTGCCTTCGTCCACCGCCTCGAATTCCATGGTCGCCTTGTCGGTCTCGATCTCGGCCAGCAGATCGCCGGAAGCGACCGTATCGCCCTCCTTGACCAGCCATTTCGCCAGCTTGCCCTGCTCCATGGTCGGCGACAGCGCGGGCATCTTGATTTCGATCGGCATGGGCGCGTCCGGGAGGCTGCGAGGGCGGAATTTCTCTCCCGTCCTTGGCCAAATTAGCCGCCTTCGGCAAGCATCTTGCGCAATCCGGCAATGTGGCTGATATCGCGGCTGGGGGGACGGTCGCATGCGCGTCTATCTGGTGATCATGGACGAGACCGAGGAAGCGCTGTCGCGCTGCGCTTCGCCGCGCGCCGCGCCGCCAAGACCGGCGGGTCGCTGCACCTGCTGGCCCTGATTCCGACGCAACCCTTCCAGGCTTTTGCCGGCGTGCAGGCGACGATCGAACAGGAAGCGCTGGAAAAGGCCGAGGCGCAGCGTCGCCGCGGCGGCGGGCAGCATCCTGTCCGAGGGCGGCCCGATGCCGGTGATTTCGGTGCGCCAAGGCGAAGGCGTCAAGGTTGTCCGCGAATACCTCGCCGAGCATCCCGAGATCGCCGCGCTGGTGCTGGGTGCCGCGATGGAGAACGGCCCGGGGCCGCTGGTCAGCCATTTCGCCGGGGTCAATGCCGGGCAGATGCCCTGCCCGGTCTTCGTCGTGCCGGGATCGCTCAGCGAAGAAGATATCGACCGGCTAAGTTAGCGCTTGCGCCCCTGATGCCGGATATTGCCCGGCCGGCCGCGCTTCCCCGCAAGGTGCTGCCCCTTTCGCTTGAGCGGCAGCGGCCTGCCGCGTGGCTCGATGCCGATGCCGCCGCCTTCCTCCGGTTCGAACTTGAGCGCGCCGGTCAGCGGATTGGCTTCGGCGAGGCGCAGGCGCAGGCGGTCACCCACGGCATAGCGCGTGCCGCTCTCCTCGCCTTCGAGCACTTGCGCGCGTTCGTCATAGCCGAAGCGCTCGGCGCCCAGCGTCGAGACCGGCACCAGCCCGTCGCCGCCAAGGCCCAGGATCGTGGCGAAGAAGCCGAATTTCTGAACGCCGGTGATGCGCGTTTCGAACACCTCGCCGACGCGGGCGGCAAGCCAGGCGGCCATGTAGCGATCGATCGTCTCGCGTTCGGCGGCCATGGCGCGCCGTTCGGCGGCGCTGATCGCTTCGCTTACCTTGCCGAGGTCTTCGCGGTCCCGGCCGGAAAGGCCGGACATGGCCGGCAAACCCTTGGGAGCCGGTTGTTCGAGGTGAAAGGCATCGACCAGCGCCCGGTGGACAAGCAAATCGGAGTAGCGCCGGATCGGCGAAGTGAAATGCGCGTAGCTGCCCAGCGCCAGGCCGAAATGCCCGGCATTGCGCGGGCCGTAATAGGCCTGGGTCTGGCTGCGCAGCACCGCCTCCATGATCAGCGCCTTTTCGCCCTCGTCGGCCACGTCCTTGAGCAGGCGGTTGAACAGGCCCGGCGTGATCACCTGGCCCAGCGCCAGCTTCATGTCGAAGGTCGAGAGGTATTCCTTCAGCGCCACCAGCTTCTCGCGGCTCGGCGGCTCGTGGATACGGTAGACCACCGGCGCGACCTTGCTCTCCAGCGCCTTGGCGGCGGCGACATTGGCGGCGATCATGAAATCCTCGACCACGCGGTGGGCATCGAGCGGTTCGCGCAAGGCAACCTCGGCGATACGGCCCTGCTCGTCGAGCACCACGCGGCGTTCGGGAAGTTCCAGCGCCAGCGGATCGCGCTGCTCGCGGGCCCTGGTCAAGGCGCGCCAGCAGGCCCAGAGGTTTTGCAGACTCTTGTCCGGCCTCACCGGAATCGATCCGCGCCTGGGCATCCTCATAGGCAATGACTTCGGCGATCCGCACAATCGCCCGGGTAAAGCGCCACTCGGTAACATGACCCTGCGCATCGATCGTGAGGTGACAGGCCATCGCCGCGCGGTCCTCGCCCGCGCGCAGCGAGCAGACATCGGCGGACAGCACTTCGGGCAGCATCGGCACCACCCGGTCGGGGAAATAGACCGAATTGCCGCGCTTCCTCGCCTCGCGGTCGATCTGCCCGCCCGGCCGGACGTAGAACGACACGTCGGCGATGGCGACGACGGCGCGAAAGCCCCCCGCCCCGTCCGGTTCGGCCCAGATCGCATCGTCGTGATCGCGCGCATCGATAGGATCGATCGCGACGATCGGCAGGTGGCGCAGGTCTTCGCGCTTCTCGCCGTTCAGCGGCAGCTTGGCCGCCAGCTCCGCCTCGGCGAGAGTTTCCTCGTCGAAAGCAAACGGAATGCCATGCTTGTGGATCGCGATCAGGCTGAACGCGCGCGGCGCCAGCGGATCGCCGAGAATGGTCGTGACTTTCACCCCGGCGCGCGGGCTGCGGCCGGCCGGTTCCGCCAGCACCAGATCGCCCGCCCTGGCCTCGCCCAGTTCGGAGATCGGGATCGAATTGCGCACCCGCTTGTCGACCGGCGCCAGCCAGCCCTTCCCCGCCCCGTCGATCTCGACCACGCCGAGCAGCTGCTCCTCGCGCGCGGGCAGCTTCTTCATCGGATGGGCGCGCCAGCCCGCCCCGGCCTCCTCGGTGCGCGCAAGCACCCGGTCGCCGGCTTTGAGTGCGCTTCCCCTGCCCTTCTCGACCAGGCGCAGCCGAGGCGGCGGCAAAGCCCCACCTGATTCAAACGGGTCGGGCGACCAGTTGTCGGGAACGGCGATGGCCTCGCCGTCCTCGATTTCAATGACGCGCAGCACCGTGACGCGCGGCACCCCGCCCATGCGGTGGAACGCGCGCTTCTCGCCGTCGATCAGCCCCTCGTCGGCCATGTCGCGAAGCAGCGCCTTGAGCGCGATCTTCTCCTGCCCCTTGAGCCCGAACTCCCGCGCGATCTCGCGCTTGCCGGCGGGCGTAGGGGAGCGGGCGACGAAATCGAGGATTTGCTTGCGGGTGGGCAGGCCGGGGTTGGGTTTGGTCATTGAGGGGCAGATAGGCGGCGTCGGCCAATCCGCATAGCCCCGTTCAGGCTAATCCGCATTCAATCCAAGTACGAGTGAAAGCGCGGCATCCACACGTTCCATGTCTTCGCGCGACATTATGCCGATGACTTTCCCGACATTGGCAATGGGCGTTCCGGCAATGCGATTGGTCATCAATCGACTTGGCTCTTTCAAGCCATTGCCAGAATCCGGCTGAAACACCGGACGCGTGACAAGCTCTCCACTCAACTCGCCGGTCAATGGAACTACCACCAAAGTGTCGGAATGCGCGTAGTCGTCATTCTGGACGACAATTGCCGGTCGCGGCTTGTGTCCGATTCCGCCCCCCGCCGAAACGGTGACGACCGTGCCCCGCTTAATCCCGTTCAATCCGGAAGATCCACCCATGCCGCTGAGGCAAAAGCATCGCACCAATCGGCGTCACCCGAGCGCCGATCCATTTCGGCAATGATCCGGCTTTCTTCGCGCAGCTTCGCCCGCAAAGCCGGGTCGCGCGTGTCATGCACCCACACCTGCTTGAGCCGATAGCCCTTCGCACGCATTTCAGCGCGGTGCTTGCGCACCCGCTCAGTGCTGCTCGGCTTGATCGGTTCGTGCTTTCCCATGACCGCCCTTTCGGTGTTGCTGAAACATATACCGAAGTGCCGAAATTTGCAATCGTCAGTAAGACCGCGCCACGTATATCCGTTCCACCGCCGGCTTGCCGGTGAAGATGCAGGTTCCAGATACCGGCTCACCACCCATCGGCGTGTTGCGGATCGTCAGCTTGAGCGCCTTGAGCCTGGCCGTCACCGCTTCGAGTTCCGCGCCCGTCGGCCGCGACCAGCCCAGTTCCACCCAGCCGGGATAGCGCTTGTCCTCTCCGAAGAACTCCGCCAGCGCGTCGAGGCTGGTCACATCGCGGTGGATATTGCCTTCGAGCCGCTCGGTCGCCTCGGCATGGAGCGAGCTCTGGATATGCTCAAGCTCGGCGGCGGCGCTGGCGATGAATTCGCCCCTCGCCTGCGCGGTAAAATTCGGCTTGCCATCCGCGCGCCACAGCCGGTCGCGGCGCAGCACCGAGACTTGCCCGCCCGCCGCATCGCGCCCGCCGATCTCGAGGATCAGCGGCACGCCCTTCTTGACCCAGGCCCAGCGCTTGCCCGTCGCCTTGCCGGGGCGCTTGTCGAGCAGCACGCGCAGCGGTTCGCCCAGCGCCCGCTGCGCGACCAGCGCGCGGCGCAATTCCTCGCAATAGGCCAGCAACGCCGCGTCGCCGTCGTCCTCGCGCAGCATCGGCAGGATCACGATCTGCTGCGGGGCGATTGCCGGCGGCACGCGCAGGCCGTCGTCGTCGCCGTGGGTCATGATGACGCCGCCGATGAGGCGGGTGGAAACCCCCCAGCTGGTGGTGTGGCAATGCTGCTGCTTGCCTTCGCGGTCCTGGTACTGGATGCCGGCGGCCTCGGCGAAGCCGGTGCCGAGATAATGCGATGTGCCGGCCTGGAGCGCCTTGCCATCCTGCATCATCGCCTCGATGCAGTAGGTCGCGACCGCGCCGGGGAAGCGCTCGTTCTCCGGCTTTTCGCCGGCGATCACCGGCATGGCGAGCGGACCTTCGGCGAAGGCGCGGTACATCTCAAGCGCGCGCAGGGTTTCTGCCATCGCGTCCTCGCGGTCGGCGTGGGCGGTGTGGCCTTCCTGCCAGAGGAACTCGCTGGTGCGCAGGAACATGCGGGTGCGCATTTCCCAGCGCACGACATTGGCCCACTGGTTGGTCAGCAGCGGCAAGTCGCGCCACGACTGGATCCAGCGCGCCATGGCCGCGCCGATCACCGTTTCCGAGGTCGGGCGGACGATCAGCGGCTCTTCCAGCTTCGCCTCGGGATCGGGAACGAGCTTACCCTTGCCGTCTCCGATCAGCCGGTGATGGGTGACGACCGCCATTTCCTTGGCGAAGCCTTCGACGTGATCGGCTTCCTTCGCGAAATAGCTCAGCGGAATGAACAGCGGGAAATAGCAGTTCTCCACGCCCGCCGCCTTGATCTGGGCGTCCATCAGCGTCTGGATGCGCTCCCAGATGCCATAGCCCCATGGCTTGATCACCATGCAGCCGCGCACGCCCGATTCCTCGGCCATTTCGGCCTCGGCGATGACCTCCTGGTACCACTCGGCGAAGTCGGCGGCGCGGGAGACGGATAAGGCGTGGCGGATTGCGGACACGGACATAGGGCTTTCGATCAGGCGGTTTATCGGAGGCGCGCGGCGCGAGCGCTACTTGATCAGCGAGTCGAGCTTGCTCTGCATCGCCGCCATCTGTTCGCGCAGCGCCTGGAGATCGTCGCGATTGCTTGCGCCTGGCGGTTCGGGATCGGGCCGCTTCCCACCCGGCATTAATGCCGATGCGGCGGCAGTGAACATCGCGAGATTCTGCTGCGCCATCTTGGCGAAAGGATTGCTGCCGAGGCTCTCCTCGAAAGCCTTGGCGATCTTCGACTGATTGGCGCGAAAGCTGTCCATCGAGGCTTCGAGGTAATGCGGCACCATCGATTGCATCGAATTGCCGTACATCGAGATCAGCTGGCGCAAGAAGCTTACCGGCAGCATCTGCTCGCCGCTCGATTCTTCTTCCATGATGATTTGCGTCAGGATCTGGTGGGTGATTTCGGCGCCGGTCTTGGCGTCGTAGACTTTGAAGTCGATGCCTTCGCGCGTCATTTTCGCGAGGTGATCCAGGGTGATGTAGCTCGAGCTCTGGGTGTTGTAGAGCCGCCGGTTGGCGTATTTCTTGATGATGACGGCTTCGCCGTCCTTGCCGCCTTTGTCCGCCATGACCTGCCCTTCCAACCCCCGCGAGAGCGGGATGTTAGCACTTGCAGCAACGGCATTGCAACAAAAGCTTTGCTGCGCAACATGAACCATGTCAGCGTGCGAAGCGGCGGCCCAGCAGGGTCAGCAATTCGTATTGCGAAAGCCCGCTGGCCTGGGCGGCTTCGGGCAGGGAATATTCGGCCTCCACCCAGTCGCCTTCGCGCAGCTCCGGCGCATGCGACAAGTCGATCACCGTCATGTCCATCGACACCCGGCCGAGCACGGCAAGCCGTCTGCCGCCGTGCAGCATCGCTCCCTTGCCAGACCAGCAGCGCAGATAGCCATCGGCATAACCAAGCGCGATCACCCCGGCGCGCATCGGACCCGGCGCGACGAAAGTCGAATTATAGCCGACACCGTCGCCCGTCACGAGGTTGCGCACCTGCATGATCGCCGCCATCGGCCGCGCCACCTGACGGATAACGCCTGCCAGCTCACCCCGGGCTATGCCACCGTAGAGCGACAGACCCGGACGGGTGAGATCGCCGTGATAGGCCTGGCCCAGCACTATCCCGGCGCTGTTGGCGAGACTCGCGCGCCGGTGCGGCACGGCGCGGCGCGCCTCCTCCCAGCGGGCAAGCTGCACGGCGTTGAACGGCGTGTCTTCCTCGGCCGAGGCGAGGTGCGACATCAGGACATCGATATCGAGCTGGCCGGCCAGTTCGTCGCCCAGCGCAGCCATCGGCAGGCCGAGCCGGTTGATCCCGGTATCGACCATGACGTCGCAGCGCCCTCCCCCGGCATCCAGCCAGCGACGCGCCTGGGCGAGCGAGTTGATCACCACCCGCATGCCCTTGGCGCGGGCCCAGACCGCATCGGCATCGCTGAGCGGACCGTGCAGTAGCGAGATGGCTTCGGGCGGCGCCAGATCGGCGATGTCCGCTGCTTCGCCGGCGTAAGTCACGAAGAAGTCGCGGCAGCCCGCCTCCCATAACACGGGTACGGCCGCGCGCGCGCCTAGCCCATAGGCGTCGGCCTTCACCGCCGCCCCGGCGCTGGCCTCGCCCGAGAGCCGGTCAAGCGCCAGCCAGTTGCTCGCCAGCGCCGCGCGATCAAGCTCGAGCCTCAGCGCCGAAGGCGGTGCTTCAGGCTGCATCGTCGGCATAGTCGCGCGGCGGCCCGCCCTTCAGCCCCCACCATGCCACGACCAGCGCCACCGCGGTCACGATCCAGGTGTACCACAGCCCCGAATAGGGATCGCCGGTCCGCGCCACGATGACGCCCGATATGAACGGCAGGAAGCCGCCGAAATAGCCGGTGCCGATATGATACGGGATCGACATCGAGCTGTAGCGGATGCGCGGCGGGAACATTTCGGTGAGCAGCGCCGCCACCGGACCGTAGCTCGCCGCCGACAGCACCATGATCAGCATCAGGCAAGCAAACACGGCAAAGGCCGCTCCCAGGCTCGGCACGATCTTGGCGAGATTGTAGCCCGCCTCGCCCAGCCATGCCTGCATCTGCTTGCCGCGCGCCGCCTTGTCGTCCCAGCTGTATTCGCCGAGCGGCAACGCCTTCCCACCGACGGTGACCGAAAGCTCCGCTGTTTCCTGCCGGCTATAGGCGACGCCGACGCTCGACAGGTCGGCCAGCAATTTACCGCAGGGCGTCTTCTGTTCCGGCGAAAAAATCGCATAGTCGCAGTCCGGCCCGGAGACGACCACCGGCGCGGTGCGATTGGCTGCGGCCAGGCCGGGATTGGCATAGGAACCGATCGCCCAGAACACCGGGAACAGCAGCAGCAAGGTAAGCGCGTAGCCCCAGACGATCGGCTTCTTGCGCCCGATCCGGTCGGACAGCTTGCCTGACAGTACATAGAACGCCATGCCGCACAGCGCCGCCAGGCCGACGATGACCTCGGCCCAGGTATCGTCCATCCGCATCGCCGACTTGAGGAAGGCGAGACCGGAAAACATCGAATTGTACCAGATCACGGTCAGCCCGGCGGCGACGCCGAACAGGGCGATGAACAGCCGCTTCTTGTTGCCGGGATAGGTGAAGCTTTCGACGAAGGGATTGCCGGCCAGTTCGCCTTGCTCCTTCATCGCCTTGAACACCGGGCTCTCGTTAAGCTTGAGCCGCATCCACAGCGAAATGACGAGCAGGAAGATCGACAGGATGAACGGCACGCGCCAGCCCCAGGCATTCCAGCTCTCCACGCTCATCGAGGCCTTGCAGGCGAGCACCACCACCAGGCTCAGCACGAAGCCGCCGACCACGCTGGCCTGGATGAAGCCGGTGAAGTAGCCGCGCTGGTTGGGCGGGGAATGCTCCGCGACATAGATCGCGGCGCCGCCGTATTCGCCGCCGAGCGCAAGGCCCTGGAGGATGCGCAGCAAGATGACGATAGCCGGCGCGGCATAGCCGATTGTTTCCGCCGATGGCACGAAGCCGACGCCAGCGGTGGCGATGCCCATCAGGGTGACGGTGACAAGGAACGTGTACTTGCGACCCAATTTGTCGCCGAGATAGCCGAACAGGATCGCCCCCAGCGGGCGGAAACCGAAGCCGACCGCGAAGACCAGCCAGAACAGCAGCATTTCCAGCGTGGCGTTGCCGGTGGGGAAGAAAGTCTTGGACAGGATGGCGCCGAGCGCGCCGTAGATGAAGAAATCGTACCACTCGAAAATGGTGCCCGCCGACGAGGCGGCAATCACCAGACGGATGTCGGACGGGCTTGGTTCCGTTTGTATGGCTGGAATGGCCGTGGCCATGAAATGCTCCCCACCTGAACGTGTTGGCCCCCTCTAGCGAGCCATTCAGTGCGTGGGAAGCAGCTCTAGCGCGGCCTGCCAGGCGAGCTTTATCGCGCCGTGCCGCGCGGGATACGCCCGTGCCGGCTCCAGCAGATCCAGCCCGGGCCAATCGGGCGGATCGCCCTCACCTGCCAGCCAGGCATCGAGTTGCCGCCTGGCGCTGTCGATTTCTCCCGCATTGCGGCCTATCGCATGTTTTGCGAACAGCGCCGCCGAGGCCTGGCCGATTGCGCAGGCCTGCGCCTTCAGTCCGAGCCGCTCGATCCGGCCTTGCTCATCGAGCGCGAGCGCCAGCGCCAGTGCGCTGCCGCAGCTCTTCGAGCGCGCGCCGCCCTTCAGCGGTAGCGATTCGTCCCAGGGCCAGGCGGCCAGGCCGGTGGCGAGCGCCAGCACCTCGGGCGTGTACAGCGCGGCGGCTGTCGCCATGGGTTACTTGCCGCCAAGCCGCTTGGCTTCGGCCCGGGCGGCGGCATGGCGCCGTTTGGCGATCAGCTCGACCAGCGCTTCGCTGCCGGCGTTGACGAAGGGATAGGTCCGCGCCTGGGTTATCCAGCTCGGCCGGCCCTTGGCGCCCCAGACAGTGTCGTATCCGAGCACCAGCACCGAGAAGCCGAGCAAGACGACGATCATCCCTTTCACCGCGCCGAATCCGAAACCGAGAACCCGGTCGATCGGGCCGAGCAGGGACGCCTTGCTGGCCGCGCCGATCCAGCGGGAAAGCGCCTTGACCGCGCCATAGGGCACCAGCATCAGCAAGGCGAACGCCAGCACCGAGGCGCCCGACTGCGTGCCGACATACGGCTCCAGCACATCGTAGACCGGCGTGTGCAGGAACCGGATCGCGAACAACGCGAAGATCCACGCCGACAGCGCCAGCACTTCCTGCAGGAAGCCGCGCATGAAGCCGGTTACGGCGGTTGCGCCGACAATCAGCAGAATGGCGATATCGAAACCCGTCATTGGCCGGGAAATTACTCCCGCGTGAAAATGCGGTCAACGAGATTTGGCAGCAGAGTTAATGAATTGTAGCATAAGATCGCCCTCGCGCGGGCGCCGCTTCCGCCGGGCCATGGGCCATGGCGAAACCGAGCTTGGCCGCTTCGCGCTGGCGGATGCCGGCATGGGCGACCGGGCGCACTTCGCCCGCCAGCGAGACTTCGCCGAACCATACCGAGCCTGCCGGCAGCGGCTTTTCGGCCAGCGCCGACACCAGCGCGGCGGCGACCGCGAGATCGGCGGCGGGATCGGTCAGCCGGTAGCCGCCGGCGACGTTGAGATAGACCTCGGCCGACGGAGAAATTGAGCCCGCAGCGCGCCTCCAGCACCGCCAGCAGCATGGCGAGCCGTCCGCTGTCCCAGCCGACCACCGCGCGGCGCGGCGTCGCCCCGCTGGCGAGGCGGACGATCAGCGCCTGGACTTCGACCAGCACCGGACGCGTGCCTTCCATCGCCGGGAACACCGCGCTGCCCGGCACCGGCTCCTCGCGGCCCGAGAGGAACAGCATCGAGGGATTGGCGACTTCCTCCAGCCCCGCTCCGGCCATGGCGAACACGCCGATCTCGTCGACCGGTCCGAAGCGGTTCTTGAGGCTGCGCAGGATGCGGTACTGATGGCTGCGCTCGCCCTCGAAGCTCATCACCACGTCGACCATGTGTTCCAGCACGCGGGGTCCCGCGATGCTGCCATCCTTGGTGACGTGGCCGACCAGGAACAGCACAACGCCGTTTTCCTTGGCATAGCGGATCAGTTCGAAGGCGCAGCCACGCACCTGACTGACCGTGCCGGGCGCGCCCTCGATCTGGTCGGAATGCATAGTCTGGATCGAATCGATCACCAGCAGCGAAGGCGGCGTCATCCCGCCCAGCGTCGTCAGGATATCGCGCACCGATGTCGCTGCGGCGAGCTGGACCGGGGCCTTGGCCAGCCCCAGCCGCTCGGCGCGCAGACGGATTTGCCCGGCCGCCTCCTCGCCCGAGATATAGACTGCGGACTTCCCCGTTTGCGCCATCCGGGCCGCCGCCTGCATTAGCAGGGTCGATTTGCCGATCCCCGGATCGCCGCTCATCAGCACGGCGGAGCCGGGCACCAGCCCGCCGCCCAGCGCCCGGTCGAACTCGGCGAGGCCGGTCGAGCGGCGCCGCAACTGCTCGCCCGGCGCATCGAGCGGCTCGAACATGATCGGGCGGCCACCCGATGCGAGGTTGTGCCTGGCCGAGAACACCGTCTCCGGCGCTTCCTCGGTCAGCGTGTTCCACTCGCCGCAATCGGCGCACTGCCCCTGCCAGCGGGTGGCGATGCTCCCGCAGACCTGGCAAACATAGCGGCGTTTCGGACGTCCCATTCTGCGATCATATTCGGAACGTATAGAGAACGCAAGTGCGGATGCGAATTGGATTAGGAGGTTTCAAGCCAGTGCAACGAGCCAAAGTCCGGCGTCATATGGGCGATGACGCGACTCTCGGCCTGCCCTACTGCATACCGGGTGAGCGTGACGTCGAATGTCGCGCCTTCCGGCCGCCGGTCCGTTTCTGGCGCCGCGCCGCGCCCGGCGTGGTAGCTTTCGAATAAATCCGAAAGTTCGAAGCCGAGGCGAAAGACCTCCCTCCTCCGCCCCGCTTCGCACAGCCGCGCATGCAGAGCGGCCTTTGCCTCTGCCGGCCAGTACAGCAGGCAGACCGAATGAAACACACAGAGAGGCCCATCGACCTCGGCCAGCGCTTCGGGAAGCCGATCGAGCGCGTCGCCTTCGAGCAGGCGCAGCCCGGAGCGGGCAACGACATCGAGCGCAGTGCCCAGGCGCTGTTGCTGTTCGCGAAGCTCGGGCAGGCACAGCGCCAGCAGCCAACGGCGATCGTCGGCGGAACTGGCGTCCAGCGGGTGCAGGTCGATACCGATCCGCGCGCCGATCACCGGAATCCCGAGCGGCGGCTGGCCGGTGTAGCGGCCGGAGTGAATGAGGAGGGCATCGCCGCGGCCGACAAGAACCTGCCCCGGAACGGCATAGGCATAGCTGTCGAAAGTAAGAAGCACCCCGGCGCTGCAGCCGATCTCGATCAGGTTCAAGGGCTCGCCCGCCAGTTCCGCAACCAGCGCCAGCGCCGGCATTAGCGACCAGCAGCGTTCGACATAGGTCGATTGCACGGTGCGGTTTTGCAAGATGGGCAGAATGTCGCTTCGCCTTTCGCGGCAGAAGCGCTGAAGTTCGGGGTATGCCTGCTCGGGTAGCGCCGGATTGTCTGTCAGGGTTGGAAAGAAATTGCTGAGCGGATCGCCTGGATCGCGCAACAGCAGATCGTGTACCGCGGAGAGGAGATGCACAGGGCGGGCGCCGTCCTGGCCATGACTGGCCAGTTCGAGCAGCGCCGGATCGCTGGCGGCGCGCTCGAACAGGCAGCCGTAGAGCGGCGTGCCCATGTCGCGATACATGCGGGCGTTGGAACGGAAGGCGGCGGACAGGGTGTCCAAGGGTTCGCTTGAAGAGGCAGCCGACATGTCCATGCCAGCCTGCACCATACGGCCTCTTTCGGGAATAGGGCATGTGCCAAAAGGCGAGATCGCACTGGATGACGCTCACACGCATTCCCGGTTGGCAAGTCCGCCCCTACGGCATATCCTCAACCGCAATGCGCAAAAAAGCGATGGGAGAGTACCAATGTTCCACAAGCACGACCTGTTTCACACCGGCATCGGCTTCGATCTGCGCGCGCCCGAGCAGTTCGGGGTCACCTCGTCGCAGATCTTCTCCGAAGCCATGAATATGATCGAGTACGCCGACCAGAACGGCATCGACAAGGTCGACTTCCAGGAACACCACCAGGCGGAGGACGGCTATGTCCCCTGCCCGATCCTGCCCGGCGTCGCCGCCTCGCAGCGGACCAAGCGGATGGGCATCGTCATGGGCGCGATCATCCTGCCGTTCCACGATCCGGTCGACATCGCCGAGCAGATCGCGGTGGCCGACCTGCTGAGCGGCGGGCGGTTCTATGCGGTGCTCGCCGCTGGTTATTCCCCGACCGAATTCGCCGCCTTCGGGGCCTCGCTCAAGGACCGGGCGCGGACCATGGACGAAGGCTTCGACACCATCCTGCGGGCGCTGTCGGGCGAACGGTTCATGTTCAAGGGGCGCGAGGTCTTCGTGCGGCCGCTGCCGGACCGGGATCCGCGCGAGATCGTCTATGGCGGCGGCGGCACGCGGGCATCGGCCCGCCGCGCGGCGAAATTCGGCCTGTCGATGTGGCCGATGAACGATTCGATCATTCCCGGACTACGAGGAAGCGGCCGCCGAATTCGGGGTGAAGGACTACAAGTTCATCCGCGGCATCACCTCATGCTACATCACCGACGATCCCGAGCGGGGCTGGGACGAAATCGGCAAGCATCTGGTCCACTACATGCAGAGCTACGCCAAATGGAGCAGCGATTCGGCGACTTCCGCCTCGCCGCTGCACGGCATGGATACCATCGAGAAAATCCGCGCCGCCGGGCTGACCCAGGTGGTCACGCCCGAGCAGGCGATCGAGCTTGGCAAGACCCGCTCGATCGGCCTGCAGCCGCTGATCGGCGGTCTGCATCCGGACAAGGGCTGGAAGAGCCTGGAGCTGTTCGTCACCAAGGTGCTGCCGCATATCAAGGACGCCCGGGCGGAGTGGCTCAAGACCCAGGAAGTGGCGGCCTGACGCCGTGGGACTGCTGCAAGCACACGCCGCGCTCGAAGGGCGCACGGCTGTCGTCGTCGGCGGCGCCTTCGGCATCGGGCGGTCGATCTCGCTCGCCCTCGCCGAGGCCGGCATCGCCGTGGCCTGCTGCGATTTCGACGAGGAGGGCATCGCGACGATCGCCGGCGAGGTCGAGGCGCATGGGGTCAAATGCCTCGCCATGCTCGCCGATGTCCGCGACGAGGCGGCGCTCGAGGCGTTCTTCGACCGGGTGGAGCAGGAGCTTCGGCAGCGTCGATTTCCTGATCAACGTCGCGGGCGGGGTGAAGTCGATGTACTTCACCGAAACCTCGCGCGAGCAGAACGCCTCGGAAATCCGGCTCAACTACGGCTATATCCTCGATACCGTCCGCCGCACCGTGCCGCTGATCCGCAAGGGCGGGCGCGGTGGCTCGATCGTCAGCTTCACCACGATCGAGGCCCACCGCGGCGCCGCCACTTACGCCGTCTATGCCGGGGCCAAGGCGGCGACGACCAATTTCAGCCGGGCGCTGGCGGTCGAACTGGCCAAGGAGGGCATTCGGGTCAACCCGATCGCGCCCGACACCACGCCTTCGCGCACCAGCATGTCCTCGGCGACGCCCGAATTCATGGCGCGCTATTACGCCTTGCCCGACGAAATGAGATCGTTCGGCATGGAGATGTACATCCCGCAAAAGACCGCACCGACGCAAGAAGATCTCGCCAATGCCGTGCTGATCCTGGTCAGCGACCTGTCGAAGTCGATCACCGGCATCACCCTGCATGTCGATGGCGGCACCATGGCTTCGGCCGGGTTCCTCGAATGGCCCTACGACAACAAATGGGGACCGGCGCCGGGCGTCGGGCTGCTCGAGCAGCTCTCCGGGCAAAGTTTGATCCGGCGGACTGGCGCGCGCGCCGCGCCTCTGCCATTCTGACGGCATGCGCCAGAAAGAACTGCGGATTTCGCTCATCTGCTACGGCGGCATCAGCCTTGCCGTCTATATGCATGGCGTCACCAAGGAGCTGTGGAAGCTTGCCCGCGCGAGCCGGGCCTTCCTCGCGGGCGAGACCTGCCCCGAAGGCACCGATAGCGTCTATCACCGCTTGCTGAGCGCACGTGCAGCAGCAGCATGGGGTGCGGCTGCGGGTGCTGACCGACATCATCGCCGGGGCCAGCGCGGGCGGGATCAACGGGGTTTTCCTGGCCCAGGCGATCCATTCGGGGCAGTCGCTCGAACCGCTGACCAGGCTTGTGGCTCGAACGCGCCGATGTCGATGTGCTGCTCGATCCCGATGCGCGGCCATGGTCGCGCGTGGCCAAGTTCTGGGCGATGCCGATCGTCTGGTGGGTGCTGACCCGGCCGGGCAACGTCGTTTCCGCCAGCGTCGCCCGGGAAACCCGCACCGAAGTGCGCGCCAAGCTTTCGCCGCCTGATCCGCTCGCGCTGGTTCGAGCCGCCGTTCGGCGGCATCGGCTTCTCGCGTCTGCTCGCCGAAGCGCTCGATGCGATGGCGGCGCGACCGAAGCCGGACCGCCGCTGCTGCCGCCGGGCCATCCGCTCGACCTGTTCGTCACCGCGACCGATTTCAAGGGCCACCTCGAAACCCTGCGGCTGCACAGCCCGCCGCTGGTCCAGGAAAGCGAGCACCGCCTGTCGATCGGCTTCCGCGCGCCAACGCCGCCAAGCGGGCGGCAGCACATGCTCGCGCCGCTGCCCGAACTGGTCTTCGCCACCCGCGCGACGGCGAGCTTTCCCGGCGCCTTTCCCGCGCTGCAGGTCGCCGAGATCGACGCGCTCGCCGCCGAGCGCGAAGATCGCTGGCCGAGCCGCGCGGCATTTCTCGCCCGCGCCATGCCGCGCCGCCGCCGCAAGGGCGACGGCCGAAGCCGTCGCGCTGATCGACGGTTCGGTGCTGGTCAACGCGCCTTTCGCCGAAGCCATGGCGGTCCTGCGCGACCGGCCCGCGCACCGCGAGGTCGACCGGCGCTTCGTCTATATCGACCCGCAGCCCGACCGGATCGGCGGCCAGCGCGCGCGACGATCCGCGCACCGCCCGGTTTCTTCTCGACGATCTTCGGTTCGCTCTCATCGATCCCGCGCGAGCAGCCGGTGCGCGACAATCTCGAAGAGCTGGCCCGGCAATCGAGCGAAATGGCGCGGCTCGAGGAACATCGTCGAGGCGCTGCGCCCGGAAGTCGAACAGGCGGTCGAGAAGCTGTTCGGCCGCACGCTGTTCTTCGACCGGCCGACCGTGAAGCGCCTGGCGGCTTGGCGGGCGAAAGCGCACCAGGCCGCCGCCGAGCGTGCCGGCTTCGCCTTCCACGGCTATGCCCAGGTCAAGTTCGCCGGGGTCGTCGACATGCTCGCCGACCTGATCCACGCGGCCGCGCCTGGCCTGATGCTGGCGACCAGCGAGCCGATCGCCCACCACCTCACCGCCCATCTCGCCGCGCAGGGTCTGGATCACTTGACGGCGCTGCGCGGCGGCGGCGCCTCGAGCGAGGCCATCGACTTCTTCACCGCGCACGACCTGCCCTTCCGCATCCGCCGCCTGCGGCTGCTGGCGCGGCGTCTGACCCAGGATTGGGAAGCCGATGCCAGCATCGGCGAGGCCGCCCGCGAAAGCGCGCGCGAGGCCGTCTACGGTGCGCTGGCGCTCTATTTCGACCGCGAA
Organism: uncultured Alphaproteobacteria bacterium; assembly: GCA_963775005.1. Taxonomy (GTDB): domain Bacteria; phylum Pseudomonadota; class Alphaproteobacteria; order Sphingomonadales; family Sphingomonadaceae; genus Novosphingobium. The sequence goes on along the minus strand of CAVZHF010000007.1, from coordinate 13,897 downwards.
TCCACCGATTGGCTGGGGCCCGATTTCGACGCTCTCGCCATGCGCGTGTTCGACGATCCGGGCGCCGTGCTTGCAGGCATCGCCGAACGCCGCCAGCTGCGCGAGACCGACTTGCTGGCCGACGCCATGCTGGCGACGGCGCTTGGCGAGATGCCGCTGCCGCTGCGCCGGCGCGTGCTGCTCGCCTACCTCGGCTTCCCGTTCTACGACACCGTCACCCTGCCGTTGCTGCGCGGCGAGGGGCTGACCGAGTTCGATCCCGTAAAGGTCGACCGCATCTCGCCCGACGACGCCCGCTCGATCCGCGCCGGCGGCACCCGCGAAACCCTGCGCGGGGTGGAGTTCTACAACTTCGGCGCTTTCTTCAGCCGGGCCTACCGCGAGAACGACTACCTATGGGGGCGGCTGCACGGGGCGGAGCGGATGATCGACCTGGTCGCCTCGGCCCTGCCCGACAACATGACGCTGTCGGCCGAGGAAATGGCCCTGTTCAAGCGCGAGGCGTTCCTGGCGATCCTGGACGAGGAGGAAGGGCGGCTGATGGCCGACGCCGGGCTGGTCGCGGGGATTAGGGCGGAGGTTTTGGGGGAAAGGTAGCTTCCCTGCTCAGCGCGCCTCGAGCACCATGTTGAACGGTCCCTCGGTCGCCCGCCGCACGATGCGAAACCTGCCTCGCGGATCAGCTCGGAGAGCTGGGCCTCCCCTGCTTGCGCGCCGAGCCCTTCGCCGACTTCCTGATCGAGCGAAGTCGGGACGCAGATCATGGTCGAGGCATTGTAATAGAGCCGGCCGACCGGGTTGAAGTTCTCCGCCGGGTAGTCGCCGGCGATCGGTTCGACAACCATCCAGGTGCCGTCCGGGAGCGAGAATTCTGCCGCATGTGCGCAGCGCAGCCGCGCGGATCGCCCATATCGTGCAGGCAATCGAACATGGTGATGAGGTCGAAATCGCCGTCCGCGATCTCCTTGGCCTGCGCGACTTCGAAATTTACCCGGTCGCCCAATCCGTGCGTCCGCTGCATGGCGGCGGGCTTCCTCGATCGAAGGCTCGTGAAAATCGTAACCGGTGAACCGGCTTTCGGGATATGCCTCGGCCATCAGCAGCGTCGAGAAGCCCACCCCGCAACCGACATCGGCGACCTTCGCGCCGCCTTCGCAACTTCTGCTCGACGCCGTCGAGTGCCGGTATCCATGACTGAACGATGTTGTTGACATAGCCGGGGCGGAAAAATGCTCCGGTCGCGCAGAACAGACAGCCGGCACGGTCGCCCCAACGCACCCCGGCGCCATGGCGGAAGCACTCTTCGACCTTGGACTCGGCCTCGATCATCGCCGCAGCCAGTTCGAAGGCGCCCCGGCAGGTAGACCGGGCTGTCGCGTTCGATAAAAATCATCGCCTGTTCGGGCGTCAGGCTGAAGCTGTCGCTGGCGGGATCGTAATCGACATTGCCGTTGGCCGCCTGGGCCAGTGCCCATTCGCGCACATAACGGTATGCAGTCGCCCTGCCCGGCCCGCCAGTTCGCCCGGCTGTCGCTGGTGCCTCGGCCAATGCCGCAAACAGACCGAGCCGCAAACCGATGCGCACAGTTGGCACGCTGAACGCCCCGCCAAGATCGCCGAGCATTTTGCCAACCAGACTATTGAGTTTGTCGGCATTTACGGACTGTCGCATGGACGGGCTCCATTTCCAACGCGTCCCAATTTGGTCATTCTACCACATTCGGACGACAGACGCATCCTTGAATCCGGCGCACTGGGCTACTCCGTCAACCCCTCCCAAGCTTCCTTGATCCGGTCGAAGAACCCCTTCGATTGCGGGCATCTCCTCCCCGGTCTCGGTCTCCTGCAACTCGCGCAGCAGTTCCTTCTGGCGCGCGGTCAGCTTGGTCGGGGTCTCGACCACGATCTCGATCACCAGATCGCCGTGTCCCGCGCCCTTGCAGCACCGGCATGCCCGCGCCGCGCTTGCGCAGTTGCTTGCCCGACTGGATGCCGGCCGGGATGGAAATCTCGTGCCGCGTGCCGTCGAGCCCCGGAATCTCGATCTCGCCGCCCAGCGCGGCGCGTGGTGAAGGTGATCGGCACGCGGGTGATCAGCGTCGTCCCGTCGCGCTCGAACACGCCGTGCCGGCGGATGTGGATGAAAATGTAGAGATCGCCCGGCGGCGAGCCGAACGGCCCGGCCTCGCCCTTGCCGGAGAGGCGGATGCGGGTGCCGGTATCGACTCCCGGCGGGATGGAGACGTCGAGCGTCTGCGGGCGGTCGACCCGGCCCTCGCCCCGGCAAGCGCGGCAGGGGCTTTCGATCACTTCGCCGCGGCCGTGGCAGGTCGGGCAGGTGCGCTCGACCATGAAGAAGCCCTGCTGCGCGCGGACCTTGCCGTGGCCGCCGCACAGGTTGCAGCGGCGCGTGCCGGTGCCCGGCTCGGCGCCCGAGCCGTCGCAGGGATCGCAGACCTGCGAGACTTCGATCTCGATTTGGGCCTGCTTGCCGTGGAACGCCTCGTCGAGGCCGATTTCGAGGTCATAGCGAAGGTCGGCGCCGCGCCGCGCCTGCTGGCGGCCCCAGTCCAGCCGCCGAAGGCGCCGCCGAAGAAGCTCTCGAAGATGTCGCCGAGATCCGAAAAGCCGCCCATCCCGCCATCGCTACCGCCCATCCCGCCCTGCTCGAACGCGGCGTGGCCGAACTGGTCGTAGGCGGCGCGTTTCTGCGGGTCCTTCAGGCAGTCGTAGGCGGCGCTGATCGCCTTGAACTTGGCCTCGGAATCGGCGCAGCCGGGGTTCTTGTCCGGGTGGCACTGCATCGCCAGCCGGCGGTACGACGATTTGATCGCCGCATCGTCGGCGCTGCGCTCGACTTCGAGCAGTTCGTAGAAATCGGTTTGTGTCGTCACGCTCGCACCCAGCCCCCTGAACCAGAAGCCCCTCCCCATTGGGGAGGGGTTGGGGTGGGGGTACGACGGCTGCGTAGTGGCCCACCCCGCTGCGACTAGGCAGCAAGCTGCCAAGTCTCGCTGCCCCTCCCCGCCGGGGAGGGGTGAGCTCAGCCCTTGCCTTCGTCCACTTCCGAGAACTCGGCATCGACCACTTCCTCTTCGCCGCCTGAGGGCGCTTCCGCGCCGGGCGAGGCGGCCGCGGCCTGCTCCTTCTCGTAGATCGCCTGGCCCATCTTCATCGCCTTTTCGGTGAGCGCCTGGGTCTTTTCCTTCATCGCCTCGAGATCGCCGCTTTCGACCGCCGCCTTGGCTTCGGCGATCGCCGCTTCGATCTCGCTCTTGAGGGCGGCGTCGATCTTGTCGCCGTTCTCTTCGAGCTGGCGTTCGGTGGCGTGGATCAGGCTGTCGGCGTTGTTGCGGGTTTCCGCTTCCTCGCGCCGCTTCTTGTCCTCCTCGGCGAACTTCTCGGCGTCGCGGACCATCTGGTCGATGTCCGCGTCGCTGAGCCCGCCCGAGGCCTGGATCTTGATCTGCTGTTCCTTGCCGGTGCCCTTGTCCTTGGCGGTGACGTGGACGATGCCGTTGGCGTCGATGTCGAAAATGACTTCGATCTGCGGCACGCCGCGCCGTGCGGGCGGAATGCCGACGAGGTCGAACTGGCCGAGCAGCTTGTTGTCCGCCGCCATTTCGCGCTCGCCCTGGAACACGCGGATAGTGACTGCCTGCTGGTTGTCCTCGGCGGTCGAATAGACCTGGCTTTTCTTGGTCGGGATCGTGGTGTTGCGGTCGATCATCCGGGTGAACACGCCGCCCAGCGTCTCGATGCCGAGCGACAGCGGCGTGACGTCGAGCAGCAACACGTCCTTGACGTCGCCCTGCAGCACGCCGGCCTGGATCGCCGCGCCCATGGCGACGACTTCGTCCGGGTTGACCCCGGTGTGCGGTTCGCGCCCGAAGAACTCCTTCACCACTTCGCGTACCCGCGGCATGCGGGTCATGCCGCCGACCAGGATGACGTCGTCGATCTGCGCGGCGGTGACGCCCGCGTCGCCGAGCGCTTTCTTGCACGGCTCAAGCGTGCGCTGGATCAGATCGCCGACCATCTTTTCGAGATCCGCGCGGGTGATCGTTTCGACCAGGTGCAGCGGCGTGGTGCTGCCGCCTTCCATGCGGGCGGTGATGAACGGCAGGTTGATCTCGGTCGTCGCGGTGCTCGACAGCTCGATCTTGGCCTTTTCGGCGGCTTCCTTGAGACGCTGAAGCGCGAGCTTGTCGGTCTTCAGGTCCATGTTTTCCTTGGCCTTGAACTTGTCGGCCAGCCATTCGACCAGCTTGCTGTCGAAGTCCTCGCCGCCCAGGAAGGTGTCGCCGTTGGTAGATTTCACCTCGAACACCCCATCGCCGATTTCGAGCACCGAGACGTCGAACGTGCCGCCGCCAAGGTCGTAGACCGCGATGGTCTTGCCATCGTTCTTTTCGAGGCCATAGGCGAGTGCCGCCGCGGTCGGCTCGTTGATGATGCGCAGCACTTCGAGGCCGGCGATCTGGCCGGCATCCTTGGTCGCCTGACGCTGGGCGTCGTTGAAATAGGCCGGAACCGTAATGACCGCCTGGGTCACGGTTTCACCGAGATAGCTCTCGGCGGTTTCCTTCATCTTCTGCAGGATGAAGGCGGAAATCTGCGATGGGCTGTAATCCTCGCCGCCGGCCTTGACCCAGGCGTCGCCGTTCTTGCCCTTGACGATATCGTAAGGGACCAGTTCGGTATCCTTCTTGGTCACCGGATCGTCGAAGCGGCGGCCGATCAGGCGCTTGACCGCGAAGATCGTGTTGTCGCCGTTGGTCACCGCCTGGCGCTTGGCCGGCTGGCCGATCAGCCGCTCGCCGTCCTTGGTGAATGCGACGATCGAGGGCGTGGTGCGCGCGCCTTCCGCGTTTTCGATGACTTTGGGCTTGCCCCCGTCCATCACGGAAACGCAGCTGTTGGTCGTGCCGAGGTCGATACCGATAACTTTAGCCATTATTCCCCATTCCTTAGGTCGAGTGTGACACCGCACGGTTGGCCCCCCCTCATGTCGGGCAAGGCGGCTCGGCGGCTCTGTGACGGGCGGGATATAGGTGCGGTTTTGCTTGTCGCAAGGGCAAGCGCGCATTAGCCGATGAACGAATATGAAGTCTTCCCGGAAAGGAACGAATCCCGTGAAACCGGCTCTGCCACTGCTGGCCTTTACCGCGCTGGCGCTTGCCGCTTGCCAGCAGCAGCCCGAGGAAAAGCAGACGCAAACGCCTGCGAGCCATGCCGCCAACGGCCCCGATGCCAAGCCCGGCCTGACGCTACAAGGCGGCCGCCTCGTCCTTCCCGCGGTCAAGGGCAATCCCGGCGCCGCCTATTTCAAGCTCGACAATGCGAGCGGCAGGGCGACGGTGCTCGCCAGTGTCTTCATCGACGGCGCGGCCAAGGCGGACATGCACCAGACTTCGGAGGGGACCATGGGCAGTGTTGAGCGCGTGGAACTGGCGGCGGGCGCCGGCATCGCGTTCGAGCCGGGCGAGCTTCACGTCATGGCCTTCGATCTCGATGCAAAATTGCAGCCTGGCGGCACGACCGAAATGACCCTGACTTTCGCCGACGGCGACAAGCTATCGGCGCCGCTCGCGATCGAGGCGGCGGGTGGCGGCATGGATCACGGGGACCACCGCTGAGCGGCGCGGGCTTGGGCCACGCCTGTCCGGCGGGCGGCGACAGGCCGCTGACGCCGGGTGAGGTGGAACTCGTCCGCTCGGTGTTCGGCGAGGCCATCGACACCGGGAAAGTACGCCTGAAACGCCGCCGATGGTTCCCCTTCCAGCCGCGCCGGGTGGTGATGGCGCCCTGGGGCCACATCCACTTCCACCCGCGCTCGCCGTTCTATTGCGACGATTTTTCGCGGATGGATTTGGAACTCCAGGGCCTGTTTATCCACGAGATGACCCACGTCTGGCAGGCGCAGACCCGGGGTCGGTGGTACCTGCCGCTGTGCCGTCCGTTCTCGCGGCGCTACGACTATTGCCTGAAACCGGGCTGGCCGCTGGAGCGCTACGGGATCGAGCAGCAGGCGGAGATCGTGCGGCATGCGTTTTTGTTGAGGAATGGGGGCAAGGTTGCGGGTGCGCCGCTATGTTTCAGTCTATGAAGACATCTTGCCTTTTAGCGGCCAATGATATACATATCCGCATAATGTATATTCAAAGGGCCTGCCATGAACATGCCTATGAAAGTATCGAAATGGGGCAACAGCCTGGCCGTCCGCCTCCCCGCCGATCTGGTGCGCCGGCTCAACCTGAAGGAAGGCGACTATGTCGAGCAGGAGGTACTGGCGTTTGTCAAATCGATGACCCGCATGACTCGCGAACAGGCGCTTGAAGGCATGCGCAACGCCAAGTGGGATATTCCGCCCGATTACAGGTTCGATCGCGAGGAAGCCAATTCGCGCTAACCGATGGCGATTTTCCTCGATTCCGAACGTGGTCCTGTATGCCTTCTCGGCGGACCCTGATCGCGCGCCGATCGCGCAAGCCATTGTCGAAGCCGAATTCGACATCAGCGCGCAAGTGCTCAACGAATTCATCAATGTCTCGCGCAAGAAGCTTCGGCTCGATTGGCCCGAGATTGAACAGGGCCTGCTCTTTCTCCGCAAGGCTGCACGGACCATTCATCCGGTCGATGCCCAAACCAACCTGGTCGGGTTCGCCCTCGCCCGGCGCTACAATCTGGCGATTTTCGACGCGATGATTGCCGCCGCTGCACTACTCGCCAAGAGCGAAATGCTCTACAGCGAAGATATGCATGATGGCCTGGTCATCGAAGATCGCCTGACCATCCACAATCCATTTGTTTGACCTATGCTGGCTGTTTCGCAACCGCGTCGATTTACTATACGGTAGGAATCCGCAAGCTAAACTAGATCTATGCCAGCCGAAACGCCTGTCAGCCTTGATGCCCACGAATGGCACGTCGCACGAAGCAACTTGATCGATTCCTTCGCCGATGCCGAAGCCGTCATTGTCGCGCTGTTGAAGCGGAGCGGCGCCAAGCCAAACGGGGAAATGCTCGGTCAGAAGATCGAACTGCTGAGGGCGGCGAAACCATCTCCCCATTATTCGAAATCGCAGCGGGCAAAGGTCAGTCCGCTTCTGGACAAACTTGAACGGATGCTCGAAATCCGTAACGACATTGTCCACGGCAAGCTTCAAATCGCGGAAGTAGCCGGCCAATTTAGTGCGATCTTCGTCAATACCGCGATGCGGGGGAGCATGCGCCACGCGTCCGGATGATCGGACTGTCCGCCATGGTCCGATTGTATCAGGATGTCGCCCGCCTGGCCAAAGACCTGGCGGTGCCGCCTACTCCCCCTTCTTCGCCACCGCCACCATCGCCGGACGCAGCAGACGGTCCCTGATCATGTAGCCCGCCTGCAATTCCTGCACGATCGTCCCCGGCTCGACCTCGTCCGAAGGCACTTCGAGCATCGCCTGGTGCTGGTTGGGATCGAGCGGCAGGCCGGTGGCGGCGATGCGGACGATGCCGTGGGCGGCGAATACCTTTTCCAGCTCGCGCGATGTCGCCTCGATCCCGGCGACGAGGCTGTTGAGGCGCTCGTCCTCGCGCAGTACCTGCGGAATCGCATCTAGCGCACGGGAAAGATTGTCCGAAACCGAGAGGATATCGCGGGCAAAGCCGGTCGCGGCATAAGCGCGAGCGTCGTCCCTGTCCTTTTCGAGGCGGCGGCGCACATTCTGCGTCTCGGCCTTGGCGTAGAGCACGTCCTGCCTGGCCGCCTCCAGATCGGCGCGCAGCGAGGCCAGCGCGTCCTCGACGGTGTCGCCGATTCGCTTTCGCCGCCAGTGTCGAGCAGTCCCTCGGGAACGCCCTCCAATTCCTTGGCCACCGCGGGATCGTCCTGCGGTTTGGTCTTGTCGCTCATGTCTTGAAAAATACCCTGACTAACCGATCAATTTGCCCAGGCTCTGGGCGGTGAAATCCACCATGGGGACTACCCGCGCATAATTCAACCGCGTCGGCCCGATAACCCCGACGACGCCGACCACCCGGCCATCGCGGTCGCGATAGGGCGAGGCGATCACCGAGGAGCCCGACAGCGCGAACAGCCGGTTCTCCGAACCGATGAATATGCGCGTCGCATCGGCCTCGCGGGCGAGATCGAGCAGTTCGGCGACCGATTGCTTGTTTTCCAGATCGTCGAGCAGCTGGCGCACCCGCTCGATATCGCCGAGCGCCGCTTCGTCGAGCAGGTTCGCCTGGCCGCGTACGATCAGGACCGGCCGGCGCGCGGCATCCTCGCTCCACACCGCGAGGCCTCGCTGGACCAGATCGCTTGAGGCGGCATCGAGCGCGGAGCGGCCCGAGGCAATCTCGGCGCGCATGGCTTTCGCCGCTTCGGGCAGGGTGCGCCCGGCAAGGTGCGCGGTGATGAAGTTCGAGGCCTCCTCAAGCGCTCCGGGTCGGAGCGCCGGCGGCAGTTCGACCACCCGGTTCTCGACCGCCCCGTCCTCGCCCACCAGCACCGCCAGCGCCCTTCCCGGCGACAGCGGCATCAGGCTGAGCTGGGCAAGCCGCGGCTCGCGGCGCGGCACCATGACGACACCGGCCCCCGCCGATAGACTGGACAGCACCGCGCTGGTCGCTTCCAGCGCCACCTCGATCGGCCCGGGCTCGGACAGCCTGCGCTCGATCGCCGCGCGCTCTTCGGCGGTGGGTTCGGCGACCTGCATGATCCCGTCGACGAACAGCCTGAGGCCCGCATCGGTCGGCAATCGTCCAGCGCTGGTATGCGGATGGCCGAGCAGCCCCAGGCTCTCCAGCTCGTGCAGCACCGAGCGGATCGAGGCAGAGGAAAGGTTCACGGCACCAGCCCCGGCCAGCGTCTTGGAGCCGACCGGCTGTCCGTTGGCGAGATAGCCCTCCACCACGAGGCGGAAGATCTCGCGGGCGCGCAGGGTCAGTTCGGTGATCGGGGGCGTTGCCATGCGCGGGTCAATCTAAACGATGCACTTGCGGCGGCAAGTCCGTTGCGCCAATGGCTCGCGCGCAACCAGACAAGGAATTATCATGCGACCTTCCGGCCGTGCGCCCGACGAGATGCGCGCGCTCTCGTTCGAGACGCAATACACCATCCACGCCGAAGGTTCGGTGCTGGTCGCGTTCGGCAACACCAAGGTGATCTGCACCGCCTCGGTCGAGGAGAAAGTCCCGCCATTCATGCGCGGCAAGGGCGAAGGCTGGGTGACCGGCGAATACTCGATGCTGCCGCGCGCCACCCATACCCGGGGCAGCCGCGAGGCGGCGAAGGGCAAGCAAAGCGGCCGCACCCAGGAAATCCAGCGGCTGATCGGGCGCTCCTTGCGCGCCGTCACCGACATGAAGAAGCTCGGCGAGCGGCAGATCGTGCTCGATTGCGACGTTATCCAGGCCGACGGCGGCACCCGCACCGCCGCGATCTCCGGCGCCTGGGTGGCGCTGCGGCTGGCGGTGGATGGGCTGATGGCCAAGGGCGCGATTGCCGAGGATCCGCTCACCCGCAAGGTCGCGGCGGTCTCCTGCGGCATCTACAAGGGCACGCCGGTGCTGGATCTCGACTACGACGAAGACTCCAACGCAGACGCCGACGCCAATTTCGTGCTGATCGAAGGCGGCCACATCGCCGAAGTCCAGGCCACCGCCGAGGGCGCGACTTACGACGAGGAGGGCCTGCTGCGGCTGCTGCGTCTGGCGCGGATCGGTTGCGAGGGTATTTTCGCGGGCCAGGCCAAGGCGGCTGGACGGTGACTCGCGCTTGGTTCCTCTCCATTTTTGCGCAGCACAAATGGGGAGGGGGACCGACCGCGAAGCGGTTGGTGGAGGGGTATTCAACGCCGCGCCATCACCCCTCCGTTAGCCGCTGCGCGGCTGCCACCTCCCCATTTGCACTTCGTGAAAATGGAGAGGAACTGAGTATATGACCAAACTTTCCGGCAAGCTGGTCATCGCCACGCACAATGAGTCCCTGCTCCTCCACCTCGGCGCCGCCGCCATCGAAGGCAGGACCGCACTCGGCGAACGCCAAGGCGCGCACGATCTGCGCCCTGGCCGCGGCTCGCGGCAGGATCCGTTCCACCGCGGTCCCCTGTGCGCCGACCTCGACGGCTTCTCCCTGCACGCCGCCGTGCGCATTCCAGCCGGCTGCCGCGAGCGCCTCGAGAAGCTCTGCCGTTACGCCGCGCGCCCACCGATCGTCGAGGACCGCCTGTCGCTGCTGCCCGATGGCCGCGTCACCGGGTGATGCAGCGGCCGAGAGTGGACTTGCCACAGCCGAACTCGCCGACCAGTCCCGACCGTCTCGCCCGGCATGACCGAGAGCGAAACGCCATCAAGCGCATGGACGATGCGCAGGCCCTGCTTGCGAAAAGCGCGAACCGACGCTGAAAATCGCTTGCTGACGTCGATCGACTTCAAGCAGCGGCGGCGCTCATGTGGGCGACACGTGCAAAGCAGGCGGCTGCACGCGGTGCCGCCGGTCAGTTCAGGATCGGCGGCGCATTTCTCGAAACGCTGCGGGCAGCGCGGTGCGAAGGCGCAGCCCGGGGGCCGGTTCGAGCAGATTGGGCGGCGAACCGGGAATGGTGCGCAGGCGCTTGGGCCGCGCGCCGCTCAAGGGCGGGATGCAATCAATCAGCGCGCGGGTATAGGGATGCCGCCGGTTGCGCGAACAAGTCCCGCACGCTCGCGCGCCTCGGCCACGCGACCCGCGTAAAGCACCGCAACCCGGTCACACACCTGCGCCACCACGCCCATGTCATGGGTGATCAAAACCAGCGCCAACCCCCCGCGTTCCCCGAACCAAAGTCGCCAGAATATGCACGATCTGCGCTTGCACCGTTACGTCAAGCGCCGTCGTCGGCTCATCCGCCACGATCAGATCGGGGGCGCCCGCCAACCGCCATCGCAATCACGATCCGTTGCTTCATGCCCCCGGAAAGCTGATGCGGGTAACGGTGCGCGGCTTCGGCCGGATTGGGGATGTTAACCTCGGCGAGAAGCTCGACGGCGCGTTGCCAGGCCTGGCTGCTTGCCGATCTTCTCATGCGCCAGAATCTGCTCGGCGATCTGCCAGCCGATGGTGTAGACCGGGGTCAGCGCCGTCATCGGGTCCTGGAAGATCATGGCAATCTCGCGGCCGCGAAGCTTGCGCATCTCCCGCGGCGGCAAGGCCGACGAGCTCGCGGCCGCGGATACTCGATCGAGCCGGTTGATCGTGGCGTTGGGATCGTTGATGAGGCCCATGACGGCGAGCAGCGAAACGGTCTTGCCGGAACCCAACTCGCCGACGACGCCGAGCAGTTCGCCCTTCGGCGACGTCGAAGGACACGCCATCGACGGCACGGACGAGGCCGCTGCTCGGTGCGGAAAGTGACACTGAGATCGCGGACCTTGCAGCATCAGCACGCTCCGCACCCGCGGGATCGAGCAGCATATAGACGATGTCGACCAGGGCATTGGCCATGACGACGAAGAACGAGGCGTACATCACGGTCGTCATGATGATGGGCAGATCGAGATTCTGCAGCGCGTCATAGGTGAGCTTGCCGACGCCCTGAAGGCCGAACACCACTTCGGTGAGAAGCGCCGAACCGCCGACGAGGGCGCCGAAGTCGAGGCCGAAGAGCGTGACGAAGGCGATGAGCGAGGTGCGCAGCGCGTGGCGCAGCAGAATGCGGGTTTCCGAAAGGCCCTTGGCCCGGGCGGTGCGGATGTAGTCTTCCTGCAGCGACTCGATGATCGCAGGCGCGCAGCACGCGGCCATAGAGGCCGATGTAGAGGATGGCCAGGGTGATCCATGGAATGACGAGCGTCAGGAACCAGCCCTTGGGATCATCGCCGAAGTTCTTGTAACCAAGTGGCGGCACCCAGGAAAACAGCCCAGGTATCGTGATAGCGGCTCTGGGTGATCAGGTTCATCATTTCGCCAAGCCAGTAAACCGGCATGGAAATGCCGATAAGTCCAAGCGCCATGAGCAACTTGTCGATCCACGACGCCGCGGGTTGCCGCCGCCACGATGCCGATGATAAGCCCGAAGACGACCCACAGCACGGCAGCGCCGATGACCAGCGATAGGGTGACCGGAACGGTGTCGAGCACCGCCGGCACCACCTTCCAGCCACGGTTGACGAAGGACGTGAGGTCGCCGGTGACGAAGATCTTCCTCATCATGGTGCATATTGGACGTAGACCGGCTGATCGAAGCCGAAGCTCTTGCGTACCGCTTCGAGCACTTCGGGCGTGGCATTGCGCCCGGCGATGCGGGCGGCGGGATCGGCACCGGGTGTTGCAAAGAAAATCAGGAACACCAGGACGCTGATGCCGAACATCACAAAGACCATCTGGCCGAAGCCGGCGGATCAGCGCAAACACCATCAGCCGCGCCCAATCCTGATCTTCGACCGGGGATCAAGCGCATCGCGCAATCCGTCGCCCAACACGTTGAGCGACATCACGGTGGCGACAATGGCCAATGCCGGCGGCAAGGGCCACCAGCGGGCGCGTGTAAAGCAGGGTCTGCCCGTCCTGGATGATGGTTCCCAACTGGCATCGGGCGGCTGAACGCCGATGGAGAGGAACGACAGCGCCGACTCGGTCAGCATGTTCAGCGCCATCATGATCGGCACGAAGACGATCAGCGTGGTCGAGACATTGGGCAGAATATCATGAATAAAATCGATGTCTCGGAACGCCCAGCCCTATGGCGGCAAGCACTTCGCTTTCGCGTAGGGCCAGCACCTGGCCGCGGACCTGCCGCGCACATAGGGAATATAGACGATGCCAATGATGAAAATCGGCAGCCATAGCGAGCCCGATTTGATGGTGATCGGCCCGATCTTGAAGCCTTCGGCGATCAGCACGATCGAGAGCGAGATCGCCAGAAGATAGACCCGGAACGCCCCAGAATATCGAGGATTTGCGACAGCACCATGTCGGTGACGCCGCCGAAGAAGCCGGCCTGAGGCCGAGGGCAGTGCCGATCAGCAGTGTCATGATGGTTGCGGCACCGGCGATGAGCAACGAATTGAGCCCGCCATAGAGGAGGCGCGCCATGACGTCCCGCCCCTGGTTGTCGGCGCCCAGGAAGTAGTTGCCGAGCTCCCAGGTTGGGCCAATTGGCGTGTAGCCCAGGCCCAGGCCTTCGGTCGATTGCTCCATGACCGGCCGGTCTTCGCCGCCGACCTTGATGACGAAATCAAGCGACGACCTGAAGGGGTCGGTGCCTGCCAGCCTGGCATAGAGCGGCGCGGAAATGCAGCAGGCAACAATCCACCAGGAAAGCAAGGAGTGCCGCCATCGCGGCACGATCGCGCGCCAGACGGCGGAGAGCCGTGGCCCAGGGGCCACGGCTCTTTGTTGCTGTTTTACCAGCCCTTTGTGTCCTTTGACATGATGGTGATGCGCTTCACTGCACCCAAGAAACCGCTACCATCCAGTAGAACTGCGCGTTTAAATGGAAGTTACCAAGCCGCTTCGACACGAAGTCGATGTGCTTTGGCGTGAACAGGGGTGCTGCTGCAGCATTGCTCGCATGACCATGCGTGTCGACTTCCGACCACAAGCTTGTTGGCGGCGTCCTGATCGGTCGCCGACAGGGCGAAGGCTTCTTTCATCTTGGCCTCGACCGGCTTCATCGCAGTAACCGGCGATGTTGATCGAGGAGTCCGAGCCCTCCGTGAAGCTGCCGCAGCCGAACAGCACGTTGAGGAAGTTCGATGCGGCGGGATAGTCCTGGTACCATTGGGTGAGCGAGATCTGCACCTTGTTGTTGGTGTTCTGGATATAGGTGAACTGGATGTTCGGCGAGATGGGCTTCACCTCGGCCTGGTATCCGATCTCGTTGAGCACGCTCTGCATATAGACGCCAATCGACTTCGATACGGC
>CAVZHF010000006.1:0-209200 GCA_963775005.1 uncultured Alphaproteobacteria bacterium | reverse complement strand
CATTTGGACGTCCCTGCGGGATTTGATTAAAATGCCCCATTGCTGCGTCGAGAAGTCTTGAAATATCGACATATTCCTGCGCCTTCTCTCCTTGCACTGGGGCATTTTTCTTCAAACCTCGAAGGCGCTGGTAATGAGTTTGTGACCTAGTTTGCCTGACTCTGGGTCATCTCGCGCCACCGCGCCCTGATCGCATCGGTCGTTTCGCGGCTGCCATCGTGCGACCAGCCGGGCGCCCGCCAGACGTAGCCGAATTTGTGCCGCCACGGCGCATGCCAGACATCGCGTGCAAGACCGGCCCATTCGTGAAACGCCGCCCACAGCAGATTGAAACTGCCGAGCTGCCGGACGATGCCATAACGCACCGGCGCTTCCTCAAGTTCGGGCTGGAATGTGCCGAACAGCTTGTCCCAGACGATGAAAACGCCGGCATAGTTACGGTCGAGATAAACCGGATTGGTCGCGTGGTGGACGCGGTGATGCGAGGGGGTGTTCATCACCGCCTCGAACCAGCGCGGCATACGGCAAATCGTCTCGGTGTAAATCCAGAACTGGTAGATGAGATTGATGCCAGCGCAGGCCGCCAGCATCGCCGGGTGAAAGCCGATCAAAGCAAGTGGGATGCGGAACAGGAAGGACAGGGCGATAAAGCCGGTCCAGGTCTGCCGGAGCGCGGTCGATAGATTGTAGTGCTGGCTGGAATGATGATTGACGTGGCTCGCCCAGAACCAGCGGACCCGGTGGCCAAGGCGATGGCCCCAGTAGTAGCCGAAATCGTCGAGCACGAAAGCAATCGGCCAGACCCACCATTGCCAGCCGAATGTGTAGATGCGGAACTGGTAGAGCCACAGCGCCGCGGCAAGGACTAGCCCGGCGCTCGCCATCCCGGCCGCAGTGCTGCCAAGGCCAAGCGCCAGCGAACACAGGGTATCGCGCGGCTCGTAGGCCCGCGGCGCACGCGCCCTGGCCCAGAGCATCTCCGCCGCCACCAGCAGCACGAACAGCGGAATCGCATAAGGAACCGGGTCGAAGGCGGCCAAGGATCAGGCTCCCAGCCTGCGCAAGCTTCCCGCCCATACCTGGGCCTGGGGGCCGAGATCGAGCGTGACCTTGCCGAAAAGGCGCTCGCCGGTGCCGATCGTCAGGAAATTGCGGTCGAGCTGGATGCCGCCGTGGCTGTCGAGCAGCCGGGCGGCGAAATGAGCGCCATGGCGGCGCAGCAGCATCACCCGGCCCGAGGAATCACGCAGCAAGGCGCCAATCCCCGCGCGATCGAGCACAATCTCGCTGGCCTCGAATCCCCAGACGGCCTCGTGCGCCAGCTGGCTGGCTTGATCCTCGGTGCGCAGCCGGATGTCTCCGCCCAGACAGAGTTTGAGCGCCATCAGCCACAACAGCAGGATCGCGGCCAAGGAACCTCCGAGCTGGAGCGCGAGTATTGTCACGCCTTGCCAGCCGCCAGCATGTCGACCAGGGCGCGCACCGGCGAGATGTCGTAACCCGCCTGCGCGGCCTGCGCGGCGAGCATGGAAGGATCGGCGCCCATGCTGGCTTCGGCCAGGGCCCAGAGCAAGGTCGAACGGGTGCCGGACCGGCAATAGGCGAGGACCGGGCCCTTTGCACCGGCAAGGGCTTCGGCCATGGACCTTACCTGGGCTTCGCTGAACCCGGCATGGGTCACCGGAATTGCCGTATAGGCTATGCCCGCCGCGCGCGCCGCCGCTTCGATGTCCGGGCCGGGCGTCTGGTCGTCGCTTTCATCCTCGGGCCGGTTGTTGACAATCAGCGCAATGCCTTGCGCCTTGGCCTCGTCGATTTCGGCAAGGCCGATCTGCGGGCTGGCGAAGACGGTTTCGGTGATTTTACGGAACAATGCGGTCACTCCTGGTGGCCCGTTCAAATCGCCAGGGATTGGCGATTCGCGGCGCGGGCGCCGGGCATTTCCGATCCGGCTGGAACGCCCGCTTGCGCTATCTGCCAAGCAACCGGGCGCACCGCAACCAGGCTGTCGCACTGGCGGGAATGTCACACAACCCAAGCGCCAAATGAATTTATCCTGAATCTATTCGCTATTGTCTTTTTTTTGAGCTATGCCCGCAATCGCAGAGGACGGTGCCAGACCGGCGCCCGCCCTGTCGTCCGGCGCGAAACGTCCGCGCGGCCAGGCGAAATGCTTTGGGCGAAGCGAAGGTATCTTAGGGTTTATGGGTTTCGATAGAGGACGTCGCGGCAGGGGCCGTGACAAGCGGGACGGTTTCGGAGAGGACGGTTTCGATCCATTTCAGTCTGGCGGCGATCGCTTTGGCGGCGGCGCCCCGCGTGGCGGCGGCTTCGGCGGCGGTGACCGTGGCGGCTTCGGCGGCGGTGGCAGCCGCTTTGGCGGCAGTGGCGGCAGCGGTGGCGGAGCGCCCCGTGGCGGCGGTGCCGGCGGCGGCATGCCTGCCCAGGTCGTCGGCCAGGGCAAGGGAACCGTAAAGTTCTTCAACGCCAACAAAGGCTTCGGTTTTATCCAGCAGGATACCGGCGGCGAAGATGTGTTCGTGCACATCAGCTCCGTCGAACGCGCCGGGCTGGAAGGGCTGGCGGAAGGCCAGGAGCTTGAGTTCACGCTGGTCGATCGCGGCGGCAAGATTTCGGCCAGCGACCTGGTGGTCGTCGGCGACGTCATCGCCGTGCAGAAGCGCGAAGCGCCGGCCCAGCGTCAGCTGACTGGCGAGAAGGCGACCGGAACGGTCAAATTCTTCAATTCGATGAAGGGTTTCGGCTTCATCACCCGCGACGACGGGCAGCCGGATGCCTTTGTTCACATCAGCGCGGTCGAGCGTTCGGGGATGCAGAACCTCAACGAAGGCGACCGGCTCGAATTCGATATCGAAGTCGACCGACGAGGCAAGTACTCGGCGGTCAACCTGGTGCCGATGCAGGGTTGATCCCCCACGCACCCGCTTCCGGAATTTGACCGGCGGCGCGCGACAATCTAGATGCACGGCAATGGCGGTCCTTTCGGGGCCGCCATTTGTCGTTTGCGTTTCCCCTTCCGATTTTCAGGAATGCAAAGGAATTTGCCATGTCGATCACTCCGCTGATGCCCGTCTATCCCCGGTGCGACGTGCGGCCGGTTCGCGGCGAGCACTGCCATCTGGTGAGCGACGACGGCCGGCGTTTTCTCGACTTCGCCGCCGGCATCGCCGTCAACAGCCTCGGCCATTCGCACGCGGGGCTGGTCGGCGCGATCCAGAAGCAGGCGGCCATGCTGATGCACGTGTCGAATCTCTACGGCAGCCCGCAGGGCGAGCACCTGGCTCAGCGGCTGGTCGATCTGACTTTCGCCGACACGGTGTTCTTCACCAATTCGGGCGCGGAAGCGGTCGAATGCGCGATCAAGACCGCGCGGAGCTATCACCAGCACGCGGGCGACGATCACCGGTTCGAGCTGATCACGTTCAACCAGGCGTTCCACGGCCGCACCCTCGCGACGATCAGCGCCTCGAGCCAGGACAAGATGCACAAGGGCTTCCTGCCGCTGTTGCCGGGCTTCAAATATGCCGAATTCGACGATCTCGACGCGGCCAGGGCGGCGATGGGGCCCAATACCGCGGGCTTTCTGGTCGAGCCGATCCAGGGCGAAGGCGGCGTGCGGGTGGCCAGCGACGCGTTCATGCAGGGCCTGCGCAAGCTCGCCGATGACAATGGATTGCTGCTGGTGCTCGACGAGGTTCAGACCGGCGTCGGGCGCTGCGGCACGTTCTATGCCCACGAGCAGTTCGGCATCGCGCCTGACATTCTCGCGACGGCAAAGGGCATCGGCGGTGGTTTTCCGCTTGGCGCCTGCCTGGCGACCGAAGCGGCGGCGCGCGGCATGACAGCGGGCAGTCACGGCTCGACCTATGGCGGCAATCCGCTGGCCATGGCGGCGGGCGAGGCGGTGCTCGATGCCTTCGCGGCGGAGGATATTCTCGCCAATGTCCGCGACAAGAGCGCGAAGCTGGTCGCCAGGCTCGAACAGTTCATCGGCAACTATCCCGAGCTGTTCGAGCTGGTTCGGGGCAGAGGACTGCTGCTTGGCCTTAAGCTGAAGGTCGAACCGCGCGGCTTCGTCGCCCATTTGCGCGACAATCACGGGTTGCTGACGGTCTCGGGCGGGGAAAACACCGTGCGGATCGTTCCGCCGCTGGTGATCGGCGACGAGCACATCGACGAGTTCATGGAGAAGCTCTCGGCGGCCTCGGCCAGTTTCGAGCTTGAGGTTGCCGCGTCATGACCCGGCATTTCCTCAACCTCTCCGATGCCGGCGGCGATGCCCTGGCCGCCATGCTGGGCGATGCGCTCGACCGCAAGGCCGCGCGGACGGGCTGGCCCAAGGCGCGGCCGGATGCCGATGCGCCGCTCGCCGGCCACGTGCTGGCGATGATCTTCGAGAAGAATTCGACCCGCACGCGCGTGTCGTTCGACGTGGCCATGCGCCAGCTTGGCGGCAGTGCGATCGTGATGGAAGCGGGCTCGATGCAGCTCGGCCGCGGCGAGACCATCGCCGATACCGCCCGCGTGCTGAGCCGCATGGCCGATGCGATCATGATCCGCACCGACGATCACGCCAAGATCGAGGAACTGGCGGCCCACGCCAGCGTGCCGGTGATCAACGGCCTCACCGATCAGTCGCACCCGTGCCAGATCATGGCCGACTTGCTCACCCTGATCGAGCGCGGCCTCGCCTTGCCCGGCCTGCAGCTGGCCTGGCTGGGCGATGGCAACAATGTGCTCAACTCGCTGATCGAGGCGGCCGGCCTGATGAAGTTCACCGTCCGCGCCGCCGGACCCAAGGGCTACGAACCCGATGCGGTCTTCATCGCGCGCGCGCGCGCGGCTGGCGGCGAAATCCGCTTGACCCAGGATCCGCTTGAAGCGGTTGTCGGGCGCGCAGGCTGTCGTCACCGATACCTGGGTCTCGATGGGTCAAGCGGGCGGGGAAGCGCGGATCGCGGCGATGGAACCCTATCGGGTCGATGCGGCGCTGATGGCGCGGGCGCGGCCGGATACGCTGTTCCTGCACTGCCTGCCCGCGCACCGCGGCGAGGAAGTGACCGACGAAGTCATCGATGGCGCGCAGTCGGCCGTATGGGACGAGGCGGAAAACCGCATTCATGCCCAAAAAGCCGTGCTGCGCTGGGTATTCGGTCAGCTGTGAGCGAAAGCGCGGCCATTCCCCCCGATGAGACCGGCTTCGACCGGCTGCTCGGCTTCGCCATAGCCGGGCGGCATGTTCGCGGCCGGCTCGTCCGGCTTGGCCCAGTGCTCGACGAGATCCTGTCGGCGCACGATTATCCGCCGCCGATCCGGCACTTGCTGGCCGAAGCGCTCGCCCTGACGGCGCTGATCGGATCGCTGCTCAAGGAGGACGGCAGCCAGCTGACCATGCAGGCGCAGACCGAAGGCGGCATTGTCGAATTGCTGGTCTGCGATTTCAGGCAGGGCGAACTGCGCGGCTATGTCCGCCACGATGCCGGCCGGCTGGCCATGCTGGGCGCCAATCCCTCGCTCTACGCGCTGTTCGGCAAGGGCTATCTCGCGGTCACCTTCGATCTGTCCGCGACGGGCCAGCGCTATCAGGGAATCGTGCCGCTTGAAGGCGATTCCCTGTCGCGAGCATGCGAAGACTATTTCGCTCAGTCCGAGCAGGTGCCCACACTGATTCGCACCGGCGTGCGATGGAGTGGTGAGCACTGCATCGCCGGGGGTCTGCTGGCGCAGCATCTCCCCGAAGGAGAGCAGGGCCGGGCGCGTCTGCATGTCCGGATGGATCATCCCGAATGGGAGCATGTCGCGGCGCTATCCGGCAGCATCAGGCACGAAGAGCTGGTCGATCCGGGACTGTCGCTCGAAGCGCTGGTCTGGCGGCTGTTTCACGAAGAAGCGGAAGTGCGCATCGAACGGCTGGCAGAGCTGTCACGCGGCTGCCGCTGCACCGTGGCGCACTACGAGGATGTGCTGGCGCGCTTCCCGGCCGAGGACCGGGCGGATATGCGCGGCGAGGACGGACTTGTCGCGATCGATTGCGCCTTCTGCTCGAAGTCATTCAAAATCGCGGCGTAAACCTTCCGTTCATCGCTTGCATGCAACGGTTGGTCGCGAGGCTGCGATGTGATACAATTGTTGGCCGTCCTGAGTCGCCATTTGTCATGGCACCTTCGTTTGTGAGGCGTGAATGCCGATGTCGCGTAGGTTGAAAGCACTGGCACTCGCGGCTGCGATCGCGGCCGGTTTTGCCGCGCCTGCGGCAGGCCAGCGCCAACCGCTCGCAATGCTCGACCAGATCGAGGGCGGGCGATGGGAATTGCGCCCGAGAGGTTCCGGGGCGGAAGTCGAACAGCTGTGCGTCCGCGATGGCCGCAGGCTCATCCAGTTGCGCCACAAGGCGGCCAGTTGCGAACGCCTGATCGTCAGCGATGCCGCATCGGAGGTCACGGTTCAGTATACCTGCCGCGGCCACGGCTATGGCCGCACGCGTATTCGCCGCGAGACCGGGCGGCTCGTGCAAATCGAATCGCAAGGCATCGCCGATGGCCTGCCATTCGCCTTTTCCGCTGAAGCACGGCGCGTGGGGGAATGCGCCGCCTGAGCGCGGTTGCCGCCCGATTGGCCAAGGGCTAACCCCCGACCATGATTGCACCTGGCGAATCCAACGGCCGCGTGGCGGTTGTGCTCCTGTCGGGCGGCCTCAATTCGATGGTCGCGGCCGGGCTCGCGCGGGAAGCGGGCTTCCGCGTCAGTGCTTTGACGATCGACTATGGTCAGCGCCACCGGCGCGAGATCGCCGCCGCGGCGGAAATCGCCGCGGAGTTGGGAGCGGAACGCCACATCGTCTTGCCGCTCGACTTGCGTCAATTCGGCGGTTCAGCGCTGACCGACGACATCGCCGTTCCTAAGGACGGCCTGGGCGAAGGCATCCCGGTCACATATGTGCCCGCCCGCAACCTGCTGTTTCTCTCGCTGACGCTGGCCTGGGCGGAGGCGCTGGGCGCACGCGATATCTTCATCGGCGTCAACGCGCTGGACTATTCGGGCTATCCCGATTGCCGGCCCGAATTCATCGCCGGCTTCGCCGCGCTGGCGAACCTGGCGACCAAGGCTGGCGCCGAAGGCGAGCGCTTCACGATTCACGCCCCGCTCCAGCATATGACCAAGGCGGACATCGCGCGCGAAGCGCACCGGCTGGGGCTCGATCCGGCGCTCAGCTGGTCGTGCTACGATCCCGAACCCGATGGCCATGCTTGCGGCCGCTGCGATAGTTGCCGATTGCGCAAGGCGGGCTTTGCCGCAGCCAATCTCGGAGACGGTGTATGCTACGCGGTCATAGCCGTTCGCGATCAGGGTTGCGGGAAACATGCCCGCCTGCCGCAGTGCCGCGATGAGTTCGTCGATAGCCGCGCGTGCTTGCGCATCGACCGTCGCACCGCCGCTCGGCGATGCCGGTGCGGACGGACCCTGCCACGCGCCACGGAACAGCTTTGCCTGGCCGTTCGATTTGTCGAGAATTCGCATGCCATCGATCGGCATGGCGAACAGCCAGTTGCCGGCTTGCCGGCAGGCGATCTTGCCCGCCTGGCCCGCCCAATCGCCGGTCGGCGAGGCTCCGACCAGCCAGTTCTGCCCATTTACCGGTGAGCCCGGCGGGCTGGCCGCCGTACCTTCGATCGCACAATGAAGCAGGGCGTCCGTCAGGCCATGCGCCTCGTTGACGAAGGCTTCCTTCTGCGCCTGCCCGGCGAAAAGCAGCGGCAGTCCGTAACGGGGGCTGATGGTATCGAAGACGAGAGGATCGCTCATGGTCGGCTCCAGTGGCTAGCGGATTTCACGGCAGGACAGCGAGGACCAGCGACTCGGACAGCGCATAGCTGCCCCGCTGCCGGACCCGGAACTTTTCGCCGGGCAACAATGCCGCCAGTTCGGTCAATTTGGCGGCCGGAATGGTCAGGACCGGCTGGTTCTCCAGCCAGATCGCGGCTGGCGACTCCACGGGGCCGTAGGTCACGAGATATTCCTCGCTCTCCTCGTGCAGCGGGGCAGCGACACCGTCGAGCCATGTCCAGGCGCCGCGCGCGCGCCGCGTCCAGGTTAGATGGAGCGAACCATCCGCCCCGGTGGCGGCGCGCGGATGAACGGGAGAAAGCGGCCGACGGGTGATACCGGCCAAGCCAATCTGCGACATCACCGGCACAGCCTCGCCTCTGCCGACGGCGGCCACTTCGGTCCCGGCCGCAGTGCCGACCTGCGCCGGTTCCAGCGCCAGAGGGGTGCCATCGAGCAGGACGAACCGCTCACCGGCGGCGTGCTGGTCAAGCGCGGCTTCGGTGCCGCCTCGCCCGCGCAGCAGGCCTTCCAGCCGCCAGCGCCGGTTGCCGAGCGGCGTGGCCTGCGCGAACTGCACGATTTCATTGCCAAGCAGCGCGCGATTGGCGCCCATCGCCATTTGCCGGGTATTGGTGTTAGTCAGCTGCATGTTTGCACCGAGCAGTTCGACGGTGACGTCAGACGTGCGGTCGAACAGCAAGGGATTGGCGGGCGGCAGCACATCGACCGCCGTCCCCATCGTGCTCATCGCCCTGCCGCTGGTGGCAAGCGGCTGCAGCGAGCCATCGCCGTTATCGACGAACAGGGCGGCGCCGCTCCAGTTCGTCCCGGTCGAAGATACGGCCGCATAGGTAGCCGGCGCGTCCCCGGCGCCCGAGCCGTCCCAGGGCAATTCGAAGGCAGCTACGACCGTCGGCGCGGCAGGTGCATCGGTAGGCTGGTTGGTTCGCCCCGGATCGGCCGGAAAATTTCCCGCCTCGGCGCTTGCCGGAGCGATGCGCGAAAGGCTGAGTTCCACCCCTTTTTCGCGCCATTCCCATTCGCTGACGCGCCAGCGGCCCGTCTGGCCGGGCACGGTCACCACCGCGCCGGGGCCCACGGCCGTATCGAGACCGGTCGTGCGCCAGGCCAGCGTTTCGCGGGCCCAGCCAATGCGCCCGGCCATTCTGTCGGCCAGCTTGCGCGCGTTGATGGCGGTCATCGCCGCCGGCAGTTCGACCGTGCGCGGCTGGCCCGGGCGCGTCCGGCCGGTTGCGCGCTGCAAACCCGGCTGATAGTCCCGGCCGATGTCGTAATAGCGAAGGACCTCGGGCGGCGAGGCCTGGACAGGCTCACGCTTGCGGGCATAGCCCGAGCGAGCGCCGAAGTCCCCGTCGTCGACAGAAATCGCCGCTTCGGGCAAGGCCAGTGGCGCCGTTTGCAGCCGCTCCCGCGCAATCGTGAGAACTCGCCGCCCGCGTCGCAATCCATCGGAAACATGGGATCGAGCAGGGTCAGCGTTTCGGCAAGCGGGCCTTCGCAGGAGAATCCGTCGATGCCGGGCAGCGGCAGGGCGGCATCGGCCTCATCGATGACGTCGTCGAGGATCGTCTGCACGGTGAACGGGCCACTGTCGGCGATCACCTCGAAGGTCAGCGCGGGAATGCGGTTGAAGAAGTCGCCCAGATCGAGGTTCTCGAACACCGCATAAGCCAGGCCCCTGAATGCGGGGCAGAACGCCGCGCTTTCGATCTGTTCGATCAGCGGATCGGCGATCTGGTCGCCCTCGCCGGTATGAAGCCGGAACGCACCGTTCGCCTTGAGGTCGCCAGCCGCGCCGCGCAGCAGGTTGCCGTCGGCCCAGATGCGGCCGACGCTGACGATTGGCCGGCTGGCGAGCGCGACCGCGAAGGAAGCGGTGTAGGTAAAGGTGGTGACCGAAGGCCGCCCCTTGCCGCCGCCCTCGGTCAGTTGATGCTCGACCAGGTCGGTCGCCCAGATCACCGATCCGGGCACGCGCATCCGGCCGAAATGGCGTGGCAGCGGCGTGCCATAGCTCGATGCGGTCGCCGCGAGCTCCTTCAGGCGCGGACCCTCGCGATTGCCGCCGCCGAAGATCATCGCATCGACCTGACGCCCGGCCAGCGCACCGAGCGCGCCGCCAAGCGGTCCGCCGACTAGCGTACCCAACGCTGAAAATATCAAAGTGGCCATGTGAATGCTCTCAGATCGAGGAGGCGAGCCGCCAGTGGCGCACCAGCGGCCAGGCGACCGGGCCGCTACAGCGCGCCACGCGGCGAAGGCCGGCATCGGCGTGGACGAAGCCGCCGCCTTGCAGGGCGATGACCAGATGAAACTGGCAGGGGCTGGTGCGGACAAGCGCCACGTCGCCGGTGTCCAATTCACCCTCCGCCGGATGGAAACCGCAAGCGGCGGCAATTTCTTCGAGTCCTGCAAGCCGATGGGCGCGCAGCCGGTAGCCGTTGGGCAAGGGCCGCGGTTTACCGCAAGCCGCGAGCGCCGCCGCCAGCAAGCCGACGCAATCGAGGCCCGTCGCAGGGTCGCGGCCATGCAGCCGGAACCTCGTGCCGGCCAGACGTTCAGCCGCCTCGGCCAGCAACACCCCGGTCATGGCTGCGGCTGCGGCGGAGGCGGGTAGCGGTAGATCTGGTCGTTGCCGGGCAGGAACGGCTCACCCTGGAAATTGACGGCATTGGCGAAGCGGGTCGCGCAGGTGTCGAGGGTATGATCGCAACCCTCGCGCACCAGTGCGGTCAAGCCTGCCGTCAAAGTATCGCTCAACGGCGTATCGAGGATCAAGCCGCCGGTGCTGGTTGCCATGATCACCATTGTACTGCCCGGCATGCGGCCCGTCGAGCCAGCGCAATGTGCCGCCCACGAGGCTGGCGGGCGTGGCGAGTGTCGTCAGCGTAACGCTATTCTCGTCGAGATCGAAGCCCGAGAGCGTGGCTTCATGCGTGAAGCGGACGGCATTGAGCGTGCACCCGGGTCCGCAAAACAGCGCACGGCAGCTCGGCGAGGTGCGCGGGATCGGATCGCGTTGGAGTTCGGCTTTGCGCGATTGCAGCGCGGCGGTGAATCTGCCCGATTCCTCGAGCACGCTGCCGATCTCGCCGCGATACAGCAGTTCGCGCTCGCCGTTCTCCCAGTCGGCCACGCCGATCAGCACCCGCGCGCCGTCGAAGCGGCCGGCGGCGAGGTCGGACGCGGCGATCGAATCGTGGCTCAGCGCGCCTTCGACTTCGGCGCTGTCCGGCTCGAAATCGGCCGAACGGCGGATCGAGGAAGGGACCATGCCCGGGGTCGAGCTGTGCAGCACGCCGTCGAACCACAAGTCGCGGTCGTGGGTGGTGAAGCCCAGCGTCACGCCGTCGCGGCGCAGCACGCGCCAGAACGTCGCGGCCGTCTCCAGCGCCTGGGAAAACCAGACCCGGCTCATGCCGCCTCGCGGATTTCGACGACCGGCACGCTCGGCGCTTCGCCAGCGGCGAAAGCGGCGCCGGCGATCTCCAGCCGGTCGTCGGCGAAACGGACGGGCACGTCGAACAGAAAGCCAGCCCGCACCGCCGCGCCATTGGCTGGCGTGTGGTGAATTCGACCGTGCCGCCCGCGCCAACGTCCAGCCGCTCGTGACAGTGGTTCCACCGACGCTCACCAGCAGCGTTTCCGCCCGTGGCCGGGTGATCCTGCGCTGCTGGATCGCGAGGCCCTCGCCGTAGTGCTTGACGAGCGGGAAGGACGACCGCACCCCGTCGCCCGTGCCGAGCAGCTGATCGCTGGCCGCAGGCGTCCCGACCATATCGTTCGAACTGAAATCCGAAGGATCGCGCAGCCGGAAGCCGCGCGCCGCGCCGCGCCGGGCGCGGAAGAAGGCGATCAGCACGCCGAGTTCCGCTTCGGAGCGGATGCCCGGTCCGACATCGAAACGCAGCCGCGCGTTCGACCACAGGCTGTTGCGCCGCTCGAAACCGGAGGCGGTAACCGAAACGCTGGTCGAGAACTCGGGCACGATGGTGGCATCGCGGCCGAGCGCCAGCGGATATTGCACGTCGTCGAACTCTTGCATGTCATCGCTTTCCGTAGGGTCGGGAAGCCGGACGTATCCGTCGCGGCAGATCTGCGGCATCGCCCAGATGAAGATCTGGTGCGGATCGCGCAGCGCGGGCCTCGTCGATGCCTGCATCGATGTGCCGCCACAGGTCGCGCTGCTCGTGGAGCAGGACGAAGCCGGCGAAATAGTCCTGCTGCTGCGGCGGATAGCCGAGCCGCTGGTCGATCGTCTCATAGCCGGTGCGGCGATAGGCGGAGGCGCCCGCGGTCAGCCAGTCGTAGTCCTCGACCTGCAACCGGTCGAAGGCCGGCGATGCCCAGGCGACCGGCAGATTGGCCCGCCGCGCCTCGGGCGTCGCCGGATCGAGCAAGCGTCGGCGGGAACACCAGCAGCAGTGCTTCGACCGGATCGGGGGCGGCAGCGTCGCGCACCGCCTGCACCAGAGCTGCGGTTGTAGCGGCGAGCAAGGCGCCGGCCTGCATCGAGCAGCGCAGTCTGCGCCGCATTGAGCGGCAGCGCAGGTCCGGAATTTCGACAGGATTGCCGCCGAAAGCCAGCTTGGCCGCGTCGTCGTAGATGCAGATGCGTCCGTCGGCGGCGAAGATCCACCACCACGGCTCGCCGACCTGAAACCGCACCGGCACCGCCGCCTGCTGCATCAGTTCGGTGAATTCCGACCCCCGCCGATCGCAGCCAGGCCATGGCCACGGCATTGGCCGGCGAGAGCAGCGCCGAGGGAGGGTCCCAGCCGGTGCGCGAGGGATCGCCGTTATAGGCGCGCTGCTGCCAGGCGTCCGGGCAATGCTGGGCCAGCACCTCGTAGGATAGCGACAGGATCGGCGAAAAACCGGTGCGCTTGCATTCCGCGAAGAACGCCAGATGCCAGGCCCGCGCCGGGGTGCACAGCGGGTCGCCCGCCCCGCCGACGAGAAAGCTCGTGGCGACCGGCGCCAGCCGGAAATAGTGGCTCATCCCGACATAGTGGACGACGCTCCCCCGGTAGCCGAGCTGGCGAATCGTTGCGGAGCAGCCGCGCCGGGGTCTGGGTGCCATTGTCGTCGTAGCCGGTCGCCACCGAAAGCCCGTGCGGCGGCACCAAACATCGCCGATCTCCAGCATCATCCGGTGGCCGGAGCAGACCATCTCGGTCAGTTCGACCCAGCCTTCGACCGGGACCGTCAGCGCGGTCTCGTCGAGATAGGTGTAGCCCGGCGCGACCATCGAAATGAACATCCGGTCGATCGCCTTGGGATGGACCCGGTCGGCCTCGTCGGGCAGGATATAGCCGCCGGCGAGCGCGGAGAAATCGAGTTCGATCTGCGCATCGGTGGGCGTGCCGGTGGCATAGTTCCACAGCCGGACCAGCCAGACGTAAGGCGCCCCGCTCGCATCGCGCCCTTCGATCGTCAGGGTCGGGCCGTTGAGTTCGTCGAGCGGGATGATCCCGGCCGAACGCCAGCGGAATTTGAGCGTGGTGCGCGAATAGTCCTTGTCGGTGCATAGGCGAGCAGCGGGTGATCGAGACTGTCGACGCTGTCCCAGATCAGTCCGCCGAGATCGCCCTTGCGGTAGAACACGGCATCGACGCGCAAGGCGTCATGCGCGGTGTTGACCACCGAAGCGATCATCGGGCGCGGGAAATTGACGGTCCAGAAGCGCGGATCGAAGCGCTGGATCCAGTCCGAATCCTGCCCTTCACGCTTGGCCGCGAGCCAGAAAGCCATTTCTGTTCAGCCTCTGTCAGTGCGAGGCCAGCGCGCGCCGGACGGCGCTGGCAACCTGGCGCGAAGAGCGTTGCAACGCTTGCGGCGTGTTCCCACCCTGGGGCGTCACGACATTGATCGAAACCCGCACCTCGCGCGCGCCGCCACTTGCCGCCATGTTCGATTCGACCCGCCCGGCGGCAGTGGGCACGAACAGTTCGGGACCGCGCTCGCCGACCAGATAGCCGCGCCCGGGCGAGACATTGCCGCCCGCCGCGCGGCCTGGCAGGCCGAGGATCGAGCCCAGGACGCCGCCGATGTTCAGCAGCCCGCCGATGCCGCCCTTGGCCGCACCCGCACCGCCGAAACATGCCGCCCAGCGCCTGCGAAGCGATGTCGTCGATTACCCGCAGCGCGACCCGGCGCAAATCGTCGAAGCCCAGGCTGCCTTTGCGGATCGCGCCAAGCAGGCCCTTTTCGAGCGTATCCTGAATTTCCTTGATGTCCTGGACAAATGCCTGGGTATCGGCGCGCACGCCAACAACCATGGTATCGCACCTCATCGCCGCCAAAACTAACCATTGTCCCGTTCCATCAATTTTTCGAGTTCAACACGGTCGAAGCTTTGGCCGGTGCCGCTCCTGGGCGAGAGCGCCGCGACGAGTTCGGCCGGTGTCGCCGCCCAGAAGTCGGCCGGCCGCCAGCCCAGCAGCCGCGCGGCAAGTCCGAACAGGCCAAGCGCGGCGGAGCCAAAGCGCTCGTCATCCCTCGCCCTGCAGAACCTGGCCGAGCAGGCAGCGCAGCGGCTTGGCGCAGGCGGCAAGGCCAAGGCGCGCAACCGCTTCGCCGACATCGTCGCGGGTGAGGCTCCCGCGATCCTCCAGGCAGTGCCAAAACAGCGCCGCCATCTCGGCCAGCTTGAGCTGGCCCGCGCCGGCCCGTTCGACCAGCGCGAACAGTGGCCCGAGTTCGTCTTCGGCCGCGACCAGCGCCGAGAAGCTCGGACGCAGCAGCGCGGCGCGCCGGCGATGGCGAGTTCGGCCTCGCCGCGATGCGGATTGGCCGTCATGCCCCGCTCATCCTGAGCTTGTCGAAGGATCATGCCGGCGCCACCGCGCCGGAACTTTCCAGCTGCATCGTGTAATTGCGCTCGCCGTTGAAATCGCCGGCATAGTCGAGCCGCTGGATCAGGAACTTGCCGCGCAGCTTCTCGCCGTCCTCGAAGCTCAGCTCGTAGTCGTCGAGCGTGCCGGCCATGGCGTTGGTCCGCACTTTCGCTTCGGCGGCGCTGCCGAGGAAAATTCCGGCGGCCGAAACCGAGACCGCGCGGGCGCCAGCGCCCGAAAGCAATTCGCGCCAGCCCCCGCTGTCCTTGCTGGTGATCACCACGGTATCGCCGGTGATCGACATTTGCGTGGTCCTGAGGCCGGCGACGGTCTGGTAGACCGGGGTTACGGCTCCATCGGAAATCTTGAGGAGGAAGGCGGCGCCTTTCTGGGCGGTCATGGTCTGGTCTCCTTGGGGCTGGAGTAGTCGCACGGGCTTCGACAAGCGCAGCCTGAGCGGGTTTGGGGTGTGGGCAACGAGAATCCGCTCATCCTGAGCTTGTCGAAGGATCGAAGGCCAGGCGCGGGCCAGCGGTTATTCCGCCAGCAGGCGGAAACGATATTCGAGCAGCATGGCGCGGGTGCTCTCGCCGCGCTGTTCGACGCGGGCGCGCAGGAACTGGATGGTGACGATACGGAATGCTTCCTGATCGCGCGGCAGGCTCTCGATGCGGTGCTCGATGCAATCGACCAGCTCCGCCGCGGCCTCGGGCTGGTCGCCACGGCAATGCAGTTCGAGCGCGACGCGCACTTCGCGCCCCGGAGCGGTCTTGCAGCTCCAGTCGGCGCTGGCGCTGGCGGCGATCGCCAGCCAGGGCAGGCTGGTGCGCGAGGGCGCTTCCTCAACGATTGCGTTGAGCTGGGCAGTGAGCGCCGGGTCGGCGGCCAGCCAGCCTATCAGCGCGGAGCGCAGCGGGACTTCCATGGCATCTATCCTTTGGCAAACAGCGGCCAGACCAGCACCGCCCGGCGCCAGCGCGTCGGATCGTTCCGACGGGCCAGGGCATCGCGTTCGGCCTGGGCTTCGGCGAGGATCCTGGCCTTGGCCTCAAGCCGGGCGAGCAAGTCTTCGAACGAGGACTCGGGCGTGGCCGAAATCATGCCAGCCGCATCCGCCGCCAGGGCCGCCACAGCGCGGCGACCGCCGCCGGGGGCAAGGGCGCCGCGCCGCTGGTCTCGCGCTCGCGGTGCTGATGCGCGGCCAGGCGCAGCACGCCCTGGCGCAGCGCTTCGGGCAGAGCTTCCCAGCCGGGCGCAAGGCCTGCCGTGAAGCGCACCGCAATGCGCGCCGCATCGCCGGGCAGCGTGACTTGCACCTTGCCGCCGCCATCGGCGTCGAGCTCGACGGCATAGGCGCTCGCCGCCAGATCGACGCGCGGGCCGCTGGCCGGGATCGCCTGGACCAGGGTGATGGCTTGCACCGGCCGTGTCGCCAGCACCTGCCAGCGCGCCGCTCACCGGCAGCACTTCCTCGCACTCGCCTCGATCGGCATCCAGCCGGTAAAGGCCTCGCACATGTCGAGCCCGGCACGCAGCAGCGCGGTCAGCGCCGTGTCGTCCTGCGCGGTCGTGATGCCGAGCCATCGCTTGAGTTCGGCCAGCGCGGCGCTTGAGAGCGCCGGCGGCGTGACGATTATCCGCTTCATGGCGGTCTCCGTTGTTTCGATGGGAGCCATCCGGCTTGGCCTTGCGGCACCGCCGTGCGGCAACGATGCGCGAGGCCCGGCGCGGGCGACGGGCCAGGGCGGCGGAGAGGAGCTCGCCGCCCGGCGCCCAGGCTCAGACCGAGATCTTGAGCAGCTTGATCGCGTCGGTGTTGACCACCTGACCGCCGACCCGCTTGACCGCGTAGAAGTGGACGTACGGCTTGTTGGTGTACGGATCGCGCAGGATCGAAGTCGCGGTGCGCTCGGCGATCAGGTAGCCGGCCTGGAAGTTGCCGAAAGCGATCGACAGGCATTGGCCGCGATATCCGGCATGTCCTCGGCCTCGACCACCGGATAGCCGATCAGCTATCCGGCGACCCTGGGCCATGCCGGCTGCCACAGGAAGGCGCCATCCGCCGCCTTGACTTGCGGACTTCGCGCCGCGTCGCCGAATTCATCACGAAGTCGCGCCCTGGCGATGGCCGGGCCGCACGGCTGGACCAGTCGATCAGCTTGGTTCGGGCGTGGCGCCGAAGCGCGCCGGCGTGCCGGTCCGACGTACTGCAGTGTGCCGAACGCGCGCGCGGTATCGTCGGCCGTGCTGGTCGGCTGGGTCAGGAACCCCTTGGGCTGGTTGGTGCCGGTGCCGTTGATGAAGGCGCGCCTTCGGCCCGGGCAAATTCGATCGCGATCTCGTTGGCCAGCCAGCTTCGAATCGAACATCGCATCGTCGAGCATCGCCTGGCTCGCCGCCGGATTGGCGTAGAGCTCGCCCGACGGCGGCACGATCTCGCTGAAGGTCGGCGTGTTGTCTCGGCCGCGCCGCGCTTTCGCCGACCCAGCCCGAAGGCGATGCCGCCACTGGTGATCAGCTTGCGGTAGCCGGCGCTCCCGGTCTTGACGACCTTGGCGATCGTCCGGATCGGGCTCATCTCCTTGAGCTGGGCGGCGATCAGCTGTCGATCTGGCGCGGCACGGCATAGCCGCCTTCGGCCAGGGTCGCTCCGGAAACCGACTTCATTTCGGGGGATATGCCCTTGCGCAAATAGCCGTCGACGAAGCCCTTGACCTCCGGGTCGCTTTGCTGGCCCGCCCCGTCGAGCGCCGGGCGGGCGGCGGCGCGGCTGACACTTTTCGAGCCGGGCCTTCACTTCGTCCACGTCAGAGCGCAGCGTGTGGAAGGGCCTCGGTCACATCCAGCCGCTGGGCGAGATCGACGAGGCTTCCAGCGGATCGCTGGCGGTTGTATCGATTGCAGAAGTTTCCATGGGGCATCGACCTTTCACAAAAAAAGGCCGCCCCAATGGACGGCCGGACGAGTTGGAGTTCCCTGGAGAGGGAGGTGTAGCGTTCAGTTTTGCGCGGAAGGCGCGGAGGAGCAGAGATCGCAGCGACGAAAGTGGGTTGAACGCGAGGACGTTAGCGGCGCGAAGTTAGCATCCCGAGTGGAACTCACTCCTCGGGGGCTCTTCGCCAAAAACTGTATCAAAGAGGAAATTAGTTAGCCACGCGATCAAGAAAAGCACGAAAACTGCTATGAAGATGACTAAGACGTCCAGTGCGAATAACATTCAAAAGATAGCGGTATCGCACTACTCCAGTTATAGCATCAAAAGCTTCACCTTGATTGTTGTTTTGCGCTAGAGCGTCAATTGAAAATGACGCCCACATGATTGCGGGAACTGTCGAGACAGCGATCATTGAGCCAAATTTCTTTTTCACTCGTGTCATGTCCATCCGCCACCCACTGTTACTTCAGGGCTCGCTGCGCCATTTGCTCAATTGTCTGCCTCACCCAAGGGCAGTTCTATTCGCATCAACTGCGCCAAACCCTGACAAAAAAGGCAACAATCGTCGAAAGTGTCGTCAGCGGTAGGATCACTTCGAAAACAAAGTACGCGTCCGGCGTAAACGCGCCGCCACAAGGATCATCCGGAATCAGCAAGTTAAACCCGACTGTGCATGCCAGGCCGAACAACACGGGCAGCAAGCACCCACCGGTGAAAGTTTGCAACCGAGAAGAGTTGAGGCCAAATCCCGCCCCTTGAACAGCCAGTGCAAAATCAAGCCGAAACATGCCCCACTGAAGAGCGAGCCAATCTCGATTGCATGCCGCCAGGCGGGGGAGATAGTACAGAAATTGAATTGCACGCTAATGCCTAAATTTTGTTTATCGAAGAAGTCGGATAATAATTATTATCTGAATTTTATCCCCAATGTTGTGATTAGTTTTCGGATTAATTAGGATATAATAATATTTTTTTATTGGTAATTGAGTGATACAAAACCTGAACAATCGTACATCAGCGTAGCGTCATATCCTAAATTTTCGATATAGTCCACGATCTTACTTAAGAAATCCAGTGAACGATGCAACCGGCGATGACATTGAACCGCCGTTCATTGCGAGCAGGAATGCTATGGGGAAAGCCATCTAGCAGTCCTAGCTGATATACTCCAGATTGACGAAATAGAAGTGACGGTTCATCGAATCCGGGGCAAGAGCCTCAAATAATCGAGCATCAACCTCAAACACTCTTTTGCCCTTAACCGACTCCCAATTTATTGTTTTTGATGGAATGATGATGCTGTCGATGTCCGTATCAGGCACATAGGATTTGTAAATCACCCGCAAACTTCCGTCAGGTACAATCGCAGCCAAAACGGCAGGCCGTTGCGCACTGCGCGGGGGCAAAGTAATTTGAAACTTTGTCGATTTTCCATGCAAAACGGCGGGTTTGCAGTCAATTCCAGCTGAATTTCGACCAAGAGGTATCGTCAAGGGCCTTTGGCGAACAAAGCCACCGCTCAAAGCAATTCGAAAGTTCCGCTGTAGCCATTCTAACAGATCGCTTGAACTTACGTCTTTAGCCTCTACCGAGGCAGAAGTGACCTGGTCCAGGTTCTTCGTCGAACCAGACTGAGATGATTGATCACCGCACGCAGAAATCAACGCCGCGATGATCACCGTAAAGTGAATTCGCAAGAATTGAGTATTCAAGGCAATCCCCGCACGATATCGTCCTTACTGCTAGCGGAACTGAATATGTATGTGATCGTTTTCAACTAGGGCTGACTGAACCGATGGGTGATTTCGAATTGATCGCAATACCGATGGTGAAGGGGTTCGAATGTCAATCGCATTCGATCGCATGTGCTTCGACAGGTATATCCCGCGTTTGGTCTGTTCGGTCAACGCAATCGACATGATTCCAATGATGCTCTTTCGGCTCAGTCCCTTGGCCCGCCCTTCAGTCAAATATGCGCTTGATCTCCGCTTCGGCAACTTTGTTCGCATAACTTGGAGGCGTTTCGTCCAAGTAGTTGTCATACATGGCTGCAGCCTGCCTATGCGGCGGACGCCTGCCGCTGGTGACATGAATTTGGCGTCCGGAAGCAGCTCGCACAGCATCCGACAGTGTGTTTGCCTTCATAACCAATCCATCTGGCAAATCGATTCCCCGGCTGTGTGGAAAGCGGATCACCGGCTTCTCCGGTTGGCGTGGCTTGCTCTCAGGTAGCCTGATCCGCACCGGATAGGGGCGCAAATCGATCCGAGCCGGATAGTGTGGCGAGCTTGAATGCGGCTTCTTCGTCATTTGCGTTGGGGCTGCCCCTCCGGCCAAACCTCCGTACAAAACCCCCTCGCCAGCGCGAGCAAACTGACCGTTCTCCCGATAGTGCCGCTGATTGAACTTTCTCTCGCCGACCAGCCCGGCCGCCTCCTCGGTCAAATGCACCCGCGCCGCATGCTGCATCGGGTGCGTAACCAGGCTGACTTCGAGCAGCTGGATATCGCTCAGCACCCGGCCCTTCAGGGTCACGGACATAGCCGCGCGCGCGGTAGCCGAAGCTCAGGCCGTTGGCCTTGCCCTGCAGCAGCGCCGCGCCCGCGCCGCCGTCGGGGTTGGCGATGCTGGCGATCACGCGCAGGCCCTTGGCGTCCTCGGAGATCCGCTCGACCCAGCCGATGCGATGTTCGGGGCTGTGCTGCCAGAACAGGGGGATCGGCTGGCGCTGCTCGCGCAGGGTTCGGGCGAAGGCGCCGGGGCGGATCGTGTCGCCGCCGCATCGCGCTACGCCGAACAAGGCGGCATAGCCCGCGAAACGCGGGCCTCACCGCAGCAGCCCTCGCACCCATGCGCACGGCAATGCCGACCAGCAGCAACGCCAGCACCCCGCGCACCACCCAGTTGACCACCGCGCTTCCACGCGCTCGACTTGGCGTCGCGCCAGGCGCGCAGCAGCTGGCGCAGTTCGATGAGGTCGCCCTGCGCGCTCTCGTCGTCCAGGCCCATCTGCGCGAGCACGCGCTTGGCGCCGAGCTCGCAGACTTCCTCGACCACCGCGCGCAAGGTGACCAGTTCGGCGCCCTCGTCCTGCGCCTGGGCGATCAGCCGGGCGAGCATGTCCTGTGCTGGTCATTTCTTCTTCTCCGGCGCGCTGGCGCCTCGGGCAGGCCGAGCAGCGCGCGCTTTTCGGCGGGAGAGGAACTCGGCGGCGCTGACCTGCGCCCACAGCTTCTCGCGGTCCTCGGTCAGCGCGGGCACGCGGTCGAGATCGATCGGCCAGGCGCGCATCGGGGAACCAGGTCGCCAGCCCCTCGGTCAGCGCGGCGAGCATCTTGCCCGCCAGCGGCAGCAGCGTCAGCCGCCACAGCGCGCGGTTGGCCTCGCGGTAGTTGGCATAAGTCGAATCGCCCGGCAGCCCGAGCAGCATCGGCGGCACCCCGAAAGCGAGCGCGATGTCGCGCGCCGCCGCGGCCTTGAGCGTGGCGAAATCCATGTCGGCGGGCGACAGGCCGAGGGCTGCCACTTGAGCCCGCCTTCGAGCACCATCGGCCGCCCGGCGTTGCCCGGACCGGCGAAGGCCTGCGCCAGTTCGGCCTTGAGCCGGTCGAACTGGTCGCCCGTCAGCGCCGCGGCATCGCCGGTGTCGTAGACCAGCGCGCCCGAGGGCCGCGCCGCGTTCTCCAGCAGCGCCCGGTTCCAGTTGCGTCGCGGCGTTGTGGGTCGGCACCGCCTGGTCCGCGGCGGCGAGGCAACCCGCGCCGTAATGGTCGTCGGCGGGGTGGAAATGCCGGATGTGGATCAGCTTGGGCGAGGCGTCCTCGTCGAGCAGCGGGATCGTCAGCGCCTTCTCGCCGACTTTGTAGACGAAGGCGTTGGGCCAGCCGTCGGCCCCGGCGACCACGCTGCATCCGCTCGGGCCGCAGTGCGAACAGCTCGACCGGCCTGCCGCTGGCGTCCTTCATGATCTGGACGAAGCCGTTGCCGTGGAGCAGCAGATGCGAGGCCAGCGTCTCGAGCAGCGACTGCCCGGCGCTGGTGGCGTTGACCAGTGCGGCCAGCTTCGGATCGGCTGGCAGCAGCGGCGCACCGCCAATCCCTTCGGCGACCAGCCGCACCGCCCGCTGCGCCACCGGATTGTCGAGATAGGCGCGCCGGACGGCTGCCGGCATAGTCGAACGGCGTGCGCCCGCTACCGGCCATCGGCGAACACCCAGGGCGAGGAAAACGTGCGCGCCAGCGGCACCTTCCCGCCCCCGCCCTTGAAGGCGGAGGCGAGCGTTTGGAGGAAGGACATAGGGAGCCTTTCGGATATGTGAATTTCGGGTCTCAGCCCAAGCACAGACCCGCGTGGCCGGCCGCCGCGTTTCAGCATCAATTCCGTCAACGCCCAGACCAGCGCATCGGCCCGGTCAGGCGAGCGTCCCGGGCCCTGGTAGCGCGCCGCCCGTCAGATCAGCCCGCACAACTCGTCCTCCAGCGCAGGAAACATCCCGGCGTGGCGCACCCGCCCGGCCTCATACAGGCCGCGACCGGCTCGGCCCGCGCGACTTTGCCGCGGCTGGCGTGGACCAGCTTGAGCGGCAGCGCGAATTCCGCGGCGCGCAGCACGCTGGCGACCATCGCGCCGCCCTGGTTGGCCTCGGCGACTACGCGGTCGGCGTGCCATGCCCGCGCCGCTTGCGGCCACTGCCCTGGCCCAGCGTTCCGGGCTGGGGCTTTCGCCACCGAGGCATCGGCCAGCACCCGCGCCACGCCGTCCGTCGCCGAGCGCGCAGACCACGATTCCGCAGGCGTCGCCTCCGGCCGAGGCGGGCGGATCGACGCCGATCACCACCCGTGCGGGCGGCGCGCTGGCCGCGGTCTCGCGGCATTGTTCGAGCAGCGCCCGGGTCCACAGCGCCCCCGGCAAGTCCTCGATCAGTTCGCCGTCCAGTTCCTGCCGGCCGAGCAGCGATTTGCCGAAGCTGCGGCGCATGTCGCGGATGAAGCGGACGGGCAGATTGCCCGCGTTGTCTTCGGTGCCGCCGCGCGTCACCGCGACATCCTCTTCGTCCAGCAGGCGCCGCACCAGCGGCACCGCGCGCGGCGTGGTGGTCGCCAGCACGCGCGGCTTGTCGCCCAGCCGCAGGCCGAGCAGAAGGTTGTCCCACGCGGCGATGGCGCTGGCCGCTGGCGTTGTCCCATTTGGCGATCTCGTCGCACCAGGCATGGCTGTGCTGCGGCCCGCGCAGGCTTTCCGGCTCGCCCGCCGAATAGAGCATCGCCTGCGCGCCGTTCGGCCAGACCAGGCGCCGCAGCGACGGCTCGAAACGCGGCGCCGCGGCCCGGCGGGCTGACCGCCAGCAATCCGCTTTCGCCCTCGACCATGACGGCGCGCGCTTCGCCCAGCGAAGCCCCGACCAGGGCGATGCGGGCGTCCGGGTTCTGCTCCGTGACGGCGCGAACCCATTCGGCCCCGGCGCGCGTCTTGCCGAAGCCGCGCCCGGCCAGGATCAGCCAGACCCGCCAGTCGCTTGCCGGCGGCAACTGCTCGCGCCGCGCCCACAGCTGCCAATGGGTGGCGAATTCCTCGCGCTGGACCTGATCCAGCGGTCGAGCTGCCGAAAGCGTTCCTCCTGTTCGAGGCCGAGCAGCCATTGCAGCAGATCATGATTGGTCATCGGGCCTCGCTGCGGCGGCGGCCAGCATCCGCTGGCGCATGGTTCGAGCTTGGTGTTGATGCGTGACGATGATCGCGGCGGCATCCTCATTGCTGCGGATCGCCCGCTGCCGCGCGGCGCTGTCGCGGTGGGCGGCGAGCAGGCGCAGCGCCGTGGCGTTCTCAAACGCGCGAACCCCGCGCTTGGCCCCGGCGGCGGGTTTGACCTCGCCGGTGCGCAGGCGCTGGAGCAGTTCCATTTCGAGATGGTCGTAGCCTTCGCACAAGCGCGGCCTGCCAACGGCGGTTGAATTCCGGATTGGTGCGGCGCGACTTCGTAGGCGGTGCTGGTGGAAACCTTGGCCTTGCGGGCCGCGGCGCTGACATTGGAGGTTGCGGCGAGTTCGGCGAGGAAGCTTTGCTCCATTTTGCAAAGGCGGGTTTGGACGGCGCGGCGGGCTGAGCCCGCCGGCCAGACGTCTTGCTGTCTGCCATGCAGGTCGATCCATGTGGTTTCGATAAGGTGGCGATGACCCCGGCCTGGGGCTGCTATCGCGAATCGGCTTTATCTCGATGTTCCCTATTTGTACCCATAGAGCGTGACGATGTCAATAGAAAAAACCAGATCGGTTATCTGTTGCCCTGTTAACCTCGCCTCTCTAAGAGCCGCGCACGCTTCCCGGAGACCGCCAGAATGCTGCGCCGCCTTTACGATTGGACCATGGCCAAGGCGGCCGATCCGCGCGCCGAATGGTGGCTCGCCCTGTTCGCCTTCGTCGAGGCGAGCTTCTTTCCGATCCCGCCGCACCCGGTGCTCGGCATCATGTGCCTGGCCGAACCCAGGAAGGCGCTGCGCTTCGCCATTATCGCGACGCTCGCCTCGGTCGCCGGCGGGCTGCTCGGCTATGCCATCGGCCATTTCGTCTACGATGCGGTCGGTGCGCAGCTGCTCGCCGTCCTGGGCCTGGCGGAAAGCTTTCCCAAGGCGGCCTGCTATCTGCGCGAATACGGCGCCGAGATCATCATGATCAAGGGCGCCACGCCGATCCCGTTCAAGCTGCTGACCATCACCGCCGGCTTCATTTCGATGCCGCTGCTGACCTTCATCGGCGCCAGCCTGGTATCGCGCAGCATCAGCTTCCTGATCGTCGGCGTGCTGTTCCGCCTGTTCGGCGCGCCGATCAAGGCGTTCATCGACAAGTACCTCGGCCTGGCCACCGCGGGCTTTGTCATTGTCGTGGTCGGCGGCTTCATCGCGGCGGCCATGCTCAGCGGCGGGACGCAAGAAACCAGCGCAAAATGCGAGCAGGCCTCGCCGATCTCCACGTAAGCCCGCGCTTCCCTGCCCCGCGCGCTTGTGCCATCAAGCGTGCAAACGACAGTGGCGAGAGGCGCCAGTGGCTCGAATAGATATTGGACGGGCTCGAGCTCGATTATGAGCTGATCGGCCCCGAGGACGGACCGCCGCTGGTGCTGACGCCGGGCGGACGCTATCCGCGCGATACTCCGGGCGTGCCCGAACTCGGTAGGATTTTCGCCGGCAACGGCTACCGCGTCCTGCTGTGGGACCGGCCCGGCTGCGGCGCTTCGGACATCGGCTTCACCGCGCCGACCGAATCGGTGATGAACGCCGAGGCCTGCGTCGGTCTGGTCCAAGCGCTGGGCCTCAAGAATATCCGCTTCGTCGGCGGCTCGGCGGGGTCGCGTATTTCGCTGATGGCGGCGATCCGCATGCCGGAAAACGTCCACAAGATCGCGGTCTGGTGGCTCAGCGGCGGCGCGATCGGGCTGGCCGGGCTCGCCTGGTTCTATTGCGGCGATCAGGTCGCCGCCGCCGCCAAGGGCGGCATGGAGGCCGTCGCGCAGCTGCCGAGCTGGGCCGACCAGACCGCGCGCAATCCCCGCATCCGCGAGATTCTGCTGCGCCAGGACCCGGACGAATACATCGAAAAGATGCAGAAGTGGGCCCGCGCCTTCAATTACAGCGACGAAACCCCGATGCCGGGCATCACCGCCGCCGACTTCGCCAAGCTGACCATGCCGGTTTTGGTGTTCCGCAGCGGCAAGAGCGACATGGCCCACACCCGCCGCACCAGCGAATGGGTCCACGAACTGCTGCCCAATTCGACCCTTAGCGAGCCGCCCTGGCAGGATCAGGAGTGGAACTATGTCTCGACCTTCCCCAACGACCCGCCTTCCCGCCGCGGCCGCTTCGAACGCTGGCCGCTGATGGCCCCGCCCGTTCTCGAATTTCTGAAAGGATAACCAGATGGCCTTCGATGCAGACCTCGAAACGCGCATCCGCGAACAGCTCGACCGCGACGAAATCTTCCGGGTGATGCAGCGCTATGCCCGCGGCCTCGACCGGCTCGATCACGAGTTGGCCCGCTCGTGCTACTGGGACGACGCGATCGAGGATCACGGCAACTATGTCGGCCATCCCGACGATTTCATCGACTGGGCGGATTCGACCACCGTCGCGCATGAATTGACCCAGCACGGCATCCTCAACCACTTCTGCGACCTGCAAGGCGACGACGCCTTCACCGAGACTTACTACCAGTTCACCGGTGTGCGCGCCGAAGGGCCACATTTTGTCTCGACCGGGCGCTACGTCGATCACTTCCAGAAGCGGCAGGGGGCAAATGGCCCTGAATGGCGCATCGCCAACCGCGTCTGCATCATCGAGGGCAAGTTCGACGTCGCCGATTCGGCGATGAATGCCCTCGTGCCCCCGGCCTATACGGTGGAGGAACCCTGCCAGGCCGCCCGCGATCGCAGCGACGTCAGCTACCACCGCCCGCTGGTGCCGCGGCGGCCGAAAGGTTCTTGATACAAACTGCGAATTGCCCGAATTGGCAAACCGTTGCAGACTGTTCGCCACCATCTAATGGGAGACCCACCTTGCGCCTCGTTTTCGCCGCCACTCCGCTGATCGCCCTGAGCCTTGCCGCCTGCGGTAATCCCGACACGCCGGGCGGCCGCGCCGCCGATGCCCGGCACGAGAGTTTCGAGGAACTGGGCGAAGCCTTCAAGGTGGTCGCCGACCAGATGAAGGCCGCCACTCCGGACAAGGCGGCCATTCAGGCGGCGGCGGGCACGATCAACACCCTGGCGCCGCAAGTCGCGACCTGGTTCCCGGCTGGCAGCAGCCCGGCCGACGGCATCAAGACCCATGCATTGCCCTCGCTCTGGGCAAAGCCCGACGAATTCAAGGCGGCGGCGGCCAAGCTGGTCGAGGAAGCCGGAAAATTCAACGCGCTGGCCCAGGCCGGCGATATGGCCACGCTCGGTGCCGGCATGCAGGCGCTCGGCGGAGCCTGCAAGGGTTGCCACGACAAGTTCCGCGAGCCGGAATAAGGCGTTTTAGCGCTGCGCCAGCCAAGCGGCGCATTCCTCGCCGAGTTCGGCAATCGCCCTTGCTTCGTAGGCGGCGCTTTCCTGCGGTGACAGCACCGACTGCCAGCGGCCGTTGGTCCCCTTGTTGATGAATGTTTCGGCCCCCGCATCCCAGAAGGCGCCGCCGAGCGGTGTCGCCTTGGTGGCGTTCGCTTTCATCCAGTCGAACGAGCAATAGCGTTCGATCTCCGGCCAGTTTTCCGGCTTTACCCGGACGCCCAGGAAATCCGCGATCTCGCGCATCGCGCCGGGCATGTCGCGCTTGAGATCGGCAAAATGGATCGCCTTGACGTTGGCCAGATCGCGGATCGCCCACCAGCCGCGGATGTTGTCCCAGAACGGCCAGAAGGGATGGCCGTCGCGTTCCAGCCAGTCGCGGAAATATTGGCGGATATCGGCGGGCGGCGGCTGGATCGGCGGACCCACCAGGCCGGGCGTGTCGTTGAGCATTTCGTACCACAGGGCATTGGCGTTGGCGTGGTGGTTATACATGCTCCACACCACATCGCGCCCGTCGCGGGCGATGTAGATGTACTTCGCCTTGTCCGAAAACCGCAGCGCATCGACCGGCAGGTGAGTCTTGAGGAAACGCCGGTGGGTCTGGGCTTCGATCGCCGGAAGCTTCACCGATTTTGGCGGCACGCGCAGATCGACCCAGGGCGAAATCTCCGCGGTCGGCAATTCGGGATCGGGACCGAGGATGATCTGGCCGACGATCTGCTGGGTCCAGGTGGTGCCCGACTTGGCATAGGTGGCGACGATCACATCGTCGTCGCGGAAGCGGAAATCGTTCCAGACCGTGGAATCGAAATGATGGTTGTGCAACTCGCGCGTCTTTTGTGGAACTGTCAGTCCGTCACCCATTGCCGGTCTCCCCTTCGCCGCGTCTGGCTAAGCGATGATCCCTGTAGCCTTCCCCGCCCGCTCGAACATGCCGATGATCGTCTGAACCTGCTCGGCGGAGTGTTCGGCGCAAAGCGAGCATCTGAGCAAGGTCATGTTCGCCGGCGTTGCCGGGGGCCGGGCAAGGTTGACGTAGAGGCCTTCCTTCAGCAGCGCCTCCCACATCGCCGCGCCGCGCTCCAAATCGGGCATGATCACCGAAATGATCGCCGACTGCGGCGTTTCGGTGCCGAGCTGGAAGCCCAGCGCCTTCAGCTTTCCATGCAGCACCCGTGAGTTTTCCCAAAGGTGCGCGCGCTTGTTGTTGCCGTGCATCAGCTTGCGGATCGAGGTCGCGGCGGTCGCGACCACGCTCGGCGGCAGGCTGGCGGTGAACACATAGGGCCGGCAGACCAGCCGCAGGATCTCGAACTTGGGATGGTTCGAAACACAGAAGCCGCCGACGGTGCCTACGCTTTTCGAGAAAGTGCCGATGACGAAATCGACCTGGTCGAGCACGCCCTGCTCTTCCGCCACCCCTCGCCCGTTGGGGCCGATAAAGCCCATCGAATGCGCCTCGTCGACCAACACCATCGCCCCGTGCTTCTTGGCGACCGCGATCATTTCCTTGAGCGGCGCGATGTCGCCCAGCATCGAATAGACGCCCTCGAGGATCACCAGCTTGCCCGCGCCTTCCGGGATGCGCCCGAGACGCTTGTCCATCGCCTCGATATCATTGTGCTTGAAGGGAACGACCTCGGCGTCGCCCAGCTTGCAGCCATCCCAGATCGAGGCGTGGCTGTCGATGTCGAGGACGATGTAGTCGCCCTTGCCGGCCATGGTCGAAATGATGCCGAGGTTGGCCTGATAGCCGGTCGAGAACACCATGGCGTGGTCCATGGCGTAGAATTCCTTGAGCGCCTGCTCCACCGCGCGATGCCCGGAATAGGTCCCGTTGAACACCCGGCTGCCGGTGGTGCCCGCGCCGAACTCATCGAGCGCCTGCTTGCCGGCCGCGATGACATCGGGATCGAAGGTCATCCCCATGTAGTTGTAGGTGCCGAGCAGGATTGTCGGCCGCCCGTTGCACACCGCCTCGGTCGGCGAGATCACTTTCTCCATCACCAGCCCGAACGGATCCTCCACGCCAGAGGCCAGCAGCCCCTCGCGCAGGTCGATCACCGGCTGGAATTTGTCGAACAGGTCGCTCATGGGTCTGGTGTTTTCCTCTGCCTGCGGCAACCGGGGATCAATCCTGCAACTTGACCACGGCATCCACCAGCTGGCCGTATGTCTCGATCTCGGCCTGCAAATTCATCGGGATGAGAATGTCGAACTCGTCCTCGATCGCCGCGACGAAATCCATCACCGTCAGACTGTCGAATTCGAGATCGCCGGCGAATGTGCTGGCGTCCGCAATCGCCACGCCCTTCTTGTTGAACGGCGCGATGATCGCGGCGATGCGGATTTCGGTGGCCTTGCGGTCCATGTGTTCGGGCTCCGGCAGTCTTTCCGGCCCCTCTGGCCGACGATTGCGGCGCAAAAGCGGCGCTTGGGTCTGCTGTCAAGTTCCGCGCGGATTGACCACCGCCGCGATATAGGCCTGGTCACGCAGGGCGTCGGGCCCGCCGAGGATGTGATCGGGCAGTGGCTCCCTTGGAAGCGGATCGAGGCGATCATAGCGCAGGCGCCAACTGGCGATCTTCCAGGTGCCGCCGATCTTGCGGTAAGTCTCGTATTCGCGGCCATGGCCATTGTAGCCGCAGCGTTCTCCGGTCTCGGGATCGGACGGCCAGACGTTATAGTCGTGCAGCACCCAGATGCCCTCGGCCTCGGTGGCACTCAGGAAATTGATCTCGGGCATCGAGAAACGGTGGAGGGAGACCGCGCCCTCAAGCATATCCCTGACGGCATAGGCGTAAGTCTCGCCGCCGTGCATGATCTGGCCGCCTCCGAGGTCGAAAGTCGCGTCGGCGGTGAAGATGCCCTTGAAGGCTTCCCAGTCCTTGACATCGGCCAGCCGGCCGAAGCGCGCCTTGAGTTCGATGATTTCCTTGTAGTCGAGCATTTGCTGCAATTGGTCTTGTGACATCGCCACCCTCCGTTTTCTTGCCAGGCCTTACCTACTCCACCAGCCCCCGCACCGCCGCCATGAACGGCCCGATCGACACCGGCTTGGCGAGGTAACTGTCCGCCCCGGCGTCCCGGATCCGCTCCTCGTCACCCTTACCGGCATAGGCGGTTACCGCCAGCACCGGAATCGTTCGCAGCACCCGGTCGGCCTTGGCCTGTTCGATCAGCTCCAGCCCCGAAACATTGGGCAGCTGGATGTCCATGATGATCAGGTTGGGCACGAATTCCCGCGCCCGGTCGAGCGCTTCCAGCCCATCGGCGCAGGGCTCCACCGCGAAGCCCTGGCTCTTCAGCACGTCGCAGAACAGCTTGCGGTTGAGATCGTTGTCCTCGACAACGAGGATGCGCTTTGCCATGCGCTGTCCTAGGCAGAATAACGAGGCACTGGCAATTCTCCGCGAACCGTCTTCCCCCAAGTCGAATGGGCCCAAGTCGATTGGCTTGGCCGATTCCGAGGCCCTGGCGCTGTCGGCGCTCGGCTGGGTGCTGGGCGAGGAAAGCCGGGCGCAGCGGCTGCTAGGCCTGACCGGCCTTACCCCCGATGCCTTGCGCGAGGGGCTGGGCGATCCGGCCATGCTTGCGGCCGTGCTCGATTTCCTCTGCGCCCACGAGCCCGACCTGCTCGCCGCCGCCGAAGCGCTGGGAGTCGCTCCCGGCGAGATCGCCGGCGCGCGCGAAAGACTGGCGCGATGAGCCGCCCGCTGGTCATCTCCGACTGCGACGAGGTGCTGCTGCACATGATCGCGCCGTTCCGCGACTGGCTGGGCGAACAGCACGGCATCGACTTCGAACTCGCCGGCCGCGAATTCCACCAGGCGATGACCCGGCGCGACAGTGGCGAGCGGGTGGAGCCCGAGCGGGTCTGGCCGCTGCTCAACCAGTTCTTCGACGACGAAATGCACCGCCAGACGCCGATCGCCGGGGCGGTGGCGGGGATGCGCTCGCTGGCCGAACATGCCGATGTCGTCGTCCTCACGAATCTGCTCGATCACCGGCAGGAAAACCGCACGCGCCAGCTCGCCGATCACGGCATCCACGTCCGCGTCTTTACCAACCAGGGACCCAAGGGTCCGGCCTTGAAGGCCATCGTCGAGCAATATGCGCCGAGCCGCACCCTGTTCATCGACGATCTCGCCCAGCATCACGATTCGGTGGCGCGGACCCTGCCGGATGCTACCCGTCTGCATCTCTGCGGCGAGCCGATGATCGCGCCGCACATCCCCTGCGCGCACCGGG
Organism: uncultured Alphaproteobacteria bacterium; assembly: GCA_963775005.1. Lineage (GTDB taxonomy): Bacteria > Pseudomonadota > Alphaproteobacteria > Sphingomonadales > Sphingomonadaceae > Novosphingobium. The sequence continues at coordinate 178,266 of CAVZHF010000006.1, read as the reverse complement.
CGGGCCATGCCCATGCCCGGATCGACGATTGGCGGGCAGCCTTGCCCTGGCTGCTCGAGAGGCTTTACGGTGAGCACAATGACTGACGCGGAAATCGATGCAAAGCTGGCCGAACTCGGCCTGGTCCTGCCCGAACCGGCCTTGCCGGTGGCGGCCTATGTGCCGGTGGTGATCGCCGGAGGCCTTGCGCATGTTTCCGGGCAGTTGCCGTTCATCGACGGCGTGCTGGTCAAGGGCAGGCTCGGCGAGGACGTCGATACCGGCGAGGGGTATGAGGCAGCCCGAGCTTGCGGCCTGATGATCCTCGCCCAGTTGCGCGCGGCGCTGGGGTCGCTCGACCGGGTCGAGCGGATCGTCAAGCTCGGCGCATTCGTGTGCTCGGCACCCAATTTCACCGATCAGCCCAAGGTCGCCAATGGCGCGTCCGAGCTGATGGCGGCCGTGTTCGGCGAGGCCGGCAAGCATGCCCGCAGCGCGGTCGGCGTGCCGGTGCTGCCGCTGGGCGCCGCCGTGGAGGTCGATGCCATTGCCGCTGTTCGCACTGCTTGACCGGCGCTTCGCGCCGCTGCCCGGCCCGCGCAAGATCGAGTGGCTGGAATCGGTGCACATATGCTCATCGCGGCTTGCATGGAGCCGGCGTTCCCGAAAACTCGCTGGCGGCCTTTGCCTCGGCTGTCGAGCGCGGCTTCGGCATCGAGCTCGACGTGCAGCTTTCGGGTGACGGCCAGCCCGTGGTGTTCCACGATTGGGAACTCGACCGGCTGACCGGCGAAACCGGCCCGCTCGCGGCGCGCGCCGCCGCCGAACTCGGCAAGGTAAAGCTGACCGGCAGCGATGACGCGATCCCCACCCTGCGCCAGGTACTCGACCTCGTTGCCGGGCGGGCGCCACTGCTGGTCGAGATCAAGAGCCGCCGCGAAACACGGGTTCCGCCGCTCTGCCTGGCGGTGCGCCGCGAGCTCGAAGGCTACCGGGGGCCGCACGCCGTGATCGGCTTCGATCCGCGCGTGATCCGCTGGTTCGCGCTGTATTCGCCGTTGACGCCGCGCGGGCTGAGTTTCACCGACGATGGCGACAAGAGCCTGCCCCGCCGCATCAGACGCCGTCTCGCGCTGTGGCACGCCCGGCCCGACTTCATCACCTATAACATCAAGGACCTGCCCGACCGCTTCGCCGCGAACCAGCGCCGCCGCGGCATGAAGCTCGTCGCCTGGACGATCGCCACTCCCGAGCTTGCCGACCGCGCCGCCGGACTGGCCGACGCCGTCATCGCCGAACATGCGGGCCTGCCGTGAGCGAGGGCGACATCGCGGTCCGGATCGGCGAGGCGGTCGGAGCGTTCCCGGCGGACGAATGGGATGCCCTGACCGATGGCGCCAATCCTTTTGTCAGCCACGCGTTTCTCTCGGCGCTGGAGGATTCGGGCAGCGTCGGCGGCCGCAGCGGCTGGCAGCCGGTTCCGCTAACCATTGCGGGAAACGATGGCCGCCTCGCCGGGGCCCTGCCCGCCTATGCCAAGACCCACAGCCAGGGCGAATATGTCTTCGATCACAGCTGGGCCGATGCCTGGCGCCGCGCGGGCGGCCACTATTATCCCAAGCTCCAGATCGCGGCGCCGTTCACCCCGGCGACCGGACCTCGGGTTCTCACGCAAGACCCCGCCCTCGCCGCGCCACTGCTGCGCGCCGCCGAGCAGCTGTGCGCGGCGAACGGCTTTTCCTCGGCCCATGCGACTTTCATCGAACCCGGGCAGCAGGCCTTGTTCGAGGCCGCAGGCTGGCTGATCCGTCACGACATCCAGTTTCATTGGGAGAACCGCGGCTTCGCCAGTTTCGACGAGTTTCTCGGTGCATTATCCTCGGCGAAACGCAAGAACCTGCGCAAGGAACGGGCCGCGGCGCAAGCGGGCATCGAAATCCGGGCGCTGACCGGCGCGGATATCCGTCCCGAACATTGGGATGCGTTCTGGCGCTTCTACCAGGACACCGGCGCGCGCAAATGGGGCCAACCCTACCTCACGCGCGAGGCTTTTACGCTGCTGGGCGAACGCATGGCCGGCAACATCCTGCTGGTGATGGCCTTTCTGGAGGGCCGCCCGTTCGCCGGAGCGCTGAACTTCATCGGCCGGGACGCGCTCTATGGCCGCTATTGGGGAGCGCTGGCCGACAAGCCGTTTCTGCATTTCGAGCTTTGCTATTACCAGGCGATCGACGCCGCCATCGCCATGGGCCTGAAACGTGTCGAGGCCGGAGCGCAAGGCGGGCACAAGCTGGCCCGGGGCTATGAACCGGTGCGTACGATCTCGGCCCATTACATCGTCCATGACGGCTTCCGCGAGGCCATTGCCGATTTCCTGGAGCGCGAGCGCATGGGCGTCGCGCAGGACGAACTCTATCTCGGAACGAGAACGCCGTTCCGGAAAGGATGAGTCATCGTCTGCCTGACGGCAAAGACGGCACCGGCCGCTCCCCCGCCCGGCCACCCAACGATAGTACCCTATGGGTGGTCGGGCGGGGAGCGGGCCGGTGCCGCAAGCCAGCCGCGGAGGCGGCTGGCGCACCAATATCAAGCCGCCTTGCGGGTGGTTGCCGAGAGCCATTCGCGTGCGCGGCGCTGCGCTTCGGCGATTTCGCGGGCGGTCATTTCCTCGGAAATGTCGGCGCGGCACATTTGCGCTTCCTCATGGCCCGCGACAGCGGCGAGATTGAACCATTTGTGCGCCTCGACCAGATCGCAGCCGGCCCCGTGGCTGCCAGTCGAAAATGCGACCCCCAGGTCGTAATAAGCGTCAATGTCGCCCTGCGCCGCCGCGGCGAGGCAAGTCGCCACCAGCATGTCCTCACAATTAGCGTCGGCGATGCTCGCACCGGCGAAGTGCGCCGGATCGGTCCAGGCTGTGCCCATTTTGGTGTACCCCCAAGTTGTCCGGCGGAGCCCCTGTGATCCGCCTTCGATAATCAAGCTGGGCCACCCATGGTCAACAAATGGTTAACTACGGCGCGGAAAAAGTTTCCGGTTCCGTGAAGGCCTTCGAATCCAGCCGGGCGAATGTTGAGGAAAATCCGTAGTTGTCCCTGCATTCAAGCTTGTGCGGCACCGTGGCCCTGCCTATAGGCGCGCCAGCCTTGGCTCGCCGAAAGTTGCCCGGAAAAGCCGGGAAAAACACAACGCAGGCGGCCTGGGGAGGATTGTTGCGGAGTATCCGATGCCGACAAGGCTTTCCGATGAAATCGATGTGCTTGCCAAGGCGAAGCGGGCGATCGGCGGCGGCTACGTTCCGAATGACAAAGAACCCTACATGTGCGAGGCGCAGCAGGACTATTTCCGGCGCCTGCTGAATGAATGGAAGAAATCGATCCTCGATGCCTCCGCCGGTACCTTGCAACAGTTGCAAGACGGCCCGATCCGCGAGCCCGATCTCAACGACCGTGCCTCGAGCGAGACCGATTGGGGCATCGAACTCAGAACCCGCGACCGCCAGCGCAAGCTCATAGCCAAGATCGATTCCGCCCTGCGGCGGATCGATGAAGGCGATTACGGCTTTTGCGAAGTTACTGGCGAACCGATCGGACTCGGCCGGCTGGTCGCCCGGCCAATCGCCACCATGACCGTCGAAGCCCAGGAAGCGCACGAGCGCCGGGAAAAAATCTCGCGCGACGATTAGGATTGTGTGCGCGCCACCGCCTCGCAACTTTCGGGCATTGCGCAACAGCCGTTAAGGCTTTTTTTGCCGGTTTGCTTTATCAAATCCCTACGCTGGCGCCTTATGCACTGGTAAGCCGGTTTCGACCGGCAATGGAATCTGTAGAGTAGGCCAATGGACGAGTCCGAGCAGAGGCAGATCGCACGCGACAGCCTGTTCGTCATGGCCGAAATGCGCCTTGACGATGGCGGCGAGCAGTATCGCATCAAAGTGCGCAACCTTTCGGCGGGCGGCATGATGGGTGAAGGCGCGGTTCGCGTGTTTCGCGGCGCGCAAGTCTGGATCAGCCTCCGCAATGTCGGCTGGGTCGAGGGAACTGTCGCCTGGATTCAGGACAACCGTTTCGGCGTGGCCTTCCGCGAAGAAATCGATCCGAAAATCGCCCGCGCCAACGGACCGGGCGGCGAACAGGCCCCGAATCTCATGAGAAGGCCGGCGCCAATGCGATCGGCGACCGGGGTGCTGCGCAAAGTCTAGGTCCAGCGGACACGCCAGAACAAGCGCATTCCCGAACGAAGCGGAATAGGCTAGTCGGGTGCCGATGCGCCACGCCAAGCGTCTTCCTCGTTGCCTGTGGATCGTCTCCCTTGCTTGCCTTGTATCGGCATGCGGCGAGGAGGGGGCGGCGGTCGATGTCGTGGCGATCGGCCAGCCCGATGCCTTGTTCGAACGAGGCGGGCGGCTTTCGCTTCCAGCCCAGGCGATGCGCGGCGCGACCGCGGAGGGTTTGGTCGGCCTGGCTCAAGATGGCCGCATCATCGCCGGAGTCGCCGACAGCTGGATCGTCACCGAGGATGGCCTCAGCTACATTTTCCGCTTGCGCGACGGTGATTGGGCCGATGGCAGTTCGATAACGGCGGAATCGGCAAAAGCGTCGCTGCGCGAAGCGATCGGCGCGCTGCGCGGAACACCGCTGGCCCTCGATCTTGCGGCGATCGCGGAGATTCGCGCCATGACCGGCCGGGTGGTCGAACTGCGGCTAAGTGGCACCCAACCGGACTTGCTGATGCTGCTCGCGCAACCCGAACTCGGGCTGTTACGCAAAGGCCGGGGCACCGGCCCGATGCAAGCGGTGCGAAGCGGTAAACTGGCGACGCTGACGCAAATTTCCCCGGAAAAGCGGGGGTTGCCAGCTGTCGAAAACTGGCAAGAGCAAGTCCGCGACTTGCGTCTGATCGCGGTTCCCGCGGGCAGGGCGATCGAACGTTTCAACGCCGGCAAAGCCAACGCAGTGCTCGGCGGCCGGTTCGAGGATTTCCCGCTCGCCGCATCCACCAGCCTGTCTCGCGGCGCGATCAGGCTCGATCCCGTGGCGGGTCTGTTCGGTCTGATCGTATTGCACGGCGACGGCTTCCTCTCGCAACCCGGAAATCGCGAGGCGATTGCAATGGCGATAGACCGTGAAGCCGTGGAGGATGCGATGGGAATAGGCGGCTGGACGCCAACCAGCCGAATTGTGGCGCCCGGCACGCAGGGCGCCACCGGCTCGATCGGCGAGCGCTGGACCGGCCTCAGCCTCGCGGCCCGGCGCGAAACGGCGAGAGCACGGGTTGCGCAATGGCGCGCCGGCAAGAAAGACCCGGTCCGTATCCGCATCGCGCTTCCAGCCGGTCCGGGCGCCGGCAAGCTTTTCGCCCTGCTGGCCGCCGACCTCGAATCCATCGGCCTCGTCGCGATCCGGACCGGCGAGGGCGACGCTGCTGACCTGCGCCTGATCGACAGCGTCGCCCGCCATCAACGGACAGCATGGTATCTCAACCAGTTCAATTGCGCGCTCCAGCGCGGCCTATGCAATTCCGACGCCGATCGCAGAGCGGCCGAAGCCCGAACCGAGCCCGATGCGACTGCTCGCGCGGCCCTTCTGGCCGAAGCCGAAGCGGAATTGACCGCCGCCAATGTCTTCATTCCGTTCGGTCCGCCGGTGCGCTGGTCGCTGGTTCGCGGCGACACCACCGGCTTCGCGCCCAACCGTTTGGGCTATCATCCCTTGATGCCGCTGGCATTGCGCCCCAAATAGGCGCGCGCCGGCGAATTGACCGGCCAGTCCCGAGGAGCCTTGCTCTCAATGCAACCAGCCAACGCAACGCGCCGCATGACGCAGACCTTGCCGCTCGGCGCCGATCCCGCCTCGGTCCGCCAGCGGGTCGAAGCGCTTGAGCGACTGCTCGAAGGCTTGTTCCATGTGCCGGTGCTGAATTGCCGCGTCGGGCTCGATGCGATCATCGGCCTGGTTCCTGTCGCGGGCGATACCATCGCGGCGCTGATCGGGCTCTATCTCGTCTGGGAAGCGCGCAATCTCGGCATGAGCAGGTGGCAGATCGCGCGCATGGCCGGAAACGTCGGCTTCGACTGGCTGCTAGGCGCAGTGCCGGTGGCGGGCGACGTCGCGGACTTCTTCTTCCGCTCCAACAGCCGCAATCTCAAGATTATTCGCCGCCATCTCGACCGGCATCATCCCGCCACAAGGATTATCGAAGGATGAGCATCGTGCGCAAATCGCTTGCCTTGCTTGCCATGCTTGGCCTGGCCGCTTGCGGCGGCAGCGGCCAATCGGGCGCCGGCGCCGCAGCGGCCGGCGAAGCGCAAGCACTTGACGATGCAGCGGAAATGCTCGAGCAGCAGCGCCTGCCCGACGATGCCTTGCGCCCGCCGGCGCCGCCCGAGCAGCAAGCCGCGCCCAATTGACACTTGCCAAGGCCCGGCCCAGCGGGAAGGGAAGCGGCGTCAGGAGTTACAAGGCATGAGCGAATGGGACGGCTGGATCGGCCGCGAGGAACGGCGCACCGACCGGGTCGATGAGGGCCAGGCCGCGCGCTGGCTGGCGGCGCTCGACCTGGCCATGCCCGAAGGCGGGGCGATGCCGCAGGGCTTCCATTTCTGCCTCTGCACGCCGGATGCGCCGACCGCGCGGCTGGGCGCGGATGGCCATCCCCGGCGCGATGACAGTCCAGCCAGCTTCCTGCCGCCGGTGCCGTTGCCGCGCCGCATGTGGGCATCGAGCAAGATCGAGTTCCTCCAGCCCCTGAAACTCGGCGAGCGTGTGGAGCGACGCTCAAGAGTTGCCTCGATCAAGGCCAAGCAAGGCGGCTCGGGCAGCCTGGTGTTCGTCGATGTCGAGCACGAGACCTTGGGGGAAACGGGCGCTACCGTGCGCGAGGTGCAAAGCCTGGTCTATCGCGAAGCGGCCCCCGCAGGATCGCCCCCGGCCCCGCCCGCGCCAGGGCAGGACAGGTTCGACCCCGCCGGCTGGGATCTGCACCGCGCTTTCGTTCCGTCCGAAGTGCTGCTGTTCCGCTTCTCGGCGCTGACGTTCAACACCCACCGCATCCACTACGATTTTCCTTACGCAACGCAGGAGGAAGGCTATCGCGGCCTCGTCGTACACGGCCCGCTGATCGCGACGCTGCTGCTCGATCTTGCCCAGCAGACGCTAGGCGCCAATGGGCTGAAAAGCTTCGCGTTCCGCGCCATTTCGCCGGGCATGTGCGGCGAGGAACTGCATCTGGCCATGCGCGGCGGCGGAGAGGCGATCGAACTGGGCGCGTTCGCCAGCGACGGCCGCCAGACGATGAGCGCGACGGCAACCGTTTAATCGAAGCTCACTTTTCCGCGCCCGGCTTTCACCGCGCCGCGCAGCTTCTTGCCTTTCAGGCGCTCCACCTTGCCGACCCGGTTGAGCCTGCTTCTGGCGCGCTTTTCTGGGAGTTTCTGCGCCTCTGCCAGCAATTTGGACAGCCGGTCGCGCGCATCGGCGCGGTTGGCTTCCTGGGTGCGAAAGCGCCGCGCGGTGAGGACCAGTTCACCCTTTGAAGTGAGTTTGCTGCCCGCCAGCTGTTTAAGCCGCACGAAAATTTCCGGCGGCAGGCGCAGCGCGTAGACATCGAGCCGCAGCTGCACCGCGGTCGCCACCTTGTTGACGTTCTGCCCGCCCGGTCCCGCCGAAGCGATGAAGCTTTCCTGGACGAGGCCGAGAGCGCGCTCGACCATGTCATCGCCAATCGCTTCAGACATCGCCAAAACCAAGTGCGGCAAAATCGGCGGGCAGCGGCGCGGTCGCAACGATGGGAGATTTGCCCTCGCGCTGAATGGTCAGCGCCGAGGCATGGAGCATTGTCCGGCTGGCGCCCTTGGCGCTGCCATAAATCGGGCCATAAATCGGATCGCCCAACAGCGGCGCGCCAAGGCCCGATGCGGCGTGAACCCTGATCTGGTGGGTGCGGCCGGTTTCCGGGCGGAATTCGACCAGCACCAGCCCGTCGCGCTCCTCCAGCTTGCGCCAGTGGGTGATCGACGGCTTGCCCTTTTTCGCCGGGATCATCCGCCAGCCCTTTTCGGCGCTGCTGATCTTGGCGAGCGAGAGCGATATCGTGCCTTCCTCACCCTCCACCTTGCCCGCGACAATGCCGAGATAGACCTTCTCGACCTGGCGCGCCTCGAAGGCGGCGGAAAAGCGCTTGAGCGCCTTGGGATTGCGGGCAAAGAGGAGGCAACCCGAAGTGTCCTGATCGAGCCGGTGCACCGGCCATGGCGCGCGCTGGAAACCCAGCCGCAGCTCGCCCACGCGATCCTCAAGGCATTCGCCGCCGGCGCGCGGACGGTCGAGCGGCAAACCGGCGGGCTTGTCGATCACCAATGCCTCGCCGTCTTCGAACAGGATGGAAAACGGCGTCATGCCACTGCCATGGCAATCCGCCGCATGGCCTCTTCGAGCTTGGCCTCGTCGGCGGCGAAGCTGATGCGGAAGCCGTCCTTGCCGCCGAAGGCCGAGGCTTGAACTACGGCGACACCGTGATCGAGCAGCTGCATGGCCAGCGCGTCGTCGTTCCCGAACCGCGCCATCAGCGGAGCGGCATCGACCATGCAATAGAACGCGCCGTCAGGCACAGGGGTCGAAAGACCGGGAATCGCGTTGATCGCCGCGACCACCTGATCCCGCCGCGTCCGGAACCGCTCGCGCCAGGCTTCAAGGAATTCCTGCGGCCCTTCGAATGCGGCGATGGCGGCGGCCTGGCTGACCGAGCTGGGATTGCCCGAGCTGTGCGATTGCAGCTTCTCCATCCCGGAAATCAGCCACCCGGGCCCGGCGGCGACGCCGATGCGAAAGCCGGTCATCGCGTGGCTTTTCGATACGCCCGAAACGGTCAGCACCCGGCCGGCGAGATCGGGGCAGAGCGCCGCGAGGGTTGCGTGCGGTTGCCCGGTGTAGATCAGCGGCGCGTAGATATCGTCGCTCATCACCAGAACCTGCGGATGGCGGCGCAGCACCGCAGCGAGCCCCAGCAGCATGTCCACCGGATAAGTCGCCCCGGTCGGATTGCCTGGACTGTTGAGCAGCAACCAGTTGGTGCGCGGCGTAATCAGCGCTTCGACATCGCCCGGGGTGAAGCGGAAATTGTTGCTGGCATGGGTCACCAGCGGCACCACTGCGCCGCCGGCGAAGCGAACGATCTCGGGATAAGAGACCCACCACGGCGCCGGCACGATCACTTCGTCGCCCGGGCTCACGGTGGCGAGGATCGCGTGGAAGATCGCCTGCTTGCCCCCGGCGCTGACCGTCACCTGGCTGACCGGAACCTCGATCCCGAGATCACGCGCGAAATGAAGTGCGGCCGCCTGCTTCATCCGCGCGGTGCCGCCGACCGGCGTGTACTTGGTCTCGCCGGCATCCATCGCCGCCTTTGCCGCTTCGAGCACATGCGCGGGCGTGGCGAAATCGGGCTCGCCGACCGAGAGCGAGATGATATCCCGCCCCTCCGCGCGCAATTGCGTCGCCCGGTCGGTCATAGCGGTGGTCTGCGAGGGCGCGATGCGCGAGAGGGCGATGGAGGTCCGGGTCATGTCAGTAGCCTTGCCGGCACCAGACCGCGCAGGGCCGTACCGATGAAGAATCCTTGCGAAAGATCGTCGAGCCGCAGCTCTGTCTCGACGGCCTTCCCCGCCTCGACAAGCGTTCGGCGCAGCACGCCGGGCAGCAGGCCGAGACGCGCGGGCGGTGTCAGCAGCGTCCCATCGCGCTCCACGAACACGTTGGAAAAGCTTCCCTCTGTCACCAGACCGTCGTCGCGCAGGAACAGCGCTTCGTCGGCTCCGGCCTCGCGCGCCGCGGCGAGCGCCTGCTCGTACATGCCCCGGTCGCTCTGCTTGTGCCGAAGCCGCCAGTCGCCGGCATCGACCGGCAAGCGCAGCACCGCGCAGATCGCCGGATCGGGAAGTCCTGGCGGCATTTCGGCGAGTTCGAGGCTGAAAGCGCCCGAACGCGACGCGACCAGCCGCAGTTTCCGGGGCGCGTCGGCGTCGAAGCACAGCGCCTGAATGGCGTTGCGTACCGCGTGCCGGTCGAAGCTGAAGCCCAGTTCCGCAGCGCTCGCCTTGATCCGTTCGAGATGGAGATCGAGCAGGGGAACGCCCTCCTCCGGGGTGAAGGCCATGGTTTCGATCAGGTCGAAACCGGCCGCCGATTCACGCACGAAACCCCCTTTGACCAGGCACTCGCGCCATTCCTGCAAGTTCTCCGAATCGGCGACGATCGCCGAGCCTACGCCAAGCACTGCCCGTCCTCCGGTATTTTCGCCGGGGGTGAGCCGCAAAGTCCGGATTGCCACATTGAACGCCGCGTCGCCAGAGCTATCGAAGCGTCCGATGGCGCCGCAATAGATGCCCCTCGCGTCGCGCTCCAATTCGTCGATCAATTCCATCGCCCTGATCTTGGGCGCCCCGGTGATCGAGCCGCAGGGAAACAGCGCGCGGATCATGTCGATGGCGGTCTTGCCCGGCTGGAGCCGCGCCCGCACGGTCGAGACCATCTGGTGGACGGTCGGATAGGTTTCGACAGAAAACGGCTTGTCGACCCGCACGGTCCCGGGCTCGGCCACGCGTGAGAGATCGTTGCGTAGCAGATCGACGATCATCAGGTTTTCCGCCCGGTCCTTGACCGACGCAGCGAGATCGGCGGCTAGTGCTGCGTCTTCGGCCGCATCGCGGCCCCGGGGCCTTGTGCCCTTCATCGGCTTGACCATGGCCGCACCGTCCTTGAGCGCGAAAAACAGTTCGGGCGAGAAGCTCAGCAGCCAGTGCGAACCGTCGAACACAATGCCGCCATAGCCCGCCCCCGCCGAAGGCCGGATCGCGGCATAGAGCGCCACCGGATCGCCGCGCCAGCTCGCCGTCAGCGGGAAAGTGAGATTGGCCTGATAGATATCGCCTGCTTCGATCGCCTCCTGCAATCGCGCAAAGGCGCAGGCATAGCCGCCGGGCGACAGCAGGGGCTCGGCGGGGCCGATCGAGCCGTGGGGTCCGCCTGCATTGTCACACAGCCATTGCGGCACCCGGGCGGCCGGAATCGTCTCGTAGCCGGCGAACGCGCCGAACCAGACCAGCGGCCCCGCCGCGCCGGTGCGCCGAGCGGCCAATGGCGCGAGTTTCGGCTCCAGCGCCAGTCCGGCCTCGTAGGCGACGTAGCCTGCCAGTTCTCGCCCGTCGCGATGGAGCGCCTCCAGCCGTTCGAGCGCGGGCAGCACCTCTTCGGCCCGCCGCGCGATCACACATTCATCCGGCCCGCGATAGAGCCGCGCGTCGCTGGCGCCCGCGGGCCGCGCGTCGTCGAGCAGGATGAAGGGTTCGGCCATGAAAGGCGGCTTCTAGCCGCGACCTTCCGCACTTGCAAAAAGCCTCTCGCGCCAAGGGGCTTACCTCTCTATCAATCCCCTGGATCGTCACCGGAGTTTGCAATGGAAGACATTTTTATCGGCCTGGGCGCAAACAAGGAACCGCAAGTGCTCAAGCTCAGCCGGGCGAACCGCCACGGCCTCATCGCCGGGGCTACCGGCACCGGCAAGACCGTTACCTTGCAGACCATCGCCGAGCAGTTTTCCGCCCAGGGCGTTCCGGTGTTCCTGGCCGACGTGAAGGGCGATCTATCGGGCATCTGCATGCCCGGCAGTTCCGATTTCAAGCACGCCAAAGTGCTCGAAGGCCGGGCCAGGGAAATTGGCATCGAAAACTACACCTACAGCGACAATCCGGCCGTGTTCTGGGACCTCTACGGCGAAAAGGGCCATCCGATCCGCACCACCATATCGGAAATGGGTCCGCTGCTCTTGTCCCGCCTGCTGGGGCTCAACGATACCCAGGAAGGCGTGCTCTCGATCGCCTTCAAATGGGCCGACGACAACGGCCTGCTGCTGCTAGATCTGGAGGATCTGCAACAGGTGCTGATCACCTGCGCCGAACAGGCGGGCGAACTTGCCACCACATACGGCAACATTTCGAAGGCCAGCGTCGGCACGATCCAGCGCCAGCTGCTCGCTTTCGAAAGCCAGGGGGCGGACAAGTTCTTTGGCGAGCCTGCGTTCGAAATCAACGACTTCATCAGGTGCGACGATACCGGCCCAGATGGCGTAAAGAGGGGCATCATCAACGTGCTTTCCGCCGACAAGCTGATGCAGAGCCCGAAGCTTTACGCGACGTTTCTGCTCTGGCTGCTGTCCGAACTGTTCGAGGCGCTGCCCGAAGTCGGCGATCCGGAAAAGCCGCGGCTGGTGTTCTTCTTCGACGAAGCGCACCTGTTGTTCGACGATGCGCCCGCGGCGCTGTTCGACAAGGTCGAACAGGTCGTCCGGCTGATCCGGTCGAAAGGCGTAGGCGTCTATTTCATCTCGCAGAACCCGATCGACATTCCCGAGAAGATCGCCGGCCAGCTCGGCAACCGGGTGCAGCACGCCCTGCGCGCTTTCACCCCGCGCGACCAGAAGGCGATCAAGGCGGCGGCCGAGACGTTCCGGATCAACCCCGATCTGGATGTCGAAACCGCGATCACCGAACTGCGAGTCGGCGAGGCGCTGGTATCGACGCTCGACGAAGAAGGGGCGCCGACAATCGTCCAGCGCACGCTGGTGGCGCCGCCGCGCTCGCGGCTGGGGCCGGTGACCGACAAGGAGCGCGCCATCATCCAGTCGATCAGCCCGTTCGACGGGAAGTACGAAGCAGCGGTCGATCGTGAAAGTGCGGCCGAAGTGCTGGCGCAGAAGGCTTCGGACGCCGCCCAGGCCGCGCAGGTAGTCGAGGAACAGGGCGAAGAAGCCCAGCGCGCCCAGCCGCGGCAGACGCCCTCGATGTGGGAAAAAGCGGGCAAGGCCGCGTTCGGCGCGGCGGCGGCTTCGGCCGGCGGGATGATCGCGCGCAGCGTGACCGGGCGCAAATCGGGCGGCTCGCCGCTGGCTTCGGCGGCGAGCGCGGTCGCCGGCAGTCTCGGCACGGCGCTTCGGCGGCGCGGCATTTGGCCGCTTCGCGCGCGGCTTGCTCGGCGGGCTGCTGCGCTGAACCGCCTGCGCGCAGCGCTGGCCTGGGCATTCCTGGCCCTGGCTTTCGCCGGAGCGGCGCCCGCCCGTTGCGAGGACACGGCAGGCGTCCTCGCGCCTGCTTCTCCGCCGCTGGGCAAGCTTCCGGCCGGCATCGCACCGCTCGCCTACCGGCTCGATCTGACGCTTGAGCCCGGCAAGCCGCGATTTCCCGGCAAAGTGGAAATCGACGTGCGGATCGATGCGGAGACGCGCACGGTCTTTCTCCACGGCCGCGATCTTGCCGTGCACCGCGCGACGGCGAAAGCCGGGGGCAAGCTGCTGACCGGCGCCTGGCGGCAGGTCGATCCGACTGGCGTCGCCCAGCTGACGTTCCCCGAGGCCTTGCCCGCCGGCCCTGCCACGCTGGCCTTCGAATACGACGCCGCTTTCAACGAAAGCCCCGCCGGCCTGTTCCGGGTGAAAGTCGGCGAGGACTGGTACAGCTGGTCGCAGTTCCAGTCGATCGATGCGCGCAGCGCTTTCCCCTCGTTCGACGAGCCCGGCTTCAAGACGCCGTTCAGTGTCACATTGCGGACCAGGCCGGGCCAGATCGCGGTCGGCAATGCACCGCAGGTCTCGAAAGCGCTCGAAGCGGGGCTCGAGGTCCACCGCTTTCAGCCGACGCTGCCGCTGCCCACTTATCTCGTGGCCATGATGGCGGGGCCGTTCGCGACGCTGGAAGGCTTGGTGCCGCCCACGCCGCAGCGCGCCCTGCCCCTGCCTTTGCGCATCGTTTCGACCCGGCAGAACGCCGCCGGGCTGGCATTCGCGCTAGAAGGATCGAAGGAGATCGTCGTCCGGCTGGAGGACTATTTCGGCCAGGCGTTCCCCTATCCCAAGCTCGATCAGATAACCTCGCCGATCATGCCGGGCGCGATGGAGAACGCCGGGGCCGATCTCTACGCCGACGAAATCCTGGTGGTCGATGAGCGGGCGCCGGTCGCGCGCAAGCGGGATTTCGGCATGGTCGTCTCGCACGAGCTGTCGCACCAATGGTTCGGCGATCTGGTGACTCCGGCCTGGTGGGACGATATCTGGCTCAACGAGAGCTTCGCCAACTGGATGGGCTACCGCATCGGCGACGAATGGCGGCCGGACCTAAGGATCGCGGCCGGTGCGATCGGCGAAGGACTTCGCGGCGATGGATACCGATGCGCTGGTGGCGGGCCGCCCGATCCGCCAGCCGATCGTTGCCAATGCCGAAATCGACGGCGCCTTCGATTCGATCACCTATGGCAAGGGCGGCCATGTCATCGCGATGATCGCCGCTTTCATGGGCGACGAAAAGTTTCGCCTGGGCGTGCGCCGCTACATGGCCGCCCGCCCGCATGGCAACGCCACCAGCGGCGACTTTTTCGCCGCGCTTGCCGAAGCAGCCGGCGACCCGCGGATCGTTCCCGCCCTGCGCAGCTTCACCGATCAGCAGGGCGTGCCGTTGCTGACGTTCGCCCGCAAGGGCAAAGGCTATCGCATCGGGCAGAGCCGCTATGCACCGCTGGGTGCTTCGCCACCCGCCACCAACTGGGGCGTACCGGTCTGCCTGCGCCGGGGGGAGCAGCGACGGTGCGAACTGATGAGCGGCAAAGAGCTGGAGCTTACCCTTGGGGGCAAGGGCGCCTTGATGCCAAATGCCAGCGGAGCGGGTTACTACCGTTTCGAACTTCCCCGGCGCGATTGGCATGCGTTGATCAAGCAAGCCGATCGCTTGCCCGGCGGCGAGGCGCAGGCGCTCGCCGATTCGCTGTTCGCCAGCTTCCGCGCCGGCCGGGCGAGCGCGAAACAGTTGGCCGCGACTCGCGCGCAAGCTGGCGCGCAATCCCGATAGCCACGCCAGCGCGGCGGCCTCGCTGCTGCTGACCGAGCTCGCCTCGACCGAAGCGATCCACGAGTTCGCCCTGCCGTCTTACCGTGCATTTGTCGCCCGGCTCTACCGGCCGGTGCTCGCCAAGTCGGGCTTCGATCCGCGCCTGGGGGCCTATTCCGGCGAAGATCCCGAGCAGTCGCAGCGGCGGACAATCGCGGTAGCGCGGCTGGCCTCGACCGGGCGTGACGCAGCGCTGCGCCGCACACTGTCCGAGGCGGCGGCGAGGTTCCTGGCGGGAGAGGCGGCGGCGCTCGATTCCGCTTGGTATGAGCCGGCATTCAATTCCTGGCTGAATGAAGGCGGCATGGCCTCGGTCCGGGTGCTTGTCGATAAGGCCCTGTCTTCGCAGGACGCCGGCTTTCGCGCGGCCGCGCTCGATGCCGTCGCCACTACCGGCGACGGGACAGTGTCCGCCTGGCTGCTCGACGAGTTCAAGGATCCGCGGCTGCGCCCGAGCGAACAGCGCGGCTTGCTGGGCGGCATCATCCTGACCGGGCGGACCCGCGACATCGGCTACCGCTGGCTCAAGGCCAATCTCGACCGGTTGACCGCGGGGGGTGACGGCATCTTCTTCGCTTCGCGCCTGCCGCAACTGCTAGGCGGTTTTTGTTCGGTCGCGCGCGCGCAGGAATTCGCGCGGGATTTGCGGCCGCGTTTCGCCGGCAAACCGGGCGCGCTCGAACTGGAACGGTCGATCGAACGGGTGCGAAATTGCGGCGTTTTGCGCGAGAGCAGAATGCTCGACGTCTCGCAGGACGTGTTACGACTCTAACCGAGTGGCAGGCGCAGCTCCGCCGACAGGCCGCAGACCACGCCGTCCGCCGATCGCCGGTTGCGCAGCGTCAGCTTGCCGCCATGCTGCTCGGCGATGGTGCGGGCAAGCGCAAGGCCGAGGCCGGCGCCGCCGGTAGCGCTGTTGCGCGAAGGTTCGCCGCGGGTGAATGGCTCGAGCATGCGCGCCATTTCGCTTTCGGGAATGCCCGCGCCGTCGTCGTCGATGCGGATGACGGCGCTGTCCGCCTCGCTGGCGAGCGAAACCCGGGCCGTCTCGCCATAGCGCAGGGCGTTGCCGATCAGGTTCCGCAGCGCCCGGCGCAGCCAGGTCGCGCGCAGCGGCACAACGATGCGTTCCGCGCTATCGAGCGAGACGGGCTCGCCCATGTCCTCGTATTCCTCGACGATCGAGGCGATCAGCGCGGAGAGTTCGGATGGCTCGCGCGGTTCGCGCGCATGGCCCGCCCGGGCGAGCGACAGGATATCGTCGAGCGTGCGGTTCATTTCTTCGATCGTAGCGGCGATCCGCGCACGTTCGGCGTCGTCCTCGACCGCCTCGATCCTTACTCGCAAAGCCGCGAGCGGCGTCTTGAGATCGTGGCCGATGGCGCCAAGCATGACGTCCTTCTCGTCGAGCAGGGCGACGATCCGGTCTTCCATGGCGTTGTGCGCCAGGATCAGCCGGCGCACGTCGTCAGGGCCTTCGGCGGCAATCTGGTCCCTCCGGTCGCGGGTTCTCGGCAAACGTTCGGTCCGGCCGGTCAGGGCCGCCAGCGGGCGGGTGATCCGGCGCAGGATAAAGGCGATTGCGCCAACCAGAACGGCATAGATCATCAGTGTCTGACCGATCAGGGTCAAACCAGCATGCGCGCGCCCGGCGGCACCATGACGCTGGCGACCAGCCAGCTGCCGTCGCTCTTGCGCTGCATCGCCGCCGACCAGCACCGATCGCTGACCGGCCCGGGCTGCGCCCGATCAGCTCGCGCCGGTCGCGTAGCCGCTCGCGCGCAAAGTCATCGTCGCGATGCGGCGGTGCACAACCACGACATCGGTGGCCGACCTCCTGTTCGGCAGAATCTTGCGCAGCCGCCTTTCCGCGGCGCGCGATCGCGCGGTTCGGCACCTGCCTTCCGGCGATCCGGGAGTGCGCTCGATCGCAGAACCCGCGGCGATGCGCCGCGATCGGCCCGCATCAGCCGGAACGCGGCGGTATGGATCAGCGCGGCCTCGCGCTGTTCGGCCTGCGCGCGATAGAGCAGTACGGCATGCGCGGTCTGCGCCAGCAACAGCGCCAGCGCGACCGCCAGCAACATCTGGCCCTTCAGGCTGCGGGGCCACGGACGCCCCTTCACGCCGCTTCCACCGGTTCGCGCGCGACGTCGGCGGCCAGCATGTAGCCGCCGCCCCAGACTGTCTGGATCAGCTGCGGATTGCGGCTGTCCGCCTCGATCTTGCGGCGCAAGCGGCTGATCTGGTTATCGACTGCGCGGTCGAACAAGTGGGCTTCGCGGCCCTGGACCATATCGAGCAGGCGGTCGCGGTCGAGCACCTGGCGGGGATGTTCGAGAAAGGCCATCAGCAGGCGGAATTCGGCCGACGAGATCGCCACAATGGCGCCTTCCGGATCGGTTAGCCGGCGCTTGAGCGGATCGAGCCGCCAGCCATCGAATTCATATATCTCGTTGTCGGCGCGCTGAGCCGCGGCGCGGCCCGCGCGGCGCAGCACGGAGCGGATGCGGGCGACCAGCTCGCGCGGGTCGAACGGCTTGACGACATAGTCGTCGGCGCCGATTTCCAGCCCGACGATGCGATCGGTCGCCTCGCCCTTGGCGGTGAGGAAGATCACCGGGATCGCGCGGGTTTCGACGAGATGGCGGCATAGCGACAGGCCATCCTCGCCCGGCATCATGATGTCGAGCAGGACGAGGTCCGGCGCGGCTTCGCGCAAGCGGCTGCGCGCCTGGGCGGCGCTGGCGGCCTCGATAACGGCAAACCCCTGGCGGACAAGATAGCTCGGCCAGGGGTTCGCGCAGGCTCGCTTCGTCATCGACGAGCAGCACTTTGACTGGCGCGGCTCCACTCATGCGCCGGCCGGGCGATCAGTTGCCCTGTGGCGCCGGCGCGCCGGGCCACCCATGCCGTGGCCCTTATGGTCGTGCATGCGCTGGCGCATCGATTGACGCGAGGCCCGGCGCTCTTCGGGTGTGACCTGGCCATCCTTGTTGGCATCCATTCGGTCGAAATGCTGGCGCCGAGCGGCGGTGAATTCGTCCCTGGTGACCGCGCCGTCCTTGTTGGCGTCCGCCATGCGCATCATCATCCGGCCCATGCCGGGCCGTGACCGCCGCCCATGCTTGCCACCCATGCCAGCGCATGCCGTGGCCTTCGCCCCGCATCTGCGCCGTCCGTGACCTGCCGCGCATCGGCCTGCCGAGCAGTGAATTCGGCTCGCGAAATCTGGCCGTTGTGGTCGGCATCGATCCGGTCGAACATGGCGGCGCGGCGTGCCTCGCGGTCCGCCTGATCGATCTTGCCGTCGCTGGTTGACGTCGATCCGGTCGAACATCTCGGCGGCATGGCCTGCATCTGCGCGCGCGTGACGGTGGCGTTGCCCTGATCGGGCCGCCGGACACGGGGCTGCTTGCCTGCTCGGCAAGCGCGATGCCGCCGATTGCAAGCGCCGCCAGCGACAGGCCGATGGTCACTTTCTTCATGTCGTTACTCCGATTTCACTCCGGGGAGGGTGGAAGCCGCGCGGACGTGGAGCGGGGAAGGGGGGACTTCGCATCGGCCGCGCGGCTTCCTGCCCTGCTTCTACCCTCGCCATGTCGCACGATTATGCCGGTATGCGGACAAGAATTGTCGCGATTTGTCGCGGATGCCGTGCGGCGTTCATCGCCGCGCAAGCCGGCCATCGCGCCGTCGCCCGCCAGGCCAGGCGGCTATCCGCCCATCGAGACGGCGTTCATCTTGTTGCCGTCGGGATCGCGCCAGTAGGCGACGTAGAAACCATTGTCGCGCACGCCCGGCGCGCCTTCGCCGAGCCGCCATTGGCGAGCGCCGCGGCGTGCATGGCATCGACCGTCGCCCGGTCCGCCACGCCGACGGTCGCCATGGTGCCGTTGCCGTTGGTGGCGGGCTTGCCGTCGAAGGGCAGTGTCACGGCAAAGCCCGCGCCCTGGCCCTGGCTGCCATAATAGATCGACCGCTCGCTCTCGCCGGTGCGGGCGTGGCCTGCCGCGCCCATCACCGCGTCATAGAAACGACCGGCCTGTTCGAGATCGCGGGTTCCGAAACATGTATTGACGATCATGACTTACTCTCCTGTTCGATTTCAATTCACAGCGGCGCGCATTGCGCCTTGAGCCACTGCAACGCCGCACCTTCGACCTGGCGGACCGACGATCTCAAGCACTCAGCGTGATAGGCGTTCCACCATGCGACTTCGTCGCGCGTCAGCAGCGAACAATCGACCAGCCGCCGCTCGATCGGCGCGAATGTCAGCACTTCGAAGCCGAAAAATTCGCCTTCCGCGCCGGCGATCGCGCGCTCCTCCACCAGCAGCAGGTTCTCGATGCGGATGCCGTATTCGCCCGTCTTGTAATAGCCCGGCTCGTCCGAAAGGATCATGCCGGGCAGCAGTTCCTGCTCGGTCCCCGCCTGCCCGCCGCGCGGCTTGGCGATGCGCTGCGGGCCTTCGTGGACCGACAGGAAACTTCCGACGCCGTGGCCGGTGCCGTGCTGGTAATCGAGCCCGGCCTGCCACAGGTGCTGGCGGGCCAGCGTGTCGAGCTGGCTGCCGAGCGTGCCTTTGGGGAAGACGGCGCGGGCCAGGGCGATGTTGCCCTTGAGCACGCGGGTGAAGCGGTCCTTGACTTCGGCGGGAGGCTCGCCCCCATTTTCGCCGCGCCCGCCGATCCAGACGGTGCGGGTGATGTCGGTGGTGCCGTCGGGATATTGCCCGCCGGAATCGACCAGATAGACCGAGCCGGGCTGCGAGCGTGCCGGTTGGTCTCCTCGCTCACCCGGTAATGCACGACGGCGCCGTTCGGGCCCGCGCCGGAGATGGTGTCGAACGAAAGATCGCGCAAATCGCCGGTGTCGCGGCGGCATTGGTGGAGCTTTTCCTGCGCGGCGATTTCATCGACCTTGCCCTTTGGCGCTTCGACCGACAGCCAGTGCAGGAACCGCGCCATCGCCGCCCCGTCGCGCGCCTGGGCGGCGCGGTGGCCGGCCTGCTCGGCGAGCGTTCTTCCGCGCCTTGGGCAGCACGGTGGGATCGCGCTCCTCGACGACTTCTGCTCCGCGCCTCCGTCAGCGCCGAGAACACCGCCTGCACCGCGCGCTCGGGATCGGCGGCGACTTTTTTGCCGTGCAAGCGACTGGCAGAGCGGGCACGAATTCCTCGCGCGGGGCAATCCGCACGGCGTTGCCGAGATGCGCGCGCAGTTCGGGTGTCACCTTCTCCTCGGCGATGAACAGATCGGCGGTGCCATCGGCATGGGCGATGACGAACGACAGCGCCACCGGCGTGCGCTCGACATCCGTCCCACGAATATTGAGCAGCCAGGCAATTGAATCGAGCGCGGAAATCACCGCCGCATCGATCTTCTTTCCGGCCAGCCATTCTGACACCGCCGCGCGTTTCGCCTCGCTCGTTTGCGCCGGCATAGCGGTTCTCGTGCACCAGCGCGGGCGCAGGGGAAGGCACTGGCCGGTCCTGCCAGACCGCATCGATCGGGTTGGCTTCGACCGCGACCAGTTCGGCCTGCCGCCCGGCGAGCTCTTTTTCCACCGCACAGACCCACGGTTTGGAATGCAGCCAGGGATCGTAGCCGATCCGCGCGCCCTCGCCGCGCATGCTCGCCCAGCCACTTGGCGACGCTGGTCTCCGGCACGCTTTCAAAGCCATAGAGCCGACCATCGACCTGATCGCGCACCTGCAGGGTATAGCGCCCATCGACGAACATCGCCGCCGTCATCGCGCCAGCACCACAGCCGTTCCCGCCGAGCCGCCGAAACCGGTCAGCCATGCAAGCCGCTGGGCATAGGCGCCGACATATTCGCTCATATGCTCGTCGCTGATCGGCACGACGAAGCCGTCGAGTCCCTGGCGCTTCAGTTCCTTGCGCAGCGCGTCGAGCCGGGCGAGCCAGTGTCCTGGGGGTGTTCATCAGCATGGTTGCGGTCCTTCTGGCAGGCATCATAGAGGCAGGCGATGACAGATTCCACACCTGCCTGAACCACGCCTCACAACTGCACCTAGAGCGGCCAAAAAGCCGCACAGCGTCACCCACCACGGCATCGCGGTGACCGACGATTACGCCTGGCTGCGCGATCCCGGCTATCCCGAGGTGACCGACAAGCAAGTGCTCGCCCACCTCGAAGCCGAGAACGCCTGGTTCGAAGCACGGATGGAGCCGCACCAGCCAGCTGATCGACGCCTGTTCAAGGAGATGCGCGGGCGGATCAAGGAGGCCGACACATCGGTGCCGCAGAAGGACGGCGATTGGCTCTACTGGATCGAGTTCGAGGAAGGCGCCGAATACAAGAAGTGGTGGCGCAGGCCGGTGGCAGGCGGGCCCGACGAGCTGATCCTCGACGAAGTGGCGCTGGCCGAGGGCAAGGAATATTTCCGCCTTGGCGCGATCGCGGTGAGCAACGATGGCAAGCTGCTCGCCTATGCCGTGGACGACAACGGTTCGGAACGCTTCACCGCGCGCGTCAAGGACCTGACCACCGGCGAACTGCTGGCCGACGAGATCCCCGGCACGCTGTCCTCGCTGGTCTGGGTCGCGGAAGACAAGGGCTTCGTCTATTCAGCCTCGCCAACGAGCAATGGCGCACCGACAATGCCCGGCTGCACTGGCTGGGCCAGCCGCTCGACAGCGACATCGAGCTCTATCACGAAGACGACGAGGGCTTCCGCGTCGGCTCGTCGCTGACCGCCAACGAGAAGTGGCTGATCGTCGCGGCCAGCGATCACGAAACCAGCGAAGTCCGGCTGATCCCGGCAGCCGATCCGCTGGCCGCGCCGATCCTGGTCAAGCCCCGGCAAAAGGGCGTCGAATACGATGTCGAGGAGCGCGACGGCACGCTCTACATCCACACCAACGACACCCACGAGAACTTCCGCCTCGCCACCGCGCCGCTGGAACGGCCGGGCGAATGGACGACGCTGATCGCAGGATCGGACGCGTTCTACCTGACCGGCTTCGAGCTGTTCCGCGATTTCTACGTGTCGAGGGCCGGCGCGGCGGGCTCGACCAGATCGAGGTGCGCTATTACGACGATCCGGCAAGGATCGAGCCGATCGCTGTTCCCCGAAGCGAGCTATTCCGCCGGGCTGGGCGACAATCCCGAATGGCACGATGACCACGCTGCGGCTGTCCTACGAGAGCATGGTCAGCCCGGCGACGGTCTATGACTACGATGTCGCCGCCCGCAGCCTTGAAGCGCTCAAAGTCCAGGAAATCCCCTCGGGCTACGACGCTTCGCTCTACACCACCGAGCGGCTGGAGATCGCCGCGCGCGACGGCACCCCGATCCCGGTCAGCGTGGTCATGCGCAAGGATCGCGACGCCGGCGGCCCGCTCCACCTCTATGGCTACGGCGCCTATGGCATCGCCATCGAGCCGGGCTTCTCGACTTCCCGCCTCAGCCTGGTCGATCGCGGCTTCGCCTATGCCATCGCCCACATCCGCGGCGGCGACGATCTGGGCCGCGCCTGGTACAAGGCGGGCAAGCTGGAGCGGCGGTGCAACACCTTCACCGATTTCGTCGATGTCGCCAAAGGCCTGATCGAGCGCGGCTACACCCAGGCCGGGCGCATCTCGATCTCGGGCGGCTCGGCCGGCGGCGAGCTGATGGGCGCGGTGGTCAATTCCGACCCCGAGCTGTTCGGCGCGGTCGTCGCCCATGTCCCCTTCGTCGATGTGCTCGCCACCATGCTCGACCCGACCTTGCCGCTGACGCCGGGCGAATGGCCCGAATGGGGCAACCCGATCGAGGACAAGGCGGCGTTCGAGCTGATCCGCTCCTACTCGCCCTACGACCAGGTCAAGGCCCAGGCCTACCCGCCGATCCTGGTGACCGCCGGCCTGAACGACCCGCGCGTGACCTATTGGGAGCCGGCCAAATGGGTGGCGCGGCTGCGCGAGCTGAAGACTGGGCGACAGCGAACTGCTGCTCAAGACCAACATGGGCGCGGGGCATGGCGGCAAGTCGGGCCGGTTCGAGAGCCTGCAGGAAACGGCGGAGGAGTTTGCGTTTATCCTGTGGCAGCTGGGGGCTGGAGTAGCCTCATGCAATGTCGCGATTGATCCTGTTCAACAAGCCCTATGGTGTGCTGCCCCAGTTCACCGATCGCGGCACGGAGGGTTCGGCAGGCCCACGCTTTCGGACTTATATCCAGGTGCCCGGGGTCTATCCCGCCGGCCGGCTCGATCTCGATAGCGAGGGGCTGATGCTGCTGACCGATGATGGCCGGTTGCAGGCGCGGATCGCCGATCCGAAGTACAAGCTGGCGAAGACCTATCTCGTCCAGGTCGAAGGCGATGTGGCCGAGGCCAGCCTCGATGCGCTGCGGCGCGGCGTGGGGCTGAAGGATGGCATGACCCGCCCCGCCGAAGCGCGAGCGCATTCCCGATCCCGACCTGTGGCCGCGCGATCCGCCGGTGCGCTTCCGCAAGAGCGTGCCCGATTGCTGGATCAGGCTGACCATCCGCGAAGGGCGCAACCGCCAGGTGCGGCGGATGACGGCGGCGGTCGGCCATCCGACCTTGCGGCTGGTGCGCTGGGCGATCGGGGACTGGACGCTCGCAGGGCTTGGCCTGGGGAGTGGCGTGGAAGGCGCTCTGTCCTGACCTTATACCCACATCCCGATCATCCTGACCCATGAGGACGGCTTCTGCGGTTCTCGGCAAGAAGCGCGCGCCAAGGGGCGATGTGGTTCATCGTCCCGCAGCGCGCCGACGCCGTCCGAGCGGCCGGCAGAAAACCGCCCTCCGGTTGCCATTTCCCCGCCCGCTCGACTTCGTCGCAGCCTCGGCCACGATGAACCACATCGCGGCTTCCGGCTACTCCTTGCCGCGAACGAAATGGCAATCCTCATGGTCAGGATCAGTCGGGATGCGGTATTATTCCTCGAAGGCGACGCTGCCCCGGTTGAACAGGTCAACGATCAACCCCACGACTGCATCCGGCATCGCCGCCGCCGCATCGAGCGCGATCCGGTCGCTGCGCGCAAAGCTGCTCGGCCAATACCGCAGCCTCCCCGGCGCACTCGAAACACTCCCCATCGACGAACAGCAACACGCCTCCCGCCTCCTCCCGGATGAACGAAAAGCGGCTGGCGGGATTGCGGATCAGCGGCGCGCCTTGCGCCAGAAGAGCCGCGCAAGTCCTTCGGGCCGATCGGCTCTTCCGGGTCGCCAGTCCACGTCGGGATATTTGCGGGTGGTGGTGAAGCCGCCGAACCAGCGCGCGAAGGCTGCTGGTCAGCCAGTTTGCCGGTGACCAGCGCATGCAGCCGGCGCAATCGCCTCAGCCGAAATCTCGCCCGGATTGGTCTGCGCGGCCAGCCCCGGATCGGTGTAACGATCGTCGTCTTCCAGCCCGGCGATCAGATCGTCGCACCAGCCCGCAATCAGTTCGGCGCGCGAGGGCGCGCGGAAGCCGATCGAGTAGGTCATGCAGTCATCGCCGACGGCAACGCCGTTGTGCGCCAGGCGCGGCGGGACATAGAGGATATCGCCGGGCTCGAGCAGCCACTCTTGCGAGGGCTCGAAGCTGGCCACGAGACGCAAGTGGTCGTGCGGCAGCAATTCAGTCGCAGCATCGCAGATCGCGCCGACTTGCCACCGGCGCCGGCCCAGCCCCTGGATCAGGAACACGTCGTAATGATCGAAATGCGGCCCGACCCCGCCCCCATCGCTGGCATAGGAGACCATGACATCGTCGATCCGCCAGTTCGGCACGAAGCGGAACGGATCGATCAGTGCGGCGACTTCGGAGACATGATGATCGACCGCCTGGACCAGCAGCGTCCACGGGGCCTTGCCGGTCTGGCGGAAGCGGTCTTCGGGGAAGGGTCCGCATTCGGCCCGCCAATCGTCGCGCGATTGCTCGATCAACCGCGATTCGACCGCCTCCTCGCAGGCCAGCCCGGCGAGCTCGTCGCCGTCCAGCGGATTGGTCCAGCACTTCCACGGATTTTCGATCAGCAGCGGCCGGCGTTGCCAATAGTCGCGCAGAAACCCGGCACTATCGAAATTCTCGAATTGCATGAGCCCTCGCGCGTGGAACCGGCAGCAGTGCGCCGGGGCAAAGGCTTACAGCACATTCGCCTGGCTTATCCCGATAAATGGCACAGCCGCCCGAAAGGGCTCAAAGTACGTCCCCCACCGGCACATAGGCATAGTCCAGTTCTTTCGCCACGGCTTCATGGGTCACCTTGCCGCCGGTAACATTGAGCCCGTTCGCCAGGTGCGGGTTTGCTATCAGCGCTTCCTTCCAGCCCAGGTCGGCGATGCGCAGCACATGCGGCAGGGTAACGTTGTTCAGCGCATAGGTGCTGGTGCGCGAGACCGCGCCGGGCATGTTGGCGACGCAGTAGTGGACGATGCCGCCTTCCACATAGGTCGGGTCGGAATGGGTGGTCGGGTGCGAGCTTTCGAAGCAGCCGCCCTGATCGATGGCGACATCGACCAGGACCGCGCCGGGCTTCATCGTCGCCAGCATGTCGCGGCTGACCAGGCGCGGCGCGGCGGCGCCGGGGACCAGAACCGCGCCGATCGTCAGCTCCGCCTCGGCGATCATCTGGGCCAGGGTCGAGCGGTTGGAAAAGCGGGTCTTGGCGCGGTTGCCGAAATGGGTCGAGAGCCGTTCGAGCACGTCGGGATCCCGGTCGAGAATGGTGACGTCGGCGCCCATGCCGACCGCCATCTGCGCCGCGTTGAAGCCGACCACGCCGCCGCCGATGATCAGCACCCGGCCCGGCAACACCCCCGGCACCCCGCCGAGCAGCACGCCGCGCCCGCCGTCCGCTTTCTGCAGCGCGGTCGCCCCCGCCTGGATTGATAGGCGGCCGGCCACCTGGCTCATCGGCTTGAGCAGAGGCAGCGAGTTGTTCGCGCCGGTTACAGTCTCATAGGCGATCGCGGTGACGCCCGCTCTTGACCAGATCGGCGGTCTGTTCGGGATCGGGGGCGAGGTGGAGGTAGGTGAACAGCACCTGCCCCTCGCGCAGCATCTTGCGTTCGGCCTTCTGCGGTTCCTTGACTTTGACCACCATGTCGCAGGCGGCGAACAGGCTGGCCGCATCCGGCTGAACCTTCGCCCCGGCGGAGACGTAGTCCGCATCGGTTGCCCCGATGCCGAGCCCTGCCCCGCTCTCGACCCAGACTTCGTGGCCGTGCGCGTGCAGTTCACGCACGCTTTCCGGCGTCAGGCCGACGCGGAATTCATTGTCCTTGATTTCGCGGACGGTTCCAACGCGCATCCGGACTCTCCCTTTCCCCCCATGTAGCGCGCCTGGCGCCGGGGGAAAGGAGCCCGGCCGGGTTTATTCTTCGCCGGTCTCGACCGGACCGGAATCCTGACCCTTGGCCGAGACATCGCGATCGACCAGTTCGATAATCGCGACCGGCGCCGCGTCGGAAGCGCGAAAGCCCGCCTTGACGATGCGGGTATAGCCGCCCTCGCGCCCGGCATAGCGCGGGGCGAGCACGTCGAACAGCTTGACCAGCTGGGCGTCGTCGAGCAGCCGCGCGTGCGCCAGGCGGCGATTGGACAGGCCGCCGCGCTTGGCCAGCGTGATCAGCTTTTCCGCATAGGGCCGCAGCTCGCGCGCCTTGGCGGTGGTGGTCTGAATCTGCTCGTGCTTGATCAGCGCCGCCGCCATGTTGCGCAGCAGCGCGGCGCGGTGGGCGCTGGTGCGCTGCAGTTTGCGATGACCGACTTTATGACGCATGTTCGTTACTCCGTTCGTAAGGGGGCCGTATCAGGTACCCCGGTCCTGGCAGGGACGGTTGCCTGCCGTTGTTACCGTCAGCCCAGCAGCTCTTGCTCGAGCTTCTTGGCCATTTCCTCGATGTTCTCCGGCGGCCAGCCGGGGATGTCCATGCCGAGGCGCAGGCCCATCGAGGACAGTACTTCCTTGATCTCGTTGAGCGACTTGCGGCCGAAGTTCGGCGTGCGCAGCATCTCGGCCTCGGTCTTCTGGACCAGATCGCCGATGTAGATGATGTTGTCGTTCTTGAGGCAATTGGCCGAGCGCACCGACAGCTCGAGCTCGTCGACCTTCTTGAGCAGGTAGCGGTTGAGCTGGTTGGTATCGCCATCGTCGACCGGCGCCGAAGCGGCGATGCCGATCATCGGCGAGGCGCCCATCGGAGCGACGTCCTCGAAGTGGACGAACAGCGCCAGCTGGTCCTGCAGGATGCGCGCGGCATAGGCGACGGCATCCTCGGGCGTCACGGTGCCGTCGGTCTCGATCGTCAGGTTGAGCTTGTCGTAGTCGAGCTCCTGGCCGATGCGGGCGTTGTCGACCTTGTAGGAGACCTGACGAACCGGCGAATAAAGCGAATTGACCGGAATCAGGCCGATCGGCGCATCGACCGGACGGTTGCCGACGGCCGGAACATAGCCCTTGCCGGTATCGGCGGTCAGTTCCATGTTCAGCGTCGCACCCTCGTCGAGGTGGCAGATCACCAGATCCTTGTTCATCACTTCGATGTCGCCGGTGACCGCGATGTCGCCGGCCGTCACTTCGGCCGGGCCGGTGGCGGAAAGCTGAAGGCGCTTGGGCCCCTCGCCCTGCATCCTCAGCGCGATCTGCTTCACGTTGAGGACGATGTCGGTGACGTCCTCGCGCACGCCGGCGAGGCTGGAGAACTCGTGCAGCACGTTCTCGATCTTGATCGAGGTGATCGCGGCGCCCTGCAGCGAAGAGAGCAGCACGCGGCGCAGCGCATTGCCCAGCGTCAGGCCGAAGCCGCGCTCAAGCGGCTCGGCGACGAAGGTCGCGCGGCGCTTGGCGTCGGTGCCGGGCTTCACTTCCAGGTTGTTGGGCTTCTTGAGTTCCTGCCAGTTCTTGATGTTGACAGACATGGACTTCCCCTAGGGTTTTTTCTGGCGGGACAAGGCCGAAGCGTGTGGGTAACGCCGCGACCGATCCGGGAATGGGCGGCGCCGAGGGCGCCGCCCGCATGGGCTCGATCAGACGCGGCGGCGCTTGGACGGCCGGACCCCGTTGTGCGGGATCGGCGTAACGTCGCGGATCGAGGTAATCGTGAAACCGACCGCTTGCAGCGCCCGCAAGCGCGCTTTCGCGGCCGGAGCCGGGTCCCTTGACCTCGACTTCGAGGGTGCGCACGCCGTGCTCGGCGGCTTTCTTGCCGGCGTCGTCGGCGGCGACCTGGGCGGCATAGGGAGTCGACTTGCGGCTGCCCTTGAAGCCCATCATCCCGGCCGAGGACCATGCGATGGCATTGCCCTGGGCGTCGGTGATGGTGACCATGGTATTGTTGAAGCTGGCATTGACGTGGGCAATGCCGCTGGAGATGTTCTTGCGCTCCCGCTTTTTAAGGCGCTGGGGTTCGCGTGCCATTGTTCTGTACCTACTCTTTCGAATTCCGCCCGTCCCGAGGTGCGGCTGCAAGCCGCGTCTCGAAGGACTGCTTATTTCTTCTTGCCGGCGATCGGCTTGGCCTTGCCCTTGCGGGTGCGCGCATTGGTATGCGTGCGCTGGCCGCGAACCGGCAGACCCTTGCGATGACGCAGCCCGCGATAGCAGGCCAGGTCCATCAGCCGCTTGATGTTCATCGCGGTTTCGCGGCGAAGATCGCCCTCGACCATGTGCTCGGCGTCGATGGACTCGCGGATATGCAGGACTTCCTGATCGGTCAGGTCCTGCACCCGGCGGCTGTGATCGATGCCCAGCTTGTTGGCGATCTGCACGGCCTTGTGGCGGCCAATGCCATGGATGTAGGTAAGCGCGATGATAACGCGCTTGTTGGTGGGGATATTGACCCCGGCGATACGAGCCACTTACTTCTCCTGCTCCACGGAGAGCGGCGCCAATTCGAAACGGACTGGCGCGGCGCTCCATCTCAACGCGTGAACACCGGCAAAACAGCAAAAAGTCCGGATGGCGCGCGCGAACGCGGCTGCCTGCCGGACTTCCCCGTTTTTGTCGAGTGAAAGGCGCGCCTAAGGCGATTCGCGCAGACTGTCAATGCCGCGATCGCATAAGCGTCGCGGGGCTCGTCGAATGGCTTCGACGAGGAGCGCTATCAATGCAGCCACCTATACCGGACTATGGTGCGAAGGTCAAAATGCGCGGTCGCGGTCTGCACACCCAGGGTCAGACTGAGTTGGCCGTGCCGTAGCCGTCAGCCCGCCAGGATCTTTTCGATCGCCTTGGTGACATCGTCCATATCGGCCATGCCGTTGACCCGGGAAACGATCCCGCGCGCTTCGTAGATCGGCAGGATCGGCGCGGTCTTGGCGCGGTATTCGGCCATGCGGGTGCGCACGGTTTCCTCGTTGTCGTCGGGGCGGCGCTTGAAGTCGGTCGAACCGCACTTGTCGCAGACGCCCGGCTGCCTGGGCTGCTCGAACTTGTCGTGATAGCCCTTGCCGCAATTGGCGCAGGTGAAACGGCCGGTTATCCGTTCGACCAGCGCTTCCTCGTCGACATCGAGTTCGATCACCTGGGCCAGCGCGCGGCCGCGCCGCGACAGGATTGCGTCGAGTGCTTCGGCCTGGGCGGCGGTGCGCGGATAGCCGTCGAAGATCGCGCCGGCGTCCTTGCCCATGCCGTCAAGCTCTTCGCCGATCAGCGCGGAGACGATCTCGTCGGAGACCAGCTCGCCCCGGTCCATCACCGCCTTGGCCTGGAGACCGACCGGCGTTCCCGCCTTGACCGCGGCGCGCAGCATGTCGCCGGTCGAGAGCTGGCGCATGCCGCGCCGTTCGACCAGCCGCTGCGCCTGCGTACCCTTGCCCGCTCCCGGCGGACCCAGCAGAATGATATTCACGGTAGTGCCCTCCAGTCAAAGCATCGCGCGGAAAAGAGGAAACCGGTTTTCCGCCGCCCGCGATGCGTCAACATTCCGGCCGCGCGCTCCTTCAGCGCATGCGGCCCTTCAGTTTCGCCTTCTTGATCAGGTCGCCATACTGGTGCGCCAGCAAGTGCGACTGGATCTGGGTGATGGTATCGACCGTGACGTTGACCACGATCAGCAGGCTGGTGCCGCCCAGGAACATCATGTTCATGCCGGTTTGCGCCATCCAGTATTCCGGGATCACGCAGACCACGGCGATATAGACCGCGCCGATCACGGTGATGCGGGTCAGCACATAGTCGAGATAGGTCTCGGTATTCTTGCCCGGGCGGATGCCGGGAATGAAGCCGCCCGCTCGCTTGAGGTTCTCGGCGGTCTCCTCCGGATTGAACACCACGGCGGTGTAGAAGAAGGCGAAGAAGATGATCCCGGCGGCATAGAGCATCATGTAGAGCGGCTTGCCGTGCGCGAGATACTGGTTGAGCGCGATCACGAAGCCGCCGCAGCGTGCTGTCGGGCTGCAGCGAATTGCCGGCGAACTGGCTGATCGTCAGCGGCAGCAGCAGCAGCGACGGAGGCGAAGATCGGCGGGATGACGCCGGCGGTGTTGATCTTGAGCGGCAGATGGCTGCGGTCGGCCTGCATCATGCCGCGCTGACTGGCGCGTTTGGGATACTGCACCAGCAGCCGCCGCTGCGCGCGCTCCATGAAGCAGATCAGCAAGACCATGGCGACAAGCAGCGCGAGCAGGCCGACAATGGTGAACATGCCGATCGAACCGGTGCGGCCGCCTTCGAACAGGTTGGCCATGAACGTCGGCATCTGGGCGACGATGCCGGCCATGATGATCAGCGAAACGCCGTTGCCGATACCGCGCGCGGTGATCTGCTCGCCCAGCCACAGCAGGAACATGGTGCCGCCGACCAGGCTGATGACCGCGCCGACGCGGAACATCAGGCCGGGCGCAACGACCGCCTGAAGGCCGCTGGATGCGCCATAGGCTTCAAGCCCGAGGCAACGAAATAGCCCTGGATCGCGGTCAGCCCGACGGCGCCATAGCGGGTATACTGGTTGAGCTTCTTGCGCCCGCTCTCGCCTTCTTTCTTGAGCGCGGCGAGCGCCGGATGCAGCGAGGCGGCGAGCTGCACCACGATCGAGGCGGTGATGTAGGGCATCACGCCCAGCGCGATCAGGCTCATGCGCTCCAGGCTGCCGCCCGAGAACATGTTGAACATATCGAGGATGCCGCCGCGCGTCTGGTCGTAGAGCGATTCGAGCGATCAGCGGATTGACCCCAGGCAGCGGCACGAAGCTGAGGAAGCGGAAGACGATCAGCGCGCCGAGCGTGAACCAGATGCGGTTCTTGAGCTCGGTCGCCTTGCCGAAATTGGCGAGGCTGAGATTGCTCGCAATGTTGTCGGCGCGTGATGCCATCGGGATTCAGAGCCTTGTGTACCGGTCCGGACGCGGACCGCATGCCAGCCCCATATAGGGACGCGGCGGCGTTGTCGAACCCCCCGCCGACGCAATCCCCCCGGCATGGCGCGGGAATTGGCGCGAGGTTACTTCGCCGCCTTGTTGGCTTCGCGGCGCGCGGTCTTCTTTTCGTGCTCGCTGGGCTGATCGGCGGGCAGCTCGACCGAACCGCCGGCCTTCTCGACCGCCTCGAGCGCGCCCTTCGACACGCCGGCGACAGCGAACTTGGCCTTGGCGGTGAACTCGCCCTTGCCGAGCAGGCGGACGCCGTCCTTGCCGCCGCGCGCGAGGCCCGGCCGCCTTCAGCGCGGCGTGGTCGATCGTCGCCTTGGCGTCGAGCTTGCCCGCATCGATCGCCTTCTGGACCAGGCCGAGGTTCACTTCGGCAAAGTCCTTGGCGAAGATCTTGTTGTTGAAGCCGCGCTTCGGGATCCGCATGTGCAGCGGCATCTGGCCGCCTTCGAAGCCGTTGATCGAAACGCCCGAGCGCGCCTTGGCGCCCTTCTGGCCGCGTCCGGCGGTCTTGCCCTTGCCCGAGCCGATGCCGCGGCCGACGCGCATGCGCCCCTTGCGGGCACCGGCATTGTCACGGATATCGTTGAGTTTCATGTCTTTGCACTCGCTTTCGCTTTTGTCGCGCCGGGGACAGCGCCTCCGGTGTACCCGATGCCTTAGTTTACTCGACCACCGCCACCATATGCGGCAGCTTGGCGATCGCGCCGCGCACCTCGGGCGTGTCCTCGAGCTCGACCACGCGTGCATCTTGCCGAGGCCGAGGCCGATCAGCATCTGCTTCTGCTTGGCCGGGCGGCGGATCGGCGAGCCGATCTGCTTGATCTTGATCTTGGCCATCATGCGTTACTCCACGATCGCCGCGGCGTCGGCTTCCGCCTCGGCCGCGCTGGCGCCGCCCCGGCCGAGCAGGTCGGCGACCTTCTTGCCGCGGCGCTGGGCCACCGACTTGGGCGAAGTCTGGGTCGTCGAGCGCATCGAAAGTGGCGCGGACCATGTTGTAGGGGTTGGACGTGCCGATCGACTTGGTCGACCACATCGGCGACGCCCAGGCTTTCGAACACGGCGCGCATCGGGCCGCCGGCGATGATGCCGGTGCCGGCCGGCGCCGTGCGGACGTTGACCTTGCCGGCGCCGAAACGGCCCTTGCCGTCATGATGCAGGGTGCGGCCTTCCTTCAGCGGAACGCGGACCATCTTCTTCTTGGCGGCGGCGGTCGCCTTGGTGATCGCCTCGGGCACTTCGCGCGCCTTGCCGTGGCCGAAGCCGACCCGGCCCTTGCCGTCGCCGACCACGACCAGCGCCGCGAAGCCGAAGCGCTTGCCGCCCTTCACCGTCTTGGAGACGCGGTTGATGTGGACGAGCTTTTCGATCAGCTCCTCGCCGCCATCGTCGTCGTCGCCACCACGGCCACGGCCCCGGTCACGATCGCCGCGGCCACGCGCCGCCGCGATCGCCACCGCCGCCACGATCGCCGCCGCCACGGCCACGGCCGCCACGGCCGCCACGGCCCTCGCGCTGGTCGCCGCCCTCGGCGGCAGGTGCTTCCACCGCGGACTGTCTCGACCTGAGCCGGCTTCGGCGTTGTTTTCGGTTTCGTCAGCCATCATCAGAACTCCAGCCCGCCTTCACGCGCGGCGTCGGCCAGCGCCTTGACGCGGCCATGGAACAGGAAGCCGCCGCGATCGAACACGACGGTGGTCACGCCCGCCTTCTTGGCGCGCCTCGGCGAGCGCCTTGCCGACTTCGGCGGCGGCCTCGACGGTCGCGCCGGGCGCCCTTGCCGCCCTTGTCAGCGTCGAGGCCGCGGCCAGCGGTGCGGCCCGGCGGCATCGTCGATGATCTGGGCATAGATGTGCCGGCCCGAACGGTGCACCGACAGGCGCGGACGGCCGCCGGCGCGCGCCTTGAGCGCGGTGCGGACCCGCCGGCGGCGGCGATCGAAGAGGGAAAGCTTGGCCATTACTTCTTCTTCCCTTCCTTGCGGAAGATGTACTCGCCGCGATACTTGATGCCCTTGCCCTTGTAGGGCTCGGGCTTGCGCCAGCGGCGAATTTCGGCGGCGACCTGGCCGACCTTCTGCTTGTCGATCCCGCTGATCTCGATCGTGGTGTTGTCCGGGGTCTTGACTTCGATGCCTTCGGGCACCGTCGAAATCGACGTCGTGGCTGTAGCCGAGCTGCAGCTTGAGCTTGCTTGCCCTGGGCATTGGCGCGATAGCCGACGCCGGTGATCTCGAGCACCTTGGTGTAGCCGTCGGTGACGCCGGTGACGAGGTTCTGCACCAGCGTGCGCTGCATGCCCCAGAAGGCGCGCGCCGGCTTGGTGTCGTTGGCCGGCTTGCACCAGGATGCGCGCCATCTTCGACGCGTATAGCTGATCTCGTCGCGCATGCGTCAGCGTCGAGCGTGCCCTTGGGGCCCTTCACGCTGAGCATGCCGTCGGCGATCGTCGGCGGTGACGCCGCCGGGAATGGCGACCGGTACTTTGCCGATGCGGCTCATCAGAACACCTCCGCCAGCACTTCGCCGCCGACATTCTGGCGCGCGCGCTTCGGCATCCGAAAGCACGCCGCGCGGGCGTCGAGACGATGGTGATGCCAAGGCCGTTGCGGATCACGCGGCAGCTCCTTGCTGCCCGAATAGACCCGGCGGCCCGGCTTCGAGACGCGGGCGACGTGCTTGATCGCCGGCTCGCCCTCGAAATACTTGAGCTCGATGCGCAGCTGCGGGTGCGCGCCGGTGGCGTCCTCGGTGATAGCCGCGGATATAGCCTTCGCGCTGAAGCACTTCGAGCACGCGGGCGCGCAGCTTCGAGGCCGGCGACAGGACGCTGTCCTTCTTCGCCCGCTGGCCGTTGCGGATGCGGGTGAGCATATCACCCAGGGGATCGGTCATTGCCATCGCTTGATCCTTACCAGCTCGACTTGGTCACGCCGGGGATCATGCCCTTGTTGGCAAGGTCCCGCAGCTCGATGCGGCACAGGCCGAACTTGCGATAATAGCCGCGCGGGCGGCCGGTGGTGGCGCAGCGGTTGCGCACCCGGGTCGGGTTCGCGTTGCGCGGCAGCTCCGCCATCTTGAGCCGCGCCATCAGCCGCTCGGTATCGTCGAGCGACTTGTCGTCGGCCGTCGCCTTCAGCGCGGCGTACTTCGCCGCATACTTCTTAACGAGCTTCTTGCGCCGCTCGTTCTTGTTGATGGAACTCAGTTTCGCCATGGACTTAAGCTCTCTTCTCTATCTCTGCTCAGGCTGCCTGCTGTTGCTCTTCGGCTTCCTGCGGGAACGGGAAACCGAACAGGCGAAGCAGCTCGCGCGCTTCGTCGTCGGTCTTGGCGGTGGTGGTGACGATGATGTCCATGCCCCGCACCTTGTCGATCTGGTCGTAGCTGATCTCCGGAAAGATGATCTGCTCCTTCAGGCCCATCGCATAGTTGCCGCGCCCGTCGAAGCTCTTCGGGTTGAGGCCGCGGAAGTCGCGGATGCGGGGCATGCGCGATGGTGATCAGCCGGTCGAGGAATTCGTACATCCGCTCGCGGCGCAAGGTGACCTTGCAGCCGATCGGCATGCCTTCGCGCAGCTTGAACTGCGCGATCGACTTCTTCGCCTTGGTGATCACCGGCTTCTGGCCGGCGATCAGCTCCATTTCCTCGGCGGCGGTGGTCGACCTTCTTCTTGTCCTGGGTCGCTTCGCCCACGCCCATGTTGAGCATGATCTTCTCGATCCGCGGCACTTCCATGCGGTTCTTGTAGCCGAACTTCTCGGTCATCGCCTTGACGATCTTGTCGTCATAGCGCGTGCGCATCCGGGGCGACATACTTCATCAGCCATCGATCTTCTCCCCGGACTTGACGGCCACGCGGACCTTCTTGCCGTCCTTGGTCACTTCGAAACGCACGCGGGTCGGCTTGCCGGTCTTGGGATCGGCGATGCGCGACCTTGGAGATCGCCATCGGCGCTTCGCGGCGCTCGATCCCGCCCTGCGGGTTCGCCTGGGTCGGCTTGCGGTGGCGCGTGGCGACGTTGACGCCCTGCACCAGACCTTGCCGTCCTTGGGCATCGACCTGCAGCGACCTGCCGGTGCGGCCCTTGTCCTTGCCCGACGGACGACGACGCTGTCGCCCTTCTTGATCTTGGCAGCGCCCATCACAGCACCTCCGGCGCGAGCGAGATGATCTTCATGAAGCCCTTGCCGCGCAGTTCGCGGACCACCGGGCCGAAGATGCGGGTGCCGATCGGCTCCTCGTTCTTGTTGATCAGCACCGCGGCGTTGCTGTCGAAGCGGATCACCGTGCCATCGGCGCGGCGCACGTCCTTGCGGGTGCGCACGATCACCGCGCGGTGAACGTCGCCCTTCTTGACGCGGGCGCGCGGCTGCGGCTTCCTTGACCGACACGACGATGATGTCGCCGACGCCGGCGATGCGCCGCTTCGAGCCGCCCAGCACCTTGATGCACTGGACGCGCTTGGCGCCGCTGTTGTCGGCGACGTCGAGATTGGACTGCATCTGGATCATCGATCCGGTTCCTTCTCAATTCTGGTCCGAGGCGCTCAGACTTCGGCTTCGACTGCGGCGACCTTGCCGGTCACCACCCGTTCGATCACCTTCCAGCTCTTCAGCTTGGAGATCGGACGGGTTTCCTCGATGCGGACGGTCTCGCCGGTCTTGAACGGCATTGTCCTCGTCGTGGGCGTGATACTTCTTCGAGCGGCGGATGATCTTGCCGTAGAGCGGGTGCTTCACCTTGCGCTCGACCTTGACCACCACGGTCTTGTCGGTCTTGTCGGAGACCACGGTCCCGATCAGGATACGCTTGGGCATCGTGTTCTCCTTAGGCCTCGCTGCTTGGCACGGCCTGGGCGCGCTCGGTCTGGAGCGTCTTGATGCGGGCGATGTCGCGGCGCACTTCGCGGATGCGCGCCGGGCGCTCGAGCTGGTTGGTCGCCGCCTGGAAACGCAGGTTGAACGCCTCGCGCTTCAGCTCGCCGAGCTCGCCGGCGAGCTGGTCGTCGGTCTTGACGCGCATGTCCTCGACCTTGTTCGACTTCTTGACGGGCTTCTTGGCCATCACTAGGCTCCCAGATGCGAGGTGTCGCCGAGGCGGGCGACGACCTTGGTCTTGATCGGCAGCTTCATCGCCGCGCGCTGGAACGCCACCGCGGCGAGCGGGCCGGGAACGCCGTCGAGCTCGAACAGGATGCGGCCCGGCTTGACCCGCGCGGCCCAGTATTCGACCGCGCCCTTGCCCTTGCCCTGGCGGACTTCGGCGGGCTTCTTCGAGACCGGCACGTCGGGGAAGATGCGGATCCACAAGCGGCCCTGGCGCTTGATGTGGCGCGTGATCGCGCGGCGCGCCGCTTCGATCTGGCGCGCGGTGATCCGCTCGGGCTCCATCGCCTTGAGGCCGTAGGAGCCGAAGTTGAGATCGGTGCCGCCCTTGGCGTCGCCATTGATCCGGCCCTTGAAGGCCTTGCGGAACTTGTGTTTTCTTCGGTTGCAGCATGACTTAGTTCCTGCGATCTTCGCGGGCGGGCCGCACGCCGGAGGTCTGGGCCTCCATCATCAGCCGGTCCTGCGCCATCGGATCGTGGCCGAGAATCTCGCCCTTGAAGATCCACACTTGATGCCGATCACGCCATAAGCGGTCTGCGCCTCGGCTTCGGCATAATCGACGTTGGCGCGCAGCGTGTGGAGCGGCACGCGGCCTTCGCGATACCATTCGACCCGGGCGATTTCGGCGCCGCCGAGACGGCCGCCGCAGGTCATCCTGATGCCTTCGGCGCCGAGCCGCATCGCCGACTGCATCGCGCGCTTCATCGCCCGGCGGAAAGCCACGCGGCGGACCAGCTGGTCGGCAATGCCCTGGGCGACGAGCTTGGCGTCGATTTCGGGCTTGCGGATTTCGACGATGTTGAGCTTGACTTCGCTGGCGGTCATCTTCGCCAGCTGCGCGCGCAGCTTTTCGATGTCCGCGCCCTTCTTGCCGATGATCACGCCGGGGCGCGCGGCATAGATCGAGACGCGGCACAGCTTGGCCGGACGTTCGATCACCACCTTCGAGATCGCCGCCTGCGGCAGCGTCTTCATGATGAACTTGCGGATCTCGATGTCTTCTTCGAGCAGCTTGCGCGTAGTTCTTGCCCTCGGCGTACCAGCGGCTGTCCCAGGTGCGGTTGATCTGGAGGCGCAGGCCGATCGGATTCGATTTGTGACCCATGGCTCAGGCCTCCCCATTCTGCGGCGGCTTCGCGCACGACGATGCGCAGGCGGCTGAACGGCTTCAGGATGCGGGTCGACTTGCCGCGGCCGCGCGTGTGGAAGCGCTTCATCGTGATCGCCTTGCCGACGCTGGCTTCGGCGACGACCAGGGCGTCGACGTCGAGATTGTGGTTGTTCTCGGCATTGGCGATCGCCGAGGCGAGCACCTTGCGCGCATCGACCGCCATCGCCCGCTTGGAGAAGGCGAGGATGTTCATCGCCTCTTCGGCCTTGCGGCCGCGGATCAGCGCGGCGACGAGATTGAGCTTCTGCGCCGAGCCGCGGATCGTGGTGCCGACGGCCAGCGCCTCGTTTTCGCCGACGCGGCGGGGAGCTCTTTTCCTTGCCCATCAGCGCTTGCCCTTCTTGTCGGCGGCGTGGCCGGGGAAGGTGCGCGTCGGCGCGAACTCGCCGAGCTTGTGGCCGACCATGTCCTCGTTGACCGAGACCGGGATGAACTTGCGGCCGTTGTAGACGTTGAACGTCAGGCCGACGAACTGCGGCAGGATCGTCGAACGGCGCGACCAGGTCTTGATCGGACCGGCGCGGGTGCCCTGATCCTGCGCGGCTTCCGCCTTCTTCAGCAGGTGCAGGTCGACGAAGGGGCCTTTCCAGACGGAACGTGCCATGGCGGCTTACCTCTTCTTCTTGGCGTGACGCGAACGGATGATCATCTTGTCCGTCTGCTTGTTGTTGCGGGTGCGGGCGCCCTTGGTCGGCTTGCCCCACGGGGTGACCGGATGACGGCCGCCCGAGGTGCGGCCTTCGCCGCCGCCGTGCGGGTGATCGACCGGGTTCTTGGCGACGCCGCGGGTCAGCGGCCGGCTGCCCTTCCAGCGGCTGCGGCCGGCCTTGGCGAAGTTCTGGTTCTGGTTGTCGGGGTTCGACACCGCGCCGACCGTGCCCATGCAATCGCCGCGCAGATAGCGCTGCTCGCCCGAATTGCAGCCGGACGATAACCATGCCGCGGTCGCGGCCGACGAGCTGGACATAGGTGCCGGCCGAACGGGCGATCTGGCCGCCCTTGCCCGGCTTCATCTCGACATTGTGGATGATCGTGCCGACCGGCATCTGGCCGAGCAGCATCGCGTTGCCCGGCTTCACGTCGGTCTTCTCGCCGGCGACCACCTTGTCGCCAACGGCGAGCCGCTGCGGCGCGATGATATAGGCTTGCTCGCCGTCCGCGTACTTGACCAGGGCGATGAAGGCGGTGCGGTTGGGATCGTATTCCAGCCGCTCGACCGTCGCCGGGGCTATCCCACTTGCGGCGCTTGAAATCGATGAAGCGGTAGCGCTGCTTGTGGCCGCCGGCGATGCCGCGCGAGGTCACGTGGCCCTTGTTGTTGCGGCCGCCGGTCTTGCGCTTGCCTTCGGTCAGCGCCTTGACCGGCTTGCCCTTCCACAGCGACGACTTGTCGACGAGGATCAGGCCGCGCCGGGCGGGGCTGGTCGGGTTGTAATTCTTGAGTGCCATGGTCTGCCCTCAGATTCCGCTGGTGACGTCGATCGACTGGCCTTCGGCCAGCGTGACGATGGCCTTCTTCACGTCCGAGCGGGTGTAGGGCCTGCCCTTCCAGCGCTTGGTCTTGCCCTTCTGGGTCAGGGTGTTCACGCCTGTGACCTTGACGTCGAACAGCGCCTCGACCGCAGCCTTGATCTCGCGGCTTGGTCGCGCTTGGGCGCGACCTTGAACACGACGGCGTTGTGCTCGGAGAGCAGGGTCGCCTTTTCGGTGATGTGCGGGCTGACGATCACGTCGTAGTGACGCGTGTCGACGCCGCCCTCGGCCTTTTTCGGCTTAGCCATTAGTTAGTCCCTCCCGGAGGCGAACCGCGCCTCCAGCTTTTCGACCGCGGCGCGGGTCAGCACCAGCGTGTCGTGCTTCAGGATGTCATAGACATTGGCGCCGACCGCCGGGAGCACGTTGACTCCGACGAGGTTGCGCGGCGGCGCGGGCGAAGCTGCTCGTTCACCGCCTCGCCGTCGATCACCAGCACCTTGCGGCCCCAGTTCGCCTTGGCGAGCTGGCGGCGAGCGCCTTGGTCTTGGCGTCCTTCATATCGAGGCTGTCGATCACGATCAGGCCGCCTTGCGCCTTCGCCGACAGCGCCATCTTCAGCCCGAGCGCGCGGACCTTCTTGTTGAGCGAAACGTCGAACTCGCGCCGCCGCGGACCCATGCGCCTTGCCGCCGCCGATGAAGATCGGGGCGCGGCGATCGCCGTGACGGGCGGTGCCGCCGCCCTTCTGGCGGCCGAACTTCTTGCCGGTGCGGGCAACGTCGCTCGCGCTCGCGCGCGGCGCGGGCGATGCCGCGGCGGTTCTCGAGCTGCCAGGTGACGACGCGGTGGAGGATGTCGGCGCGCGGCTCGACGCCGAACACGTCGTCGGACAGTTCGATGTCGCCCTTGCCGGCGTGCCATCGAGGTTGGTAAGTTTGACCTTCACCGCTTAGCCCTCCTCTGTTTCATTGCTTGGGCTGTCATCGGCGGCGGGGGTTTCGCCCGCTTCGGCCTGGGGCTGTTCCTGAGCCTGCTGCTCCTGCAGCGGGTGCTTCGACTTCGGGTGCGGCCTGTTCGGCCACGACCACTTCCACCTGGTCCTGCACGGCCGTTTCTTCCTCGACCGGCGCCGACGTCGTTGGCGCCCTTGAGGCCAGCCGGATAAGGCGCTTCGGCATGGCGGGCGACCTTGACCGCGTCGCATACCGTCAGCCAGGTGTTCTTCGAGCCGGGCACCGAGCCCTTGACGAAAATCAGGCCGCGCTCGTCATCGACGCGCACGACCTCGAGATTCTGCTGGGTGCGCTCGCGGTCGCCCATGTGGCCGGCCATCTTCTTGTTCTTGAAGACCTTGCCCGGATCCTGGCGCTTGACCGGTCGAACCGTGCGCGCGGTGGCTGATCGAGACGCCGTGGGTGGCGCGCATGCCACCGAAACCCCAGCGCTTCATCGCGCCGGCAAAGCCCTTGCCCTGCGTGTGCCCGGAGACATCGACCAGCTGGCCCGCCACGAAGTGCGAGGCGGCGATCGTGCTGCCGACATCGACGACGGCATCGTCGGCGACGCGGAATTCGCAGACGCGCTGCTTGAGCGGCACCTGCGCCTTGGCGAAGTGCTCGCGCTGCGGCTTGGCGACGTTCTTCTGCTTGGCCACGCCCGCGCCCAGCTGGAGCGCGACATAGCCGTCACGCTCCTCGGTGCGGACCGAGACGACCTGACAATCTTCCAGCGACAGGACGGTGACCGGCACATGCCGTCCGTCCTCCTGGAACAGCCGGGTCATCCCGACTTTCTTGGCGATCACGCCGGTGCGCACGATACTCACTCCTCAACAGAGGCCCGCGGGGGCGATCCCCGTAAGGCATGTCCAGCCCAAATATCGTTGCGAGCCCCGTCCGGGCTGAGTGCCACCCCATAAAGGGCGGCGAGACGGGGGACGCATGCCCGGCTAAAGCGCCGGAGGTATCCCTATGTCGTGGCTGGCGTCAGGCCAGCTTGATCTCGACGTTCACCCCAGCCGCCAGATCGAGCTTCATCAGCGCATCGACGGTGGTGGCGTTGGGTTGCACGATGTCGAGCAACCGCTTGTAGGTGCGCACCTCGAACTGCTCGCGCGACTTCTTGTCGACGTGCGGCCCGCGATTGACGCAAAACTTCTCGATCTGGGTCGGCAGCGGAATGGGGCCCCGGATCAGCGCGCCGGTGCGGCGCGCGGTCTCGGCGATTTCGCCGGTCGCCTGATCGAGCACGCGGTGATCGAATGCCTTGAGGCGAATGCGGATATTCTGGGCTTCCATGTCCAACTACCGATGAGAAAGAGCAAAGGGGATGTTACCATGCCCCCCAAAAAAACCGCCGCCGGGAGAACGAATCCCCCCGGCGGAGCGCGGCCTATATTACTTCGTGATCTTGCTGACAACCCCAGAACCGACGGTCCGGCCGCCTTCGCGGATGGCGAAGCGCAAACCGTCGTCCATCGCGATCGGCGCGATCAGCTTGACGCCGATCGTGACGTTGTCGCCAGGCATGACCATTTCGGTGCCCTCGGGCAGAACCACTTCGCCGGTCACGTCGGTCGTGCGGAAGTAGAACTGCGGGCGGTAGTTGGCGAAGAACGGCGTGTGACGGCCGCCTTCGTCCTTCGACAGCACATAGACCTCGGCGTTGAATTCGGTGTGCGGGCTGACCGAGCCGGGCTTGCACAGCACCTGGCCGCGCTCGACTTCCTCACGGCCGACGCCGCGCAGCAGCGCGCCGACATTGTCGCCGGCTTCGCCCTGGTCGAGCAGCTTGCGGAACATTTCGACGCCGGTGCAGACCGACTTCTGGGTGTCCTTGAGGCCGACGATCTCGACTTCGTCGCCAACCTTGACGATGCCCGTTTCGATACGGCCGGTGACGACCGTGCCGCGACCCGAGATCGAGAACACGTCCTCGACCGGCATCAGGAAGGGCTTGTCGGTCGGGCGCGGCGGCTGCGGAATGTAGCTGTCGACAGCCGCCATCAGCGCATGGATCGAATCCTTGCCGATGGCGTCGTCGCGGCCTTCGAGCGCGGCGAGCGCCGAACCCTTGACGATCGGAATGTTGTCGCCGTCGAAGCCGTAGGAGCTGAGCAGCTCGCGCACTTCCAGCTCGACCAGCTCGAGGATTTCATCGTCGTCGACCTGATCGACCTTGTTCATGTAGACCACCAGCTGGGGCACGCCGACCTGGCGGGCGAGCAGGATGTGCTCGCGGGTCTGCGGCATCGGGCCGTCGGCCGAACTCACCACCAGAATGGCGCCGTCCATCTGCGCCGCGCCGGTAATCATGTTCTTCACATAGTCGGCGTGGCCCGGGCAATCGACGTGGGCATAGTGACGGTTGGCGGTCTCGTATTCGACGTGCGCCGTCGAAATGGTGATGCCGCGCTCGCGCTCTTCGGGGGCCTTGTCGATATTGGCATAGTCGGTGAACGTCGCGCCGCCGACTTCGGCCAGTACCTTGGTGATCGCCGCCGTCAGCGTGGTCTTGCCATGATCGACGTGGCCGATCGTGCCGATGTTGCAGTGCGGCTTCGTCCGCTCGAATTTTGCCTTAGCCATTGTCCAAACCTTCTTTTCGCTTGAATTGAAATCTGCGGGAATTGGCGGCACCCGCGCAATCAGGCGCCGCCCCTAGTATCATCTTGCCGCTTAGGCAAGCTTCTCCTTGACCTCGGCCGCGACGTTCGCCGGGACCTCTTCATAATGGGAGAATTGCATGGTGTACTGCGCCCGGCCCTGGGTGAACGAGCGCAGCTGGTTGACGTAGCCGAACATGTTGGCGAGCGGCACCATCGCTTCGACCACCTGGGCGTTGCCCCGGCTGTCGGTGCCCTGGATCTGGCCGCGCCGCGAGTTGAGGTCGCCGATGACGTCGCCCATGAAATCCTCGGGGGTGACAACCTCGACCTTCATGATCGGCTCGAGCAGCTTGATGCCGGACTTCTGGGCCGCTTCGCGCATGCCAGCGCGTCCGGCGATTTCGAACGCGAGCGCCGAGGAGTCGACGTCGTGATAGGCGCCGTCATAGAGCTCGATGTCGAAATCGATGATCGGGAAGCCGATCAGCGAACCCGATTCGGCGGTCTCGCGCATGCCCTTCTCCACCGAGGGGATATATTCCTTGGGAATATTGCCGCCCTTGATGTTGTCGTTGAAGATGATGCCGCTGCCGCGCTCGCCCGGGGTCAGCTTGAACTTGATCCGCGCGAACTGGCCCGAACCGCCCGACTGCTTCTTGTGGGTGTAATCGATGTCCACCGGCTTGGCGAGATACTCGCGGTAGGCCACCTGCGGCGCGCCGACGTTGGCCTCGACCTTGAACTCGCGCTTCATGCGGTCGACGATGATGTCGAGGTGAAGTTCGCCCATGCCCTTGATGATCGTCTGGCCCGATTCGTGATCGGTCGAAACGCGGAACGAGGGATCCTCGGCCGAGAGGCGATTGAGCGCGATGCCCATCTTCTCCTGATCGGCCTTGGTCTTGGGTTCGACCGACAGTTCGATCACCGGATCGGGGAATTCCATCCGCTCGAGCACGATCGGCTGGCGCTCGGCGCACAGCGTATCGCCGGTGGTGGTTTCCTTCATCCCGGCCAGCGCGATGATGTCGCCGGCGAAAGCCTCATCGACGTCCTTGCGGTCGTTGGCGTGCATTTCCAGCATGCGCCCGACCTTTTCCTTCTTGTCCTTGACCGAGTTCAGATAGGTGCCCTTGGTCAGGGTGCCGGAATAGATGCGGATGAAGGTCAGGCTGCCGACGAAGGGATCGTTCATCACCTTGAACGCCAGCGCGCTGAACGGCGCGTCGTCGGTCGGCGGACGGCTGTCCTTCTCGTTGCTGTCCATCTTGACGCCCTGAACGTCGGGAATGTCGAGCGGCGAGGGCAGGTAATCGACGACGGCGTCGAGCAGCGGCTGCACGCCCTTGTTCTTGAACGCCGAGCCGCAGCATACCGGCACGAACGACTGGTTGAGCGTGCCCTTGCGGATGCACGCCTTGAGCGTCGCGACGTCGGGCTCCTTGCCATCGAGATAGGCTTCCATCGCGTCGTCGTCCTGATCGATCACCAGTTCGATCAGTTCGGTGCGATAGATCGCGGCCTCGTCGGCGAGATCGGCGGGAATGTCCTCATAGAAGAATTCGGCGCCCAGCGCTTCGTCCTTCCAGATGATCGCGCGGTTCTCGACCAGATCGACCAGGCCCTTGAGGTCGGCTTCGAGGCCGATCGGGATGTACAGCACCGCCGGCTTGGCGCCGAGGCGGTCGATGATCGACTGGACGCAATACTTGAAGTTGGCGCCGGTGCGGTCGAGCTTGTTGATGAAGCACATCCGCGGCACGCCGTACTTGTCGG
The DNA here is from genome assembly GCA_963775005.1 of uncultured Alphaproteobacteria bacterium. Classification (GTDB taxonomy): domain Bacteria; phylum Pseudomonadota; class Alphaproteobacteria; order Sphingomonadales; family Sphingomonadaceae; genus Novosphingobium. The sequence goes on along the minus strand of CAVZHF010000006.1, from coordinate 133,885 downwards.
CCTGGCGCCACACCGTCTCGGACTGCGGCTCAACCCCGGCGACGCCATCGAAACAGGCGACCGCGCCGTCGAGCACGCGCAGCGAACGCTCGACCTCGATGGTGAAATCGACGTGGCCGGGGGTGTCGATGATGTTGATGCGGTGGTCGTTCCAGAAGCAGGTGGTCGCGGCCGAAGTGATCGTGATCCCGCGTTCCTGCTCCTGCTCCATCCAGTCCATCGTCGCGGCGCCGTCGTGCACTTCGCCGATCTTGTAGGATTTGCCGGTGTAATAGAGGATGCGCTCGGTGGTCGTGGTCTTGCCGGCGTCGATGTGCGCCATGATACCGATATTGCGATACATCGAGAGCGGATGGCTGCGGGCCATGTCAGTAACTCCGAATAAGGTCTGCTGTTACCAGCGATAATGCGAGAAGGCGCGGTTGGCTTCGGCCATGCGGTGGGTGTCTTCGCGCTTCTTGACCGCATTGCCGCGGTTGTTGGCGGCGTCGAGCAGCTCGGCCGAAAGGCGCGCGGCCATCGTCGTTTCCGAACGGTTGCGCGCGGCGGTGATCAGCCAGCGGATCGCGAGCGCCTGGGCGCGTTCGGGACGCACTTCGACCGGCACCTGATAGGTGGCGCCGCCGACCCGGCGCGAACGCACTTCGATCTGCGGCTTGACGTTCTCGAGCGCCGAATGGAACATCTCGACCGGATTGCCCTTGGCCTTGGCCTCCATGGTTTCCATGGCGCCATAGACGATCGATTCGGCGACCGACTTCTTGCCGTCGAGCATGAGGTTGTTCATGAACTTCGACAGGATCTGATCCCCGAACTTGGGATCGGGCAGGATGACCCGCTTTTCGGGACGACGACGACGTGACATATTCTCTTAACTCCTTCGGAGTGCGGCAGACCCATCCGGGCCTGCCTTGCGGTTCCGGCCCGCTCCCCCGCCCGGCCACCCAGAGGATACCCTCGCAAGGGTGTCCGGGCGGGGGAGCGGGCCGGAACCGAAACCCGCGTGAAACTTACTTCGGACGCTTGGCGCCGTACTTCGAACGGCTCTGCTTGCGGTCCTTGACGCCCTGGGTGTCGAGCACGCCGCGCAGCACATGATAGCGCACGCCGGGAAGATCGCGCACGCGCCCGCCGCGGATCAGCACCACCGAGTGCTCCTGCAGGTTGTGGCCCTCGCCGGGGATGTAGGAGATGACCTCGCGCTGGTTGGTCAGGCGGATCTTGGCGACCTTGCGAAGCGCTGAGTTCGGCTTCTTCGGCGTAGTCGTATAGACGCGGGTGCAGACACCGCGCTTCTGCGGATTCTGCTCCATCGCGGGGACCTTGCTCTTGGTCTTCTGCGGTACGCGGCCCTTGCGGACCAGCTGGTTGATCGTCGGCATGAAGTACTCTTCACCTTGGTTGCGGCGACCGGTCGAAGGCGAAGTGAATGCGAAACCCGCGAATGCACGAGGAGCGAGGCCCTGCCCCGCCGGGTGCATGTCACGAGCCGAAAACACTCCACCCGCGGCCAAGCGCCGGGTTACTTTGACGGGTTGCGCCTTTGGGGCCCGCACCGGCAATGTTCAGCTCAATCCGGCGAGTTCTGACGACCCTTGCCCCGGAAGCGGGCGCGGTTAGGGCAATTCCAACTGGGGGTCAAGCCTTCGCATGATCCCGGCGAGCGTCTTCACGGAACCGGCGGTGTAGACCATTCCCCGCTCGCGTAGAAGGCCTTGCATGCCTTGAGCACCTTGCGGCCGAACGCCAGATCCTTGTCCCAGGCAGCCTTGAAAGCCCGCAGGCATGCCGTGTGGGGCATCTCCGGGCGTAACAGCCGATCGACCAGTTGATCGTCGATGGCATCGCCATTGCCGCTGGTGATATTGGCGAGGGAGGCTCCCAGCAGCACGATAAAGCTGGCCCTCTCGCGATGGAGCTGCTCGCGGCGGTTGAGCGAGAAGAAATCGATGATCACCTGCGCCCGGCGCCGGCGGGGTCCGGTTTTCATCTTGGGCACCGCCGTCGTGGCGACATAGGTCACCAGGCTCTCCGGGTCGTCGTCGCCCGAACCGATCGGGTAACAAAGGAATGCCTTTTCCGCCGTCAGATCGCCCGGCTCGGTCACGCGGGCCTTGGCGACCGGGAAATAATTGGATTTGAGGACGCTGTTGCAGACCTTGCAAGAGGCTGCATAGTTGCCAAGATCGTAAGCCAGCCAGTAATAGCCGGATGGGTTGTCGCCCCCCGTGGCGAAGGAATAGGCAGGCGGATTTCATGCCGGGACCAGGCCAGGCCTTGACCGACGATTTCGGCCGGAAGTGTTCAAGATCGAATTCGATCTTGCCGTAAAGCTCGCTTTCGAACTGTCTTTCGCAAAAAACGCATTTGTTCTTCTGGGCCTTCATGAACGCGGGTTTCACCGTGCTCCAGATCGCGCTCGCTTCTTCGTATTTGCGATTGGCGACAAACTTCGCGGTACGCGTCGCCGCCTTCGCGAGCCATGCGGGATCGATGGCGTTTATGTCCGCCTCCAGGTCGGCGGCGCTCGCATTGTAGCGGATCACCCGGCCGGGGTCCGCTTGCGCTTGCCGGTCTTGCGGCTGGCGGCCGCATCGAGTTCGGCTGCCGGCCCGGCAAGTTTGTCGAGAAAATCGAGGGCCGCCTTCTTGTTGCCGCCGGCGGCGCTGGCGAGAAGCGTGTCGGCTTCGGTCTGGAACTCTTCGGAGCGCGTCGTTTGCAAACCGAAATAGGAACTGAGGAGCATTTGTTCGGCGCTTTGGCCAAACGCGCGCTCCTCGATCTGCCTGATCAGCGCCGTGCCGTCTTCCGCTTCGAAGGTCACGAAGATATTTTCGTGCCGCATCGTGCTCGCGACCAAGGGGCTGTGGCTGGTGCAAACGAACTGGAGCCGCGGAAAAGCCCCCGCCAGCCCCGGCAAAATCGTGCGCTGCCATTCAGGATGCAGATGCAAGTCGATTTCATCGATCAGAACAATTCCGGAGATCTCGGCTAGCCGCTTGTTCGGCGCGCACACGTCGCCCAAGTGGCCGATCAGGTCGCCGGCCATGCCTACGAATGCCTTGTAGCCGTCGGACAAGGTGGAAAATGGCACTGGCGCGCCATGGAAATCGAACAAATACTGCTCTTCGACGCTGTCGAACGCGCCGGAAAAGCGGACCTGGGGCGGGAGCACGGCGTTGAGCATGGCGATGGCTTCGTCGCGCAAGTCCTCGCGCAGCTTGGGGAACCAGCTCTGCAGCGGCCGCAGCGCCACGCTATCTTCGAACAAGCCGGCGACACGATGATAGCGCAGGCCGCGCATCTTGCGCTGACTGCTTTCGCTGTAATCTCCTGTTTCAACCCGCCGTGTTGCGCCGTAGCCGACGACGAAGAAGGCAGGGGAGAAGTCGTCGAAGATCAATTGCTCGATCGGGGTCTGCGGAGTGGACTCAAGATGCAGCTTGTCCCGGCTTTGGTTTTCACGCGCTTCGAAACGGGCAAGCATCGCCAATTCGGTCTTGCCCGCCCGGCCCCGCTTCTTGTCGCTGGGCGCAAGGTCTTCCTCGTTGAGTTGGCCCATGACCTTCAAGAGCGAGTCCTTGCCGCCGGGGCGGCGCACAAGCCGGTATGCGACGAATTCGGATTTCAAGCAGAACCGGAGCCAGGACCGCGATCGCGATGGCGCGGAGCACGGACGACTTGCCGCCGCCATTGTCCCCCAGGATCAGGTTGACATTGGGTATGGCCGAGGCGCCCTTGGTCTTTCGGCCCGGGTATTGGAGCTTCATTTCCAGCTTGCCAAAGCAGCGGAAATTATAGGCACTGACCTTGGTTGCGTACATCCGGGATTCCTGACGGCATGCGGAAGACTATGCCTTGTCGGCCCAACCGCACAAGACTGCAATCAGCAGGTGGCGCCGATTTTCTCAACCGTCCACCCTCGCCCACCGGATCGTCGGCACCCACCTCGTCATGCCCATCGGGCCGCGGCACCAGACCATCCTCGCCATCAAATCGACCGCCGCACACCGCCGGGCCTGAGGGCTGCCGCACGCTGGAGATATTCGGCACCTTGGTGGGGGGCGGGGGTCTGAGTCCCTCAAAACCCCTTCCAGTGCGCCCGCAAAACCGATAGCTGCTGCAAGCGACGAACCGGCGCGGCCGGCATGCAAGGGAAAGGACAAGGCCGGTGACCAACATGACACTCGATTGCTCGGATCTAGACCGGATCATGGGCAAGCCCCTGACCACCTGGACCTTGCGCGACGATCTGCACAACAACGATTTCCGCCGCTGGGCGCAGGCGATGCACTATCCCAACCTGCTGCACTACGACGCCGACTATGCCGCGCGCGGCCGCTACGGTCGCTTGGTCGCGCCGCAGAGTTTCGCCGTCGCCGCGGGCGAGGGGCACGGGGCCTGCCCGGCGGGGATCGGCATGATCCCCGATTCGCACCTGATCTTCGGCGGCGACGAATGGTGGTTCACCGGCGAGCGGCTGTTCGCCGGCGACCGGGTGGTGCACGAAAAAGTGCCGTTCGATTATGTCGTCAAGGAGACCAAGTTCGCCGGGCCGACCTGCTTCCAGCGCGGCGACAACGACTATTACCGCCAGGATGGCAAGCTGGTCGCCAAGCAGCGCTCGACCGCGATCCGCTATCGTCCCGATCTCGCGGTCGAGATGCAGTCGATGACCGAGACCGAGGATCCGGTTTGGAGCGACGAGGAACTGGCCGATATCGAGAAGCGCAAGCTCGAATTCATCGACGCGATGCACGCGCTGGGCCATGACCGGCGCTGGTGGGACGACGCGAAAGAGGGCGACGCGCTGCCGGTGCGGGTGTTCGGCCCGCACTCGATCGCCAGCATCGCCACCGAATGGCGCGCCTACCTGATGAACCTGTGGGGCAGCGCCCACCGCAACGAGGATTGCGACCCCAAGAAGCTCGGCTACCTCGGCCCGATGGCGGACTGGGAAATGGATCCGCACCTCGAGAAGATCAATCCCGAGGCGACCGACGGCGCCTACATCGGTGCCTCGCGCGGGCATCTGTTCAAACGCTGGGCGCAGTTCGTCGGCATGCCGCGCGAATATGGCTATGGCGCTTCGATGGGGGCGTGGATCCTCGATTACCTGGCCGGCTGGGCGGGTGAGTGGGGCCTGGTCGTCCACGTCAATTCGCAATACCGCGGGCCGGCCTTCACCGGCGACATCACGATCATGACCGGATCCGTCGTGGGCAAGGAAGTGGATGCCGAAGGACGGCATGTGGTCAAGGTCGAGTGCAAGATGGCCAACCAGCTCGGCACGACCATGGCGACAGCCAAGGCGGAGATCGAGCTGCCGAAGAAATAGCACCTGCGAAACGGGAGAGTGACCATGGAAGGATTGGAACCGCTGGCGCTCAGCCACGATGGCGATGCGCTCGAAGGCTATATCGCGCGGCCGGCGGGGAAAGGTCCGTTTCCGGCGGTGATCGTCTATCACTCCGGGCTGGGGCTGAAGCCGTTCGAATGCGACAAGGCCAAGGCCGTGGCCAAGCTGGGCTATCTCGGCGTGGTCGCCGACATGTTCGGGCTCGCGGCGCGCAATATCCAGCCCGGGGATCTGAGTGCTTACGAGAAGCTCACCGCCGGGCCGGGCTTGCTGCGCGAGCGGGTCGCCCTGTGGTTCGATACGGTCGCCGCCCTCGCCGATGCCGATGCGGCCCGGATCGGCGCTTTCGGTTTCTGCATGGGCGGCAGCTGCGTGCTGGAACTGGCGCGCAGCGGCAGGGACGCCAAAGCGGTGGTGAGCTACCACGGCGTGCTGACAACGCACGAGGCGGCGAGGAAGGGCGCGGTAAAGCCCGTCGTCGCCGCCTATTGCGGGTTGGAGGATCCCTACGCCCCCGCCGATACGATCGACGCGCTACGCGCCGAATTGAGCGCCGCCGAGGCCGCCTACCACATCGTCGAGTTCGCGAAAGTCGGCCACAGCTTCACCAACCCCGAAGCTTCGGCGATGCAGATACCCGGCATCGCTTACGATGCCGTGGCCGATGCGGTCAGCTGGGCGGGAACGCTGGCGCTGTTCGAGACGACGCTGCGCGGCTAGAACCGCTCAGCGCTGGCGCTCGCCGCCCGAAGCGGCGCGGGGGCCGCCGCCGGGGCCCTTGCGGCGCCAATGCTGCGGCTTGCCGCCTTGCGGACGAGGCGCGCCGGACGCGGCCGGCTTGCCCGAAGCCGCGGGACGATCCGCGTGCTCGCCATTGCTCAGCGGGTGATAGACTGGCGCGCGCTCGCCGTGGCGTTCGATGGAAGGACGGCTGCGGGCATGATCGTCGCGCGACCGGCCGTCGCTGCCCTGGCCTCCGTTGCTGCGATTGTTGTTGCGGTTGCCCTGGTTCCCGCCGCTCTGACCACGTCCGCCACGTCCGTGACCACCGCGGCCGCGCGCATCGCGCTCATCGCGGCGGGCGTCCCGCGCGGCTTCCTCTGGCTTGCGCGACGGCGCCGGCAGGCGCGCGGCTTCCTTCTGGAAGTCCTCGGGCAGCGGCAGCGTGGCTAGCTTCACGTCCGTAAGCCGTTCGATATCGCGCAAATAGGCCTTTTCGTCGGGCGCAACGAAACTCATCGCGATGCCGTCGGCCCCGGCGCGTGCGGTGCGGCCGATGCGGTGGACATACTGTTCGGCGACATTGGGCAGTTCGAAGTTGAACACATGGCTGACCCCGGAAACGTCGATCCCGCGTGCGGCGATGTCGGTGGCGACCAGCACCGGGCAGTCGCCCTTGCGGAAGGCGGCGAGCGCGGCGGTGCGCTGACCTTGCGACTTGTTGCCGTGGATCGCGGCGGCGGGGATCTTGGCGGTAGAGAGGTGGCGCACCACCCGGTCGGCGCCGTGCTTGGTGCGGGTGAACACGAGGGCGCGTTCGATCGTACCGTCGGCCAGACCGTCGCGCAGCCGCAGCGTCAGCAGCGCCTGTTTTTCCGACTGGTTGATGAAAGTCGCATATTGTTCGACGCGTTCAACGGTAGTGGCTTGCGGGGTCACTTCGACGCGCACCGGATTGTTGATGAACTGGCGGCCGAGATCGGCGATCGCCTTGGGCATGGTCGCCGAGAAGAACAGGCTCTGGCGCTCCTTGGGCAGCATGTTGGCGACGCGCTTCAGGGGCACGATGAAGCCGAGGTCCATCATCTGGTCGGCCTCGTCGAGCACGAAGATCTCGACATTGCGCAAGGTCAGCGCGCGCTGCTCGATCAGGTCGAGCAGACGGCCGGGCGTGGCGACGAGTACGTCGCAGCCGGGCACCAGCGCCCGCGCCTGCTTGCCGACGGGCACGCCGCCGAACACGCATTGCACGTTGAGCTGAAGGAACTTGGCGTAGCCGCGCATGTTGTCGGCGATCTGCGCGGCGAGTTCGCGGGTCGGCGAAAGCACCAGCATGCGGCACGAGGCGTTCTGGCGGGCCTTGGGCTCGGCGGCGAGGCGGTGCAGCGAGGGCAGCGAGAACGCGGCGGTCTTGCCGGTGCCGGTCTGGGCGATGCCGAGCAGGTCGCGGCCTTGCAGCAGCGCTGGAATGGCCTGCTGCTGGATCGGGGTGGGATCGGAATAGCCCTTGGCGCCAAGCGCCCGGAGAATGGGCTCGGCAAGGCCGAGCGAGGCAAAAAATGTCATGGTGTGAAAACTCGAATCGTTTGGGCGCGCGGCTTACTGCCGGCGCGCGGGGAGGGTTCGTACGATGCGACCCTTCGTGAATAAGGAAGCTTCAGGCGATAAATCGCGACTGTCCGTCCGGGGCAGCCTAGCGCGGAAACGCGGGCCTCACGACGCCCAGGATTGCGGCCAACAAAGGCTGGCGCGCCGGTCGTTGACGGGGTCCTTAGCGAGAATTACCCAACAAAGCAAGAAAATTACACTACGGGTTAAATCGCAGGATTCCTCTCCATTTTTGCGAAGCACAAATGGGGAGGAACCTGCTATGCTGACCAGCCTCCGCTCACCCATTCCCACGCCAAAGCCAGCCAGCCCCTGTCGCTCTTGACTGAAATCGATGGCCTGTCGCCGTTCCGGCGCATGTCGGCCTTGATCCGCTGGAGCGGCCAGCCGGTGAGCTGGGCCAAGTTGCGCGCCTCGCGGTCCCAGCGCTCGACCACCATGTTGCGGTAGGCCTGGCCTTCCTTGCAATCGATCTCGCCCTTGAACGGGTGGTGCATGACATAGCGCGCCTGGAAGCTCGAGCTGTCGCTGGTTTCCTGCAGCACCAGATCCTCGGGGAACGTCTGGCGGGTGTACCGCAAGTGCAGGCGGGTGAAGAACACGCTGCCCTCATCCTGCCAGTTGACCCCGAGCTGGCGCATTTCCTGCTGGCTTGGCGGCTCGGACGAGCAGGGATCGCAGGAGCCCGCGTCCCAGGCGTATTCGAGGAACACCGCCGGCCCTTCGCGCCGCACCGCACGGGTGAAAGCGGCCTTGTAGAAGCTGGGGAACACGCCCTTGGTATAGGCGGGAATATCCTGGTCGGACGGCAGCTTGACGGTGCGGTAATTAGTGGTTTCGACCCGGCCATTGGGGGTCAGCGTGAAGACGAACATCTCCTGCGGGCCATTGGCGTTCACCGTGCCGAGCCGGATCGGCAGCATGAATTTGCGCGAATTGTAGGTCAGTTGCAGCGGCCGCAGCGTCTCGGAAGATCCAGCGGCGGCGCGACGGCGCAGGTTCACTTTGGCGACGAAGAACTTCATGTTCTGGCGCAAGTAGCTGCCGACCACCGGCGCGGCGCCGGGGGGCATCGCATAGCCGTTCTGGGTGAGCCAGGTAACGAGGCCTCCAGACTGGCGGGCGGAGAGGATCAGGATGTCGTACTCGCCGACCTGATAGCGCGCCTCGATCCGGACGCCAAGCGCACTGGCGTTGCGGCGCTGGGCGGTGACGACCATTTCGCCGCTTGCCATCGGCGCGGCCGCCGCGTCCTTTTCGTACATCCGCGCGCAGGGATCGGGATCGTTGTATTCGACCAGGCGCGGGGCGGAGTAGTTATCGACGCGGTCGATCAGGCCCGGCTCGACCACCCTGATCTGGTCGCGCCGCAGCACAGACGGGATCGGCACGACCATGGCGAACTGCGAGGGCGAACCCTGGTAATTGGCTTCCATGGTGACCACGGTCGCGTTGTCGTTACGCGCCAGCACCACGCGCGAGGCGTTGTTGAACAGGCGGGCGCCAGCCTGCGCGACATAGAAGCCGCAAAATGCCTGGGCCGAGGCCGGCAAGGCAAGCATCAGTGCGGCAAGCGCGAGTTTAAGCATGCGCGGCATCGGCTTTTCTCCATTGGAAGCGTTCGGCGGGCGCCAGCCGGTCGAGCAGCGGCGTCAGCAATGACAGGAAGGCGAGCGCATAGATCGGCGCGCCGACCAGCTGGAAACGGACTTGCAGCCACAGCGCCAGCATGGCGACCGCTGCGGCGAACATGATCCGCATCGAGCGGCTATCGGGCGTCGCGCGCGGATCGGTGATCATGAAGGCCGAGAACACCAGCACCGAAACCGTCTGGAGCTGATGGGTGGGAATGGACAGCGGATCGCCCAGCCACAGCGCCCGGCCCAGCAGCATCGCCGCGTGGCTGGCGAGAAAGGCGAAAGCGATGTCGAACCGCCCGCTGCGCCCCAGCACCAGCGCGGCGAAAACGATCAGCAAGCCCGCAACCCAGCTCTCCTGACCCCACTGGCCAGGCGAAATCCACACCGGCGCGCCCAGAAGCAGCATGGCGACGATGGCGATGTTGCTAGGGTTGAACACCTGCTTGCCGCGCCAGCGGACCAGGAATTTGGTGGCGATGCCGAGCGCGGCGCAGGCAAGGAACCACACCGGCTCCCCGGCCCGCAGCAGGATCGCCACCGACAGCGCGGTGATCGCCGGGCTCCGCCAGTCGAACGCTTCATGGCGCAGGTGCGCGGCCAGCGCCTGCGCGCCAAGCGCCCCGGCGAGCGCCATGGGCAGCGCCAGCGGGTTCAGCGCGAAATCGTACCACTGCAGCGAAATCGTGAAGAGGCAGGACAGCGCGAGAATCTGGAAAATCCTCGGATCGACGGCTCTATCCGGCGCGATGATCGGCATCGGCTGCCTCTGGGGTTTATTGCTCCGGCCAATACCGGAGGCAAAAGGGTCGCAAACAGGAGGCTATGGATTCGAATTCTGAACGTCGTATTACTTGCACGGTTCACGGATCGTAAGCTTGCAGCTCGATCTGCTGGCCCAGCGTCAGCATCCCGGTCGAGATGACATCGGTCCACACCCAGCGCTGCTTGACCGGCGTATCGCTGGCGCGCGCCTCCTCGAGCGTGCGCTCCATGCCAAAGCCGAGTTCGAGCCTTCCCGCGAGCGCGCCGGCCTTGAGCGCTTCCAGCCGGGCGAGGGTCTCGTCTAGTGCCGGGACCGAGGGAATGCGCAGGCCGATGTGATTGACCCGATAGGGACGCTCCAATTGCAAGGCGCGGAATCGCTCGAACGCGCCGCCGTCCGCCGCCACCGCCAGCGCCTCTTCCAGCGCCAGCTGCTCGGGCTCGGCCTCGGAGGCGAACATGTCGTTCTCGCCATGCGGCGAGCCATCGAGCGAGACCACGACATAGGCCCCATAGGGCGGCGTATCGATCACCGTGCAGGAACAGCCCAGCGCCTCGAACAGCGCGACCGCCAGCCCGCCCTCGCCCGGCCGGTGGGCGAATTCGACGTGGTTGAGGCGGCGGCCGCTCATGTCAGCGCGGCCACAGCCCCACCGGCGCCCGCGGCAGTCCGACATCGACCAGGCCGAGGATGCCAGCGCGCGCCTTCTTGATGTCGGGCAAGGCCGAAACGGCAGGCAGCGCGGTCATCACGTCCCAGTCGTGATTGGTCCAGCCCGGGGTCGGGGTGTAGCGCAGGCGCATGGTCACGTCGGGCTCGCCCTCGATCTCGATGCGGTGCTGGTCGGGATCGATCTCCCAGCCCTCGGCGAGCTTGGTGGTGAGATACCAGACCACCGTCAGCTTCACTACGGTCTTGCCGTTCACCACCCCGTTCCAGCCGCCGCGCAGCGCCGCGTTGGTGCCCTTTTCCATCTTGAACCAGCCAAGATCGACAGTCTCGGCGGCGGTGGCATACTCGCAGAAAAATTCGATGTCGTCGAAACTGACTTCGACCGCATCGCCGATCCGCTGCACCGCGTCGCGGAACAGGATCAGCCAGGCGCGCGCCCGCTCCATCAGTTCGGGCGTCGCCCCGCCCGGCTCACCGATGCCGAGGAAGCTCCAGGTCTCGACCGATTCGTACACCGAGCAGTCCGCCGATTCGATCAGGTGCACCTTACTTACCTTGCGGCAAACGGCGGTGAGCGCGGCGGTGATCGAATTGACCCAGCCCGGATTGATCCCGGTGATGTAGAGCGAGCTGTCGCCCTTCTTGCAGGCGGCCTCAAGCTTGTCCTTCACTTCACCGACGATGCCGCCGACATTGAGGAAGAGGTTGGTCGAGACGACATCCGCGCCGCATTCCAGCAGCCGGATCGCATGATCGAGATCGGCCTCGAACGGGGCGTAGAGTACGCAATCGGGCCCCAGCGCGATCAGCGCATCGACATCGGAGGTCGCCTTGATCCCGGTGACCGTATCCGGCCGCCCGCACAGCTCGCCCGCGTCCTTGCCCGTCTTGTCCGTCGAATGGGCGTAGAGCCCGACCAGCTCGAGCCGCGGATCGTCGATGATCGCCCGGGTCGAATGCTTGCCGACCTTGCCGGTGGTCCACTGGATGACGCGCAGTTTCTTCATCAGACGGGTTCCTCTCTCCGCGGGTGGCCAGTTTGGGCCTTGCTGCGATCATGGGGGAATTTGACTGATTTGACTACCCGCCCAATTCGTGAAATCCGCGCCGCCGTCACGCGAAAGGAAATCCCATGCCCGCCCTGCGCCCCGAAATCGATCCAGACGGCCTGCTCGAATATTCGGTGGTCTTCACCGACCGTTCGCTCAACCACATGAGCCAGAGTTTTCAGCAGGTAATGCGCGACATCCATGCCGGGCTGTGCGGGGTCTACAAGGCGGAGCGGGCGACGGTGGTTCCGGGCGGCGGGACCTATGCGATGGAGGCGGTCGCACGGCAGTTCGTCAGCGGCAAGAAGGCGCTGGTGGTGCGCAACGGCTTCTTCTCGTTCCGCTGGAGCCAGATTTTCGAAATGGGCGCGATCCCCTCGGCCGAGACAGTGCTGAAGGCGCGGCGGCAGGGCTCCGGCGCACAAGACCCGTTCGCGCCGCCGCCGATCGACGAGGTTTGCGCCCGGATCGTCTCGGAGAAGCCGGACGCCATCTTCGCCCCGCATGTCGAGACGGCCTCGGGGATTATCCTGCCCGACGACTACGTCCGCGCCGTCGCCGATGCGGCGCACAAAGTAGGCGCGCTGTTCGTGCTCGATTGCATCGCCTCGGGCTGCGTCTGGGTGGACATGGCGGCGCTGGGAGTCGATGTGTTGATTTCCGCGCCGCAGAAGGGCTGGTCGGCAACGCCCTGTGCAGGCCTCGTGATGATGACTGGCGAGGCGCTGGAGCGCTGCAAGGCGAGCCAATCGACCAGCTTCGCCATGGATCTCGGCAAGTGGACCACGATCATGGAAGCCTATCTCGGCGGCGGTCATGCCTATCACGCGACCATGCCGACCGATGGCCTGCGCACGCTGTGGAACGCCATGCGCGAGACGGAAGAATACGGCTACGACAGGCTCCGGGCCGCCCAGTGGGAGCAAGGCGAAGGCGTGCGCGCCATGCTGGCCGCGCGCGGCGTGCGCTCGGTGGCGGCGGAGCATTTTGGCGCGCCGGGCGTGGTGGTGAGCTACACTGGCGATCCCAACGTGCAGAACGGTAAGAAGTTCGCCGCGCTCGGCCTGCAGGTCGCCGCGGGTGTCCCGCTGCAATGCGACGAGGGGCCGGACTACCAGAGTTTCCGCTTGGGCCTGTTCGGGCTCGACAAGCTCAAGGACGTGCCCGCCAGTCTCGCCCGGCTGGAAGCGGCGTTCGACAAGGTATTCTAGGCACTCCTCGCATTCTCCCGTCATCCCGGGCTTGACCCGGGATCCCGCCGTTCTTCTGCGGCGTCGAAGAAGGCAGCGGGACCCCGGGTCAAACCCGGAGTGACGAGAAGGGGATAGGTTCGCGTAAAGCCCTGCGCTAAACCCTCGCCAAACAGAAATGGAGAGGCTGCCATGACTACCGATAGCGAACTGGCCTGGACGCCGGGCTGGCGCCTGCGCGAAATGTTCGAGCGCCGCGAACTGTCGCCGCTGGAATTCGCCGATGTGCTGCTGCCGCGGGTCGAAAAGCACGCCGATCTAGGCGCTTTCGTCACGGTGTTTGCCGATCACTATCGCCAACAAGCGAAAACTGCGACAGAGGCCTTTGCCAAGGGCGTAGATTTGCCGCCGCTCACCGGGCTGCCCGTCAGCCTCAAGGACTCGGTCTTCACCAAGGGCCAGCGGACCACTTACGGCTCGCTGCTGTTCAAGGACCACATTCCCGAGACGGACGCCGTCGCCGCCGAACGCCTGCGCGATGCGGGAGCGATCTTTTTCGCCAAGACCAACCTGCCCGAATTCGAACTCAACCGCCGCAGCGTCAACCTGCTCGGCCCGGAAACCGTCAACGCCTGGAACCGCGCGCGCACTTCGGGCGGGTCGAGCGGCGGGGCCGGGGTGGCGGTCTCGGCTGGGCTGGGTCCGCTGGGCATCGGCACCGACGGCGGCGGCTCGATCCGTATTCCCTCTTCGTTCAGCGGTATCTTCGGCATGCAACCCGGGCGTGGGCGGGTGCCGGACGGGAAGTGGCCGATCCAGCTGGTCTCCTCGGTGATCGGCCCGATGACCCGCGACGTGCGAGACGCGGCCATGCTGATGCAGGTTCTGGCCTGCTGCGATGCGCGCGATCCCAGAAGCCGCAGCGATGCACCGCCGGACTATCTCGGCACGCTGGAGGACGGCATCGAGGGCCTGCGCATCGCCTGGTCCGGCGATCTCGGCCGGGTCGTGCCCGACGAACCCCAGGTTATCGCGATCTGCCACGAGGCGGCGCAGACCTTCCGCAAGCTCGGCGCGAGCTATTCCGAGCCTTCGTTCCGCTTCGAGGACCCGATGGACGACCTTGAGCTGGACGGCGACTACGCCAAGTGGAAGACCGCCGCGATCCAGCGCGAGACGCTGCCCGGTTCGCTCGATCCGATTTCCTATGTCCTCAGCCTGCCGCGCGAGCAGCAAGGGCTCGCCACCATCTACATCCGTGACCGATCGGACCGGCCGACCGCGCTCGAATATGCGCTGTCGATCAAGCCCGAGGTGCGCAACCGCGCGCGCACCCACATCGACGACTTCTTCAGGGACCACGACCTGCTGCTGTGCCCGGTGATCGGCAACACCGCGTTCGAATGCGGGGCGAACAACATGACGCCGTGGCAGTACACCGCCTATACGTTCATCACCAACCTGTCGGGCTATTGCGGCGCATCGGTGCCGGCGGGCTTCTTCGAGGGCATGCCCGTGGGCTTGCAGATCATCGGCCGACCCAACCAGGAAGACCTGGTGCTGCGAGCCGCCCGCGCCTTCGAACGCGAGCGGCCCTGGGCGCAGCTGCGGCCACCCGGACTAACCACCTAGTTCTTGCGTTGTAAGGGACACCGTCATGAAAGTCGGCTTTATCGGTCTGGGCTCGATCGGCATCTTCATGGCCCGCCGCCTCGTGCGGGTAGGCTTCGAAGTGACCGGCTGCGACATTTCGCCCGAAATGCTGGCGGCGTTCGACGAGCCGGAGGCAAGGCGCGAGGCCGATCCGATCGCCGCCGTCCGGGGCGCGGACATTGCCGGAATCTGCGTGCGAACCGACGAACAGCTGGAGGCGCTATGCGGCGATGGGGAACTGTTCGCGGCGCTGGGCGCCAACAACAACGGGGGCGGCATCGCGGTGATCCATTCGACGGTGTCGCCGGATCTCGCGCGGCGGCTGGCGGACATCGCCGCGCGCCACGGCAAGGGCCTGGTCGATGCGGGGGTGTCACCGGGCGGGGATGTAATTGGCGAGGGCAAGAGCTCGATTTTCGTAGGCGGCGACGATGCCACGGTGGCGCGGGCAAGGCCCTATCTCGAAGCCCTCGGCACGGTTGCGCACCTCGGGCCGGTGGGGCGCGGGCTCGAGGGCAAGGTCCTCAACAACCTCACCTCCACGGCCGGATACGAACTCGCCGCCTCGATCCTCGCCATCGCCGAAGAACTGGGCTTCGAGCCCGAGATGTTACGCCAGGCGATGCTGCTGGGATCGGGACAGAGCTATGCCTTGCAAGTGACGCCCGGCCTGCTCAACCCCAGCGGTGTCGGCGCGACCGGCACGCTGATGGGGCTGCACGATCTGCTCAAGAAGGATGTCGAGCATGCGGTCGAGCTGGCGGGGCCGGATAATCAGCACACGCGGGTGCTGCTGGCCTCGGCGCAGGCGATGTTCGATGCGTTGAAGGAGAAGGCGGGTTGAGCCTGGCGCTCATGCTCTCACGGATCAAATCATCCGGCAGAAGGCCGCCGGGCTTTTGTCGTTGCAGGCATCGGGCTTCGTGCGCGTCGCCTTCCAGTACTTCATCAGGCCGAGTTCTTTCGCCAACGCCGGGAAACCCGGATCACTCCAGCGCGCCGCGCATGCTCGGGTGCCAGAATATCGAGGGCCCGGGGTATTCCCCGGGTCACCAATCGGCTCGCAATGCGAAAGGCTTCGTGGGTCGCGCCGAGGTCCGCGAGCAGCCAGGCGACTGCGATTGAACTGCCGATCTTCGCGCAGCGCGAGGAGGGCCCGGACAGCCTGCGCCTTCGCGCCGGCATTTCCCGATTCCACCGCGCGATACCCCGCCAGCAATGCCGTGCGCAGCTCCGCGGGCATGGATAGCTTGGGGTCGAGCAGAACGTTCGATGTCGCCCGTCGCGATTGCCTTGGCCATCGCGAATCGGTTCGCAAAGCCGGAACTCGGCGCAAGCTGGATGGCCGCGTCGAAAAATGGCTTCGCCTGCTGGGGCTTGCCCGCGATGACAAGCGTGTCGGCCAGAGAAAGCGGCGTGTAGATATAGAGTGCGAGCATGTCGTTGGCCTGGCGCAATTGGTCGACCGCGTCAGTCATTCGGCCGACATTTGCCAGCATCACGCCGTATTGATGATGCTCGCACCCGCAATCGAGCCGGCGGGCCGCCACGGCGCGCTGGAACAGGCTTTCCTTGCCGATAAAATCGTCCCGGTCGAGCAGCACGGCCTTGATGTACAAGGCCTCGCTGTTGCGGCTGTCGATGGCCACCCCGCGGTCGGCCGCCTCACGCCCGCTCGCGCGCGCCTCATCACAAGCCGCTGTCTGCTGTCTGCAGTGCACCGCAACCTTCCAGTACGCGCCGGCGACCGCCGCCCAGCCCCAGGAGAAGTCCGGAACGGCCGCGACCACCCTTTGGGCGGGAACGAGGGCCTTGCGTCCTTCCGCCATATTGGTGTCCCAATGCCCCTGGCAGAATTGCATGTAGTCCCTGAGCACTGCGTCGGGCAGCGCCTTGCGATAGGTGGAGGCCCCGAACAGTCCGCAGCGAACCACGTTTCCGGCGTCCACGGCGATGTGGCGAGGCACTTTCGAAACCTCGCTTCCATCATAGTCGAACGTGCCGCCCCAAAGGGTCGCGCCGGATCGTTCGTTCGTCAGGTTGGTGATGACACGGACTTTGTCGCCGTCTCGCTGGATTGTCCCGCCCAACGCATAGGCAGGCGCCGAGCCTGGTGCGGGGGCTGATGCGGTCGAAACACCGATCACGCCATCGGCATTGAACGCGGCGGCAATTTCGGCATCCACAGTGGCACGAATGGTTGCAGGCAAGTCTGTCGACAAGAGTTGA
The DNA here is from genome assembly GCA_963775005.1 of uncultured Alphaproteobacteria bacterium. Classification (GTDB taxonomy): domain Bacteria; phylum Pseudomonadota; class Alphaproteobacteria; order Sphingomonadales; family Sphingomonadaceae; genus Novosphingobium. Next base: position 117,002 of record CAVZHF010000006.1, on the reverse strand, counting down.
AACCCGGCCAGGCGCACGGTCATGCTGTGCGCCGCCGCAGGGGTTGGTCGAAGCCACCACCAGACCCCGATGGCCATCACCAGAGCAAGCAAGCCGGCCGCCGCCTTTGCCATTGCCCCGGCGAAAATGGTGGAGCGCCGCCTCGGCCCGCTCGCGGGCTTCGCCACTTCCGCGCCGGTCCGGTTTTCCTTGCTGACAAGGCCGCGCAGATCAGTGACGAAGGCCTGCCAGGCCGGGTTCTTTCGGTCCCCTTTCCAGTGCGACAGCTCGGCGGTCTGGGTCAGCTCGAACATCACCGGCCGGACGCAATCCTCGATCATCGCGGGCATCAGCTTCTTGCTGCGATAGGCCTGGGTCGCCTCGGCGCGGACCCAGCTCGAATCCACCGAGCGCTTCGACCACAGCACGACGACCGCTTTGGCACTGCGCAGCGCAGCCTCGGTCACGCGGTCGTATTCCTCGCCCGAACGCAGGTGCACGTCCCACCAGACCTCGAACCCCTCGGCCACGAACGCGTCGGCGAAGAGCTTCGCGCGCGCGCCATCCTCGCGATTGTAGGACAGGAAGATGTCAGGCGTGGACAAGCTAGTACTCCCTTTCTCCGCCTATCTTATCCATCAGAGTGGGCCGGATGACAACAAAGGTCTCGCCAATGTCCGTTGTCCATCCTTGGCAGGTATTGCGTTCGCCTAAAGGGCTGCGGCGTTATCACCTTTCAGCACATGGGTGCACCCCAGCGCCGTCGCATCGTCCCCCTCCGAAAGCGCCGCCACGGTCCGCCAGCCGACCGCGCGCAGCCGCGCGGCGTGTTCCGCGTCGTGGCCCAGCGGCAGGAACAGCGTGTCGCGCGGGGCTTCCTTGCCGGCCAGCGCGTCGATCAGCGGATCGGGATAGAGCGAGAAGCCGATCGCCGGTTCGCTCCCGCCACTTGGCCCGGCGATGCGATAGGTGCCGCCGCGGCCGAGCGCGCCGCGCGACGCCCTCGGCATAGAGGGTGAAGCCGAACCAGGTCTGGTATTCGAAGCCGTGGCGCTCGCAGGGATCGAGGGTGAGGCGCGCGCTTGCCGTCACCCGCGCGGCGATCTCGCGCAAGGCCTCGATGCGGCCCGCCAGCGCGCCGCCCGCATCAATCGCTGGCCAGGGTTCGATCGCCGCATCGAACGGCCCGATCGCGGCGAGCAGCGGCAGATAGGCCTCGCCGCCTGCCGCGACCAGCCCGCCGGCATCCTTGGCGTCGAGTTCGCGCCGCACCGCTTCGATGCTTTCCGGTGGCAGCGGCAGCGCCTTGCCCGCGAGCCGGTCGACCAGATCGGGCAGGGTGAAATCGACCGAAATGCCCGCTGGCTCCGGCCGCGCCCAGCGCCTCGATCGCCATGGCGACCACTTCGCCGGCCGCCGCGACGGAATCGCTGCCGATCAGCTCGGCGCCCAGTTGCAGCCGCTCGCGAGTCGGATCGAGCCCGTCGCCCTTGATGATCACCACCTGCCCGGCATAGCACAGCCGCAGCGGCCGCGCCGCTTCGGCGAGCGCGGTCGCGGCGATGCGGCCGACCTGCGGGGTGATGTCGCTGCGCAGCGCCAGGGTGCGCAGGCTCGCCGGATCGACGAAGCGGAACATGCGGCGCGGGCTGATCCCGGCCATGCGGCTGGCGAGCGACTTTTCGAATTCGATGCTCGGCGGCTGGACCCGGTCGTAGCCGTGGCTGTCCATCACATCGATCACCGCGCGCGTCACCCGCGCCGCCATGGCCGCGCTGGCAGGCAGGCGGTCTTCGAGCCCTTCGGGGAGCAGATCGCGGTCGGTGTCGGGCATCGGCGGGCCTTTAGCGGGGTGTTGCGCCTGTGTCGAACGGTAGCGCGCGGGCTTCGACAGGCTCAGCCTGAGCGGGGTTGGGATATGATTTTCACCTAACACCCGCTCATCCTGAGCTCGTCGAAGGATGTCGCGCTACGCCAACCTAAAACGCCAGCGCCTTCACCGTCTTGACCCCCGGCAGCTCGCGCGCCTGTTCGAGCACGTCCTGCGGGATCGGGCTGTCGAGCGAAAGCAGCAGCACCGCCTCGCCCCCGGCTTCGCGGCGGCCGAGGTGGAAGGTGCCGATGTTGATGCCCTTTTCGCCCAGCAGCGTGCCGACCCGGCCGATGAAGCCGGGCGCGTCCTCGTTGACGATGTAGAGCATGTGGCCGGCGAGGTCGGCCTCGATGCCGATGCCGAAGATCTCGACCAGCCGCGGCTCGGTATTGCCGAACAGCGTGCCGGCGACCGAGCGGTCGCCCTGCGAGGTGGCGACCGTGACGCGCACCAGGGTGTGGTAGACGCCCTCGCGGTCATGGCGCACTTCGCGCACGTCGAGTGCCGCGCTCCTTGGCCAGGAACGGCGCGTTGACCATGTTCACCGTGTCCGAATAGCGCCGCATCAGCCCGGCCAGCACCGCGCCGGTGATCGGCTTGATGTTGAGCTGGGCGGCGGCGCCTTCGACCTCGATCGTGATCTTGTCGAGATTGTCGTGCGCCAGCTGGCCGACCAGCGAACCCAGCCGCTCCGGCCAGCGCCATGTAGGGCCGCAGCTTCGGCGCTTCCTCGGCGCTGAAGGCTGGGCATGTTGAGCGCGTTGGTGACGCCGCCGTTGACCAGATAATCGGCCATCTGCTCGGCCACCTGCAGCGCGACGTTGACCTGCGCCTCGTTGGTCGAAGCGCCGAGATGCGGGGTGCAGATGAAGTTGGGCGTGCCGAACAGCGGGCTGTCCTTGGCCGGTTCCGTCGGCAAACACGTCGAGCGCCGCGCCGGCGACATGGCCGCTGAATCGAGCGCCTCCTTGAGCGCCGCCTCGTCGATCAGGCCGCCGCGCGCGCAATTGACGATGCGCACGCCCTTCTTGGTCTTGGCGAGGTTTTCCGCCGACAGGATGTTGCGCGTCTGGTCGGTCAGCGGCGTGTGCAGCGTGATGAAATCCGCCTTCGCCAGCAGCGTGTCGAGATCGGCCTTCTCCACGCCCATTTCGATCGCGCGTTCCGGCGGTGAGGAACGGATCGAAGGCGACGACTTTCATCCTCAGGCCCAGCGCGCGGCCGGCGACGATCGAGCCGATATTGCCCGCGCCGATCAGGCCGAGCGTCTTGCCGGTAACCTCGACGCCCATGAAGCCGTTCTTCGGCCACTTGCCCGCCTGGGTCTGGGCGTTGGCCTCGGGAATCTGGCGGGCAAGCGCGAAGATCAGCGCGATGGCGTGTTCGGCGGTGGTGATCGAATTGCCGAACGGGGTGTTCATCACCACCACGCCCTGCGCCGAGGCGGCGGGGATATCGACATTGTCGACGCCGATGCCGGCGCGGCCGATCACCTTGAGGTTTGTCGCGGCGTCGAGGATCGCCTTGGTCACCTTGGTCGAGCTGCGGATGGCGAGGCCGTCATAGTCGCCGATCCGGGCGATCAGCTGTTCCGGGCGTCTCGCCGGTGATGACATCGACCTCGCAGCCGCGCTCTTCGAAAATCTTCGCGGCGTTGGGGTCCATCTTGTCGGAAATGAGTACGCGGGGTTTGGTCATGGTCTGCTCCTCACCGTTAAATAGGGACAGTCCCGTATTTATCGGGCGGTGCGTTCGGGATCGATGGCTTTGAGCGATAAATAGGGACTGTCCCTATTTAACGCCGTAGCTGACGCTCGCCAGTTGGCGTCCGAGGCCCAGTCGAGCCACGGCCCGAGCGCTTCGATGTCGGCGGTATCGACCGTCGCGCCGCACCAGATGCGCAGGCCCGGCGGGGCATCGCGGTAGCCGGCGATGTCGTAGGCCGCGCCTTCCTTTTCGAGCAGAGCCGGCGAACGCCTTGATGAAGTCCTCGTCCGCGCCTTCGACCGTCAGGCAGACCGAGGTTTTCGAGCGGGTGCCGGATCCGCGGCGAGATGGCCCAGCCAGTCGGCGTTCCGCGACGATCTTGGCCAGCGCAGCCGCATTGGCGTGCAGCGCTTCTGCAGTCCTTCGAGGCCGCCGACGGACTTGGCCCATTCGAGCGCGAAGATCGCGTCTTCGACCGCCAGCATCGAGGGCGTGTTGATCGTCTCGCCCTTGAACACGCCTTCGGTCAGCTTGCCCTTGGACATCAGGCGGAACACCTTGGGCAGCGGCCAGGCTGGGCGTGTAGCTTTCCAGCCGCTCGACCGCGCGGGGGCCGAGGATCAGCACGCCGTGGCCGCCCTCGCCGCCCAGCACTTTCTGCCAGGAGAAGGTGGCGACGTCGATCTTGTCCCAGCGGCATGTCATAGGCGAACACCGCGCTGGTCGCGTCGGCGAAGGACAGGCCTTCGCGGTCCGCAGCGATCCAGTCGCCATCGGGCACGCGCACGCCCGAGGTGGTGCCGTTCCAGGTGAACAGCACGTCGTCGGCCCAATCGACCTGCGTCGAGATCGGGCAGCTGGCCATAGTCGGCGCGGATCACGGTGGGTTCGAGCTTCAGCTGCTTGACCGCGTCGGTCACCCAGCCCTCGCCGAAGCTTTCCCAGGCCAGCGTGGTGACGCCGCGCGCGCCGAGCATCGTCCACATCGCCATTTCGAAAGCGCCGGTGTCGGAGCCCGGGACGATGCCGATGCGGTGCGTGTCGGGCAGCTGCAGCACTTCGCGCATCAGGTCGATGCACAGGCCGAGCCGCGACTTGCCGATCTTCGCGCGGTGCGAGCGGCCAAGGCATTCGGTCGCGAGTTTGTCTGGGGAATATCCGGGCGGCTTGGCGCAGGGACCGGAAGAAAAGAACGGACGCGCAGGTTTGCGCGCCGGCATCGGGTACTCAGTCATGTAGTCTCTCCTTACAGAGAGCACGCGCGGCGTTGGGACCGCGTGGCCCGCCGCCGCCTTTAGTGTTGCAGTCTGCAGCATGTCAAGGAATTCCCACGGCTCGCCGCGTCATGCTTTCACGTTCGGTTAACCATGTTACGCGGACTATGGCCCCATGCGGCGGTTGCTGATCCTTCTGCCCCTGACGGCATTCCTCGGCGCCTGTCTCGCATAGGGACGACGGGCCGCGGCGGCAAAGCGTGCGCCGTTCGACCAGCCATATCTCGCCCCGTCCCGAGGCGCGGCAATGCCTCGCCAATCTGGGCGCGAGGCGGGCCAATTTCACGCCGCTGGCAGACCGCCGCTATGGCGCGGGCTGCACGACGCGCAATACGGTGCGGCTCGCCAGCCTGCGCAGCGACGAGGCGCGTTGGCGTGTCCAACCTCGGCCCGGTGACTTGCCCGCTGGCCGATATCTTCGCCGCCTGGGCACGCTTCGGCGTCGACCGCGCGGCGCAGCAGATCCTCGGCAGCGAGCTGGTGCGGATCGAGACGATGGGCAGCTATAACTGCCGGAATGTCGCCGGATCGAGCAAACGCTCGGCCCATGCCACGGCCAATGCCATCGACGTGTCCGGCTTCGTCCTCGCCGACGGACGCCGGATCAGCGTGGCAAGCGACTGGTCGAACGGCTCGCCCGCCGAGCGCCGCTTCCTGCGCACGGTCCACGCCAGCGCCTGCAAGCGCTTCGGCACGGTGCTGGGGCCGGCCTATAACGCAGGCCCACCGCGACCACTTCCATCTGGAGCTGCAGCCGCGGCGAGTTCTGCGGCTAGGCCACCCCCGGAAGGGAGTGGTGATAGCCGATCAGAACGGCAGATTATACAGCTTCACCGCGTTGTCCTGCAGCACCTTCTTCTGCACTTCGCGGCTGTATCCGCCGAGCGTATCGACGAGATGCGCCTGGACGCCGGGATAGAGCGAGGTCGGGTGCGGGAAGTCGGTTTCGAACAGCACGTTGTCGACCCCGATGGTCTCCAGCAGCTGCTTCGGCCCGACCTTCTCGAACCAGAAGGTGCAGAAGAAGTGATCGCGGAAATACTGCCACGGGCGGCGCGAATGGTCCTTGGCCTTGCCGGCCAGCATTTCGTCGAACTGATGCTCGAGCGCCTCGATGGCGAAAGGCACCCAGCCCATGCCGCTCTCGATCAGGCCGATCTTGAGCCCGGGGTGCCGGTCGAGCCGCCCGGAGACGATCCAGTTGCCCAGCGTCGCGGCATTGCCGATCGAGAACATCGTCGCCACCACCGACAGCGTCTGTTCGAAAGCGAAGCCGTCCCAGGTCGAGGCGATTGGGGTCGATCGCGGCGTTGAGATGGAAGTTGAGCGGCGTGCCTGGTGGCGTCGCACATTTCGAGGAACGGGGTCCAGTAGTCCGACATGAAGCTGGGCACGCCGACGAATTCGGGGGTGTCGGGCAGGACGAAGCCCTTGAGCCCCATGTCGATGCAGCGGCGGGCCTCGGCTTCCAGCGCCTTCTGGTCCCAGAACGGCAGGTGCGCCATGTTGAACACGCGCTGGCCGGTTATCTCCTGATATTCCGCCGAAGCGTCGTTGTAGATCTGGATGATCGACAGCGCGAGATCGGGATCGCCCAGGCTCATCAGCGATCCGGCCTGAGTGACGCCCGAGTTCTGGTAGCAGATCTGGGCATGGACCCCCATGTCGTCCATCGCCTGGAGGCGGGCTTTCATGTCGTGGCCGCCGGGGTGGGCCTCGTCGTAGCTTGCGGAAAGCGAGGCGGCCGAGCAGCTTGTTGTTGTCCTTGCGGATGACATTGCCGCCCATCGAGCCGAAATCGCGATTCCCGACGATACCATTTGTCGGCGCCATCGACCCGCCTGACATACGGCATCTTGTCCTTCAGCGCGGCCGGGGCGCGGCTGGTGAACAGATCGGGCGCTTCGGTGATGTGGGTATCGCAATCGACGATCTTGATGCCCGCGAACATCGGATCGAGTCCGCCCGACTGGGTAGCATAGTCGATCTCGCGGATGATCCCGCCATCGCTATAGCCCTCGTCGGACCAGTATTTCTTCGCGGACTGGGCCATGTCTTGGGTGTCGGCTTCGGCCATGACGAATCTCCTTTTGGGAAAACGTTGATGCCGCATATTCGCATTTGCGAACCGGCAATGCAATGCGCTACCCGGCCTGAGCGAGGGCGGAATACGCCTAATCCATCCGCACCCAGGGCTGGTGCACGGTGCCGCCGCCATCGACCATGATCGTCTGGCCGGTGACGTAGCTCGCCTTGTCCGACAGCAGGAAGGCGACCATCCGGCCGATATCCTCGGGCACGCCGAGCCGCGGGGTCAGGCGGGTGTTCTGAGCCATGGTCAGAAACGCCGGAGTCATCCCGGAGCGCCAGGCTTCGGGCCAGACCGAGCCCGGACAGACGCAGTTCGCGCGGATGCCCTGCTTGCCATAGCTGGTGGCGATCGAGCGGGCGAGGCTCGCGAGCGCGGCCTTGCTGGCCGAATAAGCGAACAGGCCGACGTCGCCCATCTGGCCGGCGGTCGATCCAAACGTGACGATCGCCCCGCCGCCGCGCTCCAGCATCTTCGGGATAGCGTGCTTGCAGGCGAGCATCGCCCCGCGCAGATTGACCGCCAGGGCCTTGTCCCAATAGGCGGAGTCCATGGCCAGCAGGTCGCGGTCGTGCTCGATTCCGCCCATCAGCGCCGCGACACTGGCGAGCAGATCCAGACCGCCATAGGCCGCGACGGCGCGGGCGACGAGCGCGGCGATGTCGGATTCCGAGGCAAGGTCGGCCGGATGGGCGATCGCCTCGCCGCCACTCGCCCGGATTTCCGCGACGGTCCGCTCCAGCCCCTCGCCGGGCAGATCGCTGGCGACGACTTTCGCTCCTTCGGCGGCCAGCTCACGCGCGCTGGCGCTGCCGAGATTGCCGGCGGCGCCGGTGACGATGGCGATCTTTCCTGTGAGCAGCATGATTTCCTCTCCCGCCGGTTCCCGGCTGTTCCGGGCGATCTAGGCCCCTTGCCGGGTTGCGTCTATGTTGCCGAATTCGACGGGAGAGAAAACATGGCCGGCTACCGGCGAACGATCGTTCCGGACAAGGACTATCACAGCGAGCAGATCGCCCCGGGCGTAACCCTCCGGCGGCTCTATCCCGGCGGCATGGCCGGGCCAAATCGCGAGTGTTACAACGACACTCCCGGCGGCCAGCAGTGGAGCGAATCGGTGATGCTCGGCGCCCCTGGCGACGAGCCGATCATGTGCCTGCCCGACATCCGCCTGCCGCCCAACCAGATCTTGCCGATGCACTGGCACGATTGCTGGACGGTGTTGATAATTGTCGAGGGCAATGTCCTGATCGGCGACTGGTACGCCGGCGACCAGGATGTCTTCGTCGCGGCGCCGGGGGTCGAATATGGGCCGATTCTCGCCGGACCGAAGGGTTGCCGGCTGTTCGAGTTGTTCGGCGACCTGGCGCTCGCACCCGGCGGCTATGGCCCCGAATACCGCGATCACCCGACGCTGCAGGGCGGCACTTTCGTGTTCAAGGAGCGGATCGCGCCCAATCTTGGCAACGCGGGGCGCTCGACTTTGCCGGTCGAAGGCGTGGCCGGGCTGTGGAAGGCGCGGCTGGAGCCGGGACGCGGCTGGGACCTCGGCGAGCCCGGCGATCCCGAACGCGGCGTGATGGCCGACCGCCGGCTTGGCCCGGGCGAAGTCCGGGCATCGCGCAAGGCGGGCGATTGGTGGGCGGCTCTGGTGCTCGCGGGATCGGCCGAAGCGGCGGGCCGCACACTGGTGCGCGACGACGTGCTGGTCGCCGAGCCTGGCGGTGCGCTTCCGGAATTGGTGGCGGGCGCCGGAGGGGTTCAGCTGCTTGAGATGGCGCGCACATCACGGGGGATGGGATGATGGACGTAGCAGGCAAGGCTGCGGTCGTTACCGGCGGCGGCAGCGGCATCGGGCGCGGCATCGCGCTGGTGCTGGCGCGGGCGGGCGCCTCGGTCGGGGTTGCCGACATCATGCTCGACAACGCCCGCGCGGTCGCGGCGGAGATCGAGGTGGCGGGCGGCACGGCGGCGGCGCTGCACTGCGATGTCACCGACCGGGCTTCGGTCAGCGCGATGAAGGCCGAGGCGAACAAGGCGCTGGGTCCCATCCAGTTGCTCGTCGCCAACGCCGGGGTGACCATGTTCGAGCTGCTCGAGGACATGTCCGACGCGGAGGTCGACTGGGTGATCGATGTCAGCCTCTACGGCGTGGTCCACTGCGTGCAAGCGTTCCAGCAGGATATGATCGCGGCGGGCGAAGGCCATATCGTCGCCACTGCCTCAACCGCCGGGCTGATGGCGCCGTTTCATGAGCGGCACGCGCCCTATTGCGGGGCCAAGGCCGGGATCATCGGCTTCATGCTGGCGCTGCGCCGCGATCTCGAAAGGCACCATGTCGGCGCCTCGGTGCTGTGTCCGGGTTTTGTCGCCAGCAGCATAACGCAATCGCACCGCTACCGGCCCGAGGCCTATGGCGGGCCGAACGAGCGCGAGGTGGTACTGCCGCTCCAGTGCGAGAACCACCCGCCCGCGCGCCCGGCCGAGGAAGCCGGCGAAATGGTGCTGGATGCCATCCAGCGCAACCGCGCGGTGATCACCACCGACGCCAGCCATCTGCAGGTCTTCGAAATGGGCATGGTCGCCATGGTGCGCGAGGCCTTTGCCGATGCCGCCGAGTATGACAGGTTGAAGGGTCGATAAACGGGAGGGACACATGGACAAGAACTATACCGCCAGCATTGGCACCCAGCGCTTCATGATGTGGCTGGCGATCGTGCTGACGCTGGTTTTCGCCAACGCCTGGGTTTTCCTGATGCAGTTCTTCCCGCCGCCGCCCGCCGATCTCGCGGCGGACCGGGTTGCCGAGCTCTATGGCGCGCAGAACGTGCGGTTTCGCGTCGGGGTGATACTGGCGCTGATTTCGGGTGGATTCCTCGTGCCGATCTCGATCGTCATTTCGGTGCAGATGGCGCGGCTAGAGAAAGGCCTGCCGCTGTGGGCGATCCTGCAAGGGGTAACTGGCACCATCGGCTCGATCTTCATCTGGCTACCCGCGCTGATCTGGGGCGCCGCCGCGTTCTCGCCGGAACGCGCACCGGAACTGACCATGCTGATGCATGAGTTGGGCTGGCTCGCCTACATCACCCCGCTCAGCCTGTTTCCGATGCAACTGATCGGCATCATCGTCGTCTGCTTCACCAAGGACGAGGAAGACCGTGTCTCGGCATTTCCGCGCTGGCTGGGCTATCTGACGGTCTGGCAGGCGATCCAGAGCTTCGGCGGTCCGATGGCGATGCTGTTCAAATCGGGCATCTTCTCGTGGGCCGGGCTGCTGCCGTTCTGGCTGCCGTTCGGGTTGTTCACCGTGTGGTATGTGGCGATCTGCTGGACGATCTTCCGGGCGCTGCGCTGCCAGAAGGGCGCGGCGGGCAAGTGACGGAGCTGGCGGAGAAATCGCCGGACGGCCCGGCGCGCGGCCATGTGCCTGGCGAGTCCGGGCTGTGGCTGCTGATCTTCGGCGAGATGACTTTCTTCGCCGCGCTGTTCGCGAGCTTTCTGTATTATCGCGCCTTCGATGCCGCCGGCTTCGCCGCCGGACAAGCCGAGCTGAGCAAGGCGATCGGCGTCGCCAACACCTTGCTGCTGCTGACCAGCTCGCTGTTCGTCGCGCACGGCGTCAATGCCGCGCGGCGGGGAGACACGCGCCTTGCCCCGCGCCTGTTCGCCCTGGGCCTCGCCTGCGCGGCGGGCTTCGCCGCGCTCAAGGGCCTGGAGTATTCCACGCTCTTTGCCCGGGGCATCGCGGTCGGCGACCATGTCTTCTATGCCTTCTATTTCGGGCTGACGGTGTTGCACCTCGGCCATGTCGTGATCGGCTCGATCTTTCTCGGGCTGCTGATGGCCTTCACCGCCAGGCCGCTGGCAAAGAGTTCGCACTTCGCCTTGGTCGAAGGCGCGGGCGTGTTCTGGCACATGGTCGATCTCCTGTGGATCGTCATCTTCGCCCTCGTCTATCTGGTGGAGTGAAAGCGATGCCTGCTTTCTTGCGCGGCCGCCTGTTTGCTGTCTGGGCAATCCTGGTCGCGGTGACCCTGATCTCTTCCCAGATCGGCGGCGCCAGCAACGCGGAGCGGATCGGCAGCACCCGGGCGGTGACTATCGCCGTCCTCGCCATCGCTTTCGCCAAGGTCTGGGTGGTGATGTTCGAGTTCATGGAACTGCGCCGCGCCCCCGTAACTTTGCGCTTGCTGGCGTCGGTCTGGGTGGCGGCGGTGCTTGGCGGGCTGTTGGCGATTCATGCCGGAGTGTTTCGCTGATCGAGCAAATTGACACCGGCGCTGCTCGCGCCTATAGGCCCCGTTCGCTCGGCGCTTCGAGCAAGGCGGGTCCATGCGCGGGGGCTCACCACGGAAGGAAGCGGCCGGGTTACCATCCGATGCAAAAGGCTGCGGGCCGCGGATTCCGGTAACGGGATCGCGCGCCGTTTCGCAGCCTTTTCGCATTGATGACGCCAAGTCCCGCGCGTGGCACGAATCGATAGCGAAGAGGCACGATCTCTCTCATGGCAAACAAGGCTCAGGCCGCTACGGCGGTTACCGGCAACTCCGGCCGCGCTTCGGCGAAGAAGCGCATCCGCAAGATCTTCGGCGACATTCACGAAGTAGTGAAGATGCCGAACCTGATCGAGGTTCAGCGCGAAAGCTACGAGCAGTTCCTGCGTTCGAACCCGGCGACCGGCTATGTCTCGGGCCTCGAAAAGACACTGCGCTCGGTCTTCCCGATCCGCGACTTCGCCGGCACCAGCGAGCTCGATTTCGTGCATTACGAGCTTGAGGATCCGAAGTACGACACCATCGAATGCCGCCAGCGCGGCATCACCTATGCCGCGCCGATGAAGGTGACGCTGCGGCTGATCGTCTTCGAAGTCGATGCCGAGACCGAAACCCGCTCCGTCCTCGATATCAAGGAGCAGGACGTCTACATGGGCGACATGCCGCTGATGACCGAGAACGGCACGTTCATCGTCAACGGCACCGAGCGCGTCATCGTCAGCCAGATGCACCGCTCGCCGGGCGTGCTGTTCGATCACGACCGCGGCAAGACGCACTCTTCGGGCAAGTTCCTGTTCGCCGCGCGGGTCATTCCCTATCGCGGCTCGTGGCTCGATTTCGAATTCGACGCCAAGGATATCGTCAACGTCCGCATCGACCGCAAGCGCAAGCTGCCGGTGACGGCGCTGCTTTACGCGCTTGGCCTCGATGGCGAACAGATCCTCGACCATTTCTACGACATCGTCACCTGGAACCGCGGCGAAGGCGGCTGGCGGATTCCCTTCACGGTGGAGCAATGGCGCGGCGCCAAGCCGGCCTTCGACATCGTCGATGCGAATTCGGGCGAAGTGATTTTCCCGGCCGGCACCAAGATCAGCCCGCGCGCCGCGAACAAGGCGGAGAAAGATGGGCTCAAGGAGCTGCTGATCCCGACCGACGAGATCTTCGGCCGCTATTCGGCGCACGACGTGATCGACGAAGCGACTGGCCGCATCCATATCGAGGCGGGCGACGAGGTGTCGCCCGAAAATCTCGACAGTCTCGACAAGGCGGGGATCGATCGTCTCGAGCTGCTGGACATCGACCATGTCACCACCGGACCGTGGATCCGCAATACGCTTCAGGTCGACAAGGCCGAAAATCGCGAGATGGGGCTGGAAGCGATCTACAAGGTCATGCGCCCGGGCGAACCGCCGACGCTGGAAACCGCCGAGGCGCTGTTCGACGGCCTGTTCTTCGATGGCGACCGCTACGATCTTTCCGCCGTCGGCCGGGTCAAGCTCAACATGCGCCTGGCGCTCGACGCCGAGGACACCGTCACCACGCTGCGCACCGAGGATATCCTCGCGGTGGTCAAGGAGCTGGTGAACCTCAAGGACGGCAAGGGCGAGATCGACGACATCGACAATCTCGGCAACCGCCGGGTGCGCTCGGTCGGCGAACTGCTCGAAAACCAGTATCGCATCGGCCTTCTGCGCATGGAGCGCGCGGTCAAGGAACGGATGAGCTCGGTCGATGTCTCGACCGTCATGCCCAACGACCTGATCAACGCCAAGCCCGCAGTCGCCGCGGTGCGCGAGTTCTTCGGTTCGTCGCAGCTCTCGCAGTTCATGGATCAGACCAATCCGCTGTCCGAAGTCACCCACAAGCGCCGCGTTTCGGCGCTCGGGCCGGGCGGGCTTACGCGTGAGCGCGCAGGCTTCGAAGTGCGCGACGTTCACCCGACCCATTATGGCCGCATCTGCCCGATCGAAACGCCGGAAGGCCCGAACATCGGCCTGATCAACTCGCTATCGACCTTTGCCCGCGTCAACAAATACGGCTTCATCGAGACGCCCTACCGCAAGGTGATCGATCGCAAGGTGACCGGCGACGTCATCTACCTTTCAGCGATGGAAGAGAGCAAGCACACTGTCGCGCAGGCTTCGGCCGAGCTCAACCCAGACGGGTCCTTCATGGAAGAGCTGGTCTCCGCCCGCGAAGCCGGCGAATTCGTCATGGCGCCGCGCGATCACGTGACGCTGATGGACGTCAGCCCCAAGCAGCTGGTCTCGGTCGCCGCCTCGCTGATCCCGTTCCTCGAGAACGACGACGCCAACCGCGCGCTGATGGGCTCGAACATGCAGCGCCAGGCGGTGCCGCTGGTCCGGGCCGAGGCGCCGTTCGTCGGCACCGGCATGGAAGAGACGGTCGCCTGCGATTCCGGCGCGGCGATCGCCGCCCTGCGCGGCGGGATTGTCGACCAGGTCGATGCCACCCGCATTGTTATCCGCGCCTCGGGCGATATCGAGGCCGGCCAGTCGGGCGTCGATATCTACACGCTGCAGAAGTTCCAGCGCTCGAACCAGTCGACCTGCATCAACCAGCGCCCGCTGGTGAAAGTCGGTGAGACGATCGAGGTTGGCGACATCATCGCCGACGGTCCCTCGACCGAACTCGGCGAGCTGGCGCTGGGCCGCAACAGCCTGGTCGCCTTCATGCCGTGGAATGGCTACAACTACGAGGACTCGATCCTGATCAGCGAGCGCATCGTCAAGGACGATGTGTTCACCTCGATCCACATCGAGGAATTCGAAGTCATGGCCCGCGACACCAAGCTGGGGCCGGAAGACATCACCCGCGACATCCCCAACGTTGGCGAGGAAGCGCTGCGCAGCCTCGACGAAGCCGGGATCATCTATATCGGCGCCGAAGTGCACCCTGGCGACATCCTGGTCGGCAAGATCACGCCCAAGGGCAAATCGCCGATGACGCCGGAAGAAAAGCTGCTGCGCGCGATCTTCGGCGAAAAGGCCAGCGACGTGCGCGACACCTCGCTGCGGCTGCCGCCGGGGGTTTCGGGCACGATCGTCGAAGTGCGCGTGTTCAACCGCCACGGCATCGAGATCGACGACCGCACCAAGGCGATCCAGAACGAGGAAATCGAACGCCTCGCCAAGGACCGCGAGGACGAACGCGGCATTCTCAACCGCGCGACCTACAACCGCCTGCGCGAAATGCTGGTCGGCCAGGTCGTCGCCGCCGCGCCCAAGGGCTTCAAGAAGGGCGGCGCGATCGAAGCCGCCGAGCTCGAGGAAGTCGAGAAGCACGAGTGGTGGAAGTTCGCCGTCGCCGATGACAAGGTCCAGGGCCAGCTCGAAGCGGTGAAGGCGCAGTACGACGCGACGGTCAAGGCGATCCAGGAGAAGTTCGAGGACCGCAAGGAGAAGCTCGAACGCGGCGACGAACTGGCGCCCGGCGTGCTCAAGATGGTCAAGGTCTTCGTCGCGGTGAAGCGCAAGCTCCAGCCCGGCGACAAGATGGCCGGCCGCCACGGCAACAAGGGCGTGATCAGCCGCATCCTGCCGATGGAGGACATGCCGTTCCTCGAGGACGGCACCCCGGTCGATATCGTGCTCAACCCGCTCGGCGTGCCGAGCCGGATGAACGTCGGGCAGATCTTCGAAACCCACCTCGGCTGGGCGGCGCGCGGGCTTGGCCAGCAGATCACCGCGGCGCTCGAGGAATGGCGCGCGGCCAACCCCAACCCCGAAGCGGCCGCGCCGCCGACCGCGCTGATTGGCAAGCTCAAGGAGATCTACGGCGACAACTATCACGCGCAGATCGACGCCCGTTCGACCGCCGAGATCGTCGACATGTCCGAGCTGCTGCGCAATGGCGTGCCGATGGGCACGCCGGTGTTCGACGGCGCCAAGGAAGCCGATGTCACCGCCATGCTGGAGATGGCCGGGCTCGATACTTCGGGCCAGGTCACGCTCTACGACGGGCGCAGCGGCGAGGCCTTCGACCGCAAGGTGACGGTGGGCTACATCTACATGCTCAAGCTGCACCATCTGGTCGACGACAAGATCCACGCCCGCTCGATCGGGCCCTACAGCCTGGTCACCCAGCAGCCGCTGGGCGGCAAGGCGCAGTTCGGCGGGCAGCGGTTCGGCGAAATGGAGGTCTGGGCGCTCCAGGCCTACGGCGCCGCCTATACCTTGCAGGAAATGCTGACGGTGAAGTCCGACGACGTCGTCGGCCGCACCAAGGTCTACGAAGCGATCGTCAAGGGCGACGATACCTTCGAGGCCGGCATTCCCGAGAGCTTCAACGTGCTCGTCAAGGAAATGCGCAGCCTCGGCCTCAACGTCGAACTGTCCTCGCTCACCGACGACAGCGAAGACGATTGGCCGCAAGCGGCGGAGTGAACCGGAAGGGCGGCTTGTACGTCGCCCTTTCATCGCCGCCCGAAAGAATTCACCCCTAGAGGGACCGAACCATGAACGACCTGACCAAATTCACCAACCAGATGGCGAAGCCCGAAACCTTCGACCAGATCCAGATCGGCATCGCCAGCCCCGAGCGCATCCGCTCGTGGTCGTTCGGCGAGATCAAGAAGCCCGAGACGATCAACTACCGCACCTTCAAGCCCGAGCGCGACGGACTGTTCTGCGCCCGCATCTTCGGGCCGGTGAAGGACTACGAGTGCCTGTGCGGCAAGTACAAGCGGATGAAGTACAAGGGCGTCGTCTGCGAGAAGTGCGGCGTCGAGGTCACCGTCACCAAGGTCCGCCGCGAGCGCATGGGCCACATCGAGCTCGCCGCGCCGGTCGCCCACATCTGGTTCCTCAAGTCGCTGCCCAGCCGCATCGGCCTGTTGCTCGACATGCAGCTCAAGCAGCTTGAGCGCGTGCTCTATTTCGAGAGCTATGTCGTCATCGAGCCGGGTCTGACTCCGCTCGAAAAGTACCAGCTCCTCACCGAGGACGAGCTGCTCGACGCGCAGGACGAATACGGCGAGGACGCTTTCTCGGCCGGGATCGGCGCCGAAGCGGTCAAGCACATGCTGATCAGCCTCGACCTCGTGCAGGAACGCACCGACCTGCTGGAAGAGCTCGCCGTCACCAAGAGCGAACTCAAGCCCAAGAAGATCATCAAGCGGCTGAAGGTGGTCGAAAGCTTCATCGATTCAGGCAACAAGCCGGAATGGATGATCCTCGACGTCGTGCCGGTCATCCCGCCCGAACTGCGCCCGCTGGTGCCGCTCGACGGCGGCCGCTTCGCCACCTCGGACCTCAACGATCTCTATCGCCGGGTGATCAACCGCAACAACCGGCTAAAGCGGCTGATCGAACTGCGCGCGCCGGACATCATCGTCCGCAACGAAAAGCGCATGCTGCAGGAAGCGGTCGATGCGCTGTTCGACAACGGCCGCCGCGGCCGCGTCATCACCGGCGCCAACAAGCGTCCGCTGAAGTCGCTGTCCGACATGCTCAAGGGCAAGCAGGGCCGCTTCCGCCAGAACCTGCTCGGCAAGCGCGTCGACTATTCGGGCCGTTCGGTCATCGTCACCGGGCCTGAGCTGAAACTGCACCAGTGCGGCCTGCCCAAGAAGATGGCGCTCGAGCTGTTCAAGCCGTTCATCTACGCCCGGCTCGACGCCAAGGGCCTGTCGATGACGCTCAAGCAGGCCAAGAAGTGGGTCGAGAAGGAGCGCAAGGAAGTCTGGGACATCCTCGACGAGGTGATCCGCGAGCATCCGGTGCTGCTCAACCGCGCGCCGACGCTCCACCGTCTCGGCATCCAGGCGTTCGAGCCGGTGCTGATCGAGGGCAAGGCGATCCAGCTGCACCCGCTGGTCTGCTCCGCGTTCAACGCCGACTTCGACGGTGACCAGATGGCCGTCCACGTGCCGCTCAGCCTCGAAGCCCAGCTCGAGGCCCGCGTGCTGATGATGAGCACCAACAACATCCTCTCGCCGGCCAACGGCAAGCCGATCATCGTGCCCTCGCAGGACATGGTGCTCGGGCTTTACTACCTGTCGATGGACCGCGAGGGCGAGCCGGGCGAAGGCATGCTGCTTTCCGACATGGCCGAAGTGCACCAGGCGCTCGAGCGCCGGCGCGGTGACGCTGCACTCCAAGATCGTCAGCCGCGTGCCGCAGACCGACGAGCAGGGCAACGAATACATCAAGCGGTTCGATACCACGCCGGGCCGCATGCTGATCGGCGAATGCCTGCCCAAGAGCCACAAGGTGCCGTTCGAGATCGTCAACCACCTCCTCACCAAGAAGGAGATCGGCGACGTCATCGACCAAGTCTACCGCCACACCGGGCAGAAGGACACGGTGCTGTTCGCCGATGCGATCATGTCGCTCGGTTTCCAGCATGCGTTCAAGGCCGGCATCTCGTTCGGCAAGGACGACATGATCATCCCGGCCTCGAAGGATGCGATGGTCGACGAGACCAAGGCGCTGGTCGCCGATTACGAGCAGCAGTACCAGGACGGCCTGATCACCCAGCAGGAAAAGTACAACAAGGTGATCGACGCCTGGAGCCGCTGCGGCGACCAGGTGGCGGCCGCCATGATGGACGAAATCCGCGCCACGCCCAAGGACGAGAATGGGCGGGAAAGGCCGGTCAACTCGATCTACATGATGTCGCACTCCGGCGCGCGCGGTTCGCCGACGCAGATGAAGCAGCTCGCCGGCATGCGCGGCCTGATGGCCAAGCCTTCGGGCGAAATCATCGAAACGCCGATCATCTCGAACTTCAAGGAAGGCCTGACCGTCCTTGAGTACTTCAACTCGACCCACGGTGCTCGAAAAGGCCTGGCCGACACCGCGCTGAAGACGGCGAACTCGGGCTATTTGACCCGCCGCCTCGTCGATGTGTCGCAGGATTGCGTCGTCGTCATCGAGGATTGCGGCACCGAGCGTGCGCTCGAAATGCGCGCGATCGTCCAGGGCGGTTCGGTTATCGCCTCGCTGGGCGAACGCATCCTTGGCCGCACGCTGGCCGAGGACGTGGTCGAGAAGGATGGCAGCGTCATCGTCGGCAACGGCACTCTGCTCGACGAACCCGCGGTGGCGCAGATCGAGGCGGCCGGCATCCAGGCCGCCCGCATTCGCTCGCCGCTGATCTGCGAGGCCGAACAGGGCGTCTGCGCGACGTGCTACGGGCGCGATCTTGCCCGCGGCACGCCGGTCAACATCGGCGAAGCGGTGGGCGTCATCGCCGCCCAGTCGATCGGCGAGCCGGGCACCCAGCTGACCATGCGCACCTTCCACATCGGCGGCGCGGCGCAAGTCAACGAACAGTCGCATCTCGAATCGATCTGCGACGGCACCGTTACCTATCGCGATATCCCGATGATCACCGACAAGCGCGGGCGGCGGCTGTCGCTGGCGCGCAACGGCGAGATCGTTGTCCTGGACAACGACGGGCGCGAGCGGGCGATGCACAAGGTGCCTTACGGCACGCATCTGCTGCATGCCGACGGCGCCATCGTCAACGAAGGCGACCGGCTGGCCGAATGGGATCCGTTCACCACGCCGATCATCACCGAAACCACGGGCGTGGTGAAGTACCAGGACCTCATCGATGGCCGCACCATGGCCGAGCAGGCCGACGAAGCGACCGGGATCACCCAGCGCGTCGTCACCGAGAACCGCGCCACCGGCCGGGGCAAGAAGGACGACCTGCGGCCGCGGCTGACCCTGCTCGACGAGAGTTCGGGCGAGGCAGCGCGCTATCTGCTGGCGCCCAACACGACACTGTCGGTAGAAGACGGACAGACGGTCGAGGCCGGCGACGTGCTGGCCCGCGCCAGCCGCGAAGCCGCCAAGACCCGCGACATCACCGGCGGTCTGCCGCGCGTCGCCGAACTGTTCGAAGCGCGCATCCCCAAAGACAACTCGGTCATCGCGAAGGTGTCGGGCCGGATCGAATTCGTCCGCGACTACAAGGCCAAGCGCAAGATCGCGATCGTGCCCGAAGAGGGCGATCCGGTCGAATACCTGATTGCCAAGTCCAAGGTGATCGATGTCCAGGAAGGCGACTGGGTCAAGAAGGGCGACAACCTCATCAGCGGCTCGCCCAACCCGCATGACATTCTCGAAGTCATGGGAGTCGAAGCGCTGGCCGAGTATCTCGTCGCCGAGATCCAGGAAGTCTACCGCTTGCAGGGCGTCAAGATCAACGACAAGCACATCGAAGTGATCGTTCGCCAGATGCTGCAGAAGGTCGAGATCACCGATGGCGGCGACACTACGCTGCTGGCCGGCGAACAGCTCGACCGTGAGGAGATGGACGAGATCAACGGCAAGCTCGCGCCGGGCCAGAAGCCGGCCGAGGGCAACCCGGTGTTGCTCGGCATCACCAAGGCCTCGCTCCAGACCCGCAGCTTCATCTCGGCCGCGAGCTTCCAGGAGACCACCCGCGTGCTCACCCAGGCGGCGGTCGAGGGCAAGCGCGACTCGCTGATCGGGCTCAAGGAAAACGTCATCGTCGGCCGGCTGATCCCGGCGGGCACCGGCGCCGGCATGAACCGCTTGCGGGTGGCCGCCTCCAGCCGCGACGCGGCGCTGCGCGCGCAGTACCGCAAGCTGCAGGAAGCGCTGATCGCGCCCGCCTCGGCAGCGGAAGAGCATGCGGCGGAACTGGCCCAGGGCCCCGAAGCGGCGATTGGCGACGATCCGCTGGCGGCGGTCGAGGGCGAAACCCACGGCCTCGATGCCGATGCCGGCGATTACCTGATCAAGGGCGACGAGGCGGAATAGGCCCTCGCCCTGTGGTAGACACGAAGGCCCCGCCGGAGCGATCCGGTGGGGTTTTTCGCGTCAGGTCATGTGGTGAATCACCATTTCGTCGCCGTGCATTTCGATCTGGCCGAGTTTGCCCAGAATCGACTGCCCGAGAAGATTGGTTTCGAGCCCGTCGATGACCACGGCTTCGACATTGCTGAAATCGCGGTCGGCGATGGTCATGCGCTCGACCGTGACCCTTTGGCCCATGCCGATGCCCGATGCGGTCTTGGTGATCGGCTCGAAATTGGCGGGGTTGAAGTCGAGACCCATGCTTTCGGCTTCGGCAATGGTCAGGGCGACGAAATCGGCGCCAGTGTCGATCAGAAATCTGGAGTTCTGCCCGTTCGCCTGGACATCGAGGAAGAACTGGCCGGACCCGTCGCGCCGGATGACCGTTTCATCGCCAACCGCGACTTGCTCCGGCGCTGGCGCCACGGCGGCGGCCTGAGCTTCCTCTTCGGCGAACACCGCATAAGCGGACACCAGATGCGCCATACCGAACATCGCGGCGATGCCGAGCAGCGTGAAGAAAGGCAGACGATACATTGGGGGGCATTAGCAGCAACGGGTTACCGTTTTGCAAATACCTGCCGGGCGCTCACGCCGCCTTGCCGTGCAGCGCGTCCATCGAGACCTGATCGCCCGCCTCGATTTCTGCCGCCTTGGCCTCGACCAGCCTGACGATGTGGCCGATCATGTCCGCATCCTGGACGTGGTGATCGGTCAGCCCGCGCAGATAAACCATATGCTTGCCATTGCCGCCGCCGGTCACGCCGATATCCGTCTCGCGCGCCTCGCCCGGCCCGTTGACGACGCAGCCGAGCACCGAGAGCGACATCGGCGTCTTGATGTGCTGGAGCGCGTCTTCCAGCGCCTGGACGGTGCGGATCACGTCGAAGCCCTGGCGCGCGCAGCTGGGACAGCTGACCACCCGGACGCCCCGGGTTCTGAGGCCCAGGGTCTTCAATATCTCGTAGCCGACCCGCACTTCCTCCTCCGGTTCGGCGGAGAGGGAAACCCGGATGGTGTCGCCGATCCCGGCCCAGAGCAGATTGCCGATACCGATCGCGCTCTTGACCGTGCCGCCGATCAGGCCGCCCGCCTCGGTGATGCCGAGATGCAGCGGACAATCGACCGCTTCGGCCAGCTGCATGTAGGCGGCGACCGCGAGGAAGCTGTCGCTGGCCTTCACCGCCACTTTGAACTCGTGGAAATCGTGATCTTGTAGCAGCTTGATATGATCGAGCGCGCTCTCGACCAGGGCATCGGGGCAAGGCTCGCCGTATTTTTCCAGCAAGTCCTTCTCGAGACTGCCGGCGTTGACGCCGATGCGGATCGAGCAGCCATTGGCCTTGGCCGCGCGCACCACTTCGGCGACGCGTTCGGACGAGCCGATATTGCCCGGATTGATCCTGAGGCACGCCGCCCCGGCATCGGCGGCCTCGAGCGCGCGCTTGTAGTGGAAATGGATGTCGGCGATCAGCGGCACCCGGGCGGCCCTGGCGATCTGGCGGAAGGCCTGGCCGTGCTGGCCTCGTCGGGGCAGGAGACCCGGATAAGATCGGCCCCGGCATCCTCGCAGCGGCGGATCTGGTCGATCGTCGCGACCGCGTCCGAAGTCGGGGTATTGGTCATGGTCTGGACCGTGATCGGCGCATCGCCGCCGACGGGCACGGCGCCGACCATGATCTGGCGGCACTGGCGGCGCGCGATATCGCGCCAGGGTCTGACAGAGGACATGCGCGCGGCCTATAGGCGCATGCGGCAGGCGGGGCAAATCGATTCGCCGCGCCTCCCGCACATGCGCTCAGTTCAAAAAGTCCGGCTGACGGAGATGTTGGTCGCGAAACGCCTGGGGCCTGAATGCCATTGAGTTTCTGCCAGAGCGGAACGCTCGCCTCCAGGCCAAGCTTGTCCGCTCGCCCACCGAGCAGACTTGGCGCCCAAACCGGCGTCGAGCCGCTGCCGCCGTAATTGGCCTGACGGTCCGGCGGGGCGGCGTGGTTGTGGCCGGAATTGTAATGGCCCTCGACCGGGCCTTCGCTGGTCCAGCCGAGCCGAGCCGAAAGCGACAACCGGCTGCCAACCGGCTTCGACAGCCAGGTGGATGCGGTGAAGCGGTCGCCAAACCGGAAGCCGGTGCGGTTCCTGGCTTCGGCGCGCCAGACATAGCTGGCCTGAGCGCCCCAGCTGAGCGCGGACGAGGTGCCGCGCAGGGTCAGCGAGGGAACGAGATCCCAGGTGCCCGAGCCGGGTTGCATGCCGTAGTGGACGAAATTGCCATGCTCGTCCTTGCGCGTGACGCTGCCGGTCGGGATCGACACATTGAGCCCGGCATGGACGGAAAAGGCCGGACGGCGCGACAAGGCGACAAGCGCCCCGACTTGCGTATCGCCAATGCCGGAGATGCTGTGCGCCATGGTGTCGCCCACGCCGAGCACGTGATCGCCGTGGCCCGCCGCCGGGGCGATCCCGACCATGGTCATGCGCATGTGTTGCCAGCTGGGCATCAGCGTCAGCGTGACGCGGTCGGATGGCGCCCACATGACGTGGAGCATCGCCATGTCCATGACCATCGCCTGGGTGCGCGCGGTAAAGCCCGCCGCAACCACGGCTGAATTGGCGAGCTCGGCGCTGCCGCTGCGGTTGGTACCGCGCGATTCCTCGTGCATCCAGCTAAGGCCAATCATCAGATCGCCCGATTTGTGGACATGATCGGCCATGGTCCCGGCCGGTCCGTGGGCGTCGGGGCGCTGACCGAGAGCGACGATTTCGTCAGCGGAGCCATCCTCGGCAAGCAAGGGCGCCGCGCAAGGCAAGAGGGCGAGCGCCAGCGCGCTGCCAAAGCATATTTTCATGGGATATTCCTTCGCTTGATCGGTTGTTTGGAAAACGGATCAGGCGAAAGCGGGTGGTCCCCTTGCCGGCGGACGAATGCTGCGGCGGATGCGTTTTTCCGCTTCGGCGAGGGCCATGGGCGGCGCTGCTTGCGGCGCGGGCGGGACGGCAGCGAACAGGGGTGCGGTCGGGACCTCCGCAGCGGCCAGCGTCAGGCCAAAGGGACAGGGATCGCGCGGCGCATCGGGGGCGGGCGCATCCTTGTGGACCTTTCCGTCGGCGCCGAGGGTCGCCATGACCGTACTGTCGCCGGTGCACAGCGCGATGCGGATCCCGCCTTCCGCGGCCTGCGGCATCCAGCCGGACGGCAGGCCGGCGCGCAGCAGCAAGGCCGCCGCGGCCAGCAGCCAGAACAGCGCTAAGCGCGGATGAGCCCAGGATGCCGTCATTGCGGCGCGACTAGCGCCTTAGCCCCCGCGCGGCAAGGTCAGAGCATTCGAGCGAACAGGAATTCCTCATCGATCTGCTCGCCGACCTGGAAAGTGACGTCCGCCACTTTCTCGAAGCCGTAGCGCGCGTAGAAGCGCTGCGCGCCGTGGTTACCGCTCCACACCGACAGCTGCATCTCGTCCGCCCCTCGCGCAGAGGCCTCGACCAACGCCCAGTCCATCAACGCCGCGCCGATGCCCTGGCCGGTGGCCCCGGGGGCGGTGTAGAGCTGCTTGAGTTCGATCGTGTTCCGGCCCCGGGCGTATTCGGGAAATCCGCAGACGAGGCCCAGCTTGCAATAGCCCGCCAGACCGCCATCGATTTCCGCCAGCCGATAGAGCCGGCCGGGATTGGCGAGCTCGGCGCGCACCGCGCTTTCGGAATGGGCGTCGTCAAGATAGGCCGTCAGGTCCTCCGGACGATACATATGCCCGAACTTGGCGACAAAACTGTCGATGCCGAGCCGCGAAAGCGCGGGCGCGTCGGCGGGGGTTGCGGGGCGCAGTATCATTTCGCCCGGTCGAACTTGTCGGCCTTGCGCTTGCCCATGCGCATGCCCGTTTCGAGCCTGGCGCGCAGCTGGGTGTAGTAGGCTTCCAGGAACGCCCGCTCATCGCCCTTGCCCGCCGACCAGCCAATCTTGCGGCAGATCGCTTCATAGACCGGACCCAGCGCCTCGGGACGGTTATCGCGCAATACCCGTTCGAGCGTTTGCAGCTCGTACTCGCCATAGACCGCGAGGTCCGCCTCGCCGAAGCGGTATTGCACTACGGGCGCCGCCGCCTCCCCTGCGGGATCGGCGGGCCGGCGGGCGCCCGACATCGCCGCCTCAAGCTTGACCTTGGGCGCTTCGACCACCCAGCTGCCGGCGATCAGATCGCCCGCGCGCAGGCGATCCTTGTTGAAGAACGGGAACAGCGCGAAGATCAGGAACCATGCGGTCGCCGCCAGGCCCGCCGCGCCCATGTCGCCGCCGTCGCTCGCCGACATCAGGAACACCAGCGGCAGGAACAGTTCGATGTCGCGCAGCAGATTGCGGGCGATCACCATCTCGGCGGTGAGCCGGCCGCCGTCGCGCGCGGCGATGCGGATGCCGGTGATCCGCTTGCCCGGCGTCGCCCCGCGCGGTCCCAGCTCGAAGAACAGGAAATAGGCGTTGCGCAGCAGGAACATCGCCGCGAACCACACGATGACGAGGAATTCCATGGCATGGGCGATCGGCCCGCTTTGCTTGAGCTCGCCAAGCAGATTGGCCACACCCCCGGCGGTGTAGGCGAGGGCGATGGTCGTGAAAATGATCAGCAGGCCGATGATCGAAAGGTCGAGCAGCAGCGCGCCGAAGCGGGTGCCCCGGCTGGCGAGCACCAGCGGCAGGGCAATGCCCTCGGGCGTCACCAGCGTCCTGTCGCGATCCGACCGGCGCAACCGTGCGGGGGTGGCGGCGGTATTCATGCCCGGTCCGGAGCCTGTCCGCCGCCGCGATAGGCGAAGAAGTAAGTAAGCCAGAACACCAGCATGAAAATGCCGACAGTCAGGCGGCCGGGGGTATTGTCGATCAGCTGGCGGGCGAAGCCTTCGAGCATGGCGGCGGCGACCAGCATGAGGATGACGCCCATCATCACTTGCGCCGCCCTGCGGCCCGCCTCGGCGGTCGCCTGCATCAGCGGTTTTTCGCCGGGGAACGCCATCGACCGGCCGATATGCAGCCCCGCCCCGCCCGACAGCAGGATGGCGAAAAGCTCTGTGGTGCCGTGCACCGCCAGCCAAGCGGCGAAATCGAGGGTTAGACCCTGCCCGTGGTACAGCCAGAGCATCGCGCCCAGGATCGTCATGTTCTGCACCAGCAGCATCAGCGAGGGCACGCCGAAGGCGAAGCCGAGCGCGAAGGCGAGGATCGAAACCTGCGCGTTGTTACTGAACAGATAGGCGGCGAAGATCGACAGGCCGTTCTTGTCCTGATTGCCGAACAGGCTGTCGAGCAGAACTTCCCGGCTGGCCCCGGGCACCCGCGTATCGGCGAACTGCCCCGGCACCAGCGAGAAATACCATTCGGGATCGCTTGCGACCAGCAGCCAGCCGACCACCGCTCCTGCCACCATGACCGCCAGGGCCACCAGCAGATCGGGCCAGATCGCCCTGACGCTCGCGCTCCAGCCGCCGCCGAGAAAGCGTCTGAGCCAAGCGCCCAGCGAAACCCGGGGGCCGTAGACCAGAAACCAGGCCCGCTGGACCAGGCTTTCGAGATAGGCCAGCGTCGCCGCGTCGAGCGAAGTCTCGCGGGCGATCGACAGGCTGGACGCGACCGTGCGGTAAAGCACCGGTAGCGCCAGCACGTCGTCATCGGACAAGGCGCGCAGCCTTCCCCCTTCCATGCGCTTGACGATCGCTTCGAGCCGCTTCCAGTCGCCCTCGCGTTCGACGCGGAACCGGTCGGAACGCAGGGCGGCCTGTTCGATGGCTAGATCGCTCATCCGATCGCTCCCTTGCGCTTGATCGCGAGATAGGCGTCGATCAGCCGCGTGCCGATCTGGCCATGCGGCGCCTCGACCACATCGACCCCGAGCTGCTTGAGCCGCCGGGTCACCAGCGCGCGCTGGCGCAGCAGCGAATCCGCGGTCACCGCCATGGCGAGGGCCTGCATATCGCTGGGTTCGGCGGACGAGATCGTTTCGAGTTCTTCGTCCGCCATGGTGACGAACAGCACCACATGCTTGGCGACCAGCCGGCCGATGCTGTCGATCATCAGCTCGGCGCTGGTCGGATCGGTGAAATCGCTGAACACCACGATCAGCGAGCGGCGCTGCAAGCGGCCCGCCAGCGTCGCCAGCGCCAGAGTGAAGTTGGGTTCCTGCGCATGATAGTCGAGCCCGGCTGCGGCGGTCTGCAACCGGTGGAATTCGCGGGTGTCGGCGATGAACGGCGTCATCGGCCCCGGCCTTGCGGCGAAACCGTAGAGCGAAACCCGGTCGCCGCTCTTCATCGCGACATAGGACGCCAGCAGCGCCGCCGAGACCGCGCGGTCAATGCGCGGCATGCCGGCGACCGGCTCGCACATGGTCTGGCCGCAATCGAAGGCGAAAACGATCTGGTTGTTGCGCTCGGTCTCGTATTCCTTGGCGAACAGATGGACGTGGCGGGCCGAGCTTTTCCAGTCGATCCGGCGGCGGTCCATGCCGGGCTGGTATTCGGTAAGCGCTTCGAACTGGGTGCCCTCGCCGCGGATGCGCCGGGCGATCAGGCCAAATTGCGCGTCCTTGAGGAAGGTCTGCAAGGCCGGCGAGCGGACATCGCCGATGTTTGGCCAAACCCGCACTTCCTGGCCGACAACGCGCCACAGCATGCGCGCGCCAAGCCCCAGCGGCCCGGCCCAGCGCAGCCAGCATTTCTCGACCAGGCCGGTGCCGCGGCGGCTGGGCCGATAGCCGATCGCGACCTGCCAGCCGCCTTCGGGCAATGCGAACAGATCGTGCGCCGCGCGGCCTTGGGGCAGCAGCCGCGGATCGGCGGCGATCGCGCATTCGACCTTGCTGCGCCGCCCGCCGCGAAATCCGGCGAAGACCTGCATCCAGTGCTCCGCGCCGACTTCGGCGTCGGGCAGGATCGTGATCCGGACATCGTTGGCGGTCCCGGCCAGCAACCCGTCGGCCAGCACCAGCACCAGCAAGGCCCCGCCCAGCGCCGGCGCCGCGATCCAGGCGGCGGGCGCGAGCGCCGCGAGGATGAGCGCGAACGGCGCCGCCAGGGCGATCAGCACGGCCGCGCGGGCCGTCGGCACGATGAGCGGGATAGCGGGCACTCCCTAGATCCTCTCCATTTTTCCGAAGGACAAATGGGGAGGGGGACCGTGTCGCGAAGCGGCATGGTGGAGGGGTATTCGAGGTCGCGCCATTACCCCTCCGTCACGCGCTTTGCGCGCGCCACCTCCCCATTTGCGCTGCGCGAAAATGGGGAGGATCTCCATCACCGCGGCGCCTCGGTCTGTTCGACGAGTTCCGCCACCAGCGCCTCGACCTGCTTGCCTTCGATCTCGGCCGCCGGGCTCAGCAGCAGGCGGTGGCGCAGCACCGACCCGGCGAGCGCCTTGACGTCGTCGGGCACGACATAGTCCCGCCCTTCGAGCGCCGCCCGCGCCCGCGCCGCATTGGCGAGCAGCACGGCGGCGCGCGGGCTGGCGCCGCAGGCCAGATCGGCGCTGTCGCGGGTCGAGCGGATCAGGCGGACGATGTAGTCGATCACGTTTTCGGCCAGGGTCACGCCTTTCACCGCCCGCGCCGCCGCATTGAGCCGGGCGGGATCGGCGACGGCGGCGACGCCAAGGCCGGCCGGGCGCAGCGGACCGCTGTGCTCGCCATACCGCGTGACGATTCGCGCCTCTTCTTCATGGCTCGGATAGGGCACCAGCAGCTTGAACAGGAAGCGGTCGAGCTGGGCTTCGGGCAACGGATAGACGCCCTGACTTTCGATCGGGTTCTGCGTCGCCACCACCATGAAATGCTCGGGCAGCTCGTGCGCTTCACCGTCGAGCGTGACCCGGCGTTCCTGCATGGCTTCGAGCAGCGCCGCCTGGGTCTTGGGCGGGGTGCGGTTGACTTCGTCGGCGAGCAGCAAGTCGCAGAAGATCGGGCCGCGGGTGAGGGTGAATTGGCTGGTCTGGAAATTGAACAGGTTGGAGCCGAGGATGTCGCCCGGCAGCAGATCGGGGGTGAACTGGATGCGACCGAAATCGAGCCCGATGGCGGCGGCGAAACACTGCGCGAGAAGGGTTTTCGCTGTCCCCGGCGGGCCTTCAAGCAGGACATGCCCCTGGGCGATCAGCGCGATCAGCATGTGATCGACCGCATCGTTCTGCCCGACAATCGCCTTGGCGATTTCGCCCTTTATCGCGCCGGCCAGATGGCCGGCTTCGGCCAGGGTCATCGGCGGCGGGGTGGTCTGCGTCTCGGTCATCGCTTCAGCATCCTTTCGAGCGAATGGAGGTCTTGCGCCGCTTTCAGGATCTCGCCCGGGCGGCGGGCGGCGCGCAGGCGCGCGGCGATTGCGGAAAACGGCGGCGCATCGCCCCGGCGCGCGGCAAGCGAGCGGTCGATCGCCGCTTCGGTCGCCGCGGCATCGGCGAAGCGCGGCAGCGCGAGCGAGCGGGCGAGGCGTTCGCGGGCGTGTTCGGCATAGGGCGCGGCGATCAGATGCAGGCGGCGGGTGCGGCGGATCAGCCCGGCGGCATTGGCGACCAGCGCGCGCTTGCCGAAAGCGATCGCCCGCCCGCCCTGGCGCGGCGGGCCGAACCGGGCGAAGGCGCGCCAACCCAGAGCCACGGCGGCGATCAGCAGGCACAGCGTCGCGGCGAGAAAGGGCGGGGTGAAGGCAAGCGTCAGCAGGTTCGCCGAACGGCCATGGCCGTTGAGCGTCAGATCGAAATTGACCGGCAGCTTCTCGCCATCCGCCGCGAGGTCGATCAGCTTGATTGCCAGCATGGCGCGTTCGCGGTCGGCGAGGCCATAGTTGTCGATGAGGTCCGGCTCGGCGACGACGAGTACCGGAAAGATATCCTCGTCGCTCCCCTCGCCGGCGTCGGCTTCGGCGGCATCGGCGAGGCTCGGATAGAAGCCGTCATCGATGAGATAGCCCGCCAGGGTCTGGCCATTGCCATCGCGCACCAGGGCCTGAATCCGGCCGGAATGGACGCTCTGCACCGACTTTGGCTCTGGCAGGCTTCCCGAGCGGTAAAGCCCGATCCAGCGGGCGTCGCCGCCGCCATTCTCATCGATCTTCAGATCGAGCTGTTCGAAGCCCGGGATAGAATCCCCCCACGGCGGCGGCGCGCTGCCGCCGAGCATGACCCAGCCGGGCTGCGCCTTGGCGCTTTGCAGCGATGCGGGCACGGCCACCGTCATCCACTTCGGCATGACCAGGATGGTCGGCCCGGCATAACGGCGCTTCGACAGGATATCGCCGATTTCCTTGCCGTCGGCGTTGTGCGGCGGAGTGAGCACCAGCAACCCTTCGTCGTCGAGCGAAGCCTTGCTGCGCGAGCGCCGCACCGGATGGCCGCGCCGTTCGACCAGGTCGGCCAGTGCCGCATAGCCGTTGAGGCCCTTGCCGCCGGCGTGGCCGCCGCCATCGTTGGTCGAGCCGGTCGTCATCCCCGCGCCGATCATCCACAACAGCGCGACGAAAACCGCCGCGCCGAACAGCACCATGGCAAGGACCACACGCGGATCGAACGGATTGGCGCTGGCTTCGTTCACGCCGCCGCTTCCGTGCCGCGAAGTTCCTGGAGCGCGAACTGGGCATAGGCCTCGCGCGCCGCTGTCCAGTCGGCGAGGTCGAGATCGCGCAGCGCGAAAATGCTGCGCTCGACCCGCGTGGCGATCGCGCCAAAGGCAAGCCGCGCGCGTTCGGGCAGCAATGGCAACAGGGCGATTTCGCGGGCGGTGCTTGCGGGCAGCAGCCAATCCGGCCGGGCATCGGCGATATGGCGCACGGAGCGCTTGAGCAGCAAGTGCGCCGCCTCGCCATAGCGGCCCTCTGCGGCGAGCCGGTCGGCGTCTTGCAGCAGCGCCATGGCTTCATCGCGGGCAGGCGCCCACTCGGGTTCGGCCTCTGGCCCGGGCTTGCGCGGACGCCCGATCAGCGGCTCGATCAGGCGCCAGAGGATGAACAGCACGCCAAGCGCGGCAAGGCCGATCAGGATCCATTGCAGCACCGGCCACGACAGGCCGAGCGCCTTGCCGATCGGCTCGAAAAAGCCGCGCAGCCATTCGCCCAGCTCCGCCAGCCAGGCAGGCGGCTTGGGTGGCTCGATCGGCGGCAGCGGGGCGTATTGGACCTCGGCCGAGGCGCGCACCGCCTCCCAGTCGCGCGCGGCATCGCTTGCCGCCGTCGATCCCGCGATCTGTGCTCCCTGCGCCGTCACGGGAGGAGACTGGCACGCAGGGCAAGAAGGCGCAAGTCAGCCCCGCTCCCGCCCTTGCGGATAGGAGCCGAGGATCCGCAGGTCCTTGCAGTGGAACGCCAGCTCCTCGATCGCCCGGTCCACGCCCGCATCGCCCGGCGCGCCGACGATATCGGCGTAGAACATGGTCGCGGCGAAGCTGGCGCCTTTCTGGTAGCTTTCGAGTTTGGTCATGTTGACGCCATTGGTGGCGAGGCCGCCCAGCGCTTTGTAGAGCGCGGCGGGGACATTCTTCACCTCGAAGACAAAGGTCGTCATCGCCGGTTTTCCCGCCAGGCTTGCAGGATCGAGCGGCTTGCGCGCCAGCACGACGAAACGGGTAGTGTTGTCGTGCGCGTCCTCGATGTCCTGCGCGACAATTTTCAGCCCATAGAGCTCGGCCGCGATCGGCGGGGCGATGGCGCAGGCCTCGGCGTCGCCCTGTTCCTTGACGAAAGCAGCTGCACCCGCCGTATCGGCATAGGCCATCGGCACGATGCCGCGTGTCCGCAGATAGTGCCGGGTCTGGCCGAGCGCCTGCGGGTGGCTGTAGGCGGCGGCGAAAGGACCATCCGTGAGCCCCATCAGCGCATAGCTTATCGGCAGGAAATACTCCCCGGCGATGTAGAGTCCGCTTTCGGGCAGCAGGAAATGAATATCGGCGACGCGGCCATGCTGCGAATTCTCGATCGGGATAATCGCCCGGTCGGCCTTGCCCTCCTTCACCGCATCGAGCGCATCCTCGAAGCTGAAGCAGGGTAGCGGCAGGCACTGGGAATCGTATTCGAGCGCGGCGCGGTGGCCGTTGCAGCCCGGCGCGCCCTGAAAGGCGATGGCGCGCGCGGGATCCTGCGCGGCGGCGCGGGTCATTTGCTCGACGAGGGCGAGAGCGGGTGCGGGGAATGAGTGCATGATCGTCGGGGCGCTTAAGCAGTTGCGGTAAATCAAGCAATGGGCCTTGCGCTCGTGGCAGGCGCTGACTAGAGCGGCGCGCGAAACGCCAGGGCATCTTCCGCGAGGCAAATTTCAATGGACGACAATTTCAACACGGCTGCCGGGTGGGCGCTGTTTTCCGGCATCGTCGCGCTGGGGCTTGCGAGCGTGAGCGGTCGCTATTTCGAGGCGGACAAGAATCATCCGCCGCACCACGTCGGCTATGAAGTAGCTGGCGCCGCCGCGAGCGAAGGCGGCGAGGATGCGGTTCCGCTCGAAACGCTGCTGGCAAAGGCCGATGCGGCAAAGGGCGAAGGCCAGTTCAAGAAGTGCACGTCCTGCCACACGATCGCGTCGGGCGGCGCCAACGGCATTGGCCCCAATTTGTTCGGCATAGTCGGCAAGCCGATCGGCAAGCACGCCGCCGGTTTCGCCTATTCGCCCGATCTCGCGGGCAAGGGCGGCAACTGGGATTTCAAGGCGCTCGATGGCTGGATAGCCAACCCCAAAGGCATGGTGTCCGGTACCAAAATGACTTTCGCCGGTCTGGACGACGCCCAGTCGCGCGCCGATCTCATCGTCTATATGAACAATCAGGGCTCCAGCCTGCCGCTACCCGCGGCGCCAGCGGAAGCCGCGGCTCCGGTCGATGGCAAGGCTGCGGCGGACGCAGCCGCCAAGCCGGCCGATGGCGCTGCCGCGGCTGCTCCGGCGGAAGTGCCCGCGCACTGAGGAAAGTATATCCCGCTCACCCTGAGCTTGTCGAAGGGCCCTTGAACCCTTGCGCGACGACATACCATTCGGACGAATCCTTGCGGCTGGACGGCGGCTTGGCGTGCTTGACGCTGGTGAAATGCCGCTTGAGCAGCGCCAGCAGTTCGGCATCGGTGCCGCCCGCGAGCACCTTGGCGACGAAGGCCCCGCCCGGCGCCAGTGTCTGAATCGCGAAGTCGGCCGCCGCCTCGACCAGGCCCATGGTGCGCAAATGGTCGGTCTGCTTGTGGCCGACAGTGTTCGCCGCCATGTCGGACAGCACCAGATCGGGCGGGCCATCCAGGGCGCCGGACAGCGCGGCGGGGGCCTCGTCGGCCATGAAATCCATCTCGAACAGCGTCACGCCCTCGATCGGATCGACCGGCAGCAGATCGATTCCGGCAATGCTCGCCCGGGGGCAGCGCTGGCGCACAACCTGGCTCCAGCCGCCCGGCGCGATGCCGAGGTCGATGACCCGGGTCACGCCCTTTAGCAGGCCGAACCGTTCGTCGAGTTCGGCCAGCTTGTAAGCCGCGCGGCTGCGGTAGCCCGCCGCCTTGGCCTTGGCGACATAGGGGTCGTTGAGTTGCCGCGTCAGCCATTGCGTCGAACTCTGGCTACGGCCTTTGGACTTGCGCAAACGCTTGACCGGCGGTCCGCCGGAGCGAGTCATGTGCCTTCCCGCCGCAGCCGCATCACTTCGGAGCGCAGCCGCTCGCCCTCGCCGTTGGCCGCGATCAGGCTGCGCAGGATACCTTCGCGGATACCGCGATCGGCAACGCCGAGGCGCACGGCGGGCCACAGGTCGAGAATCGATTCGAGAATGGCGCAGCCGGCGACAACGAGATCGGCGCGCTCCCTCCCAATGCAGGCAAGCCGCTGGCGTTCGCCGAGCGACATGTTCGACAAGCGATCGCTCATTGCGCGCATCGATTCGGCCGGGACGATGAGCCCGTCGACCGCGCGCCGGTCGTATTGCGGCAGGTCGAGATGGAGGCTGGCGAGCGTGGTTACCGTGCCGCTGGTCCCGAGCAGGCGGAGCATGTCCAGCGGCCCCTCGTCGTTGCGGGCCCGGGCGACGCGCTCGGCGAAAGGCGCGAAGCTTTCGGTCACCAGGCCGCGCATGCGGGCATAGCGGGCCTGTCGCCCAGCCAGATCCACGCCCTCCTCGCCGCAGGTCTCGGTTAGCGAAACCACCCCCCAGGGCACACTTTGCCAGTCGAGAATGCGCGGCACCGTGTCGGTGCTTTCGATCAGCACCAGCTCGGTCGAGCCGCCGCCGATGTCGAAGATCAGCGCGGGTCCGTTGCCAGGTTCGAGCAGGATGTGGCAGCCGAGCACCGCGAGCCGGGCTTCCTCCTTCGCGGTGATCACGTCGAGCGCAATGCCGGTTTCCAGCCGCACCCGCTCGATGAATTCCGCGCCGTTGGCGGCGCTGCGGCAGGCTTCGGTCGCGACCGAGCGGGCGAGATGGACGTTGCGGCGCCTGAGTTTGTCGGCGCAGACATGCAGCGCTCCCAGCGCCCGGTCCATCGCCGCCTGGCTCAGCCGCCCGGTATGGCCCAGCCCCTCGCCCAGCCGCACCACCCGGCTGAAGGCATCGACGATCGCGAAATTGTCGCCCGAGGGCCGCGCGATCAGCAGGCGGCAATTGTTGGTGCCAAGATCGATCGCGGCATAGGCCTGCCGATGGACCGGCGCTGGCCGCCAGCTCTCGGCGCCGCGCACCTGCGGCTCAAATCTCTCGAACCGGTCACCGGCCGGCCGCGGGTCTGGCGCGGGGGCCAGCGCGCCGCGCGCATCGCTCGCGGACAGCGCCGGGTTTGGCTCCCCGCCCTCAGCCACCTCCGCGCGCGCCGCCGGCGGAAACTGTTCCGCCATGATCGAAGCACTCTTTATCGTTTTCCCGCCCTGGAACGGGTACCTGGCGGCGATCCTAGCCCCATGCGCGGAATCCGGCAAGTGCGCTGTCTTGACGCGGAACCCCCTGCCCCCTAGAGGCTCGCGGCTATTGCCCCGTCGTCTAACGGTAAGACACCGGACTCTGACTCCGTTTATCGAGGTTCGAATCCTCGCGGGGCATCCAGATTTGGATGTGCATGGACCGGGGCCAGCCAGCTGGCCCCTTGCACGGCACCGGCCCGCTCCCCCCACCCGGCCACCCACGGAAGTGTATCCTTAATGGGTGGCCGGGTGGGGGAGCGGGCCGGTGCCGTATCCGCCGTGAGGTGGACAAAGGACTCCCTATGACCGAGAACACCAACGGCAAGCGCCTCACCCGCCGCCGCTTCTACAAGGCAGAGCAGGAAGCCTCCTTTGTCGAGGCGCACACCACCGAAACAGAGCAGACGCAAAGCCCGAGCTACCGGCTCGCCTTCCGCGACACCGATTTCCTCCTGCGCGAGGAACTGCGGCCGGTGCGGTTCCAGCTTGAGCTGATGAAGCCCGAAATGCTGCTCGACGAGGCAAGCATCGGCTCGACGCTGGTGGTCTACGGATCGGCGCGGATTCCCTCGCCGGAAGCGGCCGAAGCGTTCGTCGCCGCCGCCACGCCCGAACGGCGCGCGGTGGCCGAGCGGCTGGCGGCCAAGGCGAAGTATTATGACGAAGCACGCAAGCTCGGGCGGATCGCCGCCGAATGCGCGATTGTCGAGAACGGCATGCGCCAATTCGTTGTCTGCACCGGCGGCGGGCCTTCGATCATGGAAGCGGCCAACCGCGGCGCGCAGGATGCCGGCGCCGACACCATCGGTCTCAACATCGTTCTGCCTCACGAACAGGCGCCCAACACCTATCTGACGCCAAGCCTGTCGTTCCAGTTTCACTATTTCGCCCTCAGGAAAATGCATTTCCTGCTGCGCGCCCGCGCGGTGGCGGTGTTTCCCGGCGGCTATGGCACGCTGGACGAGTTCCTTGAGCTGCTGACGCTGATCCAGACCGGCAAGATGAAGCCGATCCCGGTGCTGCTGTTCGGCATGGAGTTCTGGCGCCGGATCGTCGATTTCGACGAGTTGGCGGCGGAGGGCGTGATCAATCCCGACGACGTCAAGCTGTTCACGCCGGTCGAGACGGCCGAGGAGGCATGGGCGGAAATCGTGCGGTTCTACGAACTCGATTGCTGAGCCCCGGCCTGCCCCAACCCTACCCCAGCCGCGCGATGATTTGTGGCAGGTCCACGGTCGTCTTGATCCCGGGCGAAGCGTCGCAAATATAGGGCACCGCATTGATCGGCCGGTTCGCCGTCAGGCCGGGTGTCATGTCGGCGTAGTCCTCGGGCGTGACGGGATAGCTGATCGAAATGTCGAGCGGGCAATCGCCCATCAGCACCACGTGCCAGCCCGAGGGCGAGCGGAATTCCCATTCCTGACCGTCGCTGGTCTCGACATCCTCGGAAACGAACCAGGTCGTGGTCATCTGGAAAGCTGGCTTGCCCTTGTGATAGCCGGTCAGCGTCGTTTTGGTTGCCGCTACGGTGCCCTTAGGCACAACTCCCGCGGCGATCTGAACATCCCGGCGGGCAATGCCTTGCGCGCCGGTCACTTCGAAGCGTTCGATCGGCATGCCCAGCGCCGTCGCCACCAGTTGCAGTGAAGGCCCGAAGCTCATCTTCTTGTGCTGGAGCTGGCCGTCGCTCGCCGCGCCAGGCGCCGCGCCGAAACCCATCATGTCGAAAATCATCTCGGGCGAATTGCGCGAGGAGCAATCGGCGAATTCCATGATATTGAGACTGTCGAGACGCCGCTGGATCGAGGCCATGACGATGGGCATGGCCTCGGTGATGAAGCCCGGGCTCGAGCCTGATGCGTGAAGCGAGGTGCCACCCTTCTGGCAGGCCGCTTCAATCCTGGCCGCCACTGACGCATCGAGTCCCGCCGGATTCTGGTATTCCATGCGGGTGGAGACCACGTTCGCGCCCGATTCAAGGAGGCGGCAGACTTCGTCCACAGAGTTAACGTGCGGCATGTAGAGCACGCAATCGGGCCTCAAGGCGATTACCTCGTCGATGGAATTGGTGGCCTTGATGCCGGTGGGCGCGACCCCGGCCAGTTCGCCGGCGTCTCGCCCGACTTTGGCCGGGTTGCTCACCCAGACGCCGACCAGTTCCATATCCGGATGTTCGATGACGTGACGAAGCGCCCGCGAACCGACATTGCCGGTCGCCCACTGGACGACGCGGTATTTCCTGGCTGCCATGTAATCTCTCCCTTTGTCCTGTTTGCTCAATCCCAGCGCGGTTCGCCGTCGGGTGTGTCGAACACCGTGCCCTTGGGATCGAACACCGGGCCGCCGCCGCGCGTCTCACAGGGCACCGTAACCGTCGCCGTGCGATCGATAAAGCGGTCCTCGTCGGCGTGGAACAATTCGTCGATGCCGGGGCTCTGCATGATCCGGTAGACTTCCTCTATCGCCGCCTCGTCGGGCAAGGTCCATTCGGAAATCAGGTCCCAGTCCCATTCGCGCAGGCCATAGCCGCTGTTCCGGTCCCGCGAATCGCCGCCGGTCCAGACCATGTTGACATAGTGGCGGCGGTAATCGGCGAACAGGTGGCCGCAGAACTTGAGCGCCATGGCGGCGTGGCTGCGCTCGAAGTGATCGCGGAATTGCTCGTGCGTCATGTGCGGCTTGCGCTTGATGAAATGCATGACCTTGTACATCGGCCCTGGCTCCTCTCGGCGCGCATGGTGGGGTATCGCGCCCGGGCTTGCAACAGCGGGCTGTAGGACGCATCATCGCCCGAACAATTCGATGGAGAGGCGCATGGACTTCGGCATTTTCGACGCCGACCAGCACTATTACGAGTTGGAGGACGCCTTCACCCGCTACGCCAGTCAGCGGATGCAGCAGGAGAAATACATCCGCTGGGTGACCGAGCTGGACGGCAAGAGGAAGCGCCTGTTCGCCGGTGGCCGGCAAGTCGATGTCATCGGCAACCCGACCTTCGATCCGATCGCCCGGCCCGGCGTTTACATGGAAACGCTGAAGAATCTCGACGTCAGCCAGGACCGCTCGTCCGCAGCATTTGGCGCGCTGGAACGCATCCGCCCCGAATACCGCGACCGCGATGTGCGGCTCAAATGGATGGATGCGGAAGGAGTCGATAAGGCGCTGTTCTTCCCGACGCTGGGCGTCACCATGGAAGGCTTCATGCTCGACGATGTCGAGATGCACTACGCCGCCTTCCACGCATTCAACCGCTGGCTGATCGACGACTGGGGCTTTGCTTACAAGGACCGCATCTACGCCGCCCCCTATCTTTCGCTGATGGACGTGGACCGGGCTGTCGCGGAACTCGAATTCGTCTTGAAGGAAGGCGCGCGGCTCATCACAATTCGCCCTGGCCCCGCCTTTGGCCGTTCGCCCGCCGATCCGCATTTCGATCCATTCTGGGCGCGGGTGAACGAGGCAGGCATTCTGGTGACTTATCACGCCTATGAGGGGCCCAGCGACGTCGGCTTTGCGCTCGACCAGCTGTGGTGCGCCCCGCCCCGGCCGAGGCAGAGCGAAGACCGTCTCTTGCGCAATGTCATCTACAGCCAGGACGCGGCGATCATGCAGACGGTCTGGGCGCTGGTGCTGCACAACCTGTTCGGCCGTTTTCCCAAAATTCGCGTCGCCACCATCGAGATGGGCGGCGGCTGGGTGCCCTATTGCCTGCACAAGCTCGACACCGCCGGCGGCTTCATGGCCCGCAAGATCAGCGCTTTCGGTATGGAATTGCCGGAAAAACCCTCGGACATCTTCCGCGAGAAGATCTGGGTCTCGCCCTTCCCCGAGGAGGACGTCGAAGAACTGGTCGCGATGTTGGGCGATAGCCGCGTGCTGATGGGCTCGGACTGGCCGCACGCCGAGTCCATTCCGGTGCCGCGCGGCTACGAGGATTGCATCGCCAACCTCGATTCCGGGGCCAAGCGCCGGATCATGCGCGACAACCTGGCGGAGCTGCTGCAGTGAGCAAAGTCCTGCGCGAAACCGTCGGCGCGGTGCGTATCTTGACCCTCAACCGCCCAGACAAACTCAACGCCGCCGATTTCGAAATGCAGGCTTTGCTGGTGGAGGAGTTGCAGGCGGCAGCCAAGAACAAGGACTTGCGCGCGCTGGTGCTGACCGGCGCGGGACGGGCATTTTCGGCGGGCGGCGACCGGGCGATCCTGCAGCAGATGGCGGAAGGGACGTTCACCGGGCGCGCCGAATATGGCAAGGTCCATGTTGATACGATCCGCACCCTGCTCGAACTCGAAATTCCCACGATCGCCGCGGTGGCCGGCCCGGCGGTCGGCTATGCCGCAGGGCTGGTCGCGCTGTGCGACATGGTGGTGATGGGAAAAAGCGCCTTCCTGTGCGATCCGCACGTCAGGTTCGGCGTCGCGGCGACGTCGGCCTGCCAGATGGTCTGGCCGCGGCTGTGCTCGGAGATCGTCGCGCGCGAAATCCTGATGACCGGGCGCCAGATCGGCGCCGAGGAAGCGGTGCGGATCGGGCTGGCGAGCCGTGTCTGCCCCGATGGCGAAGAGCGCGCCGAAGCGATGAAGCTTGCCGAGACCTTTGCCGCGCTGCCGCCAGGCGGTATCGCCGAGACCAAGCGGGCGTTCAACGCGCCGTTGCTCGAGGAAGCGGCCAAGATCGTCATCCCGGCGGATTGATGCTGGTCCTCGACCTCAGCTGCGACGTTGCCGGGCGCTTCGCCGCCAGGCTGTTCGGTTGGGCCGGGGAGCGTGTGGTGCGGATCGCGCCCGAGCTGGACGAGCCGGATTCGCTGACGCACTACCTCGATTCGGGCAAGGAGCGCGCCGGTACGGCCGAACTGCCCGGCCTGCTTGGCCAGGCCGATCTCGTGTTCACCTCGTTCGATCGGGGCCGGCACCAGGGCCTGGCCAAGGGTCTGACGATCCCGGAAAGCTGTGTCCACGTCACCACCTCGAGCTATGGCGCTACCGGACCCTATGCCGCCTGGCGCGGCGGTTCGCTGGCGGACTGGGCGGCGGGGGGCTATCTCTACATCACCGGCGATCCCGAGCGCGAGCCGCTGGCGGGTCCGGAGAACGCCTGCGCCTATGCGGCAGGCTATACCGCCGCGTTCGGCGCCGAGGCGGCGCTGATCGGGCGCATGCGGGACGGCCGGGGCCGTCACCTCGACATCTCGACGATGGAATCGATGCTGCTGCTCCACCAGTCGACTTTCGCGCGCACCCAGGCGGGCGAGGTAAGGCGGCGGACCGGACGCTACACCGAAGTCTATCCGCTGACGGTGCTGCCCTGCCGCAAGGGGCACGTCTCGCTCGGCGTGGTCAGCGATGCGGAATTCGACAAGATGGCGATCGCCATGGGGCATCCCGAATGGTCGCTCGACCCGCGCTTCGTCCCCCGCGAGGTGCGCATGGACAACCGCGACGAAATGGACGCGGCGCTGGCGGAGTTCCTGCTGCGGCACGACGCCGACGAAGTGGTCGCGATATTGCAGACGGGCGGGGTCGCCTGCGCCAAAGTCGCGGGGACGGGGGATATCGCGGAGAACCCGCAGCTGGCGCATCGCGGTTACTGGGAGCGCGTGCCAGGCGGCGGGGTGATGCCGGGCTATCCGCTACGGGTGTTTCGGGCGTTTGAGGGTGAAGCACCGCATTCTCCCCTCCCGCTTGCGGGAGGGGTCGGGGGAGGGCCTGTTATGGAGAGTGAGGATAACACGCCCTCCCGCGTTGAGAGTCACGCGCCTCTCAACGCCCCCTCCCGCAAGCGGGAGGGGGATGGTGGCGCCCTCCCCCTCGCCGGCGTCAAAGTCCTCGACTTCACGATATTCTGGGCGGGCCCCAGCGCCGCGCGGACGCTCGCCGATCTCGGAGCAGACGTCATCTGGGTCGAGCAGCCCGGCTCGCGCGAGGATACCGATATCGAGCCGGGCGCGAAGGCTTCGCCGTTCGATGTCATGCAGCACCTCTACGCGACCAAGATGTACCGCGGGAAGCGCTCGATCCATCTCGATCTGACCCGGCAGGAAGACCGCAAAGCCGCCCACGCCCTCGCCCGCGATGCGCATATCGTGCTGGAGAACTACCGTCCCGGCGTCGCTGGCAAACTCGGCGTCGGACCGGCGGAGCTGGCGGAAATCAACCCTGGCCTGGTCTATGTCTCGCTTTCCGGTTGGGGCGCGAGCGGCCCGTGGGCGGAATGGCGCTCCTATGGCCCGACCATCGAGGCGGCTGGCTCCATCGAAGGCCGCACTGGCTACCGTGGCGGCGATCCGCTGCGGCTCGGCCACGCCTTTCCCGATGCGACCGGCGGCCTCGCTGGAGCGCTGGCCGCGCTGCGCGGGCTCCGGCAACGCTTCGAAGGCAAGCCCGGAGGGTGGTTCGACGTCTCGCAGCTCGAAGTCTACGCGGCGCTTTCGGGCGAAGGCATTCTCGAAGCGACCCGGCACGGCCGCGGCATCGATCTGACCGGCAACCGATCCCGCTTCGGTGCAGTGCAGGGCGTGTTTCCCTGCCGGGGCGAGGACCAGTGGATCGCGATACGGCTCGACGGCGCGGATGACCTGGCCCGCTTCGCCGGAGCCAGCCACATCGGGGCGGCGGCATTCGGCGATCTCGATCGGGTCGAGCAAGAAATTGCCGCTTTCACCCGCCCGCGGGACAAGCACGAATTGGCCAAGCGCTTGCAAGCGCTTGGCCTCGAGGCATTTCCGGCGCTCGATGCCAACGAACTGCTCGCCGACCCGCACCTCGCGGCGCGTGGCTATTTCCTCGATGTCGCGGTGGGCGACCGCATGTGCAAGGTCCCCGGCACCCCGCTGGTCGCCTCGCCGCCTATCGCCGACGCCACGCACGCCGCGCCGCGTCCCGGCGAACATTCCGAACCAATCCGCAAAAGCGTCGAGGCCCTAATCGCATGAAATATCCAGAAATTCTCTCGATCGCGCCGGAGCCGGCGGAAACTTCCTACGATGAGACCTTCGCCATCCTCTACGCACTCGGCATCGGTCTCGGGGCTGTTCCGGAGGAGCTGGACTACGTCTACGAGAAGCGGCTACGCGTCTTTCCGACCATGGCGATCATGCTGGCGCAAGGAGCGGGCGAGTTCCTCGACAAGGGCGGGATCGACTACACCCGCATCGTCCACGGCGAACAACGCCTGACGATCCACGCGCCGCTGCCGCCGGCCGGCACCATGGTTTCAAGCTCGCGCTGCCTCGGCGTCGCCGACAAGGGCAAGGACAAGGGCGCGACAATCCATGTCGAAAGCACCATCGCCGACGTCAAGACCGGCACATTGCACGCCACCGCGGTCATGACCCTGATGTGCCGCGGCGATGGCGGCTTCGGCGGGCCATCGGACTTCGAGCTGCCCCTGCGCCCGATCCCGGACAGGCCGCCCGACACCGAAGTCACCATCCAGACACTGCCCCAGCAAGCGGCGATCTACCGCCTTTCGGGCGACCGCAATCCGCTGCACATCGATCCCGAGCGGGCGACCGCGGTCGGCTTCCCCGGGCCGATCCTGCACGGCCTGTGCAGCTATGCCTTGGCCGCCCGCGCGCTGGCGCAGGCGTGCTGCGGCGGCGATCCCGACAGGATCGAGCACCTGGCCGTGCGCATGTCCTCGCCGGTCTATCCGGGCGAGGCGATCACCGCCCGGATTTGGCGCGACGGACGCGACGTGTCGTTCGAATGCGTGGTCGCCGGGCGCGGCGTCACGGTGATGAAGAACGGGTACTGCCTGGTGCGGGGCTGACGCGGAGCGCTACCGCTTCGCCCCCGCCGGATTGTGCCGGGCGAGGAACACCTCGATCGCCGCCAGCAGGGCCTGACGGTCTTCCTGCCGGGTGAAGTAGTGATCGGCTTCGGGGAGCGAGAGGAACTCCACCTGCTTGCCCGCCGCAAGCATGCGCGAATGCATGCTCGATGACTGGCCGTGATCGACAGTGACGTCCTTCTTGCCGTGGATCAGCAGCAGCGGCGCTTTCATCCGGGGCACAGCGTTGATCGGCGAGACGACGGCAAAGTCGGGGGTCATGCGTTGCCACGCATCCTTGGACAAGCCGCCGGTCAGCGAATCTCCCATGTCGTTCACTTCGCGGCGCAAGCTGGCGACGCCAGCTATCGAGATGGCGCAGCGGTATTGATCGGGATCCTTGATCAGTCCCCACATCGCCGCATAGCCACCATAGGACGCCCCGACGATGCAGGCGCGCGCGGGATCGGCGATGCCCTGGGCAACCGCCCAGCGCAGACCGTCAGTGATGTCGTCCTGCATGGCGAAGCCCATCTGGCCTTCCCCCTTGCGTTTGAACTCGTCGCCATAGCCTGTCGAGCCGCGAAAGTTGGGCTGCAGCACGGCATAGCCCCGGCTGGCGACGAATTGCGCCCAATAGTCGTAGTTGAGCGTATCCTGCGCCCACGGACCGCCGTGCGGCATCATCACGATCGGCAAATTACGAGCTTCCATGCCTTTGGGCAGCGTAAGGATCGCCTCGATATCAAGCCCGTCGCGCGCCTTGTAGTGGACGG
This sequence comes from uncultured Alphaproteobacteria bacterium, assembly GCA_963775005.1. Lineage (GTDB taxonomy): Bacteria > Pseudomonadota > Alphaproteobacteria > Sphingomonadales > Sphingomonadaceae > Novosphingobium. The sequence continues at coordinate 74,577 of CAVZHF010000006.1, read as the reverse complement.
ATCTTACCGGTGAGAGATAGCGCGAGCCGATCACCGAATTCATGTCGGCGACTCTGCGAAGAGCGCCGTCCTGCACCGAGTAGAAATAGAGCGAACCCGGCGTGTCGGCGCGATCGACCACGACCAGCATGCGACTGCGGTCGCGGTTGAAGCTGACGATCCGCGCCCGGCGCGTGCCGACCGCCTTGTTGAATTGCGCCTGCAACTCGGCGAGCTGGGTGTCGAACCAATGGACCCCGCCATCGGCCGCGCTGGTGTAAACCCCGAGCATTGTCAGGCCATCGGCGGACATGGCGATGCCTTCGATCTCGGTGCCTTCCGGCGCAGCGTATACCGTGCGAACATCTTCTCGCGTCAGGAGATCGACTTCGTAGATTCCAGCACGGCCTTTGTCGTCGTCATGCTGCACCAGACCGCGATCTGTGCCGGGCAGGAACAGGAAGGGCCGAAGCAGTGCTTCCTGCTTTCGTGTATCGGCCCTGTCGATCTGGCGGAACGTTCCGCTCGATCCCTCGCCGCGATAGAGCAGCGAAAACTTCCGGCCGCTGTCGGCATGCCTGTAACCGGTGCGGATGGTGCCCTTGGCATCGGCATCCCAGTACATCACGCTCTCGCGGCCCTTGAGGACGGTCCTTTTCTTGCCGGTCGCGACATCGACTTCATAGACCGAGGGCCAGAAGAGATCGGGATAGTTCGTGTAGATCGTGTATTGCGCAGCGACGAGAACCTTGCTGCTGCCGTCCGATGGCTTCCAGATAACGTCCGCGGCGTCCTGCCCGCCGGAATCGAACAGCAGTTTGGTCACCTTGCCAGTCAGCCGGTTAATGCCGATCAGGCGCGAGATATACCAGCGCTCCCCGGCTTCCACGTTCAGCAGCCCGTGCAGTCCGACCAGGACATTGTCATCGTTGACCCAGCGGATGAAAGTGGTTTCGGTGCCGTCGGGAATGCCGATCACCACCGGCTTTTCGGCTGGATCGAAGAAACTGAAGATGCCGATCATCTGCCGCCCGCCCCTGCCGATGAAGCCGGCGAAACGGGTGCCGTCGGGCGACAGCGCCGGGCTTTCTATGAACGGCAGCTGGGCAAAATCTGCCGCGGTGAGTTTCGCCGGATCGAACGGGGCAGCGGGGGCGCTCGCGGCGGGCGATGGCTTGGTGTCCGGTTCTTGTGCCGATAGCGCCGACCGCCCCGGAAACTGCAATGCCAATAAGACTGCAAGAAACGCCATGTAGCCGCGCAAACCACGCATAGTCATGACTGGACCCCCTTCGACTCTTCCCGCGGCGATTAGATAACCACCACGAGCCGCTTGGCAAATGGGTTCTTGCCGGGGTGCAGTTTCCGCAAGCGCGACAAAAAAAGGGGCCGGAGCGGCTGGCTCCGGCCCTTTGAAGGTGGTGTTCGCAGGAGGAACATCGGGTGGCGGGACCGCGGTCGAGGAGGAGGGGAGGAAAACCCCGGTCCCGCCAAGCTTGGTGGACGAGCGCTCACATGTTGTAGGCGCGCTCGCCGTGTTCGGTGAGGTCGAGGCCTTCGCGCTCGGCGTCTTCCTTGGGACGCAGGCCGAACAGCTTGTCGACGATGAAGAACAGGATCGCGGAACCGATGCCCGACCACAGCAGGGTCAGCAGCACGGCCTTGATCTGGGTGATCAATTGCGCGCCCATGTCATAGCTGGCGACGACGGCGGGGAACTTCGTGTAGTCGAAGTAGCCCTGCCCGCCGAGCGCCGGGTCCGCGACTATGCCGGTGGCGATGGCACCGAAGATGCCGCCGATGCAGTGCACCCCGAAGACATCGAGCGTATCGTCATACTTGAACTTGTTCTTCACATAGCTGACGAACAGGTAGCACACCGGCGAAACCAGCAGGCCCATCAGGATCGCGTACATCGGCGCGGCAAAGCCCGAAGCAGGCGTGATCGCGACGAGGCCAGCAACCGCGCCCGTGGCCGCGCCCAGCATCGAAGGCTTGCCGTGGTGCAGCTGCTCGACAATCGACCAGCTCAGCGCCGCAGCCGCCGTGGCGACGAAGGTGTTGATGAAGGCCACCGCCGTCACGCCGTTGGCTTCGAGGTTGGAGCCGGCGTTGAAGCCGAACCAGCCCACCCACAGCAGCGAAGCGCCGATCATGGTCATGGTCATCGAGTGCGGCGGGGTGGCTTCCTTGCCATGGCCGACGCGCTTGCCGATCATCAGGCAGCCAACCAGGCCCGCAATGCCGGCATTGATGTGAACCACCGTGCCGCCGGCGAAATCGAGCGCGCCCTTGCCCCACAGATAACCCGTGTCGGTCGGCGCATCGGGCAGGAAGTCGGGTCCGGCCCAGTACCACACCATATGGGCGATCGGGAAATAGACTGCCGTCAGCCACAGCACCATGAACAGCATCAGGGGCCAGAACTTCACCCGCTCGGCGAAAGCGCCGACGATCAGCGCTGGCGTGATGCAGGCGAAAGTCATCTGGAAGATGACGAAGACGAATTCGGGCAGATAGACGTTGTTCGAGAATGTCGCGGCATAGGTCGATGCCGAAACGCCCGCGAGGAACGCCTTGTCGAAGCCGCCGACGATCGACGGAAACGCGCTGTTGGCCGAGGTGAAAGCCATGGTGTAGCCCCAGCCGACCCAGACCAGCGAGGCGATGCTGACGATCATGAACACCTGCATCAGCACGCTGAGCATGTTCTTGGAGCGGACCAGGCCGCCATAGAACAGCGCCAGCGCCGGAATGCTCATCATCAGCACCAGCACCGATGATACCAGCATCCAGGCGGTGTCGCCCTTGTTGACCATGGTGGCCATCTGTTCGACCGTTGGCGCCTTGATCGGACCTTCGGCCCAGGCGGCGGTGGCGGCGAAGAGCGAAGCGCCAAGCCCGCCCGCGCCGAGGAGAAATTTGCGAATCATCTGTCTGTCCCTCTGTTCGCTGGCGCGCCTCACAGCGCGGTGTCCCCGGTCTCGCCGGTGCGGATGCGGGTCGCCGAAGCAAGATCGAGGACGAAGATTTTGCCGTCGCCGATCGCCTGGGTGCTCGCGGTTTGCTGGATGGTTTCGACCACGCGCGGCGCGAGATCGTCGCTGGTCGCCACTTCGATCTTCACCTTGGGCAGCATATTCGTCGAATATTCCGCGCCGCGGTAAATCTCGGTCTGCCCTTTCTGGCGGCCGAAGCCCTTCACTTCGGTCACGGTCATGCCCGCGACCCCAATCGCGCCAAGTGCCTCACGCACTTCGTCGATCTTGAAGGGCTTGATAATGGCGATGATGAATTTCATGCCCGTTCCCTGCTGAATCCACCGGCCACACGCCGGCGAGGTCAGTTTAGCAAGGCTCGTGCCAAATCGCGTTTTGATCGTGAATCAGCAACATACGGGAATTGTTGCAGACGCAATTCGCAGGTGCAGCGCCCAATTCGCAGGCATTGCCTATATTTTGGGCAGCTCCAGCCGGGCAAAAACCGGCAAATGGTCCGACCCGCGGGTGGCAAGCAGGGAGTGGTGGACGGCGGTGTCGAGCACACGCCAGTCGGGCGAAATAACGATCCGGTCGAGCTGGGCGACCGGGCGGCGCGATGGAAAACTCTTGCCCGGGGCCAGCACCCGCCAGCCATGGCCGAATTCGCGCAAAGCGCCGCCGTGGCGCGACCATTCGTTGAAATCGCCCATCATCACTGTCGGGCAATCGCCATGGCATGCATCGATATGGTGGAGCACCGAGCGCACTTGCTGGCGGCGGCGCAGGCCCGACAGATCGAGGTGCATGCCAACCACGCGCAGGCGCTTGCCCGCGACCACCAGATTGGCCCGGATCGCGCCGCGCGGCTCCAGCGTGGGCAGCGCCACCACCGCCGATTCGGCGACAATCGTTTCGCGGCGTACCAGCAGGGCGTTGCCGTGCCAGCCGATGCTGTCGGGCCGTCCGGCGACCGGCACCGGCTTGTAAGGGGTATGCTGTTCCAATGCCGCCAGCGGCAACGCGCTCGCCTTGAGCCCAAAGCGCCGGTCGGCTTCCTGCAGCGCGACAATGTCGGCGTCGATCTCGCGCAGCACCGCGATGATCCGGTCAGGATCGCGCCGCCGGTCGAGCCCGATCGCCTTGCGGATGTTGTAGCTCGCAAAGGTCAGCCGCACATCATTCGCCCGCGATATAGCGATCGGTCGGCCGCGCCGGGAGGCCATCGATGCTGCGGGTGCGCGCGCCGTACTTCGCCGCCCATTCCGCCGGATCCTGCCCGGCATGATACTTGACCAGCGTCTCGCGATGGCGATCCGTCTGCATCAGCGGCACCCCCCAGCCGCAGCTGGTCTGCACGCTCTCGACGGCAATGTCGAAAATCTGGCGTGTACCCGGGAGCAAAGTGAAATGCGCGGCGAGCTCGTCCCACCCGGCATCCGCCGCGAGCACGGGTTTGCCCTTGCCATAGATTCGCAAGATCAGCGCCGGCTGCTCGAAATTGCACATCATCACGGTGATCCTGCCCTTGTCGGCTTGGGCGGCGAGGAGATGCGCGTTGGTCTCGTTGCCCGAACCGCCGAGATCGAGATAGGCGACCCGGTCCGGCGCCAGCACCCGGAATGTGCCGGCGAGGCCCTTGGGGCTGAGATTGATCCGGCCATCGCTTGCGGCGGTGGCGACGAAAAACACGCTTTGCCGCGAAATCATCGCGACATGATCGCCGGTGAGGGTCTGGGTGAAATCGGCCATGGCGCTTGGCTAGGACGCTTGCCCGATCCGGGCAATAGCGTCAGGGTGCTGCGCACAACGGTTGGAGGGGCAAATGGCGCTTGAGGTGATCGGAGCGGGACTGGGCCGCACAGGCACACTGACATTGAAACTGCGCTGGAGCGGCTCGGCTTTGGCCCGTGCCACCACATGGTCGAAGTCATCGCCCATCCCGAACAGATCGCCTTCTGGAACCGCGCCTCCGAAGGCGAGGCGGTCGATTGGGACGAAGGTCTACGGCGCTTATCGCGCCACGGTCGATTGGCCGGGATGCCACTTCTATGCGCAGTTGGCCGACCGCTATCCCGCGGCCAAGGTCATTCTCTCCCGCCGCGATCCCGAACGCTGGTACGAAAGCATGAGCAAGACCATCCTGCCCGCATGGAGGACATGGGCTCGATAGCATGATTCCCGCCGATCACCCCATGCGCTTCGGCGGCTGATCATCGCCCGCGACGACTTTCGGCTTCGATTTCGAGCAAGGCCAATGTCATCGCCGCTTTCGAGCGGCACAACGCCGAAGTGGTAGCGCCGCATCGCGCCGGAACGCCTGCTGGTCTTCGAGGCAGCGCAAGGCTGGGAGCCGCTCTGCGCCCATCTTGGCGTGCCGGTGCCCGACGAGCCCTTCCCGCATGTCAACGACCGCGAGGAATTCAAGACCCATGCGCAAAGAGGGCGCGACTGGCCGAGCTGGCAACGCTAGCGGCCGCTGCGTCACCGCTCCTTGGTCGCGCTGAACGCCAGCTCCGGGTTCTTCTCCTGCTGATAGCTCACATCCCAGCTTGAGCGCGCCATGAACACCGGATCGCCGTCGCGGTCCTTGGCCAGGTTCGACTTGTTGAAATCGGTGAAGAGCTTCAGCGCCGCATCGCTGCCCTTGAGCCAGCGCGCGGTATCGAATGGCGAGGGCTCCAGCACGGCCTCGACCTTGTATTCCGCCTCCAGCCGCGAGATCAGCACTTCGAGCTGCAACTGGCCGACCACGCCGACGATCCACTGCGCGCCGATCTCCGGATAGAACACCTGGATCACGCCTTCTTCGCGACAGATCGTCGAGCGCCTTGCGCAATTGCTTGGTCTTGGTCGGGTCTTTCAGCGCCACCCGCCGCAGTATTTCCGGCGCGAAATTGGGCAGGCCGGTGAAGCGCACATCGTTCTTCTCGCTCAGCGTATCGCCGACCCGCAAGGTGCCGTGGTTCGGAATGCCGATGATGTCGCCCGCCTCCGCCGTATCGGCGATCTCGCGGTCCTGCGCGAAGAACAGGATCGGCGAATGCACCGCGATCGGCTTGCCAAGCCCCGATGGCACCAGCTTCATCCCGCGCTTGAAGGTGCCCGAGACCAGCCGCATGAAGGCGATGCGATCGCGGTGCTGCGGGTCCATATTGGCCTGAACCTTGAAGATGAAGCCGGTAACTTCGGGTCGCTCCGGGCTGATTTCGCCGCTCGACGAAGGCTGCGGGCGCGGCGGCGGGGCGAAGCGGGCGATGGCGTCGATCAGCTCCGCCACCCCGAAATTCTTCAGCGCCGAGCCGAAATAGACCGGGGTGAGGTCGCCGTGGCGATAGGCTTCGATGTCGAAGCTCGGGTAGCCGCCCTGCGCCAGCTCGACCTCATCGGCGATGTCAGAGGGCAGTTCCGCCTGTTCGCGCTTGCCCAGAAACTCGCGGCTGTCGCCTTCGGGGCGGGCGGTTAGCCCGGTGGCGAAATCGAGCACGCCCTGAAACACGCCGCCCATGCCGACCGGCCAGCTCATCGGGCAGACATCCAGCGCCAGCGCATCGGCGACCTCGTCCATCAGATCGAACGGCGAGCGGCCCTCGCGGTCGACCTTGTTGATGAAGGTGATGATCGGCACCGAACGCAGCCGGCAGACCTCGAACAGCTTGCGGGTCTGCGGCTCGATGCCCTTGGCGGCATCGATCACCATGATCGCCGAATCGACGGCGGTCAGCGTGCGGTAGGTATCCTCGGAGAAATCCTCGTGGCCGGGCGTGTCGAGCAGGTTGAAGGTGATGCCCTCACGCTCGAAGGTCATCACCGCTGGAGGTGACCGAAATCCCGCGCTGCTGCTCGATCTTCATCCAGTCCGAGCGGGCGCGGCGAGCCTGCCCGCGCGCCTTGACCTCGCCCGCCAGATGGATCGCGCCGCCTTGCAGCAGCAGCTTCTCGGTCAGCGTGGTCTTGCCCGCATCGGGGTGCGAGATGATGGCGAAGGTGCGGCGGTTGGACATTCAAATCTCTCAATTTCTATCTTTCGTCATCCTGAACTTGTTTCAGGACCCATTTTGCCTCGCAACCGGAGCGCGGATTGGAAGAGCTGAACTCGCGGCTTGCACCCTTCCCGACCGCTCCGGGCTTGCGGCCCGATGGGCCCTGAAACAAGTTCAGGGTGACGGCAATTTAGTTAGTTTTCAGGTGGCTTCACTTCCGCCGCACCTGAAATCACAGCACCGCCTCCGACAATGCTGCCCGCAGCTTCGTGTCGCAGACTGGCACCAATTTTTCGTGACGCCTCAACGATACGTGCAGAAATATCATTCAACTCGGCGTCGTCGAAACTCTTTTCCTTCGGCTGTAGCGTGACCTCAACTGCCAGCGACTTGCGACCTTCGGGCACATCACGTCCTTCGAATACATCGAAGGCCCGTGCGTTTACGATGTTGGCCTTGTCTGCCGCCCGTACGGCGCGAATCAGGTCACCTGCGGGGACGTTCATATGCAACGACAAAGGCAAAATCGCGCGTCACCGCCTGCAACGCTGGCGGCGCATATTGCGCGCGGGCGAATGTCGCCGCGCCCTTCTTGCCGGGGATCGCGTCGAGGAACAGCTCGGCCACCACCACCGGCACTTCGATATCGAAGGCACTGAGTACGCCGGGATGGATCATGCCGAAGCGGGCCAGCACGTTCTTTGGCCCAAGCCGCAGCGTCGCCGACTGGCCAGGGTGGAACTGCTTCGCCAGCCTCGCCCATAACCTGCAGATTATCGACCGGCGCGCCGGCCTCGGCCAGCAGCGCCAGTGCTTCGGCCTTGGCGTCGAAGGCATCGAAGACATGCGCCTTGCCCCCATTGACCTTCGGATCCCAGCCGCGCGGCGTCTTCTCCCCCGCCAGCACCACCGCCAGCGACAGCCGCTCGTCGCTCGCTCCGCCTTCCCCGCGCAGATAGCGCCGCCCGATCTCGAACAGCCGCAGCCCCGCCGCGCCGCGATCGAGATTGCGCTTCACCGCTGCCAGCAGCCCCGGCAGCAATGACGGGCGCATCGCCTTCATGTCTTCGCTGATCGGATTGGACAGCACCCACAGTTCGCCCTCGGCAAAATAATCTGCGTCCGGCTCCGGCAGGAACGACCAAGTCACCGCCTCATGGTTCCCCCGCGCCGCCGCGGCCCGCCGCAGGCGGCGTTCGAGCTTCTGCGCCGGTGTCGCCGTCGGCCTCGCGACGCCGTCCGCCCTTGGCAGCGGCACGCTGGCGACATTGTCCAGCCCGTAAATCCGCACGACTTCCTCGACCAGATCGGGCCAGCCAGCGACATCGCGGCCGCCAGGTCGGGACCAGCATGTTCCACACCTCGGCCTCGATCGGGTCTTCCGAAATGAAGCCCAGCCGCCCGAGGATATTGCGCTGCTCCTGCCGCTCGATATCGACCCCGCCCAGCGTCAGCGCCATTTCGGTGCGGTAGGGCACCGTCTTGAGCGCATGCGGATAGCCGCCTGCGGGAAACTCGCCGGCAATGCGCGGCTCCGAGACCTCGCCGCCGCACAGATCGAGAATCATCCGCGCCGCCGTCTCGATGACGACCGAAAGCTGCATCGGATCGATGCCGCGTTCGAAGCGGGCGCGGGCGTCCGAGCTAATGCCATGCCGCCGCCCGGTCGCGCCGATCCATTCGGGATCGAACCAGGCGCATTCGAGCAGCACGTCGGTGGTCGTCTCAGTGACGCCCGAACCTTTGCCGCCCATCACTCCGCCGAGGCCCAGCACGCAGGCATCGTCGGCGATGACGCAGTCGTCCGCGGTTACAGAGTATTCCTTGTCGTTAAGCGCGAGGAAGCTCTCGCCTTCCCGCCCCCTGCGCGCCACTACCGCGCCGCTCAGCTTGGCCATGTCATAGACATGCAGCGGCCGGGCCTGATCCAACGAGAAGAAGTTGGTGATATCGACCAGCGCCGAAATCGGACGCAGCCCCACCGCCTTTAGCCGCGCCTGCAACCAGTCCGGGCTGGGGCCGTTGTTCACCCCCCGGATCACCCGGCCCCAGAAGATGTGGCAGCCGCTGTCCGGCTCTACGCCGATTTTCGCCGGGAAAGGGAACTGACCCTCAACCACCGCATAGCCAGGCGCGTCCAGTGGCGGCATGCCCAGCTTTGCTGCGATCAAATCGCGAGCAATGCCGTTGACCCCCATACAGTCCGGGCGGTTCGGCGTGATGGCCACGTCGAACACCGGGTCCGACCCTGTGTATTCGGCGAAAGGCGTGCCAATGCGCGCATCGGCTGGCAGTTCGATTATCCCATCGTGATCTTCACCGAGTTCCAGTTCGCGGGTCGAGCACATCATGCCGTTGCTCTCGACCCCGCGCACGGCGGCGACCTTGAGCTCCATGCCATTCGCCGGAACCACCGCCCCCGGCAGCCCGAGCACTCCGACCAGCCCGGCGCGCGCATTGGGCGCGCCGCAGACCACCTGGAGCGGCTTGCCGTCTCCGGCATCGACAGTCAGCACCTGCAACTTGTCGGCATTGGGATGGCGCTCGGCGGTCAGCACCTTGGCCACGCGGAACCCGGCGAGCCTCGAAGCCGGGTCTTCCACCCCTTCGACTTCCAGCCCGATGGCATTGAGCGTGCGGGCGATCTCCTCGACGCTCGCCGAAGTGTCGATGTGGTCCTTCAGCCAGGAAAGGGTGAACTTCATGCTGGCGTTCCCACCCCACCCGACAGCGTCGGCACATCCAGCGCCGAAAATCCGTAGTGCGCCAGCCAGCGGACATCGCCGTCGAAGAAGGCGCGTAGATCGTTCATCCCGTACTTGAGCATCGCCAGCCGGTCGACGCCTACGCCGAAGGCAAAGCCCTGCCATTCATCCGGATCGAGCCCGCCCGCCTCCAGCACATGCCGGTTGACCATGCCGCTGCCGAGCAATTCCATCCAGCTATGCCCCGGCGCATCGCCGCTGCCGCCCACAACGCTCCGGCCATCGACGAAGCTGTAGCCGGTATCGACCTCGACCGAGGGCTCGGTGAACGGGAAGTAACTCGGGCGCAGCCGCAGCACGATGTCGTCGCGCTCGAAGAAGGCCTTGAGCAGGGTCTCCAGCGTCCATTTGAGATGGCCGAGGTGAATCCCCTTGTCGATCACCAGTCCCTCGATCTGGTGGAACATCGGCGTGTGGGTGGCGTCGCTGTCCGAACGGTAGACCCGGCCTGGCGCGATGATCCGCAAGGGGGCGCCCTGTTCGAGCATCGAGCGGATCTGCACCGGCGAGGTATGTGTGCGCAGCAGCATTTCCTCGCCTGCCGCATTCCGGTCGGGGAAATAGAACGTATCGTGCATCGCCCGCGCCGGGTGGCTTTCCGGCATGTTGAGCGCGGTGAAATTGTGCCAGCCGTCCTCGATTTCCGGCCCGGTGGCGACAGCGAAGCCGAGGTCGGCGAAGATTTCCGCCAGCTCGTCCATCACCTGGCTGACCGGGTGGACCGAGCCGCGCGGGGCATCGGGCGCGGGCAAGGTCAGGTCCACCCGCTCGGCATCGAGCTGCGCGGTGAGCGCCGCGCCTTCCAGCTCCGCCTTGCGCGCGGAAAGAGCGGCGGTAACATCCTCGCGCAGGCGGTGAATTTTCGGCCCTTCGCCCTGCCGCTCCTCCGCCGACATAGCGCCGAGCGTCTTCAGCAGCGCGGAAATCGAGCCCTGCTTGCCGAGGAATTCCACGCGCAGGCTTTCGAGCGACGCCAGATCGTCTGCCACCGCTATCCGCGAAAGCGCTTCCTGCCCGGTTGCCGAATAGTCCACCGAATTTCCATCCGCCCCACTGTGCTGCAAGCGGCGCTCCTTAGGGGCGAATTCGCCGAACCGCAATCAGCCGAGCAGCGAAGGCCCGCCAGGACCGTCGAGCGTCTGCACCGCGCTGCCCGCCAGCCGCGCCCGCTCGCGCATGATCGCGCCGAGCAGCGGTTTGGGAAGCGCGGCGTATTGCCTGGGCGTCATGCCCATGAATTGCCGGAAATCGCGGACGAACTGCGCCTGATCGTGATAGCTGCCGTCGATCGCATCGATCCACTTGAGCGAGGGATCGAGCACGAAATGGGCGAGACTGCGCATGAAGCGCTGACGCCGCAGCAACAGCTTGGGCGGGAAACCAAAGACCCGGCCGCAAATGCGCTCGGCCGTACGCTGGCTCGCCCGGGAGCGCGCCACCAGCTGTGACACGGTCGAAACCTCGGGGTCGATCAAGGCCGAGTGGATCGCGCCGATACGATCCTCGTCCGGGACCGGATCGGTGCCGCGGGCGAGGAAGTAGCGATCGATCCGCTGCCATTCGGCCTCCGGATCCGGTCTCTCGCCGAAGATCGAACCGGCGAGGTCCCGGAATTGGGCGAATGGGGGGTGGGAATTTCCGTCGAGCAGGGCATTGGCGTAGTCCGACGCCGGCGCGCCGATATATTTGGCCCATCCCAGCGGCAGCAGACCGATACCCCACAAGCGCGCAGGCCCGAGGGAAAAGCGCACAGGTTGCGAACTCGGCCCGGTTGCCGCGAATGGCGAGCCGGACAGCACCACGCCGTCGCGGGTTTCCGCGACTGGCCAATTCCCCGAATGAAAGCGCAGATTGGCCCATTCGGGCAGCAGGTGATCGGTAACCTCCTGGCCGTCGGGTACTATCCATTCGACATGATAGAATGTCGTGAAATACCGGCGCAGTTCGGCTGACGGCGGATAAAACCGCACCCGGACTTCGCATGATGAAGACACGACCTTACCCCTGGCTAACCCGTTCGCGCTGACCCATTCGATTTCCCGTTTCCAGGGGAATAGGGTTGGCAAGGCGCGCGCGCAAGCCAGCAGTTCCCTTCGGGCGGAAATAGATTTCCGCCCCGAAAGGAATTACTTGGGATAAGCGCGCAATTGGCCCGGTCAACGGGCAAGTGCTTTACCGGCCGGAAAGCCGATCAGGCCAGCGCCGCCTTCGCCTGCGAAATGACGGCGGTGAACACGCCGCCTTCGTTCATCGCCAGGTCGGCCATCGCCTTGCGGTCGAGCTCGATGCCCGCCAGTTTGGCGCCGTGGATGAACTGCGAATAGGTCAGGCCTTCGGCGCGGACCGCGGCGTTGATCCGCTGGATCCACAGCGCGCGAAAAGACCGCTTCTTCACCTTGCGATCGCGGTAGGCGTATTGCCCGGCCTTTTCGACCGCCTGGCGGGCAACGCGGATGGTGTTCTTGCGGCGGCCGCGATAGCCCTTGGCCTGTTCGAGCAGCCGCTTGTGCTTGGCGCGGGTGGTCACGCCTCTCTTGATACGGGACATGCGTCAGCTCCTCAGTTCAGCCCGTAAGGGGCCCACTTTTTGATGGTCTTGGCGTCGGCGTCGGAAATGACGTCGGCACCGCGGTGCTGGCGGATGTACTTGGCGTTGTGGCTGATCAGCCGGTGGCGCTTGCCAACCGCGCCGTGCTTGATCTTGCCGGTCGCAGTGAGCCTGAAGCGCTTCTTGACGCCGCTCTTGGTCTTGAGTTTGGGCATTTTCGTCTCCTGTTATGCGGCGTGATCGCCCCGCCCTGGCAGCCCTTACAGCCAGGCGGGCCGGTGATTCACGCATTCGCGAAGCGCGCGCCTTTAGGGCGGGAGGTGCCGAAAGGCAAGGACCGATTCCTTTACCCTCGCCGCGCCGCCGCCCTGGCGATCCCGGCCAGTTCCTGGGCGAGCAGCAGCTCGGCGTGCTGGCTGTTGGCCATCAGCGAGGCGTGCAACGCGGTAAGCCGTTCGATCAGCCGTTCGAGCTTCTTGCCGCGCCAGCGCGAAAGCTGGGCGATAATATCGCGCTTGTCCTTCCAGAATATCCGCCGCGCCGCCGCTTCGTTTTCGACCAAGCCAGCCGCATCGCCGCGTGGGCCGAGCTTGCCGGCGAGTTGCATGAGCTGCGCCGCCCGGCGCTCGATCGCCAGCAAGAGACCCACCGGGTTGAGCCCAAGCTCGCGCATGCGGCGCAGTTCGCCCGCGATCTTCTGGGTCTCGCCGCCAAGCACGGCGTTGACCAGTGCGGCGAAGCCGTCTTCCTCGGTGCGCGCGCCGATAGCGTCGAGCGCGCTGGCGTCGGCGGTGCGCGGGCTTTCAGGCCCGGCGTCGAGATAAAGCGCCAGTTTGGTTATTTCGGACTGCGCCAGCCGGGTATCGAGCCCGCAGGCCCGGGCGATCCGCTCGGCGATGTCGCCGCCGATCCTGAGGCCCGCCGCCGCGGCCATGTCGCGCACGGCATTGGCGACCGAACGCATATCGGGCGGGTGGAACATCGCCACCAGCGCATCGCCGCGCCCCTCAAGCAGCTTGGCGGTGCGCGACTTGTCGGTGGCATTGCTGGCGACGATCAGCACCGGGCAGGGCTCGATCTCACCGGAAAGCAGAACCTCCACCGCGTCATGCGCCTCGTCGCCCTGCGCGCGCACGTAAATGTGGCGCGTGCCGCCGAACAGCGAGGTGCTCCGCGCCTCGTCGCCCAGCCGCACCGGATCCTGCCTGAGCTGCGCGCTGGAGAGTTCGATGCGTTCGCCCGGATCGGCGAGCAAGGCGAGAATCCGCGCGGCGGCGTCCTGCGCGCCCGCCTCATCGGGCCCGCAGAAGAAGAAGACCCTGGCCGCCCCCGCCGCGCGGGGGGCGAGCGAGGCGAAGTCCCGCTGGGTGGCTTTCACCGGTCCGGACGGAGCTGGAGCGAGATCGCCTTGACGATGCGGTCGGCGACTTCGCCCGAAAGGTTTTCGAGCGCGGTGTTTTCCGCGGCGATGGTGGCATATTCGGAGCTGACCACGTCGATGCCGGCGTCCGAGCCGGCGGTGGCGTCGAGCACGATGGCGTCGCTCGCCAGGTCGACCAGCTGGTAACGCGCCCGCAAAGTGCGGCGCTCGCGGCCGATGGTATCGTCGGACAGCAAGCCGAGCCCTTCGAGCCTGTCATCGAGCCGGACATCGAGCCGGTAGCGCGCTCCGCCGCCTTGCGGCGAATGCATCCGGTCGATCAGCGCATTGCGCACCAGCCAGCCAGCCTTGCCCTCGATCTCGGGAACATCGATGGCGGCGAGCCCTTGCGCCACCGCGCCGCTGCCGCCGCCCGCGTACATCGGCTGCAAGCCGCAGCCCGTGCCAAACAAGACAATGGGCGCCAGGGCGAACAGGCAGCCAAGCCGCTTCATGCGACGAGATTCACCAGCCGGTCGGGCACCACGATCACCTTGCGCACCTGTGCTCCTTCGAGCGCACGCTGCACCTTGTCGCTGGCGAGGGCAAGCGCCTCAAGCTCTTCCTTACCGGTGCCCTTGGCGACCGTGATCGTATCGCGCAGCTTGCCCATGACCTGGATCGCGACGGTGACTTCGTCCTCGACCAGCAAGGCGGGATCGAAGGGCGGCCAATCGGCTTCGGCGATCAGGCCCTCTCCAATCGAGGCCCAGGCTTCTTCGGCCAGATGCGGCATCATCGGCGCGACCAGCAGCAGCAGCGTACGGATCGCGGCGGAGCGGCTGGCGGAGGGCGCGGCTTTTTCGGTGGCGTTGGTCAGCTCGTAGATGCGCGCGACGGCCTTGTTGAAACCGAGTGCTTCGATGTCATCGGCGGCAGCGGCGACGGTCTGGTCACGCTTGCGGTCGAGCGCCTTGTCCTCACCGGTGGCTGCGGCGTCATACTGCCCGAACAGACGCCACAGGCGCTGGACGAAGCGGGAGCAGCCTTCGATCCCGGCCTCGGACCACGGCAGGTCGCGCTCGGGCGGCGAGTCGGAAAGCATGAACCAGCGGATCGCATCGGCGCCGTGGGTGGCGACGATTTCGTCGGGGTCGACGACGTTCTTCTTCGACTTCGACATCTTGATGACGCGACCGATTTCGACCGGCACGCCATCGGCCATCAGTATCGCGCTTTCACCGCGCTTTTCGACTTCAGCCGGGCTGAAATAGGCTCGGTTGACCGTTTGCGGGATCGGCACGGCTATAGGTCTCATGCGTCACCATGCCTTGCGTGAACAGGCTGGCGAACGGCTCCTTGACCCTGATCTTGCCGATCCGCTCCAGCGCGCGGGTCCAGAACCGCGCATAGAGCAAGTGGAGGATCGCATGCTCGATCCCGCCGATATATTGCTCGACCGGCAGCCACTTGGCGATGGCTTCGGGATCGAACGGCTTGTCGCCCGGCTGGCTGGCGAAGCGCAGGAAATACCACGAGCTATCGACGAAGGTATCGAGCGTATCGGTCTCACGCGTCGCTGGCTCATTGCACTGCGGGCAGGCGACATGCTTCCACGCCGGATGCCGCAGCAACGGATTGCCCGGCGTCTGGAAGTCGACATCCTCGGGCAGCACGACCGGCAGATGCTCCTTGGGCACCGACACGACGCCGCAAGTTTCGCAGTGAATGAACGGGATCGGCGTGCCCCAATAGCGCTGGCGCGAGACGCCCCAGTCGCGCAGACGGAACTGCGTTTCCGCCTCGCCCCAGCCTTCTTGACCAGCCTTGGCGATGACGGCAGCCTTGGCCTCCTCCACGCTCATGCCGGTCATCCAGCCCGAATTCACCAGCTTGCCCGGTCCGGTATAGGCTTCGTCGCCTTCGTATTCGAGTTCGTCGTTGTCTCCCTCGGCCACCACGCGGCGCACCGGCAGGCCATACTTGCGCGCGAAATCGAGATCGCGCTGATCGTGCGCCGGACAGCCGAACACCGCGCCGGTGCCGTAATCCATCAGCACGAAATTGGCGACATAGACCGGCAGATGCCAATCGCTGTCGAGCGGGTGCTCAACCGATAGCCCGGTGTTGAAACCGAGCTTCTCGGCCGTTTCAAGCTCCGCCGCCGTGGTTCCGCCGCGTTTGCATTCGGCGATGAAGTCCTGAAGCTCGGGCGCGTTCTCCGCCAGCGCCTGGGCCAAGGGATGGTCGGCGGCAATCGCAACGAAGCTGGCGCCATAGAGCGTATCGGGCCGGGTAGTGAACACCTCGATCCCGTCCTGCATGCCCGCCAGCTTGAAGGTGCAGCGCAGGCCCTGGCTCTTGCCGATCCAGTTTTCCTGCATCGTCCGGACCTTCTCGGGCCAGCCATCCAGTGTGGCGAGGCCCTCGAGCAATTCCTCGGCAAAGTCGGTGATCTTCAAGAACCACTGCGACAGCTTGCGCTTTTCCACCAGCGCGCCCGAACGCCAGCCGCGCCCGTCGATCACCTGTTCGTTGGCCAGCACGGTCATGTCGACCGGGTCCCAGTTGACCGCCGATTCCTTGCGGTAGACCAGCCCCGCCGCATAGAGATCGAGGAACAGCGCCTGCTCGTGCCCGTAATATTCGGGATCGCAGGTCGCGAGTTCCCGGCTCCAGTCGAGCGCGAAGCCGAGGCGCTTCAATTGCGCCTTCATGGTGTTGATATTGTCGCGGGTCCAGCCGCCGGGGTGGACGCCCTTTTCCATGGCTGCGTTCTCGGCCGGCATGCCGAAGGCGTCCCAGCCCATCGGGTGCAGCACCTCGAACCCGCGCATCCGCTTATAGCGGGCGAGCACGTCGCCCATCGTATAATTGCGGACATGGCCGATGTGGATGCGTCCCGAAGGATAGGGAAACATCTCGAGCACATAGCAGCGCGGTTTGGCGCTGGCGTCATCGGCGCGGAAGCACTGGCGCTCGTCCCAGACGCGCTGCCAGCGCCCGTCGGCCTCGGACGGATCGAAGCGCTCGGTCATCGCTTGACTAACCGCCGATGGCGTTGCGCCGCAGGTCGCGCGCCTTGGTGAGGATGATGTCCTCGAGCCGCTGCACCGTCGCCGCCTGCACCGGCGCATCGACCCAGCCGCCGCCTTGCGACACCTGCCGGCTGGCGGCGACGCGCAATGCATCGGCGCGCAGATCGCGGTCGAGAATGGTGACGGTCACTTTCACCCGTTCGCCAGGATTGTTGGGATTGGCATACCAATCGGTGACGATCACGCCGCCATTGCTGTCGGTCTGCACCAACGGCATGAACGACAGCGCATCGAGGCTGGCGCGCCACAGATAGGAGTTGACCCCGATCGTGGTGACTTGCGAAGCGGCGATGTCCGAGCGCAGCCGCTCCTTCTTGCCGCAGCCGGTCAGGGCCAGCACCATCGCCGCGACGAGCGTGGCCTGGGCGAATATGCGGGACGGCGTGGGGCGTTTGACGGTAATGCCAGTCATTGCGGTTTTCCGGATCCTGTCGTCGGTGCGGCGTGCCGCCGTGGCGGTACAAGTGAAGCCTCTATAGCCAAGGCAGCCCGGGCGGCAAGTGGCGGCAAGGCGGTTGTCCGATACTAGCCGGCGGGGTGAACGCGCGCTGAATGTCCGGATTGCGTTGCGGCCTGTCGAAACGGATCGCGGATCGGCCGCTTATCCTTGCGCTCGTGCCAGATTCTGCTTGGAATTGCCGCCAGATAGCGCATGATCATGTTCCGTTAAGGCAAACGGTTCGATGAATTGCCGAGACGATGCCGGATTCGCGGCTGGAGGATCTGTAAAATGGCCAATCGGGGCAAGGACGAGGCGCAAGGCGGCTTGGCCTCGGGCGTGCTCATTGCCGGGGCAGTCACGCTGCTCGCGCTGCCCAGCGCCGTGCTGGCCTTTTCAAGCCGCTTCGAACCCAGGCTGGCGGCTCCCGCCGCCGACGAGGCGGCGATTTCAGCGATGGCGACCACGCGCGTCGCCGCCCATCTTGCCACCTCGATCCCGATCCGCTCGCTCGGCAAGGGGCAGACATTCCATTTCACCCCCGCGGGCAACGACAACCGGCCCGACCGGTCGGTGACGATCGCGGTGCGGCTCGATCCGCGGACGGCTCAAGCGATTTCCTTGCGCACGGCCCGGTCCGAAGTGGCCGCCGCGCCGCTGCAAATCGCGCCGACTGCCTTCAATCTCGGCGTAGCGCGAGGCTACAACAATTTCGCCCAGAATCTGGTCCCGTCCAACGAAATCCGCAAGATCGACATGCCCGATCTTTCGAGTTTCAAGGCACCCTCGGGCGCCAACAGCGATTCGTCGCGCTTCAGCCCACGCATTGTCATGGACGAGCACCAGGCCCCGGGCCGCGCGCCGCGCACTTTTGCCGACAAGCAGGATTCGGTCGATGTCGGCGGCGCTTATCGCGTTGCGCGCAATCTCGATGTCACGGCGGGCGTGCGCTATTCGCAAGAGAGCGACCGGCTGCGTCCAGTTACCGATCGCAAGAAGGATAACCAGGCGGTCTACGTCGGCACCCAGTTCCGCTTCTGATTTCCGCATCGAAGCCGCGCCTTGCCGATAACCCGCGCCGGGCCTAGCTCATCCTTGCTGAACACTATCGGGAGAGAGCACAATGGCGCGCGTGGCGATCGTAACCGGCGGAACCAGAGGAATCGGCGAGGCGATCTGCCGAGCGCTCAAGGAACAGGGCATTTCGGTCGCGGCCAATTATGGCGGCGATGCGGCCCGGGCCGCCAAGTTCACGGCGGAGACTGACATCCCCGCCTACCAATGGGACGTCGGCGATCACCAGGCCTGCCTCGATGGCTGCGAACAGGTCGCCAAGGATCTCGGACCGGTCGATGTCGTCGTCAACAATGCCGGGATCACCCGCGACGCGGTGCTCCACAAGATGACCTTCGAAGACTGGAACGAGGTGATGCGGATCAATCTGGGCGGCTGCTTCAACATGGCCAAGGCCTGCTTTCCCGGCATGCGGACACGCGGCTGGGGCCGGATCGTCAACATCGGCTCGATCAACGGCCAGGCCGGACAATACGGACAGGTCAACTACGCCGCCGCCAAATCGGGCATCCACGGCTTCACCAAGGCGCTGGCGCAGGAAGGCGCGAAATTCGGGGTGACGGTCAACGCGATCGCACCGGGCTATGTCGATACCGACATGGTCGCCGCGGTGCCGCCGCCGGTGCTGGAAAAGATCGTCGCGAAAATTCCCGCCGGCCGCCTCGGTCACGCCAGCGAGATCGCGCGGGGCGTGGTATTCCTCGCTTCGGACAATGCCAGTTTCATCACCGGTTCGACCCTGTCGATCAACGGCGGGCAGCACATGTATTAGAGCCAGATGACCACCCCCTATCACCCACCGGTCAAGCGCTCGATCGAGATCGCCGGGCACAAGACCTCGATCAGCCTCGAGCCGCTGTTCTGGGGCATGCTCAAGACCGCCGCCCAGGCGGAAGGTGTGCCGCTCAACGCCCTCGTCGCCCGCATCGATGCCGAACGCATCGCCGCCGCGACCCCGCCCGGCCTCGGCACCGCGATCCGGCTGTGGCTGGTCGCCTGGCTGGCGGCGCGGCTATAGGCCCCCGATCAGCAGCCCGCCCAGCGCCGCCAGGGCCAGCACCTCGAACACGCCGCGCTTGAAACGGAACAGCAGCAGGGCCGCGCCCGCGCCGATTATCGCCGCCCGCCAGTCGAGGCTCATGACATCGGGCAGGCCGAAATCTCCCGCCTCGGGCCGGGCGAACAGGACATGCACGGCGAACCACAGCGCCAGATTGGCGATCACCCCGACGACCGCCGCGGTGATCGCCGCCAGCGCCGATTGCAGCGCCCTGGCCCGCTCCAGCCGCTCCATCCACGGCGCGCAGGCGAAGATCCACAGAAAGCACGGGGCAAACGTCACCCAAGTGGTCAGCCCCGCCCCCAGCAGCCCGGCACCCAGCGGCGAGAACGGCGCGGGCGCTCGCCAGGCGGCGAGGAAGCCGGTGAACTGGGTGACCATGATCAGCGGCCCGGGGGTCGATTTCGGCAAGGCCGAGGCCGTCGGCCATCTCGCCCGCGCTCAGCCAGTGGTACTGCTCGACCGCCGCCTGGGCCATATAGGCGAGCACTGCGTAAGCTCCCCCGAAAGTCACCACCGCCAGCTTCGAAAAGAACGCGCCGATATCCCATAGTACATGATGGGTGCCCAGCGTCGCGGCGATCAGCGCCATCGGGGCAAGCCAGATTGCGAGCCACACCGCGACGGTCGCCAGCGTGCCTCCCGCCAGCCGCCGTTTGCTCGGCTGGTCGCCTGCGAGCGCGACGTGCGACGTGCGCGCCGAGCCAGTCGGGCCGCACCGCCCCCGCCAAGGCCCCGGCCAGCGCCGCCACCAGGATTACCAGCGGAAACGGCGCATCCAGCAAGGCCAGCGCAAGGAACGCCAGCAAGGCCAGCGCCAGCTTGAACGGTGTCCCCAGCGCCCGCTTGCCCACCCGGATCAGCGCCTGCACGACTATTCCCAGCACCGCCGCCTTGATCCCGAGAAACAGCGCGGCAAACCACCCCAGCCCCGCCGCCACGACATAGAGCAGCGACAGCCCGAGCATCACCGCCGCGCCGGGAATGACAAACAGCAACCCCGCCGCCAGCCCGCCCTTCACCCCATGCAGCCGCCAGCCGATCCAGGTCGCCAGCTGCTGCGCCTCGGGTCCGGGGAGCAAATGGCACAGGTTGAGCGCCCGCAAGAACGCCCCCTGCTCGACCCACTGGCGCTCATCGACCAGCTCATGCTGCATCAGCGCGATCTGCCCCGCCGGCCCGCCGAAGCTGAGGAAGCCGATGCGGGTGAAGACCCGCAGGAGATTGGCGAAGGTGGGAGCGGCGGCGTCAGCCTGCATGATTTCCTCCCCGGGCTTGCGCGGCAGGGTGACAGATGTGACACCCTGTCACCCTGGAATTCTCCATCAAAACATTGAAATATTTTGTATTTTCTAAAAAGTTACAGGTTACACATTTCCAACTTTCAATCGGGTTGTGCTTCCGTGACATCATTTTGCACCTGCCGGGAAATTTGCGGCGGACCATGACGGACTGGGGCGATGTAGGAAATTGGTTCCGGCGCTTCCGGATGCAGCAGGTCATAAGCGTTCCCGCGAGAGGCAGCACGCCCCTCGATCAAAAGCCGCAACGCTTGGGCGGGAACGCCTGGACGGGAGGTTGCCCTTTCCCGTGCATGATTAGCTTAAGCCAATGCGAGCAACCTTGCAAATGGATCGAAACTCTCAAAGCCCCTCCCACTCCTCACTCCGTCACCCCGGGCTTGACCCGGGGTCCCGCTTTGTCTCAATTCAAGCGATGGACCGGGAGCAGAGAGGCGGCTGGGTTTACATCATGGCCGACCGGTATCGCGGTGCCATGTATGTCGGCGTCACCTCTGATCTGTCGGCACGGATATTCCAGCACCGGCAAGGCACAGGCTCCGATTTCTGCAAGCGCTACGGCCTCGGCAGGCTGGTGTGGGCCGAACGCGGCGATTTAATCGAGGAATGCATTACCCACGAAAAGCGGCTGAAGCGCTGGCGCACGGAATGGAAGTTTGCCTTGATAGAACGGGCTAACCCCGATTGGGCGGATCTCTTTGAGTTTCTGGTCTGAACGGGTGCGCGGGGAAGGAAGCGGGACCCCGGGTCAAGCCCGGGGTGACGGGGAGTTTTGGGGTGGGTTCCGGAACGCAAACTAAGGGTTACACCATGCGGATCGCTGAGCCACCGGTTCCGGGTCGTTAGCTGCCGTTCCCCCAACCCGTCTCCCCGGAGTTTGACACGAGGGACATACCAACAACCCAACCCCGTCACCCCGGGCTTGACCCGGGGTCCCGCTGCGTTGCTGCGTCGGCCCAGGAATTGATCACTTTGCGGCTCGATACCGACGTGATCGATGGTTGGCGGATTTGGATTTTGAGGATGCCGAGGCACGGATTACGCTAGAGCAGGATGGTGGGGGGTGGAAGCTGGCGGCTTGAACGGTCCCAAACTTGCTTATCTTGCGAAGTCGAAGCTCGCCATGAAGCTTGTGGGCGTAAGTTCAACATGCCTAGCCAATGGTGGCCTCAGTGCAAAGGCGCGTGGTTCTCTCGAAAAATCCCAGAGGCGGATAAGGTGCCAATCTTCACGACGTGAATCTGCAACCTCAAGTTCGTTTCGACTGATGTGGAAAGGCGTGCGTTCCCAACCATTGGTTGTCTTGACTTCTAAGAGACGTTCTGTTCCGTCCGGCTCAAAGCTGCGAATGTCGTATCCTGCCCCATCACCTTCTTCTTGCGAAGTCCACACGATGCGTTTTGCCAAGTCTTCACGTCCACATGCCCAAAGTGTTGCGCGTTCGCTGGCCAAAACGCATTCCTCGCCGGCCAAGCCCAAACTTCGATTTCGCGCATCTCGACCGGCTGCATCAAAATGCGAAGCGACTCGATGCATGAGTTCAAGTTCGGCTGGTGGTTCGACATTCCTCTGGGTCGGCGGTGGACCAATCCAAAGCGAGGGCAATTCGCGAAGTCTATCGGAGCGCACTACCTGATCGGAGGCGGATCGGGTCAGCCACACCGGATTGCGCGAAAACCACCGCGCCACTGCATCAACTAGCGGCCACTGAAAGTTGAAAGCGGGAAGATAACCCAAAATCCAGACTTCACCCATACCTTTCAATACAGCGCTGATGTTGCGATGCTTGAATTCAATTGCTGCTTCGCTGCGACCAATCAAGGCTGCCAGCGCACGTCGGTTTTCTGACTTGTTATAACTCTGATTTGCTAGCTCCAAAGCGAGCATAACGAAGTAGGCAGCAACAGTCGCGTCATTTTCCTTATCTGTCCAACTGGTTCCAGACATCGGACAAACTCAATCCCCCCCAACCCGCTCCACCTGCGCCCCCACCAAGGCCAACTTCTCCTCCAGCCGCTCATACCCCCGGTCGAGATGATACAGCCGGTGTACCTGCGTCTCCCCCTCCGCCGCCAGCCCCGCGATCACCAAACTCATCGAGGCGCGCAAATCGGTCGCCATGACTTCCGCGCCGGTCAGCCTCGGCCACGCCGTGGACCACTGCCGTGCGCCCCTTGGTCTCGATATGCGCGCCCATGCGGTTAAGTTCAGGCACGTGCATGTAGCGGTTCTCGAAGATGGTCTCGGTCAGCACGCTGGCCCCTTCCGCGCGGCACAGCAGCGCCATCAGTTGCGCCTGCATGTCGGTGGCGAAGCCGGGATAGGGGGCGGTTGACAGCGTGATCGCCCGCAAGCGCGCCATTGGCGGCGACGTGAATGCCGCCGGCGACCGGCTCGACCGAAACCCCGGCGTCGCGCAGCGCCTGGACGGTGGCGTCCATTTCGTCGATTTTCGCGCCCTTCAGCGTCACTTCGCCGCCGGTGATCGCCGCGGCGCAGGCATAGGAGCCCGCCTCGATCCGGTCGGACATGACGCGGTAGGTCGCGCCGTGGAGGCGCGGGACGCCGTGGATGGTGATGTCGCGAAGTGCCGATGCCCTCGATCTCCGCGCCCATATCCACCAGCAGGTTGCACAGATCGACGATTTCCGGCTCGCGCGCGGCGTTGTGGAGTGTGCTTTTGCCCTTGCACAGCACGGCGGCCATCAGCGCGTTCTCGGTCGCGCCGACCGAGACCACCGGGAAGCTATAACGCCCGCCGGGCAGGCCGCCATCGGGAGCAATCGCGCGGACATAGCCCGCCGCCAGCTCGATCGTCGCGCCAAGCGCTTCCAGCACCTTCAGATGCAGATCGATCGGGCGGTTGCCGATGGCGCAGCCGCCGGGCAGCGAGACCGTCGCCTCGCCCATCCGCGCCAGCATCGGCCCCAGCACCAGGATCGAGGCGCGCATCTTGCGCACCAGTTCGTAGGGCGCGACCGAGCTGGTGATCCGCGTCGCCTCCAGCGTCATCACCCGGCCGAAGTCGGAAGGGCGCGAGCCGGCAATCGTCGTGGAAATGCCGAACTGGTTAAGCAGATGCTGGAACCCGTCGATATCGGCGAGCCGCGGCAGGTTGCGCAGGGTCAGCGGCTCGTCGGTGAGCAGGGCGCAGGGCAGCAGCGTCAGCGCCGAATTCTTCGCGCCCGAAATCGGGATCGTGCCGGACAGGCGCTTGCCGCCCTGAATGATGATCTTGTCCATTCGCGGCGGTTTAGTGGTTTTGCCGAAGCGCGCAAGCAAGGCTAAAGCGGGGCTTGCCGGGAATAAGGATGGCACTACGCTCGTTGTAGAGCGGCAATCACCCAACGACAGGACGATAATGAGCGATAGACCATTGCACCGGCCCATCCGCAAAGCCGTGTTCCCCGTCGCCGGGCTGGGCACGCGTTTCCTGCCCGCGACCAAGGCGATCCCCAAGGAAATGCTGCCGATCATCGACCGGCCTTTGATCCAGTACGCGGTCGATGAGGCGCGCGAGGCGGGGATCGAGCAGATGATCTTCGTCACCGGGCGCGGCAAGACCGCGATCATCGACCATTTCGACAAGGCCTTCGAGCTCGAGGCGACCATGCGCGAGCGCGACAAGGCGCTCGCCATCCTCGAGCCCACCCGGCTCGATCCGGGCAACCTGATCGCCGTGCGCCAGCAGGTGCCGCTCGGCCTAGGCCACGCGATCTGGTGCGCGCGGGCGATCGTCGGCGATGAGCCATTCGCCATTTTCCTGCCCGACGAGCTGATGCTGGGCCACAGCGAGGCAACTGGCGGCTGCATGAAGCAGATGGTCGATGCCTACGCCGAAGTCGGCGGCAATCTCGTCAGCGTGCTCGAAGTGCCTCGCGAGGAGGTTTCGAGCTATGGCGTCATCGCGCCGGGTGCGCGATACGGTGCGCTCACCGAAGTGACCGGCCTGGTCGAAAAGCCGAAGATCGATGAAGCCCCGTCGAACCTGATCGTCTCAGGCCGCTACATCCTTCAGCCCGAAGTGATGCAGGTGCTCGAAGGCCAGAAAGCCGGCGCGGGCGGGGAAGTGCAGCTGACCGACGCCATGGCGCAATTGATCGGCAAGCAGCCGTTCCACGCGGTGACGTTCGCCGGGCGCCGCTTCGATTGCGGATCGAAGACCGGCTTCGTCGAGGCTACGCTGGCGATGGCGCTGGAGCGGCCGGACATGGCCGACGAAGTCCGCGCCATGGCGAAGCGATTGCTGGGTTAGGCGGCGATCATCGCCAGTGCGCAGGTGCAGACAACAAGCACGCGCAAGGCCTCCAGGGCATCGAACTGCGCATAGGCAGCTTGGATCGCGACTCGGGTCATGCCCCGATCATCGCCATCCATGGTTGATAGTCCGTTAAGTGCGCGAAAATTCGTGCGCACCACGACGCATCGCCATCACCGGCGCCCCGGTTCCAGGGGCATTGCGGCGCGCGCCCGCACGGCATAAGGGGCGCCATGCCCGGACAAGTCCACGAAGCCCGCCCCATGCGCGGCAAGCGCGTTATCGAACTCGGCACGATGATCGCCGCGCCGTTCGCCACGCATATCCTCGCGCAGCTTGGCGCCGAGGTAATCAAGATCGAGCCGCCCAGCGGCGACACCACCCGCGCCTTGGTGCGCGGCGGGCCCTCGGGCACGATCGTCGCCTACAGTCATTCGAAAAGGGCGATTTGCCTCGACCTCACCACTCCGGGCGGCAAGGAGGTGTTTCTGAAGCTCGCCGCGAGCGCAGATGTGGTGATCCACAACCTCGCCCCCTCGGCGGCGCGCAAGCTGGGGGTGACGGCGGACGACTGCGCGGCGGTCAATCCCGACCTCATCCATGTCCATATCAAGGGCTATGGCCCCGGCCCGCAGGCCGGTGACCTGATGACCAATCCGATCGCCGAGGCCGCCACCGGCGCGATGGACGACCACCGCGTCGATGGCCGCCCGACCCGGTTCGGTCCCTCCTATCACGACCAGTTCGCCGGAACCTATGCGGTGATCCGCGTGCTCGCCGCGCTGCTCGATCCCGCGGCGGAGCGGCGCATCGAGATCGGCCTTTACGAGACCGGCCTGCATCTCGCGGCGCGCGATCTTGCCGGCATGCAGCTCAAGACGCAGCTTCTGGGCCGGCTTGAGAAAGAGGGCGGCGGCGAATTTTCGATGCCGGGTTACGGCTCGTACCTCACCAGCGACCAGCGCTGGATCTACCTGCTGATCCTGACCGACGCCCATTGGGCCAGGCTGACCAAAGCGCTCGCCATGCCCGAGGACGGCGATGCGGGGCTCGCCAAGCTGCGCGACCGCAAGGCGCAGCGCGAACAGGTCGAGGCGGCGGTCAGCACGGCGGTGGGCGCGCTGACGTTTGGCGAGGCGGAAGCCAAGCTGCGCGCCGCCGGGCTCGGCTTCAACGAAGTCATGCCGCTCGAACGTGTGCTCGATGTCCCCCAGGCGCACCAGCCCGGCAAACTGCGCGAACTGGACTACCGCGGGCTGCACTTCGAGGTTCCCGAATTCCCCGGGCAGGCCGAAATCGAACCGAACCTGCCGCCGCCCGAGTTGGGCGAGCACACGCTCGAACTCCTGCGCGAGCTGGGCTACAGCCAGAGCGAATGCGACGCGCTGCTTGCCTCGGGCGCGGCGGAGAGGCTCAATCCCGAAAAGTTCGCCTGGGCGCCGGTGCGCGACAAGGGTTGAGGCCTTTTCATTGCCGGGCTGCGGGATTATGCATCATGCACAATCCTCGCGAAGGCCCCTCCCCGCATGCAATTCAAGACCAAGGAAGAGCAAGTCGCCGACTATCTGCGCGAGGGGATTATCGCCGGGCGCATCGCCCGTGGGGAGCGGCTCAAGCAGCAGGAGATCGCCGCCCTGCTCAACACCTCGATCACGCCGGTGCGCGAGGCGCTGAAGCTGCTCGAAGCGGAAGGCTATGTCACCGGCGACAGCTACAAGGGCGCAGTGGTGGCGCCGTTCGACATCGCGGCATCGCGCGAAGTTGTCGATTTGCGCATCCTGCTGGAGACCCAGCTGGTCGAGGGTGCGGTCGGCAAGGTTACACCCGCCGATATCGCCGAACTCCAGAAGCTGGCAGGGACTTTTGCCCGCGCGTTCGATAGCGGCGACAACGAGGCGGCGCGCGCGGCCAACTACCGCTTCCACCACCGCATGTTCGCCATTGCCCGCATGCCGCAGACGCTGCATTTCGTGCAGATCCTGTGGGCGCGCTATCCGTTCGATTTGATCAACAAGCTGAAGGGCCGCGTCAGCCGGGCGGCGGAAGAGCATGACGACGTGCTGGCCGCCCTGATCGCCTCCGATAGCGCGGCAGCGATGTTGGCGACACGGCAGCATATCGAAGCGGGGTGGCTGGAACTGCGGGATTCGGTTGCCCCCACTGGAGAAAGCTCAACCCCATGAAACCCACGCTTTTCCTCGTCATGGACATGATGAACGACATCGTCGCCGAAGACGGCTTCAACGCCCAGACCTATGGCGTGCAGGTGAAACAGCGGAATGTGCTGTCGAACACCGCGCATGCCATCGCCGAGGCGCGCATGGCTGGGGCCAGGATCGGCTACGTCCGCGTCGGCTTCTCGAACGACTACCGCGAATGCCCGCCTAATTCGCCGATCTTCTCCGGCGCGCGGAAGAACGGAATCTTCCAGCTCGGCACCAAGGGGACCGAGGTGCATCCGGCCGTGGCGCCCGCGCCCGGTGACTTCGACATCGTCAAGCACCGGGTCAGCCCGTTCTACGCCACATCGCTCGAAGCGATCCTGCGCGCGAACGGCATCGAACGCATCGTCCTGTGCGGCGTTTCGACTAACGGCGTGGTCCACTCCGGCGCGCGTGAGGCGCATGACCGGGATTACGAGGTTGTGATCCTCGAGGACTGCTGTGCCGGGGTCACCGCCGACGAACATATGCATGCGATTGCCTGCCTGGGACGTTATGCCACGATTGTCGGCGGCACTGAATTTGACTGGACGGCATGACCAGACTTGCAAGATAATGCATTATGCATCATTGCGCCCGCAACGAATCGATTGAACCCAATTCCGGCCACGCGCCACCCGAGGAGAATGCCATGAGCACCAAGCCCGACGATCAGGACATCGGTCACGCCGCCGCCGAGGGCAAGATCACCCCGGAATCGATCAAGGCTGCCGAAAACATGATCGGCATGCAGCTGCGCCCCGAGGGTCCCTACCTGCAGGACGCGACCGAAGACACCATGCGCAACTGGTGCAACGGCATCGGCGACCTCAATCCGCTGTACCGTGATCTCGAGTATGGCCGCCTGTCGCGCTACGGCTCGATCGTCGCCCACCCGAACTTTCCGATGGCGTTCGGCTGGATCGGGCGCACCCGCTGGGGCCTGCCCGGCGTCCACGGCTTCTATGCCGGCAATGACTGGGAACTGTTCCGCCACATCCGCCCCGGCGACCGCATCACCGCGATCGAGCGGGTGGTCGGCATCGACGTCAAGGAATCGAAGTTCTCCGGGACTCTGGTCATGCAATACGTCGAGGCCAGTTTCGCCAACCAGAACGGCGACCTCGTCGCCCGCGCGCTCGGCACCTGCACCCGGCATGAGCGCAAGGCCGCGCGCGATGCCGGCAAGTACGACGACATCAAGACCCACGAGTATTCCGCCGAGGATTTCGCGCACATCGACAACGCCATCCTCAATGAGGAAAAGAACATGCGCGGGCCCAACGTGCGCTACTGGGACGAAGTCCAGGAAGGCGAGGAGCTGCCCGAAATCGTGCGCGGTCCATTGAGCCTGATGGACACCATGGGCTTCCTCGTCGGCTCGGGCCGCGGCCACACCCACGGGGTGATCTTCAAGAACGCGGTCAAGCATCCCGGCCACTTCTTCCGCAACCCGGAGGCCGGCGGCGGCATCGAGTACACCGGCATCGGCCACCACCGCGAATCGACCGCCAAGGAAGTCGGCGTGCCGGGGGTTTACGACTACGGCCCGCAGCGCTCGTCGTGGATGGCCAGCCTGGTCACCAACTGGATGGGCGACGCCGCCTTCCTCAAGCGCGTGCGCACCCAGATGCGCGGCTTCAACATCATGGGCGACTGCACCTGGGCGCGCGGCAAGGTGACCAAGAAGTACGTCAAGGACGGCTTCGCCCTGGTCGATATCGAGATCCGGGGCGAGAACCAGCGCGGCGAACTGACCACGCCGGGTCTCGCCACCGTGCTGCTGCCCTCGCTCAATCCGCAGCACAAGGTGTTCTTCGACGGCCGCGATTGCGATCTCGAACTGCCGGTGGTGCGGTGAGCTGAGCGGCAAGCCGTGGATTCGAATACAGCGAAAGTCCTCCCCTGCCCGGCGGGGAGGGGCTGGGGGTGGGGGAGCGAGGCCGCAAGGCCTCGCGTCCGCGCTGGCATCGACGCTCGGCTTCGCCTCGCTCCCCCGCCCCCTCCCCAACCCCTCCCCGCCGGGGAGGGGCTTTTGCGAATTCGACTGGCCCAGCTCGTTTCCGGGCTTTGCCAAAAATGACGACCGCCCCTCTCGCCGAGCTTCGCGTCGTCACAACCGCGCGCGGTGTCGCCGCCGCCTATGCGGCGCGGATTCTGGCGACGCTGGGCGCGCATGTCGCGCTGGTCGAGCCGCGCGATGGCACGCCATTACGGCGCGAACCGCCGTTCCTGCCTGGGAGCGAAACCAGCGCGCTGTTCGCCTATCTCGCGGCCGGCATGATGAGCCGGGTGTGCGACTTTGCCGACGAGGAAGGTCGCAGACACTTCGGCACGATGCTCAGCGCGGCCGACGTGCTGATCGACGATACGCCGCTGGCCGAGCGTGCGGCGCTCGGCCTCGAAGAGGCGTCGATTGCCGCGAAACACCCGGACCTGATCCACGTCTCGGTGCTGCCGTTCGGCGCATTCGGCCCCAAGGCCCACTGGAAAGGCGAGGAGATCAACCTGCTCCACGCCTCGGGCGAAGGCTACTTGCTGCCCAACGGCCTGACCTGCGAGCTGTTCCCCGACCGGCCGCCGGTCAAACCCTATGGCCATTTCACCGAGATGCAGGGCGGCATCGCCGCCGCGCTGGGGGCGCTGTCGGCGCTGTGGGTGCGCGATGAGATCGGCGGCCAGTTCGTCGATATATCGAGCCAGGATGCAGGCCTGGCGGTCGGCGCATTCGCCATCCAGCGGCTCGGCGACGGGTCAATCGAGCACCGCGTCGAGCGCAGTTTCCGCTATGGCGGCGTGCTGCCCTGCGCCGACGGCTATGTCGAATTGCTGACGCTCGAACAGCGGCAATGGGAGGGCCTGGTCAGTCTGCTCGGCGACCCCGAATGGGCGCAGGACCCGGCACTCGCGGATTCGCTCGAGCGCAGTCGCAGGGGGCCGGAACTCAACCGCCACATCCGCGCCTGGGCGGTGGAGCGCAAGGTCGAGGACATCGTCCGCGAGGGACAGAAGCTGTCGGTGCCGCTGGCGAAGTACTACACCCCTGCCGAAGTGCTGCGCGATCCGCACGAGAAGCACCGCGGGCTGTTCCAGCCGGTAGAAGTGCCCGGCGCCGGCCTGCTCGACATGCTGGTCTCGCCTTTCCACCTCGACGGCGCGCCGCTGGCGCTGCGGGGAGGGCCGCCGGCAATGGACCCCGAAAATAGGGACAGTCCCTATTTTCCGGCCGATGGAAAAATAGGGACTGTCCCTATTTCTGGTGAGACTGCGGCATGAAGCCCCTCGCCGGCATCCGCATCGCCGATTTCACCGTGCACAACGCCGGACCGTTCTGCACCCATATCCTCAGCCAGCTCGGCGCCGAAGTGATCAAGGTCGAAAGCGCGATGCGGCCCGATGCGTTCCGCAAGCCGCATCCGGTCTATGGCCGCATGGGCCCGGCGACGTTCGATCAAGTGGCCTCGACCAAGCTTTCGATCCGCATCAACCTCAAGAAACCGGAAGGCGTGGTTCTTGCCAAGCGGCTGGTCGCGGTGTCCGACATCGCCGCCGAAAGCTTCCGCGCCGGGGTGATGGCGCGGCTGGGTCTGGGTTACGAAGCGCTGCGCGAAACCAGGCCCGACATCGTCATGCTCTCGGTCTCGTCCTCCGGTCAGGAGGGGCCGGATTCGCATTTCGCCGGATACGCACCGCTGTTCGGCGCCTGGGGCGGCCTCAGCGACCTTTCCGGATTTGCCGACGGCCCGCCGGTCGAGATGCGCCATGTCATGGACCACACCGTCGGCATGAACGCCGCCGTCGCGACAATGGCGGCGCTGCAACGGCGGCGGGCGACTGGCGAGGGCGCGCTGGTCGATGTCGCGGCGCGCGAGGTTGCAAGCTCGCTGCTTGGCGAGGCGCTGTTGATGGCGGCGGCGGGCGTGGAATTGCAACGCACCGGCAATGCGCACCCGCGAATGAGCCCGCACGGGGTCTATCCGGCCAAGGGCGAGGACCGCTGGCTGTCGATCGCGGTGGCGAACGAGCAAGAGCGGCAGGCGCTAGGCAAGTTGGTCGGCGGCGAACCGGATGACGAAGCAATTTCCGCCTGGTCGCGCACCCGCGACGCGAACGAGGCGGCGGCGCAGCTCCAAGCGGCAGGGATCGCCGCCCACGCCAGCTGGACCACGCCCGAGATCGCCGCCGATCCGCATTTGCAGGCGCGCGGCGCGATTGTCGAAGTCGCGGAGCCCGACGGCGCGATGCGCGCCGCGGTCGGCGTGCCGATGCGACTGTCCAAAGGTGCGGAGATCGGCATCCATCGCGGCACGCCCAGGCTCGGCGAGCACGAGGATTACGTCTATGGCGAACTGCTGGGGTTGAGCCGGGCGGAGCGGGATGGGCTGGAAGAGGCGGAGGTTATACATTGACGACCATACTGGGTCTCATCGGCCCCATCGGCTTCATCGGATTGGGCGTGATGGGCAGCGGCATGTGCGCCAATGTCGTGAAGAAGCACGGCGCGCCGGTGCATGTTTTCGACATGAGCGAAGCGGCGCTGGACGAGGCGGTCGCGGCTGGCGCGAAGCGGGCCGCATCAGTCGCCGATGTGGCAAAGGCAGCGGAGGTAATCCTCCTCTCGCTCCCCGGCGGCAAGCAGGTCGCTGCGGTCTGCGACGAGATTGCCGAACATGGCAAGCCGGGAACCGTGGTTGTCGATCTTTCCACCACCAGCGTCGCCGAAGCGCGCGCCATCTCGGCCAGGCTGGCGGATAGGCAGATGCTGTTCGCCGACGCCCCGGTCGCCCGCACCCGCGAGGCGGCGCAGCAGGGCACGCTGTCGATCATGGTCGGGGCCTCGCCCGGCCTATTCGCCCGGATCGAGCCCCTGCTGCGCTACATGGGCAGCGACGTCACCCATTGCGGCGAAGTCGGCTGCGGCCAGGTGGTCAAGCTGGTCAATAACACGTTGAACTTCGTCCACGTGCTGATCCTGGCCGAGCAGATGGTCTCGGCCGAGCGGGCCGGGGTCAAGCCGGAGGTGCTGCTGGAGGCGGTGTCGAAAGGATCGGGCGACAGTTTCATCCTGCGCAACCACGGGATGAAGAGCATGGCCCCGCGCCTGTTCCCGGAGAAGAGCTTTCCGCCCGAATATGTGCTCAAGGACATCGGCTATTCGATCGAACTGGCCAAAAGCATGGGCGTCGATCCGCAGGTGTCGGAGCTGGCTGAGCGCTACTATAAGGCGGCGGTTGAGCAGGGCTATGGCGGGCGCTATTTCCCGGCGGTTATCGAAATGATCGACAAGGGCAAGATGCCCTGAGGAGAGGCGCCGTGAAGCTCGAATTGCGCGAAGTCACCCGGGGGCTGAGGTTCCCCGAAGGCCCGATCGCCATGGCCGATGGCTCGGTGCTGGTGGTCGAGATCGAGGGCGGGCGGTTGATCCGCGTCTTGCCGGACGGCGAAAAGCAAGTGGTGGCCGAGCTCGGCGGCGGGCCGAACGGCGCGGCGATCGGCCCGGACGGGCACTGTTATGTCTGCAACAACGGCGGGTTCAACTGGATCACCGAACCCGACGGCTTCCTGCGCCCGCACGGCCGGGCGGACTCTATGAGAAAGGCGGCATCCAGAGGGTCGATCTGGCGAGCGGCACGGTGGAATGGCTCTATACGCATTGCGGCGGCGTGCCGCTGTTCGGGCCGAACGACATCGTGTTCGACGCGCAGGGCGGGTTCTGGTTCACCGACCACGGCAAGAGCTACGACCGGGTGATGGATCGGGGCGCGGTCTATTACGCCCGCACCGACGGTTCGTTCATCAAGGAGGCCGCCTTCCCGATGATCACCGCCAACGGCGTCGGCCTCTCGCCCGATGGCGAGATGCTCTACGCCACCGAGACCGAGACGGGGCGGCTGTGGGCCTGGCCGGTCACCGGCCCCGGCGAACTGGCGAAAGACCCCTGGCCCTCGCCCAACGGCGGCAAGTTCCTCGGCGGGCCGCAGCTCTATCAACGGTTCGACTCCCTGGCGGTCGAGGCCGGCGGAAACATCTGCGTCGCCAGCCTCATTCATGGCGGCATCAGCGTGTTCGCGCCCGGGGGCGGCCTGGTCGAATGGCACGAGGCGCCCGAACCCTATTGCACCAATATCGCCTTCGGCGGGCCGGACATGCGCACCGCCTTCATCACGCTCTCGGGCTATGGCCGGCTGGTGGCGGCGGACTGGCCGCGGCCGGGGCTGGCGCTCAACGATCCGCTGACGGCGCGGGGGTAATGTCCCTCCCCTGAAGGGGCGGCGGATGACCAAGCTTGCGCCCCTCCCGAGTCCCGTTTAACCACGCGATTAAATCCGGGATTCGGAGGGGCGGGCATGTCGATCCTTTATGACGAAGGCCAGCGGGCAATCGCCGAGAACGCCGCCCGCGTGCTCGCCGCCCGGCATGACAAGGCCCGGCTGCTGGCGTTGCTGGAGACGACCGGGGCCTGCGACGAACCTTTCTGGCAGACCTGCATCGAACAGGGCTGGACCGCACTGGCCATTCCCGAAGAGTACGGCGGCCTGGGGCTGACCCTGATCGAACTCGGCATCGTCGCCCAGGCCTGCGGCACGGCGACGGCGGGCGCGCCGTTCCTGCTGAGCAATTACGCGGCGGGCGAGGCGCTGCTGCTGGCGGGCGATGCCGCCGCGCAAGGCCGGTGGTTGCCGAGGCTGGCGGCGGGCGAAGCGATCGGCACGCTGGCGCTGAGCGAGGGCAACGATGTGCTGCCCCACAACATCGGCGTGCGGTTCGAAGGCGGCAAGCTGACCGGAACCAAGCACGGCGTCACTGCCGGGCTGATCGCGCATTTCGCGGTGGTGCTGGCGCAAGGCGAAGGCGGCCCGGTGCTCGCGCTGGCGGAACTGGCTGGCGTCGCGCGCACCGCCATCGACGGTTTCGACAACGGCCGCGGCTATGCCGATCTGAACTTCGACGCCACCCCCGCCACCCCCATCGCCGAAGGCGCGCAAGCCCTCGCCATCGCCCGCGAAGTGCTGTGCCGCCTGGCCGTCGCCACGGCGCACGAACAGCTGGGCGGGGCCGAGGCGCTGATGTTCATGGCGCGCGACTATGCGCTGAGCGCAAGGCGTTCGGCCAGCCGATCGGCGCGTTCCAGTCGGTCAAGCACCGCATTGCCGAGCTTTACGCCGCTGGTCGAACTGGCCCGCGCCAACTGCATCCACGCCGCCGCCAGTGCCGGCGAGCCGGACTTCCTCAAGGCCGCCGCCGCCGCGCGTCTCACCGCCACCGAAGCCTACGACACCGCCGCGCGCGACTGCGTGCAGATCCACGGCGGCATCGGCGTCACCTGGGAGCACGGGCTGCACCTCCACATGCGGCGGGCGCGGAGCCTCGCCATCGAGTGCGGCAACATGTTCGCCTGGGAGGATGTGCTGGCGCGGGAACTCACGGGAGTGGCGGCATGATCGGCCTCGACGAATGGCGCGCGCAGGCGCGGGCGTGGCTGCACTCGAAAGCCGGCGCCTATGGCTACGAGGCGCGCAAGCACCTCTCCGAAGAACAGGACCTCGCCCTTTCACGCCAATACCTCGCCGAACGCCACGCCGCCGGGTTCGCCGGCATCAACTGGTCGCCCGAATACGGCGGGCAGGGCCTCACCGCCGCTGCATAAAGTGGCGTTCGAGGAAGAGGAAATGCCGCTGGCCATGCCGACCGGCTATTACGGCGTTTCGCTCGGCATGCCGGTGCCGATCCTGATGAAATACTGCGCCGACACCGAATGGGTGAAGGCCCGTGTGCTCGCGGCGATGAAGGGCGAGGAGATCTGGTGCCAGCTGTTTTCCGAACCTTCGGGCGGATCGGACCTCGCGGGCCTGCGCACCAAGGCCGAGCCGGACGGGAATGGCTGGAAGGTCAACGGCCAGAAGCTGTGGACCACCTGGGCGCAGCATAGCGACTATGGCATCCTCGTCGCGCGCAGCGACCCCACCGTCGCCAAGCACAAGGGGCTGACCTATTTCTGGGTCGACATGAAGGCCCCCGGCGTCACTGTCCGACCGATCAAGCTGGCCGACGGCGGCCATCATGTGAACGAGATTTTCTTCGACGATGTCCGGCTGGAGGATAGCCAGCGGATCGGCGCGGTCGGCGGCGGTTTCGGGGTGGCGATGGCGACCCTGATGATCGAGCGCTATTCGGCCTCCGATGCCGATGGCTTCGGCCCGTCGATCCAGACTTTCGTCGAGCTCGCCCGCCTCTGCGAGATCGGCGGCAAGCCCGCGCTGGAAGACGGCCGCATCCGCCAGGCGATCGCCCGCAACCATGCCCTGCGCTCCGGCCTCCACGCCGATCACCAAGCGCGCCATGAAGATGATGGAGCAGGGCATGGAGCCGGGACCCGAAGGCTCGCTGGGCAAGCTCGTCTCGGTGCGCAGCCGCCAGCGGCTGTCCGAAATGGCGATCGACCTGCAAGGCGCGCTTGGCCTTTCCTGGGACCACGACGCCTGGGTCAAGGACAACTGGATCGGCTCCTGGCTCTCCGCCCCCACCGGGCGGCTGGCGGGCGGGGCCGACGAAATGCTGCTCAACACCATCGCCGAGAAGATTCTGGGCTTGCCCCAGGACCACCGCCCGGACAAAGGCGTGCCGTTCAACCAGATACCTGCATAGGGGCGAACCATGGCCATCAAGACCCGCGTCACCGAAATGCTCGGCATCGAGCACCCGATCGTTCAGGGCGGCATGCAGAATGTCGGCTATGCCGAGCTTGCCTCCGCGGTTTCCAACGCCGGCGGGCTCGGCACGATCACCGCGCTGACCCAGCCCAGCGCCAAGGCGCTGCACGAGGAGATCGAGCGCTGCCGCTCGATGACCGACAAGCCGTTCGCGGTGAATGTCACCGTGCTGCCCGCCGTCACTCCGCCCGATTACAAGGCCTTCGCCCAGGTCGTCATCGATTGCGGCGTCAAGATCTGCGAGACGGCGGGAACCGCCGAAGTGCGCGAGCTGTGGGCGATGATGAAGCCGCACGGCATCACCATCCTGCACAAATGCACCGCCGTGCGCCACGCGCTGTCGGCCGAACGCAACGGCTGCGACGTGATCTCGATCGACGGCTTCGAATGCGCCGGTCATCCGGGCGAGGACGATATTCCCGGGCTGATCCTGATCCCGGCGGCGGCGGACAAGGTCAAGATCCCGATGCTGGCAAGCGGCGGCTTCGGCGACGGGCGCGGCCTCGTCGCGGCGCTGGCGCTGGGGGCGGAGGGCGTCAACATGGGCACGCGTTTTTGCGCGACCCAGGAAGCGCCGATCCACCCCAACGTTAAGCAGAAATACGTCGAGAACGACGAGCGCGGCACCAACCTCATCTTCCGCTCGCTGCACAACACCGCGCGGGTGGGCAAGAACGAGACGTTCGGACCAGGTCGCCGAATTGCTCAAGAAGCCCGGCGCCAGTGTTCGAAGATGTGCGCGCGCTGGTTTCGGGGGCGAAAGGCGCGCGAGCTGCTCAAGAGCGGCGATGTCGAGAACGGGATTTTCTGGGCCGGCATGGTCCAGGGACTGATCCACGACATTCCGACCTGCCAGGAACTGATCGACCGGATCATGGGCGATGCGGAAGCGATCATCAAAGGCAGCGCTGGCGGAATGGTGGCCTGATCGGGGGGACCTGCAATGACCTACGAAAAAGTCCTTTACTCTCTCACCGGACAACGTCGCCCGCATCTCGATGAACGATCCGGCGACGCGCAATGCCGGGTCGGCGCAGATGGGCGAGGAGCTGGTCGATGCCTTCAACCGCGCGGCGGGCGAAGCGCGCAGCGTCCTGTTCACCGGCGAGGGCAAGGGCTTCAATTCGGGCGCCAACCTCGCCGATGCCGAGGGCATCCTCGACGATCCCAACCGCGATGTCGGCCACTTGCTCGATCGCTATTTCAACCCGGTGATCGCGCGGATGAAGCAGATGGAACAGCCGGTGGTGACAGCGGTGCGCGGCGCGGCGGCGGGGGTCGGCGCGGGGCTGGCCATGGCCGGCGACCTGATCGTCTGCGGCGAAACCGGCTTTTTCCTCCAGGCGTTCTGCCATGTCGGGCTGGTGCCCGATGGCGGCTCATCGTGGCTGCTGGCGCGCGCGGTCGGGCGGGTCCGGGCGATGGAGCTGATGCTGCTCGGCGAGCGGCTGCCGGGGCCCAAAGCGCTCGAATGGGGCCTGGTCAATTTCGTCGTTCCGGACGATGAGGTCGAGGCCAGGGGCATGGAGCTGGCGACCAAGCTCGCCGCCGGCCCGCGCTCGCTCGGCATCATCAAGCGCAACGCCTGGGCGGCGGTCGACGTGCCGCTGGAAACCGCCCTTGTCAACGAACGCAACGGCCAGCGCGAAGCCTGCCGCAGCGAGGATTTCATCGAGGGCGTCACCGCCTTCAAGGCCAAGCGCACGCCGGAGTTCAAGGGGCGCTGACAAGGGAGAGAATTGCATGGCCGACGACGAACCCACCGGCGCCCGCCAGGCCTTCGGCCACGTGGCGCCCAAGCTCGCCGAAGTCACCGACAAGGTGGTGTTCGGCGACATCTGGCGGCGGCCGGAGCTTTCCCCGCGCGACAGGAGCCTGATCACGGTGGCCTGCCTGATCACCGCCTATCGGACCAACGAGCTGCCCTACCACATGAAGACGGCGCTCAATAACGGGGTGACCCGGGAAGAGTTGGTCGAGATGATCACCCACCTCGCGTTCTACGCTGGCCTCCCCTGCGCCAATACGGCGGTGGCGATCGCCGACAAGGTGTTTGCCGAAGCGGGGTGAAGTTGACACCGCCCTATCGTTCATCCGTCATCCTGAACTTGTTTCAGGACCCATTTTTCGTCCTGCTCCGAAGCGCTGTTCGGCAGCAAAACCGCACCGTTGATGCGCCGATCAACGCTTCGGAGGTGTCGGCCAGATGGGTGCTGAAACAAGTTCAGCATGACGATTTTTGGAGGGTGAGGTTTACGGCAGCACGAACCGCGTCACCGGCACCGGCAGCCCGGGCACCTCCACCCGCGCCTTGAACACGCTCGCCTCGGGCGGCGGCAATTCCCCGCGCATCATGATCTCGACGCCGTTCTGGCCGCCGGTGACAGCATAGAGATCGCGCCAGTCCGGCCCGCCGAAGCACAGGCTGGCGACGACCTTGTGCGGCACGGGAATGTGCTCGGCCACGCTGCCGTCGGGGCGGTGGCGGACGATCTCGCCGTTGTCGTAGCTCGCGCTCCAGACGCAGCCCTCGGCATCGACCGCGAGGCCGTCGCCGTCGGTGCGGTCCGAGAACAGGCGGCGATTGGCGAGATTGCCGCCGGGCAGCACGTCGTAGGCGAACAGGCCCTTGAGACTTTCGGTGTGGTAGAAGCGTTTTGCCATCCGGGCTGAGCCCGCAGCCGTTGGCGAAGTTGGTATCGGCGTGCTGCAGGGTGATCGTGCCGTCCGGGGCCAGCCGGTAGAGCCCGGTGCCCGCGGCGCCCGGCTCGTAAGAGCCGCCGCTGCTGGCGACCGTGCCGAAATAGAGCCCGCCCTTGCCGTCAGGAAACATGTCGTTGCCGCCGGGGAACGGCTTGCCGGCGATGCTGTCGACGATCAGGCCGGATTTGCCGCTCGCCGGATCGAACCAGCCGATGCCGTCGCCGCGGCTGAGCACCAGCTTGCCGTCATGGTTGAGGCAGATGCCGCCGATGTGGGTGAGGCCGGGCAGGAAGCTGTCGGTGCCGCCGTTCGCGTTGAGCCGGAACAGCCCGCCCGCGAGCAGGTCGCAGAACCACAGCGCATCGCCCTGCACGCGCGGGGCCTCGAGGAAGGTGTAGCCGACTGGCGATCTCGGTCCATTGCATTGTACTCTCCCCAAAAATCCTCCCCTTTGTTGGAGGTTTTCAAGCAATTATCGGAAAGGCCTCGTCCGGGAACTTGCCGTAGGGCGTCATCTTGTGCGCGGCGGGGTCGAAGGCTTCGGGCGGGGCGCCGTTCCAGCGGGCGTCGGCGGGCTGGGGCAGGACCAGATAGGCCCAGCGCGGGCGGTCCATCGGTTCGTGCCGGCGCCGTGCACGGTCATGTGGTTGTGCACGGTGATATCGCCGAGCCCGTAGGTCATCGGCTCGGACATTTCGAGCGCGTTGAGTTCCGGCCAGACCTCGCGGATATCGCGCCCTTCGTAGGCGGTGTAGTTGCCGAGAATGCCGAGCTTGTGCGAGCCGTTGATGAACGACATCGTGCCGGCGTCCGGCCCATAGGCCTCCAGCGGCATCCAGAAAGTCATGCCGCCGACTGCGGTCCACCGCGAAAGTGATGAAATCCTGGTGGAAGCTGGTCGGGCCGTTGCCCATGTTGATCGTCTTCTTCGCCGCGGGCAGCTTGGGCGCGTAGAATTCGTTGAACAGGCGCACGCCCGGCTCGTCCATCCGCGCCATCAGCGCCTTGGCCGCCTGACCGATGCCGCCGAACAGCGGGCGCACCTCGGCATTGGCATGGAGCCCGCCGAGCATGGCGTTGAAATAGGGCTGGTCGATCCCGTAGGGCGGATTGCTGTCGCCGTCCTCGCCCATCACCTCTTGGCGAGGCGTGAGCACGGTTCCCAGCATCGCCGGATCGACGAACTTGCGCAGCATGACCCAGCCCTTGTCGCGGTAGTGCGCGGCTTCTTCGGGCGTGACGGTGCGGCAGGGGGATGTATCGTATCGGTCATTGCGGTTCCTTGACTTCAGCCCGGCGTTCCTTGATCCGGTCATGGTCCGCCAGAATGTTCGTGATCACGTGATGCTGGTGCCGCAGCGCCAGCTCGTGGTCGTGGAAATGGAATTCCTTGATGATCCCGGTATCGAGGGTGCGCTGGATGCGTTCGAGGGTCGACAGGTCCTCCATCGAGATGTCGCGGTATTCGACCATCGAGTTTTCCTGGCCGAAGCGCTCGGCGGCGTTCTGGGCGGGGCGCATGAATACGCGCTGCTGGTAAAGGCAGCGATTGGGCGCCAGCGGCCAGACCTGGTGCGCGGTGTAGACCCGGCTGGCCACGGTGAAGGAGAGCGAGGGAAAGAAGATGGTCAGGTCCACTGTCCAGTTCTTGGCGCGGGTGGGATTGAGGCCGGGCGGAAACTCGAAATCGCTGTCGCCGCCGAGGTGGTTCTGCCCCGCCGCGTTCTGGTAGGCGAGGATCTGCACCGGGTTGGTCACTTCGGGCACGTCGCTCCAGTGCGAATTGGTCCGGTGCTCGCCCTTCAGTTCGACATCGAGCAGCCGGCCCATCGGATTGAACTTGCCGCAGACGGTGGGC
Source organism: uncultured Alphaproteobacteria bacterium (assembly GCA_963775005.1). GTDB lineage: Bacteria > Pseudomonadota > Alphaproteobacteria > Sphingomonadales > Sphingomonadaceae > Novosphingobium. The sequence goes on along the minus strand of CAVZHF010000006.1, from coordinate 34,261 downwards.
GCGGCGGTTTTCGGGTGGAGCACCGGGATGTGGTAGATCTCGGCGAAGCTGTCGACCACCAGCTTCCAGTTGCACGCGATCTCGACCTCGTACTGCACCGATTGGGTGCAGGCGCTCCACGGATAGCCCGCCAGGCTCTTGCCCTGTTCGCCGAGGTAGTCCTCAAGCGTAACGCTGGGCTCCTCCTCGGGCGAGACGAAGATGAAGCCCTCCCACACGCCCAGCGGCACCGGCTTCAGCCCGAGGCACTTCTTGTCGAGCCCGAAGAAGCCTTCCTCGTCGCGGATGCGGGTAAGTTCGCCCTTGCTGTCGTAAATCCAGCCGTGGAACCGGCACATGAAGCGGCCCGGGCCGGAGCCCGACGGGCGGTGTTCGACGACATTGCCACGGTGGGTGCAGACATTGTGAAAGCCGCGCACCACCCCGTCCTTGCCGCGCACGATCAGCATCGCCTGGCGGAACACCGGCATCTCATAGGTGAAGAAGTCGCCGGGCTCGGGGATCTGATCGACCCGGCCGATCATGAACCACGATTTGCGGAAGATCGCGTCGATCTCCTTCTGCCACAGATCCTCGCGCCAGTAGATGTCGGCCGGAGCATGGCCCGGTGCCGAGCTCGGGGTACTTGGCGGTGAGACCGATCGGCGGGACCGAACTTTGCCCTGTTCCATAGTGCTCTCCTCAGGCCTGCGCGGCGGTGTCGGGGATCAGCCGGGTGTATTTGATCTTGGCGGCATCGAACCGTCATAGACATGCGGATCGCCGAACCATTCGACCGCCGGGCCGACTTCGGCCAGCGACAGCATCAGCTTGAGCAGCCGCTCCTCGGCGGGCGGCACTTCGCCCAGCTTGAAGGCGCGCAGATGAGCGAGCGCGCGATCCGCATCGGCGATCGCCGCGCATAGAAGGCGCGGATGTCGTCCATCGACGAGCTCCGCCGCTTGGCCATGCGCGCCAGCGAGCCTTCCAGCGCCCAATGGGCGACGAAGGGCTCCAGCGCCCGAACCCGGCGGGCAGGAGTCGTGCTCGCTCATCCCAAAGTCCTTATCGGGTCGGTGCCGTCCCAGCCCTGCGACGCCGCGCGGAATGCGGCGAAGACCTGTTCCGCAACCGGGTTGGCGGTGATCAGCTCGGTCATGAAACCGAGCGTGGGCACGGTATCGATGTAGCAGGTTTTCGCGCCCATCATCAGCCCTTCGAAAGCGACGGCATGCCTTCGGCGGCATAGGCGGCGCGTTCGCCCTCGTAATCGCTGGCAATAGAGCCCGGTGTGGTGGAAATGGGTGCGGTCCCTGGGGCCGACATCGCCCCAGATGCCGGGCGAATCGTCGCTGGGCCGGATCAGCTCGATCTGCATGTCGCCATACTGGCCGATCGCCGCGCGGCAGGGAGCGATGTCCATCGGCGTGCCGCGATAGTTGGCATCGTCGAAGTGCAGCGCGTCGAACACAAAGAACGGCCCCGCCCCGGTGGTGCGAACCCAGTTATGCACCGCCGCTTCGAGATCGGGCACGACCCAGGCCAACTGACAATAGTCGCGGTTGCGCAAATGGGGGAGCACTGGCCCAGATTCCTCTCGTCATCCCGTTCGCGGCGGGTATTCTCCAAGCCCGGACCCGCGTCAACAGGGGGCTTGCGCCTTGCAGAGCATCGATACCCTCGAATTGCCGCATTTGGCGATGGCAGACCCGGGCTTCGGCGCCGATCCTTTCCCGCATTTCGACACGGCCAGAGCGGGACATCCCTGGCTGGCGAAGTCCAATTTCGGCTACGTCGTCACCCAATACAAGGCGGTGCGCGAGCTGATGGCGCTGGAGGCGGGCCGCATGCGCACGCCCTATGCCGAAATGGTCGATGCGATCGGCGCCGGGGGCACTCCCTGGGGGCGGTTCCAGGAAGCCCATATCCTCGCCCGCAGCGGTCCCGAACATAAGCGGCTACGCGATATCCTCGCCCCCGCCTTCACCCCGCGCCAGGCCAACCTGCACCGCCCGCTGATGCGCGAAGTCATCGCCGGGCTGCTTGACGAATGGGCGCCCAAGGGGGCGTTCGATTTCGAACATTTCGCCTCGCACTTCCCGATCACCGTCATGTGCCGCCTGATCGGCGCGCCGCCGGAAGCGATTCCGGGCTTGCGCAAGTCGATGGACGCGCTGGCGCTCAGCGTCAGCATGGACCCGAAGTACCTGCCCGAACTTCAAGCGGCGACCGAGGAACTCGACCGGTTCGCGCATGGCCTGGTCGAGCAGCGCGAAGCATCCGGCCCATCAAGTGACAACGACCTGCTCGACCTGTTCATCCAGGCCAAGGCGCGCGGCGGCATGTCGACTCGCGAGATCTGCGACCTGCTTATCTTCTTCATCGTCGCCGGCTACGACACCTCGAAGAACGTGCTGACCCTGGCGATGCACGAGCTGGTCCAGCGCCCCGACATCTACGCCCGCTGCGCCCAGGACTTCGCCTGGTGCGGCAAGGTCATCGACGAGACCATGCGCTTCCACGCGACCACCACCACCAACCGCCTGCTGACCGCTCCGCTCGACTACCGCGACGTCCACATGCCCGCCGGCACTGTCCTGTGGTTCCCGTGGAGCGTGATCGCCCGCGATCCGGCGGTGGCGGAAGACGCCCACCGGTTCCGCCCGGAGCGCGATCAGGCCAATCCCCACCTCGGCTTCGCGCTGGGGGCGCACATGTGCATCGGGCAGTTCATCGCCCGGGCGCAGCTGGCCGAAGGGTTGCACCTGATCGCGCAGCGCATAAGGAACCCGCGCTCGCCCGGCCCGCTCGGTTGGCGGCCGTTTATCGGCGTCTGGGGGATCGCCGGGCTGCCGATCGCATTCGATCCGGCCTGAGCGGCGGCGCTACATCCTGACCAGCTCGACCCGCCGGTTTCTCGCCCGCGCATCCTCGCCCGTCCCCGGCGCCAGCGGTTTCGCTGCGCCGAAACCGGCGGTCTTCATCCGCGCCGGCGCGATCCCCGCCGCGATCAGTTCGGCGCGCACGGTTTCGGCCCGGGCGAGCGACAAGGGCTGATTGCGCGCCGGCGTGCCGGTATCGTCGGTGTGCCCCTCGATCGAGACTTTCAGACCGGCGTTCTGCTGCATCAGCTTGACGATCTCGTCGACCGCGGGCCGCGCCGTCGGCCGCAGGCTGGCCCGGTCGACGTCGAATTCGACATAGACCGGCACCCGCCCATCTGCATCGAGCGCCGCCATGAGCTTGTCCGCGTCCATGAAAGCGAAGCTCTTGGCCATGCCCTGTTTTTCCAGCACGGTGTAATAGCCGTGCAGCGGGAAATTGCCGGTGCCGACGGTAATCCAGTAGTCCTTGCCGCCCTGGCGGATCAGGTAGAAGTCGGTCTCGTCGCAAGTGCGGACGAAGCAATTGCCTTTCGGCGCTTCGCCTTTGGCTTCGAGCGCTCTGCGGACCGCCTCGGTGCTGAGGGTTCCGGCGACTCGGACGCCGCCCAGCTCGGCGATCGCCAGTTGGTGGTTGCGCATGAATTCGAGGCTGGAATAGGGCCGGTCTCCAGTCAGATTGTATTCGCCGTGATAGATTTTGCCTTCAAGGTTGATCGGGGTTTCACCGGCGAGGAAATGCTCGCGGTCGAATGCGACATTGGCGTCGGCTTCTGAAAGATTGTTGGCCAGCCCGGCAAGCGGCTTGAGTAGCGGGAAAGCCGGGAGCGAGACGGTGCTTTCGGCCACGCTGTCCGGGCTGAAAGCGGCCGGGGCCGCGGCAACGCTGGCGCCAGCGGAGGGCGCGGCGGAGGACGTTGCCCCCGGCGCCGCCTCACTCGCTCCGGGTGCGGGATCCTCCTTGACTTTGCAGGCAGCGAGCAGGGCAAGCGGTATAAGGAAAACAGCAGCGCGCATGGGGCATTCCTCCGGCGGTTGCGGCGCAGGATAGGGCGCAAGTACATGGGAGCAAGCGGGAATGCGCTTTTACCTTCCAATTTCCCGCGCCCTCGCCTATGGCGCGCCGTCCTGCGGCCTTGGCCCAAGGATATCCACGCGGGAGGGTCCCTTCGCCCAGGCTACGGGACCTGCCTGACCGCTCACTCTGAGGCCATTCCTGAAATACGGAAAGCCAACAGGAAGAAAGGAGGCCCATCGTGGCCAAGAAGATCGACGGCTATATCAAGCTGCAGGTGCCCGCGGGCGCCGCCAATCCCTCCCCCCGATCGGCCCGGCGCTCGGTCAGCGCGGGGTCAACATCATGGAATTCTGCAAGCAGTTCAACGCGGCGACCGATGCCCTTGAAAAGACCATGCCGATCCCGACAATCATCACCGTCTATTCGGACAAGAGCTTCACTTTCGTCACCAAGACGCCGCCGGCCAGCTACCTGATCAAGAAGGCCGCCAATCTAAAGGCCGGCTCGAAGGAGCCGGGCAAGGTTTCGGCCGGGACCATAGCCCGCTCCAAGCTGGTCGAAGTGGCGCAAGCGAAGATGGCCGACCTCAACGCCAACGATATCGAGCAGGCGACCAGGATCATCGAAGGCTCCGCCCGTTCGATGGGCCTGCAAGTGGTGGAGGGCTAACGACATGACCAAGCTGAGCAAGAACCGCAAAGCCCTCGCCGCCAAGCTGGGCGACAACCAAAAGCTCTACAGCGTCGATGAGGCGCTCCAGACGCTGCGCGAAGTCAAGACCACCAAGTTCGACGAGACCGTCGAGATCGCGCTCAACCTCGGCGTCGATCCGCGCCATGCCGACCAGATGGTGCGCGGCATGGTCAGCCTGCCTTCGGGCACCGGCAAGGACGTCAAGGTCGCGGTCTTCGCCAAGGGCGACAAGGCCGATGAAGCCAGGGCCGCCGGCGCCGACAAGGTTGGCGCCGAAGACCTGATGGAAGACATGCAGGCCGGCAATCTCGACTACGGCCGCGTCATCGCCACCCCCGACATGATGGGCGTGGTCGGCCGGCTCGGCAAGGTGCTCGGCCCCAAGGGACTGATGCCCAACCCCAAGCTCGGCACGGTGACGCCGAACGTCGCCGAAGCGGTCAAGGCGGCCAAGGGCGGCCAGATCGAGTTCCGCGTCGAAAAGGCCGGGATCATCCACGCCGGCATCGGCAAGATGAGCTTCTCGGACGACGCGATCCGGGCGAACTTCGACGCGTTCGTCGATGCCATCGTCAAGGCCAAGCCGGCCGGGGCCAAGGGCAAGTACCTGCAGAAGATCGCGGTAAGCTCGTCGATGGGCCCGGGGCTGAAGATCGACGTGGCGCAGGTACACGGCGGCTGAAGCTTCCCCTGCGAAGGCGGATTGTGATACCGAAGGACCGGGGAAGCGACTCTCCGGTCCTTTTGCATTGACCCGCGCCGCATCGTACGGCAGCGCGCCGCCAAATTGACCACCTGTTCAGCACACCAATCGCTGAGGAGCATCCGATGACCATCCGTTTCGAGAACATCAAACCCAAGGTTGGCAGCCGCGTCGTGTGGGACGACCGCAAGGACCTGTTCACCCCCGAAGCCGCGCAGGCGCTGCGGGCGAAGCTGGCCGAGCGTACCGTGCTGGTGTTCCCCAGGCTCGATCTCACCGACGCCGAGCAGCTCGCCATCACCGACCTGATGGGCGGCATGGTCAAGCTCACCGGTCAGTTCAACAAGCAGACCACCGCCGACGACAACGTCTATCAGGTGACGCTCGACAAGGATATCAACCCGCAGCCCGAATATGTGCTGGGCACCTATTTCTACCACATGGACGGCATGCCGGTCGATTTCCCGCCGCCCTTCGCGACGATGCTCTCGGCCCGCAAGACCGCGCCCAAGGGCGGGCAGACCGAATTCGCCTGCACCCACGCCGGTTTCGAAGCGCTGCCCGAGGACGAAAAGCGCGAGCTCGAGGGGCTGACGGTGATCCATTCGGTCAAGGCGAGCATGGTGCCGATCAAGGAGGCGATTCCGGCGGATCAGTACGAGAAAGTGATCGGCATCAAGGGCGAAACCCCGCGGCCGCTGGTCTTCACCCACGCCGACGGGCACAAGTCGATGCTGATCGGCACCACCGCCGACCGGATCGAGGGCATGCCGATCCCGGAAAGCCGGGCGCTGCTGATCCGCCTGGTCGAATGGTGCGCCCAGCCCGATTTCTCGATCCGGCACGATTGGCAGGAAGGCGATTTCGTCATCTGGGAGAACACCTCGGCGCTGCACCGGGCGATTCCCTATGATGCGGAATCGGGCCGGATGATGCACCGCACCTCGATTGCGGGAGCCGATAGCCTGGTATAGATTTGGGCATGGACTCGATCCGCCTCCTGGAACCCTTCGGCGTCGAAGCGGACGCGGGGCTTGCCGTATCCGCGCCCGCCGAGCTGCGGCGGCAGTTCGACGAGCAGGGCCTGGTGCTGATCCGCGGGCTGTCGCTGTCCATGGCGGAGCAGATGGATCTCTGCCGCGTGTTCGGCCCGGTGCTCGATACGCCGCATGAAAATTTTGTAGTCTCCGGCGTGCGGCCAGACGGTTATCTCGGGATGCAGCCACTGCTGTTCCACAACGACCTCGCCTATCTGCCCGCCCCCTACCTCGGCGGCTCGCTGCATGCGCTGGAGGCGGACGAAGCGACGACGCCGACCCATTTCGCTTCCGGCACGCGCGCCTGGGAGCACCTGCCCGAGGCGCTTCGCCAGCGGGTCGCGACCCGCAACGCGCTGCATGTCAAACAGCAGGTGTTCGACCGGCCCAATACGCTCGCCGATCTCGTGCCGGGCGATGTCTGTGCGATCCACGCGGTGGTGAACCGCCACGCCCGCACCGGGAAGCCCTATCTGATGGTCAGCGAGGACCTCACCGTCTGCATCGCCGGGCTGGGTGAGGCTGAAAGCGCCGAGCTGCTTCAGGAGCTGTTCGCGCAGCTCTATGCGCCAGACAATCTTTACACCCACCATTGGCGGGTGGGCGACATTATCGTCTGGGACAATCTCGCGGTGCAGCACGCGCGCGGGCCGATTTCAGCCGCGCCGCGCGCGCTCCAGCGGGTGTCGATTGCAACTATCGGCTATGCGGAGATGTATCCCACAGACCTCGGCATGTTCAGCGAGCAATATGCCGAAACGATAGGCGCGGGGTCGGGGGCTAAGGAGACAATCTGATGCGTACGGTCATGGCTCTAGCCGCGGCCTTCCTGCTGTCCTCGGCAAAGGCCCCGCCTTCGCCTCCGCCGGCACTGCCCGATCCCCCCGCATTCGATGTCCGCATGCCGGTGCCCGAGAACAACGGCCCCCAGGACGTCAACGTGCTTCAGCGCGAATTTCCGGTAGGCGGCTCCTCGGGCTGGCATGTCCACCCTGGGGTCGAGGTGGCCTATCTCTTGAGCGGCGAAATGGAACTGCGCACCGAAGGCATGCCCCCCCGGCGGATGCGGCCTGGCGACCATTTCATCATGCAGCGCGGCATGGAGCACAACGGGATCAACGCCGGCAAGGTTCCGGCGCGGGTGGCGATCACCTACATCCTCGATCGCGGGGCGGCGGTCAGGACTTCGGTGGCTGCCCCAGAATAGCCTTGGCATAGCACTCGATCACCAGGCTGATCGGCGTGCCGTCCGGCAAGCGCAGCACGGCGCCTTTGGTCAGGACGGTGCCCACCGGGCAGGCCTGTCCGCCGCCGCGGTGCGCCGGGCGTTCCTCGCGGGTGTAGCCGAGCGGGGCGACAACCTTGCCGAAGGGCGCGTCGCTTGCGTCGAGGGCGGCGTTCATCGCCGGCGTGAGGCGCGCGGGGACATACCAATTGTGCGCAACCGAAAGCACCGTGTCGCCACAGACCAGCCGGACATGGCGGTAACCCAGCCGCTCGTCCGGACCCACGCGCAACGCCGCGCGCGTTTCCGCCGACGCCGCAAGCTCCGCCGCCGCCACCGCCGCCGGCAGGGCGCGAACATCCGGACGGTCCGCCAAGCCTGTGGCCACGCACCATTCCTCAAGGGCGGCGGTCGCGCTGGCATGCCGGGCAAGCGTCGCCTCGAACCGGTCGAGCACCGGGGATTGGGGCGTTGCCGCGCAGGAAGTGACCAGAGCTGCCATGACGAGAGCGCCGGACCTAAATTCCACCCGCCACCACCGGCCGTTCCATCGCCTCCAGAGCCGCTCCCAGCGCACGGGTGCAGGCCGCCAGCTCGTCGGCATCGACCGAACGGATGACGAAGTTCGCGCCCGTCCGGCCGTCGCGCCAGAACGGGTAGCTGCCGATCTGGCAGCTTGGATGGGCCTTTTCGGTCGTGCCCAGCAGATCGGCGACTTCGCTTTCCTGTACCCAGCAGCCGATAGTCTCGGACAGCAGCACTGCGCCGCCCTCAAGCTCGCCGGTGAGGGCATCGAGCATGCCCGCGGTGATCGAAGGCACGCCGGCCATGATGAACAGGTTGCCGATGCGGATACCCGGCGCGCCGGTGTAGCGGTTAGGGATGAGGTCCGCGCCTTCGGGTACGCGCGCCATCCTGAGGCGCGCTTCGGTCAGCCCGCCCCGGCTCTCGTAGTAGCCCTCGAGGATCGCCCGGGCATCGGGATGCACCTCGACGCCGATGCCGAGAGCGGCGGCGATGGCGTCGACGGTGATGTCATCGTGCGTCGGGCCGATGCCGCCGGTGGTGAAGAGGTAGTCGTGACGCGCGCGCAATTCGTTCACCGCCTGGGCGATCCCGTCCATGTCGTCGGCGATCACCCGCACTTCCTTGAGGCGGATGCCCTGCACGCCAAGCCATGCCGCCACCTGGGCGATGTTCTTGTCATGGGTGCGGCCGGACAGGATCTCGTCGCCGATGACGATGAGCGCGGCGGTGTAGATGCGGGATTCGGCCATGCCGGTGGGTTAGGTCAGTGCGCGGCCTTCGACAAGCTTGCACTAGCTCCCCCCCCCGCAAGCGGGAGGGGACTACTTCGCAACCTTTGCCGGAAGACCCACCCGCTCGAACCGCATCCAGCCATCGTCGATCAGCGCCGATTCCAGCTCCTGCTTGTCCTCGCGGTAATACATGTGGATCCGCCAGGGCGCCGTGGTCGCGCTCTTCGGGATCAGATGCTTGCCGCGTTGCAGGTAGCCCGAGGAAAACAGGTCGAAGGGTTGAATCTCCTCGAGCCCGTGATCCTCGGGCAGCGCCGGGGTCGCAATCTGCATGTTCCAGGCCTGCATCTGGACGAGGAGGCGAATGAGCCAGTCGGTGACGATGTCTACCCGAAGCGTCCAGCCGGCATTGAGATAGCCGAACACCACAGCGAAATTGGGGACGTTCGAAAGCATGCAGTCGCGGTACCAGAAACGCTGTGACGGATCGACCGCATGGCCATCGACGCCGAGCGCGATCTTGCCAAGCGTTGCCAGCCTGAGCCCCGTTGCCGTGACCAGGACATCGGCATCGAGCTTGCGCCCGTCCTTCAGCTCGATGCCATCCTTGACGACTTTCGCGATCTCGCCGGTGACGACGCTCGCCCTCCCCCCGCGGATCGCCTTGAACATGTCGCCGTCGGGCACCAGACAGAGCCGCTGCTGCCAGGGATTGTAGGGCGGCGAAAAATCGGGCTCGTTCCAGGCTGGGCCAAGTTGCTTCCTGACCATGCCCTTGAGCACGCCGCCGAATTCCTCCGGCGCGGTGCGGGCGCGGCGGAACAGGAATTCGTGCAGCCGCTGGGCGCGCTCGCGGTTGATCCACCACGCCCATTTTTCCGGCAGCCAGCGCCGCAGCCGCAGGGCGAGTTTGTCGCGCGCGGGACGAATACCGTACCAGGTGGGGGTGCGTTGCAGCATCGTGACCTGCGCGGCGCTTTCGGCCATGGCGGGAACCAGGGTTACCGCCGTCGCGCCCGAGCCGACGATGACCACCCGCTTGCCGGAATAGTCGAAATCCTCCGGCCAGAACTGTGGATGGATGAGCTTGCCCTTGAAGGCGGAAAGACCGGGAATCGCGGCGTCGTGGGGATTGTCGTAATCGTAATAGCCGGTGCCGAGGAACAGGAAGCGGCAGGCCAACTCTTCGACCGTCCCGCCGGCGAGCCTGGCCTTCACTCGCCACAGGCCCGTCGCACTGTCCCAATCGGCGCTCTCGACATGGTGACCGAAGCGCATATTCGCGGCAATTCCGTTTTCGTCGACGACGCGGGCGAGATAGGCCTTGATCTGCGCCGCCGAAGCGATCGTCTCATCCTCGCGCCAGGGAGCGAACGCGTAGGCGAAGGTGTGCATGTCGCTGTCCGAGCGGATGCCCGGATAGCGGAACAGGTCCCAAGTGCCGCCAGGCTGCTCGCGCCTGTCGAGCATCAGATAGCGACTTGCGCGGGCACCGCGTCGCGAGCTTGGCGGCCATGCCGATACCCGAAATCCCCGCGCCGACGATCAGCACATCGAGCGGCTGCCGCTCTCCGGTCGCATCGATCGGACTCATGGCATTCATCGGAAGTTCCTACTGTTAACAACCATGTAAATTATGTCACTCTGGATTGCCAGCGCCGATTGGCTTTGCCAAGAGACCGGAATGCCAGTCATCGCCGCCCGCCGCTACACCGCCGGTAAACCCTCCCAGCGGGCCATAGCCGTCGATGGCGCCGAGCGCGAACCGCTGCCACGGCGCAGTTTCGACTGGGTCGGCCTCGCCCAGCCCCAGCCCGAGGAAATGGAGCTGGTGCGCCGCCAGTTCGGCCTGCACCCGCTGGCGATCGAGGATGCGCTCAATCTCGAGCAGATGCCCAAGATCGTGGTCTACGGCAAACAGATCTTCATCGTCGCGCGCACCGCCGCGATCGAGGAGGGCGAGACGATCGGTTACGGGCAGACAGCGATCTTCCTGGGGTCCGATTTCATCGTCACCGTCCGGCTCGGTTCGACCAGGGCGCACAACACGCTGCGCGACCGGCTCGAAGCCAATGCCGAGCGGCTTGCCGAAGGCCCCGATTTCGTCGCGCACGCCATCCTCGACTTCATCGTCGACGGCTATCTGCCGATCATCGACAAGTTCGAAACCGCGGTCCAGACCATGGAGGAACGTGCGATCCAGTCGTTCCCAGACCCCGCCACCATCCGCCGGATTTTCCGCCTGCGCCGGCAGCTCAGACGGTTCAACCGCATTTGCGGCCCGATGGAAGAGGTCTGCGAGCGGCTCGCTACCACCGAGCTGCCTACGGTCGACAAGTCGGCGCAGATCTGGTTTCGCGACGTGCTCGATCACACCCGGCGCACCCTGGCGCGGATCGAGGGACTCAAGGAAACGCTCGCCAGCATCGTCGAGACCGCGGGCCTGCTCGAACAGCACCGCCAGGGCGTCATGACCCGCCAGCTCGCCGCCTGGGCGGCAATCCTCGCGGTGCCGACAGCGATCGCCGGAATTTACGGGATGAATTTCAAATTCATGCCCGAATTGAACTTGCGGTACGGCTATTTTATCGTGGTGGGCGGGATTGCGGCGATCTGCATCGGATTGTGGTGGCGCTTCCGCCGGATCGGGTGGCTCTGATCCCTGGCAGGGACCATCGCGGCCCCGATCCGGCCTTCGCGCATCGCCTGACGACCCAACTCAGAAGTCGACCTGGGCCCGCACCGCGAACGAATCGGTCGAATACTTCCGCTCGTTCACCGACGCCGTCGAAGTTGGATTTGCGGCGGCGGCGAAGGGGCCGCCCTTCACTTCGGTGTGGATGTAGTTGAACAGGAACCGGACGTAGTCGGTCGGGATCCAGGTCACGCCGAACAGATAGCCCATCTGGGTGCCGCCGCGTGCCTCGCGCGATGATTGCGAGGCAAGCGCGGTCGCGCCGGTGGCGAAAGTCGTGGTCGGCGCGGCGATCAGCCTGGCGTCGTTGAGGTCGAGATAATCGAACCTGCCGATGAGCTGCACCGCGCCCATACCGCCCTTGCCGACCGGATTGAGCACTTTGGTGCGATCCCACGTCCCGTTCTTGTAGCCGCGGGTCTCGCCGGTGAGGAAATAGCCCAGTTCGAAATGGCCGCCCCAGAAAGTCGGGTTCTCGAACGGTGTCACCCCCGTGCCGCCGGCGAAGGCATCGATTCCGGTGGCGATCTCGCCAGGGCGGTAGCTGCGCACCTTGAGCATCTGCGCCTCGCCGCCCAGGTGCAGCGACTTCTGCACGAGGTAGGCCTCGGCCCCGAAGATATCGTCGCCATGCGCGGCGATGGAGCCGGTATCGGCAAAGCGTTGGTCGGTGGTCTGCAGGAACGGCCGCGCGCGGTAGCGGGCGAACTGGTTGGTCGATGGCGCGCCGGTCGAGACTGAAGCAACGGCGTTGTTGTTGGCCTGGAACTGGCGGTGCTGGAAGTTCAGCCCCAGATGCAAGAAACCCTTGCCGACATAGGGCGTGTAAGTCGCCCGCGCCGCGCCGATCCAGCCGCCGTTGTCGATCGACGCGTCGATCGAGTGCCCGGCGAAAAGCCCCGCGTCGAAGCGCAGCAGATTGTCGCTTGTGCGCAGCCCGGCCGAAAGGCCCAGGCGGCGCGCATTGACGAAGGCGTCGTTGATCTGCGCCCGCTCGATGAAGCTCGACCAGCGCGAGCTCGATTGCTGTTCCATGCCGTTGAGCGATTCGTGATTGCCCAGGGTCAGCGCGAACGGCTTGTTCGCCGGGGCATAGGTCAGCACCACGTCCCCGAAACCGACCGTGCTGTTGGCATAATCGACTTCGGCCTTGTAGCCGAAGCCGCCGGGGATGGCGCCCTCGACGCCGATGCGCGCGCGGCGCACGCGGGCGTTGAAGCCGAGGTTGCGGCGGTTGACGAAATTGTCCGGTTTGCCGGCATAGCCCGCATCGACCATCAGCCGCCCGCGCACCTTGAAGGTCCAGCCTTCATCCGCGTCGGCATGCTGGGGGGCGCCCTTCCAGGCTGGCTTGGCTTTCGCCACATCGGCCTTCAGCGCATCGAGTTGGGCCTGCATCGCGGCGATTTGCGCTTCGAGCAGGGCGGTGCGCGCATCGGCGCCGGATCGGCTGGTCTCGTCCTGACCAACGGTCAGAAGCGACGGATCGTCCGGTGACGGCGCGTCGGCGGGGGGTTCGGCTTCCTTTTCCTGCGCCAGGGCGGGAAGCGCCGGAAGCAGGGCGAGCAGGCTGACGCCGGCCAGGACATGCCTGGCGGCGCGGGTGAACGATTTGCTGGTCATAATTGCTGTACTCACTTCAGGCCGGCCGAGGTCATCGGCGTCATGCTGGTGGCGAAGCGCGCGCTGCGCTGGCGGATGGCGTCGCTCGAGGCGATCAGCCCGGCCTGCTTGAGATAGCCGTTCGGTCCGAAGGTTCCCTCCCGCACGAATTCGGCGGCAAAGGCGCGAATTCCGGGAATGGCGTTGAGGTGCGCGTTCTTGACATAGATAAACATCGGCCGAGCCCCCGGATAGCGGAAGCTGGCGATGCTCTCGTAGCTTGGCGCAACGCCGTTCACCGATATGCCCTTCAGCCGGCCAAGGTTTTCCTCGAGAAAGGAATAGCCGAACAGGCCGACCGTGTTGGGGTTGGAAGCCAGGCGCTGGACGAGAAGATTGTCGTTCTCGCCGCCTTCGACGAACAGTCCGTCGTCGCGCACGCCCTTGCATATCTGGTTGTATCGCGCTTCGTTGGTCTTCTTCAGCGCGGCCATCGCCGGGCTGGTGGCGCAGCCCGGTTCCATCAGCAGATCCTCGACCGACGAGCGTGTACCCGAGGTGCTCGGCGGACCGTAAATCCGGATCGGAATGGCCGGATAGCGACTGTTCACATCGCGCCAGGTCCGGGTCGGATTGGGCTTGCCGAACGGAGTCTTCGCCATGGCGTAATAGAGTTCCTGGGTGGTCAGGTTGGACAGCCCGGTCGCGCGGGCAGTGGCGACCGCTAGACCGTCGAGCCCGACCTGGATTTCAGTGATCTGAGACACGCCATTGGCGGTGCAACCGCGAAACTCGGAGGCCTTGATCCGCCGCGAGGCGTTGGCCACGTCGGGATGATTCGCGCCAACGCCGGCGCAGAACAGTTTCAATCCAGCACCGGTGCCGGTCGATTCGATGATCGGCGCGGGAACGCCCGGATTGGCGCGGCTGAAGTGTTCCGCCACGGCCTTGGCGAAGGGATAGACCGTCGAGGAACCGACGATCCTGACGTTGCGGCGCATTTGCTGACTGGCGGCCGGCGCGGCCACGACGCTGGCGGCGGCCAGCGCCAACACGATCTTGAGTGAGCGTTTCATCTTTGTCCCTGTCGCTTCGATTGCGGGTGCGGGCCGATTCGCGATCGGCTTACGAGAGCGACTAGGAGCGGAATGTTTCACCCGGGCGACCGTTCGATGACAAGACGGTGACGGAATTGTGACAGTCACTGCCACCTGCGTGACCGCTCATTGCGATGCCCGGCTCCTTCGCTTTAACGCGGTGTGGCGGTTGTCCGAATCCCTGTGGACAGCCGCCTTGCCGCTGCCGCGGCGATTCAATAGCCCCCGCACCAGCGCGACTTGAACGAGTCGCCCGCGTGGTTCGGGGAGATTTGCGCGGCTTCGGAATGGGGATTGCACCATGTTCTCGTTTTTTCAGCGGCTTTTGCCGACCTCGGGCGACTTCTTCGGCATGTTCGAGCGACATTCGCTGTCGCTCGTCGGCGCGGCCGAGGCGCTGTCAAAGCTGACCAAGGGCGAAGGCGAAGCCGCGGTCCATATCCGCACGATCAACGACTACGAGCACCGCGCCGACGAGGTCATCCGCGAGGTGCTCCACGAAGTCCGCTCGACCTTCCTCACCCCATTCGACCGCGGCGCGATCACCTCGCTGATCGGCGTCATGGACGACACGGTCGATGAAATGCATGCCGCCGCTACCGCGGTGAAGATGTTCGAAGTGACGCATTTCGATCCGCAGATGCAGCAGATCGCCGAGATCGCGGTTGAGGCGACGCGGATGATCGCCGAGGCCATGCCTCTGTTGCGCGATGTCAATCGCAACGGGCGGCGGCTGCACGAGCTGACCGGCCGCATCGTCGCTCTCGAAGGCCAGGTCGATTTGTTGCACGAATCCGGCATGAACGCGGTTTTCGTGGCGCAGAAGACCAAGTCCGATCCGCTCGGCTTCATGGTCAGCCGCGAGATTTACAAGCATCTCGAACGCATCGCCGATGCTTTTGAGGATGTCGCAAACGAGATCGACTCGCTGGTAGTCGATCACGCCTGACCGGGAAGGCACGACCATGCACGAACTTGCCTTCCCCCTGCTGATCGCGCTTGTCGTTCTGGCGCTGGCTTTCGATTTTCTCAACGGCCTGCACGACGCCGCCAATTCCATCGCCACGGTGGTCACCACGCGGCTGCTTTCGCCGGTAATGGCGGTGCTGTTCGCCGCCTTCTTCAATTTTACCGCCTACTGGCTGGTCGGCCTGCATGTCGCCGAAACCATCGGCAAGGGCATCATCAACAAGGACATGGTCACCCCGGCGGTTGTGTTCGGCGCGCTGATCGGGGCGATGTTCTGGAACATCGTCACCTGGTTCAGGGGCATTCCCTCGTCCTCCAGCCACGCATTGATCGGCGGCCTGCTCGGTGCGGGAATCGCGCATGGCGGGTTCGCGGCGGTGGAAACGAAGAAGACGATCGAGGCCTTCGTCGCGATTTTCCTGTCGCCGACCATCGCCATGGTGATCGCCATGCTGATGGTGCTGCTCACCAGTTGGCTGTTCCGCGGATTTCAGCCGCGCCGGGCCGATGGCATTTTCAAGTCGATGCACCTGTTTTCTTCGGCCGCATATTCGATCAGCCATGGCGGCAACGATGCGCAGAAGACCATGGGAATCATTACGGTCCTGCTCTATTCGACCGGCTACCTCGGCGGCGAATTCCATGTGCCGCAATGGGTGGTGATTTCCTGCTACCTGGCGATCGCGCTCGGCACGCTTTCGGGCGGGTGGAAGATCATCAAGACGATGGGCACAAAGATCACCAAGCTCAACCACCACACCGGCTTCTGCGCCTCGACCGCGGGCTCGATCGTGGTGTTTTCGGCAAGCGCGCTGGGCATCCCGATCTCGACCACGCATGCGATCACCGGCAGCGTCATTGGTACCGGCGCGGCGCGGCGGACGGCGTCGGTGCGCTGGGGCGTGGCGGCGAACGTGGTGACCGCCTGGTTCATCACCATACCGGCAAGCGCCGCGGTGGGCGCGATGTTCTACCTGCTGACCCGGGCGTTCTGAACACCGCCATTCCTTCACCCGCAATTCCGCGCTAGCCTGCCCGACAAGAGGCATTTGCGCGGAGGATTGCCATGGACAGGAGGACAGTCGTCAAAGGCGGTGCGGTGCTGGGCGCTGGCCTGCTGGCGTCCAAGGGCGCGAAAGCAGTGATCGCGGCGGGCGAACTCTATCCCGATCCGTTGTTCACCAAGCCTTTCATCGACAAGGACGAATGGCGCGATGCGCCGGTGCGGCACCGCTATGTCCACGGCGGTTTCGCCGACTCGCACTTGCGCTTCTCGTTCTATTTTCCGCCGCCGGACCGCTATCGCGGCCGCTTCTTCCACCCCTTGATGCACATCGCCGGCGACGAGAACATGGCGCCGAAAGGCAGGCTCGCTGGCCTTGACGGCGATTCGCTCGCTTTCGCGGCGGCGAGCGGGGGCTACCTTGTCGAATCGAACATGGGTTCGCGGCTGATGCAGGGACCGCCCGATATAGTGGGCTTCCGGGCAAGCGCGGCGGCGGCGCAATATTCACGGGTGCTGGCGGCGCAAATGTACGGCCCCCACCGGCCCTACGGCTATGTCTATGGCGGCAGCGGCGGCGCGTTCAAGACCATCGCCTGCGTCGAGAACACCGCATGGCGTGTGGGACGGGGCGGTGCCGTTCATCTCGGGCTCGCCGGTGTCGCTGCCCAATGTCTTCACTGTCCAGGCGCATGCGCTGCGCGTGCTTGCCGGCAAGTTCGAAGGCATCGTCGATGCGATCGACGCCGGCGGCAGCGGCGACATGTACGCCGGCCTCGACGAGGAGCAGACGGCCGCGCTGCGCGAAGTCACCCGCATGGGCATGCCGCCGCGCGCCTGGTTCGCGCATGAGCGGCTGGCGTTCAATTACACCGCCGTGGTCGGCTCGACCATCGGCGTGCTGTTCGAGGAAGACCCCAGCTATTTCCAGGACTTCTGGAAGCTGCCCGGATATCTTGGCGCCAATCCGCCCAAGAGCCTGCTCTCCGCGCGGGTCCAGCACAAGACGAGGCTGGCGGGGCTGGTCACCACTGCCGAGGCGCGGCGTTTGGGCCTGCCGGTCGGCATCACCGCCGGCACGCGCGAGACGGCGCCGGCCGGAATTCGCTTGGCCAGCCTGCCGGAGGGCCGGCTGCAAGGCTCTTTCCTGTTCGCCCGCAGCGGTTCGGGCATGGGGCAGCGGATGATGGTGGTCGATGTCATCGATGGCATTGTCATGCTTGGCTACAACGGGACCAACATCCCGGCGCTCGAGGCGATGAAGCCGGGCGATGCGATCGAGATCGACAATTCCGACTATCTCGCCGTGCAGACCTATCACCGCCACCAGAACCCGCCGGCGGAATACGCGGTGTGGGACCAGTTCCGCGGGGAGGGCGGCAAGCCGCTCTATCCACAGCGGCCCTTGATCAAGGGCTACGACCAGGCGGGACCGGGCAACAGCTTCCAGTCGGGCCGGTTCGACTGCAAGATGATCCACGTCAACAGCATGATGGATGAGGCCGCCTACCCTTGGCAGGCCGACTGGTATCGCGGCCGCGCCAAGGCGGTTCTGGGCGACCGCTTCGACAACAATTACCGCATCTGGCTGACCGACAACGCGATGCATGTGAACCCGAGCCGCTATCTGATGCCGACCGAGGGCGAGCAGCCCAAGGAGGACCATTCGACCGCCGATACGCGGATTGTCAGCTATGCCGGCGTGCTCCAGCAGGCGCTGCGCGATGTCGCCGCCTGGGCGGAAAAGGGCGTGGCGCCGCCCGAAGAGACGCAATACCGGGTCGATGACGGGCAGATCCATCTGCCCGCAAGCGCGGCCCAGCGGCGCGGCATTCAGCCGGTGGTGACGCTGACCGCCAACGGCGGCGCGCGCGCCGAGATCAAGGCGGGCGAGGCTGTCGAACTGGCCGGCGCCATCGAATTGCCTCCCGGAGCCGGGTTAATCGTTTCCGCCGAATGGGATTACGATGGCTCGGGCGCTTACGCCGATAGCGAGACTTTCGCCGACAAGACCACTACGCGCGGGGTGCGCCGCAGCCATGTGTTCGCACGGCCCGGCGCCCATTTCGTCGCCCTGCGCGTCACCGCCCAGCGCGAGGATGCGCTCGGCACGCCCTTCGCGCAGGTGCGCAATCTCGCGCGGGTTCGGATCGTGGTGAGCTGAAGCTTGTCATTTGCGGTGCTGGGCCACTAGACTGGCCCGGACCAAAAACAATCGGAGAGGAATGGATCATGGCAGTACCGAATATCGGACGCGTTGGCGTCTGGGCGATGGATATGCGGTTCGGCGATCACGCCGCGATCGACCAAGCGGCGGTGGAGCTCGAAAAGCTCGGCTATGGCGCGCTGTGGATCCCGGGCGGGATCGACGATCAGGTGCTCACCGATTTCGACCGGCTGCTCGGCAAAACCAGCAGGATCGTGCTGTGCACCGGCATCATCAACATCTGGAAACAGTCGCCCGAAGACGTCGCCGCCTGGTGGAAGGCGCAAAGCCCCGCGAACCAGGCGCGGGTCTGGCTCGGCATCGGCATCAGCCACGGGCCGCTGATCGGCGAGGCCTGGGGCAAGCCGATCGAAGTCACCCGCGACTGGATCGAGCGGGCGCAAGCAGCGGGCCTGCCTGCCGACGCGATTAATATCGCCGCGCTCGGGCCCAAGATGCTCGAACTGGCGCGCGACAAGACCTCGGGCGCGCACCCCTATCTGGTGACGCCGGACCATACGACGCTGGCACGCAAGATTCTGGGGCCTGGCAAAGTGCTCGCGCCCGAGCAAGGCGTGGTGCTCGAGAGCGACGCGGCGGCGGCCCGCACCCTGGCGCGCGGCGCGCTCGATTTCTACCGCTCGCTGCCCAACTACGCCAACAATTGGAAGCGTCTGGGCTTCACCGATCAGGACATCGCCGATGCCAGCGACAAACTGATCGACGGTCTGTTCGCCTGGGGTGACGCCAAGACCATCGCCGGGCGGGTCAAGGCGCACCACGACGCCGGGGCGGACCATGTCTGCATGCAAGTGGTATCGGCGACCGGGCTCGACGGTTCGCTCGCGGCCTGGCGGGAACTGGCGAAGGTTCTGCTCTGATGCCGCAAGTCCCCAGTCTGGGGCGCGTCGGCATCTGGGCGATGGAGCTGCGCTTCGGCGATCCTGGCGCGGCGGCGGAGGCGGCGACGGAACTCGACGAGGCCGGCTGGGGGGCCTTGTGGTTTCCGGGCGGCCGCGGGGGTGATTTGTTGCGCGATTCCGAACGGCTGCTGGGCGCAACCAGGCGCGCGGCCGTGGCCACCGGCATTCTCAACCTCTGGTTCCACGAGGCGGACGCTGTCTCCGCCTGGTGGAAGGGCCTCCCAGGCGGTCAGCGCGAGCGGATGTTCCTCGGTCTTGGTGTCAGCCACGCCCCGGCGATCGGCGAGAAATGGGGCAGGCCGGTCGCGACCATGCGCGAGTACCTCGACAAGCTCGATGCCGCGGGCCTGCCGCGCGAGGCGATGTGCCTCGCCGCGCTGGGGCCGAAAATGCTGGAACTGTCGCGCGATCGCACAGCGGGGGCGCATCCCTACCTGGTGCCGCCAGAACACACCGCGCAGGCGCGGGCGATCCTGGGCCCGGGCAAGGTGCTGGCGGTGGAACAGGGCGTCGTCCTCGAACGCGATCCCGCGCGCGCCCGCGAACTGGCCCGCGACGCAATCGACCGCTACACAAAACTGCCGAACTACTGCAACAACTGGCGCCGCCTGGGCTTCTCCGATGAAGACATCGCCACCAAGAGCGACCGGCTGATCGACGCGATTTTTGTCTGGGGCAACGAGGCGGACATCGCCGAGCGGGTCAAGGCGCACCACGACGCCGGGGCGGACCATGTCTGCCTGCAAGTCGCGACCGGGGCCGGCCTCGATATCGGCCCGGCAAGGGCAGTCTGGCGCGAGCTGGCGGCAGCGCTGCTCTAGCAACGGGAAGGCAAGGCAATGCCGCAAGAACGCTATCGCGTGGTCCAGTGGGCCACCGGCCATGTCGGCAAGGTGGCGATCCGCCATTTCGCGGCGAACCCGGCCTACGAGCTGGCCGGGGTGCTGGTCACCAACCCGAAGAAGCTGGGCAAGGATGCGGGCGATATCGCCGGAATCGGCCCACTGGGCGTCATCGCCACGAACGATCCCGAAGCGATCATCGCGCTAAAGCCGGACTGCGTGCATTATGCGCCGTCGGTCAACGATCTCGACATGGTCTGCCGCCTGCTGCGTGCGGGCATCAATGTCGTCTCGCCGCTCGGGCCCTACTATCCGAGCGGGCGGTTTGCGGACGAGTGGGCGATGCTTGGCCGCGCTTGCGCCGATGGCGGCGCCTCGTTCCATGGCAGCGGCATCCACCCGGGTTTCGCCGGCGATCTCTTGCCGCTGACCTTGCTGCGCATCGCCGACCGGGTCGAGCATGTGCACATCGTCGAAGTGATCGACCACCTCGCCAACCCGTCTGGCTACATCGATTTCATGGGTTTCGGCCGCGCGTGCGACGATCTCCTCGCCAACCCCAGCCGCAGCCACGAAGCGCCGGAAATCTTCCGCATGTCGATGGAGATGGTGGCGCAGGGTCTTGGCCTGACGATCGACAAGCTGACGACGAAGTTCGAAGTCGCCGCCGCGACGCGCGATATCGCATGGCCCGGTGGTGTCGTCAAAAAGGGCACCGCGGCTGGCCAACACTACGAATGGACTGGCTGGGCGCAGGGCAAGCCGTTCATCACCTTCCACTGCTTCTGGACCATGGGGATGGAGAACCAGACGCCGCAGTGGGACTGCGGCGACAGCGGCTACCGGGTGCGGATCGAAGGCGACCCGCCGATGGAGTTTTCGATGCTGCGCCCCAAGGCCGATGGCGAGCGCAGGTATGCCGGGCTGCCGTGGACGGCGATGGCCGGGGTCAATGTCATTCCGGCGGTCTGCGACGCCGCGCCAGGCGTGCTCAGCCACTTCGATTTGGGCATTGTAAAAATGCGCGGGCTGGTGCGATAGTCCGGCCGACTGGGAGATTATTGATGAACGTCATGCGCCGCGAACCGCACCCGCTGACCGGGACTTATTACGAGCACCTCGGCGACGGCAAGGTCAAGGTCCAGAAAGAAGGCAGCAACGCCTTCGGGATATTCACCTGGCAGGGCGAATGGCTGGAGGGCGAAGTTACCCAGGCCGATCCGCTGATGCTGCTCTATATCGGCGGGCCCGATCTGCCGCGCGATCACGAAGTGATGTGGATGGCCTCGCCCTCGGTCGCTTTCGATGGCTCGGTGCCGATCCAGGCCTTCCCCGGTACGCATATGGACGATTTCCAGCGGATCGTCGCGCCTTACCGGCCCGACAAGGGCAAGGAGACCGAAGAGGGCTGGCGTTCGAACGGCTATTTCGATCCGCAATACTTCCTCGATAACGACCGCAAGCCCGATCGCATTCCCGAGGCGTTCAAGCTGACCAACAGCCTGCCCGGCGGCCCGCACAAGGTCTCGACCGACCGCTTCTGGAAGCAGGAATACCACGACCTCGAGGTCGAGAAAATCTGGAAGAAGACCTGGCAGATGGCCTGCCGCGAGGACGAAATCCCCAATTCCGGCGACTACTGCGTCTACGATATCGCCCACCTCTCCTACCTGGTCGTGCGGCAGAAGGACGGCACGGTCGCCGCGCACCAGAACATTTGCCTGCACCGCGGGCGGCTGCTCAAGGATTGTTCGGGCAAGGGCGAGACGGTGTTCCGCTGCCCCTATCACGGCTGGGCCTGGAACCTCGACGGCAGTCTCAAGGAGATCACCAACGAGTGGGATTTCCCCGGCGTGCGCGAGGATGCGGCGCAGCTGCCCAAGGTCAGTGTCGAGTGCTGGGAAGGCTTCGTCTTCATCAACCCCGATCCCGAGGCCGGGCCGCTCAAGGACTTCCTCGGGCCGGTGATGGTCGAGACCTACAAGCCCTATGGCTTCACCCACCGCTATATTCAGGCCAATGTCTCCAAGTTGATCCGGGCCAACTGGAAGATCGTCATGGAGGCCTTTATGGAGGCCTATCACGTCATCGCCACCCATCCGCACCAGATGCTGATGAGCGGCGATTGCGGCAACACCCATTACGACGTGTTCGGCAATTTCGGCCGGGGATCGCAGTTCCCCTCGCCGGGCAGTCCGTTCCGCGGCATGTTCCTCACCGATGAAGAGGCGCTGGAGCATTACCGCCAGTCGGCCGACGGCCAGCGCCAGATGATCGGCGCTATGACCGGTGAGGACCTGTCGGAATGGTCCGATGCCGAACTCAACGGCAGCGGATTCAACGACCTGTTCCCCAACCTTCACCCCTGGGGCGGCTGGATGCGGATCTGCTTCCGCTTCCGCCCGCACGGCAGCAATCCCGACGAAAGCATCATGGACATCTACCTGCTGGCGCCCTGGCCCAAGGACAAGCCGCGCCCGGCCCCGGCCAAGCTACGCAAGCTCGGCTTCGACGAGCCGTGGACCATGGCGCCGGAACTCCTCTCGCTATCGAAGATCACCGATCAGGACGTGTTCAACGTGCCTGCGGTGCACAAGGGCCTCAAGGCGAAGAACCCGCCCTATATCTGGTACTCGGCCTGGCAGGAGCAGAAGATCCGCAATTTCCACCAGAACTACGAGAAGGCGCTGGGCATCGGGGAGGACTAGGGCGATGGCGGTTGCAGAGCCAAAGCCGCAGGTCGACGTCGCCGTGATCGGCGCCGGATTTGGCGGTCTCTATGCGCATTGGAAGCTGCGTCAGCAGGGGCTCAGTCTGATCGGCTTCGAGGCGGCATCCGGCGTTGGCGGCACATGGTGGTGGAACCGCTATCCCGGCGCGCGCTGCGATGTCGAGAGCCTCGACTACTGCTACTCTTTTTCGCCCGAGCTGCTCGACGAATGGCGCTGGAGCGAGCGCTTCGCCACCCAGCCGGAAATCCTGCGCTATATCGAACACGTCGCCGAGCGCTTCGACCTGAAGCGCGACATTCGCTTCGATACGCGCATCGCGGCAATGACGTTCGACGACGGGGCGGATCGCTGGGCGCTGGAAACCGAAACGGGGGAGCACTTCTCGGTGCGCTTCGTGGTGACGGCGGTTGGCTGCCTTTCCGCGCACAATGTGCCCGATATTCCCGGGATCGACAGCTTCGCCGGCCGCCTGGTGCGCACCTCCGCCTGGCCGCACGAGGGCGTCGATCTCAGGGGCAAGCGGGTTGGCATCATCGGCACCGGATCGACCGGCATTCAGGCGATTCCGGAGATCGCCGGGCAAGCGTCGCACCTCACGGTTTTCCAGCGCACGCCCAATTTCAGCGTCCCCGCGGGCAATGGCCCGATCGATCCGGAGCACGAAGCCGAAGTGCGCGCCGACTATCCCGCCTGGTGCCGCCAGATTCGCGACACTCGCGCGGGCTTCCACCTGACGCCGAAAGCGGAATTGATGCCGCCCACTTGGTCGCCCGATGGCTCGATCCTCGCAGCGAGCGGGGCCGAGCGCGAGGCGGTGCTGGAGACGATGTGGCAGCGCGGCGGCCTCGGCTTCACCGGGCCCTATGCCGATGTGCTGGTCGATATGGAGGCCAACCGGATCGCCGCCGATTTTGTCCACCGCAAGATCCACGGAATCGTCAAGGTCGCCGGCGTGGCCGAGAAGCTGTGCCCGAAGGACCACCCCTACGGCACCAAGCGGCCCTGCATCGATAGCGACTATTTCGCCACCTATAACCGGCCGAACGTGACTCTGGTCGATATCCGCGAGGAGCCGATCGAGCGGATGACGCCGACGGGGCTCAAGACGGCGAAAGCGGAATACCCGCTCGACCTGCTGATCTTCGCCACCGGCTTCGATGGCGTCACCGGGCCGCTGTTGCGGCTGGGCATCACCGGCAGTGGCGGCAAGCGGCTCGCCGACGAGTGGGCCGATGGCCCGCGCACTTACCTGGGGCTGATGGTCTCGGGCTTCCCCAATCTCTTCACCGTCACCGGTCCGGCTTCGCCGTCGGTGCTGACCAACATGATCTCCGCCATCGAACAGCACGTCGACTGGATCGCCGCCTGTATCGCGCATGTCGACGCGAGCGGACTGCACGCGGATCGATGCCGATCCGGCGGCGGAGGAAGCCTGGAACGCGGAAGCGGATGCGCTGGCGGAGAAGTCACTCTACCGCCTTGCCAACAGCTGGTACATGGGTGCGAACATACCGGGCAAGCCGCGGCGCATGCTCGCCTATCTCGGCGGGCTCGACACCTATACCCGGCGCTGCGACGAGATTGCCGGCGACGGTTATCGGGGGTTCAGACTGCAAAGGTCCGCGGCGGAAGCGGGCGCGTAGAATCAGAACAGGGGCGAGCGGCCCAAGCCGCCCGCCCCCGTCCGTTCATTTACCCGGTCAGACGATCTCGCCGATCTCGGTGCCGACGTCGTAGGCTTCACCCGCCGCCGCCTTGTGGACCAACTTGCCTGAAGTTGGCGCTTCGATCTCGCGCGAGGCCTTGTCGGTTTCGAGAAGGTAGATGACATCGCCCTCCTTCACCTCGGCGCCGTCGGCCGCGACCCATTCGGCCAGCGTACCTTCCTGCATCGACATTTCGAGCTTGGGTATAGTCAGTGTCAGAGCCATTCTTGAGAGTCCTTATCCCTTCACCGCGGCCTTGGCGCGGGCGACGATAGCGCCGACGTTCGGCACCTGGTTGCTTTCGATCGCGTTCGAATAGGCGATGGGCGCATATTCGGCGCCGAGGCGGATCGCGGGGCTCTTGAGGCTGCCCCACAGTTCCTCGTTGATCGTCGAACAGATCTCCGCGCCGAGCCCGCAGAATTCGACCGCGGCGTGGACGACCAGCGCCCGGCCGGTCTTCTTCACCGACTTGAGCACGCGGTCATAGTCGATCGGCACCAGCGAACGCAGATCGATGACCTCCGCCGAGATGCCTTCCTCGGCCAGCTTTTCCGCCGCGGCGAGGCAGTTGTTGAGCTCCCAGCCGTAGGAGATCAGCGTGATGTCGGTGCCTTCGCGCTTCACTTTGGCGACGCCGAGCGGGATCCGGTATTCCTCCACCGGCACTTCGGCCTTCTGGGTGAACAGCAGCATCATCGATTCGATGATCAGCACCGGATCGGGATCGTCGATCGCGGCGAGCAGCATGCCCTTCATATCGACCGGGTTCGACGGGTAGAGCACCTTGATGCCGGGCGTGTGAAGCACCCAGGCTTCCATCGACTGCGAGTGCTGGGCGCCGAAGCCGCCCATGCCGCCGCCGGCCTGGACGCGGATGACCATCGGCGCATGCGTCGCCGAGCCCGACATGTAGCGCTGCTTGGCCGCGTGGTTGGCAATCTGATCGAGGCAGACGCCGAGGAAGTCGGTGAACATGATCTCGGCGATCGGCCGCATGCCGGCGATCGACGCGCCAAGCGCCGCGCCGATGATCGCCTGTTCGGCGATCGGGGTCGGGCGCACGCGGGTCTTGCCGAATTCGGTCTCCAGCCCCTTGTTGGTGCCGAACACGCCGCCGTGCGGATCGCCGACATCCTCGCCCAGGATGAAGACCTCCTTGTTCGCCTTCATGGCGATGCGCTGGGCATCGGCGATGGCTTCGACCAGCGACATCGCCTTGGTCTCGCCGGTGGGCAGCTTCTCTTCGGCGCGAACCGGATAGGAGCCGCGCTTGGGCACAGACCCGACGTCGGCGAAGACATCGATCAGGGTTTCCTCGACCGGCGTCACCGGGCTTTCCATTGCCTTGGCGATGGCGGCATCGACTTCGGCGGTGGCGGCGGCTTCGACCGCCGAAAGCTCGTCCTCGGAGCAGATGCCCGCGTCGATCAGCAGCGCGCGGGTCGTTTCGACCGGGGCGCGTTCTTTCGCCGCGGCCAGTTCTTCCTTGGTGACGTTGTAGTTGTCGCCAACGCCGGCGTGCGGCCCAAGGCGGAAGGTGTGCGCCTCGACAAAGGCCGGGCCCTTGCCGGCGCGGACATAGTCGATCACGTCCTTCATGCCGTTGTAGAATTCGGCGGGATCATTGCCGTCGAGCACCACGCCCCTGAAGCCGAGCGCTTCGGCGCGGCCGGCGAAAGTCGGGCTGGCGGTGTAGACGTCCTTGGGGGTGTATTCGCCCCAGAAATTGTTCTGGCACATGAAGATCACCGGCAGCTTCCAGGCGCCGGCCAGGTTCATCGCCTCATGCATCGCGCCGATAGACGTCGCGCCGTCGCCGAAGTTGACGATGGTGACGCGGTCCTCGCCGCGCTCCTTGGCCGAGATCGCCAGACCATTGGCGATCGGCGCGCCGGCGCCGACGATGGCGGTGGTCACCATCGAGCCCGAGCTGGGATCGGAGATGTGCGGGCTGCCGCCCTTGCCCTTGTTGACCCCGCCCTCGCGGCCGAGCGCTTCGGCGAACATGCCGGTGAGATCGACGCCCTTGGCGACCTGATCGTGAATGCCGCGATAGGTGGTGATCATGTAGTCGCGCGACGTTGTCAGCTGGCTGATCGTCGCCGGGATGCATTCCTGCCCGGTCATCGGCCAGTAGGTGAACATGAACTTGCCAGCCGAAAGCCCCGCCTGGATCGCCTTGTCGACCGCGCGGATGCGGGCCATCTGGCCGTAGATCGCCTTCAGGGTTTCGGGCGCGATGCCGAGATTAGTCTGTGCCACTGTAGCCATTATCCGGCTCCTCTCCAAGTGTTCCCGCGCGCGCGGCAGCAGCTCGCGCGGGGCGTGATTCGATCTCCGGATATCCAGTCTTGGGAGAAAGGGCAATCGAAACTTTCAGGCGGGGACGGGATTCAGGTAAGCGATCGCCCCGATGGAGTCCCAGAAGCGCGAATGGACGTAGTCGCCCCCTGCGGCGAAGCGGATCTGGTTGGTGGAGGAGGGTCTAAACGTCACGAAGCTGAGCCCGTCGGGGCCTGGATGGAAGCCGTAGAACGTGTCGCGCGTCACCGCCAGCGCCGCGCCTGCCTCGTAGATCTTGTTGCCCAGCCGGATGTTGCCCTGGGTGACGAAGATGATTTCGTCCTCGGGATGCATGTGCACGCCCTTGTTCGCTTCCTCGGGCGGCGGCGCTTCGGGATAAGCGGGGAGCGTGTTTTCGTTCAGCCACAGATCGCACGGCCGCCTTGCCGTTGGCGTGGAGGCCGCCGATGGCAATGCTGTCGTTCGCACCCACGCGCGGGACCAGCTCGCGCGGAGGAGATGGACCTGGCCGCCATTTTGCTGATTGGGCCGGGGCGATGCCGGGGCGAACAGGGCGATGCGGGTGTCGTCCGCCAGCCCGGCGATATCGAGCGATGCGCCGTGTTCGACGACGAAGCTCGATCCAGCGTCGAGAGTTTGACCGCCCGCCTCGACCTCGCCGCGCCAGACATGGGCGAGGCGGTCGATCTCGCCGGGTTCCATCCGCAGGCTAGCGCCGCGTGCGATGCTCAGCACATGGAGTTGAAGGGGGGCATCGTCCTTGGCGAAATAGCTCCGCGCCTCGGCTCCGCCCGACAGGCCGCGGGGCAGAGGCCCCGGCGCGCTCGTCTCGAATGTCGCGACAGTAGTTCTGGCCATCCTCGCCTCCTTGGGTTTTGCTTTGCGCCAGCGTAACCCTATGACTGGAGAATATCGAGGGCGAAACTATGGCGGGTTGCCGCCGCCCGCATCTGGCACACTGGCTGGTTCGCCCTGCATTTTGGCGATTTTCACCCGCAATTCGTCTTCGGTCTGCGCGCCATCGAGAATGGCGCGAGCTGGACAGCTCGAAAATGCGCATCCGTGTCTGAAACCCATCGGCAACACCCAGCATGTTGCCGATAAGAACCCGATATTCAACCAGCTCTTCCGCAGAAAGCTGAGCAAGGTTCACCTGGGGCAGGCGGTGTGGACCGACCGTTACGGAATCGAACCGTTCTGCGAATGAGCGAAAGGCAATCATCGCGCCCAGGTAGCGCTGGAGATCGGCGTGCATGACACCGATGGTCATTCCTATCCGGTCATAGAGGCGGATCGTGTCGAAGCTGAGCAAAGCCACGGTTCCGTTTGCCTTCGCTGCCTCATAGGCACCCAGGCCGGGGGGCGGGAAATAGGTGAAATTGCGCGGATCGAATTCGGCGGGGGCAGGCGGCGGGGATCGTCCATCGATTTGCGCGCCGACTGTCAACCGCAGGTCGGCCAGATAGCCTTGAAGTCGCTCAAGCTTTTTCACGTTGTCGGCGGTCAGTTCCGCAGTGGCGACAAAGTCCCGTGCATCTGTTCTTCCAGATGCGCGCGTTGTGACCGGTGGTGAATGGTCTCGACAATCTGTTGCAGCCCGATGGCGAGCAGGAGACCAATCGTCACCACGGCAATATGCATGGCGAATTCGCGCCAGCTGTGAATGCCCTCTTGCGGAGCGTGGACGTGGGGATGTTCGGACATGGGCGCTGCTGGCTCCTCGTCGCCGGTGGCCTGCGCCTTGGGAGGCGCCGGACTTTTCTCTTTTCTGGGTCGCGGCACCTTGACTGCTGCCGGGCCGGCGCTCGCTTCAGGCGCTTGGCGGCGGCTTGCTGGCACTCACGAAGATGCTCCTGTCGGCGAGTGCTGGAAATCAACTTAGGCATCCTATCGGCGAGGGCTGTAGGCGTCCAGCCCCTCGCCATCCAGCGCAGAGGCCGCGTATGGCATGCCAGCGCTGCTGCGACCATGTGACTGCCTGAAGCGACGGAAGATAGCCTATGGAGCAGTGCCGCTCGTCGGCTCAGGCATGCTGCCCCATCGCCCAG
The DNA here is from genome assembly GCA_963775005.1 of uncultured Alphaproteobacteria bacterium. Taxonomy (GTDB): domain Bacteria; phylum Pseudomonadota; class Alphaproteobacteria; order Sphingomonadales; family Sphingomonadaceae; genus Novosphingobium. Next base: position 5,335 of record CAVZHF010000006.1, on the reverse strand, counting down.
CGATTTTTCCAATGCTACACGCAATTCGCTTTCAGTTTGCGCGCCATCGAGGATGGCGCGACTGTTTAAATCGAGGTTGCGCAACCGAATTTTGAATCCTTCGGCGGCACCAATTATGTTGCCAAGAAGCACTCGAATTCAATCAGCTCTTCTGCAGAAAGGATGAGCAGGATTGACCTGGGCCAAGCGGAACCGAGCGCCGGAGTGGACTAAATCGCGATCTGAATGAGCGCAAGGCACTCATCGCACCGAGGTAGCGTTGGAACTCGACTTCCATCATGCCTTCGAGGCGGCGATGCGGTCGTAGAGGCGGATTTTGTCGAGATCAGCAAGGCAACGGTCCCGTTTGCCTTCGACGCTTCATAGGCACCCAGATCGGGGGGAGGAATAAGTTGAAATTCCGCGGATCGGATACTGCTGGTGCTGGCGGAACGGAACCTCCGCCTATCCGTGCATCGACTACCAGCCGCACATCGATCAGATAGGTGCGATAAGCGTCCAGTTTTTTTATATTGTCATCGATTAATTTCGAGTTGGTAACGAAGGTTTGGCGCATTTGTTCTTCCAGCTGCGCACCTTGACCCCGATGGTGGAAAAATTCGACCGTCTGCTGCAACCCGATTGCAAGCAAGAGGCCAATCGAGACAATGGCGATGGACGAAAATTCTCGCCAGCTGTGAATGCCCTCTTGCGGAACGTGGACGTGGGGATGCTCGGACATGGCAGCTGCTGGCTCCTCGTCGCCGGTTGCCTGCGCCCTGGGAGGCGCCGGGCTTTTCTTCTTTCTGGTCGTGACACCTTGACCGTTTCCGGGGCGGCGCTCGCTTCTAGCTTTGGAGGCGGCTTCCTGGCACTCACAAGAGAGTTGCCAGCGGCAAGAGCGACCGATGGTGCCGACGCAACCTATCCGCGGGGGACCTTGCCGCGCCCCGTGCAAGAACCCTTAAATTCACCCTCACCCCCCGCGCTGCGCCTGCAGCTCGATCACCTGGCCGAGGCAGAACAATCCGGTCGCAATGATATCGGTGTAGACGAAGGCCTGGATCAAGTCCTTGGTCAGCGCGCGCGGATCGTCGGGGCGCAGGCCATGACTTTGAAGCGGCCCTGCATCGCCGGATCGGTGCAGTTCTCCAAGGCATCGAGCACTGGCTCGATGCTCTCGAACGTGGGAAAGCGCAGGCCGAAATGGGGGATGCCATAGGGCAGCGTCTCGGCCTTGTGGCGATAGGCCTGGACCACCTCTCCCAGCGCGGCTGTCGCCGCCGATGGTGCGCTTCAGCTGCACTTCGAGATCGTATTGCGCCGCGCGGATCTCGGAGAGGTAGAGGACATTATTCGCCCCGTCGCGGTCATTGTCGTCGGGGTGGATGCAGATGTAGGTGCTGCCGGTCTCGTTCACTTGCGGCGTTTCGATTGCCGTGCAGCCGAGCATGCGGGTGAATGCATCGCCAGCTCACGCTCGCCGCGCTGATACAGCGTCTCGACGTGGTTGAGGCCCTTGCCGTTCCAGTTGTCGTACAGTCCCATCGCCGCCCGCTCCTTCTCCTCGCCGGGAGCCTAGGGAGCGCGGATGGAGTTTGGCAATTTCGCCCGCGCGGAATTTCCGCCGCGAAAAAAGGGCCGGTACGAGACCGGCCCCATGAAGTTTTGGGAGAGGATGCCTGAAAGGCATGTCCTGATATGGAATTGTCGCAGCTTTGTCGCAAGTGTGCAAAATTGCATAGCTGTTGATAGTTTTGCGCCAATAAATCAAATATCTGAAATAACGCCGAATAAATCGTGCTCGTCGGCGTCCTCGACCAGCCATCGACAACATGCCGGTGCTCAATTGCGAACTAACGTTCCGGATGTAGACTTTGCCGTCGATTTCGGGCGCATCGGCCTGGGAACGGCCGGTGGCGCCGATGTCGCCGTCCTCATCCGGTTCGCCCACTTCGTCGATTATCACCGGGAGAGTGCGGCCGATCTTGGCGGCGAGCTTGGCCGCGCTGATCGCCTCGGTTTTCGCCATCAGCCGGGCGTAGCGCTCTTCCTTGACCTCTTCGGGCACCGCGCCGGGCAGATCATTGGCCGCGGCGCCCGCCACCGGCTCGAAGCGGAACGCGCCGACGCGGTCGAGCTGGGCTTCGTCGAGCCAGTCGAGCAGGTACTGGAAATCAGCCTCGGTCTCGCCGGGAAAGCCGACGACGAAGCTGGAGCGGATCGCGATGTCGGGGCAGATCGCGCGCCAGTCCGCCAGCCGTTCGAGCACCCGCGCCTCGTTGGCCGGGCGCTTCATCGCCTTGAGCACGCTGGGCGCTGGCATGCTGGAACGGGATGTCGAGATAGGGCGTCAGCAGCCCCTCGGCCATCAGCGGGATCACCGCATCGACGTGCGGATAGGGATAGACATAGTGCAGCCGCACCCACGGCGTCTGGCCCTCGGGCGTGCGCAGCTGGCCCAGCTCGCGGGCGAGATCGGTCATGTGCGCGCGTACCTGGTGGCCCTTGCCATTCGCGCGGCTCGTGACGCATATCGACGCCATAGGCCGAAGTGTCCTGGCTGATCACCAGCAGCTCTCTGGTGCCCGCGGCGACCAGCTTTTCCGCCTCGCGCAGCACCGCGTCGATCCGCCGGCTGGCGAGCTTGCCGCGCAGCTGCGGGATGATGCAGAACGCGCAGGCGTGGTTGCAGCCCTCGGAGATCTTGAGATAGCTGTAGTGGCGCGGGGTCAGCTTGATGTCGGCCAAATCGCCGTCTGCGGGATCAGGTCGACGAACGGCCCCTGCCCCGGCGGCGCGGCATCGTGCACCGCCTCGACCACCGCCTCGTACTGGTGCGCGCCGGTGACCGCGAGCACGGCGGGAAACTTCGCGCGGATCACCTCGGCCTCGTTGCCCATGCAGCCGGTGACGATCACCCGGCCGTTCTCGGCGATCGCCTCGCCGATCGCGGCGAGGCTTTCCTCCTTGGCGCGAATCGAGGAAGCCGCAGGTGTTGACCAGCACGACGTCGGCCCCGGCATAGTCGGGCGACATCGCATAGCCATCGGCGCGCAGCCGGGTCAGGATGCGCTCGCTATCGACCAGCGCCTTCGGGCAGCCGAGGCTGACCATGCCGACTTTGGGCTGCCTTGGGGGCTGAGAGTGAAGCGCGGTTGCCATGATTGGCGGCCCCCCTACACGAGCGGTGGGCATTCCGCTACCATGACGCGCAGGCACACGATGAGGAGGCAGCTTTGGGCCCGGTGAACTGGATAGCAGTGGTTCTCGCCGCCAATGCTGCGGTGGCCGTGGGGATCGTCTGGTACGGCCCGCTGTTCCGCGCCGGATGGCAATTGCTCGAAGGAAAGGGCGCGGTTCCGCGCAGCTATGCGCTGGTAGTGGCCGCGATGCTGGTTTCGGCGGCGATGATGGGCCACAATTTCGCGCGGGTTGGGCCGGAAACACTGGACGCCAAACCCTGGCTATACTGGATGATGTCGGGCGGCCTCGCGCTCGCCTTCGTTTGCCCGGCGCTGTTCATCGGCCTGGCCCGCCACGGCATAGATTTGCGCGCGCGGGCGATCGACTGCGGCTACTGGCTGGCGGCGTTTCTCGCCATGGGCACGGTGTTCTGGGCGCTGGGTTAGTTGCGCAGCGCGCGGGGAGTTGCGCGGCAGGATCGAGCGGCCGGTTGTCTCGCCGCAATTCGAAATGGAGTTCGCTCCCGCGCGCCCTGCCGGTGTGTCCGGACAGCCCGACGCGCTCACCCTGGCGGACTTGCTCACCCTGCTTGACAGTAATCCGGCTGAGAAAAGCATATGACGACTGCCAGCCCTGGCCGTGATCGACTACAACCAGATTGCCGAATTGGCGCGGCTCGTTCCCGGCGAACAGAACCTTGCCTTCGGCGGTGGCGCGCACTGCGGTGCCCTCGGGCGCGGCGAGATCGATGCCGTCGTGATAGTCGCTGGTCCTGCCGCGTGCGGTGAACCCCCGGCGCACATTACCAGCCGCAGGCCAGGCGAAACGCGGGCGCGGCGGTTCTGAGCTAGCGGTAGCGACAGGCGCTTCCGGCGCGGCGGGCCTGGCAATGATCGTAGGGATCAGCAAACTCTGCCCGTTCTTAGCCGCCTCACCGGCATCCATGCCATTGGCGACAGCGATGTCCTTCCACGGCCCGCCATAAGATCAGGATATCGTGAAAGACGTATCGCCTTGCGCCAGCGTGTGGCGGCGGTGAGTGGAATGCTGGTTTCTGCCGGGCGCGCAATGCAACGTGGCTCGGCTGGCGATCGCCGACGAGACCGGCGCTTGCGGCGCTGGGCATGCCGCTTAACGTCTCGCCGGCTTTGACGACATGCTCGGTTTCCTGGTCGGCCGGCAGCGGGGGGGCCGTGGTCTCCGCCATCATCAGCGGGGTTGCGGCGATCAGGAAGGCCAGCCGCCACCTCACCGGTAGCGCTCCGCAAGCGCACCGAGCGAAGCATCGTGCGTGAAATCGAGCTGCAGCGGCGTCACCGCGACATAGCCATCGGCGATCGCCTCAAGGTCGGTGGCGTGACCGGGAGTGTGCTCGATGCCGTGCAAGCCGAACCAGAAATAGGAGAAGCCGCGCGGGTCCCTGCCCTCGACCACCGAGCCCCGCGCATAGTCATGAAAACCCTGGCGAACCACGCGTATCCCTTTCACCTCTGCGACCGGAAGCGGCGGGAAATTGACATTGACGAGAGTGCGTGGAGCAAAGGGCGCGTCGAGCAAAGGGGCGAGCACGCGTTCTCCCCAGAATTCAGCGGCTTCGAACGGCACCGCCTCGCCCAAACCCTCGGCCGGATAGACCTGGCTCAGGGCGATCGAGCGAATGCCCGCCAGCGCCCCTTCGAAAGCTGCGGAAACGGTTCCCGAGTAGGTGACGTCATCGCCCAGGTTGGCACCGCGGTTGACGCCAGAGAGGATCAGGTCGGGCGGCGCGGGCAGCAGCCGCTTGAGCGCCATGGTAACGGCGTCGGTAGGCGTTCCGCTGACCGAGAAGCGCCGAGCATCGATCTGCGCGAGCCGGACCGGACGGTTGAGCGTCAGCGAATGGCCCGCACCCGATTGCTCTTCGGCCGGGGCGCAGATCCAGACATCGTCGGAAAACCGGGCGGCGATCCGTTCCAGCACGGCGAGACCCGGCGCATTGATCCCGTCGTCGTTGGTCAGCAGGATGCGCATCAGGCGGCTGGTATCAGCTTGGTCACGCCGCCCATATAGGTATGCAGCACAGGGGGGACGTCCACCGAGCCATCCGCCTGTTGATAATTCTCCAGCACCGCCACCAGAGTGCGCCCGACCGCAAGGCCCGAGCCGTTGAGCGTGTGGACGAATTCCGGCT
>CAVZHF010000005.1:0-272679 GCA_963775005.1 uncultured Alphaproteobacteria bacterium | reverse complement strand
CACACGCTGATCGAGTCTCTGGTGTGGAATGCCGAGACCAATCGCTGGCACGTCGGCACCAACCGCGGCGACGAGATCGAAGCGCGTTTCGTCGTGCTGGCCATGGGCCCGCTCAACAAGCCCAAGCTGCCCGGCATTCCCGGGCATCGACCAGTTCAAGGGCAAGGTCTTCCACACCGCCCGCTGGGACTACGACTACACCGGCGGCGAATGGCGCAACCCGGCGCTGACCAAGCTGGCCGACAAGAAAGTGGCGATCATCGGCACCGGCGCGACCGCGATCCAGGTGGTGCCCTATCTCGCCAAGCACGCCGGCCAGACCTATGTCATCCAGCGCACGCCATCGACCATCGACGATGCGCAACAACCGGCCGATCGATCCCGAGTGGTACAAGGCGCAGAAGCCCGGCTGGCAGCAGGAGCGCATCCGTAATTTCCACCATGCCGCGATGGAGCGCCTCGGCCCGGGCGAGCCCGATCTGGTGCAGGACATCTGGACCGAGATCAGCCGCAATCTCTCAGCCGAACTGGAGGCCGAAGGCTGGCCCGATATCGCACCGGAGGAATATGCCGCCCGGCGCGAGGTGATGGACTACCGGGTGATGGAGCGGCTGCGCGCGCGCTGCGACATGGTCAAAGACCCAGCCACCGCCGAGGCGCTCAAGCCCTACTACCGCTACCTGTGCAAGCGCCCGGCCTCGAACGACGACTACTACCCGGCGTTCAACCAGCACAACGTCACGCTGATCGACGTCGCCGAAACGCAGGGCGTCGAGCGGCTGACCGAGAACGGCTTCGTCCACCAGGGCGTCGAATACGAGATCGACTGCCTGATCCTCGCCTCGGGCTACGAAGTCACCAACGACCTCGACCGGCGCTGGGGCATCGAGCGGATCGAAGGCGACGGCGGCCTGTCGATCTACGATTACTGGCGCGAGGGCTTCCAGACCTTCCAGGGGATGATGGCGCACAAGTTCCCCAACATGTTCTTCACCGGCTTCACCCAGGCCGGGGCGAACGCCAGCAATTCCAAGACCTTCATCGATCAGGGCTTTCACATCGGCTATATCGCCAGCGAGGCGCTGAAGCGCGGCGCGGTGCGGGTCGAGCCGAGCCAGGCAGGCGCAGGAGGCCTACATCGCGCCACCTGCGCTCGGTCGCGGTCGATAACTCCGACTACGTCAACGAGTGCACGCCGAGCTATTTCAACAACGAGGGCGACACCGACCAAGAAGCGCCACATCTTCGGCGAGCCTTGGGGCGAGGGCTATTACGCCTTCGAGGACATGCTCGAGACAGTGGCGCGCGCACGGCAAGCTTGCGAGGGCTGGAGCTGACCCGCGAGGCGCGAACTGGAACCGGCGGAATAGGGTGCAAGGGGAGGCTGTCATGAACGAGATGGCGAAAATCGCGGGCACGCCTGTTCCGGCGGCCGAGATCATTCCGGTCGAGGCCTATATTTCCGAGGACTATGCCCGCGCCGAGCGCGACAAGCTGTGGCGCAAGGTGTGGCTGCAGGCCGGACGGGTGGAGGACCTGCCCGAGGTCGGCAGCTACATCACCTACGACATCCTCGACGATTCGGTGCTGATCATCCGCGCACGGCAGCTCCGACCGATACGATCAAGGCCTACCACAACGTCTGCACCCACCGCGGCCGCAAGCTGGTCGATACCCCCAAGGGCGAGCGCAACGCCCATGGCCAGCGGATGAACTTCGTCTGCGGCTTCCACGCCTGGACCTTCGATATCGAAGGCAAGTGCACCTACATCCAGGCCGAGCACGAATGGGGCGGCGCGCTGTGCGACGAAGTGACGCGCCTGGGGCAGGTCAAGGTCGATACCTGGGGCGGCTGGGTCTGGATCAACCTCGATCCCGCTGCCGAGCCGCTGCGCGACTATCTCGAACCGGCCGCCGCGATGCTCGATCCCTTCGAATTGCAGAACATGCGCCCGCGCTGGCGCAACTGGACGATGTTCGACTGCAACTGGAAAGTCGCGCTCGAAGCGTTCAACGAGGTCTATCACGTTCCCGGCACCCACCCGGAATTCACCGCCTTCGGCGACTGGTCGGGCTGGGGGCGGCCGCAGGGCAAGCACAGCCACATCGGCTACGACGGCTCGACCGGGGTCGAAGAGGACAAGGGCAAGCTGCGCCTGGGCGTCGGCGATCCGCGCATCTCGACCGCCGAGATGCAGAAATACACCTGGGAAGGGGTCAACACCAACACCACCAAGACCCTGGTCGATGTCGCCCAGACCCTGCCCGACGTGCTGCCCGAAGGCACTCCGGCCGCGGAAGTGTCCAGGTACTGGCTCGAAACCGCCCGCGCGATCGACGAGAAGCGCGGCGTGTTCTGGCCGAAGGTCGATAGCGAACATGTCGGCAAGAGCGGCACCAGCTGGCAGATCTTCCCCAACCAGCAGATCGGCCACGCGGTCAACAACATGCTCTGCTATCAGGCGCGGCCCTGCGGGTTCAACCCGGACAAGTGCTATCTTCGAGGTCGCGGTCTACGAGCTCTATCCCGAAGGCGAGGCACCCGAGACACAGTGGACCTATGCGCCGCCCGATGCCTTCCCGCATGTGCTGCTGCAGGACTTCTCCAACATGGCCGCCGTGCAGCAGGGCATGAAGAATGTCGGCTATCGCGGCAACATTCCCAACCCCAAGGCCGAAGGCGCCGTGCTCAGCCTGCACCGCAACCTTGCCCGCTACATGGGCACCGGCGCGCCGCGCCCGCTCGAATAGACTTCAGGAGGACGCCATGAACGAGATGTCGAAGATTGCCTCGGAAGCACTTGTCGGAAGCGCTGACCTATCCGGTCGATGCCTTCATCAGCCGCGACTATGCCGAGGCCGAGCCGGAGCGGCTGTGGTCGAAGGTGTGGCAGCAGGCGGGCCGCGTCGAGGAGCTCAAGCAAGTCGGCGACTACATCACCTACAACATCTGCCACGATTCGATCCTGATCGTGCGGGACACGCCCGGCTCGCTCAAGGCCTACCACAATGTCTGCCCGCATCGCGGCCGGCGGCTGGTGGGCGACAATACCGGTGGCGGGCCGGTGGCGGTCAAGCAGGCGACAGGGTCGCACAGCGCGCGCGGCAGCCAGCTCAAGTTCGGCTGCAACTACCACGCCTGGACTTTCGGGCTCGACGGCAAGGCCAGCCTACATCCCCGACCAGCGAGGACTGGAACGGCGCGCTGACTTGGGTTGCACCAGCCTGACGCCGGTGCAGGTCGATAGCTGGGGCGGCTGGATCTGGATCAACATGGACCCCGAAGCCGGGCCCTTGCGCGAGTGGCTGGAGCCGATCGCCTCGCTGATCGACCCGTTCGAATTCGACAAGATGCGCTACCGCTTCCGCTTCTGGGGGATTTTCGATTGCAACTGGAAGGTCGCGCTGGAGGCCTTCCTTGAGCCCTATCACGTCCAGGGCACCCATCCGCAGCTGATCAAGTACGGCGACTTCTATTCGTTCAGCAAGGCGCTTGGCCGTCACGGCCAGACCGGGTTCGATTCCAAGGCGCACCGAGACGCCAATACCGCCGCCGACACCAGCGTCCACCGCGCGGCGGGCGATGGCGACCCGCGGGTGACCATCGCCGAGATGCAGCAGGAATACTGGGACACGATCGGCGCCAGCACATCGGAAACGCTGGTCAAGACCGCGCAACGGCTGCCGCGGGAACTGCCCGAGGGCACGCCGGCCGCCGAGGTCCACAAGTACTGGCTGGACCTCGCGCAAGGCCGAGGATGCCGCGCGCGGGGTGATCTGGCCCGACCTGACCGAGCAGCAGATCGCCGCCGCCGGCCTGGCGCTCAGTCGTGTTCCCCAACATGAACTTCATTCCGGGGCCGACGTTCAGCCTGGCCTACCGCGTGCGGCCCTATGGCACCGATCCCGGACAAATGCATCTTCGAGGCGGTCGCGCTCGACCGGTTTCCGCCGGGCGAGGAACCGGAGACCGAGTGGACCTTTCTCGAACAGGACCTCGACCAGTGGCCGCTGGTGATCGCCCAGGACATCTCGAACATGGTCGAGATGCAGCGCGGCTACAAATCGCGCGGGTTCAAGGGCAACCTGCCCAACCCCTGGCAAGAGCGCAAGGTGACCAACCTCCACGCGCAACTGGCGAAGTACATGGGGACCGGCGCGCCGGTGCCATTTCCGTGACCGAATTGCGCCAAATCAAAGCTCGCCCGACAAGGCCTGCCTAGGCTTTGCGGCAATTCAGGAGCTTTGCGATGAATGCCGTAACCATCACCCGCCTCAAGCACGAAGCGATCAAGCCGAAGATCGGCTCCCGCGTCCTCAATACCAAGGAAGAGTTGCTTTCCGGCACGCTTTCCGCCGAGATCAACGAACTGCTCGAGCAGCGCGGGGTGCTGGTGTTCAAGCAGCTCCGCCTGACCGAGGAAGAGCAGATCCGCTTCTCCAACCAGCTCGGCGGCAACGCCACCGAGATCGGCGTCGATGGCGGCGCGATCTTCTCGATCTCGCTCGACGCGGGCGAGCACTCCAGGGAAGTGATCGAGTACCTCAAGGGCTCGTTGTTCTGGCATATCGACGGGACGATGAACCCGGTGCCGGTGCGCGGCTCGATCCTGACCAGCAAGGTCCTGCCGACATGGGGCGGCAACACCGAATTCGCCAACTGCTACGCCGCCTGGGACGACCTGCCCGCCGACAGGAAGGCCGAGATCGATGACATGCGCGTGGTCCACGCCATGTGGGTTTCTCAACTATACCACTGCCCCGAACCCACGCTTGAGCAGCTCGAGGACTGGCAGTCGAAGGGCGAGCAGGAACTGCCGCTGGTCTGGCGCCACAAGTCGGGCCGCAACAGTCTGGTGCTTGGCAACACAGCGCGCAATGTTGTCGGCAAGAGCATGGAGGAAAGCGCTCGCATCCTGCACGGACTGCGCGAGCACGCCACCAGCGAGCCCTATCACTACGCGCACGAGTGGGAAGTCGGCGATTCAGTGATGTGGGACAACACCGGCACGCTGCACCGCGCCATGCCCTACGATCCGGACTGCGGCCGCCTGCTCAAGCGCACGATCCTGCTGGGCGACGAACCGTTCAGCTGAACTCCCGAAACAACCGAAAACCAAGAGGTGCTTAAATGGCTGAAATGGATCCCGGCCTGATCACAGGCGCAAACCCTTTCCCCGTCACCAGGCCCGAACTGATCCCGGTACAGCGCTATTTCGACCCCGATTTCTATCAGGCCGAAGTCGATCGCCTGTGGCCGCATGTCTGGCAGATGGCCTGCCGGCTCGAGACGATTCCGAACGTCGGCGACTGGATCGAATATTCCAACGTCGGCAAGTCGGTAATCGTCGTGCGCACCAAGGACGGTGTGAAGGCCCACCACAACCACTGCCGCCACCGCGGCGTGCCGATCGCCGGCGGCAAGGGCGACGAGCACGGCAACTGCGCCAAGGCCGGCTTCGTCTGCCCGTTCCACGGCTGGCGCTGGAACATGGAAGGCGAGTGCACCTTCGTCTACGGCAAGCACCTGTTCAGCGACGACCTCGTCGAAAAACAGGAACTGGCCCTGGTTCCCTGCCGGGTCGAAACCTGGGGCGGCTGCGCCTTCGTCAACTTTGACGACAATGCACCGTCCCTGCGCGATTGCCTCGGTCCGGTGCTGCAGCGGCTCGAGGCGCACGGGGTCGATGATCTTCGCGCCGAATGGTGGTGCGGCACGGTGCTGCCGGCCAATTGGAAGACCGCGATGGAAGCCTTCCAGGAAGGCTATCACGTGATGAAGACCCACCCGCAGCTGCCCGAAGCGATGGGGGCGATGTACAACAGCCTCTACGGGCCGGGACATAGTGGCGCCAGCAGCGGCGTGTCACAGAAGCTGGACTACAAGGGCGTCACCTCCAAGCAGCTGATCGAAGCACAGATCAGGCACTTCGAACGGCTGAGCGAAGGCATGGCCGGCATGTGCCAGAAGAAGGAAGTCGATATCGCCAAGTCCTTGCGCGACGCCGAGCTGCCGGAGGATCCGGGCGAAGCGATGCAGGTCTGGTTCGCCATGGTGCAGGACAAGGTCTCGAAGGAACTCAAGGCGCGCGGCGAAAACGTGCCCGATCTCAACGCGGTCTGCGTCTCTGACCCGGTGCATGCGGTCGAGTTCCTGTTCCCGCACCATTTTCTGCTGCCGTTCATGACCAGCTTCGCAAGCTATCGTATCCGCCCGCTCGGACCGGAAAGCTGCCTGTTCGAAATCTGGTCGCTCACCCATTATCCCAAAGGCGAGGAACCCGAGGCGCCGATGGAGCCGACCATGCTGCCCTATGACAGCCAGGACTTCCCGATGATCCCTCGGCAGGACTATTCGAACATCCCGATCCAGCAGAAGGGCTTTCATTCGAAGGGCTTCGACTATCTGCGGCTGTCGAAGGAGGTGGAAGGGCTGATCAGCAACTATCACCGCATCATCGACGGCTATCTCAACGGCGCCGCGCCCGAAAAGCTCGCCAAGGCGAACACCATGCTGGGCGGCAACTTCGACGGAAAAATTCTCGATCTGGGACTGTAGAATTGATGCCAGGCGTAACCTGCGTCGCGCGTGACGGAACGCGGCGCACGATCGCCAAGGCCAATCGCCGGATCGGCTCCGATGCCTAGAGCCATTCCGACCTAGATTGGCGCGGCATCGCGGTGCGAACGTCTGCGAGGAGGAATATGGTGGGCGGTGACGGGCTCGAACCGCCGACCCTCTCGGTGTAAACGAGATGCTCTACCAACTGAGCTAACCGCCCGGCCATCGGGCCAAGGAGCGCGGCATTAGCGCAAGGCGGGCGCTGGCGAAAGGGGGGTCAGACCAGCCGCACCGCCCCGCTCCCCAATTCGGCGAAATAGCGGGCCATGGCGTCGGCCGCCCTATCGGTGAGCGCGATGAAGGCGCGGCGGCGGTCGGCTTCGTCCTCGACCCGCTGGAACAGGCCGGCCTCGGTCATCTGGCCGATCCACCTGAGCGCCGTGGTCGGGGGCACGCCCGAGGCGATGCACAGCGAGGTGACCGAAACCCGGGTGTGCTCGGCCCGCGCGGCGGTGAGATCGAGCAGCATGTCCCAGGCAGGATCGGCGAACAGCTCGCCGTCGAAAAAGCGCGCACGCAATTGCCGCTGGCGAATGATGCGGCGCACCAGCCGCGGATCGGGCAGCGGCGGCCGCGTCGCGCGGATCAGCCGCTCGCTACCGTTTTCCGCCTGACCGGCAAAGTCGCGCTTGGGCGATTCGAATTGGAACGCGCTGTTTTCATGCGCGTCAGTGGTCTGCGTATCTTCGACACTGCTCTGCTTGAACCGCTCAAAGAGCTGATGGAACTCCTGGGACATGCGACGCAGGGCCAGCCGGTCCTCTTCGGGGAGTTCGTATGCCCTCGTTTTGGTATCATATTTGCGATCTGCCCCCGTCATGCCACGGGCCGGCTAATTTCGAGTTGAAGCCCTATTGCTCCAAAATGGATTATTCTTGTATGCTGCGATATAGTCGGAGATCGCGCCGGAATTGATCTAGAGGGACAATGACGCACTGGCGATCGTTCCCAGCGCGTTGGGGTTGTGCGTTTGAAACGGGAATGCAAAATGGGCGAAGAAGCATCCGATACAACCGAGTTGATGGCCCTGCTTGAGAAGGCGCTAGCCGAAGCAGACCGCCTCAATCTCAAGATGACGGCGATTAGGGTGTGCGATGCACTTGAAAGGTTGCGTGACGAGAATTCCACCGTCCACACCGAATGACGAACCACAGCAATCTTTTGCACTCCATAAACCTCAACGTTAGCTGTCCCCAATTGGCTTTAAATGGCACATGTTGACGTCTGCAATGATTAAAACTCTGTAATCAGCGAACCGCGTCTCCACTTATCATACTCGACTCACTTCGGTGGTGACCAATCATTGTAAGAAATCTGCAGAAAGTGTTCATCAGCGCAATCCTCCTCAACCAAGGGGCGTTCCGGATCGGATTGAGATAGAACCAGCTGAATAAAGCAAAGCGCATTTCAACCGCTTCCTATGCACTTACACCAGCGTAACCGCCCCGCTCCCCAATTCGGCGAAATAGCGGGCCATGGCGTCGGCGGCCTTGTCGGTCAGAGCGATGAAGGCGCGGCGGCGGTCGGCTTCGTCCTCGACCCGCTGGAACAGGCCGGCCTCGGTCATCTGGCCGATCCACCTGAGCGCCGTGGTCGGGGGCACGCCCGAGGCGATGCACAGCGAGGTGACCGAAACCCGGGTGTGCTCGGCCCGCGCGGCGGTGAGATCGAGCAGCATGTCCCAGGCAGGATCGGCGAACAGCTCGCCGTCGAAAAAGCGCGCGCGCAATTGCCGCTGGCGAATGATGCGGCGCACCAGCCGCGGATCGGGCAGCGGCGGCCGCGTCGCGCGGACCAGCCGCTCGCTACCGTCCTCCGCCTGACCGGCAAAGTCGCGCTTGGGCAATTCGAAGCGGAACGCGCCGTCCTGCACCGCGGCGGCGGGCGCGGCCGAAGGAGCGACCTGCGCGCCCATCCGCTCGAGCCGCTCGGCGATCTGGCCGACCTGCTCGGTGAGGCGCAGCAAGGTCAGCCGGTCTTCCTCGGAAAGCTCGCGCAACCGCAGGCCCGGCACCCGCGCCAGCGCCCGACCGAGCGCGATCGCCCGATCCGCCCGGCTGGGATCGACCAGGATCTGCGGGGAGGATTGGTCGAGACAGGCAAACACATCGTCGAGCGCATCGACAGAGGTCGAGATAATCAGCTGCGCGCCCGCATGCGCCGCGCGCTGATCGAGCCGCGCCAGCGCCGCCAGCTCCGCCCCGCCGACCCGCGGGCAATCGAGCATGACCAGCTCGCCCAGCACCCGCGCCTCTCCTTCCAGCAGACTGGCAAGTTCGGCCACTTCGGCGATCCGCAACCCGGCCGCCAGAGCATCGTCACGCAACTGACCGCGCAGATGCGCCCGGTCAGCATAGATCGAAAACGCCAGCGGGTGGGTATTCGCCCCTTCGATGGAACCCGTGGCAGGCGCGGCATAAGCCAGTTCGAGGCTGGCTGCTGTGGCTGGAGGCATGAGTGTCCGACTCCCCTGTTTCGAACAGGAGTAGAACAAAACGGGATTATGTCAAGATCGGATGTTTGCCTAAGACCAAGCCTCCAGCTCCCCCCGCACCAGCCCCTCCAGCATCGCCATGCCCGCCGCGCTGTTGTTAAGGCAATCGAGCACCGCGACGTCCTTCCCTCCTGCACCAAGAAACTGCTCCCGCCCACGGATCGCCAGTTCCTCGCGCGTCTCGAGACAGTCGGCGGAGAAGCCCGGGGCGGCTATGGCCAGGCGTTCCACGCCCTGTTTTCCCAGCAGGCGCAAGGTGTCGTCGGTGGCGGGGCGCAGCCACTTGCCCGCCCCGAAGCGCGACTGGAAGGCGACCTCGATGCGAAGGGCCGGATTTACCGCGTGGAGCGAGGCGGCGAGCAGGTGCGCGGTGGTCTGGCATTGGTCGTAATAAGGATCGCCCCTGGCCCGGGTCCGCTCGGGCATGCCGTGGAAGCTGAGCAGCAGCACCTCGGGCGCGAAGGGCAGATCGGCGAGCTGGCGGGTCAGATCGCGGCGCAGCGCTTCGATGTGGAGCGGTTCGCGGTAATAGCTGGGCAGAATGCGGACGGGCGGCTGCCAGGCGATCTTCGCCATGGCCATTTCCAGCCCGTCGATCGCGCTTGCGGTGGTCGCCACCGAGTATTGCGGATAGAGCGGGGCGAAGAGCACGCGGGTGCAGCCTTGGTCGCGCAGCCGGGTCAGGCCCTCGGCGATCGAAGGGTTGCCATAGCGCATCGCCCAGGCGACCGGCGCTTCGTCTTTCAGCCGCGCCTCCAGCGCGCGCGCCTGCGCGGCGGTGATCGCGGCGAGCGGCGAGCCCTGGCTGGTCCAGACCTCGGCATAGGCCCTGGCCGACTTCTTCGGCCGGGTGTTGAGGATAATGCCGCGCAGCACCGGCTGCCACAGCAGCCTTGGCAGATCGACTACGCGGCGGTCGGAGAGGAATTCCGCCAGATAGCGCTTCACCGCTTCCGGCGTCGGCGCGTCGGGGGTGCCGAGGTTTACCAGAAGGACGCCGGTCCGATCGGCGGTCGGGCTGCTCATATTTCCTCCGAGAGCAGGGGCAGCTTGCGGAAGCGCAGGCCGGTGGCGGAGAACAGCGCATTGGCGATGGCCGGGGCGACGGCGGCGACGCCAAGTTCGCCCGGATCGGCGGGCTCGGCCTGACTTTCGATGAAGCCGACTTCGATCGCCGGGCAATCGGCCAGCAAGGGCAGACCGAGCGCGCCGAGCCGGCCCAGTTCGGGCAAGCCGTCGATGTAATTGGTGCTCGATCCCAGAGCCAGGCCGATGCCGAACACCAGGCCGCCCTCGATCTGCTGGCGGGCGATATCGTGATTGACGATCCGGCCGATGTCGGCGACCGCCGCGATCCGGTCTACCCGTACCCCGGCCTCGTCGCGCCGTGGCGGTGGCGATCACCGCGATCCTGCCCTCCCCAAAACCGTTGGCGCCGATCTGGTGGCAGGCGAGCCCCTGCCCGCTGGCATCGGCCCCCGCGTCCCACTGGGCCAGCGAGGCCGCGCGCTGCAGGCACTGGATCATCCTGAGGTCGTGACCCAGCATGGCGATCCGGAACGACAGCGGCTCGCGCTTCGCCCGGCGCGCCAGTTCGTCGATGAAGCTTTCGTTGAAAAAGGCGGTATAGCCATGGGCGTTGCCGCGCAAACGGGCTGTCGGCAAGGCGATGCGCACCGGGACATGTTCGACCACTATGTCGGGAATATCGTAGGCGGGAACGGCGCCTTCCATCGCCAGCGCATCGCCCTCTCCGGCGCTGTCGGCCATGGCGGCGCTCGCCGTCGCGCCGCCGAACAGCCGCCTTCCGGCCTCCCTGGCGCTCGCGGGAAGGGCGAGCCGCGCCTTCCAGCCGAGAATCCGGCCATCATCCGTCACCTTGGCCGCCATCACCGCGGCGACCGGTGTGCGCGGCCAGCCGGCGATATGCTCCTGCCAGCGCGACCAGATAAGCTGGACCGGCCGGCCCACTTCGCGCGCGATCGCTGCTGCTTCGACCACATGGTCGTGCTCCAGCCGCCGGTCGAAGCTGCCGCCTGCCGGCATCGGATAGAGTATGCAATCGCGGTCGGCGACGCCGGCCGCCGCCGCAGCGGCCCGGCGCGCCGCTTCGGGCGCCTGCGAGGCCGCCCAGACCTCCAGCTTGCCGCCCGACAGCCGCGCCGTAGCGCTGGCCGTCTCCAGCGTGGCGTGGAGCGCAGGCGCGACATCGTAGCGCAGCGCGAGCGCGAAGGGCTTGGACGCTAGATTATCCGGATCTCCGGCTTCGTGGATCCGGTGCGTGTCGCCCTGCCGCAGGGCGCGATCGAGCGCGGCGTCGATCCTGGTGCTGTCGGCTCGGTTGCGCGCCTCGAAATTGGGTGCGATCGCGGCGAGCGCCCGTTCGGCGGCCCACCAGTCGCTCGCCACCGCGGCGAGCCAGCGCTTGCCCTTGACCAGCGAAATCAGCCCGGGCGTGCCCTCTGCCTTCTGCTTTTCGAAGTTTGCGAGAACCGTATCGCCAATCGGCCCGTGACGGATCGCGGCATAGACCATGTCCGGAAGCCGCACGTCGCCGGCGAACAGGAAGCTGCCCTCGGCCTTGGCGGGCAGATCGAGCCGGGGAAAGGCGAGCGGTGTGTCTGGCCCAGCAGGGATTGCGCGTTCCCTGGCCGGGTAGGGGTGCAACACCGGCGGATCGGGCGGGTCGAACCTGGCCGCCTCAGCCGCCAGCTCGCCGAAAGTCGCGCTCTTGCCTCCGTGACGGACATAGCCTCCGGCCGCGGTGCACTTCCGCCAGTCGGCATTCCAGCGCCTGGCCGCCGCCATGCACAGCAGCGCCCGGACCGAGGCGGCCGCCGAGCGCACCGTCGCTTCGTACGCCGCCAGCGATGTACCGTCGGCGGTCGCGCTGAAGCGATTGCTCTCGGCCCACCGCCGGGTTACCGGGCTGAGCGGGTTCCCGCCCAGGCCGGGCAGCGCCGGCATCCAGAGTTCCGCCCATCGCGCGGCGAGCGGGAAATTTGCGTAGAGCGCGCTCGGCGGCGCCGGCTCGACCGCCATATTGCGCCAGTCCGCCCCGAGTTCGACCGCGACGATCTGCGGGATCAGCGTGGTGATCCCCTGCCCCATTTCGAGCTGCGGCACCGCGACGCTGACAATCCCGTCGCGCGAAATCTTGATCCAGGCGTCGAACGCGGTCTCGTCGCGTCCGGCGGAAAGCGGCAAGGGGTAACCCCGCGGCCGCAACAGATAGCCGAGCGCGAGTCCGCCGCCCGCAACGGCCCCGATCAGAATGCCCCGCCGCGTCAGCCGCATCTTACCCGGCCTGGTTGTCGAGCCAGGTGGCCAGACGCCGGGCGATAGCGGCGAAGGCTTCCGCCTGCGGGCCATCGCCGGCCGCGGGCGGCTCGCCGGCGTCGCTCGCCTGGCGGATCGACAGGTCGAGCGGAACCCGGCCGAGGAAAGCATGCCCCAGCTGCTTCGCCGCCGCCTCGACCCCGCCACTGCCGAACGGATCGCTGACTTCGCCGCAATGCGGGCACATATAGCCCGCCATGTTCTCGACCAGCCCTACCACCGGCACCCCGGCCTGCTCGAACAGCTGCATCGCCCGCACCGCGTCCATCAGCGCGAGGTCCTGCGGGGTCGAGATGATCACCGCCCCGGCCGGTTTGAACCGCTGCAACATGGTCAGCTGGACGTCGCCGGTGCCAGGCGGCAGATCAACCACCAGCAGGTCGGCGTCATCCCAGTGGGCGTCGATCAGCTGCGACAGAGCATTGCCGGCCATCGGACCGCGCCAGGCGATCGCCCGGCCCGGCTCGACGAGATGGCCCATCGACAGCACCGGCACGCCCCACGGGCTCGGCACCGGCACCAGCTTCTTGTCACGCGCATCGGGGCGCTTGCCCTCGTTGGCGAGCAGGCGCGGCAGCGAGGGTCCGTAGATGTCGGCATCGACCAGCCCGACCTTGCGGCCCATGCGCGCCAGCGCCACGGCGAGATTGGCCGCGAGCGTCGATTTGCCGACACCGCCCTTGCCCGATCCCACCGCGACAATCCGCCGCGCCCGCTTGTCGGCGGTCATGGCGACGCGCACTTCGGCAACCCCGGGCCGCGTTTTCAGCGCGTCCTTTACCGCCGTTTCCAGCCGGTCGCGTTCCAATTTGTCGAGCCCGCCAACCTCCAGCACCAGCGTCGCGACACCGTCGGCGAAACGCAAGGATTGCACGCGGTCTTGCGCGAATTGCGGCAGCGCCGCCTTCAACTCTTCCACCTCGTCGCCGCTCATTCTTCCTCCACAATCGGGCTCGCGATCCCCTAGCAGGGAAAAAGCGCAGACAGGCACTGTTTTTGTGGCGATTGCATTCCTATAACGTGGTCCATGAAAACAATCGGCGATGCAATCGCGCACGGGATACTGGCCATGACCGGCCGCAAGAGTCCATGGGGCGGCGGGGACAAGGGTGATCCGGAGGGGTCCGGGGAGCCCGGCGCGGCCAGTAGCGGTGCGGATGGCGCGCCGGACAATCCGGAACCTCCCAAGGGACCGCGCAACCCCTGGCAGCCCGCCGGTGAGCCGCCGCGCCGCTCGGCGAGTATCGAGGACATCTTCCGCCCCAGGGACCCCAACCGCCCGCGCGGAGGCGGCGGCGGGGGCGGCGGGGGCGGAGGCTTTCCAAATCTGCCCCGGCGGCCGGACGGTCGCAGCTGGCTGCCGCTGATAGCAGGCGCGATCGCCCTCATCTGGATTGGCTTCACCACGACCTGGATGCTGGCCCCCAAGGAACAGGGCCTGGTGACCACCTTCGGCAAATACTCTCGCACCATCGGCCCGGGCGTTTCCCTGACTTTGCCCTGGCCGATCCAGTCGGTGAGCGTCGAGAAGGTAACCGAGATCAAGTCGTTCAACATCCCTGACGGGGAAACCGAAAAGCTGATGCTGACCAGCGACAAGAACCTGGTCGATCTGAGTTATTCGGTGCGCTGGTACATCAAGAACCTCCAGCTCTACCGCTTCCAGCTCGACGATCCGGAACGAACTGTCCGGGAAATCGCCGAAGCGGCGATGCGTTCGTCGGTGGCGGAAGTGCCGCTCAACGACGTTATCGGCGGCACCGGCCGGGGCCGGATCGAACAGGGCGTGCAATTGCGCATGCAGCGGATTCTCGACGTCTACCGCTCGGGCATCGCCATTCAGGGCGTCCAGCTGAAGAAGGCCGATCCCCCCGAGAAGGTCGTCGCCGCGTTCCAGAAGGTCAATATCGCGCAGCAGGAAGCCCAGCGCTATCAGAACGAGGCCCAGGCCTGGGCGGGCCAGGTCGTCGCGATCGCGCAGGGCGAGGCGGCGGCGTTCGACAAGATTTACGGCCAGTACAAACTCGCCCCCGAAGTCACCCGGCGGCGCATGTACTACGAAACCATGGAGCGCATCTTGCGCAATAACGACAAGGTCGTGGTCGAAGCCAATGGCGTGACCCCTTATCTGCCGCTTCCCGAACTACGCCGAAGAGCGCCGCCGGCCGCCGCGCCCAGCCAGGGAGGCCAGTGATGCTTCGCGAATTCTGGGAAACGAACCGCCTGTCGGCGATCGCGGCGATCGCGCTGGTTGCCGCATTGCTCTCCAGCGTGGTCGTGGTGTCCGAGACCGAGCAGGCCGTGGTGGTCCGCCTCGGCGATCCGCACCGCGTGATCAACAAGTTCAAGCCCAAGGTTGAATATGGCTCGACCGGCGCCGGGCTGTCGCTGCGCATCCCGTTTTTCGAGCGGCTGGTGCGGATCGACCGGCGGGTGCTGACGGTCGATATGGACCCCCAGGAAGTGCTATCGACCGATCAGCTGCGGCTTCAGGTCGATGCCTACGCCCGGTTCCGCATCATCGATCCGGTCAAGGTGGTCCGCACCGCCGGTACGACCGCGCAAGTTACCGAACAGCTCAAACCGATCCTGACTTCGGTGCTGCGGCAGGAACTGGGCAAACGCACGTTCCAGTCGCTGCTCAACGCCGATCGCGGCGCCGCCATGAAAGTCATTCGAGAGGGGCTTGACCGCGAGGCGCGCGAATACGGCGCCCAGGTGATCGATGTCCGGATCAAGCGCGCCGACTTGCCTGCCGAGGCGCTGGACAGCACGTTCGCCCGCATGCAGGCGGCGCGCGAGCAGGAAGCCACGACCATCCGCGCCGAAGGCCAGAAGGCGGCGCAGATCATCCGGGCCGAGGCGGAGGCCAGGGCCTCGCAGACCTATGCCGCCGCGTTCAACAAGGACGCTTCGTTTTACGACTTCTACCGGGCGATGAAGAGCTACGACGTGACCTTCGCGGATCAGCCCGAAAACAAGGGCGCCAGCACGATCATCCTGTCGCCCGACAACGACTATCTGCGCCAGTTCAGGGGGCGTTAAATGTCTGATCCGAAACTTCGTTCCGGATCGTCCGGCACCGGCCCGCTCCCCCGCCCGGCCACCCAACGAGATGGTATGCTTTGGGTGGCCGGGCCGGGGAGCGGGCCGGTGCCGCCTCGAAATTCGCTCTTCCGCGAATTTCGCGATTAGACGCCATTCAATTCCGGTTAAGCCTGATGGGCTTGAATCGGGAAACCTATCCGGCGCTCCAATGCGCCCCTTCTTGAAGGAAACCTGAGGACGTGAAGCCCGTGCGATACGCTTATGGAGTCACCACCGCGCTGCTTTTGGGCGGCGCTGCCCTGTCGCTGGCGACCGGCTATCCGGCCGGAGCCCAAGTCGCGCAGAACGATGCGGAGCAGATCCAGAACATGGTCCCGCGCGCCGGAGCGCCGGTCAGCTTCGCCGATCTGACGCAGCAGCTGGCGCCGGCCGTGGTCAACATCTCGACCCGCCAGAAAGTGCGCGTTGGCAGCGGCAATCCCTTTGCCGGGACGCCGTTCGAGGACCTGTTCGGCGGCGGTGGCCAGGGTCCGCAGACCCGCGAGGCGCAATCGCTCGGCTCGGGCTTCATCATTACCGCCGACGGCTATGTCGTGACCAACAACCACGTAGTCACCTCCGATGGGCAGGGTGAGGTCGAAATCGATCACGGTCAAGACCACCGATGGCACCGAATATCCGGCCAAGCTGATCGGCCGCGACGCGTCGTCCGACCTCGCCGTGCTCAAGATCAGCGCGCCCAAACCGCTGCCTTTCGTCAAGTTCGGCGATTTGCGCAGCGCCCGGGTCGGTGACTGGGTGATTGCGATCGGCAACCCCTTCGGCCTCAACGGCACGGTCACTTCGGGCATTATTTCGGCGGTGTACCGCAATACCGGATCGAACACCGCCTACGACCGCTACCTGCAGACCGACGCGGCGATCAATCGCGGCAATTCGGGCGGCCCGATGTTCGACATGAAGGGCCAGGTGATCGGCATCAACAATGCGATCTTCTCGCCCACCGGCGGCAGCGTCGGGATCGGTTTCGCCATTCCCGCGGAAATCGCCCAGCCGATCGTCGACCGGCTGAAGAACGGCCAGGCGATCGAACGCGGCTACCTTGGCATCCGCATCCAGCCGCTGAACGAGGATTTGGCGGATTTGCTGGGCGTGGCGCACAACAAGGGCGAATTCGTCCAGGCTGTCGAGCCGGGCCAGGGCGCGGCCAAGGCGGGAATCCAGCCAGGCGATATTGTCCTCAAGGTAGCGGGCAACGAGGTCAGCCCCCAGCAATCTTTGTCTTACATCGTCGCCAATACCCCGCCCGGCAGCCGGATTCCGATAGACCTGATCCGTGACGGCAAGCGCATGACGGTCACCGCCGTAGTCGGCAAACGGCCCAGCGAGGAGGAGCTTGCCCAGCAGACCTTCGGGCAGGAACGGGGCCAGACGGAAGATCCGTTCAACCGGACCCCGCAGAAGCAGGGCGAGGGATTGGCGGAAAAGGCGCTGGGCCTGTCGGTCCTGCCGCTGACGCCGCAGATCGCCCGGCAACTGGGTGTTGCCGACGATACCCAGGGCCTGGTCGTGAATGCCGTCGATCCGTCTTCCGATGCCGGTACGAAAGGCTTGCAGCGGGGCGATGTCCTGCTTTCGGCGAACTACCGAGACATCAGGACGGTGGCCGGGCTCGAGGAATCGATCCGTTCGGCCAAGGCCGCCAATCGCGTCGCGGTGCTGCTGCGGGTGATCCAGCGCGGCAGGCCGGCGGTTTACGTACCCGTGCGGCTGCGCTGAGTTCAGGGCTGGGCGGCGCTTGCGCCCGTCTGGCTTATTGCTTGCCAGTAGCCTGGTCGAGGAACTCGTCGTTCGCCGCGGGCGGCGGACCGACGGGTACCAGGCCACCGTTGTCGAGCGGATCTTCTCCCATCGGCGGATCGCCGGGTCCAGGATCGAAACCGCCCTGGCCAACGGGGGGGCGCCCGTCCGGCCCGACCAGATTACCTTGCTCGTCGGGATAGTAATATTCGCGGGGGTCGCCGAATATGACTTCATCGTCGGGCTCGAGCTGCCATTCGGGCAGCTTGAGTTCGGTATCGAACTTCTCGACCGGACGCGATGCCACCGCGACGCGCATGAAGGCCGCGAAAGCGCGCGCCGGGGCCATACCGCCCTGTAGGCCGCCAACCGGCTTGGCATCGTCACGGCCCATCCACACGCCGGTGGTGATTCCGCTGGAAAAGCCCAGGAACCAGCCGTCCTTGTTCGAACTTGTCGTCCCGGTCTTGCCAGCCACCGGCCGGCCGATCTGCGCCGACTTGCCGGTCCCGATCGCCACCGCCGATTGCAACAGGTCGGTGATTCCGGCGGCGACATAGGGCGGCACCAGCACCTGTCCCCGCTGCGTGGGACGGGTGTAGAGCACTTTCCCGTCGGTGGTCGTGACTTTGGCGATGCCGTAGGGTTCGACCGCGGCGCCCTTGGCCGAAACCGCGGCAAAGGCGCGGGTCATATCGATCAGCCGCACATCGGAAGTGCCCAGCACCATCGAAGGCAGCGTGTTGACCGGGGTGGTGATGCCGAACCGCCGCGCCATGCCGGCGACCGCACCAAAGCCGACTTCGTTGCCAAGCTTGGCCGCGACCGTGTTCTTCGAATAGGCGAAGGCGGTGCGTACATCGATTTCGCCGGCATAGCTGCCGCCCGAATTGCGCGGGCTCCAGTCGCCGATCGTCACCGGCTCATCGACCACCCGGTCGTTGGGTTTGAACCCGGCTTCGAGCGCGGCGAGATAGACGAACAGCTTCCACGCGGAGCCCGGCTGGCGCACGGCATTGACCGCCCGGTTGTAGTTCGAGGTCACGTAGTCCGTGCCGCCGATCATGGCGAGTACTGCCCCATCGCGGTCGAGGCTGACCAGCGCCCCTTGCGCGCCGCGCGGTGAATTGGCCTGGATCGCCGCGGCCGCCGCGTGCTGCAGCGCCGGATCGAGCGTGGTCCACACCTCGATCGGCTCGCTGTTGTCCTCCAGCAGGATATCGAGCTGCGGCAGCGCCCAGTCGGTGAAATAGCGCACCGAATTCTGGCTCGCTTCGGGCGCGATGCGGATCGCCTTGAAATCCACCCCGGCGGCCTGGGCGGCGCTGATCGTGCCGTTGCCCTGCATCACGTCGAGCACGGTCCTGGCCCGGTCGACCGCCGCCTGGGCATCGGCGGTGGGGGAAAAGCGCGAGGGCGCTTTGACCAGGCCAGCGATGATCGCGGCTTCCGGCAATGAAATCTCGGTCCCGGGATGGCCGAAGAACTTGCGTGCCGCCGAATCGACGCCATAGGCGCCGCCGCCGAAATAGACCTTGTTGAGATAGAGCTCGAGGATCTGGTCCTTCGAGAACTTCCATTCGAGCGCCATCGCCAGCACCGCTTCGCGGATCTTGCGATCGAAGGTGCGGCTGTTGTTGAGGAAAATGGTGCGCGCCAGCTGCTGGGTGATGGTCGAACCGCCCTGCTTGAACCGGCCGCTCTGGTATCGCACCAGGAAAGACCGGGCGATGCCGATCGGATCGACCCCGAGGTGCGAGCGGAAGCGCTTGTCCTCGACCGAAACCATCGCCTGCTTCATGATCTGCGGGATCTCGCCGTAGGCCAGCCAGCGGCCATAACTCGGCCCGAGCGTGACCAGCTCGCTGCCGTCGCGGGCGCGCACCACCACCATCTGCGGGCCGCTGGTGGTGGTCTTGAGCTGCTGGTAACTGGGCAGCGATTGCGCGGTAAACCCGACGCCGGCCGCCAGGATCAGCACGCCCAGCAGCGCCAGCGCAAACCCCCAGACGAACAGCCGGCGCAAGAAGAGCGCCAGCCGCGAGCGCTGCTTCGGCCCGCGCTTTGGGGGCGGCGGCGGGCGGCGCTCCGGCGTGGAACGGCGCAAATTGTCGTTACGAGCCATTCGGCTGACCGGCCCCCAAGACGGACGCAAGCGTCCCAAGCATGGCCATGCTGTGCATCGCGCATGTCTAACACAGGCTTAACGGAGAGAGCAAAGGGCGCGGGCCGAACTGTTCACCGCAAAGGCCGCCCCGACTTCACCCCTTCGGCTTGAACTCGAGCGAGGCGCTGTTGATGCAATAGCGCAGGCCGTTCTCGCCCGGCCCATCGGGAAAGACATGCCCCAGATGCCCCTCGCACCTGGCGCAGCGCACTTCGGTGCGGACCATGCCGTGGGCGGTATCGCGCAATTCCTCGACCGCTTCGCCGGCGACCGGCGCGGTATAGCTCGGCCAGCCGGAGCCGGAATTGTACTTCTTGTCCGACGCAAACAGCGGCGTCCCGCAGCCGGCGCACAGATACATACCGTCGGCCTTGTTCTTCTCGTACTTGCCGGTGAAGGCCCGCTCGGTCCCGGCCTGGCGCAGAATCTGGTACTGCTCGGGGCCAAGCTTGGCGAGCCATTCGGCTTCGGTGAGGGTGAGTTTTTCGGTCATGGGCGTCTCCTTGGGCGGGAATATGGGATAGGGTAGGAGGCCTTGCAAGCATGGCCCCAAAGCACATGCGTCATTGACTCATGCTTCATTGGCTTATACTTCTAGCACAGTGACCCGCCTCCAGTCCGTCGTCGAGCTGCAATCGTTCGTCAAGCGGGCGAAGGCAATCATGTCGGATGACGAGCGGATCGGGATCGTCACCTATCTCGCCGCCAATCCAGAGGCTGGAATTCCGCTCGGTGGTGGCCTGCGTAAGGTTCGCATCCCTCGCGCCGACGGTGGCAAGAGCGGCGGCTACCGGACGGTCCATGTGTTCGGAGGCGAGCACATTCCACTGATCCTGCTGACCGTGTTCGCCAAGAATGAGAAAGACAATCTTAGCAAATCCGAACTGACCGAACTGGTCGCGCTGGGTAAGTCTCTGATCGAGCACTATGGAGCACTGCAATGACAAAGGCTTACGAAAGCATCAAGGAAGCACTGCACGAGGCTATCGCCTTCGCCAGAGGCGAGGACACCGGCGCGGTGGTACACCACATCGAAGTGCCCGACGTGAACGTTGCCGCGATCCGCCGCGAGACCGGTCTGTCGCAAGGCGAATTCGCCCGCAGCATCGGCGTCGCCAAGGGCACCCTGCTCAACTGGGAACACGGCCGCCGCCGCCCGACCGGCCCCGCGCAGGTGCTGCTGGCGCTGATCGCGAAGCGGCCTTCGGTGGTGCGAGAGTTATTGCGGTAGAGTTCAGGCGTGGGCTGGCTGGAGAAACGTGTTATTTCCCCTGAATTCATGCAGAAATTAGCCTCACCTTCGATCCGTTTCGTTCGAACAAGTTTCTGTAATTTCGCGTTCGACCGTGGATTTGATAGTCCGTCATTTTCGAGAGGTTTCTCTTTATATAAATCCCTCTCTCGTTAACCAATTCAGCTATTTCCGAAGTCGCCATCCATCGGTTGAGATTTTCCGCAAGGATGGCCGCAATCTCTTCGTGAAGTGTTATGCTTCTATCACTTCGATGGACCGGAATCAGACTTGATTCACTTGATGACATGGAAGTGTTGCGCCGTGGATTCATATCCATTTGACGAAAAACCCTGCGCCGATCTCCAATTTCAGACCTTAATGGTGAGTTATCCATTCCTGACAGATTGAAGGGCGGGTCGAGATGATCAAGAACGGTCTTCTCTAATTCGCCCAAATTTATCCTATCGGGATACGCCGCGACTGTGACATTGAAGCAGGCTGAAAGCCAAGCTGTCACTATCGCCTCCCCTCTAACACCGATCTTCCGGTCGCCTTCAATGAAACCCTTCAAGTCCTCAAGAAGTATTGTTGCCGCCGTCAAACGGAGCGTGGATTGTCTTATCTTTCCAGATATGTGGTTACTCTCAATTCTACTTCGCAAGGTGGCAGTGCTGGACCCTGCCCCAGCTTGTCCCACATAGACGATTCCTGGAGAAATTTCTTTGCCAAGCCGTGAAGTGATCAGGGCAGCGCCAGATTCGCTAACCCACCACGCGTAGAGGCCCGGCAAGTCCAAATTATTCAGGTTACCTGGCCACTCTGAAAAGGGGCAGTTTTTCGTACCATCAAGAAGTTCTGAGATAATCCCTTCCAAATCGGTCACCTCGTTTCGTTCCTATTGCAAATGCTCGACAAGCAGCACCGCCCCGTCGTGCCCCGAAACCCGCATCCGCGTGCCCGGCTCGGCGTCCGGCCCCTTGGCGAGCCATTCGCTATCGCCGTGCTTTACCCGGCCGGTGCCGCCTTCGATAATATGGGTGACCTGCACCGTCTCGCCGATCATCTGAGCGCCGCGGTCGTTCATCAGCGGATCGACAGCTTCGATCGGGTTGGCGCGCAGATAGCGCCGTCCGGTGAACACCGAAACGATCGCCAGCGCGGCGAAAACCACGATCTGCAGCGGCATGCCGATCGGCACCACCCAGGCGAGCAGCCCGGTGATTATCGCCGCGCCCGACAGCCAGATCAGGAAAACGCCGGGTATCGCCATCTCCGCCGCCGCCAGCAGCAGCCCCAGCGCCAGCCAGGCGTAGTGCGAATCGAGGGTTTCGAGCCAGGCCATCGCCCTATTCCTTCCCGCCGCCGCCCGAACCCAACGCGTCCTTGACCAGCTCGCCGATGCCGCCGAGCGAACCGATCAGCTGGGTCGCCTCGACCGGGAACAGGATGGTCTTGGCATTGGGCGAAGTGGCGAAAGCGGCAACCGCTTCGGTGTATTTCTGCGCCACGAAATAGTTGAGCGCCTGGGTGCCGGATGTGGCAATCGCCTCGGACACCACCAGGGTCGCCTGCGCTTCCGCCTGAGCCAAACGTTCGCGCGCCTCCGCATCGCGGAAGGCGGCCTCCTTGCGCCCCTCAGCCGACAGGATCGCACCCTGCTTTTCACCTTCCGCCTTCAGGATTTCAGCGGCACGAAAGCCTTCCGCCTCGAGGATGTTGGCCCGCTTTTCGCGCTCGGCCTTCATCTGGCGGGCCATGGCGTTGGAGATGTCGGCGGGCGGGCGGATGTCCTTGATCTCGATCCGCGTGATCTTCACCCCCCATGGCGCGGTGGCGTGATCGATCACCTGCAGCAGCTTGGCGTTGATTTCGTCGCGCCGCGACAGCGTCTCGTCGAGGTCCATCGAGCCCATGACGGTGCGCAGGTTGGTGGTTGTCAGCTGCATGATCGCGACATAGAGGTTGGCCACCTCGTAAGCCGCCTTGCCGGCATCGAGCACCTGGAAGAACACCACCGCATCGACCCCGACCATGGCGTTGTCCTTGGTGATGATCTCCTGCCCGGGGATATCGAGCACCTGTTCCATCACGTTCACCTTGTGGCCGACCCGGTCGATGAACGGGATAATCAGGTGCAGGCCTGGCTGTGCGGCAAGCGTATATTTGCCAAGCCGTTCGATCGTATAGACAAAGCCCTGCCGGACGACGCGCACGCCCATCAGCAGGAACAGCACCACCGCCACCACCAGTGCAATCAGAAACCCGCCCATTGGACTACTCCCCTCGGTTCGGAGGGCATGTTAGCGCGGGGGCGGCAGGGGGCAAGGAAAAGCGGGAGAGAGCGGATTATCTGAAGCGGAACCTCCCAGACCCGCTCATGCTGAGCTTGTCGAAGGACCCTCGTTCTACTGCACCCTCGCAGTAACAACCCGGTGCTTCGACAAGCTCAGCATGAGCGGGTCTGGTTTGGAATTAGGGTACTCCGTTCTAAACCCTATTCCCCGACAGCTTCGACGATCCGAACATGCCCATCTTGACCTTGCCGAAGATCGCATCGCCATCGACGGTGAGATCGTATTTCAGGGTCATCTTCATCGGCTGCTCGACGGCAAGGTCGAACTTGACCCGGTTGCCCGTAACCGTGCCGGTGAACGGCTGCGAGCCCATCGGGCTGAGCAGTTCGCCGGACAGCTTGTCGCCGTCGGTGACGAACCTGCCGGTCATCGCCTGGTCGCCCATCGGGGTGGACATGACCATGGCCCATTCACCGTCGACCGTGACGCTCCCCGCCGCCGCGGCGGGCGCTGCTTCGGCCGGTGCGGCGCTGGGCGCCACTTGCGGCATTTTGCGGCCGGCATGACCGGAAACGTCGCGCCCCTCGATGGCATCGAGGATCTTGGCGGGGGTCAGCGGGAAGTCTAGGTTGAGTTCGCCGAAATCGTTCAGCGCGTCGGCGATGGCGTTGACCAGCGTCGGTGGACCGATGATCGCCCCGCCTTCGCCCACGCCGCGCATGCCGCCGGTGCTGGCCGAGGGCGTGTTGGCGTGGACATATTCGAAGTCCGGAATGTCACTGATCGCCGGCATGAGATAGTCCTTGAACGTCGCCGCCAGCGGATTGCCGCGTGCGTCGTAGGGCATGTCCTCGAGCAGGATCTGGCCGATACCCTGCGCCAGGCCCCCGGCGATCTGGCCTTCGACCACGCCGGGGTTGATTACCGTCCCGCAGTCTTCGCTCGAAATCCAGCGCAGGATCTTGACGAACCCGGTCTCACCATCGACTTCGACCACGCACAGGTGGGCCGCGCTGGTGAATGTGAAGTGCTGCTTTGGCTGGAAGCGGTACTGCGCCTCCAGACCCGCGCCAGCGCCTTCGGGCAGCCGGGCCGGTTCGCCATAGGCGATCTCGGCGACTTCGCGCAGCGTCCGGTCGGGTGCGCCGGCGATGCGGATCATGCCTCCTTCGATGACCACGCTTTCGGCGCTGGCGTTGAAGAGGTGCGCGGCGATGATCTTGACCTTGTCGGCCAGCATGTCCGACGCCGTCCAGGCCGCGCCGCCGGCGATCACCGCCTGGCGGCTTCCCGCCGCGCCCGGACCGAAGCCGCCGATGGCGCTGTCGCCTTCGAAAACAGTCACATCCTCGTAAGCCACGCCGATCCGGTCGGCGATGACCTGGGCCATGGTTGTCGCGGTGCCGTGGCCCTGCGAATGCGTGCTGAGCGAGGCGGTGACCTTGCCGGTCGGTTCGATCCGGATCGTCGCGAGATCGCCGGTCATCGGCGCCATCTGCCCGGCGGCTGCGGTCGGTTCGACATAGGTAGCAATACCCAGGCCGAGATAGCGGCCTGCCTTTCGCGCTTCCGCCTGTTCCTTGCGGAACGCCGGAATGTCGAAATGGGCAATCAGCTTTTCGAGACATTCTCCGGCGCTGACATCGTCGACTTCGATGCCGAAGGTCGTGGTGAACGGCTGATCTGCCTTGTAGGCCAGGTTGCGGCGGCGGATTTCGACCGGGTCCAGGCCGATCAGCCGCGCCGCATCGTCGAGCACCACTTCGCGAATCAGCGATTCCATCGCCCAAGGCCCGCGATAGCCGCCAAGGCCCATGGTGTTCGAATACCAGCCACGGCTGACGAAGCCGTAAGCCGGCATCTTGTAGGCCGGCCACATGAACATGTGCACCGCGACATTGCAGTCCTCGCCCATCGGGAAAGCGCCGTTGTTCGAACTGTAATCGCCGAAGCCGGCGAGGATCTTGCCGTCCTTGTCGAACGCGACGGTGAGCGTCGCCTCCTGCTCGCGCGCATGGCTCGAGGCGGTCAGCGATTCGAAGCGGTCCTCGATCCACTTCACCGGGCGGCGGAATTTCCGCGCCGCCGCGATCACCGCCATTTCCTCGCGCCAGGGGAAGTTCTTGAGCCCGAAGCCGCCGCCGACATCCTTGGCAAACACCCGGATCGCCTCTTGCGGCAGGCCGAATGCGAGCGAAGTGTAGCGGGCGACAAGGTGCGGGCTCTGGCAGCCGATCCAGATGGTCATTTCCTCGGCGCCGTCGCAGGTCGCAACGCAGCCGCGGCATTCCATCGGCGACTGGGCGATGCGCTGGTGGCGGATCGCCCGGGTCACCTTGAACGGCGCGGCGTCGATTTTGGCCTGGAGCTCTTCGTCGAGCTCGTCGTCGCCCATCACCTGGGCGACGTTGTCCGCCATGCCGGGGTGGACCGGCGGGCCTGTGCGGGCATCGCCGAGCGTGACGACCGGGTCTTCCTCCTCGATCTCGATCTCGATCAGCGCGGCGGCGTCCTCGGCGATGGCGCGACTGTCGGCGATCACCATGGCGACGGGGTCACCGACACAGGCGACCCGCCCGTCGGCCAGGATCGTCACCGGCGCGGTTACCGGGCCGAAGAAGAAGTTCATCACATCGACCTTGATCGCCGCGAAATCGGCCTGGGTGTAGATCATGTGCACGCCCGGCACTTCGCGCGCCACCGCTGTTTCGATCGAGACGATCTTGCCGCGCGCCACGTTTGAGCGGGCGAAAGCGCAATGCAGCAGCCCGGGCAGCCGCACATCGTCGGCGAACTGGCCGCGCCCGGTCAGCAGCCGGGCGTCTTCCTTGCGCGGGGTGCGCTCGCCGATGTAGCGGTGTGCGCCGGGAACGTGCAGGTTCATGCGCTTTCTCCGGCCAACTGCCGGATCGCCCGGCGGATGCCCTGATAGCCGGTGCAGCGGCAGATGTGGCCCGACATGGCCAATTCCATTTCCTCGGCGCTGGGCTTGGCGCCATTGGCCGTCACCGCCGCCAGAGTAATCACCACCCCCGGGGTGCAGAAGCCGCATTGCAGCCCGAAATTGTCGCGCATCGCCTGCTGCACCGGGTGCAGCGTACCGTCCGCCGCGGCGAGACCTTCGACCGTGGTCACTTCCGCACCGTCGGCCTGCACCGCCAGCATCAGGCAAGACCGCATAGCTTTGCCATCGACCATCACCGTGCAGGCGCCGCAGACTCCGTGCTCGCAGGCCAGGTGCGTGCCGGTATAGCCCAGCCCTTCGCGCAGGAATTCGCCAAGGCTGCTGCGCGCCTCGACCGTCGCGGCGTGCTTGTTGCCGTTGACCGTCAGTTCGATGCGAAATTCGCTTTTGGGCTCGCTCATGCCGCTTCCCTCAGATTGAATGTGTCGCGCAGCTTGCGCGCGAAGATGCGCCGGCCGACAGTGCGGCGGTATTCGGCGCTGGCGTGGTGATCGTCGAACGGCGCCGTTTCGGCGAGGGCGAGTTCACTGAGGGCATTGGCGTCGAGACCGGCGACCTGGCTGCCGATCAACGCTGCTTCGGCCGAAGCCATCGCCACCGGCGTCGGCCCCATGCCGAACCAGGCGAGACCCGCGCGGCTGACCGCCCCGCCCTCGACCACCATGGCGCCAACCATGCCGACCAGCGCGAAATCGCCCGGCCGCTGCGCCACTTCGCGGAACAATGTAACGTGTCCGCTGGGCCAGTCGGGATAGACGATGCCGGTGACCAGCTCGTCGGGCTCAAGCACCGTCATATATGGTCCGAGGTAGAACTCGCGCGCCGGAACCATCCTTGCGCCCCTCACCGAACGCACCTCGATCGAAGCCCCCAGCGCCACCGCCGTCGCCGGCATTTCCGCCGCCGGCTCGCCCAGCGCCACCGACCCGCCGACGGTGCCGCGATTGCGCGTCTGGTAGTGCCCGACATGGCTCAAAGCCTCGACCATGACCGGCAGCGCCGCCTTCAGTTCCGCGGAAGCCAGCGCATCGGCCTGCCGCGTCATCGGCCCGACGCGGGTGCCGCCATCGGCACGCGAGATGCCCTGAAGCTCGGGAATGCGGTTGAGATCGACAACGACGAATGGCTGGCTCATCCGCAGGTTCATCAGCGGCATCAGCGTCTGCCCGCCGGCCAGCAAGGTCGCCCCACCGCCGGCGTCGGCGAGCACCTTGAGCGCTTCGTCGATGGTCTGGGGCGCGACGTAATCGAATGGTGCGGGTTTCATCCTCTTCCTCCCGAGCGGCGACCGCTCTCGAATCCGGCGGCGGCGGCGACTACCGCCAGCATGACCACCGCCAGCACCCACCAGTCCGCCATGGTGCTGCGCGCCAGCAGGAAGCCGGAGAGTATGGCGAGCACGACCGCGGCGATCCAACCCCAGGGATAGCCGCCGGCCGGCGCGGGGGCCGACGGCGCGTGCACGACGGTCGGTGCCGCCGCTGCTGCTACCGGCGCGGCGACCTGCGCCGGGGCGACTTCCGCCGCCACGGGAGCCGCTTCGGCCGCCGCTGCGGCTCCCCCCACTACCTGGCCGAACGTCGTGAAGAATTTTCCTGCCAGCTGCTTGGCCGTGGCATCGATGATCGGCCCGCCCAGCTGCGCCATGCGCCCGCCGACTTCGGCATCGACCTCGTAGGACACCAGCGTGCCGCCGCCGTCATCGCTGAGCCGCACCTTGGCGCCGCCCTTGGCCGAGCCCGCGACGCCGCCGTTGCCCTGCCCGGTGATGGTATAGCCGTTGGGCGGATCGAGCTCCGACAACGTCACCATGCCTTTGAACCGCGCACCGATCGGGCCGATCTTGACTTCGGCGACCGCCGCCAGCCGGTCGTCCGCTTCGCGCTCCAGGCTCTGGCAGCCGGGAATGCACTGCTTCAGGATATCGGGATCGTTCAGCGCCTCCCAGACGCGCTGTCTGCTCGCGGCAATTCGCTGTTCGCCGGCCATTCGCATGTGGACTTGCCTCTCCAATCGGTTCTGCAGCTTGTCTAAGGGGACTCAGGGCAATAGGGCAAGCGGCTAGATGCCGTGAGCGAGGACGGAGAGAAGGAAATTATCGCCATGTTTGCAAGATTGTTCCTGGCCGCGGCGCTAATCGCCGGCAGCGCCCTCCCCGCCGCGGCCCGCGCGGTGACCGATTGCCCGAACGCCAATACGCCCTTTACCGCCGGTTCGCCGCTCATCGACCTGATGCTGAGCCCGGCGGCGCGCGCCATTCTCGACGCCGAAGCGCCGGGCAAGTTCAGCCGCCTGCCCTCGCGTTTCGCCGGCACCACGCCGCCGACATTCGCCGCGATCATCACGCTGCGCGAAGCGGCGGGCTTTGTCGGCGTCAAGCCCGAGGAAGTCGCGACGATCGACGCCGCCTTGCGCGGCCTGCGCGTCACCCAGGCCGACCGCCGCGCCCGCTGCGCCCGCTATGACAACGACAAGCCGAAATTCAGCCTCCCCGCCGATCGCCCGCGCCTGCTGCTGTTCGAAAAGATCAACGGTTTCAAGGATGTGCCTTCGGTCAATGCCGCCCACGCCGCGATTGTCGCCATGGCCGAACGCAAGGGCTGGGCTGTCGCCGTCACCGAAAAGGGCGGCGCGTTCAATGCCAAGACGCTGGGGCAATTCGACGCGGTGATCTGGAACAACATCAGTGGCGACGTGCTCACCCTGTCGCAGCGGCGCGCCATGCAAGCCTACATCGAGCGCGGTGGCGGCTTCGTCGCCATGCACGGCTCTGCCGGCGATCCCAACTATTTCTGGGACTGGTACGCCGACACCCTGATCGGCACGCGGTTCAAGGGCCACCCGATGGCCCCGCAGTTCCAGCCCGCCCGCATCGTTGTCGAAGACGCCAGGCACCCCGCAGCCCAGGGCCTGCCCGGCGAATGGACGATGACCGACGAGTGGTACTCGTTCAAGACCAACCCCCGCGCCAGCGGCGCGCGGGTGATCGCCACGCTTGACGAAGCGAGCTACTCGCCCAAGGGCATGATGGGCATGGACCTCAAGATGGGCGACCACCCGATCGCCTGGACCAAATGCGTCGGGCGCGGGCGGATGTTCTACTCGGCGATCGGGCATCGGCCGGAGACTTACGGCGAGCCGAACCACGTGACGCTGCTGGAGGGCGCGATCGGCTGGGCCGCGGGGGCGAAGGTTGATTGCGGGGGTGGGGAGCGTTAGCCTTGGTCATGGCACAAACAGCACAACCCGTAGCCTCTGCCGGGGGCGGCGCTAATTGGCTAGAACGCGCGCGTGCGCTCGGTCCGATGATCGACGCGGCCGCCCAGGCCGATGAGGAAGCGACCGAACTCGCACCCGAAGTCTGGCGGGCGATCGAGGATGCAGGGCTGTTCTCGATCATGGTCCCGCGCGAGGCAGGCGGGGGCGAAGCGCATCCGGTCGAACAGATCGATGTGATTGCCGAACTGTCCTATTGGGACGGCTCGACCGGCTGGTATTCCCATGCGGTGATGACCGGCGGCGGCGTCGCGGGCGCATTCCTCGGCGAGCGCGCCATTGCCGAGGTGTTTCCCGGCGGGCGTTACACCCATTGTTCCGGCCAGGTCGCGCCCACCGGCAAGGCCGAAAAGGTGGGCGACCATTACCGCGTATCGGGGCGCTACAGCTTCGCCACCGGATCGCCGCGCGCGCAGTGGCTGGTCGGCGGCTATCTGCTGCACGACCAGGGCGAACAGGTGCTGGACGCCAATGGCCAGCCCTCGCTGCTCTGGGGAATCGTGCCGCGATCGGGCGTCAAGTTCCTCGGCAACTGGGACGTGCTCGGCCTGCGCGGCACCGGCAGCGTCGATTTCGAGGTGCCCGAACAGCTGATCCACCACGACTTCACCTTCGACCTCGGCGCGCCGGAGCAGCGCCGCGGCGGGCCGCTCTATCGCATGGGCTTCATGACCTTCTCCTGCATTTCGCACGGCGCCTTCGCCCTCGGCGCGGCGCGGCGGATGCTGGATGAATGGGGCAAGTTCGCGAGGGCGAAGGACCGCGGGCCGGGCATGAAGCTAAGCCATATGCAGACCTTCCAGCGCGACTACGCGCAGGCCTACACCGATCTCGCCTCGGCCGATGCCTGGATGAAACAGGCCTATTCCCGGCTCTACGACGCGGCTGTGGCGGGCGAAGTGACCCCGCGGCTGCAACTCGACGCCAAGATCTCCGCCAGCCACGCCTATGGCGCGGCAATGCGCATCGCCAACCAGGCCTACGCCGCCTCCACCACCACCGGCCTGCGCAAGGGCTGCGCCATCCAGCGCTTCTTCCGCGACATCACCGGCGGCAATGCGCACGTGCTGACCGGCGAGATGTCGTGGATCGAGGTGGGCCGGGTGCTTGGCGGAGTTGAGGGGGCCTCGGTGTATTTTTAGCCCGGGAGACCCGGTGTTTTGTGTCCCCGTCCAACCGATCCTTCACTTTCCCGACCTTCCTTGGCGCCTTTGCGCCTTGGCGTGATATCCTCCAATGGCTGGCGAATTTCCCGAAGTAAGAAAGATTTGCTCACGCCAAGGCGCAAAGGCGCCAAGAAGAGAAGTCAGGGCTTGCGCAGGTGCCGGTTGATCACGCGGCTCATGCCTTCCTTGAAGGTTTCCATGCCGAAGTTCATCAACAGGCCGAGCGGGAGGTCGGTCAGGCGCAGATAGGTGAGGAGCTGCTTCTTGTGGACGGGCGCGGTGCGCTCGGTCGATTTGAGTTCGATGATGAGCTGGTCTTCGACCAGCAGATCGATGCGAAACCCCTCGCGCAGGATGGTGCCTTCGTAATGAATATCGACGGGCTTCTGCCGCTCGACGCGCAGCCCGCGCTTGGTCAGACTATCGGCGAGGATAGCCTCATAGACCGATTCCAGCAGGCCGGGGCCGAAGGCCATATGCAACTTGAACCCGCAATCGACGGCGATGGTGGCAAGGGCATCAATCTCGCGCGGAACGTCAGTCAACCCTTTGCCCCCTTCCCTTCCTTGGCGCCTTTGCGCCTTGGCGTGAGACTTTCTTATGGCGAGTTTGCGGGGAGCGGCAACGGGTTTGATTCACGCCAAGGCGCAAAGGCGCTAAGGGTTTTGGGGGTTGTTGCACCTGTCACCGTAACTCGTAACTCATATCAAACGCTAAAGGATGTGGTCATTTAATGCTCGATTGCGGAGTTCCGCTCACATGTCTAGACATCGCCATAATATTCCTTACAATCTTGGCCAATAGACCTTTGTATCATGCACGAGCACGCAGTCGAGTTGTCCCTAAATGCCTGAATCCTCTGATAGATGTCGGTTCGAACTGCAGTCTTCTCACCTTGGGACTTGAGCCATTCGCTTGTCATGGCTTCAGACCAGAATGCTCGCATTATCTGCCAAATCCATCACGCAATCAGATTAATGTTCCGACCGACGGATCCAGTCCTTTAATCTAGTTGCTGATTTAAGTCCCAGCGCAACATGTGTCCGCACAGACTATCTCTGTTCATTTAAAGAAGTGCCAGAACTGACATGTAACTATACGGCCCCATATTTCCGACTAAGCGCAACCTAGGCTGAGCTTATTATCCAGGCGGACATGCAATAGCGAGTCCTTGTTCCGTGTGGCAGATTAGGCATTCAGCTTCTTTGAATCCTCGGCGCGGGACTGTATCGATGCCCTTGCCTTGCTAAGTTGCCACACCGATGCGTAATTGCCCACCCAATCGCGGTAAGCCTTGGTCGACTGCGCAGGATCTTCACACTCTTGGAAACCAACGTCTGCATCCAGAGCGTCGCGTGAACTTGCTTCGAGAAATGTGCGTTGCAGTTCCAGTTACCAGCCGCATCTGGCTGCGAACTACGGAATGTCGCAACTTCCCCGGATCCCCTCAATAAACCCGCTTCTTCGGCTTGATATACTCCACGTCGTCCGTCAGCGTGAACTCATGCACCGGGCGGTAGTCGATCTTGACCGCGCCGCCCTTGCCGCCCCAGCCTTCGAACCAGGCGGCGGTGTGCTTCATCCAGTTCTTGTCGTCGCGCTCGGGGAAATCCTCGTGCGCATGCGCCCCGCGTGATTCCTTGCGGTTGTGCGCGCCGTGGATGGTGACGGTCGCCTGTGAGATCAGGTTGTCGAGTTCCATCGTCTCGACGAGGTCGCGAGTTCCAGATCAGGCCGCGATCCGTCACGTGGATGTCCTGCATCCGCTCGTAGGTTTTCGCCAGCGCCGCCTTGCCTTCGGCCATCAGCGCCTCGTCGCGGAACACGGCGCAGCCCTTGGTCATGGTGCGCTGCATTTCGAGGCGGACTTCGGCGGTGGGCGAGCCGCCCTTGGCGTTGCGGAAGTGATCCAGCCGGGTCAGCGACAGGTCGGCGCTGTCCTTGGGCAGTTCCTCGAAGGCCTCGCCGGGCTTGATCGTGTCCCGCAGGCGGTGGCCGGTGGCGCGGCCGAAGACGACGAGATCGATCAGCGAGTTGGAGCCGAGGCGGTTCGCGCCGTGGACCGAGACGCAGGCCGCCTCGCCCACCGCGAACAGGCCGGGGACGACGGTTTCGGGATCGCCGTCCGCGCCGATGGTCATCACTTCGCCGTGATAGTTGGTCGGGATGCCGCCCATGTTGTAGTGCACCGTCGGGCAGACCGGCAGCGGCTGGCGGGTGAGATCGACCCCGGCGAAGATCTTGCCGCTTTCGGTGATGCCGGGCAGGCGCTCGGCCAGCACCTTGGGATCGATGTGATCGAGGTGGAGGTAGATGTAGTCCTTGTTCGGCCCGACCCCGCGCCCCTCGCGCATTTCCAGCGCCATCGAGCGGCTGACGACGTCGCGGCTGGCGAGGTCCTTGGCGCTGGGCGCATAGCGTTCCATGAAACGCTCGCCTTCGGAATTGGTCAGATAGCCGCCCTCGCCGCGCGCGCCTTCGGTGATCAGCACGCCCGCGCCATAGATGCCGGTGGGGTGGAACTGGACGAATTCCATGTCCTGCAACGGGCAGCCCGGCGCGCAGCACCATGCCGCCGCCGTCGCCGGTGCAGGTGTGGGCGCTGGTGGCGGTGAAATAGGCGCGGCCATAGCCGCCGGTCGCCAGCACCACGCCCTTGGCGCGGAAGCGGTGGATGGTGCCGTCATCCATGCACAGCGCGATGACGCCGACGCATTTGCCGCCGTCCATGATCAGGTCGATGGCGAAGTATTCGATGAAGAAGTCGGCGGCGTACTTCAGGCTCTGCTGATAGAGCGCGTGGAGCATGGCGTGGCCGGTGCGGTCGGCGGCGGCGCAGGTGCGCTGGACCGGGGGGCCTTCGCCCATGTTCTGCATGTG
Source organism: uncultured Alphaproteobacteria bacterium (assembly GCA_963775005.1). GTDB lineage: Bacteria > Pseudomonadota > Alphaproteobacteria > Sphingomonadales > Sphingomonadaceae > Novosphingobium. Next base: position 239,394 of record CAVZHF010000005.1, on the reverse strand, counting down.
GCCGCCGAACGGGCGCTGGTAGATGGTGCCGTCGGCGTTGCGGCTGAAACGGCACGCCGGCGTGTTCGAGCTCGTAAACCGCCGCCGGGGCCTCGCGCACCATATATTCGATCGCGTCCTGATCGCCCAGCCAGTCCGACCCCTTGACGGTGTCGAACATGTGCCAGGTCCAGTGATCGGGCGTGTTGTTCTGCAAGGACGCGGCGATGCCGCCCTGCGCCGCGACGGTGTGGCTGCGGGTGGGGAACACCTTGGTGATGCAGGCGGTCTTGAGCCCCGCCTCGGCGCTGCCCATGGTGGCGCGCAGGCCCGAGCCGCCCGCGCCGACAACGACGGTGTCATAGGTATGGTCGATGATCTTGTAAGCCGGAGCGGACATCTCAGCGCCCTCCCCGCATGGCCTGGCCTTGCATGGCTTGCAGCGCGGCTTCGGTTGCCTTCTGCATCTGCAACTGGCCAATCCCCATGACGATGCTGGCCAGGAAGATCAGCCCGGCGGCGGCCCCGCCGAAAACCGCGAGGTTCAGCACCGCCATGCAGGCGAATTTGTTGGCGGGCTCATGCACATAATCCTCGATGGCGATCTGCATGCCCAGTCTGGCATGCCAGAACGTGCTGACGAGCAGCAGCGCCATGGCGGCCACGGTCAAGGGGTGGGCGAACCATTCCAGCATGGTTCCGAACGACAGATCGGGAAGCAGCACCAGCGAAATCGCGAACCAGCCGACCAGCACCAGATTGCCGATGGCGGTAAAGCGTTGCAGCAACCAGTGGTGCGATCCGCTATGCGCCGAGCCCAGGCCGCGGACCCGGCCGATGGAAGTTCCGTTACCCATCTGTTGTATTCCTCAGCGAAGCAGCAGGGCCGCCCAGAAGGCGGCAGTGAGGACGAGGCCAATCACCGGCGTCAGGATCGACCAGAGATTATTGTTGCCGAGCTCGAACCCCGCCCCGGCATCCAGCACGAAATGGCGCAGGCCCGAGGCCAGGTGATTGAAGAAGGCCCAGCTGATGCCGATCGGCACCAGCCGCAGCGCATAATTCAGCAAGGAGAGCGCAACCTCGCCGAGCGATCCCCACTGTGGCCGACAGATCGGCCAAATCCAGCTGGCAAAGTTCTGGTAGGTCGCTTCACCGCCCGCCAGCGCGGCAAGCCACCACACCAGCACCGCCAGTCCGGCGACAGCCAGCCCGTTTCCCGAAACGCGGTGCAGGATCGAGACCAGCATGGCCGGTCCCCAACGCCAGATCTGCAGATGCGGCGATAGCGGCCGTGCGCCCGGTGAAGCCATGAGCAAGGTCCCCTTGGAGATTGGTTGCCGGTTCCCTTAGCCAAATCGCCGGGTGGTGCAAGCGGGCGTGGCGTGGCAAGGGCGCGCGAACGCCAATATGTCGGAAACGCGCAGCATGCCCGAGGACCACAGCCAGCCCCGCATCGGCGCGCCCGCCCCCGGCGAACTCGATGAGAACGCCGTCAGCGTGATCGACGGGGTGCTGGCGGCACAAGGCCTGCCCACCCGCAACGACTTGCCCGAATTCATCGCCACCATGCTGCGCCATCCGGAGCTGTTCCGGCGCCAGGCGGATTTGTCGGCCCAGTTGTTCGCCGGAGCGCTACCGTTTCGGCTGACCGAGCTGGCGCTGCTGCGCACCGCCTGGCTAGGTCAGGGCGCCTATGTCTGGGGCCATCACTCGCAGCTGGCCAAGAAGAACTGCGGCTATACCGCCGAGGACCTCGAACGAATCACACTCGGCTCCACCGCGCCGGCCTGGGACGAGCTAGACCGGGCAGTGCTGCGCGCGGTCGAGGAACTGCACGAGAGCGCGACCATATCCGACGCTGTCTGGGAAGTGCTGGCGCGCCACCTCGACGAAAAGCAGCTGATCGAACTGCCGATTCTGGTCGGGCAGATGCACGGGGTGATCTATACCCAGAATGCGTTGCGGGTGCGACTGATGCCCGGCAGCCTCGGCCTGGCCGCGCGTTGACCCGCCGATGAGCCAGAGCTGGAAACTCACCGCCTTTGCCCCGCGCACTGTCATCGAAGCAGCGCTGCTAGCGCACGAAGACGTGCTCGACTGGGACCCGGAGGTGGTAATTTCGGGAAGCGAACTGGCCGATGACCGGCCGGAGGACTGGCGGCTCGAGGCCTGGCTGCCACGCAAGCCCACCGCGCGCGACAAGGCCGCGCTCGCCGCGCTGTTCGCCGGGCAGGCGCCGCGCTTCGCCATCGAGCTCTTGCCCGAAACCGATTGGGTAACGCTGAGCCAGCAGGGCCTCGAACCGATCCGCGCCGGGCGCTTCCATGTCCATACGCTGGAGCACGCCCCGCTGTTCGAGCCCGGCATCAGGGATTTCGTCATCCCGGCAAGCCAGGCATTCGGGACGGGCCAGCACGCCACCACCTCGGGCTGCCTGACCATGCTGAGCGAGATGAAGGCGCGAGGTGCGGTGGTGCGCAATATGGCCGACATCGGCACCGGCACCGGCCTGCTCGCCTTCGCCGCGATGCACCTGTGGCCAAGTGCGCTGGCGACCGCGAGCGACATCGATGCTGTCTGCCTCGGCGTGATCGCCGAAAACGCGCGGCTGAACGCGGTGGCCCTGGGCGCGCGGCAGGGCGAGCTCACCATGACCGTGGCCGACGGCATGGCCAACCCCCTGCTCGAAGCGCGCGGCCCATACGATCTCGTCATGGCCAACATCCTCGCCGGGCCGCTGATCGCGCTTGCCCCGGACTTTGCGCGGGCGCTTGTGCCGGGGGGCATTTGCTGCTGTCGGGGCTGCTGGAGGTGCAGGAGCGGCGGGTGCGCGCCGCGTACCGGCTGGCGGGGTTGCGGCTGGCGGCGCGGATCGTCGGGGGCGACTGGTCGATCCTGTGGCTGCGAAAGCGGTCGGCCCCTGGCAGGCCAAGCAACAATTAACCATCCTCGGCTATGGCTTGCCCGATGGCACGCAATGCAGCCTCGAATCGCCAGCAAGGCAACCGCCACGGCAACCGCCTCCGGCTGGGCCTGCCCGCATCGCTGGGGCTGACCCACGAAACCCGCAAATGCCTGCTCGACGACATCTCCGCGAGCGGCGCGCGCATCCGCATCGACAAGCCGGTGACCAGGGGCGCCACGGCCAAGCTGCGCTTTCACGAGCTGACCGTCTATGGCGCCATCGCCTGGGAAAAGAACGGCCAGTGCGGCCTGCGCTTCGACAGCCCGCTACCGCGCGAGGACATGGAAGGCTTCCTGTGGATCACCATGCACCCGGAAGTCTATGAGCGTATCTGCCGCGAGAGCGGCGCGCTCGACTGGTCGCTGGGCATTGGGGACTAACGCGCGAGCGTTTCCTCCAGCAATTGCAGCGCCGCCAGGGTGAACACCGCCATGTTCGCCAGCCGGTCGTCGCTCCCGGTCGCGGTGAGCCGCGCCTGTTCCACCCCCGGCCCCGCCACCGCCGCGCAGCTGCGGCCGCTTTCGACCCCCAGCGGGTGCGCGCTGCCGCCGGAAGCGCCGGTTTCGGCAATGCCCCAGTCGGCGCGGAAATTGGCGCGGATGGCGCGGGCCTGGAGCAGCGCGTAGGGCTCGGTCGCCGAGACCATGCCCTCGTAAGCCTCGCGTTCGAGCGCGAACAGCACGTTGCGGGCGCGAAAGGTATAGACCACGCCGCCGCCGCGATAGAATTTGCTGGCCCCCGGAATCGCCAGCAGTGAGGCGGAGATCAACCCGCCAGTCGCGCCATCGGCCACCGCCACAGTCTCGCCGCGCGCGATCAGCGCCTCGGCGATGCGGCGGGCGATGGGCAGAAAGTGTTCGAGCATTGCGCCATCCTTCCGCGGGTCGCATAAGTCTTTGCTGCTTTGAGAGGAGAGCACAATGGCCCAGATCGTCAACCGCCTCGATCACGTCGCCTGGATGGTGCGCCCGGAAAACCACGACGCCTATGTCGAAAAGCTCTCCAAGCTGTTCCGGATCGAGTTCGAGGCCGACGATGGCGGGCCGGACTTTGGCCTCAGGATCACCTGGTCGTGGAGCGGCGGGCTCGAAGTGCTGTCACCGGCCGGCGATCCGAACGCGCCCTATGCCGCGATGGGCTGGAGCTTCCTCGAAAAGAAGGGCGAAGGCCTGTTCGCCGTGGTCATGGGAGTTGCCGACGTCCCGGCGACGATCGCACACGCCCGTTCGCTCGGCTACGAACCCAGCGCGCTCCTGAGCCTGCCCGAAACCACCAAGGACTGGCGCAAGCGTGTGCAGGACTGCACCGAAAGCGTGCTCGAACACTGGCTCGACGGCAATCTGGCGGTGGGCCGGATCGTCACCGACGAACCGGGCCGGACCTGAACTGTCTTACTGCCCCGAAGCGGGCGCGCGGCGGCGGCCGGTGAAGATGGACGGACGACGGATCGTCTTCCTCGGTTTCGCTACGGACGGCGGCGGCGGCACATAGGCCGTGCCCGAGGACTCGGCCCGCGCTTTCACATAAGTCTGCTGCGCGGCCACATACTGGCTCTGCTCCTGCTGCACCTTTGCCCGCTCGCGGCTGGCGAGGCGGCCGGAGAAAATCGTCGGCGCGACGCTCTGCGCCATAACTTCGGGCGTCTCGACCGTGCAGACCGGCGTGCTCTTGGCCCGGCCGGTGAAGATGGACGATCCGCCGGTGCGGCAGACCACCGGGTTCGGGGCGCCGGTGTAGGGATCGATCGCCGGCGTTGGCGGCCTCTGCGGGTAGCCGCCGCGCCTGCCGGAAAAGATCGACGGTTGCCACGCATGGGCGGCATCCCAGGACGTGCCCGCCGGCGCGACAGGGGTAGCGACGTACAGAGGTGCGGCAAGCAGCAGGGCGAGTGCGCCAGTCATCATCGAAGGATACTCCGCAAGAGTTGCCGGCAATGGCGCTCGAAGGCTTCGGAATATCGCCCCAATGCCGCGAAGGCAATGCCCCAACTGAGGGGCATCGGCCGCAATCCTCAAGCCCGGTTCGAGACGAAATGCGTCACCGGTTCCTGCCCGGGGGTGACATATTGCTTGATATCGACCTTGCCGTCGATCAGCCCCATCGACACCGGCAGCGATTCCCTTACCCAGGCGCTGGCCATGTGCGCCTTGTGCGCATCGAGATCGCGGTAGACCTCGATCACCACATAGGTGTCGGCATCGTCGACGCTTTTGGCCCAGGCGTAATAGGGCACGCCCTCGGCCTCGTGCGCGCGCACCTGCCTGGCGACATTGTTCATCACCGCCTCATAAGCCGCGGCGTTCTCCGGCAATACGCGCATGCGGGCGACCATGGTGATCATTGTCTAGTCCTCGGGCTGGCCAAGGACGTGATGCACGTTGCCAAGCCTTTGATCGGTGGCCTCGAGCACCCGGCGCACGCCCTCGCGCACCGAAACCTTGCTCTTGCCCATCAGCTTTTCCATCTTGGTCGTGTCCGCCCAGATCGGCCAGCTCTTGCCGTTCTCGACGAAGATCGGCTCCTTGCCAAGGATTTCGCCGGCCATGATGCAATATTCCTGGGTGGTGCAGAATTCCGAACCGCCGACATTGACGGTCTCGCCGCCGACCTTGGCGATGCCCGCCGCCTGGATGGTCTTCTCGACGTAGTCGTCCTCGTAGAGCGGGGTGTGGACGTTGCGCACGCCGGGATAGACGCTGACCGGATGGCCCGCCGCCACCTGATCGACCCGCTGGGTCAACCCGCCGCCGCGCGGGCCGTAGAACGAGAAGATGCGCACGAGGGTCACCGGCAGCTCGTAGTCCTCGCTGAGGTGCTTGATCAGGTATTCCGCGCCGATCTTGCTGGCGGCATAGTTCTCGCCCGCGCTGTGCAGGCCATAGGGATCGTCCTCGGCAAGGGCCGCTCGCCCTGGTATTCGTAGAGCGAGCCGGTGCTGCCGTGGACGAAGGCCTCGGCATCGCGGTACTTGCGCGCCAGCCGCCCGGTGGCGCCGGTGTTGACGTCATAGGCCATGTTGCCGAAGTTGGGCGGCAGCACGGCGTAGTTGATCACCACATCGACGTCACCCGGCAGCGACGAAAGGTCCGGGTTGGCCAGATCGAACGTCACCGCTTGCGCGCCGGATGCCTCGACCAGCCGCTTCTGCGAAGGATCCGACCAGCGGGCCACGGCGATAGACCTTGTTGTTCTTCGCCAACTCCATGCGACCGGCGCGCGACCAGCCCGCTCGCGCCCGTGACCATCACGCGTTTGCCTTTCATTTCTGGCAATCCTCTTACGTTTGCATTTTCGCTTGGAGCGAAGCCAAGCCTATCGCGTGGCAAAGCGCAAGTTCCGCGTGGCCTACCCCGCCGCCCGCACGATCTCCGCCCAGGCCGCCTCGTCGATCACCTCGATCCCCAGCTCCGCGGCCTTCTTGAGCTTCGAACCCGCGCCCGGCCCCGCCACCACCAGATCGGTCTTGGCCGAGACCGAGCCCGCCGCCCGTGCGCCCAGCCGTTCGGCCTGGGCCTTGGCCTCGTCGCGGCTCATGGTTTCGAGCGCGCCGGTGAACACCACGGTCTTGCCCGGCGACCGCGCTGGCCCGGTTTCGACCACGTAAGGGGCGGGGAGACTTCGGAGAGCAGGTCTTCCCAGACCGCGACATTGTGCGGTTCGTGGAAGAAATCGCCCAGCGCCTCGACCACGGCGGGGCCGATGCCGTCGATCGAGGTGAGTTCGGCCTTGGCCTCCTCATCTCCGGCCATGCGCCTTCTCCGCCGCCTCGCGCAATGCCGGCAGCGTCACAAACCGCTTCAGCAGATCCCGCGCCGTCACCGCGCCGACGTGGCGGATCCCCAGCCCGAACAGCAGCCGCGCGGCGTCGGGCGAGCGCTTGTTTTCCACCGCCGCCAACAGGTTATCGACAGACTTGTCCTTCCAGCCCTCGCGCTCGAGGATCTCCGCGCGGCGCTTGCGCAGGCGGAAGATGTCCGCCGGGCTTTCCAGCCAGCCAAGCGCGAAAAACTCGTCGATGGTCTTCTCGCCCAGCCCCTCGATATCGAGCGCGGCGCGGCTGACGAAATGCTTGAGCCGCTCGGTGCGCTGCGCCGGGCAGATCAGCCCGCCGGTGCAGCGGACATCGACTTCGCCCTCCTCGGCCACCGCCTCGCTGCCGCATTCGGGGCAGTGATCGGGGAACGCGATAGGCCGCGCGCGGCTCGTCGCGGGTCAGGTTCTCGACCACTTGCGGAATGACGTCGCCCGCGCGCTGCAGCACCACCCGGTCGCCGACGCGCAGGCCCAGCCGCCCGATCTCGTCGCGGTTGTGCAGGGTGACGTTGGTGACGGTCACCCCGCCGACCAGCACCGGCTGCAGCCGCCCGACCGGGGTCAGCTTGCCGGTGCGGCCGACCTGAATGTCGATCGCCTCCAGCACGGTCTCGGCGCGTTCGGCGGGGAACTTGTGCGCCATCGCCCCAGCGCGGCGCCTTGGCGACGAAGCCCAGCCGCTCCTGCCAGTCGAGCCGGTCGACCTTGTAGACCACGCCGTCGATATCGTAGGGCAGGTCCGGACGCTTGGCGCCGATGCTGCGGTAATGCGCCAGCATGTCCTCGACCGTGCGGCACAGCACAAGCAGCGGCGAGACCGGCACGCCCCAGTCGGCGATCAGCTGCATCATCGCGAACTGGGTGCTTCGCCGGCACCTCGCTCGCCGCGCCCCAGCCGTGGGCGAGAAAGCGCAAAGGGCGGCTGGCGGTGACGCTGGCATCCTTCTGCCGCAGCGATCCCGCGGCGGCATTGCGCGGGTTGGCGAAGATCTTGCCGTCCACTTCATGCTGCGCAGCATTGAGTGCGGCAAAATCCTGTTTCGCCATGTAAACTTCGCCGCGAATTTCGAAACAGCGGCGGGCGCGTTCCCGCGCAGATTGCTGCGGAATATCGGCGATATGCGCGACATTGGCCGTCACATCCTCGCCCACCTGCCCGTCGCCCCGCGTCGCCGCGCGCACCAGCCGGCCGTGCTCATAGCGCAGCGAGCAGGACAGCCCGTCGATCTTGTCCTCCGCCGTCATCGCCACTTCGGCGTCCTCGGGCAGATCGAGAAACCGCCGCACCCGCGCGACGAAACTCCGCCACTTCCTCGTCGGAAAAGGCATTGTCGAGGCTCATCATGCGCACCTCGTGCGGCACCTTGGACAGCGGCGAGGCGGCGACCTCATGGCCGACCTTGCGGCTGGGCTGTCCGCGCGGACCAGGTGCGGGAACGCCGCCTCCAGCTCGGCATTGCGCCGCACCAGCGCATCGTATTCGGCGTCGGAAATCTCCGGCGCATCCTCGGCATGATAGAGCCGGTCGTGCCGCGCGATTGCCTTCGCCAGGCGCATCAGTTCGTTGGCGGCTTCGGCTTCGGATATTGTGCGCTCATCGCAGGTCCAGCCGCCAGACCGCCTCATCATAGCGTCCCATTTGGTCGAATCCCGTTTGCCGATGGCAACCACCATGACCACAACCTCGCTATCGCGCACTTGATAGATCAAGCGAAAGCCGGATTTGCACATTTGATCTTGTAACCATCAGGTATTTTGCGAAAGCCGGTCTGCATCGACTCTGGGATTCCATAGACGCTCGCGCAGCTTTTTCCGCAACTGGTTCTGGATGGCGGCATCTACCGACGGAATTCGCGCAAGGCCCTGTCATCGAAGACCAGCCTATAGGTCGTCAATCGACACCTCGATCCGCTTGCCGGGGTTTCTGAGGCGTTACCGCGACTAGCCTTGGCGTCGTCTTCGTCCTCAAGCAGATCGATGACACGCTCCCACACTCTTGGCGATATCATATATGCGACGGGCCTGTTGCGATTGAGGATCGCCACCTGATGCTTCCGCGCCTCGGCAATCACCGCCGCCGGATTGCGCTTGAGCTCGCTAATGCTCACGCCGAATTCGGCGAGTGGCGGTTCGAGCCGCTCGGGCTGAATGGCTTATTCATGACCTGATAATAGGTCTTCAACAGGTCTCGTCAATCGAGCGGCATCGTCTCGGTCCGGTGCTCGATCCCCGCCATCAGCGCGGCCAGCCGCCCGCTCCAGTCGCCCACTTGCGGCAGGGTCAGGCAGGCCTCGTAGGCCGCCTTGCTCTCCCATATCTCGTTGATCCAGAAGGCGTCGGGATCGTCGATCTCGAGCTGGAACAGGTAGAGCAGCTTGCCCGGCACATCGCGCGAGCTTTCCTTGAGCGCGGCGATCAGTTCGTCGCGCTTGCCGGGCTTGGCCGTCATCCGGCCGAGCAGGCCCCAGGTTCCTTGCTTTGTCATGTCACCACTCCTTCCAGACAGCCTGTCACGCCTGCGTCCGCTTGCACTAATCGCATCAGCAAGATCGATCAGAAGTCTGGTCAATCCGTCGGATCGCGCTAAGGGCGAGAAAACAGTTTCACCGCCATTCGAATCATCTTGAGCTTCCCGCAAAGCCCAGTACTGACTCGGCCTTCAAATGTCTTGCTGTCTCCTTCAGACTCCTTTCCAGCGCTTGGATATGGCCTGTCGATGCTTGACTCACCTACAATTCGCAGTCGATCACAGTTGATACGTTTTTGATGCGACAGAGTCCTGCACCTCATCGGCACCTGCCTCAGCTGCACGATCCGACAGCATCACGTCGAGGAATACAAGCGCACCCGGTAACACAACAATTTCCTGCCCATCAGCGCACCATCGTCCATCCCCAGCACGTGTGACTCCTTGATATCCGCTGAACCGGCTGCCTGGTCCGCTGAAGCCAATCATCAAGCTGTGACGCCCGTCGCATCAATTGCCCTCAAGACGTATCTTGTCCAGCCGTTCTCGCATCCTCGGTCGCGTCGTGCGTGCTCGAATTCGTATGCGCCAAGTAGCGCAAGCGAGAATTGCGCCTAATCCGACCTCTGCTGCGTCAAATGCATCACCAAGCGCGGCGGAGCAACCCTTGCACAATCAAGCCGTCACGTGACAGGCAGGGCCATCGAGTCGAATCGAAGCCTGAAAGCAACGCTCCGCCGTATCAAAGTGAGTATGGCATACTAAGCATTGCCGGTCTGAGATCGATGCTCACAAGCGCCGCGTGCATGTCATTCGGAAACTGCAGGTGCGCCAACGACACTCTCTTCTTCTATGCGGTGAATTGGGACATTGACCGGATCGAACCAATCATAACTGCGTCGAACTTATGCCAGCTCTTTGAGAATAATCTCCTCCCCCTTCTCCAACATCCAGACGAATCCGATCTGACAAATGCCTAGCCAGTGCACGCGCCGATTCGCAGTTTCCACGTCGATGGCATGATCGTCCCATCACACCCCCTCCAGCAACCGATCCGCCTGCGCCCGCGCCTCGGCGGTGATCTCCGCGCCCGAGAGCATCCGCGCGATTTCTTCCTGCCGCCCCGCGCTCGTCCAGCAGCGCGCACCGAGGTGCGCGTCACCGTGCCTTCGCTCGACTTGGCGATGACATAGTGCGTGCCCGCCGCGCGCCGCCACCTGCGGGCGAATGGGTCACCGCCAGCAATTGCCCGCCGCTCAGCCAGCCGCGCCAGCCGTTCGCCGATCGCGATGGCCACCGCGCCGCCGACGCCGCGGTCGATCTCGTCGAAGATCACCGTCGCCGCCCCGCCCTCTTCCGCCAGCGCCACTTTCAGCGCGAGGATGAAGCGCGACAGTTCGCCGCCCGAGGCGATCTTGGCGAGCGGCGCGAAATCGCGCGCCGGGGTTGGTCGCTGATCAGGAATTCGACCGCATCGATCCCGCGCCGCGCCCCAGCGCTCCTCGGGCAGCGCGCGTGACCGAGGTGCGGAACCGCGCGGCGTCGAGCTTGAGCGGCGCCAGTTCGCCCGCCACCGCCTTGTCGAGCCTCACCGCCGCCTCGGTGCGCGCCGCCGAGAGCGCTTCGGCCCGGTCGCGATAGATCCTCCCCTGCCCGCGCGCGCCTCCGCTTCGAGCGCGGCGAGCTCGGCCTCGCCGCCCTCGATCGCATCGAGCGTCGCGCGCATCTCGCAGCATGCGGTCGGACAGAGTCATCGACCTTGCAGTGGTGCTTGCGCGCCGCCGCGCGCAGTTCGAACAGCCGGGTCTCGATCCGGTCGAGCCGCTGCGGGATCGTGGCTCAGCGCCTCAGCGGCGCGGGCGAGCTTGTCCTCCGCCTCGCCCGCCTCGATCACCGCGCGGTCGAGCGCGGCCAAGGCTTCGGCCAGCAGCGGGTGCTCGGCGGCGATCCGGTCGAGCCGCCGCGCCGCGCCGCGCAAGCCCGCCAGCGCCGAATCCGAGCCGGCCCACAGGTGCTGCAACGCGGCCAGATCGCCCGACAGCCGCTCGCCCTTCTGCATCGTCGCGCGGGCCTCGGCGAGTTGCTCCTCCTCGCCCGGCTTCGGGCGCCAGCGCGGCCAGTTCGGCGAGATGGGCGAGCAGCAGATCGCGGTCCTCGGCGGCCTGCGATCAGCCGCGCCCGCGCCGCTTCCAGCGCATCCGCCGCCGCGCGCCAGCCGCGCCAGGCCGCTTCAACCCCGGCCTTGTCGGCCCCGTGCAAAGCGATCGAGCAGCGCCCGGTGCCCGCGCGGATTGACCAGGCCGCGGTCATCGTGCTGGCCGTGCAGTTCGACCAGATGCCCCGCCAGCTCGCGCAGCAGGGCCGACGCCGACCGGCTGGTCGTTGACGAAAGCCTTCGAGCCGCCATCCGCCTTGACCTGGCGCTTGAGGATCAGCGGCTCGCCCGGCTCGACCTCGAAGTTCGGCGTCGTCCAGCACCGCGCGGATCGGCGCCGGCAGTGCGTCGAACTCGAAGCTGGCGGTAACGCTCGCCTTGTCTTCGCCGGCGCGGACCAGCGCCGAGTCGGCCCGGTCGCCCAGCACCAGCCCCAGCGCATCGAGCAGGATCGACTTGCCCGCCCCGGTCTCGCCGGTGAGCACGCCCAGCCCGCCGCCGAAATCGAGGTCGAGCGCCTCGATCAGCACGATGTTGCGGATGGACAAGCGAGTCAGCATGTTCGCCCAAGTTCTCAGAACAAAACGTGTTCTAGCGGCGCTGTGCGAAAGCCTGCGCGGAAATCTCCCCCGCGTGCTGAAGGGCGGGATAGCCCGTTGGCGAGGTCCGCACCCCGAGCCTAGCGCCTCCCGCAATCGGAAGGAGAACCGTTCAGAACTCCACCTTGATCGTTCCGCCCCAGGTGCGCGGATCGCCGGGCTGGCCGACGATCAGGCCGGTGTTGCCCGGCGGCGACGGCAGCTGCTCGTAGTAGTTCACGTCGAAGGCGTTGCGCACCCAGCCAAAGATGTCGAAGCCCGCATCGGTGCGGAAGCCGACGCGGAAGTTGGTCAGCGCATAGCCATCGACCCAGGTGTAGGCCGACGGCGAGGGGTTGGACGAGAAGTTCGAGCGGTAGTTGCCGTCGAAGCCGAGATAGACCTCGCCCTCCTTGCCCAGCAGCGTGGCCGGGGCGTTGACCTCCGCGCCATAGGACAGCGACCACTTCGACACGCCCGGCAGCGCGCTGGCCGGAGATGTCGCAGTTGGCCGGGCTGTTGCCGGGCACGCCCGGCGCGGCGATCGGCGTGCCGGCTGCCGCCGCCCGAAAGCTCCGGCGGGCACGGCGCGTCGACGAACTTGACGTAGGTCGCATCGGTGTAGGCTGCCGTTGACATAGGCGTTGAACCGCTCGCTCGGGCGGACCGAGAAGTCCGACTCGAACCCTGGCTGCGCACCTGCTCGGCATTGGCGAGATAGCCGCGCAGCACGCCGAGCTGGCCGTTGCTGACCAGCGCCTGATAGTCGGCGATGTCGGTGCGGATAGGCCGCGAGGTTGAGCGTCGCCTTGCGGTCCAAGAACTGGTCTTGATCCCGGCTTCGTAGTGGTTGACCCGATTCCGGCTTGACCGTCCCGGCGGCACAACAGCGGATTGCCAGCCGCATCGTTGGGCACCCCGTTCAGGTTGATCCCGCCCGATTTGAAGGTCTTGGCATAGGTTGCATAGACCAGCACATCGGCGGCGAGCTTGTAGCTGAGATTCAGATCGTAGCTGAAGTTCCAGTCGCTGAACTTCGGCTCGAAGCGCTGCGGGGCGAGCACGCCGCGCTGGGCGACGATCCACGGATCGGCTGCATAGGCCCGGTGAACAGCACCGGCTGGCGGGTGCCGTCCGATCCCGTGCCGGTGACCACCGAATTGTAGAGCCCGTCCTTCTTGTCATAGTTGACGCGGAAGCCCGGCTGGACGGTGAAGCGCATCGGTCACCTTCCAGCTCGACCTGCCCGAACAGCGCGGCGCTGGTGTTGTCGAGGCGGATGTCGTTGTTCGCGGTCAGGCCGTCCAGCACCGCGGGATGTTAGCGAGCGGCGCGCCGGCGAGCTCGAAGGGGTGCAGCAGCCAGCTTGCTCGCCGCCGGAGCCCTGCACGCTGCAATCCCCTGGGTGCGCACGTCTGGTGGAAGCCGAACAGGCCGGCGACGAAATCGAAGCTGTCGCCTGATCTGGCATAGCGGAACTCCTGGGTGTACTGGTTCTGCTGCGAGGGATTGCTGCGACGCGCGTGGTGATCGGCAGGCCGGTGAAGTCGCGGTCGTTGGCCGGTTTCCAGTCCCAGAAGCGCCAGGCGGTGACCGAGGTGAAGGTGCCCGGGCCGGTATCCCACTTCACCCGCAGACGAGCCCCGCCGATCTGTGTTGCCGGCATTGAGATCGGCATCGACGTCGGTCAGCCGGTCGAAGGCATTGGTGCTGGGCACGGCATAGTTCTGAGCGGCGGCGAGCGCAGCGTACTGGCGGTTGACCGCGCGCTGGGTGGCGCCGGTGCGCACATAGATCTGCGCGCAGCATTCGGGGTTCTGGACGCTGTAATCGCCCGGCAGGGTCACATCGACATTGTCCGCTGGCCGCCACAGCAATTGCGCGCGCAGGCCGACATTGTCCTGCTCGTTGATCCAGTTGCCGGTGGCGTGACGTTGAACATCGTGCCCTTGCGGCCGGTCGACGGACATCGCCAACCGCGCCGCCACCGTGTCCGACAGCGGGCCGGAAACCGCCGCCTTGGCCTGCTTGAAGCCGAGATTGCCGATCGTCACTTCGGCGCGGCCCTCGAAATCGAATGTCGGCTGGCGGGTGGTGATGTTGATCGCCCCGGCCGTGGTGTTCTTGCCATAGAGCGTGCCCTGCGGCCCGCGCAGCACCTCGATCTGCTCGACGTCGAGGAAATCGAACGTCGCCGAAGCGACGCGCGAAGTAATAGACATCGTCGACATAGATGCCGACGCCCTGCTCGAAGCCGTCGTTGGTCAGGCCGAACGGCACGCCGATGCCGCGGATGTTGACCGCGGTGTTGCGCGGGTTGGACGAATAGAACTGCAGCGTCGGGGTCAACTGCTGCAGCCGCCCGACATTGAAGCTGCCGGTGTCGTCGATGTGCTCGCCGCCGATCACCGAGATCGCGAGCGGCACCTCCTGCGCAGCTTTCCGCGCGGCGGCGGGCGGTGACGATGATCTCGTCGCTCTCGTCGCTGGCGCCGGTACCGACCGAGGTATCCTGCTCCGGCTCGGCGGCCGCGTCAGCGGCCAGGGCGGGAAGTGGCGTGAGGGAACGAAGCGGCCAGCAAGGCAGCGCGGACGAACGAATGCATATCCAAATCCTTTGGAAGGGTAGTGGATGCATCCGGCGGTCCGGTCTGCAGGTTCTGGGAGTAATCCGGGGCCGGGCATGCGCCGCCGGCCCCGGATCGTTTTCAGGAAAAGCGGCGGCGCTCGGTCATTTCGAGCTGGACGACCTTGCCATCGTGAATCGACAGATGGATCGCCCCGTACCGCAGCCTGGAGATTGCCCGATCGACGGCATCGATGACAGCGGTTTTGGACACGCAGTCGCGCTTGTCCGTGCCGTTGTCAGTCCTGTCCATCGAATCGCCCATATCGCCAGCTCCTGTGCCGGCGAGATTATCTCTACTTATTTCAATAGACAATAGAAGAATGGCTTGCCTGCGGCGAAGCGCCGCTTTCCCGCGCTCAGCTGCCTGACGGGTTCCGACGTCGGCGAAAGGCGGCTCCACCACGATCGGGTCGGCAAGCGTCATCCGGTCAAGCATTGCCGCCATTTCGTCGCGCAGCAGCAGCATCAGCCCGCGCAGGCGGCAGTCGGCCTCGGGCAAGCAATTCTGGCAGTGCTCGTGGGCATTGCGCGCCGCGCAGGGCACCAGCGCCAGGCTGCCGCGGGTCAGGCGGATGATGTCGCCATAGCGCACATCGACCGGCGGCAGGCCTAGCTCATAACCGCCATCGCGGCCCCGATGCGAGATCACCAGGCCTTCGCGGACCATTTCGCTGAGGATCACGGTGAGGAACTTGCGCGGGATGTTCTGCTTGGCGGCGATCGCATCGAGCCGCTCGGGCCCTTGCCGCCACGTGTCGGCAAGGTGCTGGAGCGCGCGGATGGTATAGCGGGTCTTCTGCGACAACATTGCAGTTCGACAGAGCGCCAGATGCGACGCAATGTCAACCTGCTGAGTAGAAATCAGCTCGCCGTCGTTCCCGGCGCGTGCTTGTTCATCAGTTCGTAGGCCCGCCGGTACCAGTCGCTGCCCGGATAATTCGCGCCGAGCACGGCGGCGGCCTTTTGCGCTTCGAGCGGAATGCCAAGCGAGAGATAGCTCTCGACCAGGCGGTAGAGCGCCTCGGGCGTGTGGCTGGTCGACTGGTAGCCATCGATCACCGAGCGGAAACGGACCGTCGCGGCGAGCCATTTTCCGCTGCGCTGATAGCTCCGGCCGACCGTCATTTCCTTGCCGGCGAGATGGTCGTTGACCAGATCGAGCTTGAGCCGCGCATCTTGCGCATAGCGGGAATTGGGGTAGCGCCGGATCAGCTCGGTCAGCGAGTCCTTGGCCTGCTGGGTGACCTTCTGGTCGCGGGTCACGTCGCTCATCTGCTCGTAATAGCTAACTGCGATGAGATAGAAGGCATAAGGCGCGTCGCGGTTGCCCGGGTGGATCGACAGGAACCGCTGCGCCGACTGGATCGACTTGGCGTATTCGCGCGCGACGTAATAGCTGAACGCGCTCATCAGCTGGGCGCGGCGGGCCCAGGGCGAATAGGGGTGCTGGCGCTCCACCTCGTCGAACAGCGCGGCGGCTTCCTTGGTGTCGCCGCGATCGAGCCGGTCCTTGGCCGCCTGATAGAGCGTATCGACATCGCGCGCGACGTAGGCGGTGTCCTTGTTCTTGCCGCCCTTGCCGCCGCAGCCTGAGGTCAGAACCAACCGCCCCACTGGCGAGGGCGAAGACGGCGAGCTTGAGCGGGGATCGGTTGCGCATGGGCGAGCCTATAGCCGCGTGCACGCTGAACGCCAAGTGAAGGCGGTTGGGCCTCTTGTGGAACGTTTGCCGCTTGCGGCGAGTTGCTTTTACGGAGACAGTTCACCGCGACAAGGCGTCCGGAGAAAAACATGGCCAGCCAACCGTTCGAATTCAACACTCGCGAAGCCCAGCCGCATCCCTGTCCAGCGCCGAGGAAGGCGACCGGATCGCGTTCAAGCGCACCTATTGCAAGGTTTGCTCGACCAATTGCGGAATTATCGCCGAAGTCGCGGGCGACGCGAAGATCCTGAGCGTCAAAGGCGATTTCGATCACCCGATCACCAAGGGCTACACCTGCCCCAAGGGCCGCGCGACCGGCCAGGTCTATCACCTCGACCGGCCGATCACCCGGCCGATGATGCGCAAGAACGGCGAACTGGTCGAAGTGGAGTGGGACGAGGCGCTGGACGATATCGGCGTGCGTCTGCGCCGGATCATCGACCAGCATGGCAAGCATGCCGTCGGCATGTATTTCGGCAGCGGGCTGGGGCTCGATTCGGCCGGCTACTCGATGGAAGAGGCGTTCTGGCAGGCGCTCGATTGCGGGCCCAAATTCACCCCGCTGACCAACGACAGCACCGCCAAGGTGATGCTGGCCGGCGCCATGGCGCATTTCTACGGGATCAATCCCAAGACCGATTACGATAACTGCAAGATGGTGATCTACGTCGGCACCAACCCGATGATCAGCCATGCCCACAACACCGGCATGTACCAGCCAGGCATGTTCCTCAAGGCGATCAACAAGCGCGGCGGCGAGATCTGGACGATCGATCCGCTGCGGACCGAGACCGCCAACTACGCGGCGGGCCACATCGCCGCATTTCCCGGCAAGGACTATGCGGTGCTGGCCTGGGTGGTGCGCGAGCTGATCGAGCACGGCCCGTGCGAACCCGCCCAGCCGGTCAAGAGCCTCGAAAAGCTTCGGGAGATGCTGGCTGACTACGACCGCGCCAAGGCATCGGCCATATCCGGCGTGCCCGAGCAGCAGATGCAGGATCTGCTCGACGCCATCCGCCGCCACAAGATCGTGGCGATCGAAAGCGGCACCGGCACCGGCATGTCGCCGGGCGGCAATCTCACGGTCTGGTTCACCTTCCTGATCATGATCCTGACCGGATCGATGAACGTGAAGGGCGGGCTGTGGATACATCCCGGCGCGATTTTCCCGTTCGACAAGTTCGTCGATCAGCTGCCGCTGCTCGACAGCGCCTTCACCCGTAGCTCGCACGTCCGGCCGGACGTCAAGGGCATCCTTGGCGACTGGCCTTGCGCGGTGCTGCCGCAAGAGATCGAGCAGGGCTACATGAAGGCCTTCTTCAACTTCGGCGGCCACATCTTCCGCTCGTTCCCGGATCTCAACGCCCTGCACGCGGCGCTGCCCAAGCTCGACCTCCTGGTCAGCACCGAGATCCAGCACAACGAACTCAGCCAGTACGCCACCCACATCCTGCCGACCAAGGCGACGGTGGAGCGCGACGAATTCACCCGCTGGGATACCCTGTGCTGGAGCGTCAACCTGCAATACGCGCCCAGGCTGGTGGAGCCGATGGGCGAGCGGCGATCGGCCTGGTGGGCGATCTCGCAATTCATGCGGCGGGCCGACCTGCCGGTGCCCAACCACGTGCCGCAGGAGCACAGCGACGCGAACGACGAGGCCATGCAATCGATGCTGATGGCGACGGCGCGGTGCACATGGGAAGAGCTCAAGGAAAAGCGCGTCGTCGAATTCCCGCTCGAATTTCCGGCGCCCTGGGTCGATCGCCATTTCGAGCGTTGCGGCGGCTGGGAACTGGCGCCGCAAGAACTGCTCGGCCAGTGGAACAGGTTCCGCGCCGAAGACGAAGCCGCACTCGGCAAGCCGCGGCCGCTGGTCTATACCTCGCGCCGCCAGCGGCGGAAATTCAACGGCCAGGCCAACATTCTCGGCGAGGTCTGCGACTGCCTCATCCATCCGGATACGGCGGCCGAACACGGCATAGCCGACGGCCAGACGATCCGCGTGTTCAACAAGGCCGGCGAGCTGTTCATCACCGCGAAACTGGATGCCAGCGTCTTGCCAGGCGTCTGCTCGATCCCGCACGGGCATATCGATTCGAACGTCAACAACCTGACCTGCACCCATGACATGGACCCGCTCGGCGGCATGGCGCATTACAGCGCGGTGCCGATCGAGATCGAACCGGCCGAGGCGATCGAGTCATGCAGCGGAGTAATCTCCGCTCAATCCATGTATTTGAGCCCGGCGCGCAGGTAGTCCCAGCCGGTCACCAGGGTCAGCGCCGCCGCCGCCCATAGCGTGATCAGGCCGACGGTGTGCGGCACGTTCGCGTCAAGCTCGCCCAGCATGATCGTCCAGCCGGGCAAGGCCTGACCGAGGATGAGCGCGCCGAGCGAAATCATCTGGAACGCGGTCTTCCACTTGGCGAGCTGGCTGACCGGCACCGACACTCTTAGGCCGCCGAGAAACTCGCGCAGGCCGGAAACCGCGATTTCGCGAATCAGGATGACCAGCCCGGCAATCACATGCATGTCGCCGACGTAAGGCCCGCGCAGCACGCCTTGCGCGGCGAGCACCAGGATCACCGCGGCGATCATGATTTTGTCGGCGATCGGATCGAGGAACACGCCGAGCTTCGAGACCATCCCCCGCGACCGGGCGACATAGCCGTCGAAATAGTCGGTGATACCCATCAGGCAGTAGACGGCGAACGCGAGCCCGTAGCCGAACTCCCATCCCGGCCACCACAGCAGCCCGGCAAGCACCGGCACGGTGACAATGCGCGACAGCGTCAGGATGTTGGGCAAGGTTAGCATCGGGCGTCTGCATAACCGGTATGAGGCCGGGGAAAAAGACCGGCGCCGGGGCTTGTTAGCAGCTTCTTTGCGACTAGGGTCGTACACGAGGGCTGGGCTTACCAGAAGCGGGGATAATGACGACATCGACGCATCTGGTGCGCAGACGCCGTTTTCTGCCGCTGTTCGTCACCCAGCTGCTGGGCGCGTTCAACGACAATCTCTTCAAGAACGCCATGGTGCTGTACGTGGTCTACAGCATCTACAATTCCGAGGCCGAGGAAGCGCGATTCAGCGCCATCGCCTCGGGCCTGTTCATCCTGCCGTTCTTCGTGCTCTCGGCGCTGGCGGGCCAGCTTGCCGATATGCGCGACAAGGCCAGGATCATCCGCGTGGTCAAGTTCTGCGAAATCCTGATCATGCTGGCGGGCGGCGCCGGATTGGTGCTGGCATGGCAGGGAATCGCCGTCTCCGCGCTCGCCATTCCGCTGATGCTGCTGGCGCTGTTTTCGATGGGCGTGCATTCGACCTTCTTCGGCCCGATCAAGTACGCGATCCTGCCCCAGCACCTGAAGAGCGAAGAAGTGCTGGCAGGCACCGGCCTGGTCGAGGCGGGCACCTATATCGCCATTCTTGCCGGTACGATCCTGGCCGGGTGGATCGATGTCCAGTGGGCGGCGCTGGGCGTGGTGCTGACCGCCATGCTCGGCTATCTCGCCGGACGCCAGGTGCCCCCCGCCCCGCCGATCAACGGACGCGAGCCGCTCGATTTCCACCTTATCCGCTCGTCCATCGATCTGGTGCGCAACACCATGCACGACCGGCGGGTGTTCCTGGCGATCATGGCGATCAGCTTCTTCTGGACGATCGGATCGGTGCTGTTCATCCAGTTCCCGCCGCTCGCCAAGAACGTGCTGCATGCCAGCAAGGAAGTGGCGAGCCTGTTCCTGGTGATTTTCTCGGTCGGCGTGGCGATCGGCTCGATCTCGATCAACATGCTGCTCAAGGGCCGGGTTTCGGCGCGCTTCGCCCCGGCCTCGGTGATCGCCATGGGGCTGTTCGTGGTGGCCTTCTATCTGGTTTGCCGGCTGTGGGCGCCGGGCACGGAAACCGGTCTGCTCGATACGGCGCACTTCCTCGCCCAACCGCTGGCCGTGCCGCTGATGCTGACCTTGCTCGGAATCGCCTTCAGCGGCGGCATGTTCGTGGTGCCGCTCTACGCCTTCCTCACCACCTTCGTCGACAAGGCGCAGACCGCGAGGACCATCGCCGCCAACAACATCGTCAATTCGGGCGCGATGGTGGTCGGTTCGCTGCTGGCGATCGGGCTTAGCGCGGCGGGTGTCGCCATTCAGGATCAGCTGCTGCTGAGCGCGGCGATGTGCCTGGTTTCGGCCTGGCTCGGCAAGCTGCTTTACCGGGCCGAACTGGCGGCGGCGTAGTGTCTGATCCGAACCTTCGTTTCGGATGGGCCGGTGCCAGACCGAAATTCGCTCTTCCGCGAATTTCGAACCCGACTCTCAGGCGATGAACGCCGTCACCGCGACAAACGTGCCGCAATAAGTCGCGAAAACATCCCGCCAGTCGCGCCGGGTCAGCCGCAGCCGCCAGTAGGGCGCTTCCGCTTGGTCGTCCGCCAGCGGTTCGCGCGCCTGCGGCGGCAGGCTGGCGAGGAACGGGTGCCGGCGGCGGTCGTCGGTAAGGACAAGGGCTCTTCTCATGGGCGAAGGATTAAGATTCAATTCACCATCGCGATAGCCCAAAAATCGCGGTTAACGCGGGACATCCCGTTACGGGACATTAGAGCCAGATGACATTACATTGACCCACCGTGATTGCCGCTGGAAGCTACTCGGCAAGGAGCGTCGTGCAGCGCGGGCTGGTTGCCCGCGCCAGCGACGCGACGCTGTCCGAGGGGCTTCCAGCGGCAACCCCGTAGGGGCGGGCCGATTTTGGCCGATCGCAGCGTCCTTCGTCGGTCACTATATGCCAGCATAGCTCCCTCCTCACTCCTCGCGCTCAGCCAAAATCGGCTCCGTCACGGTGGGTCAATGTAACGTCATCTGGCTCTAACCGTCCGGATTGCTGATCGGGACGCGGAAGGCTAGCTTCGCTCCATGCCAGAAACTCTCACCGCCGGCCGCCTGCTCGTCCAGTGCCTGATCGCGCAGGAATGCGAGCGCATCTTCACCGTTCCCGGCGAGAGCTTCCTCGCCGTGCTCGACGCGCTCTTCGACACGCCCGAAATCGAGACCGTGGTCTGCCGCCAGGAAGGCGGCGCGGCCTATATGGCCTCGGCCGACGGGGCGATGACCGGCAGGCCCGGCGTCTGCTTCGTCACCCGCGGCCCGGGCGCGACCAACGCCAGCATCGGCGTCCATGTCGCGATGCAGGATTCACTGCCGATGGTGCTGTTCGTCGGCGATGTCGATCGGCCGATGCGCGATCGCGAGGCGTTCCAGGAAGTCGATCTGCCGGCGTTGTTCGCCCCGCTGGCAAAGTGGTCGGCGCGAATCGACGATCCGGCGCGCATTCCCGAATACGTCGCCCGCGCCTTCGCCACCGCCATCTCCGGCCGCCCCGGCCCGGTGGTGCTGGCCTTGCCCGAGGACATGCTGCTGGAACAGGTCACGGGCGCCTCACCCCGCCCCTTCTTCCACCGCCCAGCCCAGGCCGCCTGCCCGGATGCGATCGCGGCCATGTGCCGGATGATCGGCGATGCAGCGTCACCGGTGGCGATCGTCGGCGGCGCGGGCTGGAACGCAAAGGCGAGGCATTACTTTACCGAGTTCGCCGAGCGAAACGGTTTGCCGGTGGCCTGCTCATTCCGGCGGCAGGATGCCCTGCCCAACTCGAGCGCGGTCTGGGCGGGCAATCTTGGCTATGGGCCGAACCCGAAGCTGGTCGAGCGCGTCCGCGAGGCCGACTTGCTGCTGCTGGTGGGCACCAGGCTCAGCGAAGCGGCGAGCGAGGGCTATACGCTGGTCACGCCCGATCACCCCGGTCAGCTGCTGATCCACGTCCATCCCGATCCGCAGGAATTGGGCCGGGTCTACCGCCCGGACCTGGCGATTTGCGCCGACCTGGCCGAATTCGCCGAAACGGCGGCGCTGTACGACGACGAGATCATCCCCTTCGACGCCGGGGCCGAAGCCCACCGCGAATGGGAGGAGTGGGCGACGCCTTCGCCCAGCGAGGCCAGGCTCGATCTCGGCCTTTGCGTCGCGGCAATGCGTGAGGTTCTCCCCGCCGATACGATCATCTGCAACGGCGCGGGCAATTTTTCGAGCTGGTGGCACCGCTACTGGCGCTACGAGGCGTTCCCTTCGCAGCTCGCGCCGACGGCAGGCGCGATGGGCTATGGCCTGCCCGCCGCGATCGCCGCCGCACGGCGCTTTCCGGATCGCACGGTGGTCGCGCTCGCCGGCGACGGCGATTTCCTGATGAACGGGCAGGAACTGGCGACGGCGGCGCAATATGGCTGCGACATTCTCGTCCTGGTGATCGACAATTCCAGCTACGGCACCATCCGCATGCATCAGGAGCGCACTTTCCCGGGCCGGGTTTCGGGCACGACGCTGGCCAACCCCGATTTCGCCGCGCTCGCCCGCGCTTATGGCGCCTGGGCCGCGACGGTCGAGGACACCGCCCATTTCGCCCCCGCGCTCGCCGAAGCGATGCAGCGCAAGGGCCTGCGCCTGCTGCATCTCAAGACCGACATCGAACAGATCGCGGCGACGGGGATTACGGTCAGCGCGATCCGGGCGATGGCGGCGAAATCAGGCTGATCGTTTCGACATCGCCACGATGTAGTCCCACTCCTCCGGCGTCACCTCGCACACCGAAAGCCGGAACATGGTCAGCAGCTCGCTGTTCGCCAGCGCCGGATCGGCCTTGATCTCTTTCAGCGTCACCGGGCGCTTGAGCTTCTTCACCGGCTTCACTTTCACCGCCGCCCAGCGGCCGGTATCGTCGCTCGGATCGGCCAGCCCGGCCTTGCTGATCTTCACAATTCCGACAATCTCCAGCCCGACGTTCGAGTGGTAGAAAAACGCCTCGTCGCCTTTCTGCATCGCCATAAGATTGTTGCGCGCACGGTAATTGCGCACCCCGTCCCAGGTGCCTTCGCCCTCGGCCACGAGATTGTCCCAGCTGTAGGCGTCGGGCTCCGATTTCATCAGCCAATGGCGTTTGGGCGGTTTGATTTTGCTCATGCAATGGTTCCCGAATGGCGATAGAGCCCTCCCGATAGCGTCAACTCGCAAGGCCCGCCATATGGAGCTAGACACTCTCCCCGTGCTTTCGCTGGCAGAAGATCCCGCGCGGCTGGCAGGAGAGCTGGGCGCGAGCTTTCGCCGCTTCGGCTTCGCCCTGATCCGCGATCATGGAATCGATCCCGAACTGATCGCGCGCGGATGGGAGCTGACGCAAGCGTTCTTCGCCCTGCCCGAGGCGGAAAAGCGGAAGTACTACGACGAGGCCATCGCCGGCGCGCGCGGTTACACCCCGTTCGGCACCGAGATCGCCAAGGGAGCAAAGGCGCACGATCTCAAGGAGTTCTGGCACGTCGGGCGCGATCTGCCGAGGAGCCACCCGCTCGCCTCGTCGATGCCGCCCAATGTCTGGCCCGCCCGGCCGGAAGGTTTTCGCGAGACCTTCGAGCCGCTTTACGCCGAGTTCGACCGGGCCGGTGCAACTGTCCTGTCGCGGATCGCCATGCACCTGGGGCTTGCGCCCGACTGGTTCGACCCGGCGATCGACCAAGGCAATTCGGTGCTGCGACTGCTACATTATCCGCCGGTCGCGGTGACAGATGGCGGCGCGATCCGGGCCGGAGCGCATGAGGACATCAATCTCATCACGCTGCTTCTCGGCGCCGAGGAAGCCGGGCTCGAATTGCTCGGAAAGGACGGGCGCTGGCTTGCGGTGGCGCCGCCCGAAGGCGCGCTGGTGGTCAACATCGGCGACATGTTGCAGCGGCTGACCAACCATGTGCTGCCTTCGACCACCCACCGGGTGCGCAATCCGGAGGGTGCCAGGGCCGGCTTCAGCCGCTATTCGATGCCGTTTTTTCTCCACCTTCGCAGTGACTTCCGCTTTGTCACGCTGCCGCAATGCATTTCGGCCGGCAATCCCGACCGTTACCCCCTTTCGATCACCGCCGACGACTATCTCCAGGAACGGCTGCGCGAGATCGGGCTTAAGAAACCGGGCTGAATTGATACCCCGCCATCCGCCGGGCAATTAACCCGAAATTATCGTTGTCCGCCTATGGTTTCATCGTTCAACGGTCTAGGGGCGGATCGCGTTGGCGGAGTCATCGGAAATTCGGGCTGCAACTACCGCGCAAGGCGGCGGCCGCTCCGCGCCGCCGAAACGCGACAGGCTTGCGCTCGGCATTGTCATCGCCGCCATAGCGCTGTTCATCGGCACCGGCGGTGCGGTCATGAGCGAAGTTGTCCGCTCGCTTGTGCACGCCGGGATCGAGCCCGACCGGGTGCTGATTTCGGCCCTGCTGCTCAATATCGCCCTCATCCTGTTCGGCTGGAGCCGCTATCGCCAGCTGGAGGGCGAGGTGAAACACCGCCGCGTCGCCGAAGCCACCGCGCGCCGTCTCGCCGAAACCGATCCGCTGACCGGCTTTCTCAACCGGCGCAGCCTGATCGAAGCGGCCGAAAGCCTGCTGGCGCAGACCGCGCAGCGCGGCGAAACGGTCGCTTTCCTGATGATCGATCTCGATAACTTCAAGACGATCAACGACATTCACGGCCATAGCGTCGGCGACGCGATCCTGTGCAGCTGCGCCGAACGCATCGGCGCGCTGCTGCCCGAACGATCGGTCCCGGCCCGGCTGGGCGGCGACGAATTCGCCTGTCTGGTGCCCTTCGATCGCGAACAAGCCGATCGGATCGGCCAGCTCGCCGAATTGCTGATCGAAGCAGTGGCCGCGCCGATTTCCACGGGCGACAGCGAAGTCGAGGTCACCATCTCGATCGGCATCGCCCGCGGCGATCGCGCCCTCGCGGACGAAGCCGGGCGCCCCGATACAAAGGCGCTGATGCATGCCGCCGATATCGCCATGTATCACGCCAAGAAGCATGGCCGGAACCGCTACTTCTGGTTCGAAGCGCCGATGGAAAGCGAGCTGCGATTTCGCCGCGAGCTCGAAACCGGCATTCGCCGCGGCATTCCGCTGGGCGAATTCGTGCCCTATTACGAACAGCAGGTGGATCTGAAGAGCGGCAAGCTCGTCGGATTCGAGATGCTGGCGCGGTGGAATTCGCCCGCCTTCGGCGTGATCAACCCGGAGATATTCATCCCCGTCGCCGAGGAAATCGGCGTAATCGGCGATCTGTCGACGCGCCTCATCGCCCAGGCGCTGGAAGACGCCAAGGCGTGGGATCCGAAGCTGACGCTGTCGGTAAATATCTCGCCGGTGCAGCTGCGCGATCCCTGGTTTTCGCAAAAGCTGCTCAAGCTGCTGCTTGAGGCCAATTTCCCTCCGCAGCGGCTCGAGATCGAGATCACCGAAAGCTGCCTGCACGAAAACATCGCCACGGTCCGCACCCTGATCGCCAGCCTGAAGAACCAGGGCGTGCGCATCGTGCTCGACGATTTCGGCACCGGCTACAGCTCGCTCGGCCAATTGCGCAGCCTGCCGTTCGACTGCATCAAGATCGACCGCAGCTTCGTCACCAATCTTACCGAAAACAACGACAGCGAAACCATCGTCAAGACGATCACCTCGCTCGGAGAAGGACTTGGCCTGCCGATCACCGCCGAGGGGATCGAAAGCGAAGCGATCCTCGCGAAGCTCAACAGCTACGGCAACTTCCGTGGCCAGGGCTATCTTTACGGCCTGCCGGAAACCGCCCAGGCCGCGCAGGAACGGCTGGCGGGCATGGATTTGCTCAATGCCGGACAGGACAAGCCTCCGGGCAGCGCCGCGAAGCAGCCGAAACGCGTTGCCGCGAAAGGCTGATCGGCGCGCGCCACTGGACGCCGCGACCGCCAGCGCATAGAGCGCGCGGCCATGCGCACCCCCCCCAACCGGATACCGTTCGTCAAGATGCATGGCCTGGGCAACGACTTCGTCGTGCTCGACGCGCGCGCGCGAACTTTGCCCTTGATGACCGATACGCTCGCCGCGGCGCTGGCGGACCGCAAGACCGGGATCGGCTGCGACCAGCTGATCCTGCTCGAACCTTCCCAACAGGCCGACTTCCGCATGCGCATCTTCAACGCCGACGGCGGCGAGGTCGAGGCCTGCGGCAATGCCACCCGGGCGGTGGGATTGCTGCACGGCGAAGTAGCGCGGATCGAGACGCTCGGGGGCATTGTCATCGCAAGTCCGGCGGATAGCGGCGTGTCGGTCGACATGGGCGAACCCCGCTTCGAGTGGCAGCAAATCCCGCTCGCCTATGCGATGGACACTTTGGCGATGCCGGTCGGCTGGGACGGGCTGGAAAACCCTGTCGCCGCGAATGTCGGCAACCCGCACGCGGTGTTCTTCGTGCCCGACAGCAGCGCGGTGGACCTGGCGCGGCTGGGGCCGGAGATCGAGCACGATCCGCTGTTTCCCGATCGGGTCAATGTCAATGTCGCCACGGTGGTGTCGCGCGAGGCCATCCGCCTGCGCGTCTGGGAGCGCGGCGCCGGCGAGACCCGCGCCTGCGGCACCGGCGCCTGCGCGAGCGCGGTTTCGGCGATGCGGCGCGGCCTGACGGAACGGAGGGTGACGGTATCGCTGACCGGCGGCGATCTCGTCATCGAGTGGCGCGAGGACGGCCATATCGTCATGACCGGCCCGGCGACCGAAAGCTTTCGCGGCGAGTTCGATCCGGCGGACTACGGAGCAGCCGCGTGACTGTCGAAGTCGTCTCGCTCGGCTGCCGGCTCAACCTTTCCGAGAGCGAGGCGCTGCGCGGCATGCTCGCGGGTGCGGGCGATCTTACCGTGATCAACAGCTGCGCGGTGACTTCCGAAGCGGTGCGCCAGACCCGCCAGGCGATCCGCCGCGCGCGCAAGGCGCGGCCCAATGCGCGGCTGCTGGTGACCGGCTGCGCCGCCGAGATCGAACGCGACATGCTCGCGGGCATGGACGAAGTCGATGGACTGGTGGGCAACGCCGCCAAGCTCGATCCGCGCGCCTGGAACGTCCCCATCGCCCCGCCAGCACCGCGACGCGATGCCGGGATTCACACCCGCGCCTTCGTGCAGGTGCAGAACGGCTGCGACCATGATTGCACCTTCTGCGTCATCCAGCTGGCGCGCGGGCCCAGCCGATCGCACACGGTTGCGGACGTGCTCGGCAAAATTGCCCGTCACACCGATACCGGGGTCAACGAAGTGGTTCTGACCGGCGTCGATCTCACCTCGTGGGGCGGCGACCTGCCCGGCGCGCCCCGCCTTGGCGATCTGGTTTCGGCGATCCTCGGTGCGTTCCCGAAGTTGCCCCGCCTGCGCCTCTCCTCGCTCGACGGGATCGAGATCGATCCGCTGCTGTTCGAGCTGATCGCCAGCGAAAAGCGGGTGATGCCGCACTTGCATCTCTCGCTGCAATCGGGCGACGACCTGGTGCTCAAGCGGATGAAGCGCCGCCATTCGCGCCGCGATGCGATCGAACTGGTCGCGGCGCTGAAAAGCCGCCGCCCCGGCATCGCCCTGGGCGCCGACCTGATCGCCGGTTTCCCGACCGAAAGCGAAGCGGCGCATGCGAAGTCGGTCGCGATCGTGCGTGAGCTCGAGATCGTCCACGGCCATGTCTTTCCCTACTCGCCCCGCCCCGGCACGCCGGCCGCGCGGATGCCGCAGGGCGAGCCGGCGACAATCAAGCGCCGCGCGGCTGAACTGCGCGAAGCAATCGCGCAAGTGCGGCTCAACTGGCTGAAATCGCACATCGGCTTGCCGCTCGAAATACTCGCCGAGCGCGACGGTACCGGTCATGCGCCGGACTTCGCCCGGGTGCGACTGCCCGAGGGGGTGGAGCCGGGCAGCCTGGTCACGATCGCCCCCACGCGCCTCGTTGAAGGCCTGCTGGCATGAGCAGCGAGAGCTGGAGCCAGCGCCTGTTCGGCGGCTTTCGCAAGACGTCCGAGCGGCTGACCGAGAACCTCTCCGGCATCGTCTCGAAAACGCGGCTCGACGAGGACCAGCTCGACGATCTCGAGGATGCGCTGATCCTCTCCGACCTTGGCCCCCGCGCCGCCGGACGGATCCGCGAGCATATCGCCGAGCAGCGCTTCGAGCGCGGCGCCGACGAGCAGGCGGTCAAGGAAGCGGTCGCCGAAGCGATCGCGGAAATTCTGAGGCCTGTTGCCAAACCGATTGATATCATAGCCTTTCCACGCCCACAGGTGATCCTCGTCATCGGCGTCAACGGTTCCGGCAAGACCACCACCATCGCCAAGCTCGCGCACCTGTTCATGGAGCAGGACTATGGCGTGATGCTGGCGGCGGGCGACACCTTCCGCGCCGCCGCCATCTCGCAGCTCGCGGTCTGGGCCGAGCGGGTCGGCGTGCCGATCGTCACGGGGCCCGAAGGCGGCGATCCGGCATCGATCGTGTTCGACGCGGTCAAGCTCGCCACCGAACAGGGTATCGACGCACTCATCGTCGATACAGCCGGACGGTTGCAGAACAAGCGCGAGCTGATGGACGAATTGGCCAAGATTCGCCGGGTGCTCGGCCGGCTCAACCCTGAAGCGCCGCACGACGTCGTGCTGGTGCTCGATGCGACGAATGGACAGAACGCCTTGCAACAGATCGAAATTTTCAAGGAAGTCGCCGGCGTGACAGGTCTCGTCATGACCAAGCTCGACGGCACCGCCCGCGGCGGCGTCCTGGTCGCGGCGGCCGAGCAATATGGCCTGCCGATCCACGCCATCGGCGTCGGCGAGAAGCTCGATGACCTCAGGCCGTTCGATGCCGACTTGGTCGCGCGCGTGATCGCGGGAGTGGCGTGATGACGGAAGCGGCGGCCCCGAAGAAGAGCGGATGGCTCAACCTGCTGGTCGATTACGGCCCTATCCTCCTGTTCTTCATGGTTTACCGGCACTTCTCGCCCGACGACAACGAGGACGCGATCGGCGAAGTGCTGGCGGTGATCAAGAGCACCGGCACTTTCATGGTGGCGGCGGTGATCGCGCTGGCGGTGTCGAAATGGAAGCTCGGCAGGGTCTCACCGATGCTGTGGCTATCGACCGCGCTGATCGTGTTCTTTGGCGCGCTGACCATCCTGCTGCGCGATCCCTTCTTCATCCAGATCAAGCCCACCGCGATCTACCTGTTTTTCGGGCTGACGCTGCTGATCGGGCTGGCGCGCGGCAAGGTGCTGCTGCGCACGCTGCTCGAAGCCGCCTTCGAGGGTCTCGACAGCAAAGGCTGGCGAATCCTGACGCGCAACTGGGGGATTTTCTTTCTGATTCTAGCTGCTTTGAACGAAGGCTTCCGGTATTTTCTGAGCTTTGGCGGCTGGCTGCAGGCCAAGCTCTGGGTGTTCCTGCCGCTCTCGTTCGTCTTCACCTTCGCGCACATGCCGATGCTGCTGCGCCACGGGCTGGGGCGCGAGGACGAGGACGAGGTGCTGACCAATCCCCCACACGAGTAAGTGCAAAAGCCGCGCAAAAGGGTGTGACATTCGCCCGCGATGGCGCAATACTCTCGCCACCGCGCAGGACTGGCGCGGATCGGGTCATGACAACGACGATTCCTTGAGGGGGAAGCAATGGCGAAATTTTTCGGAAATCTGCATCTGGTGCTGGCCGTCGGTCTGGTGCTGTCGATTCTGGTTATGATGGGCTTTGCCGGTTACACCGGCGAAGGCGGCAAGGCGGTGGCGGACGATGTGTTCCGCTGGCTGCACTCCTTCTTCGGCATCCTTTGGATCGGCCTGCTCTATTATCTCAACTTCGTTCAGGTTCCGACCATGCCGTCGGTACCGGCCGAACTGAAAAAGGGCGTCACCGGATATATCGCGCCCAAGGTATTCTTTTTCTTCCGGTATGCAGCCCTGCTGACCGTCGTGTTCGGCCTGATTATCGCCTTTCACAACGGCTACGGCGCCAAGGCGCTAACTTTCGGCGGCGAAGGCCACGACGGGATCAACCTGATCGGCCTCGGCATGTGGCTGGCGATCATTATGTTCCTCAACGTCTGGCTGATCATCTGGCCGGCGCAGCAGAAGATCCTCGGCCTGGTTGAAGCCACCGACGAGGAAAAGGCCAAGGCGGCGCCCCGTGCACTCGCCGCCAGCCGCACCAACCTGCTGCTGTCGCTGCCGATGCTCTATTGCATGGTCAGCGCCAACCTAGGCTAGGCGGAACAATACGGCGCGATTTAGGGGCGGGGTTTCCAGCGGGAGGCTCCGCCCTTGCCGCATAGGGAGAGGACAGATGGCCGACGATCTCGCGCTGCTGCGCGAATGGCTCGAAGTGATGCCCGAGGGGCGGTTCGACGAGTTCTCTGGCAAGATCGCCGAGGATTTCGTGCTGCGCCTGCCTTTCCTGCCGCCGGGAATTCCCAACGAAATCCCCGGTCGAGACAATGTCCAGACGCTCATGCAGCAAACCGCGCATGGCCGCGGGCCGCTGGTATTTCACGACATCGTTACCCTGCGCACCGAGGATCCCGAGCTGTTCATGACCACCTGCAAGGGCCAGGCGACGATGAACAATGGCAAGGACTATCGCAACCAGTACATCCTCCTCACCCGCATTCGCGACGGGGTGGTGCTGGAGCATACCGAATATCTCAATCCGCTGGCGGTGATGGCAGCGGCGGACTGAGGGCCACCTACAACTTCCCGTAAAGCGCCAGCAGCCGCTCCCACGCCCGGTCCGCCTGGGCTTGGTCGTAGATCGGCGTATCGGGAACGCACCAGCCATGATCGGCGGGATAGACCTCAATCTCGGCGCTGCGTCCGGCGGCCTGGGCGGCGGCGCGGAAGCGGTCCTTCTCCCCGGCGTCGCGCGCATCGTCGTTCCGGGCGACAGCAATGAGATAGGACGCCTGGCTGCGCGGCAGCAGCAAGTGCGGGCTGTCGGGCCTGTCGCTGGCAAGTCCCCCGCCATGAAACGAGGCCGCCGCCCCCACCCGCGCCGGAGCGGCCGCCGCGGTGCGCAGAGCGTGCGCGCCGCCCATGCAATAGCCCTGTGTTCCGATCTTGCGGCCTCTATCGACCGCGCGCTGCGCATCGAGGAAAGCGACAAAAGCCGCCCCGTCGCGCGCGGTGCCCTCGGATGTCAGCTGCGCGATCGCCGGGCGCAGCCTGGCCTGGCCCTCGGGCGTGCGCCATTCCGAAAAGCTGGCGAGCAGCGGCGCCGGGGCGGTGCGGTAATACTGATTGACCACCAGCACGGCATAGCCCGACCCCGCCAGCCGCCGGCCCATCAGCTTCATCGCATCGCGCAGGCCGCCGACATCGGGCCACAGGATCACCGCCGGGTGTCTGCCCTTGGACGGATGGACCAGGAAGGCGTCGGCCGTGCCGTCGGGCGTGGTTATCCGCACCATGCGCTCCCTCAGGCGCGGCGCCTTGGCCTCGCCGGCGCCCGCGCAAGCGACCAGCGCCGCCGCCGCGCCAATTGTCGCGAAATGCCTGCGGCTTACGCCCCGGTCGAGGGCGGCGTCTTCGGCCCTGGCGGTGAATTCGTCGCACATCTTGCTTGCCTCCTGGCTTGCCTCTGCCGGCAATGAGGATATCACGTTGCGCTGGAGAGGAAAGGACCGCGAATTGGCCCGGGATCCGGCGCATATCGTCAACTGGCAACGGCTCGATGCGCGCACCACCACGTCGGGCCGGCTGGCGGCGGAGGATGTGGCCTTGCTGGCGGAGATCGGCGTCGGCCATGTGATCAACCTTGCACTCGAAGATTCACCGGAGCGCTGGCGGACGAGGCGGAGCTGATGGCGCGGGCCGGCCTGCGCTATACCCACATCCCGGTGCCGTTCGATGCGCCCGGAGATAGCCATTACCACGCCTTCCGCGCCGCCTATCTGGCCGAGACCGAGCCGGTGCATGTCCATTGCATCATGAACTTCCGGGTCTCGGCCTTTTTCTACCGCTTCAATCTCGCCTCCGGCATGCCCGAGGTGCAGGCGCGGGCGCTGATGGAAAAGCAGTGGTCGCCGGATACCAGCAATCACAAGGACATGCAGGTCTGGGCCCAATTCATCGCCAGAGGAGAGCATTAGTGGATTTTACCGGACAGCACGTCGTCATCACCGGCGGTTCGACCGGGATCGGCCGGGCGACGGCGGAGCGGATCGCCGGACTTGGCGGCAAGCTGACCCTGATCGCGCGGCGGGGGGATGTGCTGGACGAAGCCGTCGCGGCGATCGGCCCGGCGGCATTCGGCATCGCCTGCGACGTCGGCGACAAGGAGGCCCTGCTCGCCGCGCTGGACGCCGGCGTGGCGCAGGGCGGCCCGATCGACGGGCTGTTCCTCAACGCCGCCGCGCAGGGCGACTTCCTGCTGACCAGCGACTATTCCGACGAAGCTTTCGAGCAGTGCCTCCGGGTCAACGTCTGGTCGCCGTTCTGGGCGCTGCGCCATGTCCTCCCGGCGATGACGGCGCGGGGCAAGGGTGCGATCCTCATCACCGGTACGCTCGGCGCGGTGCGCGGCATGGCGGGAAACATGGGCTATTGCGTCTCCAAGCACGCGACGCTCGGCCTGGCCCGCACCGTGGCGATGGAAGCGGCGGCGAGCGGGGTGCGCTGCAACTGCATCCACCCCGGCTTCATCGACACGCCGATGATGAACGGCGCCCCGCCCGAAGCGGTCGGCGCCATGGTCGCGACCACGCCGCAGGGCCGGGTTGGCAAGCCCGAGGAAGCGGGCGCGGTGGCGGCATTCCTGCTGTCCGACGACGCCAGCCATGTGACCGCGCAGGAGCTGGCCGTCGACGGCGGCATTCTTGGCACTCTGGCGATCCGCTAGAAGCTTCAAAGCGGCAAGGGAGCCATGCGATGCGGAAATTCGTCAACCATATCGATCACGTCGCCTGGGTTTCGCGGCTGGAGAATCTCGACGCCAACGTCGCCGAGCTGGAACGTCTTTCCGATACTAAGCTTGCCCGCTTCGTGCGCGAGGACATGGGCATTGTCATTTGCGTCAACTGGGCGGCGGGGCTCGAAGTGCTGGCGCCGACAGACCGGCGCACCGAGGCCAACCAGCCGATGCACGACTGGCTCGAGACCAAGGGCGAAGGCGTGATGTTCGTGGTGTTCGGGATCGATAGCATGGAAAAGCACAAGGCGCGGCTCGAAGCCTTGGGCGTGGACGTCGGCCCCCTGGTCGACGATGACCCGGCCTCGCCATGGCACGACCAGCTGGTGCTGCGCGAACGGATCGCAGGAACGCCGATGGGCAGTGTCTTCGTGCTGGGCGATATCGATTATGCCGAAGGGCTGATCGATTTTCGCGAGGCTTGAATGGATTGCGACTTGTCTGAAGCCGAGCGTCAAGATGCCGCTCATACTGAGCTTGTCGAAGGACCATCGTGCGCCGGCGAGATCGCCGTAACAACCCGGCGCTTCGACAAGCTCAGCTTGAGCGGGTCTGATTGGGATTTTGCTAGGGAGAACTGAAGTGGCTGGTTTTGTCCTGATTCACGGCGCTTTCTGCGGCGGCTGGTATTTCGATCCCGTGACCGACATTTTGCTCGCACGCGGCCACACGGTGCTCGCCCCGGACCTGCCTGGCATGGGTGGTGACGAGGCGGCCCTGCGCGCGGTGACGCTCGACAGCTGGGCCCAATTCGCCCTCGGCCTGTGCCAGGACATGCGACGCCGGATCGGCGACCAGCCGCTGATCCTCGCCGGGCATAGCCGTGGCGGCATCGTCATCGGCGCCGCGGCCGAGGCCAACCCAGCCGCGATGGACGCACTGGTTTACATTGCCGCCCTGATGCCGCCCGACGGCCACACCAGCTACAGCCTGAGCGCAGAGATGCCGCCCGGGCCCGAGATGCCGGCAATCGGTGGACCAGTGGCCAATGGCGCGGGGATCATGGTCGATCCGGCCAAGGCCGGGCCGTGGTTTGCCCAACTCGCCCCGCCCGCCCTCGCCCAGTCGGCGCTTGAACGGCTCCAGACGGAACCGATCACGCCGCTTTCGACTCCGATGCGCCTCTCACCTGAACGCTGGGGCAGCGTGCCACGCACCTACGTGGAATGCCTGCAGGATCGCACCGTCACGCTCGCCATGCAGCGCAAGATGCAGGAATTGTCGCCGGGCACCCGCCGGGTAACGCTCGATGCCGATCACAGCCCGATGTTCTGCATGCCCGAGGCATTGGCGGATGCGCTGGAAGCTACGGCGTGATCACTCTCCCGGGTAATTCAGCTCCAGCGCAATCCCGTTGGGATCGGTGACGAACACCTGCCGCAGATCGCCGAACATCCGGTCGTTGACCCGGTATGCGATGCCTAGCTCCTCGCAGCGCGCCTTGGTCGCGTCGAAGCCGGCGCAGGTCAGGGCGACATGATCGAGCGCGCCGCCGAGGCCGGTCTTGAGCTCGCCATGCCGTTCGGCGTTGTAGGCCTGGACGTGGACGATGGGATTGCCCTGGGCGTCGGTAATCCAGCGGCCGTCGAAACCGGGAGGCGCCACCGGGATCGGCTGCGCTTTCATCTCAAGCAGGCTTTCGTAGAAGGTACACGTCGCGGCGAGATCGCCGGTGACGATGTTGATGTGATTGACGCCATTGACCTGCATCGCTTTTCTCCCATGAGGCGGGCCGAAAACTAGCTCCGGAACACCACTGTTCTGTTACCGTTGAGCAGCACCCGGTCTTCCAGATGCAGCCGCACGGCTTCGGCCAGCACCCGCCGCTCGATATCGCGGCCTTTGCGAACAAGGTCCTCGGGCGAGTCGGCGTGGGTAATCGCTTCGACATCCTGATGGATAATCGGCCCCTCGTCGAGGTCCGCCGTAACATAGTGCGCGGTCGCCCCTATCATCTTCACGCCCCGGGCATGCGCCTGGTGATAGGGCTTGGCCCCCTTGAAGCCGGGCAGGAACGAATGGTGGATGTTGATGCAGCGCCCCGAAAGCCATGCCGACATGTCGTCCGAAAGGATCTGCATGTAACGCGCCAGCACCACCAGTTCGGCCCCGCTTTCGTTGACGATCGCCTTCAGCCGCGCTTCCTGCTCGGGCTTGTTGTCCTTGGTCACCGGCAGGTGATGAAAGGGCAAGCCGTCGATCAACGAGCGGCTCAGCACCTCCCTGGGATGGTTGCAGACAATCGCCACGACTTCCATCGGCAGTTCGCCAATCCTGGCGCGGTACAGCAGGTCCGCCAGGCAATGGTCGAACTTGGAGACCATCAGCAAGACCTTGCGGGCACGCTCGCGGCTCCTGAGGTTCCAGCGCAGGCCCAGATCCGCGGCCAGCGGCCCGAAGGCGGCGCGCAGTGCTTCGGGATCGGCGGGGCCGGGATCGAAAGCGACGCGCATGAAAAAATCGCCGTCCTCGAGATCGTCGAACTGCTGCGCTTCGAGCACGTTGCCGCCCTTCTCGAACAGGAACGAGGTCACGCGCGCGGTGATGCCGGGCCGGTCGCGGCAGGACAGCGTCAGGATCTGGACATCGGCCACCGAGGCGCCCCTATCGACTGGCCAGTGCGCTCTCGCACTCGTCCATCAGCGCCGCGACAATATCGCCGACCGGTTCCTCTTTGGTGACCATGCCGACAGACTGCCCGGCCATCAGCGATCCCGCCTCGACATCGCCATCGATCACCGCGCGGCGCAGGGCGCCGGCCCAGAAATGCTCGATCAGCAGCTGCGCCTCGCCCATGTCGATGCCGCCGGCATCGAGCAATTTCGCCACTTCGACCTGTTTGGCGGTAAACTCCTCGGTGCCCTTGTTCTTGAGCGCCCGCACCGGGATCACCGGCAGGCGCGGATCGACCTGGACCGAGGTCACCGCATCGCGCGCCGAGGCGCGGAAAAACGCCCTCTTGAAATCCGCGTGGGCGATCGATTCGCTGGCGCAGGCAAAGCGCGTGCCCAGCTGCACCCCGCATGCGCCCATTTCGAGATAGGCGGCGATCATCGCCCCGTTGCCGATGCCGCCGGCGACGAACACCAGATGCTCCGCCGCCAGCACGGGCAGGATTTCCTGTGCGAGCACGGAGGTCGAAACCGGGCCGATATGCCCGCCCGCTTCCATGCCCTCGATCACCAGTGCATCCGCCCCCGAGCGCAGCAGCTTCTTGGCCAGCGCCAAAGTCGGCGCGAAACAAATCACTTTCGCGCCCAGAGCCTTGATCGCTTCGACCGAGCCCTTGGGCGGGATGCCGCCCGCGAGGACGACATGGCTGACTTCGTGCTTGGCGCAGACCGCGATCAGATCGAACAAGGCGGGATGCATGGTGATGAGATTGACGCCGAACGGCCTTTTCGCCAGCGCCTTGGTCCCGGCGATCTCGCCATCGAGCAGATCGGGCGTCATCGCCCCGCAGGCGATCACCCCGAAGCCCCCGGCATTGCTGATCGCGGCAACCAGATTGCGCTCGGAAACCCAGGACATTGCCCCGCACAGGATGGCGTATTCCGATCCCAGGAATTGGGCGCCGCGTTGCATCAGCGCCCTGGTTCGCTCGTACACCCGTGAACTCCGTCCCTGATTGTGTTTCGCGCGGCCTATAGGCGGAGCGGTTGCCCCTGACCAGTCCTGTGCTATCGATCGGTCCCAAGAACCGCTGGAGGGGAAGGAAGACCAATGTCGCTTGCGGGAAAATGCGCCGTCGTCACCGGAGGCGGCAGTGGAATGGGGCGTTCGACTTGCGTCCAGCTCGCCCGCGATGGCGCGGCGGTCGCGGTCTGGGATGTCAATCTCAAGGGCGCCGAGGAAACCGCGCTGCTGATCGAGCAGGAAGGCAACAAGGCCCTCGCCGTCCAAGCCGACGTATCGAGCCGCGCCGCCGTGCTCGCCGCCGCCGAACAGACCCGCGCGGCCTATGGCCCGATCACCGTGCTGGTCAACAATGCCGGGATCAGCGGCCCGGTGCCGTTCCTAGAAATCGACGAGGAGCTGTGGGACCGGATGCAGACGATCAACCTCAAGGGGCCCTATTTCTGCACCCAGGCAATCCTGCCCGATATGCTGGCGGCGGGCTGGGGCCGGATCGTCAACGTCACCAGCTCGAGCACCCAGATCGGCTCGCCGCGGATGACGCATTACGCCTCGTCGAAGGGCGGCCTCGCCTGCTTCACCAAATCGCTCGCCGCCGAATTCGCCCGCGACGGCATCACCGCCAACAACGTGCCGCCCAATTTCATCGACACGCCGATGCTGCGCGAACATTTCGGCCAGGACTTCATCGACGAGCGCGCCGAAAGCTCGATGATGGGACGTCCCGGAACGGGAGAGGATATCGCGGCGGCGGTGTCGTTCCTGTGCTCACCGGCGGCGCGGCACATCAACGGGCACACGCTGGGGGTGAACGGGGGGAACTACATGAATTGAGCGTGACAGAGTGGTCAAGCCGCCTCGTCCGCCGCATCCAGCCCATAGGCCGTGTGCAGCACCCGCACCGCCAGTTCGGTCTCGTCCTCGTCGATCAGCACCGAGGTCTTGATCTCGCTGGTCGAGATCGCCTGGATGTTGATACCGCGGTCGGCGAGCGCCTTGAACATTGTGGCGGCGACGCCGGCGTGGCTGCGCATGCCGACACCGACAACGCTGATCTTGGCGACCTTGCCCTCGGCGATCATCCGGTAAAAGCCGATCGCTTCCTGCTGCCCCTCCAGCAACGCCTGGGTGCGCGCCAGATCGGCGGCGGGGACGGTGAAGGTGACGTCGGTCTCGCCTTTGTCCTTGGCGACGTTCTGGATGATCATGTCGACGTTGATATTCGCCGCCGCCAGCGGCCCGAAGATCGCCGCCACCGCGCCGGGCCGGTCGGCGATGCGGGTCAGGGTGATCTTGGCCTCGTTCTTGTCGGCGGCGATGCCGGTGATCAGTTGGCTTTCCATATCGAGTCCTTCGAGTTCCTCATCGGAAACAATCATTGTCCCGGGAATGGAGTCGGCGGGCGGCGCGTCGTCGTCGATGAACGAGGACAGCACTTGCACCCGCACGCCCTCCTTCATGGCGAGGCCGACCGAACGGGTTTGCAGCACTTTCGAGCCGACCGAGGCCAGTTCGAGCATTTCCTCGTAAGTGACGTGCTTGAGCTTCCTCGCCTTGGCGACGATGCGCGGGTCGGTGGTGTAGACCCCGTCGACGTCGGTGTAGATGTCGCAGCGGTCCGCCTTGACCGCCGCCGCCACCGCCACCGCCGAAGTGTCCGAGCCGCCCCGGCCCAACGTGGTCACGCGGCCCTGGGGCGAAAGTCCCTGGAAGCCCGGAATGACGGCAATCTCGCCCGAGGCCATCGAAGCGAGCAGCGCAGCGGAATCGATCGTTTCGATCCGCGCCTTGGCATGGGCGTCATCGGTGTGCACCGGCAGCTGCCAGCCAAGCCATGAGCGCGCCTTGCAGCCCATCGCCTGGAGGGTCATCGCCAGCAGGCCCGAGGTCACCTGCTCGCCCGAGGCGACCACGACATCGTACTCCGCCGGATCGTAGAGCGCGTTCGCCTCGCGGCAGAAAGTGACCAGCCGGTCGGTTTCGCCAGCCATGGCCGAGACCACCACCGCGACTTCGTGTCCGGCCTCCTGCTGGCGCTTGACGATGCTCGCGACCCGGCGGATGCGCTCGGAGCCGGCCATCGAGGTGCCGCCGAATTTCATCACGATGCGAGCCAAGGCTGACAGCTCCCTGAAAGAAGAAACCCGGCGCTTGGGTCCGGGCGGGGGGCCTGTTAGGAAGGTGGCATGGCAAATGCAACCACGATCAGGCCCGAGGAGGCCGCCCATTTCGGCAAGCTCGCCGCCGGCTGGTGGGACCCCAAGGGATCCTCGGCGATGCTGCACCGGCTCAATCCGGTGCGGCTGGGCTATTTGCGCGAGGCAGTGGATGCGCACTGGCGGGGCGATTCGCGCAGCGTGAAACCGCTGGCGGGCAAGCGCGCGCTCGACGTCGGCTGCGGTGCGGGGCTGCTGTGCGAACCGCTGACGCGGCTGGGCGCCGAAGTGACCGGGATCGACGCGGCAGCGGAGAACGTCGAAGCGGCGAAGGCGCATGCCGTGGCGATGGGCTTGGCGATCGACTACCGCGCGGGCGACGTCGCCAGGCTTGGCCTCACCGGCTTCGACCTCGTCACCGCGATGGAAGTGATCGAACACGTATCGGACAAATCCGCCTTCCTCGCCGCGCTCGCCGCGGCGCTGGCGCCGGGCGGCCTGCTGATCCTCTCGACCCCCAACCGCACGGCCAGATCGCGCCTGCTGCTGGTCGAGGGAGCCGAACGGCTTGGCGCGATACCGCGCGGGACGCACCACTGGGAGGACTTCGTTACGCCCGGAGAACTGCGCGAGCTGCTTGCAACAGCCGGACTGGAAATGGGCGAGCCGCGCGGGATTGCCTGGTCGCCAATGCAGGGCCTCCACCTTTCGGACGACCTTTCGCTCAATTTCCTGGTTACCGCGCGCGCCGCATGAGCCAAGGCGGCGCGGCCTATCGCCGGACCGTCACCGGCCTTGGCGTGCTGGCGCTGGTGCTGGCGGCCTATCCGCTGATCCGCGCCTTCTTTGAGTTCGAGATCGACTACAACGAGGGCTGGAACGGCTATTTCCAGCTACGCGCCGCGGCGGGCGAGCCGCTCTACGCAGGCTACTCG
Organism: uncultured Alphaproteobacteria bacterium; assembly: GCA_963775005.1. Lineage (GTDB taxonomy): Bacteria > Pseudomonadota > Alphaproteobacteria > Sphingomonadales > Sphingomonadaceae > Novosphingobium. Next base: position 199,568 of record CAVZHF010000005.1, on the reverse strand, counting down.
CCGCTATTCTTCAACAATTACCCGCCGTTATCGTTCTACCTGTCCGGCTGGCTGGGCGCGCTGACCGGCGATCCGGTGCTGGCCGGGCGGCTGGTCTCGCTGGCGGCGCTGGCGGCGATCTGCGCCGCTTGCGGAGCCGTGGTTCGCGGCGCGGGCGGGGAGCGGTTCGACGGTCTGCTTGCCAGCGCCACCGCGCTGCTGCTGTTCACGGTGTTTGCCACCGACTACGCGGGAATGAACGACCCGCAGCTGCTTGGCCAGGCTTTCGCGACGGGCGCACTGGCGCTCCATCTCGGCGGCGCACCCTCGCCCCGCCGCGCGGCGCTGACCGCGCTGCTGCTGGCGCTGAGCGTGCTGACCAAGCATAACCTGGTTCTCGTTCCGCTGCTGATCGCGTTCGACGTGGCCCGCAATGGCTCGGCGCGTGAACGCAATGTCTTCTTCGGCGCTGGACTGATGCTCGCCGCCCTGGCCGCCGCGCTGCTCTGGAACCTGGCCGGTCCGGCCTTCTTCGCCCAGCTCCTCGCGCCGCGCATCTGGGAAGTGGACCGCGCCTTTCTCTTCACCACGGAGATTCTGGGCCGCTATCAGGCGCCGGTCGCGCTCGCCGGGATCGGCCTCTACGCCGCGCGGCGGCAGCGCCCGGCCGGGCTGGTCCTCGCCTATCTACTGCTCGCGCTGGCGGCGGGCAGCTATTTCTCGGGCGGAGCGGGCACCGACATCAACGTCTTTTTCGACATAACCGTCGCCGCATCGATCAGCGCCGGGCTCGCCGCCCGGGAATTGCGCCGGCGCGGCGGCTCCGCCGGTCAGCTTGCCGCGCTGGCGCTGGCGCTCAACGCGGGTGCGCTGTTCCAGGCCCCGCTCGCGCTTGGCCGCTTCGGCGTCGACATGGCGGGCGAAATGGCCGAGCGACAGCGCCTGTTCCGCGCCGACGCGGCCTGGCTGCGCGCGCAGCGCGGTCCGGCTCTGTGCCAGTCGCAGCTGCTGTGCCTCAGGGCCGGCAAGCCGATGTTCTACGACAGCTTCAACGCCAACCAGGCGATGCGAACCGGGCGGCTGCCGGCCGGCACGCTCACCGGCATGCTCGCGCGGCGCGAAATTGCGGTCGTGCAGATATCCGACAGACCGCGGGGCCAGCCCGGCGAATCCGCCCGGCGTCCAGACCATGCCCGCACGCTTCGTCAACTTCGAGGACGATACCTTCGCCGCGCTGGAACTCTATTACAAACCGGTGCGGACCGGCATTTCGGGACGCTTCTTCGCCCCGAACTAGCTCACTCCATCATCCAGAAGATCGCCCAGGCAAGACCGGTCGCCGCCACAAACAGCGGCCAGGACCAGTAGAAATCGAAGCCCTGGATATCGACCGGATGAATCTGGAGGAAGCCACCCTTGGAACGGTTGCTGCCAATGACCATGCAAACCACCCAGGTCAGCAGGGCTCCCGGGACGAGTCCCTTAATGAATGACATCGCACTAGCTCCATCGAACGAGCGAACCGCGCTTCCGGCGCGGCGCGCGGAATGGACTCCGCTACAGCCCCTCCGTCAAGGCGCGCCGCCACTTTCCCACATCTGCGTTGACGCCTTGTCAATCGCCGCGCGAGCCTGTGCCTCGCGGTTCGGCCAGTCCCCCGAAATGCGGACGAAGGGTACGCCCGCCCGCAAAAGCATCTGCTCGGCCAGCGCGGCGAAGCGCGCGCGTTCGCGCGCCGTGCCGAAAAAGCGCGTGCCATCCGCGATCCAGGGCACATCGGCTTCGAACAACAGGTATAGTTCGGCCTTCTCGTAAGCCAGAAGCGCTTCTGGCACTTCGCCGAACAGCATTTGCGCCCAGGTGGCGGTCATCAGCGGATCGGTATCGAGGATCAGCAGTGGCGGCCGCGTCCGGGAGGCCACCCGCATCGCCGCGTCCTGCCCTTCGGCAATAGCAAGCAGGTCGGTCATGGTCAGGTCCAGGCCGCGCTCCTCGCAATAGGCCCGCCCGTATTCCGGCACCCAGGGATAGCCCAGCCTTTCCGCCAGCACCGACTTGCCGGTGCTTTCCGCGCCATGGAAGCAGACGCGGATCACACCCGCACGCGCTCCTTCTGTTCGGCCTGCATCCACTCGCGCAGCCCGATCAGCGAAAGCACCAGCATGCCGCCATAGAGCCCCGCGGTCGCGTAGAGTTCCCGGTTGATGTACAGCGCGATCGCGCCAAGATCGATCAGCACCCAGACGATCCAGTTCTCGATCCGCCTCAGCCCCAGCAGAATTTGCGCCGTCACGCTCGCCCCGGCGATCGCGGAATCGGCATAGGGCATGGCGGCATTGGTGAACTTGTGCAGCAACCAGCCCAGGTTAAGGCTGACCGCGGCGGTCATAAGGAACCACGACGTCCGGCCCGGCCAGTCCAGCCAGCGCACCGGCACACGATTGTCCTCTCCGCCTATCCTTAGCCACAGCCACCAGCCCCAGGCCTGAGCGAGGACGAAAAACACCTGGAGCCCGGATTCGGCGTAGAGCCGCTTTTCCCAAAAGATAAAAATGTAGATCGCAACCGAGGCGATACCGAATGGAAAGTTCCAGGCTGTGCGGAAAATCAGCAAGGCGATATTGACCAGGCCGATGCCAGCCGCGACCCATTCGAGCGTTACCAGCGTCTCCGCATCGATCATTTCACTGCCTCCCCGCCCCTATTTTCCAGCTGTCTCGCCGGCCTGTATCATGCCAGCGCCGCCGCCCATTCCGCTTCCTTGAAACCCACCAGCAGCCCGCCCGGATATTCCAGCACCGGCCGCTTGATGCAGCTGGGATTGGCCGCCATCACCCGCACCGCCTTGGCCGCGTCGAGGCCCTGCTTGTCGGCATCGGACAGCTTCTTGAATGTCGTCCCGGCGCGGTTGAGCACTGTTTCCCAGCCTGCCTGCTCGACCCAGGTGGCGATCCGCGCGGCGTCTGCGCCCTGCTTCTTGTAGTCGTGAAAAGCATAGGCGATGCCCTTCCCTTCCAGCCAGACTCGCGCCTTTTTCACCGTATCGCAGTTGGGAATGCCGTAGAATGTAATCGTCATGCGCCGTCTCTCCCGAAGGTATGCGTGCGGGGATTGTCACAGGTGTAAAGCGTATAGTCCTGATAATAATCGGCTCTTCCCCGTACCTGAGTGGCAGCATGATCGGGATGCCGCCCCCAGGCCCGCGCTGACGCCTCACTCGCCCATTCGGAGATGGCAACCACCTCACCATCGTCCGCGACATAGCTTTTGAACGAAACAAAGCCGGGTTGCGCCCTGGCCAGCGCCTCCATCCGCTCGGCATCGGCGGCATAGGCGGCGGCGTCCATGCCAGCACGCTTACGATTTCGAAATACGACCAGATACATGGGGGCTTCCTAAGCGCGATATGGACTCGAAAGCAATTCCGCGACAAAGCCCGCAGCTATGAGCGTCAACACCTTCGGTCGTCTGCTGCGTTTCACCACCTGGGGCGAAAGCCACGGGCCGGCGCTGGGCGCGGTGGTGGACGGCTGCCCGCCGGGTCTGGCGCTGAGCGAGGCGGATATCCAGCCGTTCCTCGACGCCCGCCGGCCCGGCCAATCCAAATTCACCACCCAGCGGCAGGAACCGGACCAGGTCCGCATCCTTTCGGGTGTGTTCGAAGGCAGGACCACCGGCACGCCGATCAGCCTGATGATCGAAAATGTCGATCAGCGCTCGAAGGATTACGCGGAAGTCGCGGCGGCCTATCGCCCCGGCCATGCCGACTATGCCTATGACGCCAAATATGGCTTGCGCGACTATCGTGGCGGCGGGCGAAGCTCGGCGCGCGAAACCGCGGCGCGGGTGGCGGCTGGCGGCGTCGCGCGGCTGGTGATCCCGGAGGTCGAAGTGCGCGCCTATGTCACCGAGATCGGCGGCGATGCGATCGATCCTTCGACCTTCGACGAGGCCGAGATCGCGCGCAATCCCTTCTTCTGCCCCGACGCCGCGGCGGCGAAGCGCTGGGAGAAGTTGCTCGATGATGCGCGGCAGGCGGGCTCGTCGCTGGGGGCCGTGGTGCAATGCGTGGCGAACGGGGTTCCCGCCGGCTGGGGGGCGCCGATCTATGGCAAGCTCGACGCCGACCTTGCCGCGGCGACGATGAGCATCAATGCGGTGAAGGCCGTCGAGATCGGCGACGGTTTCGCCGCCGCGCGGTTGAGCGGCGAGGAAAACGCCGACCGGATGCGCCCCGGCAGCAAAGGCCCGCAATTCCTCGCCAATCACGCAGGCGGGATCGCGGGCGGAATCAGCACCGGACAGCCGGTAGTGGTGCGTGTAGCATTCAAGCCGACCAGCTCGATCCTGACCCCGGTGGAAACGATCACCCGCGAGGGCGAGGCGACGGATATCCGCACCAAGGGCCGCCACGACCCTTGCGTCGGCATCCGCGGCGCGCCGGTGGTCGAAGCGATGATGGCGCTGGTGCTGGCCGACCACAAATTGCTGCACCGGGGGCAGTGCGGATAGGCCTTACTCCGCTGCCTTGCTCTGCAACTGGACGTAGTTCTGCAGCCCCATGTTCCCGATCATCGCGAACTGGGTTTCGAGCCAGTCGACGTGCTCTTCCTCGTTCTCGAGAATCTTCTCGAAAATCTCGCGGCTGATGTAATCGCGCGCGCTTTCGGCGTGGGCGATCGCATCGCGCAGCAGCGGAATGGCCTCGTTTTCCAGCTTGAGGTCGCACTTGAGCACTTCCTCGACCGATTCGCCGATGTGAAGCCGGCCGAGAGCCTGAAAATTGGGCAGGCCTTCGAGGAACAGAATCCGTTCGGTGAGCATGTCGGCATGCTTCATCTCGTCGATCGATTCGTGCCGCTCATATTCGGCGAGCTTATGGATGCCCCAGTTATCGAGCATGCGGTAGTGCAGCCAGTACTGGTTGACCGCGGTCAGCTCGTTGAGCAGCGCCTTGTTGAGAAAATCGATGACCTGGGGATCGCCCTGCATAAGCGCCTCCTGCGTGCCTGCCCGATATGGACCTGCGCAGGCGTCAGGACAAGGCCATTCCTAGACGAAACAGAGCCGTTTGCTGCGTTCGCGCGCGTCGGCGACGATGGCGTCTGCCTCTTCGAGGCACATCCGGCATTGCGGCTCCTTGCCGAGCGAGCGGTAGATCGCTTCGGCATCGCCAGCCACCATGCACGCGGCCTTGCGCACCTCGATTTCGCGAATGCCATTGCAGATGCAGGTGTACATCGACTTCCCTTCAGACGACTCAATCTAATGCGAATGGATCGCAATAGCAACAGTTGTCTTGAACGCGTCGTTGTCAGCCGGGCCGGCGCAATACGATGTAGATCGCCCCCGCCCCGCCGTGCCTGGGATGCGCGGGCCGGATCGCGGCGATGCGGGAGGCATGCGATCCGGCCGCGAGCCAGTCGAGGAATTTCGCCCGGATCGCCCCGCGCCGTTCGCTCCGCCCGGCATGATCGCCCGAAGGACGCGGACGTCCGGTGATGAGCAGCACCAGCCGCGCTCCCTGGGACAGCGCCAAAGTCAGGCCGTGGTCGAGCCGGGAATGGGCGGCGTCGAGCGAAGCGCCGTGAAGATCGATGGTGAAATCCGGATGGACCAGGCCCTTTGCCAGCTTGCGGTCCCAGCTGGCGTCAAGAGTCTGGTTGAGGGGGCGAGGCAGGCGCAATTCATCCCCCTTTGGGGGAGGTGTCGTGCGCTTTGCGCGCGAGGGAGGGGGCGGGCGGCGCGAAGCCACGCCCCCTATGTCAGCACTTCGTGCTGCCACCTCCCCCAAAGGGAGCGGAGTTCTGTCATGCTGTATCGGCTTGATCGTCACGGCCAGCCGCGCCCAGAGCGCGGCTTCCTCGCGCGAAAGCCTGCGCTTCAACGGCGGCCAAGCCGCTGCAATGCGCCCTTGGGCAGCAGCAGGAAGGCCTTGCCGCGCCCGCTCATGCCGCCGGCGATGCGCGCCGCGTCGTCGCCCGCGCCCCAGAACGTGTCGAAGCGGTTGGCCCCTTTGATCGCCCCGCCGGTATCCTGCGCGATCCACAGGCCATTGGCCTCGCTCCGGTCGAGCGCCAGCCAGACCGGCGCGCCGAGTGGCACGAATTTCGGGTCCGCCGCGACGCTCGATCGCCCGCGCACCGGCACGTTCAGCGCGCCCAGCGGGCCATCCCCGGTAAGCTCGCGGAAGAATATCCAGCTCTTGTTCTCGCGCATCAGCGCCTTGCCGTCTTCGGGATTGTCACGCAGCCACTGGACGATGCCCTGCATCGAACCCGAGACCTGCCCCGGTCCGCCGCCGATCAGCCCGCGCTGGCGCATGACCGAACCGATGCCGGTATAGGGATGGCCGTTCTGCCCGGCATAACCGATCCGCACCACCGTGCCGTCAGGCGCACGCAACCGGCCCGAGCCCTGAACCTGGAGGAAGAAGAACTCGATCGGGTCCTTGGCCCAGGCGATTTCCAGTCCCTTGCCCATCAGCGCGCCTTCCTCGATCGCGGTGCGGTCGTGATAGGGCGCGAACTTGCCGTCCTCACTGTAGCGCCCGAGCGGCTGCTGGCCCGAGCTGTTCGGCGGCGCATCGCCCGGCTTGGCGCGCACCAGATCGGGCGGCATCGGATAGACCGGCACCTCGAAGCCCGGCTGGCGGCGGCGCACACCGTCGATCTCGGGTTCGAAATAGCCAGTGGCGAAAGCATTGCCGTCGCCGACGCGCACCGCCTCAAAAAAGCGCACGAAGAAACCGGGGGCGTCGGCGGCGGGCCAGGTGCGGGCGGCTTCGCAGGCCGGCTTCCAGTCAGCCCCTTGGGTCGAGCTGGCTGGCGTCTGTGCGCGCCATCACCCTGGGGCAGCTTTCGCGGAACGACACCAGCGCGGTTGCCGCGTCGTCGCGGGCCATGCGCAGGCTGGCCAGGTCGGCGCCCCGGAACACGCCCGCGGCCAGGGCGGTGCCGGGCGGCGGCTTGGGTCCGGGAGCGGGGGGAAACAGTTTGCCGCAAGCCGCGAGCAACAGCAGCAGGCAAAGCGCCGTGAGCGAACGCAGCCGCGCCAGCTGGAATGCCCCGTCAGCCCTCGTCGGTTTCGTCGAGCAGCCAGTCCGGGCCGTCCGTCTGGACGTTGCGGCTGAAAGTCCAGATATCGTGCGATTCGACAGCATCGTCCAACGATCCTGCCACAACATTGCCGGCCGAGTCGCGGGTCACGGTCGCGATATCCGCCGAAAATCGCACGGAGATCCGCGCGAGCGGCGCTTCGAATGTCGCCGCGGTGATCGTCGTATCCTCGATCCGCACCAGCCGGTTGTCGAGCACTTCGCCCGCCGCCTTGCGCGCATCGATCGCCGCGGCGAAGCCTTCGTAGACGTCCTTGTCGCAGAGCTGCGCCAGCTCTTCCTTGTCGCCGCGCCAGTAGGCCTCAAGAATCATGCGATAGGCGCCGCGCGCGCCCTCGACGAAGCTCAGCGTGTCGAACCGGCGGTCCGCGGCGGAGATTTCGCGCAAGCCGCGTTCCACCGCGAGTACGGCCGGCGGCACGTCGAAGCGATTCGCCGGATGCTGGACCACGCCTGCATCGCGCAGGGCCGGAGTCAGCGGCTTGGACTGGGATCCCGGCGCCGGCTTCTCGTCGAACCGGCCTTGGATCGGCTCTTCCTCTTGCTCGGCGCGGCGGCCGAGCACGGAATAAAGCCTGAGGCCAAGAAAGGCTGCGATCATTGCCAGAATGACGATCTGAATTGTCACGCCCAACTCTTCCATCCGAATTCCACCAATGCGGCGGCGCTGCACTGTAAACCCAGATAGGTACGCTTGACAAATGAACAACGCGTGGACGGGCAAATCGGTGGAAATTTTCGCCGGGCCGATGCAACACGGCAACGCTTTGGCCGGGGCCGGGGCCGCTGCCCTGGACAGCCCACAACCATTGCCGCTTGCCCAGCGCGGTGCTAGGCGCGCGCCAAATCCCACTTTCTATCAGGAAAACCCATTTTATGGCCGACGAAGGCAATGTTATCGCCGATCTCAACCTCGGCGCCGATGGCAACGGCGAGGACACCGCACCCGCTGCCGGAATCATCTCCCAATATGTGAAAGACCTGTCGGTCGAGAACCCCAATGCGCCGGAAAGCTTCCAGTGGGAGGAAGCGCCGCAGATGGACGTGCAGTTCAACATCGGCTCGCGAAAGATCGGCGACGAGGTCGAGGAAGTCGAGCTGAAGATCGTCGATCACCGCCAAGACCGATCAGGGCACCGCCTATATCGTCGATCTCGCCTATTGCGGCCTGATCGGCATGCGCAATCTCGATGAGGCGCAGATGCACGCCTTCACATTCGCCGAAACCCCGCGCATCCTGTTCCCCTTCGCCCGCCGCGTGGTCGCCGATGCGGTGCGCGACGCCGGCTATCCGCCGCTGATGCTCGAACCGCTCGATTTCAACGGCCTCTACATGCAGCAACTCGCCGCCCAGCAGCAGGCGGCCGAAGGCGAAGTGGCGGGCAACGCCTGAGGCGGGCCGAAGGGACCGCATCGCGATGAATCTGCTCAAGTCCACCGGCATCATCGGCGGCATGACGCTGATCAGCCGGATTTTTGGCTTCGTGCGCGACATGATGCTCTCGCGCCTGCTGGGCGGGAGCGCGGTGGGCGATGCCTGGCAGATCGCCTTCCAGCTACCCAATATCTTCCGCCGCCTGTTCGCCGAGGGCGCCTTTTCCGCCGCTTTCGTGCCGCTGTTCAACCGCAGCATGCGAAGGACAGAGACGGCCAGCGCGAGGCTCGCAGCGCTTCGCCAATGAGGCGCTGTCGGTGCTGCTTCCGGCCTTGCTGGTCTTCTCGCGCTGTGATGATGCTGCTCATGCCCTGGGTGATCTGGCTGATCGATGATTTCGGCGCGGGCGGGCGGACAAATTCCACCTCGATTTCGCTGGCCCGCATCACGTTTCCCTACCTCGCTCTGATCAGCGTGATGACGCTGTTCGGCGCGATCCTCAATTCGCTGTAGCCGCTTCGCCGCCGCCGCCTTCGCGCCGATCGCTGATGAACCTGTGCATGATCGCGGCGATGCTGCTGGCGATCTGCGATGGGCGCAAGCGGCGAGCCGCGGGCAGTCGCCAATATGCTCGCCTGGTCGGTGACGCTCGCCGGGCTTCGTGCAGATGCTCTTGGCTGTGGTTCTGGGTGCGCCGCGCCGGGTTCCGCTTCGCGCTGCGCCCGCCCGCGCCTGACCCCCGGCGTGCGCGAGCTGGGCGTGCTGATCCTGCCGGCGGTGTTCGGCGCCGGCATCTACCAGATCAGCCGCTTCATCGACCTGTTCTTCCTCGGCCGCCTGGAGGAAGGCTGCTTCGTCTTCCTGGCGCATGGCCGACCGGCTCAACCAGCTGCCGCTCGGCATCATCGGCATCGCGCTGGGCACGGCGATCCTGCCGGCGCTGTCGCGCTTCATCGCGCAGAACGACATGCGGCGGCGCGCAGCGGGTGCAGAGCAACGCCATCGAACTGGGCCTGCTGCTGACCATTCCCGCCGCCGTCGGCCTGTTCATCTGCCGCCGACCCGCTGGTCAGCGCGTTCTATTATCGGCGGCAAGTTCGACGGCCGACGATGTCGCCGTCACTGCGGCGACGTCGCGATGCTGGTGACGGGTCTGCCGGCCTATGTGCTGGTCAAAGTGCTGACCCCCGGCTTTTTCGCGCGCAAGGATACCCGCACGCCGGTCTATACCGCGCTCGCCTCGCTGGGCGTCAACATCGCGCTCAACCTGCTGCTGATCCCGCGGATGGGCGTCGCCGGGCTGGCGCTGGCCGGGAGCGATCTCGGCCTGGGCCAACTGCGCCATGCTCTATGGCGTGCTGCACCGCCGCGGGCATTTCACTATCGAGCGCGGACCTGTTCGTGCGGATCGCGGCGGATCGTCGCTTTCGGCGGCGGCGATGGGCGCGGCATCTGGTTGCTGCGCGCCGCCTGGGCACGCCGCACTATCGCGGCGGAGCGCTGGAACGGGTGCGGTCGATCGCGCTGCTGGTCCTCGCCGGCGCGGTGGTCTATTTCGGTCTGGCCTGGCTGACCGGCGCTATCGACCGCGACCAAGATCGCGCATGCTGCACGCGCCGGGCGCAGCCCGAAGGAGAGCTAATCCCATGCGTGTCGTTTCCGGCATCCAGCCCACCGGCAATCTCCACCTCGGCAACTACCTGGGGGCGATCCGCAATTGGGTGCGGATGCAGGACGAAGTGGCGGCGGGCGGCGGGCAGTGCCTGTTCTTCCTCGCCGATCTCCACGCGATCTCGATGCCGCACGATCCGGCCGACCTTGCCGCCAACACGCCGCGAAATGGCCGCCGCGCTGGTCGCCTGCGGGGTCGATCCCGACAAGGCTCGATCCTGTTCAACCAGGCGCAGGTGCCCCCAGCACGCCGAGCTGCAATGGCTGCTCAGCGGCACCGCGCGGATGGGCTGGCTGAACCGCATGACCCAGTGGAAGGACAAGGCCGGCAAGAACCGCGAAGGCGCGAGTCGTCGCGCTGTTCACCTATCCGGTGCTCCAGGCCGCCGACGTGCTGCTCTATCAGGCGACGCATGTGCCGGTCGGCGAGGACCAGAAGCAGCACCTCGAACTGGCCCGCGACATCGCGCAGAAGTTCAACAACGATTTCTGCACCGAAGACGCGCCGGTGTTCACCCTGCCCGATCCGATCATCCCGCCCGAAGCCGCGCGGATCATGAGCCTGCGCGACGGCACGGCGAAAATGTCCAAGTCCGACCCTTCCGACATGAGCCGGATCAACCTGACCGACGATGCCGACACGATCATGCAGAAGGTCAAGAAGGCCAAGACCGATCCCGAGCCGCTGCCCAGCGAGAAGGCCGGGCTGGAAGGCCGGCCCGAGGCGGCGAACCTGGTCGGCATCTATGCGGCGATGGCGGGGACCAGCGTCGAGGCGGTGCTGAGCGAATTCGGCGGCGAGGGCTTCGGCAAGTTCAAGCCGGCGCTGGGCGAACTGCTGGCGGAGAAGCTCGCGCCGATCAACGCGCGGTTTGTCGAACTGCGGCAGGACCAGGCGGCGCTCGATGCGATCCTGCGCGAAGGGCGCCGCGAAGGCGCGCGCACTGGCCATGCCGACGCTGGAGGCGGCCTACACGGCGCTGGGGCTGGTGCGGGGCTGAACAGCAGCTAGAAAGAGCGAACGAGAGAGGATTTAAGCATGGCACAGGCACGAGCAGAAGGCATCGCTATCGTCACCGGCGCTGCATCCGGCATGGGCGAGGCATCGGCACGGCTGATGGCCGAGGCCGGCTGGCCGCTGCTGCTGTGCGACGTCAATGCCGAGCGGCTGGGCAATAGCGCCAAGGCGCTGGGCGCGGGCGATGCCGAAGTGCTGGCTGGCGATATCTCCGCGCCGGATTTCGGCGCGCAGCTGGTCGCCGCGCTCAAGGGGCGCAAAGTGGGCGCGTTGATCCACTGCGCCGGGCTGTCGCCGACCATGGCCTCGGCCGAGCGCATCCTCGACGTCAATCTCGCCGGGACGATGCGGCTGACCGCCGCGGTATTGCCGCACATGAGCGAAGGCGCCTGCGCCGTGCTGTTCGCCAGCTCGGCCGCGCACCAGATCGGCGACCGGATGGACGAGACGATCGGCGCCGTGGTCACGCCTGAGGCGGTCGCCACGCTCGCGCCGCTGTGCCAGGACAACTCGGGCATGGCCTATTCGGTGGCCAAGCGCGGCGTCTATCTGTGGACCAAGTATGTCGCCCACGAATTCGGCGCCAAAGGCTGCCGCGTCGCCTCGATCTCGCCGGGCATCATCGCTACGCCGATGGGCAAGCAGGAATACGAGCAGCAGCCGGTCATGAAGATGCTGGTCGAGAAGAGCGCCCTTCCCCGCCAGGCGCACCCCGACGAACTCGGCGCGGTGGCTGTGTTCCTGTGTTCGCCGGCGGCAAGCTTCATCACCGGCACCGACATTCTCGTCGATGGCGGCTCGCTCGCGCGCAATCCCTTCGCCTGAGGCCGGCCTCGTGTCCAAGCGCCGGATGCACTTCATCACCCTGATGTGCGCCGGGCCGACCAACCACAACAACGGCGGCTGGCGGCATCCCGACGGCGACGGGCATCTGGTGCTCGATCCCGCCCGCTACGAGGAAATCGCCCGGATCAGCGAGCGCGGGCTGTTTGACGGGATCTTCCTGGTCGATTACCAGTTCACCCAGGGCCAGCGCGAGGGCGCGCCCAATCCGGTCGTGCGCCATGGCGGGCAGATGGTTATGCTCGACCCGATGCAACTGCTCGCGACGATGGCTCGCGTCACCAGCCACATCGGGCTTGCCGCGACGCTGAGTACATCGTTCCACCACGCCTATCACCTCGCCCGCTCCTTCGCTTCGCTCGACCATATCAGCCATGGCCGCGCCGGGTGGAACGTGGTGACTTCGGGCAACCCTGCCGAGGCGCGCAATTTCGGCATGGACGCGCTGGACGAGCGGGTGAACCGTTACGACCACGCCGACGAAGTGCTCGAAGCCTGCATGGCGCTTTGGCACACATGGGAGGCCGATGCGCTGATTCTCGACAAGGAGAGCGGGCGTTTCGCCGATCCGGACAAAGTCCATTTCGTCCGCTACGAGGGCAAGAGCGTGCGCACCGAAGGCGGGCTCACCACGCCGCATACCCCGCAAGGCCATCCGGTGCTAATGCAGGCGGGATCCTCGCCGCGGGGCCTGGATTTCGCCGCGCGCTGGGCCGAGGCGATCTTCACCGTCCAGCAGGACAAGCATCTGATGCAGGCGTTCTACGCCGGCATCAAGGCGCGCGTCGTCGCCCAGGACCGCGATCCCGCGCATTGCGCGGTGCTGCCCGCGCTCGACGTGATCGTCGCCGAAAACGAGGACGAGGCGCGCGCGCAGGCCGACTATGTCGACAGCCTCGCCAGCGTCGAGCTTGGCCTGCAAACGCTGTGCGATCTTACCGGCATCGACCTGCGCCAATATCCGCTCGATGCGGTGTTCGCCGACGTGCCGGTCGAGCCCGAGCGCATCGTTTCGGTCGGACTTTACGAGAACGTCTGCGGCATCCGGCGCGAGGGCCGCCCGCTGACGATCGGCGAAGCGGCGCGGCTCTATGCCTCGACCTGGATGGCCCCGCGCATCGTCGGCACACCCGGACAGATCGCCGATCACATGCAGGACATATTCGAATCGCTGTGCTGCGACGGCTTCGTCATCGGCACCTCGACAATGCCGTTGGGCCTTGCCAATTTCGTGGATTTGGTGGTGCCCGAACTGCAACGGCGCGGGCTTTACCGCACCGCATACGAAGGGCGCACGTTTCGCGAGAATCTGCGCTCGTAAGCAGGAAAGGATGGATTGCATGCTTGAGCTGCCCCAAATCCTGAGCGAAGTCGAACAGCACGGCTATTGCGTGGTGCCAGATGTACTGACCAAAGCCGAACTCGCCCGGGTGCGTGCGTCGTTCCAGGCCGCCACCGACGAGATGACCCGGCGCGGTCTGGTCGTGTTCGATCCCCGGCTCGACCCAAATCCGCACAACATCCGGGTCAACAACCTGCCCGACATGGACCCGATTTTCGTCGAACTGCTGCGCCACCCCCGAGCGCTGCCGATCGTCCATGCCCTGGTCGGCGCGGATGCGCTGGTCTCCAACTTCAGCGCCAATGTAGCGCTGCCGGGCTCCGGCTCGATGAACATCCATTCCGACCAAGCGCTGGTCGCCCCCGCGCCGTGGAACGCATGCTGGCTGATGAACATCGTCTGGTGCCTTGACGAAGTGCGCGCCGAGAACGGCGGTACGCTCTACATTCCGGGCAGCCACCATTTCCGCGAACGCGGCGATGTGCCTGGGAAAGAAGCGCGCGAACTGCGCAGCTTCACCGCGCCAGCCGGCTCCTTCATCGTCATGGAAGGACGGCTGTGGCACACATCGGGCGTCAATGTGACCAAGGACGAGCAACGCGCCCTGCTGTTCGCGCTCTACAGCCGCAATTTTCTTCGCCAGCAGATGAACTGGGAAGCGCTGCTGTCGGAGGCCACCAAGGCAAGCCTCGACGAAAATGCCCGCGCGCTGTTCGGTCTCGGGCCGCTCAGCAATGTCTATGGCGTCGATCTGATCATGCAGGACGGCCATACCCTGGATTCGGCGGAGGTCTTGTAGGCCCCCCGTCCAGCCCGTGTCCCGCGATGAAGCCCCATGCCGTCATTCAACCGCTATTCAGCCGCCTTCGGCTAGTGCATGGTGCGTATTGGAGGGGCCCGCGCCAATCGGATGATTCTGGCTCCTCGTCGCGTCGTGGAGTTGTGTGTCATGCCGGCCTCTCATTCCTCGCCTTTCTCTCGTCTCAGAACGGTTGCCGCCGCCGCATTGCTGCTCGGCCTTGCTGCCTGCGCGCAGAACTTCCGGGCCGACGTTTCGCGCTTCCAGTCACAACTGCCGGCACCCTCGGGCCAGACCTTCGCCGTGGTATCGGACGATCCGGCGATGGCCGGCGGGATCGAGTTCGCGCAATATGCCCGGATGGTGTCGGACCGCATGGCCCAGCAGGGATACCAGCCCGCCAGCCCCGAAGCGGCAACGCTGCTCGTCCGCTTCGATTATGGCGTCGATAAAGGTCGCGAGCGCGTGCGCTCGACCGGCATGCACCAGGATCCGTTCTGGGGCCCATGGTACGGCTATGGCCGGATGGGCTATTGGGGCGGCCGCCATCGCGGCTTCTATCCGCACGGGATGTGGGGCTATGGCTGGCACGATCCGTTCTTCGACGGCGGCTACGAAAGCTACACCATCTACACTAGCGGGCTGGACCTGAAGATCGATCGCAAGGCCGATGGCGCCCGCCTGTTCGAAGGCAAGGCGCAGGCGGTCTCGACTTCGAACCGGTTGCAGTATCTCGTGCCGAACCTGGTCGAGGCGATGTTCACCGGCTTCCCCGGCAATTCGGGCGAGACCGTGCGGATCACCGTGGCCCCGGAAAAGAAGCAGGCGAGCACCCGCTGATCGGGGATCCGGCGATCCGTCTCGCTGTCATGGCCGCAGATCGGCCCAATCCACGGCCCCGGGCCGGTGCGGCACGCGCGCAATCACGGCGTCGGCGAATTTGAGCTTCATTCTCGCCACAAGCGATCGCCAGGGCGAGCATGGGTCCGGACCGGATTTCACTACGCTGGCCCGCAGCGGGGCCAGCAGCCTCGCCTCGAAATCCGCGATCAGCGCCGGATCGCGAATTGTTGCGACATATTCGGCGTTGCAGCGGTGCGCGACGAAATCGAAGTTGCACGACCCGGCGACCAGCACTTCGCCATCGATCAGCATCGCCTTCACATGGCTCATTTCCCCGGTGAGCATGATCCGCATCTCCGAACGCCGCGCTTCGCCTAGCAGATAGTCGCGGACGATCGGCTTGTTGCTCGGCCTTGGCGTGTAGAGATTGACGCGCACACCCCGCCGCGCCGCCGCCGCCATCGCGTCGATAAAGGGAAAGGTCGCATAGGCGCTGACCAGCTCGATCGAGCTACGCGCATTGGCGATCAGAGCGAGCACCGGTCTTAGCGCGGCGGCGTTGGCCTTCCCGTCAAGGCTGTGCAGCGCAATGCCGCCCGCGAATTCAGCCTGCGCCGCCCCCGGCGCGCCGTTCCAGTCGCGGTCGAACTGGCCGGCCAGCCATTCCGCCGCCGCCGGGTCTTCGATCCGCAGCATCATGTCGTGCCAGGCGAAATTGTGATCGGAAAAGTTGATCCCGCCGATCCAGGCCGCATCGTCGATCACCAGCAGCTTCTTGTGGTTGCGGCGGGCATAGCTCAGCGGATTGCGGCTCATCGGATTGGTGATCCTGAGGCCCGCGCCGCCCAAGACCAAGGCATCGAACATCGCCCATGTCGCCTTGGCCTCGGCCTTCAGGGCCGGGTCCGGCGAGAACGCGAGAAAGGCATCGTTGATCACCCGGCGCGTGTAGTCATCGACCAGCACCCGCCGGTCCGCGGCGGGACTGGAACCTATGGCGCTGGCGATCGACAGGCCGGCCGCGTCGCCTTCGAAGGTCATCGCCTGGACCAGCACCCTGCGCCTCGCGCGCACCATCGCCGCGCGCGCACTATCGCGAAAGGCATCCGCGCCGATCAGCAGTTCGAGGTTGGCCACGATGGGCCGACCCAAGCCGATGCCCGGTCTGCCGTCAACTCAGGCAGAAAGTGAAATTGGCCGCGATCCGGTCAGCCCCGTTCACCGCTCCTCGCCAGGGTCCGTGCCGGAGCCATCGGGGCGTAGTTGGGGTGGTAGATGCCGTCGGACGAATAGTAGCCATCGACGATACCGTCGCCATCGCGATCCGCGGCGACCGTGCCCTGAACGGCGCCAAACGGCGGCGGCGGGGCCGGAGCGGCGAGCGATAACTGGCGCGGCCGGAGGCGGCGGCGCTTCGGCGACGCTTTCCTGCTTGGCGCAAGCGGCTGTGGCTAGAGCGGCGGTTGTGGCCAGGGCCAGGATTCGAAATTTCACGGGCAAGTTCCTCCACTGGACCCCGCACCAGCTGGCGGCCGGCACCGGGACATCCCTGTGCCCGTGCGGCAAGGCTTATAGCTCTGGAAAAGCGAATCAATCGGATGTGTGCCGGGACGTGCGCGAATCCCGCCCACTCGCGCAATGACGCTCAATTTCCGAGTGCGACAACCCCGCCGGTCGATCCGAATCCCCCCTCGCCCCTCACGGTTTCGTCGAGTTCCTCGACCTCCAGCCAGCTCGCCCGCGTAACCGGAGCCAGCACCAGCTGGGCCACGCGGTCGCCGCGCTGGATGGCGAAGGGCTCGGCGCCGTGGTTGATCAGGATCACCTTGAGCTCGCCACGGTAGTCCGAATCGATGGTGCCCGGCGCATTCGGTACGGAAATGCCGTGCTTGAGGGCGAGGCCCGAGCGAGGCCGGACCTGGATCTCGAAACCCGGCGGAATGGCGAGCGCGAGGCCAGTCGCGACGGCATGACGGGCGCCGGGCTGAATCGTAATGCTTTCGGCCGAAACCACATCCATCCCCGCCGCCCCATCGGTCGCGTAGGCCGGCAGATCGAGCCCATGGCCGTGCGGCAGACGCTTCACCGCAACGGGAACTTCATTTTGAGAGGGCATTGGCGATCTTCTCAACGAGCGCGCGGGCGACCTCGTCCTTGGGCATTTCCCCCAGGCTTTCGGTGCCTTTGGCGGTCACGATATGCACCGTATTCGTATCGCCCCCCATGACATCGGTCGAAACGTCGTTGGCGACGATCCAGTCGACGCCCTTGCGCTTGCGCTTGTCCTTGGCGTTGTCGAGCACGTCCTCGGTCTCGGCGGCGAAACCGACCAGAAGTTTGGGCCGCTGCTTGCCGGCGGCGACCTGCGCGAGAATGTCGGGGTTTTCGGTCAGCAGCAGGGCCGGCGGCGCCGAGCCGCGTTTCTTGATCTTCTCGCCCGAGACATCCTTGGTCCGCCAGTCGGCGACGGCGGCGACCATGACGGCGGCATCGGCTGGCAGCGCCTTCTTGACCGCGTCGGCCATTTCGCGGGCGGTCTCGACATCGACGCGATCGACCCCGCGCGGCGTCGGCAAAGCGACGGGACCGGAAACCAGCGTCACCCGCGCCCCGGCCCTGGCGGCGGCGGCGGCGATGGCGAAGCCCTGTTTGCCCGACGAGCGATTGGCGATGTAGCGCACCGGATCGATCGGCTCGTGCGTCGGGCCGGCGGTAATCAGGATATGCTTGCCGAACAGTAGGCGATGTTCGGGTTCGTCCTCGAAATCGGGCTGGCCATCGAGCGGATCGGGTCCGCCGGCTGCCGCTTCCTCGGCGAAGGGTTCGGGCGGCGCGCTCTTGTCGGGCGTGACAAGGTGATTGATCGCTTCGGGGTCGGTTGGCGGGGCGCTCTTGGCCTTGCCCTTCTTCGCCAGCACCGGCGCGCTCAGGTTGAGCGGCGGAGGCGGCGCCTCATCGACGACGGGCGCATCGGCAAATTCGACTTCGGGAAGGAATTCCTCGGCCGTTTCCGCCACGTCGGACAAGGGCTCCTCGCCCTTTTTGCCGCGCACGATCAGCGAGGCGGACAGACCGCCCAGATCGGCTTCCGCTGCCGCCGCGGTCTCCTCCGGTTCGGCAGCGACGGCCGGAGCGCGTAATTCCTCCTCGCCCGGATCGACGCCCAGCAGCACGGCGATGCGGCGCCAGACGGCGACAGGCTCGGGCAGCCGGCCGGGGCCGAATTCGCCGCAAGCCATCTGGCCCTCGTCGGGGTCCATGATCTCGACCCCGCCCGCGCGCAGCATCTCGACGTTCTGCACCGTGGCCGCGTGCTGCCACATCTTCACGTTCATCGCCGGCACCGCGAGCACCGGCTTGTCGGTCGCGAGCAGCAGCGTGGTGGCGAGATCGTCGGCGATCCCTGCCGACATCTTGGCGAGCAGATTGGCCGTCGCCGGACAGACCACGACGAGATCGGCCTCGCGGCTGAGCTCGATATGCCCCATCTCGACTTCGTTCCGCAGATCCCACAGCGTGGTATGGACCGGGTTTTCGCTGAGCGCAGCGAGCGCCATGGGAGTGACGAACTTGGCGCCGCCCTCGGTCAGCACGCACGTGACCGTGCCCCGAACTCCATTGGCACCCTTGCGGATCAGGCGCACGAGTTCACAGCTCTTGTAGGCGGCGATGCCCCCGCCCACGATCAATAGGATTCGTGGTCCTGTCATTCCAGGCGCTTTTGCCCTCGCCATGGTTACCATAGCCTTTCCACGCTGAATTATCGCGCAAATGCGCTGCGCAAAAGCGATTTCGTGGCCATTGGCACAATTGCGAGGCCGATGAACATGCAAGGTGCGATCATCGCCCCGCCCGCGCTCATCCCAGCCAGCCCATCCGCATTCCCAGCCATGCCAATCCTCCCCCAATCAGCAACGCGAGCAGATACCCGCCCCAGCCTCGCCGGGCGGCGCGTTTGTGCCAAATCAGTTCGACTTCGGGAAGCGGCGGCTGCTCGGGAGCGCCACCCTTCGGGGGAAATCTCTCCTCGACCCGCCGAATCAGCTCGGGAAGGCGAAACAGGCTCTCCGCATCGGCCCTGAGCCTGTCGGCGATCGCGGCTTCCGGGCCCAGTTCGTCGCGGATCCAGTTTTTCACATAGGGACCCGAAACGTCCCACATGTTGATCTCGGGATGAAGCTGGGTCGCCAGGCCCTCGACCATCACCATGGTCTTTTGCAGCAGCAGCAGGTGCGGCTGGGTCTGCATGTCGAAATCGCGGGTGATGGCGAACAGCCCGTCGAGCATCTGGCCGACGGAAAGCTCGCTCACCGGCTTGCCGCGCATCGGCTCGCCCACGGCGCGCAAGGCCGTCGCGAACTCGTCGATCGTGTGATGCGCGGGCACATATTGCGCCTCGAAATGGATTTCGGCGACCCGGCGGTAGTTGCCGGTGGTCAGGCCATAGAGGATTTCGGCGAGCCATTGCCGCGCGCGCCGGTCGATCCGGCCCATGATGCCGAAATCGATCGCCGCGATGGTTCCGTCCGGTTCGACGAACAGGTTTCCCTGGTGCATGTCGGCATGGAAGAAGCCGTGGCTGATCGCTTGGGTCAGAAACGCCAGAACCAGGCGGTGGGCAAGCGCGGGCAAGTCGTGCCCGGCCGCGACCAGGGCATCGCGATCGGAAATCTTGATCCCGTCAATCCAGTCGATGGTGAGGACGCTGCCATTTGTCCGGTCCCAATCGACCGCCGGCACGCGGAAGCCCGCGAAGCCCTGCATCGTCTCGGCCAGCTCGGAAGCCGACGCCGCTTCGCGCCGCAAATCGAGTTCGCGCGCCGTCCAGCGCCTGAAATTGGCGATTACCGCGCGTGGCCGCAGACGCGCGGCCTCGCCGCCGAGCGCGTCGAGATGGGCGGCGGCCCATTCATAGGTTTCGATATCGCGCGCCAATTGTTCGCGGATACCCGGGCGCAGCACCTTGACCGCGACATCCCGTCCCTCCGCGGTGACAGCGCGGTGAACCTGGGCGATCGAGGCTGCCCCGACCGCCGCTTCGCCGAAGCTCGCATAGAGCTCTTCGACCGGGCGGGCGAAGCTCGCCTCGATCTCGCGCCGGATCGCCCCGGCGGGCAGCGGCGGCAGGCTGTCCTGCAAGGTCAGCAAATTGCGCGCGGCGTCGAAACCGACCAGATCCGGCCGCGTCGCCAGCGCTTGGCCGAGCTTGATCGCCGCCGGACCGATCGCCTGGAAGGCGCGCGAATAGTCGGGATTGCGCGGCTGGACAGTGCCGAACCGCGCCAGGCGAAACAATCGCTTCACCGGCCGGGGTGTATTGTGCCCCTGCTCAAGAAGCCTGAGCGCACCGTGGCGGGCGAGCACCCTCCCCCAGCGCAGCAGGCGCAGGATATGGATGGTCGATGTGGCCACGCGGTCGCTAGACTTTCCAGCCCGAATGAATCGCCACCAGCCCGCCCATGATCGGCTCGACCCTGGTCTGGGCAAAGCCTGCGGCGGCGATCATTGCTTCGAAATCCCGCATCGGCGGAAAGCGGCGGATCAATTCGACAAGGTAGCGATAGCTTTCCGCGTCACCGGCAATGGCCTTGCCGAGCCGGGGGACGACGCGATGCGAATAGAGATCGTAGGCCTCCTTGAAACCCGGCCACTCGGTGGTCGAAAATTCAAGGCAGAAGAACCGTCCGCCAAACTTGAGTACGCGGTGCGCTTCGGCGAGCGCCTTGTCGATATGGGTGACGTTGCGGATGCCGAAAGCGATGGTGTAGGCATCGAAAGTCCGGTCCGGAAAGGTCAACTCTTCCGCATCTTGCCGCGACCAGACCAGCCCGTCCATGCCCCGCTTCAGCGCCCGCTCGATCCCCACGTCGAGCATTTCCTGGTTGATGTCGGCGACCGTCACTTCCGCGCCGCAATCCGCAAGCCGGAAGGCGATATCGCCGGTGCCGCCCGCCATGTCGAGAATCGCCTCGCACTCGCGCGGTTTCACCCGGCGGACGAAGCGATCCTTCCACACCCGGTGCATGCCGCCCGACATGGCGTCGTTCATCACATCGTATTTGCGCGCCACGCTGGAAAACACCGCACCAACGCGCGCCTGCTTCTCCTCGGGGGAGACATCTTCGTAGCCGAAGGATACCTGCTCGCTCATCGCCCGGCGCTTTAGGGGAGTTTCCGCAAGGCGCAAAGGCTGATAGAGCATTGTTGTTGTCCGCCTCACGGCGGAATCGGCACCAGCCCGCTCCCCCTCCCGGCCACCCAACGGAATGGTATGCTCTGGGTGGCCGGGAGGGGGAGCGGGCTGGTGCCGCAAGGCCAAGCCGGATGGCTTGGCCGCACCCAGACCAAGGAATCGCATGCCCGAGCTTCCCGAAGTCGAAACCACGGTCGGGGCCTCGCCCGCTACCTTGTGGGCGAACAAATCGCGCGCGTCATGGTCAACCGCCCGGACTTGCGCCGTCCATTTCCCTCCGGGTCTGGTACAGGCGCTGACCGGCGCCCGGGTCACCGAAATGGGCCGCCGCGCCAAGTACGGCCTGATCCACACCGACCGCGGCCAGACCATGATCTTCCACCTCGGCATGTCGGGCCGGTGGAGAATCGAACCGGAGCGGGCCGAAAAACACGATCATCTGGTGCTGGAAACGGCTTCGGGCCATGTGCTGGCGCTCAACGATGCGCGCCGCTTCGGCTCGGTCGATCTAGTCGCGACGGACGAACTCGATGCATTCGGCCCTTTCGCCACGCTGGGTCCCGAGCCGTTGGGCGAGCATTTGACCGCCAGGCACCTGGTATCCGCCTTCGCGACCCGCATCGCGCCGGTGAAGCCGCTGCTGCTCGACCAGCGGATCGTCGCCGGGCTCGGCAACATTTACGTCTGCGAAGCGCTGCACCGTGCCGGGATCAGGCCGGACCGCGCCGCCGGTTCGATCGCGAGAAAGCCGATCGAACGGCTGGTCCCCGCGATCAAACAGGTGCTCGCCGAATTGATCGAAGCAGGCGGATCGACGATTCGCGACTATGCCCAGCCCAATGGCGAACTCGGCTATTTCGCCGCCTCCTGGCGCGTCTATGGCCGCGAGGGCCAGGCCTGTCCTTGCGGCGGCAAGGTGGAACGCTTGGTCCAGGGCGGGCGCAGCACGTTTTGGTGCCGGAAATGCCAAAAGTAGGCTCGAACCCGCCGTCCGGTTGACGATGGCGGCTGGCGAAGCTAAGGGCCGCGCTTTCCTGCGGGCGCGAGTCTGCGGGTTTGCCACATTCACGAACACAGGAACGGCCGCCCAGCGGCCCGGTAAAGGACAGACATGGCCAATACGCCGCAAGCCCGCAAGCGCATCCGCCGCAACAACCGCCGCGCCGACATCAACACCGCCCGGATCAGCCGCATCCGCACTTTCGTGAAGAAAGTCGAAGCCGCGATCGCCGGTGGCGACAAGACGGCCGCCGCCGAAGCGCTCAAGGCCGCGCAGCCCGAACTCGCCCGCGGAGTTGCGCGCGGCGTGCTGCACAAGAATACCGCCTCGCGCAAGTTCTCGCGCCTCAACAAGCGCGTTGCCGCGCTCTGACTTGAGTCCCGATTCGCGGCACGGGTCGCGGATCGGTTGAACCGGATTCGGGACGAAAACGGAACACTTCCGGGAGCTTTCCACAGGCCCCGGGCCAGCGTAGCTTTCCGCGCCGCACAAGCCTCGATGCAATCCCTTGAGATTCCCGCGATTCGCTGTGTTGCGGCGCAGAACTTCTCTATTTTTCATATGGTTAAATATTATCTAAGGGAATCCCGCAGGTCACCTTCTGTCAAGCCGGATTATTTCAGTTTTTTTACCGTCGCCCGCTTGCCCTCGGCCTCAAACGGCCCCTAGAACAGTGGCTGTCCGGAGTGGATTCGGCCCGGGCGATTATCAAGTAATTCAAGGTGCCGTTGTTTGTGCTCCAGCCGGGGGGTGGTGAGCGATTGCGGAGTCGCATGTGCCGCACGCACGGGCATGCGATGGGGCAGGGTCATTAATTACAGGGAGTGAGGCCGGGTGACGGTTTCGAACAATGGGGGGGAACGCGCGTCGGCCGCGACCTCGAAAAACAAGGCGGGCGGCGGGAAAATGGTCGAGGATCAAGAAGCTCTGGACCTGGCCGCCGATTGGGCGGACATCAGCCAGGGGCTTCGCAAGGATCTTGGTCAGCAGCTGCACAGCCAATGGATCAAACCGATCCAGCTCGGCACCTTTTGCAAGGAAACCGGCACGCTCGATCTGTTCCTGCCAACCGAATTTTCAGCCAATTGGGTGACCGACCGCTTCGCCGACCGGCTTTCGCTGGCGTGGAAGATCGCACGCCCCGATGTCCGCCATGTTCGCGTTTCGGTGCATCCGGGCCGCCGCCAATTGCCCGAACTTCGGCTCGGGACGGCGAGCGGATCGCGGCGCGCCGCCAACGACGGCGGCAGTATGGGGCCAAACGGCGGCATGCTGGAAATGGGCGGAGAGGAGTTCGGCGGGCTCGGCCAGGCTTCGATCGGACTTGACCCGTCGCTGACTTTCACGACTTTCGTTACCGGCGCATCGAACATTCTCGCCTCGAACGCGGCGCAGCGCATGGCGGCGACCGAAACGCCGCAGTTCGCGCCGCTCTACCTCAAGGCGGCGACCGGCCAGGGCAAGACGCATCTGCTGCATGCCATCGGCCACACCTATCTCGGCACCCACCCGCGCGCGCGCATCTTCTATTGCTCGGCGGAACGCTTCATGGTCGAATTCGTCCAGGCGCTGCGGCAGAATCAGACGATCGAGTTCAAGTCGCGGCTGCGCGGTTTCGACCTGCTGCTGGTAGACGACATTCAGTTCATCATCGGCAAGGCATCCGCCCAGGAAGAGCTGCTCTACACGATCGATGCCCTGCTCGCCGAAGGCAAGCGCCTGGTTTTCGCCGCCGACCGCGCGCCGCAGGCTCTGGACGGGGTGGAACAGCGCCTGCTCTCGCGCCTGTCGATGGGCCTGGTCGCTGACATTCAGCCGGCCGACATCGAATTGCGCCGCGCGATCCTTGAACACAGGCTGCAGCGCTTCACCCCGGCCGACGTGCCGGCCGATGTCATCGAATTCCTCGCCCGCACGATCAACCGAAATATTCGCGAACTCGTCGGCGGACTGAACAAGCTGATCGCCTATGCCCAGCTGACCGGCCAGATCGTCTCGCTCCAGCTCGCCGAGGAACAGCTGACCGATATCCTTTCGGCCAACCGGCGGCGCATCACCATCGACGAGATCCAGCGCACCGTCTGCCAGTTCTACCGGGTCGATCGCACCGAAATGGCCTCCAAACGCCGCGCCCGCGCGGTGGTGCGTCCGCGCCAGGTGGCGATGTACCTCGCCAAGGTGCTGACGCCGCGAAGCTATCCCGAGATCGGCCGCAAGTTCGGCGGACGCGACCATTCGACGGTGATCCACGCCGTCCGCCTGATCGAAGACCTGCGCACCCGCGATGCCGACATGGACGGCGACGTGCGCAGCCTGTTACGCCAACTGGAGAGCTGAGAGTCCTAGGTCGCAAGCCGGACAACGTATCCGGATCAGTTCAGGGTAACCCGCTCCCCCGCGGGAGCTTGGCCTTCGTCCTTGAGCCACTCGGGAAACACCTCCAGCCCCCATTCCAGGTGCCGGTACATCAGCAGGAAGATATCGAGCACCGCGCGCGGGCCGGTCCCGGGCAGGTACATCCGGGCGGTGAGGTCCGCGTCGTCGGTCAGCGTCCATTCGAGCGCGTCGGGATGCTGGGTCAGATGGATCGTCCGGCAAAGCCAGCGCTGGGCATTCTGCCCGGGATCGACATCGGGTAGCGGGTTCTCCGCGCGCTCGATGCGCAATTGCTGCTGGCTCATGGCCAGGCCGATATCCTTGGGCACCCCCGGACGCACGTCCCGCTCCACCTGCTGCACCAGCATGGGCAGGAAGCGGTCACTGAGCCGCCGCGTCAGAAAGATCGACTGAGCCTCGCCCTCGGCGCTGACCGCATCGAGCCTGATCCGGTCTTCGGCAAAGTCGGGCTGGGCGGTAAAGGTATTGATATCGAACACGCGATTCGCGTCTAACCTCTTCCCTGCCGCGATCAATGTTCAATGCTGCTCTTTCGCCAGCCGGGCTGCTGTTCTAAGCGCCGCACATGACCCTTCCCCCTGACCGCCTCATGCGTTTCGCCCGCCACATCGTGCTGCCCGAAGTTGGCGGAGCGGGGCAAGTCGCGCTGGCGCAGGCCCATGTCGCGCTGGTCGGTTGCGGCGGGATCGGATCGCCGGCGCTGCAGTATCTCGCCGCCGCCGGGATCGGACGGCTGACGCTGTTCGACGACGATGTCGTCGAACCTTCGAACCTGCAGCGCCAGACGATCTTCTCGACTGCCGACATTGGAAGGCCCAAGGCGGAAGTCGCGGTCGAATGGGTCCATCGATTCGATCCGGCCCTCGAAGCCCGTGCGGTCGTCGGGAGGGTGGGGGGAGGTAACGCCGCGCGAGTCCCCGAGGGTGCGACCCTTGTGCTCGACGGCTGTGACAATTTCGCGACTCGGCTGACGGTTTCGGATGCCTGCGTCGCGGCGCAAGTGCCGCTGACCAGCGCGGCTTTGGGCCGCTTCCAGGGCCAGGTCGCGAACTTCGCCGGACACCTGCCGGACGAGGCCTGCTACCGCTGCTTCGTCGGCGACGCCTTCGACGCCGAGGACTGCGACACTTGCGCCGCCGACGGGGTGCTGGGGGCGATGGTCGGCATGGTCGGTTGCTTCGCGGCGATGCACGCGATCCGGGTGATCCTGGCCGGCCACGCCGCCTTCGGCGATCCGCAGTGGGGCAAGCTGCACCTGTTCGACGGCCTGGCGCCTTCGATGCGGACGCTCAGGATTGCGAAGGATCCGGAGTGCCGGGGATGCGGTTTGTGAAAGGGTTCACGCAAAGGCGCAGAGAAGAAAGTGGAGACGCAGAGAGGCAGTTTGCGCCGCAGGCATTCCTCTGTCTTACGGCCGTCATTTTAACCGAAGCATCGCGAATGCGGGCGGCTTCGCCGCAAGCGCAACACCTCTGAGTCTCCACTTTCTTCTCTGCGCCTCTGCGTGAACTCCTTTCAACCGCTCAGCACTTCCTCCACCCACGCCGGGACGACTTCGGTCGCCGGGCCGTGACGGCACTCATGGAACCAGGCCGAACCCTCCGAGGGCTCAAGGTTGAGCTCAAGCGTCTGGGCGCCGAGATCGCGGGCCTGGCGAACGAAGCCAGCTGCCGGATAGACCGCGCCCGAAGTGCCGATCGAGACGAACAGGTCGCACTGGCGCAATGCCGCGTAAATCTCGCCCATCCGGTAGGGCATTTCGCCGAACCAGACGACGTCGGGTCGCAGCGCCCGCGCCCCGCAGCGCGGGCACGGCGGCCGGTCGATCAGGGTATCGCGCCAGGGGGAACGCCCGTCGCAGGCCGTGCACCAGGCGAGCAGGTGCTCTCCGTGCATGTGCAGAACCCGTCTCGCTCCGCTCCGCTCGTGCAGATCGTCGATGTTCTGGGTGACGATCAGCAGTTCGCCCTCGCCGCCTCTGGGCCACTTCGCGTCGAGCCGGGCGAGCGCGAAGTGCGCATCGTTGGGGATTTTTTCCTGAATGGCGGCGCGGCGCATGTCGTAGAACGACAGCACCAAGTTCGGGTCGCGGGCAAATGCCTCGGGCGTGGCGACATCTTCCGGCCTATAACGCTCCCACAAGCCGCCTGCGGTGCGAAAGGTATCGATCCCGCTTTCGGCGCTGACCCCCGCCCCGGTGAGGATGACGATGTTGCGGATGCACTTATTGTGATTTTTGGGCATGTCGCCCATGAAGCATGCCACCAACGGGGACGGCAATGGCGAGAATCGGAATTATCGGCAGCGAAGGCCGCATGGGCAAGGCGCTTGCCGAGGCGATCGTTGCAGCAGGCGAAGCGCATGCGGGTGGCATCGACATGGGCGGCGATCCGCTCGCCCTGGCGAAGGCAAGCCAGGTGCTGGTCGATTTCTCGAGCCCCAAGGCCCTGGAGGCCAATCTCGACGCGGCCGTGGCGGCGGGCGTGCCGGTGGTGATCGGCACGACCGGGCTTGAGGAGCGCCACCATTTCCTGATCGACGACGCGGCACAAAACATCGCCGTTTTGCAGACCGGCAATACCTCGCTCGGGGTCACCATGCTCGCCTGGCTGGTCCGGGAAGCGGCGGCGCGGCTCGGTGAGGATTGGGACATCGAGATCGCCGAAACGCATCACCGGCACAAAGTGGATGCGCCCTCCGGCACCGCGACATTGCTGGGCGAGGCGGCCGCCGCCGGGCGCGGCGTCGATCTCGCGCGGATGAGCGCGCGCGGGCGAGACGGCATCACCGGCGCGCGAGCCGCGGGGACGATCGGCTTCGCCAGCCTGCGCGGCGGCGAGGTCGCTGGCGATCATACCGTTCATTTCCTGTCCGCCCACGAGCACCTGTCGCTGCGCCACCATGCCGAGAACCGGACCATCTTCGCCCAAGGCGCGGTCAAGGCGGCGCAGTGGCTGCTGGGCAAGCCCGCGGGCCGCTACACGATGCCCGAGGTGCTAGGTCTGTAGCCGTGGGAACGCGCGCCTGGCTATTCTACGAGCTCTATCCCGAGCCTGGCGGCGCGAACCGTTCGACTTTGCTCAACCGGCTGCTGGTGATTGTCATCGTCGCCGCGGTCGGCACCTCGATCCTCGCGACCGAGCCGGAGGTGACGAGCCGGGCGCCGTGGGTCTTTCCCATCCTCGAATTGGGCTTCGGCGTGTTCTTCCTCGCGGAATATGCCGCGCGCATCTGGGTTGCCGCGGAGCGCCCGGGGGCGGGATCGCCGCTGCGCAAGCGCTTGCGCTACGCCGTGACGCCGCTGGCGCTGGTCGATCTTGCCGTCGTGATCATCTCGCTCGCACCGATGTTCGTCGGCGATGCGGCGGTGCTGCGGCTGATGCGGCTGTTCCGGCTGATCACGCTCGCCAAGTTCGGCCGTTTCTCGCGCGCCTTCCATCAGATCGGAACGGAAATCCACGCGCGGCGCTACGAACTGCTGGTGACGGTGGCGCTGGCGGGTTTCCTGCTGCTGTTCGGCGCCACCGCGCTCTATCTGGCCGAAGGCGATATCCAGCCGGACAAATTCGGCTCGATCCCGCGCGCCCTGTGGTGGTCGATCATCACGCTGACCACCGTGGGCTATGGCGACGTCTCGCCGGTCACCCCGCTCGGCAAGTTCCTCGCCGCCCTGGTCGCGCTGGCGGGCATCGGCCTGGTCGCCATGCCGACCGGGATCATGGCCGCCGCCTTCAGCGAAGCGATGCAGGAATGGCGCAAGGAGCATGGAGAGGGCGAAAATGCGTCAGCTGACGTGCCAGATCCGCCTTGACTACGGACAAGATATTGCCCATATTCTTGGCATGGATATTGTCACATACTCCGAAGCGCGCAACAACCTGAAGTCTCTGCTGGACCGGGTGATTGCCAACAGCATGCCCACGGTGATTTTTCGCCAGCGGGGCCAAAGCGTCGTGGTCATGTCCAAGGAGGACTACGACCGGATGAACGAAACCAACTATTTGTTGTCCAGCCCGGTCAATGCACAGCGGCTTCGCGATTCGATCGCGCAGGTGGATGCTGGCGAGGGCATTGAAGTCGATCCCAAGACGATGAAGCCGATTTGAAGCTCGTCTTTTCCCCTCGGGCATGGGAAGACTATCGCTGGTGGGCCGATCAAGATCGAAAGCTGCGCACCAAGGTCGATGCCCTGATAGCCGATTGCATGCGCTCGCACTTCAAGGGTCTTGGCAAACCCGAACCGCTCAAGGGCGAACTCTCCGGCCTGTGGTCGCGCCGGATCGACGATGAACATCGCTTGGTCTATCGCGTTACCGGGAGCGGCGATTCCCAGACGCTCGAAATCCACCAGTTACGCTATCACTACAACAAATGAACCGCGCCCAGATCTTCGAATTCTTCCGCCGCCTCGCCGAGGCGAATCCCTCGCCCGAGACCGAGCTTGAATTCGGCAACACCTATCAGCTGCTGGTCGCCGTCGTGCTTTCCGCGCAGGCGACCGATGTCGGCGTCAACAAGGCGACGCGCGCCTTGTTCCGGACGGTGAAGACGCCCGAGCAAATGCTCGAACTTGGCGAGGAAGGCCTCAAGCAGCACATCAAGACGATCGGCCTGTTCAACGCCAAGGCGAAGAACGTCATCGCACTCTCGGACCTTCTCGTGCGCGACCACGGCGGCGAGGTGCCGGCGGACCGTGACATTCTCACCACCCTGCCCGGCGTCGGGCGCAAGACCGCCAATGTCGTGATGAACTGCGCCTTCGGGGAGGAGACATTCGCGGTCGACACGCATATTTTCCGGCTGGGCAACCGCACCGGCCTCGCCAAGGGCAAGACGCCGCTCGCGGTCGAGAAGCAGCTGGAAAAGAATGTGCCCCAACCCTTCCGGCAAGGCGCGCATCACTGGCTGATCCTGCACGGGCGCTATATCTGCAAGGCGCGGACGCCCGAGTGCTGGCGCTGCCCGGTGGTTGAATTGTGCGGCTACAAGGCCAAGATAACGGAACGCGGCAACAAGAGTTCCGGCAAGATCGGGAGCCATGCTGGCAACACGCGCCGCGCTAAAGGAGCAACGCCATGACGCTACGCAACGCCCTTACCCTTGCCTTTGCCCCGCTGGCGCTCGCCGCCTGCTCGCAGGAAGACCCTTCGAAGCGCCCGCCGGTCGCACCCGCGGCCGAAGTGGTCGGCGAGGCGGAAAGCTGTGTGCAGCTCGCGCAATTCCGTGAAACGCGCATTCGCGACGACTGGACGATCGATTTCATCCGCGGCGGCAAGCGCGCCTGGCGCAACACGCTGCCGCATCGCTGCTTGGGGCTGCGGTCCAACGACGCCTTCACTTACGAAACCTCGCTCAGCCAGCTGTGCAGCACCGACATTGTCCATGTGCTTGAGAATGTCGGTGGGCGGTTGCAGCGCGGCGCAGGCTGCGGCCTGGGCAAATTCGTGCCGGTCGAGCTGGAGAAGTAGCGCCTAAGCCTTGGCTCGCGCCGAGATCACCGTCGCGGCGACAAGGTCGCCGATGACGTTGAGCGTCGTGCGGCACATGTCGAGGAAGCGATCGACGCCGAGGATCAGGCCGATGCCCGCCGGTGGCACCCCGACCGCGCCGAGGATCAACGCGATGACCGGCAACGAGCCGGCTGGAACCCCCGCCGTGCCGATACCCGCCAAAATGCACACCACCATGACGAACAGCTGATCCGCCAAGGTCAGATCGACCCCGAAGAACTGCGCGAGGAACAGCACGGTGACGCCTTCGAACATCGCCGTGCCGTTCTGGTTGGCGGTGGCGCCGATGGTCAGCACGAAGCGTGCAATCTTCGGCGGCAGCTTGAGCCGGGTTTCGGCGACCCGCAGCGCGGTCGGCAGCGTAGCGTTGGACGAGGACGTGGAGAAGGCCATCACCAGCGCTTCCTGCGTCTCGCGAAAGAAGGCGACCGGGTTCTTGCGCGCGAGAAACGCGAGCAGCGCGGGAAACACCCCGAACATCTGGATCGCCAGCGCCAGCAGCACCACGCCGACATAGGCGGCGAGCTTGGCCAGCAGTTCCCAGCCGAACTGCGCGGCAAGGTTGAACATGAAGCAGAACACCGCGATCGGCGCGAGCTGGATGACCAGGCCGATCAGCTTCATCGAAACTTCGAAAATGCCCTCGATCGCGTGCTTCAACGCCTGGGTGCGCGGTGTCTGGACGAGCAGCAGGCCGATGCCGAAAAACAGCGCGAAGAACATCACCGCGAGGATGTCGTTCTCGCTCATCGCGGTGACGACGTTGCTTGGCACGATGCCGATGACGGCATCGACGCCGGACTTGGCCGCTTGCGATTTCGCGATGATGCCCGCCGCGCCTTCTTTCGCATTGCCGATCATCGCATTGGCGGCTGCCGGATCGACCCCCGCCCCCGGTTGCAGCAGGTTGACCGTGGCCAGGCTGACGGCAACCGCGATCGCCGAGACAACCACGGTGTAGAGCAAGGTCTGCAATCCGATTGTCCTGAGCGCCCGGATCTCGCCCATATCGGCGATGCCGATAACCAGCGCCGAGAACAGCAACGGCAGCACCAGCATGAACAGCAGGCGCAGGAAGATCTGGCCCAGCGGCGTCGTGACATATTTGACCACGGGCGCGAGCCAGGCCGCATCGGGCATGGTCGCATAGACGATCAGGCCGCCAACAAGGCCCAGGGCAAAGCCGATCAGCACCCGCCATTGCAGATTGCTCTGGCCAGGGGTTTCGTCTGCCGCGATTGCCTCTGTCATGCGATCACTCCTTCCCTTGGCTATTCAGCTCTTCAGCGCAGCCTCCGCCACTCTCCGGTATATCCGCGCCAGTACATCGAGATCGGCGATCGCCACGGCCTCGTCGCGCTTGTGCATGGTGGCGTTGGGCGGGCCGAATTCGATCACCGGGCACAACGCGCGCAGAAAGCGCGCGTCCGACGTGCCCCCCGTGGTCGAAGCCTCGGGCGCAAGGCCGGTCTCCGCCTCGACCGCGGCGGAGACCAGATCGGAGAACGCCCCAGGCAAGGTCAGGAAGGCCTCGCCGGAAATCACCGGCCGCACCGTGCCGCCGTGCCGGCTGGCCACTTCGCCGATCCGCCGGGCGAGTCCCTCGCCGGTGTGCAGGTCGTTGAAGCGGATCGAAATCCGCGCCGTGG
This sequence comes from uncultured Alphaproteobacteria bacterium, assembly GCA_963775005.1. Classification (GTDB taxonomy): domain Bacteria; phylum Pseudomonadota; class Alphaproteobacteria; order Sphingomonadales; family Sphingomonadaceae; genus Novosphingobium. Next base: position 167,832 of record CAVZHF010000005.1, on the reverse strand, counting down.
CCCTCGCCGGAATGACATTGGTCGCCGGATTACCGATCTGGATATCGGTGATCTCGAGATTGGAAGGCTGGAACCAGTCGGTGCCCTCGTCGAGCACCAGCGCATCGAGTTCGGCCAGCAGGGCCACCAGCCGCGGCGCCGGATTGTCGGAAAGGTGCGGATAGGCGACGTGGCCCTCGCGGCCTTCGACTTCGAGCCACACGTTGATCGACCCTCGGCGGCCGATCTTCATCGTATCGCCCAGCCGCGCCGAAGATGTCGGCTCGCCGACCAGGCAGAGATCGGGAATTGCTCCCACCGCGCGCATGTGCTCGATCAGCGCGACGGTGCCGTACCGGGCCGGGCCTTCCTCGTCGCCGGTCACGACAAAACTCAGCGTGCCCGCTTCGGCCGGGATCGCCTTGGCGGCGAAGACCATCGCCGCGATCGAGCCCTTCATATCGACCGCGCCGCGCCCATGCAGCAGTTCGCCGCGTCGCATGGGAACGAACGGGTCCGAAGCCCAATTCTCACCGGGCGGCACAACATCGAGGTGCCCGGCAAAAGCGAAATGGCGGCTGCCGGCGGGGCCCTGGCGCAGCGCGAACAGGTTTTCGACCGGGCCATCGGGCGCGTCACCGGTAACCGCGCGGTGCACCGCGAAACCGAGCGGCTTCAGCGAAGCCTCAAGGCAATCGAACACCGCGCCCGTGGCCGGCGTAACGCTCGGGCAGGCGATCAGAGCTTCGGTGAGCTCGAGGACGGTGGCTGGCAGGGGCATGACTAAGCCCCGGCATATGGGCTAAGCTGCTCTGGCACAAGCAGGAGCACGCCATGCCCAAGATCGATCTCAAGGCCATCCCGCAGAACAACCTGACAGGATATCCCAGCCCGTTCGATACTGTAGTCCAGGGCCGCTGGAAGCGGCGCTTGGGTCCGCTATTCGGTTTGACCGAAATGGGGGCGAGCCATGTCGTGCTCAAACCCGGCGCATGGTCTTCGCAGCGCCACTGGCATGACGAAGAGGACGAAATGCTGGTCATGCTGAGCGGCGAAGCGGTGCTGATCGAGGATGAGGGCCGCACCGTGCTGCATTCCGGAGATATCTGCGCCTGGCCCAAAGGCGTGACCGATGGCCACCATCTGATCAACGAAAGCGACGCCGATTGCAGCTTCATTGCATTCAGCGCGGGCAATGCCGCCGGAACCGGCGCCTATTCCGATATCGACATGCGGTTCGACGGAGGCACCTATTCCCGCAAGGACGGAACCCCCTATCCGGCAAAGCGGATCAGATAGGCTTCAGTTCTTGCCGCCGACCTTTTCGAACTGTTCGATCGTCCAATCCTCGGCTTCGGCGGCTTCGACCCAGTCCTGCAGCCATTCGTGCTCCCACACCGCTTGCATGTAGGCGACGGCGAACCCGGGCACGCCGATGCCATAGGTGATGAAGCGGCTGACCACCGGCGCATAAATGATATCGACCGCCGAGAACGCGCCGAACAGGTATGGCCCGCCCTTGCCGAAGCGCGCCCGCGCCTCGGCCCAGAGCGTCAGGATGCGCACGACATTGCCCTTGGCTTCGTCATCGATCTGGTGGCCTTCGACGCGGCGGCGGATGTTCATCGGGCACTGGCGGCGCAGCGGCAGGTAGGAGCTGTGCATTTCCGCCGCCATCGAGCGGGCCATGGCGCGGGCGTCGTCCTCCTTCGGCCAGAACCGGTCGCGCCCGACCTTGTCGGCGAGATAGTCGATGATCGCCAGACTGTCCCACACCACCGCCTCGCCGTCCCACAGGATCGGCACTTTGCCGGACGAGGGCGCGAGATCGTCCTGCCGCTTCTGCTGTTCCCAGTCGTCGCCATAGATCGGCACGGTGATTTCCTCGAAGGCGATCCCGGACTGCTTGCACGCCAGCCAGCCGCGCAGCGACCAGCTGGAATAGTTCTTGTTGCCGATGATAAGTTTCATGGGTCTGCCTTGGCTGCGCCTATGGGCACCGCCTAAGTGTTCATCTTGCCCTTGTCGAGACTGAACACAAGCGCCGGCGCCCGGTCAGCACGAGAGGCGCGAGCTTTCAGCCTCCGGCACGAATTTTCCGCCCCGCATGACATAGCGCTCGGAAAAGGATTCGTCGCCGCTCACCCGCACTTCGAACGACTTGTCCTTCGCAACATTGACGATTTCGCCCGAGAGATCGAGCGCCGGATCGCCGGTGAAAGTCATGCCTGTCTCTGCGTCCACATTGCCGGCATTGGAAAAGGACAGCTTGATCCGATCAGATAAGACCGGGCCCTCTGGCCGCAACTCGGTCAGCGTCGCGCTGTCGCACGTGATGCCCTGTCCGGTGTAGCCGCCCTCGGCATAGATCGCCGGGAAACGCGTGAACTTGTCCGTAACCGACCAGTCGCTTGGCGGGGCGCCCCAGCCCCAGCCCTTGACCGCTTCCGGCCATTTCTTGACCACGGTGAAAGCCGCGCCCTCCTGCCTGAGATAGTAGACCCCGATTGCCCCGGAGCAGGCATGGCAGCCGTCAGCCAGCGTCGCCGAAACCAGCAGGACCGGCCCAAACGGCAGATCGAGCACCCGCAGCGGCACGATCTTCGCGGGCTGACCGTCGATCCTGGCGGCATGAGCGGCGGTCCGGCCGGTGGCGGCCTTGAACGCCGCAGCCAGTTTCGCCGCGGGCGCCAGTTCCACGAGCGGCGAGGCGCTGGCGGAAGGCTGGATCGCGGCGGCAGCCGTCGCCTTGCCGGCGGGTCCGTTCGCCACGGTCTGCTGCATCGGGCGCGAAATCAGGACGCCGATACCCACCGCCGCGACGGCGAGCACTCCGGCAATGGCGAGGTTGCGGCCGGTATTTGATGCGGACACCTCTGGCTCGTCGGACAGGATGCGCTGCTTCTCGCGCTCGAATTCTTCCTGATCGATCGTGCCGCTTTCCTTGAGGCGCTGGAGGCGCTCAAGCTGTTCGATGTGGTCTGTTCCGGACATTTACCTAGTCTGTTGCAAACCGTTCGGACAGACAAGGGTTGTTGCTAGGTTTCCGCATCCCCCAGCACCGCCGCGCGCAGTTCTTCCATGCCCATGCCTTTCTCCGCCGAGGTCACCAGCACATCCGGGTAGGCCGCCGGATGTTTGCGGGCTTCCGCCTGGGTCCGCGCCAGAACATCGGCCAGCTCGCTCGCCTTGATCTTGTCCGCCTTGGTCAGAACGATGCGATAGCCCACTGCCGCCTCGTCGAGCATCGCCATCATCTCGGCATCGACCGGCTTGACCCCGTGGCGCGCATCCACCAGCAGCAACGTGCGTTTCAGCACATGCCGGCCGCGCAGAAAATCGCGCACCAGGCGGCGCCAGTTCTCCACCACCTTGGGCGGCGCCTTGGCGTAGCCATAGCCGGGCATGTCGACCAGGCGCAGCAAGGTCGGCTCGCCGACCTCGAAGAAGTTCAGTTCCTGCGTACGCCCCGGCGTCACCGAGGTGCGCGCGATCGCCTTGCGCCCGGTCAGCGCATTCAGCAACGAGCTCTTGCCGACGTTCGAGCGCCCGCAAAACGCGATCTCGGGCACATCGGGATCGGGCAGGAATTTCAGCGCCGGCGCGCTCCTGAGGAATTCGACCCGTCCGGCGAACAGGCGGCGCGCCCGTTCGATAGCCTCTTCAGCCGTCACTGAACTCGCCGTCAGCGCCGGATGCCGCGAATAGAGGAACTTCTGCTGCGCGATAGTCAGGATGTTGGAGGTGATCCAGTAGATCAGCAGGCCCGCGGCGAACGGCGCCATGACGAACATCATCATCCACGGCATGATCGCGAAGACCTGCTGCTGGATCGGGTCCATCTGCTGCGGATTGAGCTTGAACTGGTAATACATGGTCACGCCCAGCAGCACCGCGAGAATGCCGATGCCGAGGAAGCTCGGCGGGGTGAACGGCAGCAGGCCGAACAGGTTGAGAATATGGGCGGGATCTGGCGCGGACAGGTCATGAATCCACAGCGCGAACGGCTTGTGCCGCATTTCGACCGCCAGGATCAGCACCTTGTAAAGCGCGAAGAACACCGGGATCTGCAGGAAGATCGGCAGGCATCCGGCCAGGGGATTGACGCCCTCTTTCTTGTAGAGCGCCATGATTTCCTGCTGCTGCTTCTGCTTGTCGTCCTTGTGGCGCTCCTGGACCTCCTTCATTTTCGGCTGGATCGCCTTCATCGAGGCCATGCTGGCGAACTGGCGCTGGGCGATCGGGAACATGACCGCGCGCACGATCACGGTCAGCAGGATGATGGCGACGCCGAAATTGCCGGCCAGCTCGTAAAGCTTGTTGAGCAGCATGAAGATCGGTTTTTCGAACCAGCGGAACCAGCCCCAGTCGATCGACAATCCGAAATTGGCGATGCCGGAATCCTCGTAGCGGTCCAGCACCGCGCTTTCCTTGGCCCCGGCGAAAAGCCGCGTGGCGCCGGTAAGCTGCCCGCCGGGGGCGACCGTAGCCCCCTGATAGAGCAGATCGGCGCGATAGGCGCCCCGGTCCAGCGCGCGAAAGTCGCTGCTTGCCTTGGCCTTGTCCGGGATCAGCGCCGACATCCAGTAGATGTCGGTAAAGCCGACCCAGTCGGTCTTGCCTTCGTTCGTGACAGTCCGTCCTTCGGCTTCGGCGACGTCGTCGTAGTCGGTGTCGAATGAAACGGCCCCGTCATAGGCGCCCAACGGGCCGGAATGGACGTTGAAGCTATCGACGCTCGCGGTCTTGCCGGTGCGGTTGATCAGGCCGAAACGGCGCAGGATCACCGGCGCGGCGCCGTTGTTGGCCACGCTCTGCTCGACCGAGATCATGTAGTCCTGGTCGATCGCGTACCTGATGGAAAAGGTCTGGCCGGTGGCATTGGCCCAGGTCAGCGCCACAGGCGTCGATGGCGTCAGCCGTGCGCCTTGCGGTGCAGCCCAGACCGTAGTGGCGTTGGGGGCCTCGACGCCCTCACCCACCCAGCCGAACTGCGCGAAATGCTGCGCTGGAGTGCCCAGCGGCGAGAAGATGCGCGCCGGTCCGTCCGCTTTCTTCAGCGTCGCGGTGTGACGGTTGGCGGTGAGATCGTCGAGCAGCGCGCCGATCAGGCTGATCGAACCGGACAGCCCCGGCGCGGCGATCGGCACCCGCCCGCCCGCCGCAAGCGCCGCTTTCAGGTCTTTCGCCTCGGCCGCGATGTCGGTCGCGCTGGTCAGTCCCCCCTCGCGGGTCGGCGCCGCCGCACTGTCCACTTTCGCCGGAGCGCTCGCCACCGGCTTGGGCTTGTTGGCGTTTGGATAGAGATAGCCGACCGCCGCGTCCCAGCCGAACAGGATCAGCCCGGTCAGCAAGACCGCCAGAAGAATATTGCGCTGATTGTCCACGAAGGCGTCCCTGTTCGTCGCTGTCTTTGCCCGGGGTCAGGGCACCGGATCGTAGCCGTGCCCGCCCCAAGGGTGGCAGCGCATTAGCCGCTTCGTCGCCAGCCAGCCACCCCTAATCGCACCGTATTTCTCCACCGCTTCGATGGCGTATTGGGAGCAACTTGGCGCATAGCGGCAGCTCGGCGGCAGGATGCGCGAGGGGCCAAGCTGCCAGGCGCGGGCGATGAGGATGAGAAGGCGTTTCATTGCTTGGTCCGGCGTTCACGCGGCTTGTCGCCTTTGCCCGTCCTGGCCCGCTCTAGCGCCGCAACGAGTTCATCGCGTAGCAAGCCGAAGCCTCGTTCGATCCCTCCTTCGCGGCCGATCAGCACGTGGTCGGTATTGGGCAAGCCCTGCCCCGGCAGCAATTCGCGAAGCAGCGCCCTGAAGCGGCGCTTCATGCGGTTACGCACCACGGCGTTGCCGATCCGCTTGGTGACGGTGATGCCAAAGCGCAGGCCCTGCCCGCCATTGGGATTGGCGAGCAGCACGAAACCGGGCCGCGCAACGCGCAGGCCCTTGTTGGCGGCGAGAAAATCGGAACGCCGCGTTAAAACGGCAGGCTTGGCCGGCTGGCTCAGGCCGAGAGCTTCTTGCGGCCGCGGGCGCGGCGGGCGCGCAGTACATTACGGCCGCCGACCGTCGCCTTGCGGGCGCGAAAGCCGTGGCGGCGCGCGCGGACGAGATTGCTGGGCTGAAATGTGCGCTTCATCGCTTCCACTCGAAAAATTGGACCCGTCCGCTCCGGAGGGCTTGCTGGCAAGGCCGCGCCGTTAGTTGACGGCAAGCGGCGAGTCAAGGCGATCCTGCGCGGAATCGAGCCTGACCCATTGGCCCATTTCCTCGGGCGATATCCATTTGGCGTCGGCGGCGCGGACCGAATTGGTCATGGCGTAGAACGCCCGCGCCTGCTGCTCGCTCATGCCGAGCTGCATGTAATAGTCGATGTAGACCCGGTTTTCCGGCGCATCCGGCGCATAGTTGCTGGGCTCCAGTCCAAACTCGTCTTGCCAGCTGTGTACCGCGAATTCCGATCCGGAATCGGCCGAGCGCCTGGCCCCGGCGAGAAACAGCTCGACCGCGCCGGAACGGACCGATCCGCCCTTCGGCACATGCGTGGCGATGCCCTTGCTGCGCAGCATCAGGCCGAGCCGCAGGTTGGCGCGGTCGTCGTCGGTGCCGGGGCAATCGAGCATCTCGAGCGTGCGGATGCCGGGATAGGCATGCAGCATCGCGGTGAACTGTCCCGGCGAACGCGCATCGGTCACGTCGATCAGCGCCGCATGGGTTGCGTCGAGCACACGGAACGGACCGAAGTTCGCGATACCCCCGGGAATTGCCGCGGGTTCGACCGGCTCGGGCGCCGGATGGGCCTGAACGAAGCGATTGCTGCCCATCGCCGGCGCTTCGAGCACCTCCTCGATGACTTCCTGGTAGACCACCACTTGCGCCGCGAGCGGAGTCGCGGCGAAACCGGCGATAGCCAGGATAGGGGCGAGGAAAATGGCGGCGCGCAATCGCATGGCCGCTTCCATGGACCGGCTCGTCTTGCACAAGTGCTCACCGGGAGGGTTAAGATCGGGTTTGCTGTAATTGGTTCGCGCCTGCCGCACGAACCGAAATCGACCGGTTTGCTGCTTACTGCCCTCTCGACAGCGGCCATGCCGTGCGCCATCGTCTCCGCGGGAAACTACGGGGGGTCGCATGGTCGCGCTGGTATCGACTGTCGCCTATCTTGGGCTTGAGGCGCGCGGCGTCGAAGTGCAATGTCAGCTCGCGCCCGGCATGCCGCGCTTTCAGGTGGTCGGCCTGCCCGACAAGGCGGTCAACGAAAGTCGCGAGCGGGTGATCGCCGCGCTCGCCGCGATGGGGCTGTCGTTCCCGCCCAAGCGCATCACCGTCAACCTCTCCCCCGCCGACCTGCCCAAGGAAGGCTCGCACTACGACCTGCCGATCGCGCTGGCCCTGCTCGCCGCGATGGGCGTTACCGATACCGAGCAGCTGGTCGACTTTGTCGCGGTGGGCGAGCTGGCGCTCGATGGCCGGATCATCCCCTCCCCCGGCGTGCTGCTCGCGGCGATCCATGCCAGCAGCGCCGACAAGGGCCTGATCTGCCCGGCCGCGCAAGGCGCCGAGGCCCGCTGGGCGAGCGGCGTGCCGATTGTCGCCGCGCCCGACCTCGTCAGCCTGCTCAACCACCTCAAGGGCACGCAAGTGCTCCCCATTCCCGAGCCGGGCGAGGCCGAGGCGCCCGGGCGCGGGCCGGACCTCGCGCAGGTCAAGGGCCAGGAAACCGCCAAGCGCGCGCTGGAGATTGCCGCCGCCGGGGGCCACAACCTGCTGATGATCGGGCCTCCGGGAGCGGGCAAGAGCCTGCTCGCCTCGTGCCTGCCCGGCATCCTGCCCGAACTGACCCCGGCCGAAGCGCTCGAAGTGTCGATGGTCGCCTCGGTCGCCGGCACGCTCGTTGAAGGCCGCATCAGCCGGGTGCGCCCGTTCCGCAGCCCGCACCACTCCGCCTCGATGGCGGCGCTGACCGGCGGCGGGTTGAAAGTGCGGCCGGGCGAAGTCAGCCTCGCCCACCTCGGCGTGCTGTTCCTCGACGAATTGCCCGAATTCCAGCGCCCGGTGCTCGACAGCCTGCGCCAGCCGCTCGAAACCGGCGAAGTCACCGTCGCCCGCGCCAACGCCCACGTCACCTATCCCGCCCGCGTCCAGCTGATCGCGGCGATGAACCCCTGCCGCTGCGGCTATCTCGGCGATGCCGCCCTGGCCTGTTCGCGCGCACCGCGCTGCGCCGCCGACTACCAAAGCAAGGTATCCGGTCCAATGCTCGACCGTATCGACCTCCACGTCGATGTCGATGCGGTCAGCGCCGCCGACCTCACCCTGCCCCCGCCCGCCGAAGGCTCGGCGCAAGTCGCGGCGCGGGTGGCGGCGGCTCGCCGGGTGCAGACGGCGCGGCTGGAGGGCACGAAAATGCGAAGCAACGCCGAACTGGACGGCGAGATGCTGGAAGCCCACGCAACGCCTGACGAGCCGGGCCGCAAGCTGCTGGCGCAAGCCGCCGAAGCCATGCGGCTATCGGCGCGCGGCTACACGCGGATGCTGCGGGTAGCGCGGACGATCGCGGATTTGAGCGGCGCGGAGAACGTCGGGCGGATACATGTGGCGGAGGCGCTGAGTTACAGGCGGATCGCGCCGAGGGGGTGAGGGTCGAATCGATTGACTCTCAGGCCGCCGTAACCTTCTCTGCCCCGGCCCCAGCGGCGCATAAAAAAACACAGGAGAGAAACGATGCCACTGGCCAGCGCGGGCTCGCGCCCATGACCCAGAACTTCGCCAACATATCCCCGCTCGTACAGAACCCTAGCGGCAAACCTCCGCTCGATGGCCTGCGCGTGATCGATTTCACCCGGGTCGTCGCCGGGCCGTTCGGGACGCAGATTCTCGGCGATCTCGGGGCGGACGTGATCAAGATCGAGAACCCTATTGGCGGCGACGATACCCGATCGATCAAGCGCGGGCCGCCGCGGGATGGCGAGGCGACCTTCTTCACCTCGCTCAACCGGTCGAAGCGCAGCGTGGCGCTGGATTTGAAGAGCGCAGAAGGCCGGCAGGTCGTGCTCGATCTCATCGCCACCGCGGATATAGTCGTCGAAAACTTCACCGGCTCGGTGATGCGCCGCTTCGAACTCGACTATCCCTCGATCAAGGACCGTTTCCCCCGCCTGATCTACTGCTCGGTTTCGGGCTATGGCCGCAGCGGCAGCAACCGCGACGCGGGCGGCTACGATTCGCCGCTCGGCGCCGAAGCGGGAGTGATGGCGCTCAACAAGTATCCAGGCGGCACGCCGATCCAGCTGGGCGTGCAATATACCGATCTCTCGACCGCGCTCAACGCGACGATAGGCATCCTCGCCGCGCTCTATTCGCGCACGATTACCGGTCGCGGCCAACATGTCGACATCGCCATGTTCGACAGCGCGCTGGCCAATCTTTCCTATCAGGGCTGCGAATGGCTCGCGAGCGGCACCGATCCAATGCTGTTTCCGCCGCAGGGTTTCGGGCCGAACGGCATGTTCCCGGCCGAGGACGGGCACATCCTGATGACATGTTCGAACGACAAGATGTTCCAGCGACTGTGCACCCAGGTGGTCGAGCGACCGGACTGGCTGGAGGATCCGCGCTTCTCGACGATGGCCGAACGCCAGCGCAACGAAGCCGCATTTCTCGAGCAAGCCAACGCGCTGTTCTCGAGCAAGCCGAAGGAGGAATGGTCGCGGCGGTGCAAGGCGGCGGGGATTCCCTGCGGCGCGGTGCGCTCGGTTGGCGAGGCGCTGCTGTCGGACGAGGCCAAAGAGGCGGGCCTGGTGTTCGGCATCGAGCACCCGACCGAAGGCCTGGTGCCCGCCATCGCCCAGCCGCACCGCCTGAGCGAAACGCCGGCGCGCTATCTTGCGCCGCCTTTGCTCGGCCAGCATACCCGCGAAGTGCTGGGCGATGTCCTCGGCTATGACGAGGCGAAGCTGGCCGCACTGGCGGCAAGCGGCGCGATTGCGCTGAGCAAGAAACAGGGGACTTGAAAATGGGACACATTCCACCCGGCCAGGTCGTGCTGGTCACCGGCGCGACCGGCGCCATCGGCTTCGAGATCGCGGCGCAGGCGGCGGAAGGCGGGGCGGTAGTCGGCGTCCATGGCTCGCGCGAGGAGAGCGTTGCCGATGCAATCGCCCGGCTCAAGGCGCGGGTGCCTAACGCGAAACTGATTGCCGCCCCGGGCAATTTCGCCTCGCTCGAAGTTATCGAAGCGGTCGTCGCCAAGGTCGCGACCGAAGGCGGCAGGCTCGATGCGGTGATTCATTGCTCGACCGCCAATGTCGGTGGCGGCGGCGAGAACCGCGGGAGTTTTCGCCGAGACCGATCCGTCCGACTACGTCCACCACGCCCACGGCCTCCTGGTGGTCTGCCAGCAGCTCGCCCGGGTGGCGCTGCCGCACCTCAAGGCGCAAGGGCGGCACGTTCATCTCCTATGCCTCCGACGCCGGCCGCTTCGCCGCCGCGCGCCAGTCGATGGTCGGCGCGGCGTTCGGCGGGATCATGATGTTCGTGCGCAATCTTGCCCTGGAACTCGCCCGCGACGGGGTGCGGGTGCACTGCATTTCGCCGACTTACGTGATCGACACGCCGATCTTCGATCGCATGTCGCAAGTCGCCAACCGGGCGGAACGGGCGATGGCGCGCGCCGGACTGGGCCTGCCGAGCCCAAAAGACCTGGCGCCGGTGACGCTGTTCCTCTGCGGGCCGGAGGCGAGCAAGATCACCGGCCAGGTGATCAGCGTGAACGGCGGGCTGAACGCCTGATCCTCCCCGGAACGGGGAGGGGAACCGCGCTGACGCAGTCGGCGGGGTGGAGGGGCACAGGCCGGGTTACCGTCCCCTCGAAGTCGCGCATTCAGGCCCGTGCCCCTCCACCATGCTGCGCATGGTCCCCCTCCCCGTTCCGGAGAGGATTTTTCAGAGCATGATCTGGCCGCCATCGGCGTTGATTGTCTGCCCGGTCACATAGTGCCCATCGTCGCTCGCCAGAAACACGGCTACCGGGGCGATATCCTCGTCGAGCCGGCCGAAGCGGCCGAGCGGCATTTCGTCGTAGTATTTCTGCGCCCGATCGGCGTCGGCTTCGAGGAAGGCTGCGGCGGCGGGGCTGAGGCCGGCCGGATTGATCACGTTCACCCGAATTCCGAACTGGCCCCATTCGCGCGCGGCGGTGCGGGTAAGCGCGCGGATGGCCTCCTTGTTGGCGCCGTAGCAGCCGTCATGCGGTTGGCCGTAGATGCCCTGGCGCGTTCCGAAGTTGACGATCGATCCGCCCTGCTTCTTGAGCCAGGGCAGCGCCGCCTGCATGTGGTAGAGCGTGCCGTGGAAACCCGAACCGAAGGTCAGCGCGATGATCTCGTCGGTGATGTCCTCGATCAGCGCGTTTTGGGTGACCTGGGCATTGTTGACGAGCACATCGATGCGGCCGAAATGTTCCGCCGCCGCCGCGATCGTGCGGTCGGCGGTGTCGCGCTGGGAGACATCGCCGTGCACCGCGATCACTTTCCCGCCGCCGGTCGAAAGCTCTTCCGCCACCTTGCGGATCGCTTCTTCCCGGCGCGCATTGATTACCACCGAGGCGCCCTCGCGGACAAAGGCCTTGGCGATGGCATGGCCGATGCCCTGGCTGGCGCCGGTAACGATCGCGACACGTCCTTCCAGTCTTCCCATTATTCGATCCTCTCCTTGATTGCTCGACTGCCAAACCAGTCCCGCTCGTCCTGAGCCTGTCGAAGGACGCTAGCACAACTGTCGCGCCAACTCCCTTCGACAGGCTCAGGGTGAGCGGGGTAGTGAATTGGTTCCGGGTCCAACTGGCCCGCGTCATCCGGCCGCCTTGAGCGCCGGGATCACTTCCAGCTGAAACAGATTGCCCGCCTCGCCCCAGCTTGCCGGATAGAACCCTGGCCCGACCACGACGAACCGCTCCAGCCCCAGCTTCTTCAGGCCCAGCAGCCGTTCGGTCACCGCGTCGGGTCCGCCGACAATGGCGAAATTGCGCACGAACTCCGGCGTCAGTCCGCCGCCGACGATGCGGTCCTTGGCATCGTGCACGCCGTGCTTGGTCATGTCGTAGCCGCTTTTGATCGCCTCCAGATTCTCGCTCATCGCCTGGTCCGCCGGGCCGACCTGCTTGCCCTCGATCACCTGGAAGCGCGCCAGCGGCGGGGCCATGTGCATCGCGGTTTCCATCGCCGTATCCATGTCCGGATGGCAGACGACGACGAGCTGCGCGCCGTAGGATACCGGACCGGGATTGGCCGCCCGCGCAGTGCCCAGCGCCCATTCCATCCGCTCCGGCTCGGCGCCGACGCTGAAAGTCACGCGCTCGGCGATCCGGGCCGACATGGCGATCACTTTCGGCCCGGTCGCGGCGACATCGAGCGGCACTTTGGGCAAGTCCGGGATAAGCCAGCGCAGCTTGACCCCCTCCGGCCTGCCGCCGAGCGACAGCGCGTGCAGATCCGGCGCATCGCCCGAGGAACCGAATTCGGCGAAGGGTATCTCACCGCCGCTCAGCAACGTCTGCAAGTGTCTGAGCGAAGTCTCGAAGCTCTTCGCGCTCACAGGTGCGTGGCCGAGATAGGCCAGCGCGGAATCGCCCCGTCCGATCCCCAGCACCGCGCGGCCGTTCGACACCGCCTGCACCGTCGCCGCCGCTCCCGCGGTCACCGCGAGGTTGCGGGTGAACGGATTGGTCACCCCGGTCGAGAACTTCAGCCGCTCGGTCGCCGAGGCCCAGACGCCCATCTGGACATAGGGATCGGCGCTGAGGTTCTGCGAGCACATGAACATCTGCCCGTCCCAACCCTCGGCCTCGACGCGGCGCGCTTCCTCGGGCGTCGCACTGGTGTTCGAGCCGCCGGCCCGCCAGATCTCAAGCATTCGCCCTCTCCGCCTCCGTCTTGTTCGCGCCTGTCTGCGCGAAATGAACCGCCAAGGGAATGAGGAAATGCTCGTCCGCGGACGAACACGCCGCTGGCTTTCAACGCGCCGCGCACTATTCCTGACGCAAGGCCGCCGACGTGCGGCAAGAAGCGGGGAGCGGGAGCATGCATCAGCCATCGGCGGACGGAGCGGCGCAGCCGAGCTATCTCGGCGAACTGCGCCTGCATTGGCGCGCGCTTGCCGCCGCCAGCGCCGGGATGGGGGCAGGTTTCCTGCTCAACCATTACGTCGCCAGCATTTTCGCGCCCTATCTGCTCAAGGAATTCGGCTGGTCGCGGGCGAGCTTCGCGGCGATCGGCTCGCTCGGGCTCTTGACCCTGTTCGTCGTGCCGTTGGCCGGACGGCTGACCGACCTGTTCGGCGTACGCAGGGTGGCGACTGTCGGCGTGATCGCATTTCCACTGACTTTCGTCGGCTACGCCGCGATGCCCGGCAGCCTGGCCATCTATGGCGCGATCTTTGTCGCGCAAAACCTGCTCGCTGGCGCGATCACGTCTTCGACAGTCTACAGCCGCCTCATCGCCGAGCGCTTTATCGGCGCACGAGGAATCGCGCTGGCGATAGCCGCGACTTCGCCTGCGGTCGTCGGCGTGATCGGCAGCCCGCTGCTCTTCAATTTCATCGAAGCGAATGGCTGGCGGGCTGGCTATCTCGCGGTCGCCGCTTATGTCGCGGCGGTCGGCGCGCTTGGCCTGCTACTGATCCCGCGCCGCATCGCCCCCGCCGCCTTGGCCAGCGGCGAGAAGCGCAGCGCCCGCAAGGACTATCCCGCGGTGTTTCGCATGCCTGCCTTCTGGCTGATTTTCGCGGGCCTGCTGCTGTGCAATCTGGTCTACCCGCTGCAAAGTTCGCAGATGAAGCTGATGCTGCTGGAAAAGGGCGCCGATGCCCAGACCGCGGTGTGGATCATCTCGCTGTTCGCCTCCGGCGTCGCCGCTGGGCGTTTTCTCTGCGGCCTGGCGCTCGACCGCTTTCCGGCGCACCTGGTCGCGGCCATAGCGCTGACCGTGCCAGGAATCGGCCTGCTGACGGTCGGGCTGGGCTTCACCGCCTTGCCTGTGCTGGCGGGATCGGTGCTGCTGATGGGGCTGTCGCTTGGCGCCGAGAGCGATCTCGTCGCCTACCTCACCATGCGCTATTTCCGGCTGGAGATTTACGGGACGGTGCTGGGCCTGGTGGTCATGGCCATGGCGATTTCCGCGGCGCTGGGCTCCGTCGTGCTCGGCCTTGTCTTGCAACGCTTCGACAATTTCGATCCCTACATGCTGCTGAGCGGCGTGCTGGCGCTGGCAGGAGGATCGCTGTTCCTGCTGCTGGGCCGGCAGGCGGTGCAGGAATAGGCCAGAATCAAACTTCCCAATCGAGCTGACGCAGCACTTCGGCGATGGCTTCGGGATCGCTCGCGAAACTGAGATGATTGCAGCGCAGCGCCACCGCCCGGTCGCGTTCTTCCGGCCAGCCGCAGGCCGAGCGCGGCGAGACGACGCCGTCGCGCGGGCTCCAGAGGGCTATAGTCGGCACCGGCGGCTTTGCCGCGGGGCTTGATTCAACCGGCGGCGCATCGACCGGATGGCCGGTGACCAGCTGATAGGCGCGCCAGGCGTTATTGGCATGGCGGTCGCCGGAAAAGGGGGTGCCGAGCGTGATCACCCGGCTGACCGCTTCGGGCTGGCGGCAGGCGATCTCCCGCGCGTAGATGCCCCCCAGGCTCCAGCCGATCAGGGCGACCGGGCGGCCATGCATCCGCGCGAGGCGGCTCACTCTGGCCAGCAGAAAGGCGAAATTGTTCGGCGTCGGGCCAAGATTGAAGCCGAGGCCCCAATCGTGCGGCACATGCCCAGCCGCATCGAGCGCGCGGTGCAGGCGGCGCATGCGCATGGGATGCGCACCAAAGCCGGGCAGAAGCATCGCCGGCTGGGGAATGCGCGCCTCGTATGCGGGAAGCGCGCCCTTCCCCCGCCGCCCGATGACGCCCAGTTCCCCGAGCAGGCGATTGAGCGGCGGCCCGCTTACCCCTTCCGGGCGCGCCTGGCGGGCGAGCGCGGTTCTGCGGCTGGCCTCGCGCCAAACGGCCTCGCCCATGGTCAGTGCGGCATCGCGGAATGATTCGATCCTGGTCATGCCCAGACCATATTCAGGGTAAAGCTACGCAGCCTGAACAAGGCTATCGAGCGGAACACCCAGCCGTTCGCTGCCCATGATCGTGGTGCGGTGCATGGTGCGGCCGCAATCCTCGTCATAGGGAACCACCCGGTGCATCAGCCCGCAATTGTTCCAGATGACGAAATCGCCCGGCTGCCAATCGTGGCTGTAAACGAAATCGGGCTGCCCGGCCCATTCCATCAGCCGCGCGATCAGCGAGCGGCCGGCCGGGATCGACTGGCCGATCACTTCGTCGGCATGGGTGCCGAGCACCAGCGACTTGCGCCCGTCGATCTGGGTCCAGACCAGCGGATGGACCATCACGTCGGCCATGTCGCGATAGCGGGCGAGCTGTTCGTCGCTCATGTCCTTGAACACCGGCCGCATCGAGGCTTCCATGCGGTGGATCACCTTCAGTCCGTCGATCTCGCGCTTGGTCTCTTCGGGCAGCTGCTCCCAGGCGGCGAAAGTGCTGGCGAATTCGGTCTGCCCGCCGCTGGGCGACAGCTTGCGCGCCGAAAGCATGGTCGCCTTGGGCAGCGGCTGGTCGATGGTGACGCCGTCCATGTGCCAGAACCAGGTGCCCAGCACATATTCCGGCTCGAAGTTGACCTCCTTGTCGAGGGTGATCTTGTAGAGTTCGTCGCCGTCGCCCTCGCCGCCCGGCACGCGCCGGGTGAAGCTGACCCGCTCGCCGAACTTGTCGGTGAAGGCCAGCTGCTCGGCGTCGGTCAGGTGCACTTGCGGGAAGACCAGCACACCGCGGTCTTCCAGCGCCTCGCGGATCGCCTGGACGACATCGTCGTCGCACAGGTTTGCCTTGTCGACATGGACCTTGCCGCCGACGTGGGGCTTGATTTTCTCGATGGTCAGCTTGCTCATCACTGTTCCGTCCCGTTGCATTCGCCCACCCGGTGCATGGCGATCGCCAAAGACATGTTCATCGCCATGCCTTTCTGCAACTCGCCCTTCCCGGTGATCTTGAGGTCGTAATCGGTCTCGCCATAGGTGCCGGCCATGGTCATTTCGGTCGGCCCGTTGCCCGCCGGGCAGGTCATCTTGGCATCGAGCTTGCCGCCCGCCATGGAGAAATGGTTGTAGACGCAGCCCGGCGCGCTCTTCTGGAAGAAGCTCGCATCGGGCTTCATCGCCTGCTCGGGGGTCAGACAAGTAAAATACGTCTGCTCGGCGCCCATCGACTTCTTCATCGCCTCGCGCGCCTGTGGCGGCATGCCGGTCATTTCCATGCTTTCGAGCTTGAAGGTGCCCTGCCAGCGGCCCGGCCGGGGCTTCACCTCGCTCGCGGCGACTTTCCCGGCCACCGATGCGACGCTTTCGTTCTTCGCCTCAACGCTGTTCGTGTCGCCACAGGCGGAAAGCGCCAGTGCGGCAAACGGCAACAAACCGGCAGACGTTCGCATCGCTACTCCTCTCTCGCGGTTTGCGCGAAGCTATCACGATGGAGGGCGGACTGCCAATCGAATGCTGCGCTGGCGCTGGCGAAACCTCATCCCACACCCCGATGATCCTGGCCCATGGGGATGGAACATTAACCTGTTCCAGCTTCACTGTCCCTTTCATGGACATGACCGGATTGTTCATTGGCGGGCCAGCCGCGGTGCGTAGAGTGCGCTTTACAAAGTCCCACCGCTTGCGAGGGGTCGCGCGCAAACCGGCGAGGCGAAACTCCTCGCAAGACGGGTGGACAGTCCAGATGGAGGTTCACATGTCAGCCATGCGCTTTCGCAGCAGCAATCCCGACCGCTGGACGCAACCGCGCCCGCACCGCGACGCCTCATTGCGCTACCATATGCACGGCCCGATCCAGCCGATGGAACTTGAGGAGCGCGGAGATCCTGCGACGGCTGTTCCGGCTGGGCCGATCTGCCCGGACCGCTACTGAATCGTAATCACCCCGTCGATCGCCCGCCACTCAGCCGGACCGAGCAGGCGGTTATGCGCCACCCTGACCGAATGGATCGGCGCTTCGATCTCGCGCCGCCAGTGGTCGAGAAACCTGGCCAGCGCCGGAAAGTGCGGCGCTTCATCATAGTGCTGCCAGACGAATTGTTGCAGCAGCGAGGGATGATCGGGCATGTAATAGTGAATTTCCACGGTCGCCAGGCTGAAGCCCGCGATCTGTTTCACAAAGTCTCTATCGGCATACATAAGCGCGCGTCTCCCTTGCGGGTGGTACACTAGCGCCCTCAGGCAATTCTCCCCGGTGCCGGCCTTTTGCGGCAGTGTTTCGCCGCCGAGTCGTTCCGTCAAGATAACAGCCGAAGATTTACCAAACATTGCAGACACTTCGGCACTCTGCCAAAGAGAGTGCCAAACGCCGCTCAAGCTGGCGCCGGACCCAGCCGCGGGAAAGCCAGCCCGTGCTTCCAGACCAGATGCAAATCCGCTTCCATCGCGGCAATCTCCGCATCCCCGCCGGGTGACCGGCAGAGGCCACCCGGCGGCTCGCTTCCTCGACCAGGCCGGCCCAGGAACATCCTGCTTCGGAAAGTATATCGAGCATGGCCGCGCTGGCGGGATTGCGGACCGTTACCCGCAGCGTCGTACCGGTTTGCGAAAAGGCCTGCTCGCCGCTCAACTCGCGCGGTTCGCCGCGCGCCAGGGTCGATTCCCAGAAAACCTGGGACGTGCGAAAGCTGGGCGATGCCCCGCCTTCGTCCTTGATGAATACGGCGTAGCGATAGGACCCTTGGGCAAAGTCCAGCGCATCGGCCGCGAGCGCCCGATCCAGCGACTTCGAGTGCGCCTCGAGGCCCGCGGAAGGCAGATAGGTCGCGAACGACAGGCCATGGGCGGCCAGCTCGCGTTCCATCCACGAAGTCTGCATGGCTTCGAACTCATTGTTGAGCGCTTCATGGAACAACATGGTGTCGGACAACTTCTGGGACTGGGCGATGGCGGCGCGCATATGATCCGCGCCTGGCGCTTCGGCGAGCTGGCCAGCAAGCCATTCCAGCCACTTTCGCGCCGCCGGGACGGCCTCGGAAGCCGGCATCCCGCCGGTCGCGGCCCGCAGCGTGCGATGGACCTTTGCCCGCAGGGCCGGCACCGTGCCCGCGTAATAGCTGACCAGCGCAACCCCGCCTGGCCGCAGGCAACGGCCGATCAGCTCGAGAATCCTGCGCCTGACCGGCTCGGGCACGACGATAATCACGCCGATGTTGGAAATCACGTCGAAGGTGCCAAGCCGTTCCGGCGAAAGTTCCAGCAGATCGGCGCATTCGATCGACACGCGATCGCCAAATTCCGCCAGTTTCGTCCGGGCCCGGTTGCAGGCCTCGGGCGAGATATCGACGCCTACAAGTCTGCCGCCGGCATCGGCGCCCACTTGAAGCAATTGCGCCCCGGTGCCGCAGCCGATGTCGAGTACATCGACCGGCCTTCTTACTTCGCCGAACAGCGCGGCCTGGCCGCAGACCCGGCCCAGGGTCAGCAGCGGATGCGGCTGCGGGTCGTAGACAATTGCGTCGTAGTTCCTGGCAATCGACGCGTTAAGCGCGCGAAGGCGTTCTTCTTCCACCCGAATCTCCGCAAGCCTGACCTGCCACCGCGTGCCGCCTTGGCGGAATTGCCTGGCTTCGGCAATGCTTGAGCGCGGCTGCGCTCCGGGGCAATCAGGCCGCGAGGCGCAGTCCCTGACCGGCCAGCCTGACGTGCGGCGACAGGAACGTCGCGTATTCGCGGCACAGATGCTCGACCACCGGACCATAGAGTGTCGTCGCGAATTCGATGCCCGCCGCGTTGCCCGAAGTCCAGCGCACCGTGCCGCACAGCCCTTCGAGCACTTCGGGGGTAATCACCACCGGATCGCCCTCGCGCATGGTCAGCGCGAAGCTTTCGATCCGGCAACCGAGCCGCGAGATATCGGTGATGACCACCCGGTCGATAAAACCGCTGCGCGAGCGGCATCGGGCTGGCATGACGAGGGCATTGCGCTCGGCGCGGCGGAAACGGGCCTGGATTGTGCTCATGGCGGGTAGCTCCACCTTTGGGGCGAACGGCGCGTTGCCGTTATCCCCTTGTGTGAATGATAACGGCACCAAGCGCAGGAGGATTAAGCCCTCATCGCGAATGAAAGATCTTCGCCGCCCCGCACGCCCCGCCGCGTCGTCGGCCCCTCGCCCGCTTCGCCCACCGGGTCCACGCGCCAGCGGTCGACCAGCAGCACGCGCTTGGCGATGCGCCAGTCGCCGCCCTTGCACTCGCAACGGTCGGTATAGCGAAACCAGCAGACGAAATCGCGTTCCGGCCCGGCTTCGTCCGCCGGGCAGCGGTGCCAGGCGACGACATAATGCTCGGCCCAGGCCGACTGTCCGCCCGGATCGATCTCGACCAGCTGGTTACCGATGAAATGGGTGGTGCCTGAGTAGGTCAACAGGCCTTCGCGGGCCGCGGCAACGAATTCGTCCGGCCCGCCGCGCATGAAGCCGTAGTCGAGATCGGCGTCGTCGTGAAAGGTCCCGCGGACCAGATCCCAGTCGAGCCGGTCGACGCCGCGGCAGTAGAGCCGCTGGAGATCGCGGATCGCGGCTTCGGCAACCAGTTCGTCGTGGGTCTTGCGCATCGCCGCCCTTCCTTCAGCTGTACGACGGATCGCCCTTGCCCCGCTCCCCGCGCGGCACATCGGGATCGGGCGGGGCGGCGCCCACCGGATCGGTGCGGGTCCAGTCGAGCGCCAGCTTGCGGTGGGCGATGCGCCAATCGCCGTCGCGGCATTCCATCCGGTCGATGTAACGCACCGCGGTGACAAAATCGCGCAAGGGCCCGTGTTCGTCCGCCGCCAGCCGGTGGGTGGCGACGGTGTAATGCTCGGCCCAGGCGCTTTCGCCGGTCACCTCGACGTTCTGGTTGCCGGTGTTGTGCGTGGTGTGGACGAACAGCGGCAACTGCTGCTTGGCCGAGGCTATGAAATCGTCGACCGAGCCGCCGAAAAAACCGTAGCTGGTCTTCGCATCGGCGTGGAAACAGCTGCGCAGCAGCTCATAGTCCGCCCGGTCGCAGGCACGGCAATAACGCATCTGCACGTCCCAAATCGCGGCTTCGGCGATGACTTCTTCGATGGTCTTTTTCATTGCTCACGCTCCTCCCTATTTTCGCGCCAGTGTGATCCGCAACGGCTTGATCGGCAAGCGCCGCTAAAGCCGATACCCCCCATCCACCGCCAATATCTGCCCGGTCACTTCCGCACCCCCCGGCGAGCACAGGAAGGCGGCCATGGCGGCGATGTCTTCCGGCTCCATGATCGTGTTCAGCGCGCATTGCCCCTCGGCATGGGCGCGCGCCGCTTCCGGCGTGGTGCCCATGTGCGCCGCGAGGTTGGCGAAATCGACCATCGCGGTGTTGGTCCAGCCGGGGCAGATGCAGTTCACGGTGATGCCATGCTTGCCCAGGTTATGCGCCAGCTGGCGAGTGAGCCCGGCGACGGCATGCTTGCCCGCGACATAGGCCATCGGACCGCCTTCGTTGGCCTGGGTCGATTCGGTCGAGCCGATATTGACGATCCGTCCCCAGCCCCGCTCGCGCATCGCCGGCAGGGCGGCGGTGGTCGCCCACCACATGGAGTTGACGTTGAGCGCCATGGTCGCCTCGAAACTCTCGTCGCCGCCCTCGAACTCGGTGTGCATGCCGACGATGCCGCCGACGTTGTTGACCAGGATGTCGATTCGGCCGAACCGCGTGAGCGCCAGGCGCACCGGCTCTTTCGCCGCTTCCCGATCGAGCGCATCGGCGACGACGGCTAGCCCCTTGCGCCCGCGCGCCTCGACTTCGCCGACCACCGCCGCCAGTTCGGCTTCGCTGCGCGCGGAGACCACGACGTCGGCGCCGTCCTCTGCCAGGCGCAAGGCGATCGCCCGCCCGATGCCCCGGCCGCCGCCAGTGACGACGGCTACTTTGCCGTCAAGCGCCATCAGTCGGAAAACCCAGTTCCTTGACGGTCTGCCGGCAGTAGTAATCGCGGAACATGACGATCTTGCCATCGACGATCCGCGTTGCATTCATCACCGGCACCGCCATGTGCTTATCGCCGATGATATGATCGTCGAGCCGTTCATCGAGCACCCATTCGCCGTTGCTCGAGATGTTCAGGATATCGACATCGATCCGGGTCAGCACGCCGAAGCAGGCGTCCAGCCACGCGCGGATCGCCTTGCGCCCGGCCATCGGCTTTTCGTCGGGGACATTGTCGTAAACCCCGTCCTCGGCGAAACACGCGTCCATCCCCGCCGCATCGCGCGTAGCCCACAGCGAGCAGAAGTGGCGCAACAAGTCTTCGTTTGCCTGGCTCATGAACTCTCCTGTTCCCTTCTTGCGGGCACCATGCCATGTTGCGCAACAAAGCAAAAGCAAGGGGACGAGGGAATGCCTGAATTCGACGAAACCTTCGATTTCGTGGTGGTCGGCGCCGGCGGCGGATCGATGTGCGCCGGGCTGGTCATGCGCCAGGCCGGAAAATCGGTGGTGGTGCTGGAAAAGACCGAGCTGCTCGGCGGATCGACCGCGCGCGCCGGCGGGGTCATGTGGATCCCCAACAACCGCTTCATGAAGCGCGACGGGGTGGAGGACTATTTCGACAAGGCCGCGAGCTATCTCGACAATGTCGTCGGCGACCGCGAGGACACCCCTGGCGCCACCAGGGAACGCCGCCACACCTATCTGCGCGAAGCCCCCGAGATGCTCGAATTCCTGATCGGCAAGGGCATCCAGTTCAACCGCGCGCCCTATTGGCCGGACTATTACACCAACGCCCCCGGCGCGTCCGAGGAAGGCCGCACCGTGCTCGCCGACCTGTTCGACATCAACCAGCTCGGCGAATGGAAAGACAAGCTGCGCCCCAACAAGTTCCAGCTGGCCGCGCCGATCGTCGAGGCGATGAGCCTGCCCTTGATCCGCGTTTCGTGGAAGGCGCGGTGGCAGGCGCTCAAGGTCGTCTGGCGCACGATCACCGCCAAGCTCACCGGCAAGCACTGGGTTACCGCCGGCGCGGCGCTGCAATCGCGGATGCTGCAGGCAGCCGTGCGCGAGGGCGTCGATCTGCGCACCAATGTGGGCGTCAAGGAAGTGCTGGTCGATGGCAATCGCTGCATCGGCGTTGTCATCGAAAAGGACGGCAAGCCCTGGCGTATCGGCGCCAATCTCGGCGTGCTGCTCAACGCCGGCGGCTTCGCCCGCAACCAGGAGATGCGCGACGAATATATCCCGCACACCCGCAAGGAATGGACCCATGCCGCCCCGGGCGACACCGGCGACATGCACAAGGAAATGATGCGGCACGGCGCCTGGATGGCGCATATGGACGAATTCGTCGGCAACCAGATGGCCTTGCCGCCCACCGACAACGACCCCGCCGGCATGCAGACCCAGATCTGCAAGCCGCACGCCTTCCTCGTCGATCAGACCGGCATTCGCTATATGAACGAGGGCGGCTCCTACATGCTGTTCTGCCAGGGCTCAGCTCGAACGCCACAAGACCGTGCCGGCGGTGCCCAGCTGGCTGATCTTCGACAGCCAGTACCTGCGCAGGTACATGATCTGCGAAGTCATGCCCGGCGGCGCCATTCCGAAAGTCTGGTGGGACAGCAAGTTCCTCAGAACCGGAAACACACTCGAAGAGCTGGCTGCGGCCTGCAACATCCCCGCCGGCAACCTCACCGCCACCGCCGAGAAGTTCAACGGCTTCGCGCGGGCCAGGGCAAAGACGACCGAATTCGGCCGCGGCGACAGCGCCTACGATCGTTTCCTCGGCGACTATACCCACACCCCCAACGACACCCTCGGCACGGTCGAGGAAGGCCCGTTCTACGCGGTCGAGATCGTGCCGGGCGATGTCGGCACTTACGGCGGCGTGGTCTGCGATGCCAACGCGCGGGTGATGAAGCCCGACCGCACGGTGATCGAGGGGCTCTACGCCACCGGCACGACCACGGCGGGCGTGATGGGCCGCGCCTATCCGGGCGCGGGCTGCTCGATCGGGCCGAGCTTCACCTGGGGCTTTGTTGCGGCGAAGCATGCGGCGGGACTGGGAAATTCGGGGGTTTGAGGTAGGGCTAAGGAGATTGTTGCACCCGTCCTGTCAGGATAGCGGCCCAAGATCGATCTAACTCATTGATTTCGAACGCAGGTCAAGGCGAATGACGCTGCTCTAGCAAATCCCGGCCATCCCATTTGGGATCTGCATCCATTCGGGCGAGATAGGTTTGCGCCAGTTCGACAACTTTGCCGCCGTGGGGACTATAAGCTACTGGTCGCAGGTTGGCCCTGGCCGCATCCTTCAGGCCGGCATCAAGCTGCAACTGCGCCACCATCAGTCTGAAGCCGAGATCGTATGGGGCAAGCCGCGTTGCCCGTTCGAGCGTTCTCACCGCCTCATCTGGAACCAGCCTGCTTCGAGCTCGGTAAGTCATATAAATGTAGAGCATGGGTATGGGGTTATCGCTTTCGATTGGCTCGCTGCCATGAAGGTCTCGCGCGCCTTGATTAGGCCTTCGGGATCGCGATCCTTCGTCGCCAATTGAAACTGCGCGTAACCCTTCTGGACATAGGCGTTGACAATACTCCGGTCGATCGCGAGCGCGGCATCCGCTGCGGCGACCGCCTCTGCGTTATTGCCAGCATTGCGCTCAGCTTCCGCTAGTGCCGCTTGCACCACGGGATCCCCTGGAAACCGGGATGCCACAGCCCGCGCTTCTGCGAGGATTGCATGGACAGTCGCGGGGTTCGCCCCCAGGCGCATTCGAATGGTCGCCTGCATCATTGCCGCCTCCCCTAACGGCAGCGTGCGCAGCGTCGTTTCCGCCGGACGAAGCATCTCGGGCGGCAATTTGAAAGACAGCAAGCGCGGACGCTCGAGGTATTCGCGCAGATCTTCTTCGAGCTTCGCGAAATCGCCAAAGGCCTCAAGCCCTGCGTCCCGCGAATTTTTGCCTTCATTGATTAGCCGCAGATAGGCCGCCATCTGGCCCTTCCGACTGACCTCGAAAGTCAAGTAATGAAATAATAGCCATCCCTTGCCATACAAATCGCCATTGTTCATAACTGTTGAGTAATTTTGCGCGGAGGGATCAAGTATATTTTCTACGGTTTCAATCGATGCGAAGGAAAGGTTGGGTGTATGTTGATGACCGGCCTGCCGATCGAGACGCCGCCGTCTGGCCAGAATTTGGCCGATGCAAAGAATTCCGCTCCACCTTCTGCGTACCAGCGCGGCATTGCAAACGCATTTTCAGACATCATAAAATGGTGTGCATATTCATGCAGCAGCGCAAATTTGGCATAGTCGAAATTGGTGTTCCGTGTATCGATGAAAGCGAGTGGCACAATCGCGAAAGAAGATCCTGCACGAGGGACATAGAAGCCACCGACATCTTTGCGCTTGGTGCCATCGGCGACATAGAGCTCCCGCACATAGTATTCGTTTTCAACCATGTATATGGTCAATCGGTTTGATGGACTTGGAGCGGGTGACTCCTTGTCGCTGACGTAGGCCATAGCCGAATGGTACCGCTCCAGCTCCTGCGAAAGACCTTGAATCTTGGAGGGGCTGGCATTGGCGTAAATGACGAAGTGCGGACTGGACGCCTGAATCCATTCGGCGTGGGCTGCGCTTTGGCAGAGCATGAGCAGTGTAAATAAAAGCAATGCGCGCATGCGGCAATTTCCCCTGGCCCAGTAGAATGTGGCAAGTTTATATTGCACGAACGTCTATGCAAGCACGCAAAGTGCCGCAATGGCGTTCCATTCCGGCACCCTATTTGCGACGCCAAGCGCATTAACTTCGAGTTATTCACCCCGCCTTCCCGCGACCTCCCGCCTACTCCCCAGGCTTGCATTTACCCTCCCGCTTGCCATTGTGCGCCCACCCTAGCGCAGGAGCGCCCCATGCTGACCAAGGAGCAGAGCGAGCCGCCAACCACCGCCGCGGGCGAATGGGCGCGGCATTGGCCGCTGGTGCTGGCTTCGGTCGCCGGCGCCTCGCTGGCGAGTTCGGCGATCTATGGCCTCGGGCAGTTTCTCGCCCCGCTCGAGAGCGCGTTCGGCTGGAGCCGCACCCAGGTCATGGCCGGCATTTCCGCCTCCGCCTTCGCCGGGTTTCTGCTGTCGGGCGTGCTCGGCAGGATCATCGACGGCTACAGCGCCCGGGTAATCGCGATCGCCGGCTTGCTGCTCACCGCGCTGTCGATCGCCGGCTTTTCGCTGGTCGCCGGCAATTACGCAGCCTGGCTGGGCATATGGGTTGTCTCCGCGATCGGCGGCACCATGACCTCGCCAATCGTCTGGATCGCCGCGATCAACGGCGTGTTCGACAAAGGCCGCAGCATGGCCACCGGGGTAGTGCTGAGCGGGACCGGCATTTCCATGTTTCTCGGCCCCCCGGTCGCGCGCTATCTGGTCGATAACTTCGGCTGGCAGCATGCATTCCAGCTGCAGGCCCTGATCTGGGGCGGGATCAGCCTGGCGATGACCGTTCTGTTCTTCCATGACAGCCGGCCGGTCGGCGCCGGGGGGCATTCCACGAATGGGCCAGTGAAAGCACGCCGCCGCGGCGATCCGCGCTGGGCGCGTTGTTGCTGTCGGGCAAGTTCCTCCGCCTGGCCATGGCGGTGTTCACGGTGATCCTGGTATTCTCCGCTCTGGTGATCAACCTCGCGCCGGTGCTGGTCGAGGCCGGGCTGACCCGCACCGGCGCGGCGGCAATCGCTGGCCTCGCCGGGCTTGCCTCGATCGCCGGGAAGCTTTCCGCCGGCACGCTGTTCGACCGGGCGCCTCCGGTGGCGATGACGACGGGCGCCATGGCCGCCATGGGCATCGCCTGCCTGCTGACGATCGCCGTCGATGGCAGCACCGTGCTCGCCGTGGTCGCCTGCACCTTCATGGGCCTCGCTTCGGGAGCAACCGTCACCATCCTGGTCTGCCTGATCGGGCGGATTTTCCGGGCGGAGGATTTCGGCACGATCTATGGCGCCTGTATGAGCGTAATGGGGCTTTCCAGCATTGTCGGTCCGGTGATGGCGGGCGTGATTTTCGACGCGTTCCATTCCTACGAGCCGCTGCTGTGGGCGGGCGTTGCCGTCGCGGCGGCGGGTGCGGGGTTGCTGGGCAGCCTGGCGCCGCGCAGGGACGTGGCCGGCCTGGCCAACAGTACGATTTGAACGACAAGACGGGAGACCCGAAATGACTCACCTCGCCACTCTCGATCCCGGCACGCTCCCCGCCGATTTGCGCGCCTGGTACGACAACGCCTCCCCGCGCGAGCGCATGCTGTATACCCCGACCGGCCATTCGCCCGAACTGATGGGCGCGCTGCACACATTCGCCGATGTGCTGACCGAACGCGGAACCCTGCCCGGACGGCTGGTCGAACTGATGCGGCTGCGGATCGCCTTCCACAACCAGTGCCGCAGCTGCATGGCGATGCGCTATCAACACGGGGCTCGACGACGGACTGACTGAAGACCTGGTCTGCTCGCTCGAAAGGCCGCACGAAGCGCCGGACCTCACCGATGCGGAAAAGGTGGCTTTGGCCTATGCCGATATTTCCGCGACCAACCACTTCGCCATCGATGCGCGCACCTACGCCGCGCTGCGCCCGCATTTCACCGAACCCGAGATCGTCGAACTGGGCCTGTGGACAGGCTATTTCATCGGCTTCGGCCGGATGGTGGCCGCTTGGGACATGTCGGAAGAACTGCCCGGCGGTATGGCCGGAAAACCGGGCGAGTCGACCCCATGGAGCGTTGAGACCTTTGTCGTCGGCGGCTAAGCCCAGCCCCTCCGCATTGCGCGACCCGTAGCTGAAAGGAAGCCCGCCATGCCACCCTGGCTGACTGCCGCGCTGCCCGAAATCATCGCCTTGGCCAAGACGCTCGGCATGGCGCTGATCATGTTCTTCGGCGGGCGCTGGGTGATCGACAAGCTAGAGGATCTGCTGCGCTCGACGCTGGAAAGGCGCAAGTTCGACCCCACCCTGGCGCGCTATGTCGTCTCGCTCACGGCCATCGCGCTCAACGTCTTCCTGATCATCGGCATCCTCGGCATTTTCGGCATCGAGACGACCAGCTTCGCCGCGCTGATCGCCGCGATGGGGCTGGCCATCGGCGCCGCCTGGTCGGGCATGCTGGCGAATTTCGCCGCCGGCGTGTTCCTGATCATGTTCAAGCCGTTCAAGGTCGGCGATTATGTCGAAGCCGGGGGCGTGGCGGGGACGATCATGGAAATCGGCATGTTCGCCACCACCATTTCGACCTTGGCGAACGTCTACACCGTGGTCGGCAACGGCAAGATCATGGCCGACAACATCGCCAACTATTCGCGCTACCCCTACCGCGCGGTCGACTTGCGCGCGCAGATCGCCCACGGGGTCAATCCGCTCAAGGCCATCGACGCCCTGCGCCCGGCGGTCGAGGCGGTGCCCAACCTCGTCCCCGAACCCAAACCGCTGATCGACATTCTCGAATTCAACGAACGCGGCACCCTGCTGGTGGTGCGCCCGTTCTGCCATAACCAGCACTACTGGCAGGTCCTGTTCGACACCAACCGCGCCATCGCCGCGGCGCTGAACATCAAGACCTTCCCGGTCCCGGCGGAATATGCGGTCGAATACCAGTACGAGTACCAGATGGACGAGGAATAGGGGACCAATCATCGAAATCTCCGCAGCACGCGCCGAATGGGCGCGGCATTGGAAGCTGCCGCTGGTCGCCATGCTCGGCGTTACCGGCTCCGCCGCCTATTCCTATTCCAGCGGCGTGTTCATGGTGGCGATGACCGAGGAGTTCGGCTGGAGCCGCACCCAGTTCTCCTCCGCACTGACCGTGCAGATGCTGGCCGGGCTGCTGATCGTGCCCATCGCCGGGCGGGTGCTCGACCGGCTGGGGCCGCGCCGGATGGCGCTGATGGGCATCGCGCCGTTCGTCCTGATCTTCTCCTCGATGGGCCTAGCCAATGGCGACATAACGCAGTGGTGGCTGCTCACCGGCCTGCTCTCGCTGGGCAATGCCTCGGTGATGACCACCCTGTGGGTGGCCGGCACGACCCGGACTTTCGACGCCTCGCGCGGGCTGGCGATGGGGGTGGCGCTTGCCGGCATGGGGGTAGCGACCGGCATGTGGCCGGTGCTGGCGGCCAGCTATATCGAATGGCTCGGCTGGCGCATGGCGTTTCCCGCCATGGCGCTGACTTGGGCGGCGGTGGTGCTGCCGCTCACCGTGCTGTTCTTCCGCCCCGCGCCGCTCCCCGCGCCGGCCAGGCGCATCCAGGGCAGCCAGCCGCCCGCCGCTCGGCCCGGCGCTGCGCAGCCGCGCCTTCTTCTGCATCCTGGTGGCGGGCAGCCTGTTCGCTTTCTGCCAGCTCTCGCTGATCGTCCATCTCGTCGCGATCTTGCGCTGGCGCGGCATCGACATGCCGACCGCCGCCGCGCTCGCCGGCCTCACCGGCCTGTTTTCGGTGCTCGGCCGGCTGGTCACCGGCTGGCTGCTCGATTTCCTGCCGCTGCGCCCGCTCGCCGTGGCCGCCTTCTCGCTGATGCTTGGCGTCGTGGCGCTGCTCGGTTTCGGCGAGGGTTCGCTCCTGATGCTGGCGGCGGGCGCGGCTCTGCTCGGGTTTTCCGCCGGATCGGAAATGGACGTCGTCACCTACATCGCCTCGCGCCAGTTCGACCAGCGCCTGTTCGGCTCGGTCCATGCCACGGTCCAGACCGGCTACGCGATCTGCTCCAGCCTCGGCCCGCTGGCGGCGGGGCGGATCTTCGATGTCTATGGCGGGTACGACCGGCATTTCATGCTGGTGGTGCCGGTGGTGCTGGTGGCGACCGTGGTGATCGCGCTGGCGCCGGCCCAGCCGAGGTCCGGCATGCGATAGCAGACGCCCGCACGCATTGCGCCCGAGCCGCCGCCGCGCCATATCTGCGCCCCATGCCCGAACTCGTCATCCGCCGCGGCTTGGCCGAGCCCGATACTTCCGCCAGCTTCGTGCCGCACAAGCCGCAGCGGCCGGAGAAGTCGGACGGCGGCCGCCCGTTCCGCATCCAGTCGGAATACCAGCCCGCCGGCGACCAGCCCACCGCCATCGCCGAGCTTGTCGCCGGCATCGGCGCGGACGCCAACAATGGTGGGGAGCGCACCCAGGTGCTGCTCGGCGTCACCGGCAGCGGCAAGACTTTCACCATGGCCAAGGTGATCGAGCAGTTGCAGCGCCCCGCCCTGATCCTCGCGCCCAACAAGATCCTCGCCGCGCAGCTCTATGGCGAGTTCAAGAGCTTCTTTCCGGACAACGCGGTCGAATATTTCGTCTCCTACTACGACTATTACCAGCCCGAGGCCTATGTGCCGCGCAGCGACACCTACATCGAGAAGGAAAGCTCGGTGAACGAGGCGATCGACCGGATGCGCCATTCGGCCACCCGCTCGCTGCTCGAGCGCGACGACGTGATCATCGTCGCCTCGGTAAGCTGCCTCTACGGCATCGGCTCGGTCGAGACCTATTCGGCGATGATCTTCGACCTCAAGAAGGGCGCCTCCGAGGACCAGCGCGAGATCATCCGCAAGCTCGTCGCGCTGCAATACAAGCGCAACGACGCCGCCTTTCAGCGCGGCAATTTCCGGGTGCGGGGGGACAATCTGGAGATCTTCCCCAGCCACTATGAGGATATGGCCTGGCGCATCAGCTTCTTCGGCGACGAAGTGGAGGAAATCGCCGAATTCGATCCGCTGACCGGCAAGAAAGGCGCGAGCCTCGAAAAGGTGCGGATTTACGCCAATTCGCACTATGTCACGCCCGGCCCGACGATGAAGCAGGCGACCGAGGCGATCAAATTCGAGCTGGTCGAGCGGCTGAAGGAACTGGAGGCGGAGGGCAAACTGCTCGAACACCAGCGGCTCGAGCAGCGCACCAATTTCGACCTCGAAATGATCGCCGCCACCGGCACCTGCGCCGGGATCGAGAACTACAGCCGCTTCCTCACCGGCCGCCTGCCCGGCGAGCCGCCGCCGACGCTGTTCGAATACCTGCCCGATAACGCCCTGTTGTTCGTCGACGAAAGCCACCAGACCGTGCCGCAAATCGGCGCGATGTCGAAAGGCGATCACCGCCGCAAGATCACGCTCGCCGAATACGGCTTCCGCCTGCCCAGCTGCATCGACAACCGCCCGCTGCGGTTCAACGAATGGGACGCGATGCGACCGCAGACGGTGGCGGTGTCGGCCACGCCCGGCCACTGGGAGATGGAGCAATCGGGCGGCGTCTTCGCCGAGCAGGTGATCCGCCCCACCGGCCTGATCGACCCGCCGGTCGAGATCCGTCCGGTCGAGGACCAGGTGCAGGATTGCATCGAGGAATGCCGCAAGGTCGCCCAGGCGGGCTATCGCACCTTGGTCACCACCCTGACCAAGCGCATGGCCGAGGACCTCACCGAATTCATGCACGAGGCCGGGCTGCGCGTGCGCTACATGCATTCGCGACGTCGAGACGCTCGAACGCATCGAACTGATCCGCGACTTGCGCCTCGGCGTCTACGACGTGCTGGTCGGCATCAACCTGCTGCGCGAGGGGCTGGATATCCCGGAGTGCGGGCTGGTCGCCATTCTCGACGCCGACAAGGAAGGCTTCCTGCGCAGTCGGAAACCTCGCTGATCCAGACCATCGGCCGGGCGGCGCGCAACATCGATGGCCGGGTGATCTTGTATGCGGACCGGATAACCGGCGAGCATGGAACGGGCGATGGCCGAAACCGACCGCCGCCGCGAAAAGCAGCACGCGTTCAATATCGAACATGGCATCACCCCGGAAAGCATCAAGCGCGACATCCACAACATCGTCGCCGACACGGCTTCGCGGGATGGCGTGCTGGTCGAGATCGAGGACGATGCGAGGAACAACCTCGTCGGCCACAATCTGCGTGGGTATATCGAGGAGCTCGAAGGCCGCATGCGCGCGGCGGCGGCGGACCTGGAGTTCGAGGAGGCCGGCAGGTTGCGCGACGAGATCCGGCGGCTGGAGGCTGAGGAGCTGGGGATACCGGGCGAGTTCCGCGCGCCGGTGGTCGGACGGAGTAATGAGGGCAAGCCAGGGACAAGGAAGGGGCGGTTCGGCAGGCAGGGGAAGACGAAGTGGGGGCGGTAATATGCCGAATTGAGCATTCTCACTCTAACTTATTGATACTAAAGAAAACCGTCCCAAGACTGGGGATAAATGGCACTTTTTTCGGCATTTGGGGCTTATGGTGGTTAATAGGGGAGCTGCACTTTTGGAATTGCAGCCATGCCAGACTCCATTGACAAATCCCAAAATGTCCTTCATAAAGGACAAGTCGTCATCGTCCAGACGGCGGAGTTCCGCGACTGGCTGGCTGGCCTGCGCGACCGGAAAGCACGCCTGAGGATCGACGTCCAGTTGAAACGCCTCGCCAGCGGGAATGCTGCTGATTCGAAATCCGTGGGCGATGGCGTACAGGAACTGCGCCTGCATTTCGGCCCGGGATTTCGCGTCTATTACATCTGGCGGGACGGTGTTCTGATCATCCTGCTCAATGGCGGAGACAAGGGCTCTCAGGCACGCGACATCGCGAAGGCCAGGCAGCTCGCGAAGGACGCTGACGATGGCATTGAAGGTTTACCCGTTTGATCCCGCCGATCACCTCGAAACCGAGGAGGACATTCTCTATTTCCTGGAGGCGGCGATGGAGGGGAACGATCCCAAACACATCGCTAGCGCGCTTGGCGATGTCGCCCGTTCTAAGGGCATGACCGAGATTGCCAAGAAATCCGGACTTGGCCGTCAGGCGCTCTACAATGCGCTTTCCGAGAACGGCAATCCAACGCTGGAGACGCTTGTTGCCGTCCTGAACGCCTTCGGTCTCGAACTTTCGGTCCAGAAGCGCGTGGCTTGAGCGAATTCGCCAAATACGGGTAAGCACTTAGGTCCGTTTCGGACGCGGTTAGCGTTGAATTGGCGGCTCGATGAGTTAGCCTCTAAGCTACGCCACAACAGCTCGAAGCATTGTCATGCGCGACATCGTAGTTACAGACATTCCGCAGGAACACTATGATTCGATCTGCGAAGAAGCGGCCAAGTTAGGCATAACTGCCGATGACTATCTGACCATTCTGGTCAAGGGCTATGCCATAGGACTTCGCGCTCGTGCGCGGGACAAGAACGAAACTCCCGAGTGATGGAACCGCGCTATCATATCAACGTGTTCTGGTATCCGGACGACCGCTGCTGGATCGCGGACGTGCCCGATTTGCGACCATGTTCGGCGCATGGCGACACGCCCGAGAGCGCTGTGTCCGAGCTGCGCAAGGCCATGGACCTCTGGCTGGAAACCGCCCGCGCCACCGGCCAGCCGATCCCCGAACCGCTTTACAGCCCCGCGATCTATGCCGGGCGATAGGACCATGACCGTGATCCGCTTTGGGCCCCGCCACCAGAACCGCCTGCGGCATTAGCCGCGGGCAGCCCTTCGATCCCCGAAACGGCTGACGACTTGCGGCTATTGCAAATGCACAGCCATGTCCCGTTCCCGCCGCAAGACGCCAATTTCCGGCATCACCACCGCCGGCAGCGATCACCTCTGGAAGAAGCTGGGCGCGCGCAAGCTTCGGCACCGGGTGAAGCAGCACCTTGAGGCCACGCTCGATGGCGACCGCTTCGCCGGCAAGCGCTGGGATCTGGTCGATCCGTGGACTTCCGAAAAGGACGGCAAGCATTATTGGCGCGATCCCGATCCGCGCTGGATGCGCAAGTGATCCGCTTGACTCCCCCTCCCTCCCCCAACATCCTCCCGCGCAAACACCACGCCCCCCGGAGAGGATCCCACCCATCATGAAAAAATTCGTCAACCACGTCGATCACGTCGCCTGGCTGGTCCGGCCCGAGAACCTCGACATGCATGTCGGCCGGCTCGAGCAAATCACCGGCGCGACGCTGACCCGCTTCGCCCGCGCCGACATGGGCTTCACCATGTGCATTTCCTGGGAAGCCGGGCTTGAGGTGGTCTGCCCGCACGAGGAGCGGACCGATTTCAACTCGTGGCTGTGGTCCGAACTCGAGACCAAGGGCGAAGGCGTCACTTCGGTGGTGTTCGGCGTCAAGGACCTCGATTTCCACAAGGAACGGCTCGCCAAGATGGGCATCGAAGCCGGCCCGTTGATGGACGATCATCCCTCTTCGCCGTGGCACGACAAGCTGGTGCTGTGGGAGCGCGTCGCGGGCGAAGCGATCAACACCAACATCGTGCTGGGCGACATCGATTACCGCGACGATGTGATCCCGTTCGGGGACGCCTAACGGCTAGAGCTTGCCGAACTTCGCCTCGAACCCGGCCGTGTCCCCCGCGGCGAGCAGTTTCGCCTGTTCGACCCAGTTGTCCTTGCGGATGCGCCCGGCGAAGACCCCGAGCTGGGCGTCGATCCGGTCGATGTCGGCATCGCTCCACTGGGCGATGTCGGCGACGGAGTTGACCCCGAGCGTCGGCAGCAGGGTGCGAAGCTTGGGGCCGAGGCCCTTGATCTGCGCGAGATCGCCGGTGGCCTGAGCTGGGGGCGGCTCAGGATGCGGCGGTGGTGAAGGCGCGGGTGCAGGAGCCGGAGGTGGCGCTGCCTTGGGCGCGGGCTTTGGCTTGGGTGCGGCCTTGGGCGCCGGGGCTAGCTTCACCTTGGGCTCGGCCTTCGGCTTCGTCTTCGCTTTCGCTTCTGCCCTCTTGGGCGCGGGTGGAGGCGGCGACTTCGCCTGGTGCTCGGCCTTCGGTTTCGGCGCGGGAGCGGGCTTGGACGTCACGATCGGTGGCGGGGGCGGCGGAACGACCAGCGGCGTGGCCGGTGGGGGAGGAGACGGAGGAGGCGCGGGTTTCGCCGCCGGCTCCGGTTCGCGCTCCAGCACGCCGATGCCGCCGGCCTTGGCCACCGCAACCGCGCTGGGCGCGTCGATCAGCGCCTGGTTGCGCGCCGCCGGCGCCGCGCCCTCGTCGAGCGCATCGGGCGCGCGGTGGCGCTCGCGGGTGGGCTGCGGCCGTCCCCATACCAGGAACAGCAGCAGGACGAGAATCAGACCCAGGACCAGCGCAATGACTGGCCAGTTGGCCTCAATCGTTTCGAGCATTCGGCGGGCGCCCCCCTGGAGGAATCACCCGAGCCTGTTAGCCGCCCTCGCGCTCGCGCTCAACGCTTGTGTCGTTACCCGCCAACGATCCCGCGAGGCCAACGAGGCGAACGAACTCCTGCCGCCAGTAATCGTTCTGCCGCCCGGCGAGCGAGACGATCTGGGCGTGGCTGAAGCCTTTCATCAAGCGTGTCGCCGCGCAGGGTCTGGCCGAAGGCGGCGACAGCGGTGGCGAATGCGAAATCGCCGGTGGGCCGGCCCGCGCCGCGCATCGTGCTCGCCAATACCGGCCGCTCGATCAGCCGCGAAGTCTTGCCATCGGGCAGCTTGTAGCGCAGCTTGACGAAAGCCATCTCGTGGCCGCGCGTGGTGACCGAAGGCGGCTGGTCGTCATAGCTGCGCGGCGCATCGTACCGCCGCGGCCCGGACCAGCCGCGCCCGCCCGCCGGCACGATCTCGTAGATCGCGGTCACCTGATGACCCGCGCCGATATCGCCGGCATCGACCTTGTCGTTATCGAAATCCTCTTCGCGCAGCGCGCGGTTTTCATAGCCGAGCAGGCGGTACTGGCTGACCTGCGCCGGGTTGAACTCGACCTGGATCTTCACATCCTTGGCGATGGTGAACAAGGTCGAGCTCATCTGGTCGCCCAGCACCTTGCGGGCTTCCAGGGCAGTGTCGATATAGGCGTAGTTGCCGTTCCCCTTGTCGGCGATCTGCTCCATCATCGCTTCGTTGTAATTGCCCTCGCCGAAGCCCAGCGTGGTCAGGGTAATGCCGCTGTCGCGCTCTCGCTCGACCATCGCGATCAGCGATTTGGTATCGGAGACGCCGACGTTGAAATCGCCATCGGTGGCCAGCAGGATACGGTTGACCCCGCCTTCGATGAAGTTGTCGCGGGCGATCTGGTAGGCAAGCTGCAAACCCGCCCCGCCCGCGGTCGATCCTCCGGCGGAAAGCCGGTCGAGCGCCGAGCGGATCTTGCGCTCGTCGCTGGTCGGCTCGAGCACCAGCCCCGCCGCGCCGGCGTAAACCACGATGGAAACCTTGTCGCGCGCGGAGAGTTCGCCGGCCAGGCCCGCCAGCGCGGTCTTGACCAGCGGCAGCTTGTCCTGGCTCGACATCGAGCCCGAAACATCGACAAGGAAGACGAGATTGGCCGGCGGACGGCCAGATCGGGCAAGATCGTAGCCGCGCAGGCCGATCCGCAGCAACCGGGTATCGGAGTTCCACGGCGTCACCGCGACATCGGTATTGATCGAGAATGGCGCGCCGCGGCTTTCGGGCCGGGCGTAGTCATAGCGGAAATAGTTGATCAGCTCTTCCGAGCGCACCGCGTCCCTGGGCGGCAGCTGCCCGGCGGTGAGGAAACGGCGGGTGTTGGCATAGGCGCCGGTATCGACATCGACCGAGAAAGTGGAGACCGGCTCGTTTCGCGCGACATGCACCGGGCTCACTTCCTTGCCGTCGTAGCGCTCGTTGCCCGGATCGGAGGGGACGATCACCGGCGGGACATAGCCGCCCCGATCAGTCCATGCGCCGCGCTTCGGACTTCAGCGCGCCCGACGGTAGCGGCGCGGCTGAGCACCGACGAGGGCATTCGGCGGCGGCGGGGGCGGCAGAGGCGACAGAGCTTCCGGTTGCATACGTGCCGGCGCAGCTTACCGCGCTTCGTTGCTGGCGTCGGCAGCGGCTTTGCCTTCGGTCTCGTTCAGCCCGTCCGTCGATGCTGCGCGGTCGCTCGCGGCTTTGCGGCGTGGCGCAGCCGGCGATCAGGGCGACATGCAAGTGGCGGTAAGTGTGCGGACGAAACGCATGGCGGTTCTCTTCCTCCGTTAAGGTCTCCGGAATGAAAAAGGCCGCACAGGCCGTGAACCGCGACTGAACGCGCCGTAGCGGCGATGAAAGGATCAGACTTCCGCCTCAGCCTTCGGCGCGACGTTGCGGCGAAACAGCACCCGGTCCTCGGGGCCGAAGCCCTTGTTCCAGATCGTCCAGCTATAGATGGCGAGAATCGCAGGGACGCCAAAGGCGAGTTCGGCCCATTCCGGCAGATACTGCGTCGCCGCCCAGCCAATGACAATCGCGGGCGCCGCCGCCCAGACGAGGCCCCAGCGCCAGTTGTTGATCGGCTCGCCCAGGAAGCGCGACAGCAGCAGCGACTTGGCGACCGAGGCGACCGCCAGCGACAGCATCAGGGCGATCGCGGCGATCGCGGCGCGGTAAAACTGGTCGAGGCCCAGCCGGTCGGCGAGCAGCATGCCGCCCACGGTCAGCACGGCTTGCAGCGTGATCGTGCCAAGCGAGATCATCAGGTTCCTGAACCGCGCGACGTAGATCAGCGCGGATTCGCTGACTACCGCGGTCGCCGCCACGACTTCCGCCGCCAGCAGGAAGATCAGCGCCCCGGCGCCGCCGACGAAGGCCGGACCGACCAGGCCCATCACCCCTTCGCCGGGAATGCCGAGCGCCAGGGCGATCCCGGTCTGCGCGGCGGTGATCCAGAAGCCGACCTGGCAGACCTGCGCGGCGATCGCCTTGTAGTTCTGCTCCTTGAGATTGCGGGTGATCACCGGGCCGAGGATCGGCTCGAAGCTGGTCTTGAGCTTCTGCGGCAGGCTCGCGACCTGCTGGGCAACATAATAGACACCCACGGCGGTGGGCGAAGCGAACAGGCCAAGCAGGGCAAGGTCGAGGCGGCGCGAGCCCCATTCGATGCCTTCCGCCACCGCCAGCGGCACATTGCTGCGGGCCAGCGCGGCCAGATGCAGCGGATGCGGCCGCCAGCCCTGCGGCAGCCCGTAACTCCGCAGGAGCGGTATCAGCGCGGCCACGGCGGCAGTCAGGCAGGACAGGACATAGGCCAGCGCCAGCCCGCCTTCCGGCACCACGAACCACAGCACCCCCGCCGCGATCGACAGGGTCCACGGCTCGACGATCGAGCGCGAACGCACGGTCGTCGCGATATCGAAGCGATAGGCCAGCGCCGACAGCGCGATATCGGTGGCCGTCAGCAGCAGGATCGCCACCGGCAACAGCAGATCGTAGCGCGAATAGTGTCCGCTCGGAAACATCGGCGCCGGAAACAGGAACAGCGCTCCCGCCGCCAGCGAGCCGACCGTCAGGCTGATCAGCATGGCGTCGCCGACGGCATTGGCGGGATGCTCGCTTTCCTCGGTCAGCCGCCGGGCAAGGCCGCGCTTGAGACCGACCGAACTCAGCAGCGCCGAGGAACTCGACGACCAGCAGGGCATAGGCGAAGCGGCCCAGCGCCTCGGCGCCATAGAGCCGCCCGGCGATGAACATGAAGGGTATCCGCGCGAACAGCCGCAGCGGGAAGCCGAGCAGATTGGTCCGCCCGCCCTTGGCGATGGCCGCGATATCCGCATTGACCGGAGCATCGCTCAAGCGCCCGGTTCCTGTTCGGCGCGCAGCGGGCGGGCGAGCAGGTCCTGCACCACCC
Source organism: uncultured Alphaproteobacteria bacterium (assembly GCA_963775005.1). Lineage (GTDB taxonomy): Bacteria > Pseudomonadota > Alphaproteobacteria > Sphingomonadales > Sphingomonadaceae > Novosphingobium. Next base: position 130,164 of record CAVZHF010000005.1, on the reverse strand, counting down.
CGCGCGCCGGCGCCTCCCCGGCGAGCAGACGGCAGACCGCTTCGACGATCGGCATGTCGATGGCGTCGCGCCCGGCCAGCTCGCGCAGCACCGGCGCGGTGGCGGCGCCCTCGGCGACGCTGTTCTTGCCGGCAAGCGCATCGGCCGCGCTCATCCCCTCGCCCAGCGCCTTGCCGAGCGAGAAATTGCGGCTGGAGGTGGAGGTACAGGTCAGCACCAGATCGCCAAGGCCGCACAGGCCCGAAAGCGTCTCCGCCCGCGCCCCGCGCGCCAGACCGAAGCGCTGCATTTCCGCATAGCCCCGCGCGATCAGCGCCGCCCGCGCGTTCTGGCCGAGCCCGAGCCCCTCGACCACGCCGCAGGCGATCGCCAGCACGTTCTTCACCGCCCCGCCGATCTCCGCGCCGGTGACATCGTCCGAATAGTAGGGGCGGAACGCCGGCCGGGCGATCAGCGGCGACAGCCGTCGCCACTGCTCCTCGCCGCCCGAACAGGCGAGCGTCACCGCGGTCGGCAGGCCGGCGGCGACTTCGTGGGCGAAAGTCGGCCCGGAAAGCACCGCGAGCCGTGCCCCGGGTGCTGCATCGCGTGCGACATCGGCCATCAGCCGCCCGGTGCCCGCCTCGATCCCCTTGGCGCAAAGCACCAGATCGCGCTCGCCTTCGGGCAGCCCGGCCAGCACCGGGGCGAGGAATTGCGCCGGAACCACTGCCAGCAGCACCTGGCAATCGGCCAGATACGCCAGACTCCCCGGTCGCCGCACACTTTCGGAAAGCGTCGCAGAAGGTAAGAATAAACTATTGGTATGTCTAGAATTGATCTCCTCGACCAGTTCCGGCTCTCGGGCCCAGATAGTCACGTGGCTACCATCGCTGGCCATGGCCTGCGCCAAGCGCTGTTCCCCAGGCCCCTGCCCCGATTACGCCCAGACGTCATGCCTTCACTCCCGCCCCGCGCACCGGCTCGGCTTCGGCATCGAGCGGCCAGCGCGGCCTCGCGGCGAAATCGAGCGGATCGGACTGGCCCAGCCGCTCGATCCCGGCCCAGGCGATCATCGCGGCATTGTCGGTGCACAGCGCCAGCGGCGGCGCGACGAACGGCAGGCCATTATCTTCAGCCAGTTTCTCAAGAGCTACCCTTATCGCGCTGTTTGCCGCCACGCCGCCGGCAACGACCAGAGCGGTAATGTCGCCCGTGCGGTCGAGCGCCCGGCGGGTCCGGTCGACTATGCAATCGATCGCCGCCTGCTGGAACGCGGCGGCGATATCGGCGTCAACGTGGAGGCCCGACTGCTTCGCCCGCAGCACCGCGCTCTTCAGCCCGGCGAAGGAGAAATGCGGCTCGGGCGAGCCCAGCAGCGGGCGCGGCAAAGATACGGCCCTGGCATCGCCCGACGCCGCCAGCCGCTCGACCGCCGGACCCCCGGGATAGCCGAGGCCGAGGATCTTGGCGGTTTTGTCGAACGCCTCGCCCAGGGCATCGTCGATCGTCGTCGCCAGCCGCCGGTAGCGCCCCGGCCCCGCGACTTCGAGCAGCTGGCAATGCCCGCCCGAGACCAGCAGCAACAGGTAGGGAAACACCAGCGAGGGGTCCGAAAGCCGCGGCGAGAGGGCGTGCCCCTCAAGATGATTGACTGCAATCAAGGGCTTGTCGCTCGCCATTGCCAGGGCTTTTGCAGTCACCAGCCCGACCATGACCCCGCCGATCAGCCCCGGTCCCGCCGTCGCCGCCACGGCATCGACCTGATCCAGAGTCAGCCCGGCATCGGCCATCACCGCCTCGATCAGCGGCGCCAGATGCTCGACATGGGCGCGCGCGGCGATTTCGGGAACGACGCCGCCATAGGGCCGGTGCGCCTCGTCCTGCGAGGCAATGCGCTGCGCGAGGACGACGCGCTCCGACGTCACCAGAGCGGCGGCGGTTTCGTCGCAGGACGATTCAATTCCGAGAACGATTGCCATCCCCGCTTCCGTTTAGCCACATTGCCGACTAGCACAAGCAGGCATGCCCGCCCCCGATCCAACCCGCCACTACCGTATCGGCACGCGCAAGTCGCCGCTGGCGCTCGCGCAAGCCGAAGAGGCGCGCGATCATCTGGCCGCGCGCGGCGAATCTGGCCGCGGATCGTCTCGAGCTCGTCCCGGTCATGGCCAGCGGCGACAAAGTGCTCGACCGGCCGCTTGCGGAGATCGGCGGCAAGGCGCTGTGGACCAAGGAACTGGACGCCGCCCTGCTCGCCGGCGGGATCGATTTCGCGGTGCATTCGGCGAAGGATGTGGAAACCCTGCGCCCTCCCGGCCTGGCCATCGCCGCCGTTCTCCCGCGCGAGGATGTGTGCGATGTGCTGGTCGGGGCCGAAAGCATCGCGGCGCTGCCCAAGGGCGCGCGGCTGGGCACCAGCGCGCCAAGACGGGCGGCGCAACTGCTGCACTTGCGGCCCGATTGCAGCATAGTCCCCTTCCGCGGCAATGTCGCGACAAGGCTTGCCAAACTGGCTACGGGCGAGGCCGATGCGACGCTGCTGGCGGCGGCGGGCCTTAACCGGCTGGGTCGCGGCGACGTGGGTACCGCCCTGCCTGCCCTGGAATGGCTTCCCGCGCCGGGGCAGGGCGCGATTGCCATCGAATGCCGCGCCGATGACACTGCCATGCGTGAGCTTCTCGGCCTGATCGATCACGCGCCGAGCCACGCGGCGGTCCTGGCCGAGCGGGCGCTGCTGGCAGCGCTGGGCGGCAATTGCCACAGCGCGGTGGCGGTGCTGACCACGCCCGATGGAGACTTCTTCACCATGCGCGCCGCGCTGTTCAGCCCGGACGGCAAGGAGCGCGTCGAGGGCGAAATTCGCTTCGCGCCAGGCGATTCGCTGGCGCCGTCGCGGCTGGCGCACGAACTGCTGTCGCGCGCCTCGCCCCTGATTTCCGAGCATTTTTCAGGACCGCACGCACTCGCATGACGCCGCTCGTGGTCATCCGGCCGCAGCCGGGCTGCGATGCGACGGTCGCGGCGGCGCGGGCGATCGGGCTCGATGCCCATGGATTTCCGTTGTTCGCGATCCAAGCTGTCGACTGGGATGCGCCCGATCCCGCTTCGATCGACGCACTGCTGATCGGCAGCGCCAATGCACTTCGCCACGGCGGTCCTGACTTGGCGCATTACCTGGGCAAGCCGGTTTATGCCGTGGGAGAAACGACTGGCGAAGCCGCGCGGCAAAGTGGCTTCGTCGTCGCCGCCACGGGAGAAGGCGGACTTCAGCCTTTGCTCGACAGGGTCGATTCGGAACACCGCACACTACTGCGCCTTTCAGGGAGTGAGCGCGTCGCGCTGGCCCCACCCGAAGGCGTAACCGTCACCGAACGCATCGTCTATGCCGGCGATCCGCTGCCTATGCCTCAAGTGCTGGCGCGGCTCCTCGCCGAGCCGGCGGTGGTCCTGCTCCACTCCGCCGAGGCCGCGCGCCACTTCGCCAGAGCGTGTGACGCCCGCAGCTTGGCCCGCGGCTATATCGCCCTGGCGGCGCTCGGCCCGCGCATCGCCGATGCGGCCGGCCACGGCTGGGCGGCGATAGCTACGGCCGACCGTCCCCGCGACGACGCCTTGCTGGCCTTGGCGCGGCAGATGTGCCAAACCGCAATCCGATCGCAGGGCTAGCAGAAGGCCAGGAATGCCAGACCAGTATCCGACAGAGCCGCTCAGGCCCGCCAGCCGTCCCCGGACCGGCCGCTGGCTGATGACCGGCGTATTATTGCTGCTGCTTGTAGCCGCGGGCCTTGGCGCATGGATGGTGTGGCGCGGGACGATAGATCTGGCCGCGATCACTGGAAAGCAGCGTCTCGCCGCCTCGCCAAAGGTCGCCGAACCAGGCCCGGAATATGTGCCGCCGGTCCAGTCGCCAACGGCTGCGCCCCAAGCCGCCGCCCCGATCGCCGCCCCGCCGCCAGTGGCGGCGCAAGTCGGCACGGTGGAAACGCGGCTCGCCTTGCTCGAAGACCGGCTCTCGCGCCTCGATCTGCGCGCCGCGGCGGCATCGGGCAATGCCGCGCGCGCGGAGGGCCTGCTGATCGCTTTCGCCGCGCGGCGGACGGTCGATCGCGGCGCGCCGCTCGGCTATCTCGAGGACCAGCTCAAGCTGCGCTTCGCCGATGCGCAGCCCAATGCCGTGCAAACCATCGCCGACGCCGCCGCGAACCCGGTGACGCTGGATTTGCTGCTGGCGCAGCTCGACACGCTCGGCCTGCGGATGGCGGGCGTGGCCAGCAACGAGGACAGCTGGACAAAACTGAAGCGCGAAGTCTCCGCGCTGTTCGTGATCCGGCATGAGAGCAAGCCCTCGCTGAGCCCGCACGACCGCCTCCAGCGGGCGAAACTGATGCTGGCGACCGGCAAGGTCGCCGAAGCGATCGCGGAAATCCGGCACACGCCCGGAGCGGAAGGCGCGGACGATTGGATCGCGGCGGCGCAGCGTTACGATTTGGTGCAGCGCGCGCTCGATCTGATCGAAACCACCGCCATGCTCGACGAACACCGCTTGCAGGACAGCACCGGCAGCAGGGTCGAACAGCCAAGCCCGCTGGCGGAACCCGTCAGGCAGGTCGCCCCGGACTTTTAACCGCGCAGCAATTCCGGCAGTTTTCCGGACATTCCGCGTGCTTCGTCCATGAAAAAGCGCTTGAGCGCGGGCATGCGCTGAACAGCGCCCATGCCCAGGCGGCGCAAGGCCGATGGCAACCTGCCGGGAATGCCGAACAGCCGGGTGAGCCCGTCGGTCGCCGCCATCACCGAGAAGCTGTCGAGGCTGCGCCAGCGTTCGTAGCGCGCCAGCAACTGCGCATCGCCCGGTTCGAGCCCCAGCCGCATGCCATCGGCAAGCACTTCGACCAGCGCGCCAACATCGCGCAGACCAAGATTGAGGCCCTGCCCGGCGATCGGATGCATGCCGTGCGCCGCATCGCCGACCAACGCCAGCCGCGAAGCGACGATCCGCGCCGAATGGTGGAAAGCGAGCGGATAGGCCATGCGCGGCGCGGCCAGTTCGACCGCGCCGAACATCCCCCCCATGCGCTTTTCGGCTTCGGCGAGGAAGGCCCGCTCCGAAAGCGCCAGCACGCCCGCCGCGTCGTTTTCCGCGACTGTCCAAACCAGCGCGCTGCGGTGGCGGCCATCGGGCCCATCGAGCAACGGCAACAACGCGAAGGGACCGGCCGGATAGAAAATCTCCCAGGCGACATTTTCGTGCGGCTTTTCGTGAAACAGTGCGGTCACCACCGCCCGGTGTCGGTATTGCCAGCGCGCCAAGGCAAAACCGGCCTGTTCGCGCGTCGGCGACTGACGGCCCTCGGCGGCGATCAGCAGGCTGGCTTCAAGGCGCCCGCCATTTCCGAGCGCGACCGTGACGCCATGCTCGCCCCTGTCGGTCTGCACCGCTTCGGTTGCGGTGTGCCAGGCGATGGCAGGCTCGGCCCGCGCCGCTTCGAACAGGGCGAGGCGAATGTCGCGGTTGGCGAACATGCGGCCCAGGGAGCCTTCGTCGGGCTTGGGCCGGAAGTCGATCCGGCCGGGCCTCAGCCCATCGGTAACGGCGATCGCCTCGATCGGGCATCCGAGCGGCGCGAGCGCATCGGCGATGCCGATATTGCCCAGCAGGTTCCAGCTCGCGGTCGAAATCGCCGAGGCGCGGCCATCGAAGTGTTCGGCGGTGAGCAGGGCGGGATCGGCCTTGTCGACGACATGGCTGGACAAACCCTTGCGCGCCGCGGCCAGCGCCAGTGTCATGCCGACGAGGCCGCCGCCGAGGATGATCAGGTCGCGCTTTGGATTCATGCACTGGAACCTAGGCTTGCGCCGGTGCTTCGACAAGCTCAGCATGAGCGGGGTTTTGGTTGAATTCAAAGACCAGGCCCGCTCATCCTGAGCCTGTCAAAGGATGCCACGCGACCTCTCGGCAATTACTCGCAGCTGTTACCCGCCCCGCCGTCGATGTCGAGGCAACGGCCGTCGAACGCGCCATCAGCAACCCTGAGGTTCAGCAGCGCCGCCAGGGTCGGGGCGATATCGACGGTTTCCACCGGCGCGGGCTGTTCGAAACCCGGCAAGCCGCGGCGCCAGAACAGGATCGGCACCCGCCGGTCATAGTCCCACGGGCTGCCGTGGGTGGAAACATAGCCGGCGCCGGGATCGGCAACCGCGACCACCCCCCTTTCGAGCAAGGCAACGACATCGCCTGAGCGCGCGCCATCGAACGAGGCGCGGGCGCGGTCCCTGAGGCTCCACATATCCGGAGATCCGACCGGGGCGGGCGCCTCGGCCAGCTCCTTGGCGGTGAAGACCGCGGCAATTTGCGAATGAGCCTTCAGAGCTTGAACCAAAGCTGTAGAAATGCGTGCCTTTTCTGCTCCGCTCAGGCCATCGCTGATATAGATGTCACCGCCCGCCCCCTCGCCGTACAGCAATGGACCCGAGACCGCGGCAATGCCGGTGCTGGCGGTCACGGCCTTCGCCAGCGCGCCCAGCGAAAGCGAAAAATCGACCCGGGCCGCGCTCGGGTTGGCTTGCTCGCGCAGCCGCTCGGGCGCGTCGATACCGCCGTGGTCGGCCGACAGGACCACCGCATAGTCGATGCCGCGCGAATCGAGATGGGCGAGCAGGCGGCCGATCGTCTTGTCCAGCTCGGCTAGCTGGATGCACATCTCCAGGCCCTCGTGGCCATAAGCGTGGCCGACATAGTCGGTCGCCGAGAAGCTGACCGACAGCACATCGGTGGCCGGACCCTTGCCGAGCCGCATGGCGTCGGCGAGCCTTATGGCGAGGTCGGCCGTGGCGGCGTCGATGCGCGGCGAAACGCGGTACATGTCCGCCTTGCCGCGCTCCAGCGGGAAGCGGCCCTGGCCGATCGACAGCTTCCCGGCCGCGACCGCCCGGTCGCGCGCGGCGCACCACGCCGGCGGGGTCAGCCCGCGCGCGCCGGCCTTGATCGCGGCGGCGGCGGCCTTGTTCACCGCTCCTGCCGCCGGCGCCAGCGGCTTGCCGGCGAAAGTGACGAAGCCATTGCCCTTCCACCAGTAGGCCGCATCGACATCGTGCCCGCCCATCATCACCGCCGAGCGGTCCTTGGCCGAAACCGCGACATTGCGGCTTGCCGGATTAGCGGACTTCAGCCGATCGCCGAGCGTCGGCACCTTGAGATGCGCCGCCGAAATCACCGGGTCGAGCGAAGTGCTCGCCAGATCGCGCTCATCCTCGGCGCAGTAGACGCGCTTGTCGGCGCGGGCGATCGAAGGATCGAACCAGTTGTTGGCGATGATGCCGCTGCGGGCGGGCCGCACGCCGGTGAGCAGGGTCGAGTGGCCGGGGCAGGTTTCGGTCGCGGCGTGTGACTGGTAGCCCGAGGGGAACACCGCCCCGTCCTGCAGCCGGGCAAGCCCGCCTGTGAAATGGCGGCGGTACTGGGCGAAGAGATCGGCCGAGAACTGATCGACCGCGATCGCCACGATCAGCCTGGGCGGCTGACGCGGGGCCGGTTCCTGCGCCGGCCTGGCGAAAGCGCAAGCAGCGGCGGCGAGCGCCATGAGTGCAGCGCCGATCTTGAGCATGGGGGTCTTGAAAGCGGGTCGCATGCGGCTTCCTTGAATTATCCCGGCAATCGCGTCAAAGCCTTGTTGGCTGGCCCGCGTGCGTCGCGCAAGGCCCGCGTTTCCGGGAGCCGATCGCCGATGCGCCGCTATCGCCTGCTTGTTGTACTGGTGTGGCAGTGGCTGGCGCTGCTGCTCGCCGCGCCCGTGCTGGCCGCGCCCACCCATATCGCCGCAGAACTGGTGGTCGAAGCGCCTGCCGCCCCGGGCGGCGCGACAAGCGTTGCAATCCTGATGCGGCCCGCCCCGGGCTGGCACGGCTATTGGCTCAACCCGGGCGACGCGGGGCTCGGTATGACGCTCAATTGGCGGGTTCCGGAGGGCGCGATGCCCGGGCCGCCGCATTACCCGGTGCCACGGACGCTGACCATCGCCGGATTGATGAACCATGTCTACGAGAGCGATTATGCGATCCTCTCAAGCCTGACGCTGCCACCCGGCGCATCGCCCGGTTCGGTCGTACCGCTCGAACTCGAAGCCGAATGGCTCGCCTGCACCGACGAAGTCTGCGTGCCGGAGCGCGGCGTGCTGCGCGCCGAAGCCCGCGTCGCCGCGCCAGGCGAGCGCGTTGCCCGCGACCCGCGCTTCGACGAATGGCGCAAGCGCCTGCCCGCCCCGCTGGGAGCGCAGGCGCGCTTCGCGCTCGACGCCAAGGCGCTGCGCATCGCCATTCCGCTACCAGACAGCGTGCGGCTGACCGACCCGCACTTCTTCGTCGCGCAGGACAAACTGGTTGACTACGCAGCGGTCCAGACATTCGGCCGGTCGAAGGACCTGTTGGTGATCGAAATTCCCCGCGCGAAGTTTGCGCCGGCCGAGACGCAAGAACTGCGCGGTGTGCTGCGGCTGGAGCGCGGCAAGGACGACGGGCTGACGATCGCCGCGCTGCCCGGCCCCGTGCCCAAGGCGGGACTGCCGATCGGCGGAATGGCCGGGACGGGCACGGCAACGCCAAGCCTGACCTGGCTGCTGCTCGCCGCGCTGGCGGGGGGGCTGCTGCTCAACGTGATGCCGTGCGTCTTCCCGATCCTCAGCCTCAAGGCGCTGAGCCTAGCCCGCGCGGGCGAGAGCGACGCCGGGGCGAGGGCCGAGGGGCTTGCCTATACCGCCGGCGTGGTGCTCGCCTGCGTGGCGCTGGGCGCGCTGCTGCTGGCCCTGCGCGCGGCGGGCGAGGAAGTGGGCTGGGCGTTCCAGCTGCAGGAGCCCTGGGTCGTCGTGCTGCTGCTGGTGCTGGCTACCGCGATCACGGTGAATTTGGCCGGGCTGTTCGAATTCGCGGTTCCCGGCTTCGCCCGCGAAGGCGCACCGCAAAGCGCTTTCGCCACCGGCCTGCTCGCCGCATTTGTCGCAACGCCCTGCACCGGGCCGTTCATGGCGGCGGCGATGGGAGCGGCGCTGCTGCTGCCGGTGCTGGCGGCGATGCTGCTGTTCGTCGCGCTGGGAATCGGCATCGCCCTCCCCTTCCTCGCCCTGGCCTTCATCCCCGCGCTGCGCGACCGGCTGCCCCGGCCGGGAGCCTGGATGGTCGGCTTCCGCCGCTGGATGGCGCTGCCGATGGCATTGACCGCGCTGGCGCTGGTCTGGCTGCTGTCGCGCATGGGCGGCGGCTGGTTCGCGGCCCTGGCGGCGCTGATCGCGCTGCTGCTCGTCGCCGGCTTGTGGGCGCTGGGCCGCCGGCAGCGTGCCGGGAAAGGCAGCGGCCTGTGGCTCGCGCTCGGTGCGGCGGCGCTGGCCGGGCTGGCGGCATTGGCTTTGCCCCCGGCCTACGAGGAACGCAGCGCCGGGCGCATCGACAGCATCCTGCCGTCGCGGCCCTTCTCCGCGGCCGCGCTCACCGAGGCCCGCGCCTCGGGCAAGCCGGTCTTCGCGTATTTTACCGCGGACTGGTGCATCACCTGCAAGGTCAACGAGCAGGTGGCGATCGAGCGCGCCGAAGTTCGCGACGCTTTCGCGCGCAAGGGCGTGGTGGTGCTGCGCGGCGACTGGACCCGGCGCGACCCGGCGATCACCCGCTTCCTCACCGAACACGGCGCGGCAGGCGTGCCGCTCTACGTCTGGTACCCGGCCGGCGGCGGCGCGGCGCAACAATTGCCGCAAGTGCTGACGCCGGGCGAACTCATTCGGCTCGCCCGTTGACTTCGATCAATGCAACGCACCGATACAAGGGTAATGCAGGATTTCTCCCCACCTCGGGCGGCTGGTCTCACGACCGGGCCGCCCTTTTTCTTGCCGTCCACGCGCGGCTTTCGCTCGGGTTCATAGAATCTCCGCCACCCCCTCCAGCGCTTCACGCAGCTTGGCCAGCGCCTGGGCCTTGAGCTGGTGCACCCGCGGGATCGAGACGTCGAGCACCCGGGCGATTTCCGACAGGTTCAGTTCCTCGACGAAGTAGAGCTGGACCACCAGCTGCAACCGCTCGGGCAATTGCGCGACAGCCTCGGCGACGCTCTCACGCAGTTCCTCATTTTCGAGCAGCGCGAGCGAATCCGGGCGGTCGTCGGCGAAGGCGAGGTCGCTGTCGGAATAGATTTCGTCGATCGGCTCGAAGCGCAAGGGCTCGCTGGTCGAACGCAACGTCGCAAGTTCCGCCGCATCGACGCCAAGCGCCGCCGCCAGTTCGGCCTCGCTGGGATCGCGGCCCAGCATACCGCGCAATTCGTCTTCCTTGGCGCGCAGCTGCTTGCGCCGCTCGACCGCGCCGCGCGAAAGCGGCACGGTGCGGCGGATCAGATCGACCATGGCGCCGCGCACGCGCAGCTTGGCATAAGCGGCGAAGCCATCCTCTGTCGGCCCGGCATGCTTTTGCGAGCATTCGGTCAGCGCGACGAGTCCGGCCTGGACCAGATCCTCCAGCTCGATCCCCGGCCGGCCGGTACCGTGGACATGCCAGGCAAGCCGGCGGACCATCGGCAGGAAGCGGCGGATGCGGTCGGCGATATCGCCGCGATAGGCTTCCGCGGCGGCGAAGCTCTTGTGATTGTGATTCATGCGGCGATACTTTCTTCAAGGTGCGGCAGGGCCGCGGCCGGGAGCGGTTCTCCGCCCACCACTTCGATCACTTCGACCGGCTGGGCGGCGGGCAGTTCGGAAATCGACAGGACGAGGCAGCTCGGCGCGCGCAGCCTGAGCAGCACGGCGAGCGCCCGGCGCGCGCGTGGCTGGACGATCAGCGTCACCGGCTGGGCGCCGGGACCGCGATCGGCGACAATCGCGGCAATGCGCTCGCCGATGGAGCGGGCAAGATCGGGCTCGATCACCGGCTGGCCGGTCGAAGGATCGTGCAGGCCCTGGACGATCGCCGATTCTAGCGCGGCGTCGAGCGTGATCACCGCCAGCCGCTCGTTCGGCGCGCAGATCCGCCCGACGATCAGTGCGCCGAGGTCGGCGCGCAGCAGATCGACCAGCCGATCGTGCTCCTGGGTCTGCTGCACCGCCTGGGAAAGGCTGGCGAGGATCGGCAGCGGGTGGCCGATGGGGATGCCGTCCTCCAGCAAGGCGCGCAGCAGCCGGGTGATCGCGGCGAGCGACAATGGCTGCGGATGGAGCGTTTCGATCAGGCCCGCGCTATGCTCCTTCACCGCATCGAGCAGCGCGCGCACCTCGTCGGGACCGAGCAGGTCCTGCGGGCGGGCGGAAAGCAGCTGATTGAGGTGGGTGGCGATCACGGTGCTGGCGTCGACCGTCAGGAAGCCCTCGGCGATCGCCTGGTCGCGCGTGGCGGGATCGATCCACAGCGCCGGGCAGCCGAAGCTGGGATCGCGCGTCTCCTCGCCCCGCAGCGAATGCTCGCCCCGCGCCTCGCCGGCGTCGATGGCGAGAACCCGGTCGGGCCGGATGGTGGCGCCGCCAAGCGGCACGCCGCCCAGCACGATGCGGTAGTCGCCCGGCGCCAGATCGAGCGCGTCGCGCACGCGGAACTGGGGGACGACGAAGCCGAAGCTCTGGCTGAGCTGCTTGCGCACCCCGGTGATCCGCCCGACCAGCGGCGCGCCGCGCTTTTCATCGACGAGATGGACCAGGCCATAGCCGAGTTCGATGGTGACCAGCGTGTGGTCGGAAACGTCCTCCAGCGCAATCCGCGCCGGATCGGCGGGCGGCGCTACGGCCACCGGCGGCGGCGCGGCCTGTTTCTGCCTGAGGCCGTACCACAGCCACAGCGCCAGGCCGGCGGCGGGCAGGAACACGGTCTGCGGCATCGCCGGGATCATGCCGATGGCGCCGAGGATGAAGGCAACCGGCAGCCATGTCCTCGGATCGGCGAACTGGCCGCCGATTTGCCCCGCCAGATCGCGGCTATCGGCGACGCGGGTGACGATGATGGCGGCGGCGATCGACAGCAGCAGCGAAGGCACCTGCGCGACCAGCGCGTCGCCGACCGCGAGCGTGATATAGGTCGTCGCCGCCTCGCCCGCGCTCAGCCCGTGGCTCAGCATGCCCAGGCAGAACCCGGCGATGATGTTGACCCCGAGGATCAGCAGCGCGGCGATGGCGTCGCCCTTCACGAATTTGGACGAGCCATCCATCGCGCCGTAGAAATCGGCTTCGGTAGCGACTTCCTTGCGCCGCGCCTTGGCTTCTTCGGCGGTGAGGAGCCCGGCGGCGAGATCGGAGTCGATCGCCATTTGCTTGCCCGGCAGGGCATCGAGGGTGAAGCGGGCGGACACTTCCGAAACGCGCCCGGCGCCCTTGGTCACCACCACCATGTTGATGATCACCAGGATCAGGAAAACGAATATCCCGACCGCGAAATTTCCGCCGATCAGGAAGGCGCCGAACGCCTCGATGACGTAACCGGCGGCCGCTTCGCCCTCGTGCCCGTGGACCAGCACCACCCGGGTTGAGGCGACATTGAGCGCGAGCCGCAGCAGCGTCGCGAACAGCAGCACCGAGGGGAACGAGGAGAAATCCAGCGGCTTTTCCGCATTCATCGCCGCCATCAGGATCGCGGTGGAGAAAGCGATGTTGAGCACGAATGAAACGTCGAGCAGCGAAGCCGGCACCGGCACGATCATCAGCACGATCAGCGCGAGGATCCCGGCCGGGAGCGCGAGCGACGGGATGTTCAGGCGGCGCAGCAGGTTCACAGGCCGAGGCTCCGCAGCCGGCCATAGGCGGCCTGAACGTGCGCCGGAGCGAGCTGGGCCGGGTCAGCCAGCGCGAAGGTGTTGCGCAGGGTTTCGGCCATCGAGGGGCGGCGTGACTGGGCCGAACCTGCAAGCCCCTCCCCGGCGGGGAGGGGTTGGGGTGGGGGAGCGAGGCCGACACGCCTCGCGTCGGCGCTAGCGTGGACGCTCGGCCCCAAACGATCTTGCGCCTCGCTCCCCCACCCCCAGCCCCTCCCCGCCGGGGAGGGGAGAATTGTGGTGCGCTCTCGCCACCCATCGCCGCGTTCACTTTGCCGCGCAGCAGATCCATCATCCCGCCGACCGAGCGAGGCGCGCCGCCGCGCTCGTAGAATATCCCCCGGTTCGCCGCCGCCGCCTTGGGCAGCAGCGCCGCCGCGCTCTCGCCCGGATTGGCCGAAAGCAATTGCGTCGCCCCGCCGATGCCGGCGAAATGCGCCAGGTAAAGCTCCGCCGCGTCCGGCTCGCGCCCGAGCACGCCGGTCAGCGCCGTGCGGTTGTCCTCGGCCAGTTCGGCGGCCATCAGCGACGATGCCTGGGGATCGAAGCGCAGCGCCATGATCTGGGCGCGCATGGCCGGATCGCGCACCCTCCCGCCCGATATCGCCGCTTCCGCCCAGCCGAGTCCGTGCTCGGCGCCGTGGCGCTCAAGCGTATCAAGCCAGGTGCCGCGGGTGAACTGATAGAGCCCGGCCGCGCTCGAGGTTTTGGCGCGCGCCGAGGGGTCGAGGCTGGATTCGATCCGCGCCTGGGCCAGCAGATAATCGAAATCGGCGCCGGTTCGCTCCGCCGCCCGCGCGATCGCGGCGTGGACGCCTGTTCCCGCGATGGATGCTACTTCGCTCAAGCCGAACTCCCGGCGCAATTGCTACCGGGAGCGGTTCAGCAAGCTCCGTGCCAACTCACCAAAAATAGGGACTGTCCCTATTTTTAGCCGTGCGTGGCGGCGTAGGCGTAGCCGGGGCCGCCGCGATAGAGCGCCGGCGCGCCGGTCAGCGCGTCGAGCCGGGCCGCGACATTGGCGGCGATCAGGTTGCGCACCTGGCGGTTTACCTCGTTGAGCCGCCGCGCCGCGTCGAGCATGCCGCGGCATTCCGCGTCGAGTTCGAGCGCGCCCGACGTGTCGAGCGTGCCGCACAGCGCGGTCTTGGCCGAGGCCGCGCCGACGATGCCATCGAGATCGAGCCCGGCAAGCGCCTGCCGCTCGGCCTGCAACACGGCAATCATTTGCCCCAGTGTCTCGCGCAAGGAGCGCGTATCGCGAAGTTCGCTCATTTGCTTCCCACTCTCAGCAGCAGTCCGGCGGCGATGATCGCATCGGCGACCCGGGCCGGAACGACAGGATAGGTGCCGGTTTCGACCGCCTTGCGGATGATCTGCACCCGCTCGGCATCGACCGGCGCCTCGCCGGGATCGAGCGCGTCGCTTCTGACTACGGCGGGCCCCGGGCTGGCGGACTTTTCAGTCTGCCGCGCCCCGCCCTGGGCGAGGCGCACATTTCTGACATCGACCGCGCCGACAGGGCGCGTAGGTCCCAATTCGATCGGAGGCATGATGCCGCTCCTTGGTTTCTACTGAGATGCAGAACGGCGCCGGTAAGAGGCTTTTAAGGGGTCGACGGCGATTTTTTGCCGCGTTTAGGGTTTGTCTGACTGATATTCACCCACCGTGATTGCTCCTGGAGGCCCTCCGGACAGCGTCGCGTCGCTTGCACGGGTTCCCGACCCGCACTGCACGACGCTCCTTGCCGGCGGACCTCCAGGAGCAATCACGGTGGGTGAATATCAGTCAGACAGACCCTAAGGCAAAGGTACGCCGACCAGGCCCGGGCGCAGCACTTGCGCACGCATTTGCTGGCCCTTGCCATTGACCCCGCGCACCCGGATCCAGCCGCCGACCGGCCCGGATTCAAGCGCTTCGCCCGGCTGCGAAACGCTGAAGCCGCCGCCCGTCACGGCGATGGTCACGGCATCGCCGCGGTTGACCGAGGGCGAAGCGGCGGAACCTTGCGCGGCAGCCCTGACCGGCACGAACAGCCGCCAACCACCGGCATCGGGGCATTCCGCGATGACCGTCTCGCGCCGCGCGCCGCGCCAGGCGAGCGCCAGCGGCGCCGTGCAGGGCCTCAGCCGCAAGCGCCGGTCGAGCGGCATCTGGGCGCCGCCCTCCGCGCCGACGCTCGCGCCGGTGAACTGGGCGACCTGCTGGTCGATCATGGCAAGATCGGCGAAAGGCGCGGCAGCGGCGAGGAACAGTAAGAGGCTCATGGGTGTGTCTCCAGGTTACCGGCCTCACTACGCAAGTCGCGTGCCAGCACCTGTGCGGGATCGTCATAACCCAGGGCGACGGTCACCCCGCCGGCCCCCGGCTCGACGACGATGCGCGAGCGCATTCCAGCCTCTCCGCCGTCGCCGGCGAGCCGCTTCGCCTGCTCCAGCGCCAGGGCAAGGCCGCCCACGCCATATTGCGCGACGATGGTCAGTTGCTGGCGCTTGTCCGCCCCTTGCGCGGCGAGCCAGTCGCCGAGCTTCGGCGCGCCCGGTTCGGCGCGATAGAGCGCCAGCGGCGTGCCGCGCGGCGAAGGCTGGGGCGCGGCGGTTTGCTCGTCGCTCTGCGACAATGTCGCGGCGGTCACCATGAACAGAATGATCGCAAGATCGGCGAGCACGGTCTGCCAGCTGCTTCCGGCGCGCACGATCATGCCGCGCGCCCGATCTCTCTGGCCAAATCGCGCTGCTTGCGCTCGGGTATCGCGGCGGCGAGGTGGCCGGTGAGCCAGTCGACGATCTTCTGCCGCTCCCGCTCCTCCGCCGCCGCCGCGCGCTCGACCACGCGCGCGAGCGGCGCGAGCACGAGATTGGCGAGCAGCAGCCCGTAGAGCGTGGTCAGCACCGCCATCGAGATCGCCCCGGCATAGGCGCCCCGGGCGATGCCGTCGGCGGGCAGCTGGCTCAGCGAAATCAGCGTTCCGGCCAGCCCGAACACCGGCGCCAGTTCGGAGGCCTGCGCCAATGTCGAGGCCGCGCGGCCGCTCGCCTCGGTCCGCCGCGCCTTGTGTCGCTCGTGCGCGGCGAGCAGCGCCGAGACCGAACGGCGCTCGATCAGCGCGTCGGTCGCTTCGTCGAACTCGCTGTCGCCGATATGATGCGGATGGGCGCGCAGCAGGCCGTCGTGCTGGATTTCCTGGACCTGCACCGCCATTTCCGAGCGGGCGAGATCGGCGTCGAAGCCTTTCCGGCCGATCTGGGCGAGCGCCGCGATCGCCAGCCCGCAATTGGCCGCGCCGCAGCGCAGGAACGTCGCCAGCGCGGTTCCGCCCGCGACAATCGCGGCGGAGGCGGGATCGAACAAGCTGGCAAGGTCCATCGGCGATTACCCTTCGCACGATGAGAACGGCAACATTTCCAGACTTTCAGGCGTAGGCTTGCCGCCGCCCGGCAAATTGTTGCCGCCTGGAAAGGCCCCGGGGTGCCGATTTCCGCCAATTCCGCGATTGGCACGCCCTTTGCTGAAACAGCTGCGCACACTGACGGAGCTTGCAATGGCCAACGGCATTTTCGGCATACACGGCATGGCGCTGGAACTCAGGTCGCAGCGCATGGGGCTGCTCGCCTCGAACATCGCCAATGCCGCCACCCCCGGCTACAAGGCGCGCGACATCGACTTCGCCGCGGCGCTGAAGGCGCGGATGAGCGGGATGGATGCCGGCCGGGCGGGCGAGGCGGCGACGCTCTATCGCATACCGGTGATGCCCTCGCTCGACGGTAACACGGTCGAACTTTCGACCGAACAGCTTGCCTTCAGCGAAAACGCGGTCGGCTACTCCGCCACCCTTTCGTTCATCCGCGGCCGGGCCGATACGCTCACCCGCGCGCTCAAGGGCGAATGAGCGTGGCGAACGGCATGACCCTGTTCGACGTCGCCCAGCGCGCCATGTCGGCGCAGCTGGTGCGGATGAACGCCTCGGCCTCGAACCTGGCCAACGCGGGGTCGATATCGGGCAGCGAGCAGGGCGTCTACCGCCCCTTGCGCGCGGTCTTCGCGCAGCAGCTCGATGCGGCCAGCGGCCTTTCCACCGTGCGCGTGGCAGGCGTGGTGCGCGACCAGTCGCCGCCGGTGAAGGAACACAACCCCGATCATCCGCTCGCCGACGCCGAGGGCAACATCTGGACCAGCCCGGTCGATGAGAACGCCGAGATGGTCGAGATGCTCGAAAGCGCCCGCCAGTACCAGAACCTGATCGAAGCGCTGTCCACCGCCAAACAACTCATGCTCGAAACGATGAGGCTCAAATGACGACAACTTCCATATCATCCGTAACCGCCGCCGCGCCGCAGCAGCCCAAAAAGGCCGGCCTCGCCGCGCTCGGACAGGGCGATTTCCTCGAACTGATGCTGACCCAGCTCAAGAACCAGGACCCGACCGATCCGGTCGACCAGAAGGAGATGCTGGCGCAGATGGCGCAGTTCTCCTCGCTCGCCGGCGTCGCCGAGATGGGCGACACGCTCAAGGCGATCGCGAGCAAGCTCGACGCCATCCTCGCGGCGCAGAAGTCGGCTCAAGCGACACCCTAGAACCCAGTCCCGACTGTCCTGAGCTTGTCGAAGGACTGTCCTTTCTTTCACCGGCACAGAAGAGAAAGACAGCCCTTCGACAAGCTCAGGAAAACCGGAATTGGGAATGAACCAGACCGACACAGGAGTAACCAAATGTCCTTCTATACATCCTTGAACGGGCTCAAGAACGCCCAGCTCGATCTCGGCACCGTCGCCCACAACATCGCCAATGTCGAAACCACCGGCTTCAAGAAGAGCCGCGTCGAATTCGCCGATATCGTCGCAGGCTCGGCCTACACCAATCCCAAGCTGATCCAGGGTATCGGCGCGACGGTGGAATCGATCAGCCAGAACTTCTCGCTCGGGCCGATCGAACAAACCGGCTCGGCGCTCGATCTCGCGATCAATGGCGACGGCTTCTTCACCACGGTTTCGGCCCAGACCGGCCAGACGCTCTATACCCGCAACGGCAGCCTGGTGATGGACGACGCCGGCTTCATCCACGATGGTTCGAACAACCGCCTGCAGGTGTTCCCGACCGATGTGGCGGGGGTTGTCACCTCGTCCACGCCGCAGGATGCGCAAGTGCCCGCGGTGAACGGCGCCGGCGCCGATTTCGCCGGAACTCACGGTCAACGAGGACGGCAATGTTGTCGCGACATTCTCCGACGGCACCAACGAGGTTGTCGGCAAGGTCGCGCTCGCCAGCTTCATTTCGCCGACCGGGCTGAAGCAGGTCGGCTCGTCGAACTGGCAGGCGACCGGCCTGTCGGGCACCGCCAACTATGGCGAGCCGGGCGTCGCCCAGTACGGCCGGCTGCTGTCGGGCGCGCTCGAACGCTCGAACGTCGATATCGCCGAGGAGCTGGTCAACCTGATCACCGCCCAGCGCAATTTCCAGGCCAACGCCAAGGCGATCGATACCGCCACCCAGATCTCGCAAACCATCATCAATCTGCGCACCTGATGGACCGCCTGATCTATACCGCCGTTTCGGGGATGAATGCCTCGATGCTACGTCAGCGCATGATCGCCTCGAACATGGCCAACGCGCAGACCATCGGTTTCCGCGCCGAGACCATGCAGTTCACGCCGATGACACTCGAGAGCCAAAGCCTCGAAGTGCGGGCGATGAACCGGGGCGAAGTGCGCGGCGCGCAGATGCGCGCGGGCTCGCTGACCCAGACCGGGCGCGAGCTCGACATTGCCATGGCCGGCGACGCGCTGATGGCGGTGCAGGCCCCCGATGGCGGCGAAGCCTATACCCGTCGCGGCGACCTGTCGGTCACCGCTACCGGCGTGCTGCAAAACGGCGAGGGCCTGCCGGTGATCGGCGAGAACGGCCCGATCACCCTGCCGCTCGGCTCGCGCGCCGCCGTGGCCCCCGACGGTGCGGTGATGGTCTCCAACCCCGAGACTCCGGATCAGCCGCCTGCCAAGATCGAGCAGCTCAAGCTGGTCAACTGGCGAGGCTCGAAGATCGAGAAGGACCTCACCGGGCTGTTCCGCGTGCCCGCCGGACCTGAAGGCTTCGGCGTGCTGCCGCGCGACGAGGACGCGCGTGTCCAGACCGGCGCGCTCGAGCAATCGAACGTCAATCCCAGCGAAGTGCTGGTCGAAATGGTCGAAGCCCAGCGCCTCTACGACATGCGCACCAAACTCGTCGCCACCGCCAAGGAACTCGACGAGGCCGGTGCGGGACTGATGCGGTTGGGGTGATGAAGCACATTTTCTCAAGACCTCCCCGGAACGGGGAGGTGGCGCGCGCGAAGCGCGTGACGGAGGGGTCGAGGCCTCTCCTCGAACGCCGCCTATACGGCGAGGTCCCGACCCCTCCACCATGCTTCGCATGGTCCCCCTCCCCGTTTCGGGGAGGTTTTAGACAGGAGTAAGAAATGCCAACTTCCGCCCTTCACGTCGCCCGCACCGGGCTCGAGGCGCAGGACGCGCGGATGCGCGTCATCGCCAACAATCTCGCCAATGTCGGCACCACCGGCTTCAAGCGTGACCGCGCCAATTTCGCCACGCTCGCCTATCAGGACGCACGGGTGGCGGGGCAGCAGTCGTCGAACGAAACCGCCTATGCCGTCGGCCTCAATCTCGGCACCGGGGTCAGCGTGCAGTCGACCACCCGGATCGACACCCAGGGCTCGCTCAACACCACCGGCAACCCGCTCGACATGGCGCTCGATGGCGGCGGCTATTTCCAGGTGCAGATGCCCGGCGGCCAGCTCGGCTACACCCGCGCCGGCAATTTCACCCGCTCGGCAGACGGCCAGCTGGTGACCGCGCAGGGCTATCCGGTGCTGCCGGCGATTGCCATTCCCGAAGGCACGGTGACGCTCAGCGTTGCCGCCGATGGAAGCGTCTCGGCCGCCGTCGCCGGCTCCAGCGAATCGCAGCAGCTCGGCCAGCTCACCCTGGCTAGCTTCGCCAATCCGGCAGGCTTGCAGGCGGCGGGCGACAATTACCTGTTCGAAACCGGCGCTTCGGGCCCGGCGCAGATCGGCGTGGCGGGCGAAGCCGGGCGCGGTCATGTCCGCCAGGGCATGCTGGAAAGCTCGAACGTCAATGTCGTCGAGGAGCTGGTCGACATGATCGAAGCCCAGCGCGCCTACGAGATCAATTCGAAGATGATCTCGGCGGTCGACGAGATGCTGCGCAACGCGAACCAGACGCTGTGAACATGACCGGCACCCAAACACAAACCCCGCTCATGCTGAGCTTGTCGAAGCATGTTGGCGCAACCGTAGTGCGAACACCCTTCGACAGGCTCAGGGTGAGCGGGATTGGACTTATCGGGCTCGCAATTCTGGCCATGGCCTCCCCCGCCCTCGCCAAGCCCAGGCCGCCCGCCGGCTTCGAAGCCGCCCTGCCCGCCCCGCCGGCGCCCCCGCGCGCGGCGGACGGCGCCATCTTCAACGCCTCGGCCGGTTACGCCGCGCTCCACGAAGGCCTGCGCGCCCGCGCGGTCGGCGATCCGGTGACGATCGTGCTGACCGAAGCCACCACCACCTCCAAATCGGCCTCGCTCGAAGACCCAGCGCAACGGCGGCGCATCGATCGTGCCGCCGGCCGCCTGGCCGTTCGCCTGGCTCAACCCCGAAAGCCTTAAAGCCTCGGGCCAATCGTCGTTCAACGGACAGGGAAACGCGGCGCAGACCAACAGTCTGTCCGCCGAAGTTTCCGTCACCATCGCCGAAGTGCGGGCCAACGGCACCGCACTGCTGCGCGGAGAAAAACGCATGCTGCTGAGCCAGGGACAGGAATGGATTCAGTTCGCCGGCATCGTGCGCCTCGCCGATATCGACGAGAACAACCGCGTGGCCTCCACTCGCGTCGCCGACGCGCGGATCGAATATGCCGGCAACGGCGCGGTCCAGCGCGCCAGCCGCGAGGGCTGGCTGAGCAAGTTCTTCAACGCCATCAGTCCGTTCTGAGGGGGTGGCGACGATGCGCTTCATTCTTTTCCTGCTCCTCGCCCTCGCCCTCGCCCCGGCGAGCGCCCACGCCGAACGCGTCCGCGATCTCGGCGCGTTCCAGGGGGTGCGTTCGAACCAGCTGACCGGCTACGGCATCGTTGTCGGCCTGACCGGCACCGGCGACGACAATCTCGAGTACCTCACCCAGGCGATGAAGGGCGTTTCGGGGCGGATGGGCGTGCAGCTGCCGCCGGGCGTCTCGCCAGGGCTGAAGAACGCCGCCGCCGTCATGATCACCGCCGACCTGCCCGCTTTCGCCAAGCCCGGCCAGCGGATCGACGTTACCGTCTCGACCATCGGCAAGGCCAAGTCATTGCGCGGCGGCATGCTGATCATGACACCGCTGATCGGCGCCGACGGGCAGATCTATGCCATGGCCCAGGGCAACCTCGCGGTCGGCGGGCTCGGCATTTCCGCCAAGGACGGCTCGCAGCTTACCGTCAACGTCCCTACAGTGGGCCGCATCGCCGAGGGCGCCAGCGTCGAACGCGCGGTCGCCACCGGCTTCGACAGCGGCGAGCTGCTGCGCTTCAACCTGTTCCAGGCCGATTTCCTCACCGCCGCGCGGCTGCGCGATGCGATCAACCGGCGCATGCCGGGCACCGCCGCGGTCGAGGACGGCGTCACCGTGGCGCTGCGTCTGCCGGCGGGCGCCGATACCCGCGCCAGCATGATGGCGATGATCGAGATGATCGACGTCTCCCCCGCCGAAACCGCGGCCCGGGTCATCGTCAACAGCCGAACCGGAACGGTGGTGATCAACAGCGCGGTGCGGCTCAGCCCGGCGGCGATCAGCCACGGCAAGCTGACCGTGCGGATCGAGGAAGAGCCGCGCGTCAGCCAGCCCGCACCGCTCAGCGGCGGGCAGACGGTCGTCACCAGCGACAGCAGCATCGCAACCGAAGAGCAGGGCGACCGTGTCGCGCTGTTCAAGGGCGGCGCTTCGCTGGCCAAGATTGTCGATGCATTGAACCTCCTGGGCGTTTCCCCGTCCGATCTCGTCGCCATTCTCGAGGCGTTGAAACAGGCCGGGGCGCTCAAGGCGGAGATGGTGGTGATATGAGCACTTTCCCCTCCTCACCCACCGCCATCTCCGCCAACCCGATTGCGGCCCCAACCCTTGGCCGGAGCGCGAACAGCTGGCTACGGCATCGAAGCAGTTCGAAGCGATCTTCGTGCGCCAGATGCTCGCCGCCGCGCGAAAGGCCGATTTCGGTGGCGAGCCGCTGCTCGGCGGCCAGGCGATGGATACCTTCCGCCAGATGCAGGACGAGCGCTTCGCCGATCTCGCGGCGGAGCGCGGGGCCTTCGGGCTGGCGAAAATGATCGAAGCGCAGCTGGGCGGGCGAATTCGCAAGCCTCAGAACGGAGGGGACGCGAAGGCTGGTAAAACCATTCCCGCTCAGCCTGACCTTGTCGAAGGCTCGCGCAACCACGTCCGCCCAAAGCGGTAGGAGCATAACCCATGCCCTCCGATCTCATCTCCATCGCCCGCAGCGGCGCCCAGGCCGCCAGGATCGCGCTCGACGTCACCGCGCAGAACATCGCCAATGCCTCGTCCGAAGGCTATGTCCGGCGTTCGGTGCGGCTGGAGGAAGTGGCCTCGGCCGGGGGACTTGGCCGGATCGGCGACGTTTCGCTTTCGGGCGTCCGGCTCGACCGGGTGATCCGCAACGCCGATCTGTTCCGCCAGGCCGAAGTGCGCCGCACCGGGTCCGACGCGGCACGGGCCGGGGCGGAAGTCGCGGGGCTTGAGAATATCGAGGCGGCGGTCGAACAGTCGAACGTCTATGCCTCGATCGTCCGGTTCGAGGGCTCGTTGCAGCAACTCGCCTCGGACCCGGTGGATCCGTCGCTGCGCTCTTCGGTGATCGAGGAAGCGCGCACCATGACGCGCACCATGAACATCGCCGCGACCAGTCTCGACGCCGCCGGCCATGCCCTGCGCTTCGAGGCGGCGAACGGGGTCGAACAGGTCAACCTGCTCACCGGCGAACTGGCCCGGGTCAATCTGCGGCTCGCCCGCGCATCGGACGCATCGAGCGACCAGACCGCGCTGCTCGACCAGCGCGACAGCCTGCTCCAGCGCCTCAGCACCTTTGCCGATATCACCGCCACCATCTCCACCGACGAAACCGTCGAAGTCCGCCTTGGCGGCTCGGCCGGGCCGCAGATGGTCTCGGGCGGCAGCGCGACACCGCTGGCCATGGCGAGCGCGGCCAACGGCACGATCAGCTTCACCCTGGGCGGCAATCCAGCGACGGTCTCGGCGGGTGCGCTCGCCGGCAAGGCGCAGGCGCTGGTCAAGCTCGCTGGCGTCCACGCCTCGCTCGATGCGATCGCCGCCGGGATCATGGCCACGGTCAACGCCGCCCAGGCCAGCGGCGCGGCGCTCGACGGCAGCGCCGGGCAGCCGCTGTTCGCCGGGAGCACCGCCGGCACGATTGCGCTTGCCTTCGAAAACGGCGCGCTGATCGCCACCGCGCCCGCCGGCGCCGGGGCGGGCAGCCGCGATCCCGGCAACCTCGGGGCGCTGCGCACCGCCCTTGCCGCCGCCGATCCCTCGGGGGTAATGGACGGGCTGATCTTCGACATTTCCGGCGCGGTCGCCGGCCGCAAGGTGACCCGCGACGCGCTCGAGTCGATCGCCTCTGGCGCCAGGATCGCGCTGGAAACCCAATCCGGCGTCGATCTCGACCAGGAAGCGGTCAATCTGATCCGCTACCAGCAGGCCTTCCAGGCCTCGGGCCGGGCGATCCAGGTCGCTGCCACGCTGTTCGAAACCCTGCTCGCAATAAGGTGACGCAAATGACTCTGATCGGCACCAGCACCAGCGCATTCTTCGACCGGGCGAGCCTGGGCATTTCCGGCTTGCGCAAACAGGCCGAAGCGCTCCAGTCGCAACTCGGCAGCGGGCAGAAGCTGACGCGTTCGTCCGACGATCCGGTCGCCGCCTCGCGCCTCAGGAACCTGTCGCGCGCCGACCGACTGTCCGGCATCGACATGGCCAACGCCAATCGCGCCGCCGCCGATCTTCAGCTCGCCGACGCGGCGCTGTCTTCCTTCGCGGAATATATCATGCGCGCGCAGGAGCTGACCACGCAGGCCGCCAGCGGCATCCTGTCGGACAACCAGCGTGCCGGCATCGCCACCGAATTGCAGCAAATCCACGGCAATCTCATGGCGCTGGCCAATTCGCGCGACGCGGCGGGGCATGCCCTGTTCGGCGGCGAGACCGCCGGCGACGCCTATGCGCTCGATGGCCTGGGCAACGCCGGTTACATCGGCACCGCCGACGCGGGCGATCTGCCGCTGGGCGACGGCCAGAGCGTCAAGCGCGGGCTGACCGGCCCCGAATTCCTCAACTTCAACGCCAACGGCAATCCCACCAACCTGATGGCGGTGATCAAGACGCTGGGCGAAGCGCTTGGCGGCGCGGCGGCCGATCCCGCGCAAGCGGCGCGCGACGCGCTCGACGCACTAGGCCAGGGGCTCGACAAGGTGACCACCGGGCAGACCCTGGTCGGCTCACGGCTCGCCTGGATCGACCTCACCACAGAGCGGCGCATCGATCTTTCCGAACTGCGCTCGGGCGAGGAGGCGGAGATCGGTTCGACCGACCTCGCCGCGACGGTCGCCCAGCTGCAACAGGTCATGATGGTGCTCGAAGCCAGCCAGGCGAGCTTCGCCAGGCTCGCCAACCTCAGCCTGTTCGATCAGATTCGCTGACCTCGCAAGCGCTTAGGGGAATTTTCAAATGTACGCTGGCATCGGGGTCGTCATCCTCATCATCATGGTGTTCGGCGGGTTCGCCATCACCGGCGGCTCGCTCGGGCCGGTGCTGCACGCAATGCCGCACGAAATGCTGATCATCGGCGGCGCGGCGATCGGCGCGACCGTCACCGGCAATTCGCTGCACGAGCTGAAAGCGATCGGCGGCGGTTTCGCCAAGATTTTCAAGGGCCCCAAGCATACCAAGCAGGACCATGTCGATGCGATCATCCTGACCACGCGGCTGATGAAGATGCTGCGCAGCGAAGGCCCGGTGGCTATGGAGAGCCATGTCCAGGACCCGGCCAATTCTCCGATCTTCGCCGAATTCCCGCGTCTTCTGGCAAACAAGCCGCTCACCGCGCTGATCTGCGACGCGCTGACCCTGATCGTCGTGTCCTCGGGAACGCTCGAAGTACACGCGGTAGAAGAGGTGATGGACAATGCGCTGAAATCGCATTTCCACGAGATGCATGAGCCGCAGCATGCGCTGACCACCCTGGCGGATGGCCTCCCCGCGCTGGGCATCGTCGCCGCCGTGCTCGGCATCGTCAAGACCATGGGCTCGATCGACAAGCCGCCTTCGGTGCTGGGCGGCATGATCGGCTCGGCGCTGGTCGGCACTTTTCTTGGCGTGCTGCTCGCCTACGGGATCGTCGCGCCGATGGCCGGGCGGCTCAAGCAGATTCTCGAGGCTGACGAGCAGATCTTCCACGCGGTCAAGCAAGTGGTGATCGCCAGCCTGCACGGCTGGCCGCAGCCGCTGGTGGTCGAAAGCGCCCGCTCGGGGCTGGGGCATGCGTTCCGTCCGGGCCTCTCCGAACTGCTCGACGCGCTGCGGGGCAGATAATTCATGGCCGCCCCCAGGAACGGCAAGAACACCCCGCCCCCGGTCATCGTCAAGAAGATCACCGTGGTCGCGGGCGGGCATCACGGCGGCGCGTGGAAGGTGGCCTATGCCGACTTCGTCACCGCGATGATGGCCTTCTTCCTGCTGCTGTGGCTGCTGGGCGCGACCACCGAGAAGCAGCGCAAGGGCATCGCCGACTATTTCACCCCGACGCTGGTCAAGATGCGGCAGGAAAGCGCCGGGGCGAACGGCCTGCTGGGTGGCTCGTCGATCACCGACGTCGACAAGTATCCGCACAAGGCAGGGCAGACCGGCACCAAATCGCTGACCATCCCGCGCGACGCCACCGGCGGGCCCAAGGAAGGCAGCGGCACGATCAACCGCGTGCAGCGCATGAAGGAAGCGCTCGAAAAGAAGCTCGACGCCGACAAGCGGCTACAGCGGCTCAAGCGGCAGGTGCGCCTGGCCATGACGCCCGAAGGCATCCGCCTCGATCTGATCGACGACGCCGATTTCTCGATGTTCCGCCTGGGCACCACCGTGCTGACCGAGGAAGCCGCCGGCCTGCTGCGCGCCGTCGCCGAAACGATTGCGCCCGAAGGCGGCCACCTGTCGATCCGCGGCCACACCGACTCGCTGCCGTGGCGGCCGGGCGAGCCGGCGAACAACTGGTCGCTCTCCGCCGGGCGCGCCGAAGCCACCCGGCAGGAGATGATGCGCCGCGGCATCGCCGAGGATCGCTTCGCCCGCATCGAAGGCGTCGCCGCGCGCGAGCCGCTGGTCCAGGGCAACCCCGCCGATCCGCGCAACCGGCGGATTTCGATCTTGCTGATGCCATGACCTGGCTTGCGTCCGCCGGGCGATAGCGGCAAGCTCCCGCGAAACATCGGGAGAGAAAGCGATGCCTTTCACCGGCGCGATCGAAGACCGGCTCGCCATCCGCGAGCTCTACGATGCCTATGCCGACGGCGCCAACCGCATGGACCGGGCCGCCTGGCTCGCGCCATGGTCGGACGATGCGGTGTGGAAGACGCACTATTTCGAACAGCGCGGCATCCAGGCGATCGGCGAAAAGTACGACGAGCTGATGGCGCCGGTGACGACCACCTCGTTTCTGACGCAAGTGTGTTCGATCGAAGTCGATGGCGACAAGGCCAGGGCCCGCGCCATCGCCCAGGAGCGGCTCAAGATGGAAGGCGGCACCTATCGCCTCACCGGCCGCTACGAAGACAGCCTCGCGCGGATCGGCGGGGTCTGGCGCTTCACCCACCGCGAATACCATGTGATGTACGAGGAACTACCAGGCGTGGGAGAATAGCAATGCCCTTCACCGGCCCGACCGAAGACCGCCTCGCCGTGCGCGAACTCTACGGCTCCTACTCCGGCGCCGGTTTCGCCGGCGACCGCGAGGCCTGGCTGCTCTGCTGGGCGGACGATCCGGTATGGGATACGCCGGCCGGCAAGGGCGAAGGCGTAGCCGCCCTTACCGCCATCTGGGACGGCCTGTGGTCCGGCATCGAAGTCATGGCCTTTTCCGCCGAGGTGGTGTCGATCGAAGTGGACGGCGACCGGGCGAAATCGCGCGCCTATTGCCGCGAGGTTTCCAACTGGAAAGACGGGCGCAAGGTCAAGATCATCGGCCGCTACGACGACGATCTGGTACGCACGCCGCTGGGCTGGCGGTTCCAGCGCCGCAAGTTCACCATGCATATCGAGGAATGAGCCGGGAGTCGGCCGTCAATCGTCGAGCGTGAAGCCGACTTTCAACGTCACCTGGTACTGCACCGCACCATCCGGGTCGATGAACCCGCGCGAGCCGACGACTTCGAACCAGCGTATATTGCGGATCGATTTCTGCGCCCGCGCCAGCGCCGCCTGAATGGCGGCATCGTTGCCTTTGTGCGAGGTTCCGACGATTTCGGTGAGTTTGTAAACGTGGTCGGTCATGGTAGCCTCCATCGCTGTCTTGTGGTGATACACCCAATTGCCAAGATAGCGAAGCGGGTTCATCCGCCTGGGAGATGAAGCGCAATGAAATTCTGGCAAAGCATCAGCTGGGCGGAGGCCGGGCAGCTCACCGACATCGCGCGCTACGCCGAAGAGCGGGGCTTTTACGGGGTAATCAATTCGGAACACCTGTTCCTCACCAAGCGGACCAAGTCGCCCTACCCCTACACCGAAGACGGCAAGATGAATCACGCGCTGGACTATGCCTATCCGGACATGTGGTCCAGCTTCGCCGCGATGGCCGCCGTCACCGAAAAGCTGCGGTTTTCCAGCTCGGTCTACCTGCTGCCGCTGCGCAATCCGATCGAGGTCGCCAAGCAGGCGGCGACCTGCGCGCTGATCTCGAACAACCGCGTCACCATCGGCTTCGGCGTCGGCTGGCAGAAGGAGGAATTCGACGCGATGGGGGTCGATTTTCACACCCGCGGCAAGCGCACCGACGAGATGATCGAAGTGATGCGGAAGTTGTGGGCGGCGGAGGGCGGCGCGGTTTCGCACCAGGGGCGATTCTTCGAGTTCGACGAAATCGAGATGCGCCCGGTCCCGACCGATCCGATCCCGTTCTACTGCGGCGGCAAGAGCCCGGCGGCGCTGAAGCGGGCGGCGACGCTGTGCCAGGGCTACATGGGGCCGGGTCATTCGATGAACGAGGTTCCGGGCCTGATCGCCGAACTGAACCGCTTGCGCGCCGATTCGGACCTTGCGGGTGAACCGTTTGAAACCATCGTCCCGGTGCTGCCGCCCAATCCGGTCGCCGACACCTACAAACGGCTCGAGGACATGGGCGTAACCGCGACATTCCTGCCGCCGTTCGACACCGGCGGGCTGGACCGCGGGCACAGCCAGGGTCTGGGTCGCGGATCGAGCCTGGATGCCAAGCAACGCATCATGGACCACTACGCCGAAACCATCCTGCGCCACTTCAACTGAGCCCATCGCGACTTTCGCGAAAATAGCCCGGCGGCTCCATGGGAGCCGCCGGGCAGGTATTGCGGAAAACCGGCTCCGGAGAGCCCGGCCTCAGCGCAGCAGCGAGAGGACGTTCTGCTGGCTCTGGTTGGCCTGGGCGATCATCGCGGTCGAGGCCTGGCTCAGGATCTGCGCCTTGGCCATCGCCGTGGTTTCCGCAGAATAGTCGGCGTCCATGATCCGCGAGCGCGCGTCGGACAGGTTGGTGACGTTATCGGTCAGGTTGCTGACCACCGATTCGAGGCGGCTTTGCCCCGCGCCAAGCGTAGCGCGCGCACTCGAGATCGAGTTCGAGCTCGGTATCGAGCGTGGCGAGCGCGGCATTCGCCGTCGCCGCGGTCGATACGTCGTAGGAGCCCGCCGCGCCGCCGCTGGCGGCCAGCGTTGTCAGGTCGGACATGGCGAGATCGACAGTGTCCGCCGCATTGGCGCCGGTCTGCACCGTCACCGCCGCGGTGCTGCCATCGAACAGGGCAACGCCGTTGAATTTGGTGTTGGTGATGACCTGGTCGAGCTGCGCGGTCAGTTCGTCGACTTCGTTCTGCATGTAGGCGCGGTCGGTCGCGTCCTGGTAGGTGCCCGAAGCGGACTGAGTGGCCAGCTCGCGGATGCGCTGGATCATATTGGTAGCTTCGTTGAGCGCGCCGTCGGCGGTCTGGGCCAGCGAAATGCCGTCGTTGGCGTTGCGGATGCCCTGGCTCATGCCGCGGATCTGCGCGGTCATCGAGCTGGCGATGGCGAGGCCCGCCGCGTCGTCCTTGGCGCTGTTGATGCGCTTGCCGGTCGACAGGCGCTCCATTGCCGAGCCGAGCATCTTGTTGGCGGCGTTGGAGGCATTGGCGGCGCGGATCGCGCCGATATTGGTGTTGATAACAGCCATGGTATACTCCCGTTAGGTGTCCCGGAGGAACGAGCCGACCGGACCATCCGGCTCGGCTGCCAAGCGGAAGATCGGCAAGACGCGGCGCAAGTTAAGGGCGGATTCTTGCCGCGCTTGCCGCGCCGGCATTGCCAATCCGGCCGGAATTACGGGTTTTCCCGGGGCCTTAAATTTTCGGTCCCTTGGACGTTTACGCGGCAAACAGCCTTCCGAAGATTGGTTAACCGGGGGGCTAGAAATGATCAGACTGGAATTCGACGACTCTGTCGCAAGGCGTCACGCGCCGCTGGTGCAGCGCGCCGCGGCGATCGCCGAAGCGCTTGGCGCGGGGGGCGCGGTGACGCTGCGCGATGCGGAAGATCGCTCGCCCTCGCCGCCCAGAGCGCGCACGGTAACGCTGGCGCGCGGCGGCGAGGCGGGCTTGCGGCGCGACGGCGCATCGCGGCTGGCTCTCGCCTATCGCGATCCGGCGAGCGACGCGACGCTGGCAGCCCTGCTCGCGGCGATCGCCGAACCCGGCATGCCGATCGCCGCCGATCCTGAGAGCCTGTCCGTCCTCGCCCTGGCCGAGCGGCTGGCGGCGAGCGAGATCCCGGTACTGATCGGCGGGCCGACCGGCACCGGCAAGGAAGTGCTCAGCCGCTTCATCCACGCGCGCAGCCCGCGCCGCGATGGGCCATTCGTCGCGGTAAACTGCGCCGCCATGCCCGAAACCATGCTCGAGGCGCTGTTGTTCGGGCACAAGAAGGGCGCCTTCACCGGCGCCACCGAAGCCAGCGAGGGTTTCTTCCGCGCCGCCCATGGCGGCACGCTGCTGCTTGACGAGATCGCCGAAATGCCGCTTTCGCTGCAGGCGAAGCTGCTGCGCGCATTGCAGGAAAGCGAAGTCGTGCCGATCGGCTCGACCCAGGCGATCAAGGTCGATGTCCGCATCATCGCCTGCGCCAACCGCGATCTGCCGGTCGAAGTCGCCGAGGGGCGATTCCGCGCCGATCTGTTCTACCGGCTCAACGTCTTTCCCCTCTCACTGCGGCCCCTGCGCGAACGCAGCGAAGACGTGGCCCCGCTCGCCTTCGCCCTGGCGCTGCGCCACACGCCTGCGGGCCGCACGGTTCCCTGGATTTCGGACGGCGCGCTGGCGATGCTCAAGCTGCATGGCTGGCCGGGCAATGTCCGCGAGCTGGAAAACGTCGTGCGCCGGGCGCTGCTGCTGGCGGATGGCAAGGACAGCATCGGCGTCGAGCACGTGGTGTTCGATCAGCCCGCACGGCTGGTGACGCAAGACATGCCGCTGCCCGAAGCGAACCAGAGCGCCAGGCTTTCGAATATCGTCCAGCTCTCCGAAGCCCGCGCGATCATCGAAACGCTTGAGGCCTGCGGCGGCAGCCGGATCGCTGCGGCGCGCGAACTCGGCATTTCCGAGCGCACCCTGCGCTACCGCCTCGCCTCGTTTCGTGAGGCCGGGATCGCGCCAGGTCGACTTGGGGCCGGAGGCCGGCGATGAGCGGCATCAACAGCGTCGGCGGCGCTGCCGGTATCCGCGACATCCTCGCGCTGCGCCAGCAGATCGTCGACCGTTCGCAGCTGCTCCAGCAGGTCCGCCAGCCCGCGCCAGCACCCGAAGCGGCGGAGCAGACCGGCAGCTTTGCCGACAGCCTGAAATCGGCGCTCGACGGCGTCAACTCGGCCCAGGCCAAGTCCGAAGGGCTGAGCGAGGCCTACCAGCGCGGCGAAGTCACCGATGTCGCCAAGGTCATGCTCGCCCGCCAGGAAGCCGGGATCGCCTTCGAGGCGACGCTGCAAGTCCGGAACCGCCTGCTGTCCGCCTATCAGGACATCATGCGGATGGGAGTGTAAGACGTGGCCGAAACCCTCCCCGCCGCGCCGCAGCCGACCATACTGACGCCGCTGACCAATCCTGCGGGCGGCAGCGCGATGACGCGGCTGCGCGCCTTTACCGGCCAGGGCGCGGTCCGGCGGGCCATACCGCTGTTCCTTGGCGTATCGGCGATCGGGCTGGCCGGGCTCGCCTGGGCGACGCTCGCACCCTCGCCGCAGCGCACGCTCTATTCCACGCTCAACGACATCGAACGCGCCAGCGTCGCCGGCGCGCTCGATCAGGCGGGAATCGCCTACCGCATCGACAACGGCACCGGCGCGGTGACGGTCGATGAAGGCGACTATTACCGCGCCCGCATGCTCGCCGCTTCGGATGGGTCGCTGGCCACCCCCGAAAGCGGCCAGGCCATGCTCGACAGTCTGCCGATGGGCGCCAGCCGCACGCTCGAGGGCGAACGCCTGCGCGCCGCGCGCGAGCACGATCTGGTGCTGACGATCATGGAGATCGAAGGAGTCGAGGCGGTGCGGGTGCACCTCGCCCAGGGCGAGAAATCGGTCTTCGTGCGCGACAATTCGCCGCCGTCGGCCTCGGTCATGCTGCGCCTCGCCAAGGGGCGGCAGCTGGGCGACAGCCAGGTATCGGCGATCGTCAATCTCGTCGCCGGATCGGCGCCCGGCATGTCGCCCGACGCCGTCCAGGTCGCCGACCAGCACGGCCGCCTGCTCTCGGACGCCAAGGGCAACGCCGACAACGCCCGGCTCGATCTGCAAGGCCGCATGGAAGACAAGCTGCGCACCCAGATCGCGCAATTGCTCACGCCGATGCTGGGCGAAGGCAATTTCACCAGCGAAATCCAGATCGAACTCGATATGGACCAGGTGACCACCGCGCGCGAAAGCTATGACAAGGACGGCGTCGTCCGGTCCGAAACGCAGCAGCAAAGTTCGACGACCGGGCCCGGTCAGGCCGGCGGCGTGCCGGGCGTGATGTCGAACACGCCGCCGCCCGCCGCCACGGCATCGCCCGGGCCGCCGCAGGGCACGCCCGCCGCCGCGGCCTCGCCAGGCCCGGTCAATGGCGATTCGAGCACCACGCGCACCTACGAGCTCGGCCGAGAGGTGGCGGTCGCGAACTCGACGCCGGGCAAGCTCAAGCGCCTGTCCGTCGCGGTCGCGGTCAGCGCCAAGGCGCTCAAGGACAAGGCCGGCGTCGATCAGATCAAGCAACTGGTTTCCGCCGCTGTCGGCGCCGATCCGCAGCGCGGCGATCAGATCGCGGTGATCGCGCGCAATTTCAGCCCGGTCGAAGCGGAAGGCCTCGCGTTCTACGAAGCGCCATGGTTCGCCAGCCTGGTGCGCACCGTTGTCGCGTTGCTGGCGGTGCTGCTGGTCCTGCTGCTCGGGGTCAAACCGATGATCAAGGCGCTGAAGCGAGAACCGGGCCGGGCGGCGAGTGACAGCGAAAGCGACGGGCACGGGCCATCGTCCGGCACCCAGGTTCGGATACCAGCCTCACGCCAGATCGATCCCGAAATGCTCAACCGCCAGGTCGGCCTCGCCCAGCAGATGGTGACCGAGAAACCGGAAAGCGCCGCGATCGCGCTGCGCCAGATGCTCAACGAAGCCGATAGCGCGGGTGCGGCATGAGCGGTCAGGCGCCACTCGGCGAGGCCGACCGCGCGGCGGTGATGCTGATGCTGCTCGAGGAAGAGCAGGCCGCGCAGATCCTCGCCCAGCTCGAACCGCAGGAACTGCGGCTGCTCGGCGAAAAGATGTGCGCGCTCGGCGAGATCGGGCCGGACATTGTCGCCCACGCCATCCGGGGCTTTGTCGACAGGACCGAGAGGATTGGCCTCGTCGCGCACGACCGGGTCGGGCAAGTGCGCCAGCTGATGACCCGGGCGGTCGGCGAAGCCAGGGCCGAAGGCCTGATGCAACGCATCGCGCCGGACGAGCAGCAGGCAAGCCCGCTCGAAATGGCGCGCTGGATGACCGCCCCGGCGCTGGTTCCGCTGGTCAAGGACGAACATCCCCAGGCGATCGCCGTACTGCTGGTCCAGCTCGATCCCGAAGTTGCCGCCGAAGTACTGCACGCGCTGCCGCCGGCGCAGCAGCCCGAAGTGGTCCACCGCATCGCCACCCTCGGGCCGGTTTCACCCGACGCCATCGCCATGCTCGAGGAACTGCTCGCCAGCCGCATGGGCGCGAGCCAGGGCCGGAGCAATTTCACCATGGGCGGCCCGCGCGACGCCGCGGACCTCATCAACAATTCGGGCAAGGCGATGGAAAAGCGCGTCATGCCCGAAATCGCCAAGCGCGACAAAGCGCTCGCCCGGACGATCGAAGGCGAAATGTTCAAGTTCGAGCACCTGTTCGTGCTCGATCCGCAATCGATGGGCACGCTGCTGCGCGAAGTCGACAACGACACGCTGATCGATGCGCTCAAAGGCATAGCGGAGGACGAGCGCGAATGCTTCTTCCGCGCCATGTCGAGCCGCGCGGCCGACGGGGTGCGCGACGAGATCGCCGCGCGCGGGCGGGTGAAACTCGCCGATGTCGTCGAATCGCAGCGGCAGGTCGTCGTGGCCGCGCGCCGGCTGGCGGCCGAGGGCGCGATCGTGTTCGGCGCGGCGTCAGGGGACGACGAATATGTCTGAAACCACTGTCCGGCTGCCGTTCGCCGCGCTCGGCCAGACGTCCGGCTTTCGCGGCGATATCCGTTTCGCGCCTGAGCTTGTGCCCCACTTGCCGGTAGCATCCGAGCCCGAAGACCCGGTCGCCAGGGCCTGGGCGGAGGGTTTTGCCGCAGGCGAGGCCGAAGCGCGGGCCGAGGCCGAAGATCGCGCCCGGACCGAGGCCCGGGCGCGCGAGGCGCTTTCGCTGGGCTTTGCCCGGCTCGACAAGGACATGGCCGAAACCCTGCGCCAACGGCTGCGCGATACGGTCGCGGCGCTGTGCGAAGCCGCACTGGCACCGCTGGCGCTCGACGAAGCGGCGCTTGCCGGCCGCATCGAACGCGCGCTCGCGCTGTTCCAGCGCGCCGAGGACGAGCGGACGATCCGGCTCAATCCGGATGACATGGCGCTGATTTCGGATCGCATGGCCTCCGATTGGCATGTGGTTCCAGACCCCATGCTCCAACGCGGCGCGCTGAGGATCGAAACCGGCAGCGGCGGGATCGAGGATGGGCCGGCGCAGTGGCGTCAGGCGATCGCCGAAGCGCTGCTGTGATGTCCGAGATCATCGAAACAACTCTGGCCGACCTCGCCGCCGCCCCCATAGCGCTGACCCCGCGCCGCTATGGCCTCGTCGCCGCCTGCGACGGAGGCCTGCTCGAAGTCAGCGGGCTCGGCGTACCGGTCGGGGCGCAGTGCCGGGTCTCGCACGGCAACGGCGCGAACCTTGCCGCCGAAGTTATCGGTTTCCGCAACGGACGCACGCTGGCCATGTTGCTCGGGGATTCGGTGATGCTGCGGCCCGGCGCCCGGGTGCGGCCCGAGGGGCGGCCCGGGCTGCTTCCGGTCGGCGAGGGGTTCCTCGGCCGCGCGGTCGATGGCGAAGGCATTCCGATCGACGGCCTCGGCCCGCTCCACGCCCACGCCGAATGGCCCGCGGGCGGCGTGCGCACCGGCGCGCTCGACCGCAGCACGGTGCGCGAGGCGTTCGACACGGGGGTCAGGGCGCTCAATGCGCTCACTACGTTTGGCGTCGGCCAGCGCATCGGCATCATGGCCGGGTCGGGTGTCGGCAAATCGGTGCTGCTCGACATGATCGCCCACGGCGCCGAGGCCGAGATCGTCGTCGTCGGCCTGATCGGCGAGCGCGCGCGCGAGGTTTCGGATTTCGTCGAGCGGCACATGGGCCAGGACAAGCGAAGCCATACCGCCGTCGTCGCGGTGCCGGCCGATCATGCCCCCAACCTGCGGCTGCGCGGCGCCATGCTGGCGACCTCGCTGGCCGAATATTTCCGCGCGTCGGGCCGCCGCGTGCTGCTGATCATGGACAGCCTGACCCGCGTCGCCCACGCCGCCCGCGAGATCGGACTGCTGCTGGGCGAGCCGGGCGCGGCGCGCGGCTATCCGCCCTCGGCGCTCGCCACCGTGACCAAGCTGGTCGAACGCGCCGGCAATTCGGCGGCGTCGGGCGGCTCGATCACCGGGGTCTACACGGTGCTCGCCGATGGCGACAATCAGGACGATCCGGTGGTCGATACCGCCCGCTCGATCCTCGACGGGCACATCGTCCTGTCGCGCGACCTTGCCCAGCGCGGCCAATATCCGGCGGTGGACATCGGCGCCTCGCTCAGCCGGGTGATGAGCGGCATCGTCGCGCCCGAGCTTCAAGCGCAAGCCAGTGAATTCCGCGCGCTGATGGCGACTTACGAAGCAAACCGCGACCTTGTTCTGATGGGCGCCTATCGCGCCGGGGCCGATCCCCTGCTCGACCGCGCGATCGCCATGCACGATGCGCTGGCGGGCTTCCTGCGCCAGGGCGCCGGCGAGACTATCGATATCGAACAGAGCTTCCTCGAACTCGCGGCGCTGCTTGGCCATGAAAGCTGAACGCCAGCGGGTGATGCGGCTCAAGCGGCTCGAACGTCTACGCGCGATCGCCAAACAAGCTGCCGCCGCCGAGGCCGCCCAGGCCGAAAGCACCCTCGCCCAGCTCGAAGCCCTGTCCGAACGTACCCGCCGCCTGGCCGCGGACTATGCCGCGCGCGGCGAAGCGCGCGACGGGGGCGCTTTGCAGCACAGCGGCCGGTTCGCCGAGGCATTGCAGTCCGTCGCCGTGGGGACCGCACACGACGCCAATCAGGCGCGCGCGCTCGCCGACGCCAAGCTCGCGGTGCTCGCCGAGGCCGAACGCCGCCGCTCGGCGGTCGAGGACCGCATCGGCATGCGCCTGCGCGCGCTCGCCCGCCGGGCGGTTGGCACGGGTCTTGAATAGTTCCCTGCGAACCCGTGCAAGGATTTTTGCGACATGATCGAAGTGAGTGCCCTGCCCGCCATCGCCCAGCTCTTTGGAGCGACCGCGCCGCAAGGCGAGGCGGGCGAGGAAGCCCCGGTTTCCGGGCAATTCGCGCAGTTGCTGTCGCTGCGGCTGGGGGCGCTACCCGCTGGCGATGAAGCGCCGAAGACCGCCGCATTGCCTGCCGGGTCCAGGCCGCAACCCGAGAGCGTCAGGAGTTCCGGCAAGCCGGACGGCAAGACCTTGCCGGAACTGCCGCCGCTCCTTCCGGCCGACGTTGAAGCGCTGGAAGCCGAGACCGCGCCTATCGGCGAAGCCGCGCTCCAGGAGAGCGCTGTCACCCCGGGCCAGACGCCGATGCCCGAGGTTTTTGCCCCGCAGAACGGGATCATCGCGCCGTTGGTTGCCGCCGGAGCCGCGCCGCAAGCGCCATTGCCTGAAGCAACCAAGGCAACGGTGGAGCGGACAGCGAAGCCGCTGCCAGAGATTTTCGTGGCGCTCCGCCTTCCAGCTCGCGGCAGCCAGGTGCAGACGCCAGAGCCGGGCGCCCCCTCGGCCCTGCAACTGCCCCAAGCCAGCCTGGCGCAAGCCCAGTTCCCGGCGGTGCTGGCGCGCCAGCCGCTTGAACCGGCAAGCCAGCCGGTACAGTTCGTGCCGCTGCAAGCTGTCGCGCCCAGCGTTGTTCATTCTTCAAGCTTCGCGCCGCTGCGGCTGATTCCGGGAAAGGCGGAGGCGGGCGAGGCATCCGTCGCCCCGGTTTCCGCCGAGCCGGTTTCCGTCATCGAGCCAAGCGCTGCCGCCAGGCTGCCGGAGGTCGCGACTTCGCCCTTCCCCGCAACGCAGCCGGTCGCCCCGCTGCGCCGGCTGGGCGCGGAAACAGTCGAACCCGTGCCCGCCGTGCCGCAATCTGCGGCGGCCGAAACTGCCGCCGCCGACGCGCCCTTGCCCATCCTGGCGCAGAGCGGCTCGAGTCCGTTCACCCCGCCCACTCCGGAAGTGGCCAGCCCGCAGGTCGCGTCCACCGCACCGGCAGCCGTGCTTTCCGCTTCCACTCCCGCCACCGGGTCCGAAGCCCCGCGCGACTTCGCCCAGTTGATCGACCGGCTGGCCGAAGCGCGCGAAGCCTTCCGGTCGGCGCAGGCGCCGCAATCCGTCGTGGCCGCGATCGCCCACGCCGAGTTCGGCCAGGTCCAACTGCGCTTCGAGCAGGACGGCGGCGCGCTCAGCGTCTCGCTCGCCAGCCCCGACCCGGAATTCGCCCGCGCAGTCCAGGCCGCCGCGCCGGCTGGCCAGCAGAGCATGAGCCAGGACAACACCGCGACGCCGCAGCGCAGCGACCCGGCCGGTCAGCAAGGCAGCGGCGCCGCGTCCGGCCAGCCGCAATCCCAGCAGCGCGGCCAGGCCCAAGCCCAGCAGTCCACCGAGCCGCGCGACCGCCCCGCCCCGCAGAGCCAGCCGCACGGCGAGTCCAAACCCGCCCCGCCGCAACGGCATTTTCGCCTGAACCCCCTGAACCCCATCCGAGAGAACCACGATGAGCAGCGACACACCCGAAACGGAAGCCAAGCCCAAGAAGGGCATGGGCCTGATGATGAAACTTCTGATCGGCCTCGGCCTGATCGGCGCGGGCGGCGGCGGGGTCTTCGCCATGGTCCAGTCCGGCATGATCGGCCACGAGGAAGAGGGCAAAAAGGAAAAGGACCTGCCCAAGCTCGTCAAGAAGGGCGAGGAAGATCCCTATGCCCCCAAGAGCGAGGGCAAGGAGGGCGAAGCGCCCGCCGAAGTCGAGGGCGAGGGCGGTAGTGAGTATCGCACCAGCTATTACAACTTCACCGAGGACTTCACCTCGAACCTCAAGGCATCGCCGGTGCTGGTCCAGGCCAGCCTCGCCGCTTCGACCCGGCGCGACGGGCGGGTGCTGATGTGGCTCAAGAAGCATGAACTCGCCGTGCGTTCGGCGATGCTGGCGGTGCTCGCCGATACGCCGGAAGAAGACGTCGATACGATGCAGGGCAAGGAACGCATCCAGCAGCGCCTGACCGCCGCGATCAACAAGGTGCTGACCGAAACCGAAGGCTTCGGCGGGGTCGACAAGGTCTATTTCAAAGCCTTCCTCGTCCAGTAATGAAGCCCGAACGCGCCTTTGTCGCCGAGCGCCCGGCCGCGCAGCACTGCGCCGAGCTGGTCCGCGGGGCGGAGCCTTCCGCCGAAGTGCTGCTGCCGCGCCTCGCCGCGATCGGCGAGCCGCTGGCGCGCGCGCTCGCCGCGGCGCTCGCGCCCTTGACCGGCGGCGAAGCCCCGCAAGTGCGCTGCGGCGAGCTCCGCCAGTCGACCCCGCTCGAGCTGACGAAGGATATCGCTCCGCTCGCGGCCAATTGCCTGCTCGCCGCCGGAGCGCCCGACACGGCCCTGCTGCTGTCGATCGAGGCCAGGGCGGTCCTCAGCCTGATCGACCGCGCTTTCGGCGGCCGCGGCGAAGCGCCCGCGAAGCTGCCGGACGCCTTCCCGCTTTCGGCGGAACTGCTGATCGTCCGGCTCGAAGCCCTCGCCGCCGCCGCGATCGCCAAGGCGACCGGCACCGCGGCCCGGCTCGACCCCCTGCGCCGCGACAGCAGTCTCGAACGGCTTGCGCCTTTCACCGAGGGAACCGCGCTCGCCCTCATCCCCATTGAGGTCGAGAAAGTTGGCGGGGGCGCCTGGCACATGACGCTGGCCGTCCCGCATGAAACTCTCCCGGCGCTGCTCGGCGATCGCAAGCACCCCGCAGCGTCCCGGCCGGAAGCAGCCAACGCGTGCGATCCGCTGACCGGGCCTTTCGGCGACATGCCACTGACGCTCAGCGCCGTACTGGTCGACATGCGCATACCGGTTTCGGCGCTTGCCTCCCTCGCGCCCGGCCAGGTCATTCCGGTTGCCGTCGCGCGCAGCATTCCGATCAAGATCGGCGGTTCCACCGTCGCGCACGGCACGGTGGGCGCCATGGACGAGCGCGTCGCCGTCCAGATCGCCCAGGCATTCTGAAAGCAAAGGTATCCAACAATGACATTCCAGACCCGCGGTCTCGATTTCCTCAAGGACGTCGATGTGCGCCTATCGGTCGAACTGGGCCGCACCGAAATGAAGCTGAAGGACGTGCTCGCGCTCGGCGAGGAGAGCGTCGTCATGCTCGATCGCCTCACCGACGAGCTGCTCGACGTGCATGTCAACGGCACGGTCATCGCCAGAGGCGAAGTCATTGCCGAGGGCAACCGCTTCGGCCTCAGGATCGTCGAACTGCTGGGTTCGACGGGCGCGACGGAGGGCGCGGCGTCATGATCTGGTATATCCTCAAACTGCTCCTCCTGCTGCCACTGATCGCACTGCTTGCCTGGGGCAGCCTCAAGTTCGCACGGACGATGCAAGCGCGCGTCGCTGGCGGGAATGGGGCCAAATCGGTGCGGGTGGTGGAGACGGTGATGCTCTCGCCCACGCTCAAGCTCGCGGTAATCGAGTTTCGCGGGCGGGAGATTCTGGTTTCGGCCTCGCGCCAGGGGCTGACCCGGCTCGCGGAAGCGCCAGCGGGGGATGTGGTGCAATGAGCATGCTCGAAATCCTGGCCAGCGCGGCCGCGCAGTCCCCCGGCGCGCTCGACCGCGCGTTCGGAGCCATCAATGGCGCGCAAGGCTCGGGCATGAGCATGTCCTTGCAGCTGCTGCTGATCATGGGCCTGCTGACCCTGCTGCCCAGCCTGGTGCTGATGATGACCAGCTTCACCCGCATTCTGGTGGTGCTGTCGATCCTGCGCCAGGCGATCGGCCTGCAGCAATCGCCGCCCAATCAGGTGCTGATCGGCCTGTCGCTGTTCCTCTCGCTGTTCATCATGGCGCCGACGCTCGAAAAGGTGAACGCCAATGCCGTGGCGCCCTATTCGGCGGGCACGCTCAACGCCGAGCAGGCGATTCAGGCGGGGGGGCACGAGTTCCGCAGCTTCATGCTGCGCCAGACCCGGCAGCACGACCTCACCATGTTCGCCGAAATGGCGCGAGGCCCCCAAGTTCGAACGGCCCGAGGACGTGCCCTTCTCGATCCTGCTGCCCGCTTTCGTCACCAGCGAGCTCAAGACCGCTTTCCAGATCGGCTTCATGCTGTTCCTGCCGTTCCTGGTGATCGACCTGGTGGTGTCCTCGGTGCTGATGAGCCTGGGCATGATGATGATGTCGCCGACGATTGTTTCCTTGCCGTTCAAGCTGCTGCTGTTCGTGCTGGTCGATGGCTGGGCGCTGCTGATGGGCTCGCTGGCGGCGAGTTTCGGGTGATGGGAAATGCTGAACTCTTCCGACCCTCTCCATTTTTGCGCAGCACAAATGGGGAGGTGGCGCCGCGAAGCGGTGACGGAGAGGTAATGGCGCAACGCTGGAAATACCCCTCCGTCTCGCCCTTCTGGCGATCCACCTCCCCATTTGCACGGCGTGAAAATGGAGAGGATCATCGTCGGGTTTGCCCCCATGGATGACACCCTCTCCCTGCTCGCCCTCGCCGACCGGATGCTGTGGGTCACCGCGCTCGCCGCCGCGCCGGTGCTGCTGGCGTCGCTGGCGATCGGGCTTGCCGTCGGGATCGTCCAGGCCGCCACTTCGGTCAACGAGCAGACGCTGACATTCGTGCCCAAGCTGGCGGTCACTGCGCTGGTGCTGGTGGTGTTCGGCGCCTCGATCATGGGACTCGTCGCCGATTTCACCGAGGATATTTTCGCCGCCATCGCCGGTGTCTCGCGATGATCCCGCTGACTTTCGGCTTCGGCGGGCTCGAGGCCGAGTTCTGGCGCTGGCTGTTCGCCATGACCCGGATCGGCGCGGCGATGCTGGCGGCGCCGT
Organism: uncultured Alphaproteobacteria bacterium; assembly: GCA_963775005.1. GTDB lineage: Bacteria > Pseudomonadota > Alphaproteobacteria > Sphingomonadales > Sphingomonadaceae > Novosphingobium. The sequence goes on along the minus strand of CAVZHF010000005.1, from coordinate 89,241 downwards.
TCTTCGGCGCGGGAAGCGTTCCTCCCCAGGTGCGGGTGATCGCGACAGGCGCCGTCGCCGCGCTGGTCTGCGCCTGGACGCCGCTCGCCGCCCCTCCCGCCGTGCTGTCGGCGCCAGGGCTGCTCGTCCTCGCCGGCGAAGCGCTGATCGGCCTCGCCTTGGGTTTCGTCCTCCAGCTCGCCTTCGCCGCGCCTACGATCGCCGCCGAGATCATCGGCGGGGCCATGGGCATGAGCATCGCCAGCACCGTCGATCCGCACAGCGGCTCCCATTCGCCGGCGCTGGGGCAATATTACGCGGTGGTGCTGACCCTGGTGTTCTTCGCGCTCGGCGGGCACTTGCAATGGATCGCGCTGGTGGTCGAGAGCTACCGCGTCTTCCCGCCCGGCGAGACCTGGCTGGGCGCGGCGGGTGCCGCCGAGATCGCAGCCTTTGCCGCGCAGATGTTCGCCACCGCCGTCGCCATCGCGCTGCCGGTGACGCTGGTGCTGCTGGTCGTCCAGGTGGTGACCGGCGTGCTCAGCCGCTCGGCCCCCGCGCTCAACCTGTTCGCGCTCGGTCTGCCGGCGGGCATTCTCGCCGGCCTCGCCGCGCTGATCGCTTCCGCGCCGCTGGTGACCGACCGGCTGGGCGAGCTCTCCGCCCAGGCCATCGCCGCGACCGGGGCGATCGTCGGCCAGTGAGCGAGGCGCGGCGAGAAAAGCTTCGCGCCAAGCGCCAAGCGCAAGCAGGACGCCGCGCGCAAGGGCGATGTCCTGCGCTCGCGCGAGCTGCGCGACGGCGGCGGCGATGCTGGCGGGCGCGGCCTGGCTGAAACTCGCCGGGCCCTGGGTGTTCGACCTCCTCGCCGATTCCCTGCGCGCCGGGCTTCGTCTGGGATCGCGCGGCGATCGGCGCATTCGCGCCCGGGCAAGCTGATGCTGGCCATGCTCGGCATGGCCCTGCCGCCGGTGCTGGTGCTGGGCGCGGCCGTGCTGGCGGTGTCGATCGCATCGCAGCTCGGCTTCGGCGAGGGCCGCTGGGTGGGCGGCAATCTGATGCCCAAGGCCTCGCGGCTCAATCCGCTGTCCGGGCTGAAGCGGATGTTCGGCCTGACCGGCTGGATCGAGATGGGCAAGGGCATCGCCAAGGTCGCGCTGCTCGGCGCGATCGCCTGGGTCTGGGCGCGCGAGCGGCTCGCCGGCGCTGCTCGCGCTTGGCCGGGGCGACCTTGCCGGCCAGCTCGCCTATGGCTGGGACGCGCTGATCGTCAGCTGCTGTTCGCGCTTTCCGCCGGGCTGCTGATCATCGCCCTGATCGATTTTCCGGTGCAGTGGCTGCGACGCATCCTGCGGCTCAAGATGACCATGCAGGATGTGCGCGACGAGCAGAAGGAAGCCGAAGGTTCGCCCGAACGCCGCGCCGCGATCCGCCAGCGCCAGCGCCAGATCGCCATGGGCGGCGTCGCCGGCGCCATGCGCGAGGCGCAGTTCGTGCATTACCAACCCTGCGCATTTCGCCGTCGCCATGGCCTACGATCCGGCTCAAGGCCTCCGCGCCGATCGTGCTGGCCAAAGGGCGCGGCGAGAAGGCGCTGGCGATGCGCGAACTGGCCGCCGAACTCGAGGTGCCGGTGCTCGAATACCCCGCGCTCGCCCGCTCGGTCTATTTCACCACGCGCGAGCGGCAGGTGATCCGCGAGGAGCTCTACGCCGCCGTCGCCGGGGTGCTCGCCTTCGTGCTGTCGCTGAAACGCGGCGAGCCGGTACAGCGGCCGTGGATCGACGTGCCGGTGGCGCTTGCGGTTCGATGCCGAAGGGCGCCTCGATCCCAGGTCCGCGGCTTAACCGGACCCGGCAAATGCCGTTCTAATCCGCATGGTTTCGGTCACATCCTCCTCGGGCGCCACCACCTCGCTTGTCGCCGCGCTCGGCGGCGGCAGCGGGATCGACATGATGTCGCTGGCGAACAACCTCGCCAGGGCGCAATTCGCGCCCAGGCAGGACCGGCTGACCGCCAGGGCCGAACTGCTCGACTTGCAGATCACCGCCGCCTCCAACCTCAAGAACATGATCCAGGGCCTGGCCACCTCGCTGGGCCAGCGGGTGCGCCAGGGCGATCTTTCGCCGCAGCCGCAGATCGCCAACGCCGCCGTCGCCAAGGCCGCGCTTTCGGGTTCGCGCCAGCCGAGCGGAACCTTCTCGCTCGAAGTCACCGCGCTCGCCCGGCAGCAGACGCTCGCCAGCCAGGCCTTCGCCTCGGCGACCGCCCCGACCGGATCGGGCACGCTGACACTGCGCTTCGGCGCGATTTCGGGCGGCCTGTTCACCGAAGACACCGCCCACGCCGCCGCCGCGATAACGATCGCCGCCGGCGCCACCCTGACCGATGTCGCCGCCGCGATCAACGGCGCGGGCGCGGGGGTTTCGGCCTATGTCGCCAATACCGTCAACGGCGCACAACTGGTGCTCAAAGGCGCCGAGGGAGCGCAGAACGGCTTCATCCTCGATGCCTACGGAAGCAGTCGGCGACCCCGGCCTCGCCAGCCTCGCCTGGACGCCGGCTTCCGCCACCGGCGAGCTCCTCGGCTCGGCGCAGGACGCCATGTTCAAGATCGACGGGCTGGCCATGACATCGCCGCGCAACACGGTGACCGACGCCATTCCCGGCGTAACGCTCACCCTGACGGGAACCAACACCGGCGCGCCTACTCCGGTTACTTCAGCGATCCGGTGAGCGCGATCTCGGCGGCGATGACCGACCTCACCGATGCGCTCAACGAAGTCGCCGGGGAACTGGCGAGCGACACCAATGCGCTGAGCGGCGAACTTGCCCGCGACAGCGGCGCGCGGGCGCTGCGGCGGATGCTTGGGGGGCTTGCCGGGACCGATCGTCATGCCCAACGCCCCCGCGGGCGCCATTCGCACGCTTGGCGATCTCGGGCTTTCGACCCAGCGCGATGGCACATTCCTGCTCGACGCCCGGCGGCTCGAAGCGACTCTCCGGGCCGACCCGCAAGGCGCCGCGATGATGTTCACCAACGGCCTGCGGGGTATTTTCGCGACGATCGACGGCATCGCCCGCCAGGCCGCGAGGGCCGGCGATCCGGGCACTCTCGCCGGTTCGATCGCGCGCTATACCCAGCAAAAGACCAAGACCGCCGAAGAACTCGCCAGCCTCGCCGAAAAGCAGGAAGCGTTCCGCGCGCAGATGACCAAGCGTTTCGCCGCTTCCGACAGCAGGGTCGGCGGCCTCAGATCCACCCTCAGCTTCATCCAGAACCAGATCGATTCCTGGAACGCCCAGGGGAGGAACTAGGCCATGCTCGCTTTGCGCTCGCCCCAGGAAGCCTACCGCCGGGTCCATTTCGACGCGCGGGTCGAGGCGGCATCGGCGCGGGAGCTGGTGTCGCTGTGCTACGAACAGCTGGGCAGCGCGCTGGCGGGCGCGCTCATCGCGCACGACAGCCGCGACAACGCCGCCAAGAGCCGCGCCGTCACCCGCGCGCTTTCCGCCGTGACCGCGCTGCAGCTCGGCATCGAGGGCGAAGCGGGCGTCGCCGGCGCCTTGCGCATCTTCTACGAGGCGGCGCGGCGCACCTTGCTCGACAACACCCTGGCGTTCGATCCAGCCGCGGTCGGCGCGCTGCGCCGGGACTTCGCCGAGATCGCGAACGCGCTCCTGCCGGATGCTCCTGCCGCGTAAATTACCTTATCCGCCCCCGGTTGCCCGGCCACAGAATTCGCCGCTACGCTGCGCTTCATGAAAGAGCTGTTCCAACATGCCGCGATGACCGATGGCATCACCGTGCGCGTCGCGGTCAATTTCCTGCCCGAGCAATCGCACATCGCGGCGGGCCGGTGGTTCTGGGTCTATCACATCCGGATCGAAAACCATTCGGACCAGGTGGTGCAACTGCTCACCCGCCACTGGAAGATCACCGACGGGCGCGGCACGGTGAACCACGTCGATGGCCCCGGCGTGGTTGGAGAACAGCCGGTGCTCCATCCGGGCCAGTCTCACGATTATGTTTCGGGCTGCCCGCTGACGACGCCCACCGGCAGCATGGAAGGCGCCTACGAATTCCACCGCGAGGACGGCGCGACCATCAAGGCGGCGATACCCTTCTTCCCGCTGACCGCACCCGCGACAGCCACGCGCCCGGCGGGGTGATCGCCGGCCACGGCCCCATGAAGCGGACCCATCTTACCCCTCAACGCCCTGCGCGTATTCGACGCGGCGGCGCGGCATCTGTCGTTCACCCGCGCGGCCGATGAACTGGCGGTGACGCCGGCCGCGGTCGGCCAGCAAATCCGCGCGCTGGAAGACATGCTCGGCGTCGTGCTGTTCCGCCGCACCAGCAAGGGGCTGGAACTGACCGACGAGGCCATGGCCGGGCTTGAGGCGCTGCGTACCGGCTTTCTCCACTTCGAGGACGCGGTCCAGGCGATGCAGGCGGGGCAATCGAGCCATGTCTACACCATCGCCGCCCCGCGCGATTTCTTCGCCGCCTGGCTCGCCCCGCGCCTCGCCGCCTTTCGCGCCGCCAACCCGGATGTGCGTTATGCGCTGGTCGATGGCGAGATGACCGACTTCACCGAGGCCAACCTCGATCTCGCGGTGCGCTGGATCGAAGGGCCGGGCGATCTCGAAGGCGTGCAGCTGGGCAGCGCCGAGCTGACAACGCTGGGAACAGGCGACTGGATCGCCTGGCCAGGCGATCCCAACCCGGCAGGCGATAGCGACGAAGCCGCCTATCAGCTGACGGTCGGCGATGCCGGGCAGGCCTTGTCGGCAGCAGCGGCGGGCATGGGCCGCGCACGCATTCCCGCCATGCTCGCCACCAGCCTGATCGAGCGCCAGCCTGCGACCGTCGGCCCATCCGAGCCCAGCCGCCGCGCCTATTGGCTGGTCGCGCCGCTGCCGCAGTGGCGGCAAAAGAAGGTCAAGGCGCTGGTGGCGTTTTTGACGGGGGGTTAGGAGCGAGCGGCGAGCGCACATGCTCCTGCCGCACCCCGCGCCCGATCAGCCTTCCCGGTATCCGGCGCAACAGCGGAAAACGGTTCAGCAACCGCAATGGCCATGGCGCCTTGTCCGGAATGTTTCCCTGGCTCTCGATCAGGGGACGCAGCACCCGCTCATGCGCCGCGCGCTGCGCTCCCTGGACCAGCCGTGTGGGCAGCCAGCGCCGCTGTTGCACCCTGCCAAGCAGCGGATCGGCGTGCTCACCCCGGGCAATCGGCCCAGCCAGAATATTGGCCGCCGCGACTGCGTCGGCAATCGCCAGATTGATGCCGATCCCGCCGACCGGGCTCATCGCATGGGCGGCGTCGCCGATCGCCAGCAAGCCGGGGCGCGACCACCGGGCCAGCCGGTCAAGCGAGACCGACAGCAGCCGGACGGAATCCCAATCGGGTAGCGCTTCGTCCAGCGCGGGCAGGTCCGGGGCAACCGCGCGAACACTGTCGCGGAAGGCGGCAATGCCCTGAGCCTTGATCGCATCGGCCCCGCCCTTGGCGATGATATAGGCGCATTGGAAATAGTCGCCCCGGTCGATCAGCACGATCATCCTCGACCCGCGAATTCCGCCGCGAATCAGGGCCAGTTGGTAGGCCTTGGGCACGGCGAACCAGAACACGTCGATTGGCGCGCCAAGGTCTTCGAGCGGAAACATCGAACGCGCGAGCGAAGTCGCGCCCATCGCACATCAGCACCAATTTGCGCGCCGAAATCTCCTCGCCGTTCGCCAGCCGCACTCCGGTAACGCGTCCCTCCGCTTCGGTCACCCCGGCGACCTCCGCTTCCATGCGCAAGCGGAAACCAGGGAACGCCGCCGCCTCGTCGCGCAGAAAATCGAGGAAATCCCACTGCGGCATCATCGCGATGAAGGGAGCCGGCATGCGCAAGTGGCTGAGGTCGCCAATGGTCAGCAACGTGCCATTGAAATCGATCTGTGCGCCGCGCAGCCGGTGATGCGGCCGCTCAAGAAACCGCTCCAGCATGCCCAGCTCGGAGAGTATTTCCATCGTCGAGGGATGCACCGTATCCCCCCGGAAATCGCGGAAGAAGTCGGCGTGCTTTTCCAGCACCAGTGTGCCGATACCCGCGCGCGCGAACAGCAGTCCGGCGAGCATCCCGGCCGGCCCCCCGCCAACAATGACGATATCCGCGCTTTCGCCCTTGACCATGGGGTGACACATGCGCCTCTCCTCGCCTAGCATCAAGCCATGGCCGCTGATGTCGCATTCTCGCCCCACTCACCGCTAGGCGATGCTCTGGTCATCCTCGGCGCGGCGGGGATCGTCATTCCGCTGTTCGCGCGCATCCGGATCTCGCCGGTCATCGGTTTCATCGTGGTCGGCCTGCTGGTCGGACCGTTCGGCCTGGGCGGACAGGTCGGCGCGCATCCCTGGCTGGCCTATGTCACGATATCCGATCCCGAGCGGCTCGAACCCTTCGCCGAACTCGGCATCGTGCTGCTGCTGTTTTCGGTCGGGCTGGAGCTCTCGTTCGCCCGGCTGTGGGCGATGCGGCGCCAGGTGTTCGGGCTGGGCGCGATGCAGCTCGCCGGATCGGCCTTGCTGATCGGGGCGGTGCTGATCGGCCTCGGCAACAGCTGGAACGCGGCGCTGGCGCTGGGCCTGGCGCTGGCGCTGTCATCGACCGCGCTGGTCCTGCGCATCGCCGATCCCGCGCACGCCCGTCGGCCGGGCGGCCCTGGCGATGCTGCTGCTCGAGGATATCGCGCTGGTGCCGATCGTCTTCCTGCTGGGAGCAATGGGCAATGCCGGGCTGGCGCAAGACCGGGGCGCGCTGGCGCAGACGCTCGTGCTGGGCACTTTCGCCGTTCTCGCGCTGCTCGTGTTCGGCCGGATTCTGCTGCCGCGCGTCTTCGCCCTGGCCGCCCGGACCAAGAGCCCCGAGCTGTTCCTCGCGGCGAGCCTGCTGGCGGTGATCGCGGCGTCGCTGGCGACGCAGGCGGCCGGCCTGTCGCCGATCGTCGGCGCGCTGATCGCCGGGCTGATCATCGCCGAGACCGAATATCACGGCGAAGTCGAGACCATGACCGCGCCGTTCAAGGGGCTGGCGCTGGGCATATTCCTGCTCACCGTCGGCATGAGTGTCGATTTGGGCTTCGTGCGCGAGAACCTGGGCGCGCTTGCGCTGGCGGTGCTGCTGGTGCTCGCCGCCAAGGCGCTGGTCACCGGCCTGATGCTGCGCATGACCGGAGCGCGGGCCGGCACTGCGGCGGAAACCGGCATCCTGATGTCCAGCCCATCGGAAACCACGCTGATCGTGCTCGCCGCGGCGGTAGCGCGAAGCTGATCAACCCGCAGGCGGCGCAATTCTGGCAAGTCGTTACCGCTACCGGCCTTACCGTCACGCCGCTCCTCGCCCTGGCCGGCAAGCGCCTGGCCCGGCGGTTCGAAGGCGCGGGCCAGGAACCGGAAATCGAATTCGATCACGCGAAGCCCCACGCCGTCATCGTCGGCATCGGCCGGGTGGGGAAAATGGTGGCCGACATGCTGACCGCCCATGGCCAGCCCTACATCGCGATTGACGGCGACGCCGATCTCGTCGCCGAGGCGCGGCGCAATGGCTATCACGCCCGGTTCGGCGATGCTGCGCAAATGGGTGCGCTTGTCCGCCTAGGCATCGACCGGGCGAACGCCGCCATCCTGACAATGGACGAACCGGTTGCCGCCCAGCGCCTGGTCAAGCGGCTGCGCACCCAGTTTCCGGACCTGCCGATCGTCGCCCGCTCCCGCGATACGGCGCATGCCGCCCAGCTCTACCGCGCCGGGGCAAGCCATGCCGTGCCCGAGACGCTCGAGGCCTCGCTGCAGCTGTCGGAAGCGGTGCTGGTCGAGCTCGGCGTCGCGGCGGGGCCGGTGATCGCCAGCATCCACGAAAAGCGCGACGAACTGCGCCAGCAGATCATGGACGAAGGCGAACTCGATGAGCGGCCCAAGCTGAAGAGCACGGCGCTGCGGGACAGGCCGGTTTAGCGCAAAATCGTCCGCCGGCGATTGACACGCATCGCTGCCCGCCCTAGAACGCCGGGCAGTATCGCAAAGGGAGGTCCGCATGCTGCATTGGCGCGCAATACCGCGGGCGAAGTGGGGCCGGTTCCTGGTCCTGGCTATCGTGCTGGCGGACGGCGCCGGCATATATTTCGCCAATCAGCGGCTCAACCAGCCCTGGACCGAACCGGAGGGTCAGGCTTCCGGCGAATTGGTCGCGCAAGCGGACGAAGCGCCAGCTGGCTGGCGATGGGCGAATCCATTGCTCGCTAAGGCCGACACCTCGGCATCGGCCTCGCGCAAGCCCTACGCCTTGGCGAATTGCCCGCCCTGATGCCGTTACGCCCGGTTGTCATCGAACATCTGCCCGCATTCGATCCGGCGGTCGAACTGGCCTTCCGCACGCCCGATCTTCGAACGCCCCCGGATCGCGCGGCTGCAACCGTCCCGCTCGGCGAGCCGGCGCTTCGTCTCGGCTTTCGCGACCGATATCGCCGGCCCTGCATCCGAAGAGGCGGCCATGCCATTCCTGGCATCGCGGCGCGGCGACGGCAGCCGCGCTGGGCGGGGCGGCGGAGAGCTTGAGTGCCGGCAGGCGCGATCGTTGCGCCGGGCGCGGAGAACGTGGCCCTGCCCGAAGCGCCCGCTGCCGGCATTGCGGACGAAGCGGCTCCGGTAGCGCTCGACACCGGCGCCCGCCACCCGCCGAACTTCCGGTTTCCGGGACAGACGCCGGAGCGGAATTGCCGGCAAGCTGAGCCCTAGCCCGCCAGCACCGCCCTCACCGCCGCGATAGCCTCGGCCGCCTTGCTCCCATCGGGCCCGCCGCCCTGGGCCATGTCGGGCCGTCCGCCGCCGCCCTTGCCGCCGAGCGCCTCGACCCCGGCGCTTGACCAGATCGACCGCGCTGATGCGGGAGGTCAGATCGTCGGTGACGGCGGCGGCGATGCTCGCTTTGCCATCGTTCACCGCAACAACGCGGCGACGCCCGAACCCATGCGCTGCTTGGCCTGATCGAGCAGTCCGCGCAGATCCTTGGGATCGAGCCCTTCGAGCACCTGACCCGAAAAATTCACACCGCCAACTTCTTCGTCGGCGGCTTCGGCGGTTCCGCCCGGCCGCCGCCCAGCGCCAGCGCCTTCTTCGCTTCGGCCAGTTCGCGTTCGAGCTTCTTGCGCTCGTCGAGCAGCGCGGCGACGCGGGCCTCGACGTCCTCGGGAGTGGTCCGCAGCAGCCCCGCCGCGCCCTTGAGCGCTTCCTCGCGGGCGACCAGCCACTGGCGTGCGCTCTCGCCGGTCAGCGCCTCAATCCGGCGTACGCCCGAGCTGACCGCGCCTTCGCTGACGATCCGGAACACGCCGATGTCGCCCAGAGCGCGGACATGGGTGCCGCCGCACAGTTCGACCGAATATGGTTTGTCGCTGACACGGCCCATCGAAAGCACGCGCACCTCGTCGCCGTATTTCTCGCCGAATAGCGCCATCGCCCCCGCCTCGATGGCGTCGTCGGGCGTCATCAGCCGCGTCGTCACCGCATCGTTGGCGCGAATTTCGGCGTTCACTTCGGCTTCGACCGCGGCGATGTCCTCGGAGGTCAGCGCCACCGGCTGCGAGAAGTCGAAGCGCAGCCGGTCGGCGGAGACCATCGAGCCTTTCTGCGTGACATGCGCGCCGAGGCGGCCCCGCAAGGCGGCGTGGAGCAAATGGGTGGCGGAATGATTGGCGCGGATCGCATCGCGCCGCGCCACATCGACTTCGAGGTGGACGGTATCGCCCACCCGAATCGTTCCTGTCTCGACCCGGCCATGATGCGCATGCAAGCGGCCCAGCGGCTTGGCGGTGTCGGTGACCGCGAGATTCAGTCCGCTGCGCCGGAGATCGTTCCGGCATCGCCGACCTGCCCGCCGCTTTCGCCATAGAACGGCGTCTGGTTGACGAGCACGATCGCCTCATCGCCCGCCGAAGCGCTCTCGACTTCCGCCCCGCCCTTGACCAGCGCGACCACTTTGCCCTCGCCCGAGGTCGAGGCATAGCCGGTGAACTCGCTCGCGCCCTCGCGCTCGGCGATGTCGAACCACACTTCGCCCGCGGCCGCCTCGCCCGAGCCTTTCCACGCGGCGCGCGCCGCGGCTTTCTGGAGGGCCATCGCGGCGTCGAAACCAGCCCGGTCCACGCCGATCCCCCGGGCGCGCAGGGCGTCCTCGGTGAGATCGTAAGGGAAGCCGAAGGTGTCGTAGAGCTTGAACGCGGTCTCGCCCGGCAATTCGCCGCCCGCGCCCATGCCCCCGGTCGCCTCGTCGAGCAGCTTGAGGCCGTTGTGCAGCGTGCGGCGGAACTGCACTTCCTCGCGCTGCAAGGTATCCTCGATCCGCGCCTGGGCGCGGCTGAGTTCGGGGAAGGCCTGGCCCATTTCGGCGACCAGCGCGCCGACCAGCCGGTGCATCAGCGGCTCTTTCGCCCCGAGCAGGTGCGCATGGCGCATCGCCCGGCGCATGATCCGCCGCAGCACATAGCCGCGCCCCTCGTTCGACGGATCGACCCCATCGGCGAGCAGGAAGCTGGTCGAGCGCAAGTGATCGGCGATCACCCGGTGGCTCGCCCGGTTGTCGCCCTCGGCGGCGACCCCGGTGAGCGCTTCGGACGCGGCGATCAGTTCCTTGAACGTATCGGTTTCGTAATTGTCGTGCTCGCCCTGCAGCACCGCCGCGATCCGCTCGAGCCCCATGCCGGTATCGATGCTCGGCTTGGGCAGCGCGGTGCGGCTGCCGTCGGCCGCCTGCTCGAACTGCATGAACACGAGGTTCCAGATCTCGATGAAGCGGTCGCCGTCCTCGTCCGGAGAACCGGGAGGCCCGCCGGGGATATGATCGCCGTGATCGTAGAAGATCTCGCTGCACGGCCCGCACGGCCCGGTATCGCCCATCGACCAGAAGTTGTCGGACGTGGGGATGCGGATGATCCGTTCTTCCGGCAGCCCGGCGATCTTGCGCCACAGGTCGAACGCCTCGTCGTCGGTGTGATAGACCGTGGCGGTCAGCTTGTCCTTCGGCAGGCCCCATTCGCGGGTCAGCAGGGTCCAGGCGTGGACGATCGCCTGCTCCTTGAAATAGTCGCCGAACGAGAAGTTGCCGAGCATCTCGAAGAAAGTGTGGTGCCGCGCGGTGTAGCCGACGTTATCCAGATCGTTGTGCTTGCCCCCGGCCCGCACGCACTTCTGAGACGAGGTTGCGCGCGGGGCGCCGCGTGTCTCCAGCCCGGTGAACACGTTCTTGAACGGCACCATGCCCGCGTTGACGAACATCAGCGTCGGATCGTTATACGGAACCAGCGGCGCGCTTTGCACCACTTCGTGCCCATTGGCGCCGAAATAGTCGAGGAAGGACCGGCGGATGTCGTTGGTCGAGCTCATATGCCGCGCCGATAGGGCAGGCTGGCGCGAGCGGCAAGCATCTCAACCAAGATTCCGCTTGCGACTCGCGCGCAAGAGTCGCAGCTTCCTTACTCAAGTCCTTGCGCGACCGAGTGCAAGTGAGTGCGCCCGGCGCGCCTTCGATCAAGAGGAGGCGTCAATGGGCACTGCACAACCCACAAGTTCCACATCTGGCAGCAGAGGCACCCGTGCCGTCGCCCTGGTCGGGCCGGCGGGCACGGGCAAGACCAGCCTGGCCGAAGCGCTGCTCTATGCCAGCGGCGCGATCACCCGGCAGGGCAGCGTCGAGGCCGGCACATCGGTCGGCGACGCCAGCCCGGAGGCGCGGGCCAGGGGCAGCTCGACCGAACTCAATCTGATGAATTTCGACTATCTCGGCGATCATTTCGCCGTGATCGATACGCCCGGCGGTTCCGGCTTCGCCGCCGACGGGCTCGCCGCGCTGCAGATCGCCGACATGGCGCTGGTGGTGATCGATCCCGATCCCGGCCGCGCCGCCCTCGCCGAACCCGCGCTGCGGCGGCTGGACGAGCTTGGCGTGCCGCACGCGATCTTCGTCAACAAGATCGAAAGCGCGCAGGCCGGCGCGATCCGCTCGCTGATCGGCGAATTGCAGCCGATGAGCCGCGAGCCCCTCGCGCTGCGCCAGATCCCGATCCGCACCAGCGACGGGGGGGCGATCACGTAACCGGCTATGTCGATCTCGCGCTCGAACGCGCTTACCGCTACCGGCCGGGCACAGAGAGCGAAGTGATCGAAATGCCGGTCGAATTGTCCGAGCGCGAAAAGGCGGACCGGACCAGGCTGCTCGAAACCCTCGCCGATTTCGACGATGCGCTGATGGAAGCGCTGCTGATGGACGAGGAACCGGACCGGGCGACGGTGATGACCGATCTGGCCCTGGATACGGCCGGTAACAAGGTCGTGCCGGTGATCCTCGGTTCGGCGCTGACCGGCGGCGGAGTGCGGCGGCTGCTCAAGCTGCTGCGCCACGAAACCCCTGCCCCCGATATCGCGGCGGAGCGGGTCGGCGCCAACGGCGGCGCGCTCCACGTGTTCAAGATCGCCAACGGCGGGGCGATGGGCCGCCTCGCGCTGGGCCGTGTGCTTGGTTCTGGCCTCAATGAGGGCGACGAACTGGTGGTCGGCGACGATACCGCCCGCACCGGTTCGATCTTCTTCGTCCAGGGCGAAAAGACGGCGAAGCAAGGCACGGCCAGGCCCGGCGATGTCATCGCCGTCGCCAAGGTCGATGAGGCCAAGGCCGGCTACCTGATCGGCAAGAAGGGCTCGACCAGCAACGAATTGGCCGTGCAATATCCCGCGCGTAACGCCTCGCTCGCCATCACCACCCGGGACCGCAAGGACGACGTCAAGCTTTCCACCGCGCTCCACCGGCTGTGCGAGGAAGACCCGGCGCTCGAATGGACGCAGGACGACGCCACCCACGAAACCCTGCTCCACGGCATCAACGACGAGCATCTGCAAGTCGTGCTCGGCCGGTTGCAGCGGCGCTACGGCGTCGCCGTCGATACCCGCCCGCCGAGCATCGCCTATCGCGAATTGATCCGCAAACCGGCCTCGATGCGCGGACGGCACAAGAAGCAGTCGGGCGGGCACGGGCAATACGGCGATTGCGTCATCGAAATTCGCCCGCTGGCGCGCGGCGAGGACTTCCAGTTCGAGGACAAGATCACCGGCGGCGCGATTCCCAAGGCAATACATCCCGGCGGTCGAGGCCGGGATCAAGGATGCGATGGAGAAAGGCCCGCTGGGCTTTCCGGTGGTCGATGTCGCGGTGACGCTGGTCGACGGCTCGTTCCACTCGGTCGATTTGTCGGAACTGGCTTTCCGCATCGCCGGGCGCATGGCGATGGCCGACGCGCTCGCCCAGGCCGCGCCCTACCTGCTCGAACCGGTGGTAAAGGTCGCGGTAGATACCCCCGCCGGAACGGGATCGAAGGCCGGCTCGGTGCTGTCGACCCGCCGCGGCCAGATCCTGGGCATGTCGCCGCATCCCGACTGGGCGCGCTGGGAACGGGTCGAGGCGTTGCTGCCGGAAAGCGCACTGCACGGTCTCGACGCGGAACTGCGCTCGCTCAGCCAGGGCCTGGCGACATTCACCGCCGCGTTCGATCACCTCGCCGAACTGGGCGGCAAGGAGGCCGATCAGGTGGTGAAGGCCCGGGCGGAGTTGGTGGGGGCTTAGCCGGCGGCTAGGGCGCCCTCCGGTTGGCTACCCCCTGCGGCGGCAGTTCCTGTTGTACTTGTCGCGGGCAATCTCGTGCCCGGCGACCCCGCCCACCGTGGCGCCGACAATCGTGCCGGTGGTGCGGCTGCCGCGGCCGGCGATGACATTGCCAAGCACCCCGCCGGCAACCGCGCCGACAACCGCGCCTCCGGTCTTGGTCATGCGCTTGCAGGCGCGCGCTTCAGCGGTGGTGGCGGCGCTCAGAGCAAGCGCGGCGGCGGTAACAGACAGCAGAATCCTGCGCATGGGATGACCCTCATCGTGTTTTGCCCGCTGTCGGTGGCGACATGACGGCCGCGGCGCGGTTTGCCAATCGCGCTTCGGTCCAAGCGTGACCGTGACGCGGCGAATTGAGTGGTTGCCGAAAGCCGGCATTCCCGGCAGGCTGGCGCAAAGCCTGCAATTGGAGAGGATAGCCCATGATCAAACGCCGCTTCTGGCCGCTCAGCCTTGCCGCCATGGCCATCGCCGCCACGCCCTTCGCCGCCCGCGCCCAGTCAGCGCCGGGTCGTCGCGGGCTGGAGCGAGTTCGCCGAGACCGTGCGCACCCTGCCCGACCGCATGCTCGCCAAACTGCCGCCGGAAATGCGCAATGATCCGCAGATCCAGCAGGAAGTCGCCCGGCTGGCGCTGGAAGCGATCTCCTCGCAAACGCTCGAAGCCATAGGCGGCGATGGCGATGCGCCGGTGTTCCTGCCCGCGGTCGGCCAGGTTTTCAATGTCGGCCAGCCTAACGCCGATACCATCTATCGCGCCGCAACGATCACCCCGGGCGGCAGCTACCGCATGCGCGGCAAGCGCGGATCGCTGCGGCTTTCGGTGCTCGCCCAGGTCGCCCCGCGCGCCGGCCCCGCCGACGGCCCGCGCGCGCACCTCAATCTCGCCGAGCTGAAAGCCGATGCCGACGGCCGTTACGACCTGTTGCTCAGCGCCCAGCGGCCGGCGGGCTATGCCGGCGACTGGTGGCAGCTCGATCCCCAGGCAATCCGGCTGATGCTGCGCATGGTCAGCGCCGATTGGGGCAAGGAGGCCGAACCGACCTTCTCGCTCGAACGGATCGACAAGCCGATGGGCCGCAAGCGTCCGCCCGCCGCGACGCTCGAAGGCAGGCTGCGCGAACTGCCCAAGGCGATCGATTTCATCGGACCGCTGTTCGTCGACGCATGTCGAAAAGATGCGGGCGGAGGGCTACACCAACAAGTTGCGCTCGTTCCAGGCGCCCTATGGCGCGCTGGCCGGGCAATTCTATTACGAAGGCTCCTACGATCTCGCCGGCGACGAGGCGCTGATCATCGAATTCGGCGGTGCCGGCGAAATGCGATTACCGCTCGCTGATCCTGACCAACGACATCTACGAGACGATCGACTGGCACAACAACCATTCGGCGCTCAACGATACCCAGGCGCCGGCGGACACGGACGGCAGGCTGCGCATCGTCATTTCCGCGCAAGACCCCGGCATTCTCAATTGGATGGATACCGCCGGCCACCCGCGCGGAGCGATCCAGGGCCGCTGGACCGGCTGCGACAGCCAGCCGATCCCCGAAGTGCGCAAGGTCAAGCTAAAGGACGTGGCGAAGCACCTGCCCAAGGATACGCCCAAGGTCACGCCGGAACAGCGCCAGACGATCCTGCGAGAACGCCGCCGGGCGCTGATGGAGCGGCCTTACTGGTAAGGTGCGCTATCCGCCGTGCACCGCGCCGAGCACGGCGAACGAGGCATCGGCGTTCGACCGGGCGCCGGGCATCAAGGTGTGCGACGAGTCCCAGTCATGCGTCAGCGGAATCGCCACGGACCAGTCGCGCATGGCGGTGCGGTGCTTGATCTTCCATTGTCCGCCTTCGCGCACCAGCCGATCGACGAAACGGCCGCCGAGCTGGTTGCACATCGGCGTACCGTCGGGTGCGGTATCGCGAGCGACGGCGAAGAAATAGGTTTCAGCACCCGCCTCGTCGCCGTTTATGACGATGAGCGACTGGCCGAGCAGATGGGTCATGGTTTCCGTCGTATCGATCACCATCTGGCACATGGTGCGCGAAAACTCTTCGCCGGAAGCTTTGATGATGCCGTGATCGTCCCAGCTGTCGCGGGCGTAAACGCTCGCGGTAAGATCGCCGTCGCAGCGATCGGAACCGCGACAATAGGTCGCCAGCACCTTGCGGATCCGGTGATGGTCGAGCATTTCCTTGAGGTCGTCGTCCATCGGCCAGCTCCGCCCTAAAATCCAAGGTCGAGTATCTTCCCGTCGAAATTGCCGCCGAGCAGGGTGTTGGCATGGGCCAGCTTCTCCGCCGGAACCCCGGCGATGTAGCCATCGACCAGCCGCTGGAAGTTGCTGATCAGGCCCTCCATTGCCTTCGACAGCCGCATGTATTCGAAGCCCCTGGCGTGCAGCCCCAGCTGGTTGATCGGGATGTTCGAATAGTCTTGCCGCGGAATCGGCGGGAAATCGGCGCTGTCATAAGGCAGCATGGTCGGCTCCATCGGCGCCTCGGGCTCTTCGCCCGGCGGGAAGAAAGTCAGCGACCAGATTTCGAACAGACAGCTTTCCGGCCCCAGCGGACGGATCCGGTAGGAGGAGAAGCTGGAGAAGTAGGGTAGCAGGAAATAATGCGGGAACAGGAATTCGACCGCGTTGACCGGATCGGACTTCATGACTTTGGCCAGATCGGGAACCGGCTCGCCCCTGGCGCCCAGCTGCCTGGTAAGCTCTTCGGCGATCAGGCCATACCACATCGGCACGGCCTGGTTCGGGTCTTCGGGCAAGCCATCGATCGGGATCTCGCGGATGATATCGAGTTCCTTGGCGTGGAGCATGCCGGCCATGCCTTCGCTGAGCAGTTCCATGTGCTTGAACGCCGCGCCGATCAGCTGCGGGGTGGTTGTCCCCGGCTTGGCCGATTTCTTCTTCTTTTCGATGGTCGTCTCGTCCGACCCCTCGCGTTCGCCTTCGTAGGCGTCGGTCGAAAGCCCGCCGTCCGCCGCGTGCAGCTGCGGATGGGTCTTCATCACGTGGTAGCCTTCCATGAAGGCTTCCATGGCGAGCTTCCAGTTGGCCGGCAGCACCGTGCCGAACCACCATTCGGACCGCAACTGGCTGACGTTGTGGGCCTCGAGCCGGTCGAGCAGCGGACCGATGCTGTCGCGCAAAGAGGGCGCATCGTTGTCGAAATTGATCCAGGCGCAGCCGATCGCGGTCTCGACCCGGCAGGGGATCAGGTTGATGTCGTCGGGATTGAGCTGGCGTTCGGAGAACAGGTGCTTGCCATAGACGAAGGTATTCTCGCCATCCATGTTGAAGCGCCAGCCGTGGAACGGGCAGACGAAGCCGGACTCGCGCTTGCAGTTGCCGTGATCGTTGCCTTTCCCGCCGGCGATCGGCACGCCGCGGTGGCGGCAGGCGTTGTAATAGGCCTTCACCCCGCTATCGGTGCGGACAACGATCACCGACTGGCCCAGGTTCTGGTATTCCACCCAGTCGCCGACTTCGGGAATCCGTTCCAGCCGGGTCGCCATCTGCCAGACATGCGGCCAGACATGGTCCAGCTCGGCCTGATAGAACTCTTCGTCGAAATAGCGCGGCGCCGGAATGCGTTCCGGATCATCGACTGGAAACGGCACGGCGCGCAGACCGCCATCGGCTGATTTAAGCACTCGCCTACCTCACTAAGTGGGGACTTGTGGGGACACTCTATCGAGTGTCCCCGGCGGTGTCAGGACGGGGGACACTCAATAGAGTGTCCCCGTTCTAAAACTCCAGGTCCTTGATTGGTCCGTCGAAATTGCCGGCGAGCATCTGGTTGGCCTTGGCCAGCTTTTCGGCGGGGACTCCGGCGAGATAGCCATCGACCAGCCGGTGGAAGTTGCTGACCATGCCCTCGACGTCCTTCGACAGACGCATGAATTCGAAGCCCTTGGCGTGAAGGCCGGTCTGGTTGAGCGGGATGTTCGAATAGTCCTGCCGCGGGATCGGCGGGAACTTCTCGCTGTCGTAGGGCAGCATGGTCGGCTCCATCGGCGCGTCGGGTTCCTCGCCTTCGGGGTAGAATGTCAGCGACCACAGCTCGAACAGGCAGCTTTCGGCGCCGAGCGGGCGGATGCGGTAGGCCGAGAAGCTG
The DNA here is from genome assembly GCA_963775005.1 of uncultured Alphaproteobacteria bacterium. GTDB lineage: Bacteria > Pseudomonadota > Alphaproteobacteria > Sphingomonadales > Sphingomonadaceae > Novosphingobium. The sequence continues at coordinate 71,439 of CAVZHF010000005.1, read as the reverse complement.
CTGAAATAGGGCAGCAGGAAGTAGTGCGGGAACAGGAATTCCACCGCATTGACCGGATCGGTCTGGCACACGGTGTTGAGATCGGGAACCGGCTCGCCCTTGGCCTGAAGCCGCTTGGTGATCTGGTCCTGGACCACGCCCAGCCACATCATCATCGCCTGGTTCTTGTCCTCGGGGAATTCGATGCCGAGATTGTCGACATCGGCGAGCGCAGCGGGCGATCTCCAGCTCTTTCTCATGAAGCATGCCATCCATGCCGACGCTCAGCCGCTGCATCGATTCGAGCTGGATATCGACATTCTCGCGCAGGCTCAGCGCCCGGTTGGCCATTTCGATCTGGTCCTTGCGCGGGTGCTTGTACATGCTGTCGTAAAGCTCGGGCACGACCGCCTGCAGCTGCGGGTGGGTCTTCATCACGTGGTAGCCTTCCATGAAGGCTTCCATGGCGATCTTCCAGTTGGCCGGCAGCACCGTGCCGAACCACCATTCGGCGCGCAGCTTGTGGACATTGTGCGCCTCCAGCCGGTCGATCAGCGGGCCGATGCTGTCGCGCAGGCATGGCGCATCGTCGTCGAAATTGATCCAGGCGCAGCCGATCGCGGTCTCGACCCGGCAGGGAATCAGGTTGATGTCGTCCGGCTCAAGCTGGCGTTCGGAGAACAGGTGCTTGCCGTAGACAAACGTGTTCTCGCCATCCATGTTGAAGCGCCAGCCGTGGAACGGGCAGACGAAGCCGGAAGCCTTGCAATTGCCGTGATCGTTGCCCTTGCCGCCGGCGAAGGGAACGCCGCGGTGGCGGCAGGCGTTGAAGTAGGCTTTCACCCCGCTCTCCGTGTTGACGATGATCACCGACTGGCCGACGGCCTGGTATTCCACCCAGTCGCCCACTTCGGGAATCCGTTCCAGCCGGGTCGCCATCTGCCAGGCATGCGGCCAGACATGCTCGAGCTCGAGCTTGTAGAATTCCTCGTCGTAATAGCGCGGCGCCGGGATGCGCTCGGGATCGTCGACGGGAAACGGCACGGCGCGCAGGCCGCCATCGGCTGATTTCAACACTGGTCTACCTCTCTCAAGATTCGAAAACTCTGTGTGCTGAACAAATGTACAGGAGCGGGGGCGCGGCGCAATGGGGGATCGCTTTGGCCCGGAGGGCTCAGCCTGCGGCTTGCGCCCTGATCGGCAACTGGCGCACGCGCTTGCCAGTCGCGGCGAACAGGGCATTGGCGAGCGCGGGAGCGGCGGGAGGCAGCCCAGGCTCGCCCAGGCCGCCCATCGGGGCATCGCTTGCCACGAATTCGATCGCCACTTCCGGAGTCTCGGCGAGCGTCAGCAGCGGATAGTCGGGGAAGCTCGATTGCACCACCGCGCCCTTGTCCATGGTGATCTCCTCGTGGATTGCCGCCGACAGGCCCATGACGATCCCGCCCATCACTTGCGCCTCGGCATTGCGCGGATTGACCACCAGCCCGCAATCGACCGCCGCCCAGACCTTTTCGACCTTGGGATAGCCATCCTCGCGCAGGCTTGCCTGGACGACATGCGCGCAGATGGTGCCGAAGCTCTCGACCACGGCGATGCCGCGCCCGGTACCCTTGGGCAGCGGCGTACCCCAGCCCGATGCCCTGGCCGCGGCGTCGAGCACTCTCGCCGCGCGCGAATCGGAAGCGAGATGGCGCTTGCGGAATAGCAGCGGATCCACCCCGGCGGCATGGGCCAGCTCATCCATGAAGCATTCGTGGAAGAAGCCGTGCTGCGAGGCTTCGACCGAGCGCCAGCTGGCGGTGAGAATATTGACCTCTTGCGCCTCGTTACTCTGCTCGATCAGACGGCACCGTGTAGATCACATCGATCCCGGGCGGGACCAGCGCCGCGTCCTGCGCGCACGTGCTTTGCCAGGCCGCGATCCTGCCATCCTTGCCGAGCGCGGCCTTCAGCGCGATGGTGCTCTGCGGGCGATAGGTGCCCTGGCGGACTTCCTCTTCGCGCGGCCAGATCACCTTGACCGGCCATGGCGATTGCATCGCCAGCTTGACCGCCTGGTCGATCACCGGGTTCTGTCCGGGCAGCTTGCGCCCGAAGCCGCCGCCGAGCAGCATCGGGTGGAAGGTGACCTGCTCCAGCGAAAGGTCGGCGGCCTTGGCGGCCACCTTGCGGCGTGTCGAGCGGGTCTTGCAGCCCGCCCCAGACATCGAGCTTGCCGTCCTTGTGATGCGCGGTGAGAGCGAAGGGCTCCATCATCGCGTGGTGCAGGTAAGGCGCGCGATAGGTCGCCTCGACCAGCTTGACGCCCTGGGGGTCCAGCGGCTCGGCCGCATCGGCGATCGCCATGTCATGGCCGGCGAAGATGCTCGCGCTGGAAACCTGGCCGTGGCCGCCATCGCTGAATTTCGGATCGAGTGCGCGCAGGCCCTGGAGCGCCGGCCAATAGCCCTTGGCCACCACCGCCACGGCATCGTCGAACCTGACCACTTTCTCGACGCCCTTGACCGCCATCGCCGGAGCCGGATCGACGCTTTCGAGTTTTCCGCCGCGCACCGGAGCCGCCATCACCGTGGCGACGCGCATGTCCGGCAGCGCGAAATCGATGCCGATACATCGCGCTGCCATCGACCTTGGCGGGAATATCGATCCGCGCGAACCGGTTTGCCGATGAAGGCGAAGTCCTTGGCCTGTTTGAGCCTGGGCTTCGGATCGAGATCGCGCCCGGCGGCACCCTTGGCCAGCGCGCCATAGCGCAGCGTGCGCCCGCTTTTCGCATGGGTCACCGCACCCTTGGCCGTGGTCAGCTCGCCAGCCGGAACCCCGAGACGCGCCGCCGCCTCCGCCACCAGCGCCAGCCGCGCCGCGGCCGCGACAACCCGGAACCCGTATTGCCCGGTCGCGCGCACCGCCGACGAGCCGCCGGTGATCTGCCCCGCCACGGCGCGCGCCAGCGCCGAATAGACGGACTTGGGCAGCCTTGTAAGGACCGAACCCTTGGCGAAATCGCCGATCAGGCCCTCGGCCAGCCAGGCGTTGGCGAAAGCGGTATCGGCGGGGGCCGGCTCGACCGTCAGCAGGTCCCAATCGGCATCGAGTTCGTCCGCGACCATTTGCGCGAGCGCGGTGACTGGTGCCGGTGCCCATGTCGATGTGCGGGGTGTACAGCGTGATGCGGTCGTCCTCGCCGATCCGCAGCCAGCCGGTGAACGATCCCGCCTTGTCGCGTTTGGTCAGAGTCCAGGCATCGCGGCGCATGGCATGGTCGCCATATTGCAGCGCGAATATACCGCCGCCGATCACCGCCGCGCCGCCGATCAGGAAAGCCCTGCCGCTTGAAGCCCATCATGCGGACTCCTGGGGAACCGAAGCAGCCTGCCCGGTCGCGCGGCGGATCGCCTCGCGGATGCGCGGATAGGTGCCGCAGCGGCACAGGTTGGTCATTGCAGCATCGACCTGCGCGTCGCTCGGCCTACCAGCCTCGCGGATCAGCGCCACCGCCGCCATGATCTGGCCGGACTGGCAATAACCGCACTGCGGCACTTGCGCGTCGATCCAGGCCTGCTGCACCGGGTGGAGCGCGCCATCGGCGCCCTTGAGCCCTTCGATGGTGGTCACCTGCCTGCCCGCCGCCTCGCTCACCGGCACCGAGCACGAGCGCGTCACCGCGCCGTCGAGATGGACGCTGCAAGCCCCGCAAGCGGCGATGCCGCAGCCGAACTTGGTGCCGGTCAGCCCCAGCTCCTCGCGCAGCACCCAGAGCAGCGGCGTATCCGGCTCGGCCTCGACCGAGGCGGGCTTGCCGTTCAATGAAAATGCAATAGCCATCGGCCGGTTGTACCCACCCGGCGAGCCGCACGCAATGGGGGAGTTTTGGGGGTGATACGCTATTGCATGACACCGTCCGGCGGTGCGAGAAGGAAGGGCCTCACGCAAAGGCGCAAAGGCGCGAAGATGTCGCCTTGCGCCGCAGGCAATTTCTCCCATCCTGCCCATGCGTCTAGCGGCATGAGTGAATTCCTGAAGCGGCCGCGCCGCAACCACAAGCTCTTCGCGCCTTTGCGCCTTTGCGTGAACCAACTCTTTTCTTTCCCGGCCTTTACGCCAGGCAAGCGCATAGGCCCGCAGGCGCGAGGCATGGGTGGACAGGGAGCAGCGACGGATGCGGCCGGTGCTTTTGGGCCCGGGCCATACGGGCGTGGCTGTGCGCGGTTTCCTGCGACTGGCCGGCAGGGTTACGCACACGTTACCGCCGGCTCGGCCCTGAGGTCATGTGGCGCTGGCGGGCAGGGCTCGCAATTGGCCGCCGGGCGGTAAGTCCACGATCCTGGTTGCGGCGCCGAAGCACCGGCCTTTGCAGGGTTCGGGCGGCAGCTCGCGAAACCGTCCCCCGCACCCGTCTGGCGGGGCATTTAACCATTATGGTTTGTGTAGGAAAGGGGAAAATGGACCGGGGATTGGGGACATCACTTACTTTGTCATGACAATCTGTTTGACGCGGCGACAAATTGTGCATACATTCGACCATGATCATCGTATGGGACGAGCCGAAGCGCATTTCCAATCTGGAAAAGCATGGGATCGACTTCGCCGAAATCGACGAAGCCTTCTTCCTTGCCGCCAAAACCGGCGAGGCCAGGCAAGGCCGCTATTTTGCCGCTGGATGGCTTGGACCCCTCCCGCTGATCGTGTTCTTTACGCTGCTGGGCGCCGAAGGCCTGTCGATCGTCTCGGCGCGCAAGCCCTATCGTCACGAAAGGAACCTGCTGCCATGACCGTACGGCACAATTTGGCGAAAGCCCCGGCAGACTTCGATCCCGATGCGCCGCCCTTGACCGCCGAACAAATTGCGTCGGCCCGGCCGTTCGCCGAGGCCTTTCCCGATCTCGCCGCTTCGATCCGCCGCCGCGGCGCGCAGAAAGCGCCGGTCAAGCTGAGGACAACGATCCGGCTGTCCGCCGACGTGATCGACCACTTCCGCGCCGCCGGCGCGGGCTGGCAATCGCGCATCGACCACGCGCTGCGCGACTGGATCGACAGCAGGGCTGGTTAGGTTGGCTTGTATGGTGGGGCGCAGTCCGGATGCATCGACCTCCAAGAAATCAATTCGCGCGAAGTTCAGGCTGCGCGGGATTGGAGTTCGTGCGAAGTTCAGGCTGCGTGTATAGGAGTAATTGCACCTGTCACCGAAATTCCACCGAAATTCACACGTGTCACCGTTATCCAAGGTTATCGCGTATCGCAGGAATATAAAATGAACGTACTATACCGAATTTCGTGGGTGCGGTTTATCTTGCTATGTTGGGGCCTTTTGATTTCAATATCGATCTATGGCTTATACAGATTTGGATTTGAAATATTTTCATATGAACATTATTTAAGTCATAGGGGTATTTTTTCGTCAACATTCGGTTATTTCGGATCATGGCTCATAGTTGCACTTATGTTTGCATCTGTGATTCGCGAAACGGTGAAATATGCGTTGTGTGGTGGAGTAATATTATATGAAAAATCTGGGTACATCTATTATTTGGGCAAGCCAATTTGCACAATTGAAGAAATTGTGTCTTGCGAAAAAAACCTCAAGGGCGCGCTAGTCACCTGGAACTGAAGTTCATTATATAATATGGAGAAGCTGTCTCTGATGGGAGGTAGCTATGGCGCGCAGTGGTTTGAGGGGTCGCCCGATCGAGCCGTTGGTTGTGAATGAGGCTGAGCGGGATTATCTGGAGCGGCAGGTGCGCAAGCGGCGTGTTGCGCGGTCATTGTCGGAGCGCTGCCGGATTGTCCTGCTTTGCGGGGATGGCGCTGTCGAGCAAGGCTGTGGCCGCCGAACTTGGCGTCTGCGAGAACACGGTCGGCAAGTGGCGGCAGCGCTTTGTCAAAGACCGGATCGACGGGCTATACGACGAACCGCGACGGGCCGGCCCCGTACCATCGATGACGATCAGGTGGCGGCCGTGATCGAGCGGACGCTGCACACGATACCTGCCGATGCGACGCATTGGTCGATCCGGTCGATGGCGAGCGCGACCGGATTTTCGCACACGACCATTCGGCGCATGTGGAATGCCTTTGGCTCTGCAGCCGCACCGCAGCCAGACCTTCAAGCTGTCAAGCGACCCTCTGTTTGTCGACAAGGTGCGCGACATCGTCGGCCTTTATCTCTCCCCGCCGACCCACGCGCTGGTGCTCAGTGTCGATGAGAAGTCGCAAATTCAGGCGCTCGATCGCGAGCAACCGGTTCTCCCGATGATGCCTGGCATTCCCGAGCGGCGCACCCACAATTATGTCCGGCACGGCACGACATCGCTGTTCGCCGCGCTCGATGTGGCAACCGGCTTCGTCATCGGCAAATGCTACAAGCGCCACCGGGCAGCCGAGTTCCTCGACTTTCTCAAACGGATCGACAGCAATGTCCCCGCGGGGCTCGATGTCCATATCATCATGGACAATTACGCCACCCACAAAACCCCGAAAATCAAGGCATGGCTGGCGCGCAGGCCGCATTACCACATCCACTTCACGCCAACTTCCTCGTCCTGGATCAACCAGGTCGAGCGCTGGTTCGCCGAACTCACCCGCAAGCAAATCCAGCGCGGCGTGCATCGATCCATCGCCCAACTCGAAGCCGATATCGAAGCCTTCATCGACCAACACAACGCCAATCCAAGGCCGTTCAAATGGACCAAATCCGCCGATGACATCCTTGCAGCGGTCAAACGCTTCTGCCAGAAAACCGAACAAACATTATCAAAAGAACCTTAAATTCAGGCGCACTAGGAAATTTTGTTATCCTCAACCTGATTGAGAATAAAGTTCGCATTAAGATGCTCTGGGCAAGGGATTGGAGCGGAAACATTGATGACTTTGCGCTCAAGGTTTCCGTTGATTCACTGTCTCGCGGCGTAGGCGCTTAACACCAGAGGAATTTTCGTTCGTTTACAAAACCATCGCAGTTCTCCCCGACATCCGCACTCTTGCTCGGGGCTATGCAATCCTCCCCAAGTCTTGGAATGAGCGCTCCCCCTAAAACCCCAAATCCTCAATCCCCCCGTCGAAATTATCCGCCAGCAGCCGGGTCGCCGCCGCCAGCTTCTCCTGCGGAACACCCGCAATGTACCCATCCACAACCCGGTGGAAATTGCTCACCAGCCCTTCGACGTCCTTCGACAGCCGCATGAATTCGAAGCCCTTGGCGTGGAGCCCGATCTGCTGGAGCGGGATGTTCGAATAGTCCTGCCGGGGGATCGGCGGGAATTCCGGGCTGTCGTAGGGGATGACGGTCGGCTCCATCACCGGGTCGGGTTCCTCGCCTGGCGGGAACATGGTGAGGGACCACAGTTCGAAGAAGCAGCTCTCCGGCCCCAACGGGCGGATGCGATAGGAGCTGAAGCTGGTGAAAAACGGCAGCAGGAAGTAGTTCGGGAACAGGAAATCGACCGCGCCGATCGGGGCGGATTGGGAGACCTCGTTGAGATCGGGCACCGGCTCGCCCTTTTCGCGCAATTGCCGGGTGATCTCGGCCTGGACCGCGCCGTACCAGACCATCAGCGCTTCATCGTGATCCTCGGGCAGGTCCATGTCGAGCAAGGGCCGGGCGATCGCGATCTCCTTTTCGTGGACCATGCCGGCCATGCCGATGCTGGTCAGCTCCATCTGGCCGAAATGCGCCTCGATGTTTTCGCGCACGCGTCTTGGAGCGGTCGGTGGCGATGTTGCTGCCCTTGGTCGCGCCGGTGTACATCGCCTCGAAGATCATCGGCGCGATGTGCTGCAATTGCGGGTGGGTCGCCATGACGTGGTAGCCTTCCATGAAGGCCTCCATGGCGATCTTCCAGTTGGCCGGCAGCACCGTGCCATACCACCACTCCGCCCGCAGCTCGCCAACGTTGTGCGCGTCGAGCCGGTCGAGGAAATCGCCAATGGTCTCGCGGTAGCTGGGCGCGTCGTCGTCGAAATTGATGAAGGCGCAGCCGATCGCGGTCTCGACCCGGCAGGGGATCAGGTTGATGTCGTCCGGATTGAGCTGGCGTTCGGAGAACAGGTGCTTGCCGTAAACGAAGGTGTTCTCGCCATCCATGTTGAAGCGCCAGCCGTGGAACGGACAGACGAAGCCGGAAGCCTTGCAGTTGCCGTGATCATTGCCTTTCCCTCCCGCGAAGGGAACGCCGCGGTGGCGACAGGCGTTGTGGAAAGCCTTCACGCCGGATTCGGTGCGGACGACGATCACCGACTTGCCCAGGTTCTGGTACTCGATCCAGTCGCCAGGTTCGGGGATCTGTTCGAGCCGGCAGGCCATCTGCCAGGCATGGTTCCAGACATGCTCGACCTCGAGGTCGTAGAACTCCCGGTCGTAATAGCGCTGGGCCGGAATGCGTTCGGGATCGCTGACCGGGAACGGAACGGCGCGCAGGCCTCCGGCGGGTGTCTTGAGCATGGCTGGTCCTCTCGCTGTGTTCTGCTTTGCGGCAAATTTACAGCAGCGGCGGCGGGAGGCAATGGGGGAGTTTGGGGGAGGCCGTCCCCTCAAAACGTCTTCACATACTCCGTCCTGAGCCGCGTCAGCTGCGTCGTCCGGATCCGCCATCCGGCATCCAGCCTGACATAGGTCTCGCGGTAGTGCCCCCAGCCGTGGACATAGGAATATTCGCCGAACAGGGGATGCTCCTTCGATCGCCAGATCAGATCCTCCATCGCCCAGACGCCCTTGGCCTCGGTATCGGAAAGAATGTCGATATCGGGCATGTGGCCGTGGTGGACCGAGACCTGATCGGCCGACCGCTCGGCCACCCAGGCGATCAGCTCATCGCGGCCCGAGACGTCCTGGCCAATCTCGCCAACGACCAGCCGCGCGTCCGGCGCCCAGACCTCGCCCCGCCACAGCTCCCAGTCCTTGTTGTCGATGCCATAGAAATAGCGCGCTTTCAGCCGCTTGATCTCCTCGATCGCCAGCAGGCGTTCAATATCGTTCATGTGTCCTCTCCCTCAGGCCGCCACGGACCGCTCCCGCGCCTCCCAGTCGGCGATGCTCAGCATTGCCCCGCCGCGCACCGTGATCCGCTCGAGATAGCGGTCGGTGGTCTGGTCGGGCACGCCGTAATGCATGGCGATGCGGTTGTCCCAGATGGCGATGTCGCCTTCGGACCAGTTCCAGCGGCACTGGTATTCGGGGCGCATGAATTCGAGCGTCAGCCGGTCGATCAGCGCCTGCCCTTCGCCCTGCTCCATGCCCTCGATCGCCATCGACCAGGTGGAATTGGCGTAGAGCGAACGCGCGCCCGTTTCCGGGTGGACGACCACCACCGGCTGGAAGACTGGCGGGTAGGCCGCGCGCAGCTGGTTCCATTTCTCGGGGGTGCCGAACGAATCGTTGTCCTTGGGCATGCGCTCGGCAAGGCAGGTGTAGAAGCGCAGATCGTCGACCTGCTCGCGCAGCTCGTCCGGCAGGCCGGCATAGGCCGCCCTGCCGCTGGCGAACACCGTGTCGCCGCCGAACGAGCAGGGCTCCAGCGCCCGCAGGATCGAGACCGAGGGCGGCGCGGCCATGTAGCAGCCGTCCGAATGCCAGGATGAGGCGGTGCCCTCTTTCTTGAACGCCGCCGCCTTGACCGGGGTGATCTGCGGCCGCTCCGGGTCCGGCCCGTCGGTAATCGGCGTGCCGTAGGCCCGGGCGAAGGCGAGGTGCTCGTCGAAGCCGATGTGGCCCTGTCCCCGCAGGAAGATCACGCCGTGGGCGAACAACGCCGCGCGCAGATCCGCCGCGTGGGCTTCGGTCAGCGGCTGGGCGAGATCGATCCCCGACACCACTGCGCCGATCGCCGGCTGGATGCGGTGGACGGTGAGGCCGCCGGGGAGGGTGTATTCGCGGGGTTGGTCCATTTTGCCTCTCCTTGCCCAGAGCGTAACCTCCAAGTTGTGATTCACCTATACCCAAACCCGACTGTCCTGAGCCTGTCGAAGCCTGTCCTGAGCGCCTGCCTTGGCAGGCAGTCGAAGGGACTGTTTTTTCTTCAAGCGATTGCGCGCGAAGCACGGAGCGAAAAACGATGCTTCGACAAGCTCAGCATGGGCGGGTTTTGGTCAGAGTTTCGATCCGATGCTTCAACGCGGCGCGTTGAAATCGAACACGACATCGGCGATCCCGCCCGCGAAGGGCACGTCCGCCGCTGCCCCTGGTAGCACCGGCGTCCCGCTGTCGATACCGACTCCGAACAGCTCGAAAACGCCGAATTCCTGCATTGTCCCGGCGGCAATGTCGCCTTGCGCCAGAACTTTGCCATTCGCACCGATGGTAACCCTGGCGGCGCCGGTCGCCTTGTCCCGGGTGAAGGCAAGATCGATCGCCGAAACACCGGCGGGCAGCGCATCGGCAGCGGCAATCGCGGTATTCTCCCCGGCCATGGTGTTGAGCGCGAACACCGGCCTGCCCTCGCGCAGATACAGCGCCATGCCGCCCAGCTTGCCGCCGGCGGCGAACACCGGGCCGCTCATGCCGGTGGCGGGCAGATCGAGCTTTGCCCGCATCGTATAGCTCATCGCCATCACCGGCGGGCCGGCCGGGCCGGCAATGTTGCTCACCGGCCCCGGATAGCGCCACACACCGCCACGCCGGGCAAAGTCCTCGCGCGCCTTGCGGGCGCTTTCCATCGAGCCTTCGCCCATGTTGCCAATGGGATTGACGTGGTAGCGTTCGGCCTGCTGCGCGAACAGCCTGTCCATCGCCGCAACCCGCTCGGGATGGCGCGCGGCGAGATCGTCGATCTGGCCGGGATCGGCATCGACATTGTAGAGTTCCCAGGGCTCGGTGATCGGGGTCATCGTCGTCATGTCCCAAGGTTCGAGCCGATGGCGGGTGACGATCGCCCAACCGTCGGCCCACAGCCCCTTGTTGCCGAACATCTCGACATATTGCGGACCCTTGCGGACCGGGGCCTTGGCATCGCCGAAGCTGTAGGCGAAGCTGGTGCCCTGCATCGGGCTCTGTGCAACATTGTCGATCATCGCGGCGAGCGGTACGCCGGCGGCCTCGAGCAGGGTCGGGGCAATATCGCTGACATGGGTGAACTGGCTCCGCAATTCGCCGCGCGCGGCTATGCCCCTGGGCCAGGCCACGACCAGCGGCACGCGGGTGCCGCCTTCGTAGGTGGTCTGCTTGTAGAAGCGGAACGGGGTGTTGCCCGCCACCGCCCAGCCCATGCTGTAGTGCGGATAGGAGTCCGGCCCGCCCCAGCGCTCGTGGAACGGCAGGTTTTCCTCAAGGCTCGCCTGCCTGCCCCGGCCGAGCAGCCCCTCGGTAAACATGCCGTGCTGGTTGCCCTCGGCGCTGGCGCCGTTGTCTGAGGGACCACGACGATGGTGTTGTCGAGTTCGCCGCCGGCATCCAGCGCGTCGAGGATGCGGCCGAACTGCGCGTCGGCATAGGACAGCGAGGCGGCGAAGACTTCCATCTGCCGGGAGTAGTGCCGCTGCTGATCCGCGCTGAGCGCGTTCCAGGCCGGGATCGCATCCGGGCGGGGGGCCAGCCGGGTATGCCTGGGGACCAGCCCTGTCTTTTTCTGGGCGGCGAGAATGCGCTCGCGCGCCTTGTCCCAGCCCGCGTCGAACTGGCCCTTGTAGCGCTCGATCCAGTCTTGCGGAGCATGGTGCGGGGCATGGGCGGTGCTGGTCGCCCAGTACATGAAGAACGGCCGCGGCGGCGCCTCGATCCGGCGCTGGCCGATCATCGCAATCGCCTGATCGGCCATGTCGCGGTTGAGGTGGTAGTCCGGCTGCCTGGGGGTGCGCACCGGCGCCTGATCGCGGATCAGGGCGGGGTTCCAGTTATCGATGTCGGCGGAGAGGAAGCCGTAGAACCGGTCGAACCCCTGCCCGGTCGGCCATTGGTCATAGGGTCCGGCCGGAGTCATGTGTTCGGAGACGAGATGGTCCCACTTGCCAAGCGCATAAGTCGCATAGCCCTGCGCGTGGAGATTGTCGGCAAGTGTACCGGCCGAAGCGGGGATTTTGCCGTTGTAGCCCGGAAAGGGCCGCGCCACCGCCGCGTGGCTGCCGATGCCGACGCTGTGCGGCATGCGCCCGGTGAGGAACGAGGCCCGCGCCGCCGAGCAGACCGGGGCGGTATGGTAGTTGGCGTAACGCAGGCCCCTGGCCGCGACCCGGTCGATATTGGGCGTTTGCACCAGACCGCCATAGCTGGAGAGCTGGGCGAAACCGACGTCGTCCAACATCCAGACGAGGACATTGGGGCGTTGCTGCTGCTGGGGAGCCGGGGCGGCGGGAGCAGATGGCGGTGCGGCGGTTTCTTGCGCGGCAACCGGCGCGCCAGCTGGCGAGACGCATGCGAACACCGTCGCGGCCAGAAACAGGGCTTTGCGCATGGTCAAGACACCTTGGTCATTTCGACCCGCAACCGGGTAAGCTGCGAGGTCTTGATCCGCCAGCCTTCGGGGCGCTTGATGTAAGTCTCGCGGTAGTGGCCCCAGCCGTGGAGGTAGTTGCTGCCATCGTAGAGCAGGTTCTCCGGCGAGCGATAAAGCCGGTCTTCCATTGCCCAGATCACTTTGGCTCCGGTGTCCGAGATGAACCCGATGATCGGCATGTGGCCGTGGTGGACCGAGACCTGATCGCCGGTCGATGCGCTGACATAGGCGATCACCGCCGCCCAGCCGGTGAAGGGTTCCGCGCTGGAATTCGGGGACGTGCAGCTCGCCGTCGGGAGCCCATACCTCGCGCTGCCACAGGTCCCAGTCGCGATGGTCGAGGCCGTAGAAGTATTTCGCTTTTACCTGCTTGATCTCCTCGATCGCCAGCAGGCGTTCCACATCGTTCATGGCCTTTTCTCCCGTTTTGCGGCATTTCGGGGCCGCAAGACAAAAAGGTCAAGAGGAGAGTGACGATGCCCGACCGGGAGACGATGATCGCCGCGGTGAAAATGCACATCCACGGCGAGAGCACGGGCGACCGGGAGGGCTGGCTGAAGATCTTCGCCGAAGATATCGTGATCGAGGATCCGGTGGGTTCGGGCGGGATCTATCGCGGGATCGCGGTCGTCGGCACGACCTTCTGGGGCCAGGCCCAACGCGCCGGCGCCAAGCTGCAACTGCTCGAGGACGTGATTGTCTGCGGCAACGAAGCGGTGGCGATCCTCAAGGCCGAAATCGGCCCGGCTGACTCCCGGCGCACGCTTTCGCCGATCATAGGTCATTTCACGTTCAACGAAGCGGGCAAAGTCGCCGGACTGCGGGCGTTCTTCGATTACTAATACCAAAGCAAATTTGTCCCACTTGTCCCTCTCCATTTTTGCGAAGCACAAATGGGGAGGTGGCAGCCCGCAGGGCTGACGGAGGGGTATTCCGCCAGCGCCGAAACCCCTCCGTCTCGTCCTTCGGACGATCCACCTCCCCATTTGCACTTCGTGAAAATGGAGAGGAACCTATGATTAAGATTATGGTTGGTTCGCATCAGCCGGTACGAATTTAGCAGATTGTCAGAAAACCGCGCTCTAACCTGAACAACAAGCTGAACCGGCGGTTCACCTCCGCGACAGCGCGTTTCGTCTACGACTCGCTTCAGGGTCGCAGCTCCCTCTGCGGCGAGACGGGATGGAGAACGGCAATGGCCGTAACGCGTTTTCTCAAATCGAGCGGCCTGGCCGCATTGGCGCTGGGCCTGATCGCCACGGCGGCGCCCGCCTGGGCTCAGGACGTGGCCATCGATACGCCGGTCGCGGCGCAAGTCGCCACGCAGGCTCCCCAGGCTTCTCCGGTCATTCTCGCCCAGGCCGACGGCCGCGGCGGCGGCTGGCGCGGTGGCCAGGGCGGCGGTGGCTGGCGCGGAAGCGGCGGCGGCGGTGGCGGCCAGGGTAGCTGGTCCGGCGGTGGTGGCGGCGGCGGCAACCCGGGCGGTGGCTGGCGCGGCAGAGGCGGCGGACAGAACAGCGCGGCGCTCCCGGCACCCGCGCCCGCTCCCGCTGCATCCGCGCCCAGCTGGAACAGCGGCGCTGCGAGCAATCCCTCAGCCCGCGACGGCGGCGGCTGGCGGCAGCGTGGCGGCGGCGATGGCGGTGGAAGCTGGCGTCAACGCGGCGGCGGGCGAAAATGGCGCCGGCGGCGGCTGGTCTGGCCGGAGTTCGGCGCGAAGGTGCTCAGGCGGCGCCCGCCTGGAATGGCGGCGCAAGCAACACACCCGTACCGCAGGCAGAAACGCCGCGCCGCGGCCGGGACAGCGGCAACCCCGGCGGCTGGTCGGGAAGCGGCAACAATGGTTCCAATCCTGGCGGGTGGTCCGGCAGCGGTACCGGCAGTTCGAATCCCGGAGGGTGGTCGAGCCGACGGACCGGACGCGCGGACAGCTCAGGCTGGTCCGGCCGCAATCGCACATATTCCGATCCCAACCGCAATGGCAGTTATCGGAGCAACCAGCGCGGCCGCAACGACCGCAGCTTGAACAACGGCAATCGCTGGTCCGGCAACGACAGCTGGCGGGGCAACCGGCGCAACTCTAACGATCGCGGCTGGAACAACAACCGTCGCGGCAACAGTAGCTGGGGCTACAACAACAGCCACGGCAACTGGAACCGCGATTGGCGGCGCGACAACCGTTACAACTGGCACGGCTATCGCAGCAGCCACCCCGATCGCTACCGCTGGGGCCGCTACAACGCACCGTACCGCAATCACTACTACAGCCGGGTCGGCATCGGATTCTACCTGGATTCGATGTTCTACGGCAATAACTACTGGATCGACGATCCCTGGTCCTACCGCCTGCCCGAGGTCCACGGTCCCTATCGCTGGATCCGCTATTACGACGACGCGCTGCTGGTCGATATCTACTCCGGTGAAGTTGTCGACGTGATCGAGAACTTCTTCTGGTAGGATCCGGACCATATTGCCGGTGAGTGGACCGGCATGAGAGCCCCCGCATTGCTTCGCGGGGGCTCGTTCGTTTCGGGCCCCTGCAACACCTCTAAGCTACTTCCCCCAGGGAAGCATGCGTCGCATGGTGCCGTCGCGATCGATGACGATGTGCTTCAGCGAAGCGGCAATGTGCAGCAAGGCCAACCCGAACATCAGCGCCGCGAAAGTCTCGTGCATGTCGTGGAAGATTCCGGTCAGCTGCTTGTCTTTGGGGAGCGGCAATCCGGGAATGTCGAACAGCCCGAACCAGCCCACCGGCAAGCCGCCGCTCGCGGCCGCGTGCATCAGCCAGCCGGCCAGCGGCAAGGCGATCATCGCCACATAGAACAGCCAGTGGACCACTTTGGCGAGCGCCGCCTCCCACGGCCTCAGGCTTTCGAGCAGCGGCGGGGCCGGATGGCTCCAGCGCCAGGCCAGCCGCACCAGGGTGAGCACGAGCACGGTAATGCCCAGGGCCTTGTGGTTGGCGAGGATCTGAAGCTTGTCCGCCCCTTTGGCGTCTTCCGCCGCCCAGGCGGCCATGAAGTTGAGCGCGATCAGCAGGGCGATAACCCAATGCAGCGCGATCGCACCGAGCGAATATCGGCCGCTGGCCGTGGACCCGTTGTTCATGGGCAGTGAAACTGGCGCAAAGCCTTCCATGCGGCAAGGCCGATTCGCCAAGCCATTCCAGGCATTGCGAAACCGCGCCGGGCAGTGCAGTGCGGAGGGCATGTCCGAGGCACCCGTCGCCGATAAAGCCGCAATCGCCCGCGCCGGAGCAAAGGTTCGCGCGCGGCTGTCGACCGATCCCTCGGTCTACCGGGTTCCAGTCGAGCGGGCCGAGATATTTTCTGTCACCGGCTTCGTCAGCCCGGCCGAATGCCGGCATATCATGGCGATGATCGACGCGGTCGCCCGGCCCTCCACGGTCTTCGCCGGCGAAGGCTACGCCGAGCAGCGCAGCAGCTATTCGGGCGATGTCGATGCCGGCGACAGCTTCGTGCGGATGATCGAGCGGCGGATCTGCGACCTGATGGGGCTCGATCAGGCCTGGGGGGAGACATTCCAGGGGCAGCGCTATATGCCCGGTCAGGAATTTCAGGGGCACTATGACTATTTCAACACGCTCGCGCCTTACTGGCCCAATGAATCGCGCCGGGGCGGGCAGCGGTGCTGGACGGCCATGGCTTACCTCAACGATGTGGCAGAGGGCGGCGCGACCGACTTTCCCATGCTCGGCATATCCATCCCGCCGCAAGCCGGCCTGCTGCTGATGTGGAACAACGCCCTGCCCGACGGTTCGCCCAATCCCGATAGCATGCACGCCGGCACGCCGGTGGTGAGCGGCGTCAAATATGTCATCACCAAGTGGTTCCGGACAAGACAGTGGGGCTGACCGGACGGGTTCTGCGGTTGCTGGCGCTGGCCACCCTTGCGGTCCAGGCGCCGCTTGCCTTTGCCCAGGCCCCTCCTCCCAACCCGCCAGCCGCCGCGACAGGAGAGGAGGCGCGACTGGCCGCGGTCTTTGCCGCCGATGCCGCCCGCGAGGATCTGCTCGATCCGGTCGGCATGCTGTTCCGCGGCCAGCGAGTAAGCCCCGATGCGCTGGCGCTGCTCTTCACCGATACGCTGGACCGCCGCATGCTGGCCTCGGCACGCCAGGGCCTGCGCGCGCTCGGCAGGATCGACCGCCGCCGGCTCGGCCCCGAGCGGCGGATTTCCTACGACGTCTTCCGCCGCGACAAGCTCGAACAGATCGCCTTCCTCCAGCCGGACGTGCGCGAACTGATCGGGGTGCGCCCGCTCAACCACTTTGGCGGCCTCCATGTCGACTTTCCGACCTTGATGGCCAGCGACGGGGCGGTTTCCTATGCGACCGAAGCCGATTACCGCAACGCCCTCGCGCTTGACGCCGCTTTCGCCCAGGTGCTCGACAACGCGGTGCTGCGCTTCCGCCAGGGGATCGCCGCCGGCGTGGTCGATTCGAAGCTCACCACCGGCAACATGATCGGCCAGCTCGACGCGATGATCGCCCAGCCGGTCGAGCAATCGCCGTTCTACTCGCCGGTGCTCAAATTTCCCGCTTCGGTTCCGCCGGACCGCCAGGAGCAGCTGAAGAGCGCCTTCGCCGCGACGATCTCGACCCGCATCGTCCCCGCCTACCGCCGCCTGCGCGACTTTCTCGCGGTGCAATACCTTCCCGCCGCGCGCGAGGCGCCGGGGCTTGGCGCGATGAAAGGCGGGGCCGGGCTCTACCGCCGCCTGATCGAGCGCACCACGACGCTCAGGCTCGAGCCGGAGGACGTGCACCGCCTTGGCCTCACCGAAGTCGCCCGCATCCAGCGCGACATGGAAGGCGTCAAGCGCGAGATCGGCTTCAGGGGCACCCTGCGCCAGTTCTTCGACCACATCCGCACCGATCCCCGGTTTCACCCCAAAAGCCGCGAGGAGCTGACCGATGGCTATGCCGCGGTGAGCAAGGCGGTCAATGCGCAGCTCCCGCGTTTCTTCGCCCGGATGCCCAAGGCCTCGCTGGCGGTGCAGCCCTACCCCGCCTTCCGCGAGAAATACGAGGCCGGTGGCAGCTACAACCAGGGCGCGGCGGATGGATCGCGGCCGGGCGTGTTCTTCTACAACACCTACGACCTGCCCAGCCGCTTCCTCACTGGCATCGCCACGCTCTACCTGCACGAGGGCGTGCCCGGCCACCACTTCCAGATCAGCCTCGCCCAGGAGAACACGAGCCTGCCCGCCTTCCAGCGCTTCGACGGCAACACCGCCTATGTCGAAGGCTGGGCGCTCTATGCCGAAACGCTCGGCTACGAGATGGGGCTCTACAAGGACCCGATGCAGCACTGGGGCACGCTCGACGACGAGATGCTGCGGGCGATGCGGCTGGTGGTCGACACCGGCCTCCACGCCAAGGGCTGGAGCCGCGATACTGCGATCGCCTACATGCTGGCCAACTCCGGCATGGGCCGCACCGACGCGACGGCGGAAGTGGAACGCTACATCGCCATCCCGGCGCAGGCGCTGGCCTACAAGGTCGGCGGGCTGACCATCCAGCGGCTGAGGAAGAAGGCGGAAGTGGCGCTGGGGGCGAAGTTCGACATACGGGCGTTCCACGAGCAAGTGCTGGGGAGTGGGGCGCTGCCGTTGCCGGTGCTGGAGGCGAAAGTGGACGGGTGGATCGGGGCGCCATAAATGGCTGACACCGGGTCGCACCAATGCTTCCCGGTAACTCGTCATGAACCAATCGGGGTGGATGAGCGGGATCTTCAGACTCATTCCCTGGTACGCGAAACGCCGCTTTGAGGGCCGCGCCGGGACGGCGCGCCCCGGACGGTTTTTCGTCCGTCTGGAGAGATAAACGCGCCGCACTGGCTTGCGTTGGTCTGAGCCAATCGAATTATCGGAAAAAACGATCACACTAAGTAACATCACTGGTTTTGCAGATGGAGTCGCGTGCCCTACCCTCGACTCCCGATCAAATAATCGCACCGGGAACCAGGAGCAGAACATGGCCAAATCGACCTCATCCCTTTTCGCCTTGCTGGCCGCGGCCATGTCGCCGTTGCTGGTCGCAAGCCCGGCCCAGGCCGAGCAAGCGCCGATGGCCAACACGGACTGGTGGCCGCAACTTCTGGACCTTTCCGCGCTTCGCCAGCAGGAGGCCCAGTCCAATCCCTATGGTCCGCAATTCGACTATGCCAAGGAGTTCGCCACGCTGGATCTGGATGCGGTCAAGGCGGACATTCGCAAGGTTCTGACCACGTCGCAGCCATGGTGGCCGGCGGATTACGGCCACTATGGCCCCTTCTTCATCCGCATGGCCTGGCACAGTGCCGGCACTTACCGCGTCGGGGACGGCCGCGGCGGTTCGGACGGCGGCGAGATGCGCTTCGAACCGCTCAATTCCTGGCCCGACAATGTCAGCCTCGACAAGGCCCGGCGCCTGGTTTGGCCGATCAAGCAGAAATACGGCCGCAAGCTTTCCTGGGGCGATCTGATGGTGCTGTCGGGCAATGTCGCGCTTGAGGACATGGGCTTCAAGACCGTTGGCTTTGCCGGAGGTCGCGTCGATGCCTGGCAGCCGGATCTCGTGTTCTGGGGGCCGGAAGCGAAGATGCTGACCGATCGGCGGCGTGACGCAAAGGGCAACCTCAAAGGACCGCTCGCGGCCACCCAGATGGGCCTGATCTATGTCAACCCGGAAGGGCCGAACGCCAATCACGACCCGATTTCGGCGGCTGCCGACATCCGGCGCGCTTTCGGCAATATGGCGATGAACGACGAGGAAACGCTGGCGCTGATTGCTGGCGGGCATACCTTCGGCAAGGCGCATGGCGCGCACAAGCCCGAGGAATGCGTTGCCGCCGATCCATCGGCTGCGGGCATCGAACAGCAAGGTCTTGGCTGGACCAACAAGTGCGGCAAAGGCAATGCCGAGGATACGGTCTCGTCCGGCCTCGAAGGCGCATGGACATCGAACCCGGTCCAGTTCACATCCCAGTATCTCGATAATCTGCTGCGCTTCAACTGGGTGAAGACCAAGAGCCCGGCCGGGGCCACCCAGTGGATTCCATCCGATCCAGCGGCGGTCGGCATGGTCCCGGACGCGCATGTCGCGGGCAAGACGCATGCGCCGATCATGTTCACGACAGACCTCGCGATCAAGGAAGACCCGGCCTTCCGCAAGATCGCCGAGCGTTGGCACAAGAACCCGAACGAATTCGCCGCCGGTTTCGCCCGCGCATGGTTCAAGCTGACTCACCGCGATCTCGGACCGCAGGCGCGCTATCTTGGCAAGGATAGGCCGAACGAAACTTTCTCCTGGCAAGACCCGCTGCCAAAGGCATCCTATGCGCAGATCGGCGATGCCGATGTTGCGCAACTCAAGAGCAATGTCCTCGCTTCCGGCCTGACTGTCCCCGAACTGGTGCGCACCGCCTGGGCCTCGGCTTCGACTTTCCGCGGCACCGACATGCGTGGCGGCGCCAATGGCGCGCGCCTGCGGCTTGCCCCGCAGCGTGACTGGGCCGTCAACGACAAGGCCGAGCTGACCAAGGTTCTCGGCAAGCTCGAAGCCATCCAGAAAGGATTCAACAAGAGCGCGGGGGAAGGCAAGCAGGTATCGC
Organism: uncultured Alphaproteobacteria bacterium; assembly: GCA_963775005.1. Classification (GTDB taxonomy): domain Bacteria; phylum Pseudomonadota; class Alphaproteobacteria; order Sphingomonadales; family Sphingomonadaceae; genus Novosphingobium. The sequence goes on along the minus strand of CAVZHF010000005.1, from coordinate 51,419 downwards.
TTGCGGACCTGATCGTGCTTGGCGGAAATGCCGCGATCGAACGAGCAGCCAGCAGTGCCGGTTACAATGTCGCCGTGCCGTTCACGCCGGGCCGGGTCGACGCGACCCAGGAGCAGACCGACGCGGCTTCATTCGCCCATCTCGAACCCAAGGCCGACGGTTTCCGCAATTACTATGCCGCGGGCGCGGACCTCGCCCCGGCGGCGGCCCTGGTCGACAAAGCCGATGCCCTGAACCTGACGGTGCCCGAGATGGCGGTGCTGGTCGGCGGCTTGAGGGCGCTGAACGCCAATGCCGGCGCTTCGGCCAACGGCGTCCTGACCGGCCGGCCCGGCCAGCTCAGCAACGACTTTTTCGTCAACTTGCTGGACATGAACACGGTGTGGTCGAAATCGGCAAGCGACCCAGGGCTTTACGAAGGCAAGGACCGCGCGAGCGGCCAGCCGCGGTGGACCGCCACGCCGGTCGATCTGATCTTCGGATCGAACTCGGAACTGCGTGCCGTATCGGAGGTCTATGCTTCGACCGATGCCGGCGCGATGTTCGTCAGCCACTTCACCGCTGCCTGGAACAAGGTGATGAACGCCGATCGCAACTGATTGGCGGGCCGGGCCGGCAACGTGGCCCAACGGCAGATCGAAGTGCTGCCGTTGGGCTGCCGGGAGGCGGCCCCACCCCCCACCCTTGCCTCCCCCCTCCCCCGCGCCCTATGCTCCGTTCTTACACCGCAGCATAAACAAGGCCGAGAGGACGATGCCGGAACCCCGCAACGACATTCCCGACACCGCCGTCGCCATCCCGGTCGAAGCTTACATCTCGCCCGCCTACGCCCGCGCCGAGAAGGAACTGCTGTGGGACAAGGTCTGGCAGATCGCCTGCCGCGAGGAGGAAATCCCGGAGGTCGGCGACTACGTCACTTACGATGTGCTGGAAAACTCGGCGATCGTCGTGCGCAGCGCGCCGGGCGAAGTCTCGGCATACCGCAACGCCTGCCGGCATCGCGGGCGGCGGCTGACCGAAGGGTGCGGCCATGCCGAGCGGTTCCAGTGTCCGTACCACGCCTGGCAATACGGCCTCGACGGCGCCTGCGTGCATGTCTCGCGGCGAGAGAACTGGGGCGGCGGGCTGAACGGTGCGGACATCGGACTCGGGCCGGTCAATGCCGGGTGCTGGGCGGGCTATGTCTGGGTCAATTTCGATGCCGATTGCGTGCCGCTGGAGGAATTCCTCGGGACGATGCCGGCCTGGATCGATCCGTTCCGGCACGAGGAGATGCGCTACGTCTGGCGGCGGAGCTGCATTCTCCAGTGCAACTGGAAGTCGATCCTCGAGGCCTTCATCGAGATCTACCACGCCCCCTTCATCCACCCGCAGAACCGCAATTTCAGTTCGAGCAACGGCTGGGCGCGGGGCGAAGGGCTGCACAGCGCGATCGGCACCGCCGGGCGCGAGGGCTCGGGCGGGCTGGGGATGAATGTCGATCCCTCGGTGGCGAAGGATCACAGGAAGACGGTGCATTACACGGTCAACCTGTTCAGGGAGACGATGGGGGCGCTGACCACCGAGCGGCAGATCGCGGCGGCGGACATGCTGTTCGATGTGCTGCCCGAAAGCGCCAGCGCGGCGGAAGTTGGGGCGAAGCTATCCGAACTGGCGCGGGCGATGGACCTTGAGCGCGGCGTAGTGTGGCCCGATGTCGATCCCGAACATGCCCGCCAGACCGGCTTCAACTGGCACGCCTTCCCCAATTCGCTGATCCAGCCGGGGCTCGATTGCGGCCTCGCCATCCGGGTGCTGCCCAACGGCTACGATCCCGACAGCTGCCTGTTCGAAGTCGCCGCGCTCGAACGATCTCCGCCGGGCGAAACTCCAAGGGTGGAGAATGTGTTCGAGCCGGAACTCAGCGAGGAGAAATGGGGCCTGCTGTTCGTTCAGGATTTCGACAACCTGCCCCACGTCCAGAAGGGCATGAAGGCTTCGGGACCCAATGGCGTGATCCCCAACCCGCAGATGGAAAAAGCGGTGATCAACTTCCACCGCAACCTGGCGGCCTACATGGGCACCGGCGCGCCGGTGCCGCTGGTTGGTTAGAGGCTATCCGTCGATATCGCGCCGGAAGGTCTCGGGCAGGAACAGCAGGCCGATAACCAGCGTCCCCACGGCAACGGCGATCGGATACCACAACCCGTAATAGATATCCCCGGTCGCCGCGACCATGGCGAATGAAACGGTCGGGAGGAAGCCGCCAAACCAGCCGTTGCCGATGTGGTAGGGCAGCGACATCGAGGTGTAGCGGATGCGGCTGGGGAACAGCTCGACCAGCAGCGCGGCGATCGGGCCGTAGACCATGGTCACCAGCAGCACGAGCCAGAACAGGATGGCGACGACCTTTACCGTATCGACCGACGCGGGATCGGCCTTGGCCGGATAGCCCGCCGCGATTACCGCCGCGGTCAGCCGCTTGCCGTAAGTCTTGAGATCGCCCGGCTCCAGTCTGGCGCCGCCAATGGTGACTTCGCCCCGCCCGCCCGGCGCGCTGGCATAGGGGATGCCCGCCTTGGCCAGGGTCGCCTTGGCGACATCGCAGCCGGTCTTGTCGAACGTCTGCTTGCCCACCGGATCGAACTGCAGCGAGCAGGTCGCCGGATCGGCATGGACTGTCACCGGCGCGCGCGCTTGAGCCTCGGCGAGCGCCGGATTGGCGGCCTGGGTCAGCGCCTGAAACGCCGGGATATAGGTCAGCGCCGCCAGCGCGCAGCCGGCGAGGATAATCGGCTTGCGCCCGATCCGGTCGCTGAGCCAGCCGAACAGGACGAAGAACGGCGTGCCCAGAGCGAGCGCCACGGCGATCAGCACATTGGCCGTCGCGCCATCGACTTTCAGCGTCTTTTCGAGGAAGAACAGCGCGTAGAACTGCCCGGTGTACCACACCACCGCCTGCCCCGCGACCGCGCCCAGCAGCGCGATCAGCACCCATTTCGCATTGCCCCAGCGCGCGAAGGCCTCGGTCAGCGGGGCTTTCGATGTCGTGCCCTCGTCCTTCATCCGCTGGAACACCGGGCTCTCGTCGAGCTGCATGCGGATCCACAGCGACACGCCAAGCAGCACGATCGAGACCAGAAACGGCACCCGCCAGCCCCAGTCCTTGAACGCCGCTTCGCCCAGCCAGGTGCGGGTGCCGATCACCACCAGCAGCGCGGCGAACAGGCCGAGCGTCGCGGTGGTCTGGATGAAACTGGTGTAGAGTCCGCGCCGGTTATTCGGCGCATGTTCGGCGACATAGGTCGCCGCCCCGCCATATTCGCCGCCCAGCGCCAGCCCCTGGACCAGCCGCATCAAGACCAGCAGCACCGGCGCCGTCACCCCGATCGAGGCGTAACTCGGCAGCAGGCCGACGACGAAGGTCGATAGCCCCATCAGCCCCATGGTGACGAGAAAGGTGTTCTTGCGCCCCACCAGATCGCCGATCCGCCCGAACACCAATGCCCCGAACGGTCGCACGGCAAAGCCCGCGGCAAAGGCGGCCAGCGCGAAGATGAAGCCGGTGGTTTCGTTGACGCCGGAAAAGAACTGCGCCGAGATGATCGTCGCCAGCAGGCCGTAGAGGTAGAAATCGTACCATTCGAACACCGTGCCGAGCGAGCTGGCGGCGATCACCAGCTTTTCGCTCTGCGTCGCCCTGTGGTGCTTGGGCAAATCGGCTACGCTCGCGGTGTCCATGTTCGGCCTCCCCGGCTCAGGCATGGCAGCAAGCGGGGCGCGGGGTCAATCCGCCAGGGCCTCGGCGATCGGTTTGCGCGTATTCGCCGCGCCAAGCAGCGCAACCCGGTTCAGCCGCAACGCATTGGTGACGACGCTCACCGAGGAAAGCGCCATCGCCGCCGCCGCGATCATCGGCGACAGGAGAATGCCGAACCAGGGGTAGAGCAGCCCTGCCGCGATCGGCACCCCGGCGGCGTTGTAGGCGAACGCGAACGCCAGGTTCTGGCGGATATTGCGCATCGTCGCCCGGCTCAACTGGCGGGCGCGGACGATACCGGTCAGGTCGCCCTTGAGCAATGTCACCCCGGCGCTTTCGATCGCGACGTCGGTGCCCGAACCCATGGCGATCCCGACATCGGCCGCGGCAAGCGCCGGCGCGTCGTTGACGCCGTCGCCGGCCATGGCGACGACCCGCCCCTCGCGCTTGAGTTCGCGCGACTGTCTCGCTCTTCTGCTCGGGCAGGACTTCGGCCTCGACTTCGGCAATGCTCAGCCTGGCGGCGACGGCTTCCGCGGTGGTGCGGTTGTCGCCGGTCAGCATGACGATGCGGATGCCTTCGGCCTTTAGCATGGCGAGCGCATCCGCCGTCTCCGGCTTGACCGGATCGGCAATGGCGAAAGCGCCGCCCGGCTTGTCGTCGATGCCGATGAAGATAACGGTTGCGCCGCCCAGCCGCAGGGCGTCGGCGGACTTGGCAAGCGCGCCGATGGCGGTCCCTTGCCCTTCGAGAAAGCGCGCATTGCCGAGCACGATGCGCTTGCCTTCGACCGTCCCCAAGGCGCCGCGCCCGGTCGGGGAATCGAAATAAGTCACCTGGGGTACCGCGACCCCCCGCACCCTGGCCGCCTCGACGATGGCGTGCGCCAGCGGATGTTCCGAGGCCTGCTCGACGGCGGCGGCGAGGCGCAGGATCTCCGCTTCCTCGAAGCCGGGCGCCGGAACGATGCCGGTTACGGCGGGCCGGCCTTGCGTCAGCGTGCCGGTCTTGTCGATGACAAGCGTATCGACCTTCTCCAGGCGTTCGAGGGCTTCGGCATTTCTGATCAGCACGCCAAGCCGCGCGCCGCGGCCAACGCCGACCATGATCGACATCGGCGTCGCCAGACCGAGCGCGCAAGGGCAGGCAATGATCAGCACCGCAACCGCCGCAACCAGTCCATGGGCGTAGCGCGGCTCCGGCCCCCATATGGCCCAGCCAACAAATGCCAGGACGGCAATCGCGATGACGACGGGCACGAACCAGCCCGAGACCCGGTCGGCGATCTGCTGGATCGGCGCGCGCGAGCGTTGCGCCTGCGCGACCATCTGGACGATGCGCGCGAGCATGGTGTCGCGCCCGACCCTTCCGGCAAGCAAGACGAGCGCGCCCGTCTGGTTCAAGGTGCCGCCGATCACCCGGTCGCCTTTCGCCTTGGCGACGGGCATCGACTCTCCCGTCACCATCGATTCGTCGACAGTCGAACGCCCCTCCACCACCTCGCCATCGACCGGTATTTTCTCACCGGGCCGCACCCGCAGACGATCGCCGACGACGACAAGGCCGAGGCTCGTTTCCTCCTCCCCGCCATCGGCGCCGATGCGCCTTGCGGTCTTAGGCGCAAGATCGAGCAGCGCCCTGATCGCGCCCGAAGTCTGCTCGCGTGCTCTCAGTTCGAGAACCTGCCCGAGCAGCACCAGTACGGTGATCACCGCCGCCGCCTCGAAATAGACCGCGACATCGCCTTCGGCGTTGCGGAACGCAGGCGGAAACCAGCCCGGCGCCAAAGCCGCGGCCATCGAATATATCCAGGCGACTCCGGTCCCCATGGCGATCAGCGTGAACATGTTGAGATTGCGCGATTTGAGCGATGCCCAGCCGCGCGCGAAGAACGGCCAGCCCGCCCACAACACTACCGGCGTCGCCAGCACCAGCTGAATACGGATCGAAACGCGCATCGGCACCAGATGGTGCAGCGCCGGTATCAGATGCCCGCCCATTTCCAGCAAGAAGACCGGCAGCGCTAGCCCAAGGCCGACCCAGAACCGGCGCAACATGGCGGCAAGCTCGGGGCTCGGTCCGGTCTCCGCCGTCACCACTTCGGACTCCAGCGCCATGCCGCAGATCGGGCAGGCGCCGGGATGGTCCTGCCGTACTTCGGGGTGCATCGGACAGGTCCAGATGGTACCCGGGGCGGCCTCGGCAGCCAGCGTTTGCCTGGGCGCGAGGTAGCGCGCCGGGTCGGCCACGAACTTGCCGCGACAGCCGTCGCTGCAAAAGTGGTAGGTACGCGCGAGGTGCTCAGCGTAGTGCGCCGTTCGCTCGGGATCGACGGTCATCCCGCAGACGGGGTCGATCGCTTCCCGCGGTTTGCCCGCATCATGGCCTGTGCGATGGCTGTGCTCGCGATGATCCCGGTGTTCCTGCACGGCAGCGCTCCACTTGGGGAGCAGCCTAGCACAAGGTTCATGCCAACGCTTCGGCAATCAGCCTGCGGGTGTTCTCTATGCCATACAGCGCGATGAAGCTGCCCATGCGGGGTCCCTGGCTCGATCCCAGCAGGGTTTCGTAGAGGCACTTGAACCAGTCGCGCAGCTGTTCGAAGCCATAGTGAGGGTCGTTGCCGATGGTGTAGACTAGGGTCTGGATCTCGCTCGCTTCGGTACCTTCCGAGGTCGCGGCCAGCTCCTCGTCGAGCGCGGCGAGCGCGGCGACTTCGTTGCCCTCGGGCTTGCGGCGCTTCAAGGTCGGCGCGATGAAATCGCGGTTGTAGGCGAGCGCGTTGGTGACGAGCAAGTCGAGCGCCGGGTACGCTCCGGGGTTGGCGTCGGGGACGTAATTGCCGAGGTACGACCACACCTGCTCGCGCGTCGCCCCGGGCCCCAGCACGCCGACCAGGTTGAGCAGCAGGCCGTATGTCACCGGCAGTGTATCGCCTGCCCCGCCCGCCTCGCCATTCGCCCGCAGCAAATGCCACACCGGGTTGCCGAGCTGCTGTTCCAGCGGCTGCTCCGCCAGCTTCTCGCGGAACTGCCAGTATTCGTCGACCGCGCGCGGCACCACGCCGGGGTGGAGCTGCTTGGCGCTCTTGGGCTCGCGGTAGAGGTAGAAGCCGAGGCTTTCCTCGCTGCCATAGGTCAGCCACTGGTCGATGGTCAGGCCGTTGCCCTTGGACTTGGAAATCTTCTGGCCGTTCTCGTCGAGGAACAGCTCGTAGATCAGCCCCTCGGGTTGCCGTCCGCCGAGCACCCGGGCGATCTTGCCGCTTTCGCGCACGCTGTCGGTCAGGTCCTTGCCGCACATCTCGTAATCGACGCCCAGCGCAACCCAGCGCATCGCCCAGTCGACTTTCCACTGCAACTTGGCCTGGCCGCCGAGGATGCAGTGTTCGACCATATCGCCGTGATCTTCGAAGCGCACGATGCCGGCCTCGGCATCCACCACTTCGACCGGAACCTGCAGGACCTGGTGCGTCCTGGGGCTGACCGGCAACACCGGCGAATAGGTCTTGCGGCGTTCCTCGCGCAGGGTCGGCAGCATCACGTCCATTATCGCGTCGAAATGCCGCAGCACGTTCTTCAGCGCCTCGTCGAACCCGCCCGAATTGTAGACATCGCTCGACGAGACGAATTCGTAATCGAAGCCGAACCGGTCGAGGAAACTGCGCAGCATCGCGTTGTTGTGGTGCGCGAAGCTCTCGTACTGGTTGAACGGGTCCGGGATGCGGCTCAGCGGATGGCCGATATGCGCCGCCAGCAGCCCCTGGTTGGGAATGTTGTCGGGAACCTTGCGCAGCCCGTCCATGTCGTCGCTGAAGGCCACCAGCCGCGTGGGAGCGCCGCCGGTCAGCGTCTCGTAGGCGCGGCGCACCAGGGTGGTGCGCAGAACTTCCTGGAAGGTGCCGATGTGCGGCAGGCCCGAGGGGCCATAGCCGGTCTCGAACAGCATGGGACTGCCGTCGGGCCTGCCCTGGGGATAGCGCTTCACCAGCTTGCGCGCTTCCTCGAACGGCCAGGCCTTGGACGTCTGGGCGGCAGCGAGGATTTCGGTGTCGATCATAGGCCCGCGCCTTTCGCCCCTCCCGGCCAAATGCGCAAGTGCGAAGCGCGCTACGCTCCCCGCAACGCCCCGTCCTCCGCCTTGCGCAATTCACGCAGCTCGAGATAGGCCGTCAGCAGCGGCGTCGGGGTCTTTTCGAACTGGCCCGGGGTCAGGCCGATGAAGTGGCGGAACTCGCGAATCAGCTGGGGCTGGTCGTAATAGCGCAGCGCCGCCAGGTCCGCCTCGCCGGGCCGCGACAGGCCGCGCATCGCCGAGGCCATGTCGAGGAACCGGCTGCGGCGCAGCACCGCCTTGGGACTCAGCCCGAAGCTCGCCCGGCATTTGCGCTCGAGATTGCGCTGGCTGAGGCCGAGTTCGCTCGCGACATCGCGGATCAGGGCGGTGCTGCGGTTGCGCGCGATCGCCTCGAAGCGCTGCATGGCCATGTCCGGCTCCGGCCAGCTGCGCTCGTCGAGCAGGGCGGTCATGTGCCGCTCGATCGCCGCGACTATGGCGGCGTCGCCCGCCGCGTCATCGCGATCGATTGCCGAAACGTCGCGAAACAGGGCCGAGGTGCGCTCGCCCCACAGGCCGGTGACCGGCAGAACCATGTCGGCGAACCGGTCTGCCGGGATGTCGGAGAAAGCCCGCCAGCTTGCGGGACAAATTGCGACGCCGATCACCCTGAACCCGCCGCGCACGCGCACCCGCAGCGGCCGGCTGTTCGGCCCGCAGAACACCATCCGGCCGAAGCCAGTCCACTCGCCCGGCGCGGTCTCCGCCGTCCAGTCGCCCCGCAGCAGCAGCCGCACTATGCCGGTTTCGGCGAGCAGCCGGTCGGTGAGTTCGAAGTCGTCCGGCGCCTCGACCGAAAACACATAGTGCCTGGCGATGTAGGGTGCGAGCGGCGGTGACGGCGCGTAATTGCGCGAGCGCATCGGTTGTGGTGTCATCAACACAGCTGGACCCGACTAGCCTTGTTTCGCCGATGTGAAACCGAATGGAGAGAAATCGATGACCCAAGTCAACCACGCAATCATCCGCAAATTCATCGCCGCGATGAGCGACGGCGCAATCACCGGCGATCTGGTGACCGAGGATTTCCACGTATGGATCCTGGGCTCGGAGGAAATGGCCAACCGCCAGAGCTATATCGACGGCATTGCGCTTTTGCCGAAGGTGTTCCCCGCCAAACTGCGCTTCGAGATCAAATCGCTCACCGCCGAGGACGACCGGGTGATCGCCGAATTCTCGGGCCTGGGCACAACGCGCGGCGGCGAGGTCTATCGCAACGACTATCTCTACTTGTTCCGCCTGCGCGAGGGCAAAGTCTGCTTCCTGGCGGAGTGGCTCAATCTCGACGCCATGCGCGGGGTGCTGATCCCGGCGATGATGAAAGTCAACGAAGCGAGCTAGAGTTTTTCCGAGTAAGACGGCACCAGCCCGCTCCCCCGCCCGGCCACCCAAGGCATTGTATTCTATGGGTGGCCGGGCGGGGGAGCGGGCTGGTGCCGACCCGATGTCAATCGGAAAAACTCTAGGCCGCCTCCGCCAGCGGCTCTTCGCCAACCAGCGTCACCCGGTGCAGCCGACGGCCGCAGCTCTTGTCATAGGGCAGCGCGCGGTGGAGCACGCCGGTGTTGTCCCAGATGAGCACGTCGCCCGCGCGCCATTCGTGGTGGTAGACATATTCGCCCCGGGTCATCCAGGCGAGCATGCGGGCGAGCAGCGCGTCGCTTTCCGCCCGGTCCATGCCGGCGATCCATTCGACCGAAGCGCCGAGCGCGAGCGACTTGCGCCCGCTGCGGTGCCGCCAGACCACCGGCTGCTCGCGCACGCCGAGCCGCGCGACCCGGGCAAGCTGGGCTTCGGTCGGCTCACGGTCCATCGGCAGGGCGAACGTCTGGGTATGCGCGCCTTGCAGGCCTTCGAGGAGCTGCTTGTCCGCATCGGGCAGGTCCTGCCACGAGGCATAGCTATTGGCGAATTCGGTGTGCCCGGTGCCCGCCGGCGGCAGCACCCGGGGCGTCGCCACCGAGGCGAGCGGCGGATAGTCATCGTGGGTGCCGTCCATGTGCCAGTGGAAGGTGGCGTCGAAATATTCGTGGTGATCGGGGTTGGCCTTCTTGTCGAAGGTCACCCGCATGATCGGCCGGCCGAAATCCTGGCGAATCTGGCCGAGCGTCGCGGCGAACTCCACTTCCTCCTCGTCGGATAGATCGACGCCGCGAAACAGCAGCACGCCGCGCGCTTCGAGCAGGGCGCGCAGTTCCGCCGCGTGGGCGCCGCCAAGCATCTCCGTCTTGCCGAGGTGGACCTGGGTGCCGATCCGTGGGGCAAGGTCCGTGGTTTCGAAGTTCATATGGGTCTCTCCCCTTCCCTGCATGTACAATAACCCGTGGAGCGAGGCTTTGCCAGCTTGCAGCATGTTCGCATGTTGTTCTATTCAGGTCGCGTGACTGCCCTCCTTCCCCTCCCCGCGCTCCACGCCAGCCATTCGGGCTGCTGGCTGCGCGACCAGCACGGCGCCACCCGCACCGTGCCCAAGGGCGAGGCGATCATGGCGGCGGCGGATACCCCGCTGCTGATGCTGGGCGCGCCGCTGGTGGCGACGCGGCTGGGCTATCCCGATTTGTCGGGCCTCGACCTGCTCGAATTGTTCGCCTTCGTCCACCCGGCGCGGTTCATGGTGCCGACGCCCAAGGGGCTGGCGCATGTGCTGGGGCTGGACGAGCCGGCGAGCGATGCGGATGTGCCGGCGCTGCTCCAGCAGGCCGCGGGTGAGCTGCTCGGCATGTGCGAAAACGCTGACTGGCCCGAGCGCGAGGGGGCCTGGACCGCGTTGCAATCGCTCGTCCGGATGCGCTGGCCCTGGGCGGCGCAGCTCACCGCGCGCATCGCCCGTCCGGAAAAGAGCGAACGCTGGCTGTTCGCGCGGCTACCCGAGTGGGACGAAGCGCCCGAGCGGCCGCAGCCGGCGCAAGTGACGCTGGATGAAGCTGCGGTGCTCGAACGGCTCGCCGCGCTCACCGGCGATGGCGCGGAGCAGCGCCCCGGCCAGCGCGCCTATGCCGCCGAAGCGGCGCATCTGTTCGAGCCGCGCCGCCGCGAAGGCTCACCGCATGTGCTGCTGGCGCAGGCTGGCACCGGCATCGGCAAGACGCTCGGCTATCTCGCCCCGGCTTCGCTGTGGGCGGAGCAATCGGGCGGCACCGTCTGGGTCTCGACGTTCACCAAGGCGTTGCAGCGCCAATTGCGCCACGAGAGTCGAGCCGCGCCTGGCCCACGCGCCGCGCCGACGGATCGCGGCCGGTGGTGGTTCGCAAAGGCCGCGAGAATTACCTGTGCCTGCTCAACCTCGAGGACGCGCTGCAAGGCGGCTTCGCCGGACGGGCGGCGGTCCTGGCGCAGCTGGTGGCGCGCTGGGCGGCCTATAGCCAGGACGGCGACATGATCGGCGGCGACTTGCCCGGCTGGCTGACCACGCTATTCCGCCAGCGCGGGGTAACGGCCTTGACCGACCGGCGCGGCGAATGCGTCTATGCCGGCTGCCCGCACTACCGCAAATGCTTCATCGAACGCGCCGCGCGGGCCAGCGCCCAGGCCGACCTAGTGATCGCCAACCACGCCCTGGTCATGGTCAACGCCGCGCGGGGACGCGATCACGCGGCGCGGCCGACCCGGCTGGTGTTCGACGAAGGCCACCACGTGTTCGAAGCCGCCGATTCGACTTTCGCCGCCGCGCTGACCGGGCAGGAGACGATCGAGCTGCGCCGCTGGGTGATCGGGCCGGAGAAAGGCTCGGCCAAAGGCAGGCGGCGCGGCCTTTCGGCGCGGCTGGCCGATCTGGCCAGCTACGACGAGGCCGGCGGCAAGGCGATCGCCGCGGCCCGTCATGCCGCCGAGGCGCTGCCGGGCGACGGCTGGCTGCAGCGGGTGGCGGAGGCCATGCCCTCCGGCCCGATCGAGGAACTGCTCGCGGCGGTGCGCGCCACGGTTCACGCCCGCGACGAAAGCGGCGGGCAGGAAGCGGGCTATGGGCTGGAAACCGAAGCGGCGCAGCTCGACGGCGCCTTCATCGAACGGGCGCAGGCCGCCCGCTCGGCGCTCGCCGAACTGCGCGGTCCGCTGATCCGGCTGGGGGTGCGGCTCGAAGCGCTGCTTGCCGAACCGCCCGACTGGCTCGACGGGCCCGGCCGCGCAAGGATCGAAGGCGCGCGCCATGCGCTCGGCTGGCGGATCGACACACTCGCGGCCTGGGAAGCCCTGCTCGACCGGCTCGGCGGCCCGGCCGATCCGCTCTTCATCGACTGGCTCGCGGTCGAACGCTCCGACGCGCGCGAGTTCGATATCGGCCTCCATCGCCGCTGGCTCGATCCGATGAAGCCCTTCGCCAGTGCGGTGCTGGAGCCTTCGCACGGGGTGATGCTGACCAGCGCCACACTCAAGGACGGCGAGGACTGGGATACCGCCGTCACCCGCAGCGGTGCGCCGCAAATCCAGGCCTCGGTGCGTCTTGGCGCCTTTGAGAGCCCTTTTGACTACGCCCGGCAGGCCGAAGTGCTGATCGTCACCGACGTGCCAAAAGGCGATCTCGCCGCCCTCGCCGGGGCCTATGCCCGGCTGATCGAGGCGGCCCAGGGCGGCGTGCTCGGCCTGTTCACTGCGATCCGGCGGCTGCGCGCGGTGCACGGCCGCATCGCCGACCGGCTCGCCCGCGCCGGGCTGCCGCTCTACGCCCAGCATGTCGATCCGATCGACACTGGCACCCTGGTGGATATTTTCCGCGACGATCCAAGGGCTTCGCTGCTCGGAACCGACGCCCTGCGCGATGGGGTCGATGTGCCCGGCCATTCGCTGCGGCTGGTGGTGATGGAGCAAGTGCCCTGGCCCAAACCGTCGATCCTGCACCGCGCCCGCAGACTGGCCGGCGGCGGCGCGGCCTACGATGACCGCATCATCCGCGCCCGCCTCGCCCAGGCCTTCGGGCGGCTGATCCGCACCGCTGGAGACCGGGGCCATTTCGTCGTCCTGTCCGCCGCCTTTCCCAGCCGGCTGCTGTCCGCATTCCCGCCCGGCACGCCTGTCACACGATTGCCACTGGAACAGGCTTTACAACGAGTCACCGCAGGTGTTTCTGGGATCAAAATGATCAGCGAGAGCGACGCTTGAAGCTTCTTGGCCTCTACCGGCACGCCAAGTCCGACTGGACCGATCCGCGCGCGCGCGATTTCGACCGGCCGCTCAACGCGCGCGGGCGCAAGGGCGCGGTGGCGATGGCGCGGCACATCCGTGCGTATGGCGTGGCCTGGGACCGGATCGTCGCCTCCCCCGCGGTGCGCTGCGCCGAAACGGTGGAACTCGGCTGCGCGGCGGTCGGGCATAACCATGCGGTCAACTGGGACCGGCGGATTTACCTCGCCAGTTCGGCGACGCTGCTCGATCTGCTGCGCGAGATCGAAGGCGACCCCGCATCGGTGCTGATGATCGGCCACAATCCGGGGCTTGAGGACCTGATCTTCGATCTCGTCCCCGACGATGGAGCAAGTCCGCTGCGCGACGGGGTCGAGGAGAAATTCCCGACCGCGGCCTTTGCCGTGCTCGAACTCGACATCGCGAAGTGGGAAAAGGCCGAACCCGGCTGCGCGAAGCTGGTGCACCTGACGCGGCCGCGCGATCTCGATCCGGGTCTCGGGCCCGAACTGGCGGTCTGACGGGATAGAGCAAACCCTTCGCAAGGTGAAACACCTCAACCCCAAACCCGGCCATCCTGAGCTTGTCGAAGGATCGCTCTTCTTCAGGCAGTTGCGCGCGAGGCACGAAGAAAAAGACAGCCCTTCGACAAGCTCAGGGCAGACGGTGTTTGGTTCATACAAAGAGTTCGCCGAACTTGCCCGTCAGGTCGCGTCGAGCGCGGCGGAGAGCCGTTCCCTGATCGCGCGCAATTGCGGCACGACATGCGGCGTCTGGGGCGGCGGCGCGGCGCTGACGGTTGCGGAACCGGCGCCGGCGCCTTTGCGCCATCGGTCAGCGCCTTGCGCGCGCCCTTCAGCGTATAGCCCTCGCGGTGAACCAGCCGGTCTATGGTGGCGACGAGTTCGATATCCTCTGACCGGTAATACCGCCGGCCACCGCTGCGTTTGACCGGTCGCAGCATGGGGAACTGGTCTTCCCAATAGCGCAGCACGTGCTGGCGGATGCCGAGAACCTTGGCGACTTCGCCGATGGTCCGCAACGCATCGGGGGCCTTGCCGTCATCGAATTGCATGCAAGGCACCCCTGTTGCTAACGTCCGGCGACGCGATCCTTGAGCATCTGGCTGGCGCGGAACGTCAGCACGCGGCGCGGCGTGATCGGCACTTCGACACCGGTTTTCGGATTGCGGCCGATCCGCTGCGCCTTGTCACGCAGCAGGAACGTGCCGAAGCCGGAAATCTTGAGATTTTCCCCCGCGCGAGAGCGTCGCTCATGTGCGTGAGAATCGATTCGACCATCGCCAACGATTCCGACCGCGATAGGCCAAGCCTGCGGTTGATCGCTTCGGCAATTTCCGCCCGTGTAAGCGTTTCCATGGAGCGCACGCGCCTCCTCCGTCACTTGACCAGGCGACCCCCAACCACGGATCATAGGGGTTTTATTTGCGAATGCAACGGGATGACTTGACCCATTCAAGGGCATTTCGATCAGATGCGGATCAGGCTCGCGCCCCAGGTAAAACCGCCGCCCATGGCCTCGAGCATGACGAGATCGCCCTGCTTGATTCGGCCGTCGCGAACCGCCTCGTCGAGCGCCAGCGGCACCGAAGCGGCCGACGTATTGGCGTGTTTATCGACCGTGACGATCACCTTTTCGGCGGGCAGCCCGAGCTTGCGCGCCGTCGCATCGAGGATCCGGGCATTGGCCTGATGCGGCACCACCCAGTCGATGTCTTCGGAACTAAATCCCGTATCTTCAAGTACTTCCATGAGAACATCGGAAAGATTGGTGACGGCGTGACGGAACACCTCGCGGCCTTTCATGCGCAGCTTGCCGACCGTTCCGGTGGTCGATGGCCCGCCATCGACGTAGAGCAGCTGGTTGTGCGCGCCATCGGCATGAAGCTTGGTCGCCAGCACCCCGCGCGGCTGCTCGCCGGCGTCCTCGCGCGCTTCGAGCACGATGGCCCCGGCGCCGTCGCCGAACAGCACGCAAGTGCTGCGATCATCCCAATCGAGGATCCGGCTGAAAGTTTCCGAGCCGATCACCAGCGCCCGATTCGCCATGCCGGTGCGCAACATCGAAATCGGCGACGCCCAGCGCATAGAGAAAGCCAGAGCACACCGCCGCGACATCGAAGGCGATGCCGCCATTGCAGCCAAGCGCTGACTGGACAAGGGTCGCGGTCGCGGGAAAGGTCTGATCGGGCGTGGCGGTCGCCAGGACGATGAGGCCGATGTCCTTGGCCTCCATCCCGGCCGCTTCGATCGCCCGCCGGGCCGCTTCGGTCGCCAGCGTCGCGGTGGTTTCGTCCGGCGCGGCGACATAGCGGTTGCGGATGCCGGTGCGCTCGACGATCCACTCGTCGCTGGTGTCGACCATTTTCGCCAGCTCTTCGTTGCCGAGCGCGCGGCGCGGCAGGGCGGAGCCGGTGCCGATGAGAACGGAGCGGCGGGTCATTCCGCGGCCTCGGGCGCGGGAAGCCGGCTTTGGTGTTCGGCGGTGATCCGCGCAAGATCGGCGGTGATCCGTTCGGTCAGATTTTCCTCCAGCAGCCGGGCGGTGACATGGACGGCATTGGCGACTCCCAATGCGCTGGCGCTGCCGTGGCTTTTGACGACGATTCCGCCCAACCCCAGAAACACCGCGCCGTTGTGGTTGTTCGGATCGAGATGGTGCTTGAGCAGTTCGGTCGCGGGCCGCGAAATCAGGAACCCGAACTTCGAGCGCAACGAAGAGGCGAAGCTGCGCCTGAGCAAGTCAGCCACGAACCGCGCGGTGCCTTCCACGGCCTTGAGCGCGATGTTGCCGGAAAAACCGTCCGACACCACGACATCGATGTCGCCCCGGCACAGTTTGTCGGCCTCGGTAAAGCCGTCGAACGAGAGCGCCAGCGTGCCCGCCGCCTCTTTCAGCTGGGCGGCGGCATCGCGCAGGGTATCGGTGCCCTTCATTTCCTCGGTGCCGATATTGAGCAGCCGCACCCGCGGCGCCTCGCGGCCGGTGACGATGCGCGAATAGGCCGCGCCCATGATCGCGAACTGGACCAGATTGCGCGTGTCGCATTCGGTATTGGCGCCAAGATCGAGCATGACGACGTCGTTTTCGCCCAGAGTAGGCAGCAGCGCCGCAAGCGCCGGCCGGTCGATCCCGGGCATGGTCCTGAGCGCCAGCTTTGACATGGCCATCAGCGCCCCGGTATTGCCCGCGCTGACGGCGGCGCCGGCGTCGCCTGCTTTGACAGCGTTGATCGCCAGGCCCATCGAGGTGGTCTTGGCCCGGCGGATCGCCTGGCTGGGCCTTTCCTCGCCGCTGATCGCATCCTCGGCATGGAGGATTTCCGACGCGGCGCGCAAATTCGGATGGTTTTCCAGCGCCTGCTTGATCCGGGGCTCGTCGCCGACCAGCAGGAACTTGAAGCGGTCGTGGCTGCGCCGGGCGATCGCGGCGCCTTCGACCATCACGCGCACGCCTTCGTCTCCGCCCATCGCATCCACAGCGATACGCGGAAGGTTCATCGGGCGGGCCCCTGTATCAGGCGAGGACGGGCTTAAAGCCCGCCCGCCGAGCCTTTTGGCGCGACGATTTCACGTCCGTTGTAATGGCCGCAGGCAGGGCAGAGATTGTGCGGGCGCTTGAGCTCTCCGCAATTCGAGCACTCGTGGAATGCTTCGACCTTCAGCGCATCGTGGCTGCGGCGCATGCCCCGGCGGGACGGGGAGGTTTTTCTCTTGGGGACAGCCATTGCGGCACCTGTTCCTGAAATTCGATCGATTGGAAGCCGCCCTAGGCCAAGCACTGGCGGCGCACAAGCCCACGGATACGGGACAGCGCGCCACGGCCCCACCGGCGGCAGCGAAGGCGCGGCCTATAGCGGAATTCGCGCGGCTTGCAACCCGCTGGGGGATCGCTAGTCTCCGCCGCTCCATTTGGGGGGAACTATCATGATACTGCCAGTTTCGCTCTGCCTTGCCGCTGCCGCGGCATTGGTCAATTTCTGGCTCGGCATGCGCACCGGCAAGCTGCGCGGCGTGCACAAGGTTTCGGTCGGCGACGGCGGCAACGAACAATTGCTGCGCAGCATGCGCGCGCAGGCGAATTTCGGCGAACAGATGCCGCTGACGCTGGCGCTGGTCGCGCTGGTCGAACTCGCTGGCAAAGGCGGCCAGTGGCTCGCGCCGGCGGCGGCGGTATTCGTGATTGGCCGGATCGGCCATGCATTCGGCATGGACGGCAATTTCAACGCCGGACGGGGCATCGGCATGCTGACCTCGATGCTGTTCCAGGTGGTGCTGGTAGTCGTCGCGGTGCTGGCGGCGGTCGGCCGGATGTAGCTTTTTCCGCCCTCCACCGTCCGATTTCAGGAGCGATGATTCGATGATTCCGACGACTTTATGCCTGGCCGCGGCGGCGGCGCTGATCAACTTCTGGATTTTCATCCGGATCGTGAAAATCCGCGGCGCGGAGAAAATCGTGCACGGCGATGGCGGCAATCTGCTGCTGGCCCGGCGGATGCGCTCGCACGCAAATTTCATCGAGAATGTGCCGATCGTGCTGGTGCTGATCGCCGGCATCGAGCTTTCGGGCAAGGGCGGGCAATGGCTGGCGATCGTCGGCGGCCTGTTCATGCTCGGCCGCGCGCTGCATGTCATCGGCATGGACGCCGAAAGCGGCCACCCGGGCGGTGATCGGCGTGATTCACCGCGCTGCTCACCCAGCTCGGCCTCGCCGTGGTCGCGGTGCTGATCGCGCTGGGGCGGTTCTAGCGATACCGCGGATCGGCGACGAACGGATTGGTCCGCTTTTCCTGGCCGAAGGTGCTGGTCGGGCCGTGGCCGGGGACGAAGGTGGTATCGTCGTCCAGCGCCCAGAGCTTGCCGGTGATCGAATCGAGCAGCTGCTGGTGATCGCCCTGCGGCAGATCGGTGCGGCCGATCGAGCCGGCGAACAGTACGTCGCCGACGATGGCGAAATGCGACGGCGCGTGGTGGAATATGACATGGCCGGGCGTGTGGCCCGGGCAATGGACGACGTCCAGCGTCAGATCGCCGACCGTCACCGTGTCGCCGTCCTCCAGCCAGCGGTCGGGCTCGAAGCTTTCGCCCTCCAGCCCGAAGCGCATCGAGCTATCATCGAGCCCCTCGATCCAGAAGCGGTCGGCCTCGTGCGGGCCTTCGATCGGCACCCCATTTCCTTCGCGAGCACCCCGGCCTGGCCGCAGTGGTCCATATGGCCGTGGGTGACGAGAATCTTCTCGAGCGTCACGCCGGTCTTTTCCAGCGCCTGCTTGAGCATGCGGCAGGTCCCCGCCCGGATCGACCAGCGCGCCTTTCATCGTTTGGGTGCACCAGATCAGCGAGCAGTTCTGCTGGAAGGCGGTGACGGGGACGATGCCGACGCGCATCGGGAGTTCGGTGGTTTCGGACATGGGGATAGATGGCGGCGTGATGGCCGTGAAATCAACCCGGAGGGCTACAGCCGCCCGCCCTTCCACACCACCCGGCCGATCACCTCGACTTCGCTCGCCGGCAATTCGAGCGGGCGATAGGCGGGATTGTCGCTGATCAGCGTGATCACCCCTGGCCTTCCGGCGTCGATCCGCTTCACCAGCACCGCTCGCCCATGCGCACGACATGGATGCCGTCGCGCAACGGGCGCGGGGTGCGATCGACCAGCACTTCGTCGCCGTCGCGCAAGACCGGCTCCATCGAATCGCCGGTAACGGCGATGGCCGACAGCGCCGCCCTCCCAGGCCTTGCGCGCGCAGCCAGCGCCTTGAGAAACGGAACGCGCCGATCGGCCGCCTCGTCGCCGGCAAGCGCGCCCGGCCCGGCCGAAGCGCCGAGCGCCAGTCGCGGCACATCGACCCAGTCGCTCGCGCGGCGTATTTTTCCGTATCAAAACGGGATTTTTCCTCTGGAGCGCCCAATTCCTCCTCGCCCACGCCGAAGAACCGCGCCAGCGTACGGCGATCCGTCTCCTCCAGCTTGCGCGGGCTACGCTTGCGGACGTATTGCTGCAAATAACTGGAATTACGCCCAATTAATGCCGGAAAGGCTGGCCAGGCTGACGCTCCGGTCTTCAGCGAGCTGCAGCAGGCGGCGGCGCGGGTCGATGCTTTCCATGTGAAAATCCTACACGAAAGATTTTTCCTAGACAAGTTGGAAATCAATAGGAACAAATGAGGAACTCAACGGGAATGACGTTACGGAGGTTGCCATGCTGATACGCCAAATCGAGATATTCCTGCGGGAAACCGAGATGCCCTGGACCAAGTTCGGCCGGCTCGCCGCGCACGATCCGCGCTTTGTCCAGGACTTGCGCAACGGCCGCACGCCCCGGCCCGAAACCCGCAGCCGCATCGAGCAGTTCATGCGCAACTTCGGGGAGCGCCGCCATGCTTGCTGACCCCGCAACCATCCGGACGATGAAGACCGTCACCCGCCTGCGCCGGGAACCGCGCACCGATCTTCGCGCGGCGCTGCTGGAACTCGCCGGCGGCAAAGGCGAACTGCTGCGCCACAGCGAGCGCGCCTGGGCGAGCATCACCTTTTCGGGCGCCCGCCACCGGGTGGTCATGGCCTTTGCCGGAGCCGAAGCCGTCGCCGCCGGGGAGCGCTATATCGCGCCGCTGCCCGACCACGAGTTCACCATCCCGGGCCAACTCGTCGCCGACGCGGCGGTGCTATCGGCGGTGCACGAAATGCTGCCCGAGCCCAGGTTGACGGTGGATGCGGAATTGCTGCTGCTGGAGGACTGTCAGTAACCCAGTTCGAGATCGACCCGGTAATCCAGTTCCTCGCCCTTCCCGTACTTGTCGAGATTGGCGAGGAACCGCTCGGCCGCGCGGGGGAACAGCAGGGTTTGCGAGCGGCCGGAGAGGTGCATCGAGATGTGGCAGTTATCCAGCGACCACAGCGGATGATCGCCGGGTAGCGGCTCGGGATCGGTGACGTCGAGCAAGGCGGCGGCGATGGTCTTGTCGCGCAGGGCCGCCACGAGCGCGTCCTGATCGATCACCGCGCCCCGGGCGAAATTGAGGATCGCCGCTGTCGGCTTCATCGCCGCCAGTTCCGCCGCGCCGATCATCCGTTCGGTATCGGGGGTAGATGGCACGACGATCACCACCCAGTCGAACTCGCCGAGCCGGCCGCGCCACTCGTCCACCGTCAACACTCCCGATTGACCTGGGGCTGCCGGGCGGCGGCGCACTTCGGTGACCTCGACTTCGATCCGCCGCAGCAGCTCGGCGATCCGTCCGCCGATGCCGCCTGCCCCGACCACCAGCGCCTTGCTGCCGCACAGCTCCATCTTGCCCGGCGCGTCGCTCAGCCATTCGTGCCGCTCCTGCGCGCGCACGACCTCGCGATAGTCCTTGGCCATCACCAGCATGCCCATCAGCGCGTATTCGGCGATGGTCGGCGCGTTGAGCCCCTGGCCGTTGGTGAAGTGACGCCGCTGTTCGCGCAGCTTGTCGAGCGGGAAATAATCGACCCCGGCGCACAGCGTGTTGAGCCATTTCAGCCTGTCCGCCTTGCCGGCCGCGACAAACGTCGCGTTGAATTCCATGCTGTCGAACCAGCCGATCTCGGCTTCGGGCGCGAGCGCGTAGAGTTCCTCGGAACTGGCGAACCAGCGCGGATCGACCCAGTCCGGCAGTCCGCCCTTCGAGCGCGGGGCGGATCAGGGCGTTGAGGACGGCGACTGTCTTGCTCATTTCTTCGTGTCCTCCGCGATTGTTTCGCGCAGCGCCTGCTTCAGACCGCGGGGAAAGCCCATGGCGGCGAACATGTCGTCGAGCTTCCAGCGCCCGCGTTCGCGGACGAAGACCAGCGCGCGCTTCGCGGTCTGGCCGCTCGCCGAGAACGGCTCGAGCGCGCAGGCTGGCGCATGGGGCCAAGCTCTCGCGGCCGGCGAACGCCGACGCGCAGCCGCTGCCAGTCCTGGCACAGGCAGAACCAGTCGCCATCGTTGAGATCGTCGAGCTCGCTCCTCGGGCATGACCCTGCTTCCAGCGGGCGATCAGCGCGGCGGTCCCGGCGGAGAAGACCGGTATCCCACGTCGGGTTCTGCCGTCGGGCTGCGATAGGGCCGTAGATCGCGCGCCACCGCGGCATCGAGCGCAGCCCGATCGGCGGCGGACGGGGCAGCGGCGGCGAGCAGCAGCGCGGCAAGAGTGGCGATGGTCATGGGTTCCCCCGGTAGCGGTCGAGCATCGGGGGATTATGCAGGCATTCGGCGAAACTGAAAGGGCGGAATCAAGCGGCGGCACGTTCGCGGCATCGGGATGGCGCGGGTTCATCAGCACCACGTCGGCCTCGGGCAGGACTTTCGAGGCGACCGCGGCGAGGAGCGAGCGGCGCGATTCGAGCCAGTCGTCCACCGACTCGCGCCTCTCCGCATCGGTTGCGCCGCCGACGCGTTCGGGCGTGGCCATGGCTTCGGTCCAGCCGAGCACATAGTCCTGGCCGATGGCTTCATGATCTTGCGGCAGATAGCGCAACGCCACCAGCACCGCGAGCCCCGCCTCGCTGGCGAAATTGACCACCGGCCGCCCCGGCGAGGAATAGCGCGCGCCGTACATCTCCGCCCCTTCCCCGTCGAGCGCCACATAGGCCGCGCGGGTGAGGCGCCAGAGTTTCATCGGCGAAGCTCCTCGCCATCGACTCGCGATGGGGAGGTGGCATCGCGAAGCGCTGACGGAGGGGCCTATTCCCCAGCTTCCACTCCCAGCCAAGCGGATCGCCGTCCATGACTTCGACGCCCTTGCGCGGCGAGTTCGTCGCGCAGGCGATCGGAAGTGGCGAAGTCCTTGGCGGCGCGGGCCTCCTTGCGGGCGGCGAGCTTGGCTTCGATTTCGGCTTCGGTGATGGTGGCGGTCTTGGGGCGGATGCGGAGGTCGGTGCGGGTGAGGGTGAGGAGGTTGAGGCCGAGCACCGCATCGATTGTTCGCAACCACTTGAGCTGCAATCTGCATCGAGTGCAGATTGCCTCTTGCCAACAGCAACGTCGATCGAGTATGTCAAGCGCTTCGGGTGTTGAGAGTCCTCGGAGATCGGCATCAGTCGAAATTGCCGAAATGACCGCTTGCGATCAGTCGAGCATTCAGGTCGTCTCATCGTATCGAAGCATGGCATAGTCACTGCAACTGTTCGAGCATTGACGATCTTAATTTCTCAACCGCCATCACCATCCGCTTCAACCGCGTCAGCGCCGCCCCCAGCCCCTCCCAGCTGAACTCCAGCTCGCTCCGGTAATGCGCCTGCAGGCACATCAGCCGGTAGGCCAGCGGGTGATACCCCTTGTCGATCAGCAGTTGCAGCCGCAGGAACTCGCCCGACGACTTTGCTCATCTTGCCCGAGCGCTCGACCAGAAAGTTGTTGTGCATCCAGATGCTCGCGCCGAATTGCCGCATCCGAGCCCATTGGTGCAGCAATGCGCCTGGTTCTGGGCGATCTCGTTGGGGTGGTGGATCTCGCGGTGGTCGATGCCGCCGGTGTGGATGTCGAACGGAAAGCCGAGCACCGCGCCGCTCATCACCGAGCATTCGAGATGCCAGCCCGGCGCGCCCCGGCCCCAGGGCGAATCCCATTCCATCTGGCGGCTCTCGCCCGGCGGGGTCTTGCGCCAGATGGCGAAATCGGCGGCGTGGCGCTTGCCTTCGACCTGCTTCGATCCGGCCCTCGCCCCTCTCGATCCGTCGTCGCGGCGCGGGCGAGGCGGCCGTAATCGGCGACGGTCGAGACGTCGAAATAGAGCCCGCTGTCCAGCTCGTAGCAGTGCTTGTCCGCGATGCTCTTGCGCGAACTCGATCATCTGCGGGACGTAGTCGGTCGCGATCGTCCACTGCGCCGGCTGGCGGATGTTGAGCGCCTTGACGTCGGCCCAGTAGGCCTCGGTATAGTGCTGCGCGATGTCCCAGATCGACTGCGCCTGTGTCCGCCGCCGCCTTCTCCAGCTTGTCCTCGCCGGCATCGGCATCGTCGGTCAGGTGGCCGACATCGGTGATGTTGATGACGTGGGTGAGCTTGTAGCCCTTGAAGCTCAGCGTGCGGCCCAGCACGTCGGCGAAGACATAGGCGCGCATGTTGCCGATGTGCGGGTAGTTGTAGACCGTCGGCCCGCAGGTGTAGACGCGCGCCTCGCCGGCGATGGACGGGCTGGAACGTCTCCAGCTGGCGGGTCAGGCTGTTGAACAGCTTGAGCGGCGCGGCGTCGGTCATGCGCGCGCGCCTTAAGGTCAAGCCGCGTGAGCGGCAAGCAGCAGCGCCACGCCGCGCATCACCACCGCCAGCCCGGCCAGCTCGTGCCGCGCCATGGCCCTGCCGGTCAGCCGCCCGGAAACCAGCGCCACCATCGGCAGCTCGACCAGCGCCAGGGTGCGGACATTGGCGGCGGGGGTCAGCGCGAAGGCGGTGAAGAATGTGGCCGAGGCCAGCGCTCCGGCGAAGCCCGCGCCAAGGCTGGTGCGCCATTCGCGCAGCGAGCCGATGAAGGCCGGCCGGTCGCGCAGGGCGAGCCAAGCGCCCAGCAGCACGGTCTGGATCGACAGCGCAGCGCCAGCACGCACGAGCGAGCGGAGCACGAAGCTGCCCTCCCCCAGCGCTCCGATCGCGCCGCGAAAGGCGATCGAGGACAGGCCGAACAGGCCGCCCGCCAGCGATCCCGGCGAGGATCATCCGCGTCTCGCCGAGCAATTGCCCGTACTCGCCGGGCTTGACCGAGGCGATCAGCACGCCCGCCGTCACCACTGCCACCGCCAGCCAGGCCAGCAGCGGCAAGCGGTCGCCGAGCAGGACCACGCCGAGCAGCGCGACCATCACCGGCT
This sequence comes from uncultured Alphaproteobacteria bacterium, assembly GCA_963775005.1. Classification (GTDB taxonomy): domain Bacteria; phylum Pseudomonadota; class Alphaproteobacteria; order Sphingomonadales; family Sphingomonadaceae; genus Novosphingobium. Next base: position 27,613 of record CAVZHF010000005.1, on the reverse strand, counting down.
CGGTCTTGATATAGGCATAGGCGACGCCGAAGGCGCGCTGGCCCATCACCACCAGCATCATCGCCGTCCCGCCGATCTGGCACAGCGCGCCGACCAGCCCAGGCCAGCGCGGCTGGGGTCAAGGGCGGGAGGCGCTCGCCGAGGCCAGCGCCGCGACGAGGAACAGCACGGCGAACGGGAGGCCATAGACGAACGGACTGCGTCGCGCCGAGCGTGCCGATCTTGACGGTGAGATTGGCCTGGGCGCCGTTGCGCAGCACCTGGGCGACGGCGGCGGCGAGGGTGAAGGGGATCCAGAGGAGGGGGTGGATGGCGCTACTCCTCGAATTCTGGATTTGGGACGAATTATCTCAGTTGGACTACTACTTCCGGATCGTCTAGTGTGCGCCTGATACGCAGCTCGCCGTTCGCGACGCCAAGTACAGTGCATCTCCCAATTCGTCCCAGCCTTGCGGAAAAGCGATGGAGGTACAGAGAAACCCCGCAGTCAGTTTCCTGATCTGGTTTGGCATCACTTTCACTCCACCTCGAACAGCCCCGCCAGCTGCTCGATCATCGTGCCGGCCAGCTGCTCGACGTCCATGATCGTCACCGCGCGCTTGTAATACCGGGTCACGTCGTGGCCGATGCCGATCGCCACCAGCTGCACCGGCGACTGGCGTTCGATCCAGTCGATCACCCGGCGCAAATGCGCCTCGAGGTAGCCCGCGCTGTTCACGCTGAGGGTCGAATCGTCGACCGGCGCGCCGTCGGAGATCACCATCAGGATGCGGCGGTCCTCGGTGCGGGCGAGCAGGCGGGTGTGCGCCCAGAGCAGCGCCTCGCCGTCGATGTTTTCCTTGAGCAGGCCCTCGCGCATCATCAGGCCGAGGTTCCTGCGGCCGTGGCGATAGGGCTGGTCGGCGCGCTTGTAGACGATGTGGCGCAGGTCGTTGAGCCGGCCGGGGTGGCTGGGCTTGCCGCCGCCGAGCCAGGCCTCGCGGCTCTGCCCGCCCTTCCAGGCGCGGGTGGTGAAGCCGAGGATCTCGACCTTGACCCCGCAGCGCTCGAGCGTGCGGGCCAGCACGTCGGCGCTGATCGCCGCGATGGAGATCGGCCGCCCGCGCATCGAGCCGGAATTGTCGATCAGCAGGGTGACGACGGTGTCCTTGAACTCGATGTCGCGCTCGATCTTGTAGGACAGCGCGTGGCCGGGCGAGATCACCACCCGGGCGAGCCGCGCGGCGTCGAGCAGGCCTTCCTCCTGGTCGAAATCCCAGCTGCGGTTCTGCTGCGCCATCAGCTTGCGCTGCAGCCGGTTGGCGAGCTTGGTGACGACGCCCTGCAGGCCCTTCAGCTGCGCGTCGAGATAGGCGCGCAGGCGGGTGAGCTCTTCCTCGTCGCACAGCTCCTGCGCGGCGACCACTTCGTCGAAGTTCTCGGTGTAGACCTTGTAGTCGAAAGTGTCGGGGGTTTCGGTCCACGGCCGGTTGGGGCGGACCGGCAGCATGCCTTCCTCGGCGTCCTCGCCCGCTTCGCCGTCATCGACTTCCTCGACCGAATCGCTGTCGGCCTCGCTGTCGCCGTCGGCTTCGCCCTCGGTGGTTTCGGCGGCCATTTCGCTGGGCTGCTGGTCATCGCCCGAATCGGCGCCGTCCTCGTCCTCCTCGGTCTGTTCGTCGCCGCCTTCGTCCTGGCTGTCGTCCGGGTCCTGGTCGGCGGGTTCGGCCTGGACCAGCTCGAGGTGGCGCAGCATGTCGAGCGTGAGCGACTGGAACGCCTTCTGGTCGTCGATCGACAGCGCCAGCGCGTCGAAATCGGCGAGCGCCTTCTCCTCGATCCAGCCGCGCAGCATGTCGACCCCGGCGCGCGCCGCTTCGGGCACCGGCTGGCCGGTGAGATGCTCGCGCAGCATCAGCGCCAGCGCCGCCTGGACCGGCACGTCGTCGGCGTTGGCGGCGCGGGTGATCGGATCGGCGGCCATCCGCACCGTCGTCGCGGCGTCGAGATTGTCGCGGATGCCGGCGTAGTTCTTCGAGCCCAGCGCCTCGTAGCGCACCAGCTCGACCGCATCGTAACAGGCGCGCGCGGCCGGCTCCAGCGGCGCGTGGCGGGCGTGCACCGCCTCGTTGTGGTGCCGCAGCTTCAGCGCCATCGAATCGGCGAAGCCGCGCGCTTCCATCGCCTGGCCGCGCGGCAGGCTGCGGCCGGGCATCGGCACGCGCAAGGCATTGCCCGCCTGGCCCGGCTGATCGGCGGTCCAGGCTGACTTCGAGCTCCGGCTCCTGCGCGATCGCGCGGCTGGCGCCGGTGAGCACGCTCTTGAAGCGGTCGAGGGGGGTTTCGTCGGCCATAGACTGAGCTAGATGCTCTGCCCGTCTTCGCCCAGTCGGCGAGGAAGCCTTCGATGCCCTTGTCGGTCAGCACGTGCTTGAACAGGCCCTTGATCACCGCCGGCGGCGCGGTCATCACATCGGCGCCGATCCGCGCGGCTTCGAGCACATGGATGCCGTGGCGCACGCTGGCGACGAGGATTTCGGTCTCGAAGGCGTAGTTGTCGTAGATCAGGCGGATGTCGCGGATCAGCTCCATGCCGTCGAAGCCGTTGTCGTCGTGGCGGCCGACGAAGGGCGAAACGAAGCTCGCCCCGGCCTTGGCCGCGAGCAGCGCCTGGTTGGCCGAGAAGCACAGCGTGACGTTGACCATGGTGCCGTCGCCGGTCAGCTTCTTGCAGGTCTTCAGCCCGTCGATGGTCAGCGGCACCTTGATGCAGACGTTGTCGGCGATCTTGCGCAGCATTTCCGCCTCGCGCATCATCCCTTGCGTGATCGAGCGCGACCACTTCGGCGCTGACCGGGCCGTCGACCAGCGCGCAGATTTCCCTGGTCACTTCCATGAAATCGCGCCCCGCCTTGTGGATCAGCGAAGGGTTGGTGGTGACGCCGTCGAGCAGGCCGGTGGCGGCCAGCTCGGCGATTTCGGCGGTGTCGGCGGTATCGACGAAGAATTTCATGGCGGCTCCCGAGGGTGAGTCAGGAGCCGCTATAGGCAAGCAATCGGGCGCGGGCTAGACCGTGATCCTCTCCATTTTCACGAAGTGCAAATGGGGAGGTGGCAGACGCCGCAGGTGGCTGACGGAGGGGTAATGGCGCAACGTCGCAATACCCCTCCATCATGCTTCGCATGGTCCCCTCCCCGTTGTGCTTCGCAAAAACAGGGAGGATTGAGAACTCAAAGCACCTTCAGCGCCGCGATCAGCACCGCGTCGTTGGTGCTCTGCGGATTGGCGCGGATGGCGCTTTCCTCGCGGCCGATCTCGCCCCAGATCGCGTTGTCGACCTTGCCCGAGAGCGAACGGGCGACGCCGTGACATCGACGCCGGTCAGCGCGGCAAGCGCCTGGCCGACGATCGGATCGTCGGCGATCCGCATGCCATCGCCCAGCGCGGGCACCATCGCCTCGATCAGGCTGCCGGCCATGGCGTCGCGCAGGAACGTGCTCGCCGCGGTTGGCCCGCCCTTGATCAGGGCGACGGCGTTGTCGATGCCGATGGTGCGCACGGTGTCGGCGATGATCGGCGCGGCGCGGCGCGCGCCGGCTTCGGCGACGTGGTTGAGGCCTCGCTGCAGTCGGTTCTTGAACACGGCCGAGGTCAGGATGCTTTCGAGCACATTGCCGCGGCTGCCGAACATGTCGGGCAGGTCGAGCCGGGCGAGCTGGTTGTCCCAGAAACCGCCGGGCGCCATCAGCCGGGCGAGCGCGCCGCTGGCCGAGCGCTCAAGCAGGCGGCGCACCGCATCGACCAGGCTGAAACCTCCCAGCGACGAGCAGCCCGGCAGCGCCAGAACGCCGGTTGCGGCGGCGCCGGCAGAAATGTCCGGCGGGCGACAGTCTCGAATATCATGTAGCGACCATATTCCTTCCCTTCCCGATTAACCGGGGTGTCGCCCCGGCGCGTTGGCTCCCTATAGCGGCGCAAGATGAACCGCGTCCGACTCCTTGTTTTCAATGCCGTTCTCGGCGTGCTCGACTACCGCGTTCCCGAGGCATGCAAATCGAATTCGGCTCGGTGGTCGCCGCCCCGCTGGGCCCGCGCCAGGTCGTCGGGATCGTCTGGGAGAAGGAGCGGCTGGCGGCTGGCGAGGTGCCCGACAGCAAGCTGCGCCCGCTGATCGAAGTGCTGCCGGTGCCGCCGCTGCCCGCGCCGCTGCGCCGGCTGATCGAGTGGACCGCGGACTACTATTGCGCGCCGATCCAGGCGGTCGCCCGCATGGCGCTGACCAGCGCGGCGCTGCGCGGCGGCGGCACGATGACCGAATACCGGCTGACGGGAGTGCGAGCCGGCGCGGCTTACCCCGCAGCGCGCCGCGGCGCTCGATGCCTTGCAGGGCGAGCAGGCGACGATCCGCGAGCTTCCGGCCTCGCCGGGGTTTCGGAAGGCGTGCTGCGCGGCATGGTCGGGTGGCGGGCTGCTCGAGCCGGTGACGGTCGATATCGACCGGCCCTATCGCCCGGCCGATCCGGACTTTGCCGTGCCCGAACTGTCGGCCGACCAGCAGGCGGCGGCGGACCTTTTCGTCGCAGCGGTGCGCGCGGAAAAATTCGCGCCGTTCCTGCTCGACGGGGTCACCGGATCGGGCAAGACCGAATGCTATTTCGAAGCCATTGCCGAGGCGCATCCGGCTGGGCCGGCAGACGCTGGTGCTGCTCCCCGAAATCGCGCTGACCGAGAACTTCCTGCGCCGCTTCGAGGCGCGCTTCGGCGCGCCGCCGGTGCTGTGGCACTCCTCGGTCAAATCGACCGAGCGGCGGCGGGCCTGGCGGGCGATCGCCAGCGGAGAGGCGCAAGTTGTGGTCGGCGCGCGCTCGGCGCTGTTCCTGCCCTATGCCCGGCTCGGCCTGATCGTGGTCGACGAGGCGCACGAAGTCTCGTTCAAGCAGGACGACGGGGTGCGCTACAACGCGCGCGATGTCGCGGTGATCCGGGCGCGGTTCGAAAGCGCGCCGGTGGTCCTGGCCAGCGCCACCCCGGCGCTCGAATCGCTGCAGCTCGCCGAGGCCGGGGTCTATCGCAAGGTCGATCTGCCCGCCCGCTATCGGCGGCGCAACCCTGCCGGAGATCGCGGTGATCGACCTGCGCGAGGAGCCGCCCGAACGCGGCCGCTGGCTCGCCCCGCGGCTGGTCAGGGAAATGCGCGCGCGGCTGGAACGGGGCGAGCAGAGCCTGCTGTTCCTCAACCGCCGCGGCTATGCCCCGCTGACCCTGTGCCGCCACTGCGGCTATCGCTTCCAGTGCCCCAATTGCAGCGCCTGGCTGGTCGAGCACCGGCTGTCGAACCGGCTCGCCTGCCACCACTGCGGCCACGAAGTGCCCTCGCCCTCGGCCTGTCCCGAATGCGCCACCGAGGACTGCCTGGTCGCCTGCGGCCCGGGCGTCGAGCGCATCGCCGACGAAGTCGCCGAGCTGATGCCCGAGGCGCGCGTCGCCGTCGTCACCTCGGACACGCTCAATTCGCCGGAGAAGATCGCCGAATTCGTCGCTTCGGCGGAGGAAGGCCTGATCGATGTCATCGTCGGCACCCAGCTGGTGACCAAGGGCTACCACTTCCCCGAACTCACTCTGGTCGGCGTGGTCGATGCCGATCTCGGCCTCGAAGGCGGCGACTTGCGCGCGGGCGAGCGCAGCTACCAGCAGATCGCCCAGGTCTCCGGCCGCGCCGGGCGGGGGGCGAAGAAGGGCGAAGTCCTGATCCAGACCCGCGCGCCCGACGCCCCGGTGATCGCCGCGCTGGCCGCCGGCGACCGCGACGCGTTCTACGCCGCCGAAACCGAAGCCAGGCGCGAGGCCGGCGCACCGCCGTTCGGCAGGTGGGCGGCGATCATCGTCTCTTCGGAGGACGAAGCCGAAGCGCGAGACGCCGCCCGCGCGATCGGCGGGGCAAGGCCGATCCTGCCGGACATCGCCATCCTCGGCCCCGCGCCGGCGCCGCTGTCGCTGCTGCGGGGGCGGTATCGCTATCGCCTGCTGATCAACGCACGGCGCTCGGCGGAAGTGCAGGCGGTGATCCGCGAGTGGCTGGGGGCGTGCGACCTTGCCGCAGGGGGTGCGGGTGGGGGTGGATGTGGATCCGTACAGTTTTGTGTAGGTCCGGCCGGGTCCGTAATTCAGGCACTTACGACGGGGCCCGAACCCGCGCTCACATCCCTTTCGCCAACTCGTCGCGAAATTTCGGGTGGGCCAGCGATATCAGCGCCTCGGCCCGTTCCGCCAACGACTTCCCGTGCAGACTTACACAGCCGAATTCGGTGACGATGTTGCGTGCGTCGTTGCGCGGCGTGGTGACGGGGCCATCGAGCCGGGGGACGATGCGCGATACGGTTCCGTCTTTCGCCGTGGACCGGCAGGCAATGATCGAAATGCCGTCTTTAGAAGAGTTCGCCCCACGCACGAAATCGAGCTGGCCGCCCGCCCCGCTATACTGGTGCCCCAACATGTGTTCCGAATTGCAGGCGCCGCTCAGATCGACCTGCAGCGTTGCGTTGACCGAGACCACATTGTCGTTCTTGGCGATGTGGCGCGGATCGTTCACGATATCGACAGGCAGGCTGTAGACCGATTGGTTATCGGCCAGCCAATCGTAAAACGGCCGGTCGCCCAAAGCGAAAGTGAACACGCTGCGCCCCGGAAATGTCTTCTTGGCGAGATTTGTCACGGCGCCGCATTCCATCAGCCTCGCCAGCGCCGGCGTCATCAGCTCGGTATGAATGCCAAGGTTCCGGCGATTCTTGAGACGCTCGCAAACGGCGGTCGGCAAAGTGCCGATGCCCATCTGCAGACAGGCCCGGTCATCGATCATTTCGGCGATGATTGTGGCAATCGCCTCGTCTTCCGGTTCGAGCGCGAGTTCGCCGACTTCGATCAGCGGCGTGTGGTATTCGACAATCGCATCGACTTCCGAGACGTGCAAAGGCGATTCGCCGAACACCCGCGGCATCGCCGGATTGACCTCGACGATAAGCTGCCGTGCGCTGCGCGCCGCAGTGGACGTGTAGTCGTTGCTGGTGCCAAAGGTGAAATAGCCGTGCCGGTCCATCGGCGAGACGGTGATCATGCAGGTGTCCAGCCCCACTTCGCGGGACAGCAGGCGCGGGGAATCGCTGAAGGCGACGGGCACGAAACTGATCCGGTTTTCGAACTCCGGACCAGCCTTGAACAGCGCGCGTTCGACCGGGCTGAGGAACATGCAGTGAGGCTTGATCCACCCCAGCAGCTCGCGCCGCAAGACGGTCGCCGCGGCATGTTCCATCGAATGGAAATACCAGAGCCGGACCGATGACAGCATACCGCGCTCCACCCGGCTGGCCATCGCGGCCAGTATGCCCGGCGGCTCGGCCACGGCCATGCCCATGGCCACGTCGCTGTCGTCGCGGATCAGGGCGGCGGCCTCTTCAGGCTTGCGAAGTTTGGATCGATATGCGTCTTGCGGGTCCATCCGCCATGCATTCCATGGCGCGCCGGGCAATTCAATGGTCAGCGGACAGTCCGGTGCTCCACGGCCGCCGATTCATGTGGTTGGCAATCCCCAGGCCTTCGTGAAAGGAAGCAGCCCATGCCCCCCAAGCCCTTCACCATCGCCATTTCTCAGGCCGACCTTGACGATCTGCGCCGCCGCCTCGAATCCACCCGCTGGGCCGAGGACTTCGGCAACGCGGACTGGGCCTACGGCGTCGAGCGCGGCTGGCTGGAGGAGATGTGCGCCTATTGGGCGGGCGCGTTCGACTGGCGGGCGCAGGAAGCGGCGATGAATGCCTTTCCGCAGTACCGGACCGAGATTGGCGGCCTCGAAATTCACTACATCCATGTCCGCTCGCGGCGCCGCGACGCCATTCCGCTGATCCTCACCCATGGCTGGCCGTGGACTTTCTGGGACTACCGCGAGCTGATCCAGCCGCTGGCCGAGGCGGGGTTCGATGTCGTCGTGCCGTCGATTCCGGGCACCGCATTCTCGCCGTTGCGCCGGGCGGGAACTCGTCGATCCCCGGCATTGCCGAGCGCTGGGTCACGCTGATGCGCGAGGTGCTCGGCTATGCGCGCTTTGCCGCCGCCGGGGGTGACTGGGGGGCGTCGATCAGCGCCGAGCTTGGCCACATGCATGCGCGGCACCTGATCGGAGTCCATCTCACTACAGCTACCTGGCCCGGGCTCAATCTGTTCGCGCTCGATCCGGGGAACTTCGCGCCGGACGAGCAGTGGATGGTGGAACGCCTGGGCCTGGCCGGCGGGCTGGGGCTCGGCACCGCGACGATCCAGCGCATTGGCCAGCAGACACTTGCTTATGCCATGGTCGATTCGCCGGTCGGCACCGCATCCTGGCTGTGGGAGCGCCGCCGCAACTGGAGCGACTGCGGCGGCGAAGTACTGACTGTGTTCGACCGCGATTTTCTCTGCACCACCGCCTCGCTCTATTGGCTGACCAGGTCGATCGGCACCTCGATCAGGCTCTACCGCGACCACTACAACCACGGCTGGGCCGCGCGCCGGCCGGGGTCTCGCACGATCGAGGCGCCGACCGGGATCGCCGTCTATCCCCGCGACGTGGTTTTCGTGCCGCGCTCGCTCGCCGAAAAGGCGACCGATCTGCGCCGCTGGAGCGTGATGCCGCGCGGCGGTCATTTCGGGCCGTCCGAGCAGCCGCAAGCCGCCATTGCGGAACTGACCGAATTCTTCCACGCTCTGCGATAGGGAGAGAAGCGATGGTCAAATTACCCCCGATCGGCCTGGGCGGCGCCAACCTGCTGAAAGCCAGCCTGCCCGAATTCATCGAGATCGCCGCGCGGCATCGCTTTGCCAGCATATCCGTCCGGCCCTGGGCCTTTGGCGAAGCGCTGCGGCGGGGCGCGACCGCTGCCGGCTTGCGCAAGCTCCTGGCCGATGCCGGGGTGACGGTGACGCTGATCGACGGGCTGAGCAGCGGCCTTCCCGGCATGCCCGATCCCGCAAGCATGGATGGCGAAACGCGGGCGCGGATGCCGCCCGATGTGCTGGAGCCGCCCGGCGAGGAGCTCTGCTTCCGCACCGCGGGCGAACTTGGCGCGGGGATGCTGAATGTCGCCGCCTATCGCGGCAGCCAGGTGCCGCTGGAGGTCATGGCCGATGCCATCGGCGGCATTTGCCGCCGCGCCGCGCCGCATGGCATTCTGGTGGAGCTGGAATTCCTGCCCGAGAGCGGAATTCCCGACATCGGCCATGCCGTCCGGCTGATCGAATTGTGCGGCGAGGCCAATTGCGGCCTGACCCTCGATGTCTTCCATCTCGGCCGTTCCGGGGGCGGCGCGGAGGACATCCGCCGGCTGCCGAAGGACATTATCGGCGGCATCCAGATCGGCGACCGCGATCCGGGTCAGGGCGCGCATGTGCCGATGGGCGGACGCATGCTGCCCGGCGAAGGCGGACTGCCGCTGAACGAAATGGTTCAGGCGGCGCTGGAAAACAGCCCCGGCGCCACGCTCGACATCGAAGTACTCAACTCCGAATTGAGCGCGCTCACCAGCGACGAAGCCGCGCGCCGGCTGGCGGCCGGGGCACAGGCATGGCGGAAGACGTTCGAGGCGGGCAGCGGCTGACTGGCGCCTATACCAGGCTCAAGCTTCCAGCAGCGCCGCCGCCGCGATCAGCCGGTCGCCATGGTCGCGTTCCTCGCCGCCGTTTAGCCGGAACAGCCGCGCCGCTTCATCGTTGCCGCAATTGGCCGCCCAGCGCTCGTAGAGACCCTCGCCGGCGAATTCGCCTTGCGCCAGGCCCCGCAGCGCCTCGGCGGTGATCGGCGCCGACGGAATTGGTCCGGCGAGATAGGGATTGTCCGCCGAGGAAGGCGGGGGATAGTCCTCGCCGCCAATCGCCCGGATCGCCTTGGAGACGCGGTGGGCATGGGCCATTTCCTCGCGGCCGTTATGCTCGAACAGGGCGGCGACCTCGGCGTTGCCGGTTCCGGGCACCATCCCGCGATACATGTCGAGGCCCGCCGCTTCGAGCAGCACCATAACCTTGAGGTCGTCGAGCGTCGGCGCGGTGACCGCGTTTATGTGGGCGAAGGCCTCGCCGATGGTGGCGGGGGCGCCCGCGGGGAGAAGGTCGGTCATTGCAGCTTGGACTCCGGTTGCCGGTGCAACCTAGCGCCAAGCGTTGCCGGGCGGAAGCCTGCTTCGGCTGCGCCGTGCGAAGCCGCCCGATCCGTCTGCTAATGCGTTGATTGCGTCCTGATACTCGCATCTCCAGGGTCGTTGCCCGCCGACTGGACAAGCGTCTTGAGACGATCGAATTCCTCGGAAACCGAATTGGACTTGGATCGGTTCGACGGGCTCGATCGCCTGTCTCCGGCTTCTTCCGCCGAGCCTTCCTCGGCTCCGGTTTCTCCGGCGCCGGCTTCATCCTGAAGGATCAGGGCGTCCTCGCCGCTGGCTTCGTCCTCATGCATGGGCGCGGCCCCGCGCCCGCCCATTTCGACCCGCCATCTCGAACCCGCGGTGCTCCGCAGCCGCAACGCGGACACGGCCGTGTCGAACTCCGTCTGATGCCGGTCAATCGTTTCAATAGCGGCCCGGCGGTCGCGCTGCGCTTCATCGAGGCGCTTGTCCGCGTCGGCGAATGCGGCCTCCGCTTTGAGCAGATCGCTCTCGATTTGCGACAAGGCGCGCGCGCCCTGATTGGGTTCTATTGCATTCACAGCCATCGCACGATCCACTTCCCGACTCGCCCATCGCCTGGAACGCAGCCTAGGCATTGGCCGGACCGGATCGACTCAAAGGCGTGAAATCGTGTCCGGAAAACGCCGAGAGGAGTGGGATCAGCCGCGATCAAGGATTCTGCCGCCGCTCCCGCTTCAGCAGTTCCGCCTTGATCTCCAACCCATAGGCATAGCCACCCAGCGAACCGTCCGAGCGGATCACCCGGTGGCAAGGGATCAGCACCGCGACATTGTTCGCGCCATTGGCCGAACCCGCCGCGCGGACGGCATTGGGCTTGCCGGCAGCGGCGGCGATCTGCGCGTAGCTGCGTGTTTCACCCGGGGGGATCTTGCGCAACTCGCGCCAGACGGCCTCCTGAAAGGCGGTGCCCTGAACATCGAGCGGAATGTCGCGCATCGCGCCCGGAGCTTCCACAGTATCGATCACGTCCGCTAGCAGCGCCGCGAATGCCTCGCCGCCCTCGATCAGTTCGGCATGGGGAAAGCGCGTCTCCAGCGCCTCGCGCCCTTCGTCGAACGACAAGCGGCACACTCCCTTGTCCGTCGCAGCGACAAGCATCCGCCCAAGGCTGGTCGATACCGAGGCCCAGTGGATCGTCACGCCGCGCCCCCCGTTCCTCCATGCCGATGGCGCCATGCCCAGCCGCTGCCCGCTCGCTTCGTAGAACCGCGAGGGCGCATTGAACCCCGCGTCATAGACCGCATCGGTCACCCTGCCGCCATCACTCAGCGCCGCACGCGCACGCTCCATTCGCAGCGCCCGGGCATAAGCGGCGGGCGAAAGGCCGGTCGCGCGGGTGAAGATGCGCTGGAAATGGGCCGGACTGTAGCCATTGTCCGCTGCAAGCCCCGTCAGCGCCAGCTGCTGCCCGGCCGCCTTGATCGCCGCGATCGCCTGGAGTACCGCCCTTTCATCGCGGCTGACATCGTCGGGCGAGCAGCGCCGGCAAGGCCGAAGCCCTGCCGCGCGCGCAGCCGCGCCGTGGGCGAAGAATCGCACGTTCTCGCGTCTCGGGTGCCGGGCGGCGCACGAGGGACGGCAATAGATGCCGGTCGAAAGCACGCCGGTGACGAAGCGGCCGTCGAAGCTACGGTCGCGGGCGAGCACCGCACGCCAAGCCTCATTGTTGTCTATCGTCTGGTTCATCGCATCGACGGTCATGGCGCATGTCATGGCACAGCTCCTTTCGAAGGCAAGGTATCCGGGCAAATCGCCGGCGATGCTTCCCGCCGCTTGCGATCAAAGCCGGGGGATGCAAGACAGCGCCGCAACCATGCGCTTGCTCCACGCCCTCCTTGCCCTGCTCGCGGCGATCTGCGCCACCATGGCCCGCGCGGATCCGGCCGACATCACCGCCGCTTCGCGCAGCGTCGTGCGGGTAGTGCTGATTGCTGGCTCTGGCGACAATGTTGCGCTGCAAGGCCACGGCTCGGGCGTCGCGGTCGGGCCAAATCTCATCCTGACGAATGCTCATGTCGTCGAATCGGCGGAAGAGTTCGAAGCGGTTCGGATCGGCGTGGTGCCGCCGCAGGGCAAGAGCGGCTGGTTCGCGACGATCGTCGCGATGAACCACCGCAACGATCTCGCCCTGATCCGGCTGACCGAACCGGGCGCAATCCCCGCGGCGACGCTGTTCACCGGCCCGGTCGAGGACGGGGCGGATGTCTATGCCGTCGGCTATCCGGGCAACGTCGATCTCGCCCAGGGGCTGGGCATCGGCGACATTGTCTCGCCCATCGAGCCGGTGAAGACCCACGGCAATGTTTCGGGCGGCCGTTCGTCCAAGGCCTTCGATACGATCCTCCACACCGCGCCGATCGGGGCGGGCAACAGCGGCGGGCCACTGCTCGATGGGTGCGGGCGGGTCGCCGGAATCAACAGCTTCGGCACCGAGTCGGTTACCGGCGCGGACAGCACCTTCTATTTCGCCGTATCGATGCGCGAGGTCATGCGCTTCCTGACGCAAGCCGGCGTCAAGGTGCAGACCAGCGGCATGCCCTGCCGCTCGATCGCCGATCTCGACCGGGACGAGGCCGAACGGCTGGCCGGGGCCAAGGCGCAGTCGGACGAGCAGGCCCGCGCCGATGCGGACAAGCGCGCCGAAACGTTGCGGAAGGCCGAACGGCAGGCGCAGCTCGATGTGATTTCCAGCCCGCGAGAACCGCATGGCTCTCGCCGGCCTGGGCGTGCTTCTGGCACTGGCCGCGGGCGGGGCGGCCTTCTTCTTCAGCCAGAAGCCGGACAAGCGGCGCGAGGCCAAGGCGGCGGCTATCGCGGCTGTGCTGCTGCTGATCGGCGCGCTGATCGCCTGGTTCTCGCGCCCCTCTCTGGCCGAAATCGACGAGCGGGCGCGCAAGCTGGTGCAAGCCAGCGAGAGCCCATCGCCCGCTGCCTCCACGAAGCGCCAGCGCCGCGCCGGCGAGCCTCGGCGGGCGACTACATCTGCGTGCTCGATACCGGGCGAAGCCGCGTCACCGTCTCGCCGGTCACCGATGTACCGCTAGGCTGGAGCGAGGACGGCTGCGTCAATGGCCGCACCCCTTATGGCCTCAGCACAAATGGCTGGTCGCGCACGCTGGTGCCCAAACAGGAGCAGACCGTAACCGTCGCCAGCTTCGACCCCGCCACCGCGACGTACAAGAGCGAGCGCTATCTGCTCGATCTCGACGCGATGGAGCAACTGCGCGCGGTCCGCGCCAAGTTCAACGCGCCCAGCTGCGGCGCGGGCGAGGAAGAAGCGCGCAAGCTGGGCGACGCGGAAAATGCGCTGAAGGCGTTGCTGCCGCGCGCAGCCCAACGAGCGGCTGGTCTACAAGTGCCGGGCGGACCGGAATGGGGCCGATCAGGGCCTGACCGGGAAATAGGCGACATGTTCGGTCGGGTTAGAACCGACCCAGACCTCGCCGCCGACAGCGACCGCCGCCGTCGCATCGCCGAAGGCCGGGCGGGTATCGGGATGGGCGAACTCGCTAGCCTTCATCGTCGCGGGATCGAGGCTGGCGATGCTGTAGGGGTTGTGGCAGCCCTTCTTCGCCGCGCAGTCGAAATAGGCCTTGGGGTCTCCCGCGGCGCCGGCCGTCCACAACTTGCCGTCATCGCCCCAGCGCAGGTTGTCGGGCATGAAGGCGAGTTTGACGGTCCGCACTTGCCCGCTGGCGAGATCGACACGGCGAAGTTCGCCGGCGCGCCAGATGGCGACATAGACCAGGCGGCCGTCCGGTGAAGCTTCGATGCCGTTGGGGACCGAGCCTTCGGTGCCGGGAATCTTCTTCCAGCCCTCGCGCGGCCCCCAGGTCGCGGCATAGCCGGTGGTCTCGCCGGCGACGAACTTGGGGATCCACTGTTCCGGATTGCCCCGGCCCGCGGGCACATCGAAATATTCGGGCGCGTTCATGTGGGTGACGGCAATGCGCCCGCCGGGCAGCGGCGTCACGCCATTGCTCAGCACGCCCTCGGGCAGCGGAATGCAGCCGGTCCAGGCGATCGTGGGCTCCTTGCCCGACCAGTCGAGCGCGAACAGCTCGACCGCCTCGCGCCCGGTATGGTTGACGACATAGACCGTGCCCTTGCCCTCTCCGGTCGGGCGAAGCGCGATGCCGTGCGCGCCGAACTTGCCCGGAGGAAGCGGACCGGGGCAGGCCGGATCGCCCTCCTGCCCGTTGGCGCGGGTTTCCGCACTGATCGGTGATTCGGCGGAGAACAGCAGCCGTGCCTGCTTCGCCTCGCGGTCGATAAGGGTGAGGCGGCCTGGGATACCAGGTTCGTCGAGGCCACCGGCGAGCAGCCACCTGGTGCCGGGGATCGGCACGAGGTCCTCGGCGTTGATCGCGCCATCGACGTAGCCGACTTGAGGCTCACTGTCTCCTTTGGCGCAGGCCGCAAGCAAGAGCGAAGCCAGGCCAGCGAAAACGCCACAGAACCACTTGCTCATCAGTCCCTCTCTTCCACCCGATTGGTTGGCATTGGCTACTGTCTCGCAATCGTCCCGAGACCGGTCAAGCGCTCAAAACGCCAACTGATGGAACTCGCGACAAAGGATTCCCCTCCCCGCCTTGCATCGCAGCAAGACCGATGCTAGGCGCGCCCCCGTCCGAGGGGCGTGGCGCTTGTCTGCGCCGCACCAGCTCCTTCGGCCCAGCCTGTATGAGGGACACGACGCGCGTGGAGAATTCCGGCGGCATTACGGCCAGTTTGCAGGGGCGCTACGCCTCGGCGCTATACGATCTGGCTGCCGAACAAGGGACGGTTAGCGCCGTCGAATCCGATCTCGACAAGCTGGGTGAGGCCGTGCGGGTCGCGCCCGATCTCGCCGCGCTGATTCGCAACCCGCGGCTCGGCCGCGATGCCGCGGCCAAAGCCATCGATAGCGTCGGCAAGCTGCTCAAGGTCAGCCCCCTTACCGCCAAATTCCTCGGCGTGCTCGCAGGCAACGGACGGTTGTCCGCCCTGCCCCGCGTGGTTACCGCCTTCGCCACCATCGCCGCCGCCGCGCGCGGCGAGGTTACCGCCGAAGTCACCAGCGCCCATCCGCTCTCCGCCGCACAGCTCTCCGCGCTAGAAGCCAAGCTGAAAGCGCGCGAGGGCAAGGCCGTCAAAGTCAGGGCGAGCGTCGACGCCGGAATTCTCGGCGGCCTCGTCGTCAAGATCGGCAGCCGCCAGATCGATTCTTCAATCCGCACCCGTCTCAATTCCCTCGCGCAAGCGATGAAAGGCTGAAAGGCTTAATACGTCATGGAAATCCGCGCCGCAGAAATCTCCAAGGTCATCAAGGACCAGATCGCCAGTTTCGGCACCGCCGCTCAGGTCACCGAAGTCGGTTCGGTCCTCTCGGTCGGTGACGGCATCGCCCGCATCCACGGGCTGGACAACGTCCAGGCAGGCGAAATGGTCGAGTTCTCGAACGGGGTTAAGGGCATGGCGCTCAACCTCGAAGCCGATAACGTCGGCGTCGTCATCTTCGGCTCGGACGCCGAGATCAAGGAAGGCGACACGGTCAAGCGCACCGGCACGATCGTCGACGTTCCCGTCGGCAAGGGCCTGCTCGGCCGCGTGGTCGATGCGCTCGGCAATCCGATCGACGGCAAGGGCCCGATCAAGGCCGACAAGCGCATGCGCGTCGAGGTCAAGGCCCCCGGCATCATCCCGCGCCAGTCGGTGAACGAACCGGTGCAGACCGGGCTCAAGGCGCTCGACGCGCTGGTGCCCGTCGGCCGCGGCCAGCGCGAGCTGATCATCGGCGACCGCCAGACCGGCAAGACCGCCGTCGCGATCGATACCTTCATCAACCAGAAGGGCCCGAACGCGGGCACCGACGAGAGCAAGAAGCTCTACTGCATCTATGTCGCGGTCGGCCAGAAGCGCTCGACCGTCGCCCAGATCGTCCGCCAGCTCGAAGAGAACGGCGCGATGGAATATTCCATCGTCGTGGCCGCGACGGCATCGGAGCCCGCCCCGCTGCAATATCTCGCGCCCTATACCGGCTGCACCATGGGTGAGTTTTTCCGCGACAACGGCATGCACGCCGTCATCGTTTACGACGACTTGTCCAAGCAGGCGGTCGCCTATCGCCAGATGTCGCTGCTGCTGCGCCGCCCGCCGGGCCGCGAAGCCTATCCGGGCGACGTGTTCTATCTGCACTCACGTTTGCTCGAACGCGCGGCGAAGATGAACAAGGACAACGGCGGCGGTTCGCTCACGGCGCTACCGATCATCGAGACCCAGGCCGGCGACGTTTCGGCCTACATCCCGACCAACGTAATCTCGATCACCGACGGGCAGATCTTCCTTGAGACCGGCCTGTTCTACCAGGGCGTCCGCCCGGCGATCAACGTCGGCCTGTCGGTGTCGCGCGTGGGAAGCTCGGCGCAGACCAAGGCGATGAAGAAGGTCTCGGGTTCGATCAAGCTGGAGCTGGCGCAGTACCGCGAAATGGCGGCTTTCGCCCAGTTCGGCTCGGACCTCGACGCATCGACCCAGAAGCTGCTCAACCGCGGCGCCCGGCTGACCGAGCTGCTCAAGCAGCCGCAATTCTCGCCGCTGCCGTTCGAAGAGCAGACCGTGTCGATCTTCGCCGGCACCAACGGCTATCTCGACAGCATCGCCAGCGACCAGGTGGTGCGCTACGAGGCCGAAATGCTCAGCTTCATGCGCGACAAGCACGGCGCCACGCTGAAGCTGATCCGCGACAGCCGCGACTTCGGCGACGACGCCAAGGCGCAGACGGTGGCGGCGCTGGAGGCGTTCGGCAAAGTGTTCGCCTGATAATTAGGGACAGTCCCTATTTATCGCGCGCG
The DNA here is from genome assembly GCA_963775005.1 of uncultured Alphaproteobacteria bacterium. GTDB lineage: Bacteria > Pseudomonadota > Alphaproteobacteria > Sphingomonadales > Sphingomonadaceae > Novosphingobium. Next base: position 10,595 of record CAVZHF010000005.1, on the reverse strand, counting down.
TTTGGAGATTTGGATCAGGCAAGGAACGATAAATAGGGACTGTCCCTAATTATCGGCCCGGCCGCCCAGGAAAGCATTATGGCCAGTCTCAAGGAACTCAAAGGGCGGATCAACTCGGTCAAATCGACCCAGAAGATCACCAAGGCCAAGCAGATGGTCGCCGCCGCCAAGCTGCGCAAGGCGCAGGCGAACGCCGAAGCCGCGCGGCCCTATGCCCAGCGGCTGGCCGCTGTCATGGCCTCGATCGCCGGCAAGGTCGCCGGGTCCGCGGGCGCGCCCAGGCTGTTCGCCGGCACCGGCAAGGATCAGGTGCACCTGCTGGTCGTCGCCAACAGCGACAAGGGCCTGTGCGGCGCGTTCAACGCCAATATCGTCAAGGCCGCGCGGATCAAGGCGCGCGAGCTCGAGGCCGCCGGCAAGACCGTACTGTTCTACCTGATCGGCAAGAAAGGCCGCGCCACGCTGATCCGCGAGTGGCCCAAGGGCATCCTCCACCACTTCGACACCAGCGAAGTGCGCGAGCCGGGTTATGGCGAAGCAGAAAAGATCGTCGCCGAGCTGTTGGCGCTTTACGATCAGGGCAAGTTCGACGTGGCGCACCTGTTCTTCGCGAAGTTCAAGAGCGCGCTGCTGCAGGAACCGACCGAGCAGCAGATCGTCCCGGTCCCCGCCCCGGAAATCGACGCAGCGGGCGCCGCGACAAGCGGGGCCGGCGCGGCGGTGGAATACGAACCCGACGAAGACGAAATCCTCGCCGAACTGCTCCCGCGCTACCTCAAGACCCAGCTGTTCGGCGCGCTGCTCGAAAACCAGGCGTCGGAGCAAGGCGCCTCGATGACCGCGATGGACAACGCCACGCGCAACGCCGGGGACCTGATCAACAAGCTGACCATCCAGTACAATCGCAGCCGCCAGGCCGCGATCACCACTGAACTGATCGAGATTATTGCTGGGGCGGAAGCGCTGTAGCAACGGACTGAAACACTGGCGCCGAAGCGCTCCAAGACATCAAAGGCAAGGAAACGACCATGGCCACCGCAGCCGCAAAGAAGACCCCCGCCAAAGCTCCGGCGAAACCCGCCGCCAAGGCCTCTGCTCGCAAGGCCGCGCCGCGCGCTGCCGCGAACACCGCCGGCGGCCGCATCAGCCAGGTGATCGGCGCCGTCGTCGACGTCACGTTCGACGGCGAGCTTCCCGCGATTCTCACCGCGCTGGAGACCGACAACAACGGTAACCGCCTGGTGCTCGAAGTCGCCCAGCATCTGGGTGAGAACACCGTGCGCACCATCGCCATGGACTCGACCGAGGGCCTCACCCGCGGCCAGCCGGTCGGCTCGACCGGCGCGCAGATCTCGGTGCCGGTCGGCCCCAAGACTTTGGGGCGCATCGTCAACGTCATCGGCGAGCCGATCGACGAGCGCGGTCCGGTCGGCTCCGACATGTACGCCCCGATCCACGCCGAGGCCCCGCTGTTCGTCGACCAGTCGACCGAAGCCGCGATCCTGGTCACCGGCATCAAGGTGATCGACCTGATCGCGCCCTATGCCAAGGGCGGCAAGATCGGCCTGTTCGGCGGCGCCGGCGTCGGCAAGACCGTGCTGATTCAGGAACTGATCAACAACATCGCCAAGGGCCACGGCGGCGTCTCGGTGTTCGCTGGCGTGGGTGAGCGCACCCGCGAGGGCAACGATCTCTACCACGAATTCCTAGAAGCCGGGGTCATCGCCTCGGACAAGGACGGCAACGCCATTTCCGAAGGCTCTAAGGTCGCCCTGGTGTTCGGCCAGATGAACGAGCCGCCGGGCGCCCGCGCCCGCGTCGCGCTGTCGGGCCTGACCATGGCCGAATACTTCCGCGACCAGGAAGGCCAGGACGTGCTGTTCTTCGTCGATAACATCTTCCGCTTCACCCAGGCGGGTTCGGAAGTGTCGGCGCTGCTCGGCCGCATTCCCTCGGCGGTGGGCTATCAGCCGACGCTGGCGACCGACATGGGCACGCTGCAGGAACGCATCACCTCGACCAACAAGGGCTCGATCACCTCGGTCCAGGCGATCTACGTGCCGGCGGACGACTTGACCGACCCGGCGCCGGCCACCTCGTTCGCCCACTTGGACGCGACCACCACGCTCAACCGCGCGATTTCGGAGCTGGGCATCTACCCGGCGGTCGATCCGCTCGAACTCGACCAGCCGCGTGCTGACCCCGGCGGTCGTCGGACAGGAGCACTACGATACCTCGCGCCGCGTTCAGGAGACGCTGCAGAAGTACAAGAGCCTTCAGGACATCATCGCGATCCTGGGTATGGACGAGCTGTCCGAAGAGGACAAACTCACCGTCGCCCGCGCCCGCAAGATCCAGAAGTTCCTCAGCCAGCCGTTCCACGTCGCCGAGGTGTTCACCGGCATCCCGGGCAAGTTCGTCCAGATCGAGGACACCGTGAAGAGCTTCAAGGCGGTGGTCGATGGCGAGTACGATCATCTGCCCGAGCAGGCGTTCTACATGGTAGGCGGCATCGACGAGGCGATCGAGAAAGCCAAGAAGATGGCCGAGGAAGCCTGATGCCCCTTCACTTCGAACTCGTCACCCCCGCCAAACTGGTCCGCTCCGAGGACGTCTACATGGTCGTCGTCCCGGGCGGCGAGGGCGATTTCGGCGTGCTGGAGGGCCATGCCCCGGTGATGTCGACCATCCGCGACGGCGCGCTGGCGATCTACAAGACCGAAGGCGCGGCGCCGGAGGAAATCCGCATCCAGGGCGGTTTCGCCGAAGTCGGCGATAAGCTGGCTTGACGGTGCTGGCCGAGCACGTCGAGGGTTAACGCCCCCGGCGGCTTATTCGGCCGGAGTGGCCGGCCGATAGTTCCACCGCTGCAAATCGCCGCCATCGAGCCGCGAAATTTCCGTCATCAGCAGTTGCCCCTGCCGCCAGTAACGAATGCGCTGCGGGTAGTCGTTCGCCGGATTGGCGAATTCGACCGATTCCGCGCTGACCGCCACCATCGGAAACTCGGTTGGCGGGCCGCCGCGTGGCTGGGCGTAGAAACTGACCTTGCCGTCGGGTTTCACCGCGATGCGCATGGTCTCCCAGAGCTGCACCTGCGGCCCGAAACCCTCGCGGCCGAGGCCGAGCATCATGCCCCCGCGCGGCTGCATCCACATTTCGTCGGCCCAATCGCTGCCCTGCTCCATCCGCCAGGAGCCGGCGAGCCAGTCCGGAAGCGCGCGGTTCACGCCCACTTGCGCGGCAGCGGGCGCGGCAAAAGCCAGGACAAGGGCAAACGGAAGCTTTTTCATCGGGCTACTCCCCGGCCCGGCCGGACCACGCGGACCACCTAGAGCCAAACACGCCGCTTTGGAAGCCGGAGACCGGCGAGGCGCGGGCCGGTTTCGCCCTCTGCATTTAGGAACCACGCATTAGTAAGTTATCAAAGTTTCAACCGTATTGTTCAATCATGAATTGGCCGCGAACCGGCAGGGGCGTGGCGGCGATGACACAGGATTGAACCGGATATGAGCGCATTTGGCCGACGCACCGGTGCTAGCGGCATGGCTCCAGGCGCACGCCCCGCCTTTGGCGTGGCTCGCCCGATGAAAACCATTACGCCCGAACCGGTTCAGCACGCCGGCGAGCCCAATCAGGCGCCGCTTCCCGGTGGCGAGCAGTTCCCGCCGCTACCCCGCGAAGACTCGATCGACCGTCCTGTCGATGCCGGTTCGCAGCGTGGCGGTGACGCCATGGCGCGTCTCGCCGACCGCGCCAATACCATGGTCGATGGCCAGCACCAGGCCGAAGGTTTCGAAGCCTCGGTCCACAAGATCAAGGAACAGGTGCTGCCGCGTCTGCTCGAACGCGTCGATCCCGAAGCAGCGGCGAGCCTGACCAAGGACGAGCTCAGCGAAGAATTCCGTCCGATCATTCTCGAAGTGCTGGCCGAGCTGAAAGTCACGCTCAACCGGCGCGAGCAGTTCGCCCTCGAGAAAGTGCTGATCGACGAGCTGCTTGGCTTCGGTCCGCTCGAGGAACTGCTGGGCGACCCCGATATCTCGGATATCATGGTCAACGGTCCCGACCAGACCTACATCGAAAAGAAGGGCAAGCTCGTGCTCGCCCCGATCCGCTTCCGCGACGAGAACCACCTGTTCCAGATCGCCCAGCGCATCGTCAACATGGTCGGCCGCCGCGTCGATCAGACCACGCCGCTGGCCGACGCCCGTCTCAAGGACGGCAGCCGCGTCAACGTTATCGTGCCGCCGCTCAGCTTGCGCGGCACCGCCATCTCGATTCGTAAGTTTTCCGAAAAGCCGATCACCATCGACATGCTGCGCGATTTCGGCTCGATGTCGGACAAGATGGCGACCGCGCTCAAGATCGCCGGGGCCTGCCGGATGAACGTGGTCATCTCGGGCGGTACCGGTTCGGGCAAGACCACCATGCTCAACGCGCTGTCGAAGATGATCGACCCGGGCGAGCGGGTGCTGACGATCGAGGACGCGGCCGAACTGCGCTTGCAGCAGCCGCACTGGCTGCCGCTGGAAACGCGTCCGCCGAACCTTGAAGGCCAGGGCGCGATCACCATCGGCGATCTGGTCAAGAACGCGCTGCGTATGCGTCCGGACCGGATCATCCTGGGCGAAATCCGCGGCGCCGAATGCTTCGACTTGCTCGCCGCGATGAACACCGGCCACGACGGCTCGATGTGTACGCTCCACGCCAACTCTCCGCGCGAGTGCCTTGGCCGTATGGAAAACATGATCATGATGGGCGACATCAAGATCCCGAAAGAGGCCATCAGCCGCCAGATCGCCGAATTTGTCGACATGATCGTACAGGTCAAGCGCCTGCGCGACGGTTCGCGCCGCACCACCAACATCACCGAAGTGATCGGCATGGAAGGCGATGTGATCGTGACGCAAGAGCTGTTCAAGTTCGAGTATCTCGACGAGAACGAGGAAGGCAAGATCATCGGCGAGTTTCGCTCGACCGGCCTGCGCCCCTATACCCTCGAAAAAGCGCGCCAGTTTGGCTTCGATCAGGCCTATCTCGAGGCTTGCCTCTGACGGCGGAGCAGCGCGGGCCGGCCCAGCGCACCTGATTTGCGCTTGAAGGCAAAGCACCGCGGCGGCAAGATCGCCCGCGACCGTTACGCGGGGGGCACGACGCTTGCGACAGACCGACCTCGACAGAATCCACGGCCTGGTCATGGTCGGGCAGATCGCGCCGGCTCTGGATATCATCGACGCCGCGCTTGCCGCCGACCCGAAAGACCTCCTGGCGCTGCTGATGCGGATGAAGACGCTGCGCATGGCCGGCCGCTACGACGAGGCCAAAACCGCAATCGATGCAGCCGCGCCGGTGTTCGAGCGATCCCAGAACTGCCAGGTGCTGGCTGAGATAGCGTTTGAGCGCGGCTTCATCCTGCAGGCTTCGGGCGGCCTGGAACAGGCCGTGCCCCATTTCCTCGAAGCGGCGGAACGCGGCGATCCCAATCCGGATTACTATAGCGCGATCTGCGATACGCTCTGCCGGCTGGACCGCTACGACGAAGCCATCCCATGGCGGCACAAGATCCTGCGCATGCGCGATGCCGAAGTGCGCTGCGCGCCCGGGGACGTGATTACCGCCGGTCGGCCCCAGCCCTTTGACCCCACACGCCCTGAACGCAACATCGTCTCCTACTGCCTGTTCGGCAGCGATCCCTATTACCACGAATGCGCGGTCACCAACGCCCGGGTAACGCCGGTCATGTTCCCCGAATTCACCGCCCGCTTCTACTGCGCGGAGGACTTGCCTGCGAGCGTGCTCAAGGCGCTGGCCGCGGCCGGAGCACAGGTGATGATCCCGCGCACGGTCGCGGATGCGCAGACCTCGCCGATGGCGGGAACGCTGTGGCGCTTCTTGACGTTCGACGATCCAGGCGTCGATGTCGTGTTGTGCCGCGACGTCGATTTACCGATCCTGCCTCGGGAGCGCGCGGCGATCGACATGTGGCTTGCCGGTAGCAAGCCCTTTTATTGCCTGCGCGATCACGCGGTGCACGCGGAACTGATCCTTGCCGGAATGTGGGGAGGTTTCACCCGAGTGCTGCCGCCGCTCGGCCCGCTGGCGAGCCCGCTTGTGCGCGAAGACCACACCAAGTTCGCCGACCAGCGGTTCTTGCGCACCGTCATATGGCCGCGCCTTCGCGATCATGCCATACTCCCGATCGACAGCTTTCCCTCGCTCGACGGCTCGGTCGATTTTCCTCCCGGCCATCCCAAGCACGGCCGCCTGCACGTCGGCAGCTCTTGGACCCGCGCCCAGATCCAGCCCGAAGGCTAGGGTCAGAACCTATCCTGCCAGCCATGCCCTCGCCGCCAGTCCGCCAAAGATGACCAGCGCGAGGACCGCCCAGAAGAACACCGCTGTCCACGGCATGAAACCGACATCGTCAGGATCGCTGCGGCGCATGCGGCGGCGGTCGGCGAGCCACGCGATCAGGGCGATGGCCAAGGCAATGCCGCCGCCCGCCAGAAGTTCCATTGGCACATCGTCCATCCGCCACCCTTGCCACGGTGCGCCCCCAGGCTAAAGCCACCGCGTGCAACAACGCCCGATCTTCGCCCTCTTGCTCCGCCTGGCCGGAGCGCTGAGTTTTTCCTCAATGGCGCTGTTCATCAAGCTGGCCGCCGAGGCAGGCGCGGGCCTCCCGGAAGTGCTGTTCTGGCGCCAGTTCGTCCCGGTACCGCTGCTGCTCGGCTGGCTGTGGCTGACCGGCGGCCTGTCGCGGCTGAAGACGCGGCGCCCTGGCACCCATGCGAACCGCGCAGCCGTCGGCATGATCGGCATGGTCTGCAATTTCACCGCGGTGATGCTGCTGCCGTTGGCCGAGGCGACCACCCTGGGCTTCACCGCGCCGCTGTTCGCGGTAATCATCGGCGCGCTGGTGCTGCGCGAGCGGATCGGCCGCTGGCGCTGGGCCGCCGTGGTGCTGGGCTTTGCCGGCGTGCTGGTGATCGCCCAGCCCGGCGGCGCGCCGATCGCACCGCTTGGCGCCGCCGCGGGACTGGCCGCGGCGCTGATGGTGGCGATCGTCACCTACCAGATCCGCGATCTGGCCCGGACCGAGGATTCGATATCGATCGTATTCTATTTCTCCGCGTTCGGCGCGGCTCTGGCGGCCCTGCTGCTGCCCTTCGCACAGGTGCAATGGCCCGATATGCGCCAGGTCGCTCTCCTGGTCCTGGTTGGCGTAGCGGGTACTTTGGGCCAGCTCTTTGTCACTGCATCGCTGCGCCATGGCGCGATCGCCAGCGTCATCGTCATGGACTATTCCTCGATCGTCTGGGCGGCGCTGTTCGGCTGGCTGGCCTGGTCGGTGTTCCCGCCGGCCACGACTTGGCTCGGCGCGCCGCTGATCGTCGCCGCGGGGCTGGTGATTGCCTGGCGCGAGCACCGTTTGCCCCGCGAATCCACTCCGTTCGCCGCATGAAAATTGGCACGGGCGGCATTTACCGTGTTAAGCAACGGGAAATCTCGCCCGCGCCATGGATGCGGGCCATGGAAAGGAATTACACGATGTTCCGCAAGACCGTACTTGCCCTCGCGGCCCTGGGCGTGGCGCTGACCGCCAGCGCCTGCAACACCGTCAAGGGCCTGGGCCGCGATGTCGAATTGGTCGGCCAAGCCGGCGACCGGGCGGTCAACCGCTGACCTCGATCAGCTCCCGTCGGTGTTGACCGTGGTCACCCCGCCGGTTTCCGCGCCCATGCCCGAGAAGCCGATGCAGTAGCCGCCATCGACCGGCAGGGTCACGCCGGTGATATAGGCCGCCTCGTCGCTGGCGAGGAACAGCGTCGCGTTGGCGATGTCGCTGGCAAGCCCCCAGCGGTCCATGGGAATGCCGGCCAGGCGGAAGATGTCCGCCGGCGGCTCCTTGTGGGTCTTCGACATTTCGACCAGCCCGGTCCACATCGTGCCCGGCGCGATCGAATTCACCCGGATGTTCTGCCTGGCATAATCGAGCGCCGCCGTTTTGGTCAGCGAGTGTACCCCTGCCTTGGCCGCGCCGTAAATGCTGTGATGTTTCCAGCCGACCACGCCCGAGGCCGAGCCGATATTGACGATCGCCCCGCCGCCGGTCTTGAGCATCGAAGTGATGCCGTATTTCATGCCGAGGAACACGCCGCGGATATTGGTTGCGTGGACTTTGTCCCAGGCCTCGGCGGTTTGCTCGTGCAGCGGCGCCATGCCGCCGCCGAAACCGGCGTTGTTGATCAGGAGATCGAGACGGCCGAACGTGTCCTCGGCGGTCTTGATCATCGCCTTGATCTGGTCTTCGCTGGACACGTCGGTGTGCACTGCGACCGCGCGGACATCGTTCGCCCCTGCCCCCGCCGCCTGGTTGATCGCATCGGCGACCGCGCCCACGTTGCTGGCGATATCGGCGAGCACCACCCGCGCGCCTTCCGCCACGAAGCGCTCCGAAATCGCCTTGCCCATTCCCGACGCGCCGCCGGTGACCACCTCGGGTTCGCCGCGCCCGGTCTCAAGACCGGCCAGGCCAGTGACTTCACGACCGACCTGGCGGTCTACCAGGACGGCCAGGAGATCGGGCGCAAGACGATCCGAGTGAACGACCCGCTGTCGATCGGTGGCTACACGTTCCACCAGAACGGCTTCGGTCCGGCGCCGCACCTGGTCGTGAAAGATGCCGCCGGCCTGCCGTTGTGGATGCCGCCGTCCCGCTGACCGACGCGGTCCAGGACCACCCGTACGGGATCCTGTCGGTGCCCGGCCGCGACATCGGGCTGCAGATGCTGCTCACCAAACAGGACGGGATCGGGATCGTCCTCTTCCAGCCGTACCGGGCGCTCGGCACGAACCCGGACGGATCGCCGATCGTCGAGAACCTCTTCCCGCTCGCCCTGGCCATCGGCGAGACCGGGGTCTCGGAGGCGGCGGGCTTGACCATCACCCTGACCGACGTCAGCGAGTACACCCTGCTGATCGCCAGCGAGATCCTGGCCAGGGCCTCGTGTGGCTGGCGTTCATTTCGCTGATTGCCGGCATCGTCATCTCCTTCTACTTCCCGCGACGTCGCGTCTCGACTCGGCTGGACCGGCCGGCCGACTGGGCATCGTGTGGCGATCGGATCGCTACGTGGACGTCGAGCGAGAGTTCGGCCGCCTCCTCGACGACCTCGTCGCCGTCCGCCGACCGACCTGATCCGGCCTCGACCCGATGGCCACCCTGGGTGAGCTCCAGCAGGCGCTGTTCCCCGACGCCCGCGTGTTGGGGGCGCCGCGCCTGACGCGCGATCGAGCCGCGCGCGAGGTGAGCTGGGTCCGGGTCATGAAGCCACGAGTGCCCGTATTCGACGCGCTGGATCCGGGCGATCTGGCGGTGATCCCGGGCCAGGCCCTGGCCGTCATCGCGGCACTCCGACCGGCACCCAGGACCTGGTGGCCGCACTGGCCCTGGAGCCCGATCCCGGCGTGCTGCTCGTCGGCGGCGATGAGGACGGCGTCGCGTCCGCGTCGCTGGGCGCGGCCGCCGTGGAACTGGGGCTGACCGTCCTGCGGGTGGACCGCGACGACGCCATCGCCCTGGAACGCAGCATCATCGGCTTCCTCGTGAACCAGCGAGCCGAGTCGGACCGCCAGGCCGAGGACCTCCAGCGCGACCTCGCCCGCCTGGCCCTGCGTGGCCACGGACTCGATGCGCTGGCGGCGGCGATCGGGGCGGCCCTGGGACGCGGGTCGCCATCGAGGGACCGCACGGCGACCGGCTCGCCCTGCACGTCCCGGCGGACCGGCCGGACGCGGCGGCCGCGGTGACGCGCTACCTGGCCCGGCCGTCGAACGTGGCGATGCGCACCGAGATCCCGGCCCCGGCCGACGAGGACAGTGGCGGCGGGGCGCTCGTCCTGCTCGGGGCGGATCCCGCCAACGAGTACGAGCGGATCGCCGCCGAACGGATCGTGCCGCTCCTCGCGCTCGAACTCGCCCGGGCCGATGCCGTTCGCCAGGCGCGCGAGGAGACGCGTCGTGCCGATCCGCTGCCGACCGAGGGGCCGCCGTGGGTCGTCCTCCTGGCCGATCAGGGCGCCTCGAGCGGTTCGGACGCCCTCGAAGCCCGGGAGGCGATCCGGGCCGGGTTGCGGCAACTCCTGCCCGCGTCGCGGGTGACCCTGCGCGGAACGGCCGAGAGCCTCGAACTGCGCCTCGTGGCCGCCGCCACGCCCGACGATCCTGCGGGTCCGCGACCGCGGATCGCGTCGCGGGGTTCATCGGGCGCCCGGTGGCGGTCTCCCGCCCGTTCGTCGAAGCGGGTGCTCGACCGGCGGCCGAAGCCGCAACGCGGGCGACACTCGAGGCGGGCGAAACGCTCCACCCGGTGCCGACCGTGCTGCGTGCCGACCGCCTGCCGGCCTATCTCCTGCTGGGCAACCTGCACAACCTGCCGGACGGGCTGCGCGACGCGCGCGATCTCCTGGCGCCGATCCTGGTCGGACCCGCCACGGCGCAGGCGACGCGGCTCGCCACGCTCCGGGCGGTCCTCGACTCGCCGAGTCTCGGGGACGCCGCGGACCGTCTCGGCGTCCACCGGAACACGAT
>CAVZHF010000004.1:0-5655 GCA_963775005.1 uncultured Alphaproteobacteria bacterium | reverse complement strand
CAAGGAAGATGCGGAGTTTCCTGGATCAGTGAGGCGCATGCGGCAGGACCCGGCGTACCAAACCCTGTGTCCCGTTCGCTCGGCACTCACCGTTGGATCCGGGTGCGGCTTCCAGTACACCGCGCTAGCGATGCGATCCTAGCTTGACTATCACATCCACGCCCAACGTTCGGGCTTCCTGATAGGAGTTGGTGAACAGGATGTTGCCGAAGGGAAACGGAAACATTGGCTTCTTCACGTCGGACAGGTTGCGGCCCCACAAACCGATTTCCGCCTTGGCGCCGCCGACTTCGATATCGCGCAGGGCGATACGGCCGTTCACCAGCCAGCGCCCCGGGTTGAACTCGTAGGGAGCGAATGCCGCGACGTAGGTCGGGGTGCCGGGGACGTCGATATTGTCGTCGGAGAAGGCGCGGAACTTGGACTGGTAAGTGGCATCGAAGCGGAACACCATGGTCGAATCGCCGAACAGCGGCGGGGTCTCGTATTGTGCGCTCGCGCTGCCGACCAGCGTCGGAATGCCACCGTGCTTGTAGTTCTGCCGCTGCACCACGTTGTAGATCGGATTCGGGTCGGAAAGTGTATGTTTCGCCGTATAGCCCAGGTTGCCGCTGAAGGTCAGGCCGTCCGTCGGCTTGACGACGGCTTCGAATTCGAGGCCCCACGCGGTCAGCGGCCCGTTGTCGATGACGACGACGCTGAGCTGCGGCTGGCCGATGGCCGAGCCGCTGTTGGCCGCCTGGCTGTGCTGGTATTTGGCATGCCAGGCGGTGAGGTTGAGGCGCAACCTGCGATCCAGCCATTCCGACTTGATGCCCGCTTCGAACGCCGAGACGGTCTCGGGCGCGAACGTGATCACGCCTACGGCGCCGCCTGAAAGAAAGGCCGTGGAGAACTTGCCGTAGAGCAGCATGTCGTCATTGGGCTTGTAGTCCAGGCCGATCGAGAAGGTCGGCTTGGTCTTCGTGAAGCGGAACGGGTTGTTGGTGGTGCCGACGATCGAGCCGGTGAGCCTGCTGCCAACGAAAGTGCCGCCGACCTCCAGGTTACCCTTCTTCTTGTCCTGCGTCACACGACCGCCGGCGACCACGCTGAGCTGGTCGGTGATATCGAATTCGGCCTGCAGATAGGCGGCGAGCGAGGTCGTCGAAGAGTTTTGTTGGGCAACGTTGCCCAGCGGGACCTCGTTCGACAAAGGCAAGGCCCGGAACGCGATGTTGCCGTTATAGCCCGGCAGGCCGAAATCCTCGAAACTGTTGTACCACAGCAGGCCGGCGGTCACGTTCAGCCGGTCGGTGTTGTAGTTGACCTGAAGCTCGTCGCTGTATTGGTGGTTCTTGCCGGCGTTGTTGCCACCATAGGCGGAATACAGGGCGCCGACCGCACCCAGGAAGGACGTGGCCGCCGTGATCTGCAGCCCATCCAACCCGACGATCGTGGTGAAGCCGAAGGAACTTGCCTTGCGGTAGGCGAAGATGTTCTTGACCGACAGATTGTCGGTGGCTTGCCAGACCATCGTCAGATTGTGACCCTGGGTCTTGAGACCGGCCAGCGTGGTCCAGGCGTTGTTGAACACGTCGGGCCGGCGGTCGCTGGGATTGGTGCCGGTCGCGCCATAGATGCCGCCGCCCGCGGGCTGGGTTGCCAGCAGCAGGTTCAGCAGGCCGCCGGCAGGGTCGAGGGGATTGATCACCGTCACCGCGCGCACTTCCGGGGTGGAGATCGTATCGGACCAGTCGAACTTGTAAGTCGCGGAGAAACTGTCGCTCGGCGCGAATTTCAGCGCCGCGAATATGCTTTCGGCGTTCTTGCTGCGCAGCCATTTGGGCGAGGTCTGCTTGCCGAAATTGTCGAAGGGATCGGTCCGGTCGAGAACGGTGCCGGTGCCCAGGTTGCGGGTGTCGCCGCGCCTTTGGTCGTGGACATAGGTGACGAAGGCGCTGAACGGGCCGAATTGTCCGGTGTCGAGCGTCGTGCGTGTCTTGAACTGGGCATAATTTCCAACAGTGACGTCCTGCCGGAAGCCGATTTCCTCCTTCGGATCGCGGGTGACGATGCTGATCGCGCCAGCGGTCGAGTTGCGACCGAACAACGTGCCCTGGGGCCCGCGCAGTACTTCGAGACGCTCGAGGTCCGGCAGATCGAAGATCGAGCCGCGGTTGCCGCCGATATAGACGCCGTCGAGATACATCGACACCTGGCGGTCCTGGCTGGGCACCGAGGCGCTGGCGGATACGCCACGCATGGTGAGGTTGGGAGAACCGTTGGCGCCGGCATTGGCGCGCGCCAACAGGCCGGGGCAAGGCCGGTCAGATCGGTAACGCTGACGACCCGGTTGGCTACCAGCACGTCGCCGGCCAGCGCGGTGACGGCAACCGGCACGTCCTGGACGTTCTGTTCGCGCTTCTGGGCAGTAACGATAATTTCGCTGATGCCTCCGCCCTCTTCCGCGGCATCCTGGGCGAAAGCAGTTCCGCCGAAGCCGGCGACGGATGCCGCGGCGGATGCCGAGCACGCCAGCATGGCGCGCTTCCAGCTTAGGCTGGCCCGGCGTCCCTGTGACGGATTTGTGCGCTTTTCCACTTGAGTTCCTCACCTATCGATCGCCTGCACCGGCTGCCATGAGGGGGGTGGATTTTGCCGAACTCGGGAAGTGGTCTATTCCTCGATCCCCCAACTCGGCCACCTTCACAATGCAATTCTATCTTGTCAATTCATATGTCGAATTCTTCCAGTAGTCGGCCGCTTCGACGGCCACGCGGGAATGACCGGCCCGACCGAAGCGATCCCTCGCGCCCGATACTGCGGCGGGATTGATGGCCTGCGGCTCTGGCATATGGGGCAATCACCGCCTATGGGGGCGCTGACGCGAGTCACCTCCCAATATCCGGTCCGGAACAGCCGCCGCCATGCGAATCGCCCCATGAAGATTGCAATTGCCTCCGATCACGCCGCAATCGCCTTGAAAGCGGAACTGCGCGAGTGGCTGGCCGTGCAAGGCCACGAGGTGACCGACCTTGGCCCCGACAGCGAGGCTTCGGTCGATTATCCCGACTTTGGCTACAAACTCGCCGCCCACATCGCCGCCGGACATGCCGAACGCGGGGTGGCGCTGTGCGGCTCGGGCATCGGCATTTCCATCGCGGTCAACCGCAACCCAGCCTGCCGCTGCGCCCGGGTCGATGAGCCGCTGTCCGCCAGGCTTGCCCGCGAGCACAACGACGCCAACGTCATCGCCATGGGCGCCCGCCTGATCGGTCTCGACATGGCTAAGGCCTGCCTCGACGCCTTCCTTTCCACGCCCTTCGCCGGTGACCGGCATGTCCGCCGGGTCGATAAATTATCCAACCCTCCAGTCAGGCAATCCGCATGAGCACCGACACCTTGACCGCCGTCACGCCCAAAGGCTTCTTCACCGCCGGCCTCGCCGAGACCGATCCCGAAATCGCTGGCTGGATTGGCAAGGAACTGGGCCGCCAGCGCGACAAGATCGAGTTGATCGCCAGCGAGAACATCTGCTCGCGCGCGGTGCTTGAGGCCGCCGGATCGGTACTGACCAACAAGTACGCCGAGGGCTATCCGGGCAAGCGCTACTATGGCGGCTGCGAATATGTCGATGAGATCGAGCTGCTGGCGATCGAGCGGGCCAAGGCCTTGTTCGGCGCCCAGTTCGCCAACGTCCAGCCCAATTCGGGCAGCCAGATGAACCAGGCGGTGTTCCTCGCGCTGCTGCAGCCGGGCGATACGTTCATGGGGCTCGACCTCAATGCCGGCGGGCACCTCACCCATGGCTCGCCGGTCAACATGAGCGGCAAGTGGTTCAATCCGGTGGCCTATACCGTGCGACCGGACGATCATCTGATCGACATGGACGAAGTCGCCCGCATCGCGCGCGAAAGCAAACCCAAGCTGATCATCTGCGGCGCCACCGCCTATTCGCGCTTCTGGGATTTCGCCCGCTTTCGCGAGATCGCCGACGAAGTCGGGGCGCTACCTGATGGCAGACATGTCGCACTTCTCCGGGCTGGTCGCGGGCGGGGTCCACCCGTCGCCCGTCCCCCATGCGCACGTCACCACCACGACCACGCACAAGTCGCTGCGCGGCCCGCGCTCGGGCATCATCCTGTCGAACGACGAGGCGATCACCAAGAAGATCAACAGCGCGATCTTCCCCGGGCTTCAGGGCGGCCCGCTGATGCACATTATCGCCGCCAAGGCGGTCGCCTTCGCCGAAGCGCTGAGGCCGGAATTCAAAGCCTATGCCCGCGCCGTGGCCGAGAACGCCAAGGCGCTGGCGTGAGCTTGCAGGAACAGGGACTGACCATCGTCTCGGGCGGCACCGACAATCATCTGATGCTGGTCGATCTCACCGCCAAGGAGATCACCGGCAAGGCCACCGAAAAGGGCCTCGATCGCGCCTCTATCACCTGCAACAAGAACGGCATCCCGAACGACACGCGCTCGCCCTTCGTCACCTCGGGCATCCGCCTCGGCACCCCGGCGGGTACGACGCGGGGCTTCGGCGTGGCGGAATTCCGTGCGATCGGCGGCCTGATCGCAGAAGTGGTCGAAGGCCTGCGCAAGAACGGCGATGAAGGCGACGCGCAGATCGAAGCCAGGTGCGCGCCCGCGTCGAGGAACTCTGCGCCCGCTTTCCGATCTATCAGGGAATGTAATGGTGCCTTTGCGAAGTTACGACACCAGCCCGCTCTGCCGAAGGCCCGCATAAGTGCGCTGCCCGTTCTGCGCGCATGACGACACTCAGGTAAAGGATTCGCGCCCGACCGAGGACAACGCCTCGATCCGCCGCCGCCGCCAGTGCGAGGGTTGCGGCGCGCGCTTCACCACCTTCGAGCGGATGCAGCTGCGCGATATCATCGTGGTCAAAAGCAATGACAGCCGCGAGACCTTCGAGCGGGGAAGATCGAGCAATCGATCGCGCTGGCCTGCCGCAAGCGCGGGATATCGCAGGAACGGCTCGACCAGCTGGTTTCCGGGATCCAGCGCCAGATCGAAACGCTGGGCGAAAGCGAAGTGCCCAGCAAGCGATCGGCGAGATGGTGATGGACGGGCTGCGGCAGCTCGATTCGGTCGCCTACATCCGCTTCGCCTGGTCTATCGCGATTTCGGGGAGGCGAA
Organism: uncultured Alphaproteobacteria bacterium; assembly: GCA_963775005.1. Lineage (GTDB taxonomy): Bacteria > Pseudomonadota > Alphaproteobacteria > Sphingomonadales > Sphingomonadaceae > Novosphingobium. The sequence continues at coordinate 516 of CAVZHF010000004.1, read as the reverse complement.
GGACTTCGAGGACTTCGCCTCTTCGGTGCGGGATGCCGGAAGGGGTTAGGGTTCTGTTCGGGGTCACTCGAGACGGAGCACGGCAATGAGCGTGCGGTTCGTCGTCTATATGCTGCGATGTTCGGACGGCGCCTACTATGCCGGGCATACCGACGATCTTGAACTCACATTGGCGCAGCACCAGGACGGGTCGCGCGACGAATATACCGCAAAACGCCTGCCGGTAGAGCTGGTCTGGTCCGCGCCATGCGCTGACCGGGATGCCGCCTTCGCCGCGGAACGCCGCCTGAAGGGATGGTCACGCGCCAAGCGTGAGGCGCTGATTGCCGGCGATCTGGCGCTAGCGCGGCAATTGGCCACGCGGGCGCCGATTTCGCGTGCTATCGGCAAGACAGACGCTGCAAATGGCCAGGCAGCAGCGCGGGACCGCCAACCCGTGATTGTTCTCGTGCGCCCCCAGCTCGGCGAGAATATCGGCAAGGCGGCGCGGGCGATGCTCAATTTCGGGCTGACCGA
>CAVZHF010000003.1:0-252722 GCA_963775005.1 uncultured Alphaproteobacteria bacterium | reverse complement strand
CCCATAGCTGCCAGTCCAAACTCGGCGCGTATATTGGGAAAGCGGACTCGCATTCATCTTGACGAGGAACGTCAGCTCACGATCCCAAACACCGAGGTTCGGGCTGCCTTCTTACGCTGGCTCAAAACCAATGTTTCAAGCGGTGCGTTCCACCTGAAGTTCTATGGTTTGCCCCAAAGTCGTCGATCCAAAAGCGAATACGTCGGTGTGCAAGAACACCTGCCGCATATCTGGAAAATCTGCGACTGCACCGTAGGGCGGCATCTCCTTCATGGACACACGCTCGGCGAGCGCCGGACTTAGTCGATTTTGCACGGCGTCCATAGCCCGTTCCAGGTCGGCATTGGCCGGATAGTGGACGCCGAAATGCGGCGAACCGTCGCCGTTGGTGCGCGCCACGGTGCGGTATAGCGTAACGGCATCGCGCAGTTCGGCGTCGTTCTCCATGCGGTCGCACAGAATGTCCTCAAGCTGTGCCTGATGGGCCGGCATTTCCGATAGGAACATGACGTTGTCGACATTGCTGCGATCGCCCGGGTTCACATGGACTCTCGTCAGCGAATGGTCTCCCGACGTTGGAACTTCGACGCAAGCAAGGCCCAGCGCTTCCATCAGTTCCACGGCGAGATCGCTGATCTCCTCGGCGATAGAAGCCCTGAAGATGGCTCAGCAGTTTGCCTTCATAGTCACTAATTCCGGTCATGGTTCATCCCTTGCAATAGAGGCCGGCGAAGCCCGGGCCTACCTTTGAACCCAGTCAGGCCGGTTCGACGACGCCGCGCTGGAGGAAGACGTCGCGCGCGACATTGGCTGCATTGCGCCAGTTGGCGATGCCCGCATAGATGCCTGCGTGGGCCAGCGCCTCGTGGATTTCCTCACCGCTGATGCCAAGGTTCACCGCCGTGTTGAGGTGGAACTGTAGCTGGTCGTTGGCGAACAGCGCCTGCAGCGCCGCCACGGTGATCAGACAGCGCACCCGGTAGCCCAGCGCCGGCCGCCCCCAGCATTCGCCATAGCCGAACTGGCCGCCCGTCATGTTGAAGTCGTTCTCAACCGGCAGATCCTTGGCCTTTTCTGTCCATACGCCCGATTTGAGGTAATGCATTGGCTTGGCCTGGGGGTTCTTCGCCCCGTGGTGGCCCATGCCGCATTCGAATCCGACCCGCTTCATGGCTTCCATGCGGTCCTGATGGTCCATCGGCGCAACGGGTTCGATTTCGGCCCCGGGCTGGGTCAGGCCCTGGTCCTCGAACACCCGCCGGGCGACATTCATCGCCTCCGCAGCGGCGGTGAAGCCGGTGTAGCTGGAGGCCTGGAGAAAGGTCTCGAGAATTTCGCTCGGCGTCAGCCCGACCCGCAAGGACGCTCGAACGTAGTCGGCGAGCGGGCCGAGTTGGTACTTCGCCGTCAGCACCGACAAAGTGATGAAGCAGCGCTCGCGGATAGGCAGGCCGGGGCGGCCCCATATCTCACCGAAGGCATAGGTCATCGCACCGACGATCTCGCTTTCGATCTGCATAGTGTCGTCCGAGACGGAACCGTTCGGATTGCTGCCCATCATCGGCAGGCCGAGTTGCTCGCGCACGCGCTTGTCTGCGGCCTCGCGTTGATCCTGGGTCATTACGGCCATGGCACTCTCCCGTTTTTGAATTTCACGCCAATTTCGCCGTCCAGCCGCCATCGACCGGGATGGTGACGCCGGAAACGAACGACGACAGGTCCGACGCCAGGAACAGCGCGACCTTGGCCTGCTCCTCTGGCTGGCCCGCGCGGTTCAGCATGGCGCGGGCGCTCAGGCTCGATCTGAATGGTTCGGGCGTAGCCATGTTCTTGGTACTGAGCGTGAAGCCCGGAGCGATGGCGTTGACGCGAATTCCCTGCGCGCCGTACTTGCCCGGCAAAGCCCTTGGTCAGCGAATTGATCCCGGCCTTGGCAGAGGAATAGGCAAGCGAAATCAGCGGATCGTAATTGATCGAGGCGGTCGAGGAGAAATTGACGATCGCGCCGCCGCCCGCCGGGATCATCGCGCGCGCCGCATGCTTGCAGCAGAACATCATGCCCTTGAGGTGCGTGTTCACGATCGCCTCGAATTCCTCTTCGGTGATTTCCTCGCCCCAGCGTCCGCCGGGATTGCCCGCGACATGGATCGATGCATCGATCCTGCCGAAGGCCATCAAGCGCGCGGGCGAACATGGCCTCGATATCGGCCTCGCGGGACACGTCGCAATGGCAGGAGAGCGCCGCTTCGCCAAGTTCGCCTGCGGTGTCGTCCTGCGCGCCGCTGAATGTCGCTGACGAGGACCCTTGCGCCCTCGGCCACGAACATCCTGGCGATGTCCCGCCCGATTCCCTGCCCAGCGCCGGTTATGACCGCCGTCTTGCCCTTGAGCAGCCCGAATGGCTGGTAACCTTGCGTTTTCATGCCGTGGCTCCGATCAACGGCTCGCCGTCCACGGTATGGCGCTGCAACTTGCGGGTTCCGGTAAAGTCGTTGACGCCGCGATGTTTGGTCACCTGCTGGTGCCACACCGCGCAATAGCCCGGTTTCCAGCGCAGCCGGACGTGGAATTCCGGCGTGTTGATATGCTCGAACAGGAACTGCAGCAGCACTTCGCTCTCCCGTTCCGGCACGTCGACGAAACGCGCGGTGTAATTGGGATCGACAAACAGGCATTTCCGCCCGGTAATCGGGTTCACCACCACCGCCGGATGAATGTGCTCCTTGGGCTCGAGAAACGCTGGTGCGGTCGTTGTTGTTCACGATTCTGCATGCTGTCGAGCATGCGCTGCATGTGCGGCGACAGCGCATCGTAGGCGGCATACATGCTCGCCCACATGGTATCGCCGCCCGCTTCGGGGACTTCGTAGGCCATCAGGATCGCCGCCAGCGGCGGTACCGGAAACGGCCCGCCGTCGCTATGCCAGTGGTTGATACGGAACTCGCGCATCGGATTGCGGGCTGAGTCGATGAAGGGTGTTTCCTCGCCCTTTCGGATTCTTGACGATCTGGCTCGAACTTACCTTGAACCTTGCCGAAACAGACCGGCGAATCCGTGGTATTCCTCGAAATCGGGGATGCGGCCGAAATCGAAGAATAGCACGCCGTGTTCCGCCAGCGCGCGTTGGAGCATGTCTGCATGGGCAGCGTTATCGGGTGCGTCCAGCTCAAAGCCGCGAACCCAGGCGCCGATGTTGCCCGATACGCGCTCGCACGAGAGGCTGGTTGGCGTGTGGGTTGCTGTTGCCATGATGCCTGCCTTTCCTATGGGGCTGAAAAGCCGAACAGCGCGCGGGTTTCGGCAGCGGTCGAAATCTCGCGACCCATGCTGTCGCGCCATCTGGACGACGCGCTCGACCAGCTGCGCGTTGCTGGGCAGGTCGAATTCGGGATAGGGGTGGTCGCCCAGGCCCACGGCGACATGCCCGCCCTTGGCGATGGCATAGGCATAGAGCGGGAAGGGATTGGCGCCGATGCAGCTGATCATCCAGTGCCACTCGGCCCCCTCTGGGATGAAATCGACCAGCGCCTGCAACCCCTGGATGGTGGCGGGGTGGCCGAATTCCTCGAAGCCTTCGCCGAAGGTGGTGAATTCGCACATCAGCGGCTCGTGCATCAGCCCCATTTCGATGAACGTCCGGGTCAGGCGGATGCCGGCAATGTTCCACATCATCGCCACCGGCCGAACGCCGACCGCCTTGACGCTCTCGCACAGTTCGCGCGAGCATGTTGGTGGTATTGAGATAGATGCGGTCGCCCGGCGGTGACATAGCGCTTCCGCGCGGCGTCGTAGATGTCCATGTTGGTGGTGATCATGTCGGCGGGGACGCAATCGGGCCTGGTCGTCGGATCCTTCGCCATTTCGGCAATGTGAGCGATGCGTTCCCGCACCGTCGGCAGGGCATTGGCGCCGAGCGTCGGGAACAGCACGATGTCGCACTCGCGCTTGATCAGCCGCGCGGCTTCGACATAGAGCGCAGCGTCGGTCGACATCGCGCCCGTCCCCGGCTCGCGCGCGTGCCAGTGGACCACCGAAGCCCCGGCGCGCCAGCACTCGACCACGCAATCGGCGATCTCTTGCGGGCTGTAAGGCACATGCGGATTGGCGCTGCGCATCTGCCCTTCATTCACCCGCACCTGGACGATCAGCTTGTTCATAATCCTGCTCCGTTCAATCGGGTGCGTAAGCGCGCAGGAAAGTATCGACGCCCTGGTGAACCTGTTCGGCGATCGCTTCCGCGGTGAGTGTCGTGTCGCCATGCAGGTGCCGGTCGAGCACACCGGCCTCGATCAGTGCGAGCAGGTGGATTGCCGCCCGGATCGGATCGGCGTCGCGCAATGTGCCCTGCGCCATTTCCGGTTCGAGCTGGTCGGCGATCAGGCGGCGCTTGAGGAACGATTTTTCCCGGAGCGCCTCGAACCCGTTCGAGCGGCCCGCCTCGGCAACCAGGATGCGGTCGATGGCGATCATGTCCGGCTGCAGGCGGCTGGCCATATAGGCCCGGGCGAAGCGCACCAGCCGTTCCGGCAGGGGGCCGCCGCCCGCCAGCAGCTTGAACGGCTCTTCCGTGCTGTCCTGCAGGCCATATTCGAGTGCAGCCGCGAACAGTTCGTCCTTCGACCCGAAATAATTGTAGATCGTCGCTTTCGAGCCGCCGGCCCGCGCGTTGATCTCCGCCATCGTCGCGCGCTCGTAGCCGGTCTCGCGGAACACCTGCCAGGCGGCAGCCGCGATGGCGGTCCGGCGCGCATCGGTCTTTACTCTCATCGGCCCGAACTCTCCCGTTTGCGGCTTGACCCAGCCGATTCGTCATTTAAGTAGACTGAACGTTACAGTTATAAAGTCAAGCCCGGGAGCCCTCCGGCCAGGGCGGCACGGGCAGGGAGAGCGCAATGGCGATTGAACGGCGGCACCTGCACCATGGCTGGACCTGGCTGGCGGCGCTTTTCGCAGGGCAACCGGCGCTGGCGGTCCAACCGCCGGGTCCCGGTGCCGCTGCAGACTGGCTCGCCCCGGGCGGCGACGCGGCGGAAAGCGGTTACAGCCGCCTGGCGCAGATCACCGGGGCGAACGCCGGGCGGCTGGGGCTCGCCTGGTCGCTCGAATTGCCAAACGAGGGCCCGCTCGAAAGCACCCCGCTCGCGGTCGATGGCACGCTCTATTTCACCGGGGGCCACGCGGAAGTTTACGCGGTGAATGGAGTAACCGGCGAGCTGCTGTGGAAGTACGACCCGCAGACGTGGAAAATCGCGCCCGCGCGCCTCAACTTCGCGGTCGCCCCGGTCAATCGCGGCGCGGCCTATGCCGGCGGCCGGATTTTCGCCGCGACGATCGATGGACGGCTGTTCGCGCTCGACGCCAGGACCGGAAAGCTGCTCTGGAGCGTGCAGACACTGCCGGAGCAAGGCTATTACACCAGCACCGGCGCGCCGCGCACTTTCGCTGGCAAGGTCATCATCGGCAATGGCGGCGGCGATATCGGCATGCGCGGCTATGTCACCGCCTACGATCAGGTCACCGGCAAGCAGGTCTGGCGGTTTTATACCGCCCCCGGCATCACCCGAAATCGTTGAAAACAATGGGCGATCCGGCGATGGAGCGGGCGGCGGCGACCTGGCGCGGCGAGTGGTGGAATACCGGCACCGGCGGCACGGTATGGAACGGCATCACCTTCGATCCCGAGCTGGGCCGGATATATATCGGCACCGGCAACGGCGCACCCTACGATCCGGAACTGCGCAGCCCCGGCGGCGGCGACAACCTTTACCTCGACCTCGATCGTCGCGCTCGATGCCGACACCGGGCGCTACGTCTGGCACTATCAACTGAATCCGCGCGAGGGCTGGGATTACAAGGCGACCGCCAACATGATCGCGGCCAGCATGACCATCGCCGGCAAGCGCCGCAAGGTGCTGATGCAGGCGCCGACCAATGGCTTTTTCTATGTGCTCGACCGCGAGACCGGCAAGCTGATCTCGGCGGAGAAATACGGCAAGGTCACCTGGGCCGACCGCATCGATCTTGCGACCGGCCGTCCGGTCGAGCGGCCCAATATCCGTTATGAAACCGGCGAAGTGACGATCTATCCGGGCTCGTCGGGCGCGCACAACTGGCAGGCGATGTCGTTCCATCCGGGTGCCGGGCTGGTCTACATTCCCTACATGCAGCTCGGCACGCGCCTGACCAAGGGCAAGACCCCGCCGGGTGCGGTCTCGGTTGGCGGGGTCAACATGGACTGGGTGGATCCGGCCGATCCGATGGACGGCAAGGGCGCGCTGGTCGCCTGGGATCCGGTCCGCCAGCGGCAGGCATGGCGCGTTGCTCACACCTCGATCTGGAACGGCGGCGTGCTGTCGACAGCCGGCGGGCTGGTGTTCCAGGGCACGGCGGACGGTTATGTCTCGGCCTACGGCGCCGCCAGCGGCAGGCGGCTGTGGCGGTTCTACGCGGGGCAGGGCATCATCGCCGCGCCGATGAGCTACCGGGTTGGCGGCAGGCAATATGTCGCGGTGCTCGCAGGCTACGGCAGCTCTGCGCCGGCGTTCAGCCAAGTCGCGAACATGGGCTGGAAATATGGCGTCCACAAGCGCCGCCTGCTGGTCTTCGCGCTGGAAGGCAAGGCGCGGATCGATGCGCTCGCGCCGGACTTTGCCGTGAACGCGCTCGACGATCCGGGCTTGCAGCTGGCCGAGCACGACGTCGAAGCGGGCCGCGATCTCTACCATCGCTGCATGAGCTGCCACGGGCGAGGCACCGTGGGCGCCGGTGCCGCTCCCGATTTGCGCGAATCCGCGCTCGCGCTCGATCGCGAGGCGTTCTGGAGCGTGCTCCACGATGGAGTCCTGCTCGAGCGCGGCATGCCGCAATTTGCCTCGCTGACGCGCGAGCAGGCGATGCAGATCCACGCCTACATCCGCCACGAGGCGCGCAAAGTGGCGGCCCGATAGGGTCGTTCGCCTACCACATCGGCCGTTGCTGCAACGCGGCGCGGCGCTCGCGGATGGTGCGTTCGCGCTCGGTTCTTGAGACCGCGCGCGTGCCAGAGGGCAGATGCTTGCGCAATTCGGCCAGCGGGACTTTCTGCAGCGAAGGCACCGGAAAGCTGTCGCAGCCCATCCAGCGGCCCTCGATCGTGCCCTGCCGGTATCCGGCGGTGTCGAGCCAGTTTGGCACGCCGGGGTCCGATGCGGCCACGACGATCCGCAGGATGCCGTCCCGGTCGGGCTTAGCCTGCACATCGTTGAGCCTGCTCTGGTTATTGTGCCAGTCGAGAGTCTCCTGGAATTCGCTGGCCAACTGGATGGAACGGTATCGGCAACTTTTGGGCGGCCGCACCGCGACGATCAGCGCCTCATCGCCGGCCAATTCGAACACGCTGGAGTAGTAGGCCTGGCCAGTGAGCCCGCCGTTCTGCGCGGCATCGACCAGTTTGAACCGGTTGACAAAGCCTTCGGCCCGCAGCCGTGCGCCGGTGGAGACGAAAATCGAAGGCAGCAGCGCCGTCGCCCTTGGCAGACTGCGCACGCGCTGCTCAAGCAACGCGGCAGGCGGCCGCAGCCGCTGACGCGGAATGTCGATGCGTTCGATCGACACGGTGGGATCATCGTTGCGCGCAATTCTATTGAATATGGCAGCTTGCCTCGATGGAAAATTTGAAGCCGGTTCACATTCGAGGCCCGTGAAGGTCGATTCAGAATTGAGCAGTCCAACCTTGAGCGGTTCAATACGAACCTGTTCACTGGCGTCGAATCTTGGGGGCCTATCGGCAAATGGTCGGGATCACGGTGGAAGGAAATGACAGCCAAGTTTGAGCAGTCGGCGACGGCCGGTTGCGCAGTGCGTGATGAGCGGTCCGAGCAAGCGTGATGAATGTTAGTCTAAGCGGCTCGAAATGCGCTAGAAGCCTTGCGTGACTCGGCGCCGATGGGTCTGCCAGATTTTACTAAGCTATTGTTTTTAAGGAAATAAAGTGGTGGACGCACTAGGGCTTGAACCTAGGACCCGCTGATTAAGAGCGAGGCTTAAGCTATTGTTATACCTAACTATTATGCGTCATATTGCGTCTTGGGGAACACAAAAACGTATCTTGGACCCGCTGATTCCGAAGCGTATTGCTTCACGCTCTTTCATGCAAGTTCGGGCGTCCGGGACCCCCTTGATACCCACACGGAAGATCGGTGTTTTTCTGGGTATCAGAGCATGGGAGGGGCGAGGCGGCGCGATCCATCCGCCAGCCTAACAGCAGCGTCATACCAATTACGGTTGTTAACGTCAGGAATAATCCTGATATGTCGATGCCATCGACATATCGATTGAATATGTCGATTTTTTCGTTAAACATCAACATATGAAGTTTGATCCGGCCACGCCGCATAATCAGTTGCCGCTCTTGCCGCCGCAAGATGCGCTTGAGACAGCGGCAGTCCTCAAAGCGTGCATTGGCGCGCGCGCTGCCCTAGCCGACCTCAAGGCGATCGGCCACATCATCCCGAACCAATCAATCCTGATCAATTCGATCCCGCTGCTGGAAGCGCAAGCGAGTTCGGAAATCGAGAATATCGTCACAACTGGCGACCGCCTTTTTCAATTTGCGAACACGCCAACGGGAACGGGCGTGGATGCGGCCACAAAGGAGACGCTCCGGTATCGCACGGCACTGGCCAATGGCTATGCAAGTCTCAACGAGCGGCCACTAACGACGCGGACGGCTGTCGAGATCTGCAGTACGATCAAGGGCGTCGATATGGATATCCGGGCTACGCCGGGGACCACATTGGCGAACGACCGCACCGGAGAAATCATCTTTACCCCGCCAACGGGTGAACCGCTGCTGCGGGATTTACTCGCCAACTGGGAACGCTACATTCACGATCACGGCGGCGTTGACCCGCTGATCGGTCTTGCCGTTCAGCATTATCAGTTTGAAGCTATCCATCCGTTCACCGATGGCAACGGGCGAACCGGAAGGGTGCTGAACCTGCTCTTTCTCGTGCAGCATGGCCTGCTCGACATTCCGGTCCTCTATCTGAGCCGAGCGATTATCCGGGCGAAGAATGACTATTACCGGCTGCTGCTCGATGTCACGAGAAGTGGCAATTGGGAGCCTTGGCTGCTGTTCGTGATTGAGGCCGTCCGGGACACGGCTGACTGGACGAGCCGCAAGGTCAGAGCGATCCGCACACTTCTGGATGAAACGGCGCAGGCGATGCGGAACAAGGCCCCGCGCATCTACAGCAGGGAACTGGCGGAGCTGATATTCTCGCAGCCTTATTGCCGCATCGGCAATGTGGTCGATGCTGGATTGGCTAAGCGTCAAGCTGCATCGACATATCTCAAAACGCTGGCTTCAATCGGGCTGCTCGAAGAACGAAAGGCCGGGCGGGAAGTCCTGTTCGTCAATCCGGCGCTACTCACGCTCCTGATGCGCGACGACGCCTAGGCATTGCGCAGCGTCGCGTATGGCAGTGGCTTCGCAGGCGCTGGTAGCGATTGCGTTATTATCGGACGGAGCAAGTCACGAAGTCGTGACTTATAGCGGAGACCCAGCCCTATTCCGTCCCGGTCACCGGATTTGCCTTCTTGAGCGCCGCCGTCGCCGTCGATGTCAACATGAACAGCCGTTCGGCGTGCATCGGGAAAGGAATGAAACCTAACGACTGATAGAAGTTTGATGCGGCCTCGTTCTTTGCATCTACCACGATGGCAAAAACCGCCAGGTCCTGGGCAACATTGACGATCCGATGCAGGGCATCGGCAATCAGAATTTCACCAATGCCTCTGCCACGGGATTGTTCGTTTCGGGCAAGCCGACCGATTAAGGCTGCTGGGATGTGAGGATAGCGAGGAAGCTTCGCGGCGATGTCCTCTGGCACCTCGTCCAACGAAAGGGTGAAGGCACTTAAGGTGTAGAAGCCGACAATCAGGGAATCGTCGTCAAGTGCAACAAAGACGCGCGCGATGTTCCGGCGTTCATCCTGTCCCGCGCGTTTCTGGAACCACTCGTCAAGTTCAGCCTCGCCGCAGCGAAAGTGCGAACGGTTATGGTGCTTGCCGAGCGGTTCGAAGGTAATAAACAAACCGGATCAGCCGACGACAGATTTGTGGCGTTCAAATGCCTTGACCAGTCGATCGGTTGGCGCAGGCCGAGAGGCGACCGCTTTCAGGAAGGCATCGGCATCTGCCTGTGAGAGCCTCATGCGCTCGTGTTCATCAAGCACGCGGCGCGCTCCCTCATAAGCAAGATCGCCAGCCGTCATGCCGCTCACGGCCATAGCCCGCTTGATAAGCGTTTTGGCAGACGTTGCCACGCGCAACTCCATCCGCTCGCGCTTGGTTTCACCGTGGGACTGGCGAGATGAAACGGACACCATCACAAATTCCTTTCGCGGTTTCATATACGGCATTTTGCCGTGCAATGCAACGCCATGTAAAGTGGTTTATCGATCACCGCCCGCCGACATGTAATCGCGTGAGGCCGAAAATTCAAAATCAGTGTCGCGGCACTTGGTCCGAGTATCGTCATGGCGGCTTGGTCTAAAGCACCCCCCGGTCATGGGCGGCATGGTCAGATTGCATCACGCTGAACTTTCCCGATGCAGGCCCTTCGGATGCTAGGAATTTCTTTGAGATTGGTTGATTTCCATGATTATTGACGTGTCATTCGAAAGGATGACACATGCAGAAGGCACTGACCAACAAGACACTTGAAGCCCTGAAACCACAGACGAAACGCTATGAGGTGCATGATCTTCTTTGCCCCGGAATGAGCGTTCGTATCTCGGCACAAGGGCTGAAAGTTCTTTCGGTAAAGTTCCGCTACGGGCTGGAACAGAAGCGCATGAAGCTGGGCGTCTATCCCCGCATCACATTGGCCACGGCCCGCGAGAAGGCGATGGATATCTTGCGGCAGGTCGATGAAGGCATCGATCCGACCAAGCGCCGCCGCAGTCCCGATATGAACGTCGAATTTGTGTGCCGGGAGTTTGTCCGCCTTCACGCACAACCAATGAGGACATTGCGATCAATGTGACAGCATCTCGATTGCAGCAGATGCTGGGAGAGGAACTCGCTTCGACAACTTTCCCAATCTGATTTCCGCCAGGTTGCAGGCGATGTCCACGCGATGATTGAATATTCACGCCGCGTCCGGAACAGCATTGTGGGCCTACAAACCAGCGGGATCAAATACACGATACCCGAGAAGCTGGACGCTTTGAGCGAGCATATATGGAAGGCAAAATCTGAAAACGGGTCTCGGGTGACGGATGTGATCATCATATTCTGTATGGGGGTCCCGATGATTTGCTGCCTGAACGCCTATGGGATGCGGTTGCCGATCCGAAATGGAAGCTCGAATGCATGGGTATCAGCGCATACGGTGAACTTGTCGGCTGGGCGATGCCTGACAAATTCCCTCCTCGGAACGGTCGAACCTCGAAGGCCCTGAGATCACTCGGCTTTGACGTGCAGGTTCACGTCTCTTGAACCGCGCAGCGATCTGATGCCCCATTGGTGTCAACCGGCGTGGGATCTTGACCCCGGATCGGCGTTCAACATTGACCCCGCACATAGCGCGTAATTTCGGGTTGTCGCGGTAGTCCATAGGAGGGACCCGCGGACGACGCCGCGCGCCGTCAGGAGCGCTGGCGGCGGCGTCCGTGGGAGGTGCCTGTGGACCCACCGGGTCAACCCGGGGGATGGGGGTCTGGGGGAAGGGGTTTTGGCTGTGCCGGTCTTCGACTTAGGCGGCTTCGCGGCTCTTGAACCGCCAGCTCTCGTTGCCGGTCTCGACGATGTCGCAGTGATGGGTCAGGCGGTCGAGCAGCGCGGTGGTCATCTTGGCGTCGCCGAACACCTGCGGCCATTCGCCGAACGCGAGGTTGGTGGTGACGATCACCGAGGTCTGCTCGTAGAGCCGACTGATCAGGTGGAACAGCAACTGGCCGCCGGACTGGGCGAACGGCAGATAGCCGAGCTCGTCGAGGATCACGAGGTCGAGCCGCGAGAGCTGGTCGGCGATGCGGCCAGGCTTGCCGGCACGGGCTTCGGCCTCGAGCCGGTTGACCAAGTCGACGGTGTTGTAGAACCGGACCCTGGCGCCGGTGCGCACGCAAGCCCGGCCGATGGCGATCGCCAGGTGGGTCTTGCCGGTCCCGGTGCCGCCGACCAGCACGGCATTGCGCTCGATGGCGAGGAAGCTGCCGGTGGCGAGATCGCGGACCAGCTGCTCGTTGATTGGCGTGGCGGTAAAGTCGAAGTCGGCGATCTCCTTGGCCAGCGGCAGCTTGGCGATGGTCATCTGGTACTTGATCGACCGCGCCTGCTTCTCGTCGATCTCGGCCTTCAGCAGATCGCCGACCACGCGCTGCGCCGAGTGCTGGCGCTTCACCGCATCGGTGATCACCTCGTCATAGGCATGGCGCATGCCGGCAAGCTTCAGCGCTCCCATCATGGCCAGTATCTCGTGGCGTTCCATAGAACCTCCTCAGGCTGTCGTAGCGGGCGCAGTCGGCGACCGGCTCGTGGGCAAGCCGGAGCGCCTCGGGTGTGACGATATTGAGCGGCGCCGGTGGCTGGCGCTGGCGGGTCAGGATGTTGAGCACGATGTCGCGGCTGACAGTCCCGCCGGCCAGCGCCTCGGCACAGGCCGCCTCGACTGCCTCAACCCCGTCGGTCACGACCGCAGAGAGGATCCCCACCATCTGCCGGTCACCATCGCCATGGTGGCCGAGGCGGCGGCGCACCCGCTCGATCGCAGGCGGCAGCGCCCAGTCCTTGAACGGTGCGCCGTTGCGCAGCGCTCCGGGCTTCCTCGCCAACACCGGCAGGTAGTGCCAGGGGTCGTAGATCGTCTGATCCCGGCCGAACCGGCGCACATGTTCCGCGACGATCTCGCCGTCCTGGCGGATGACGATGCGGTCGGCGTAGGCGTGGATATCGACCGGCCGGCCGGCCGCCTTCGCGTGGACCGAGTATTTGTTGTAATCGAACCGCACCAGCAGCGTCTTGGAGACCGAAGCCGGCAGGGCATGGAAGCCGTCGAAGCGCCCGCGATAGGCGATCAGCGCTGGCCGGTCGGTCTCCTCGAACATCTCCCAGATCGTCCGATCCTTGCGTTCGGGATGCGCCGCCCGCCGGGCGTGGCTGACGCAGCGATCCTCCAGCCAGGCGTTGAGCTCGGCAAAGCTCTTGAACCGCAGCCGCGGCGTGAAGAAGCGCTCGCGCACCAGGCCGACCTGGTTCTCGACCTGCCCCTTCTCCCAGCCTGACGCCGGCGTGCAGGCGACCGGCTCGACCAGATAATGGCCGCACATCTGCTGGAAGCGCCGGTTGTACTGCCGCTCGCGACCCACGAAGATCGCATCGACCGCGGTCTTCATGTTGTCGTAAATTCCGCGCTGGCAGGCCCCGCCGAAGAACGCGAAGGCCCGGTCGTGCGCGTCGAACACCATCTCCTGGCTCTCGCGCGGGTAGGCGCGGACGTAGAACATCCGGCTATGGCAAAGGCGCATGTGCGCGACCTTTGCCGTCGTCACCACGCCGTCAATGAGGACGATCTCGTGGCTCCAATCGAACTGGTAAGCCTCGCCCGGATCGAAGCTCAGCGGAACATAGGCGGCGGCTGCCATCGCCGACCGGTCGCGCTGCCAGCCCCGCGCATATCGCCGCACGGCATCATAGCCGCCGCGATAGCCCAACCCCTGCAGCTCCTCGAAGATCCGCACCAGCGTCAGTCGCTCGCGTCGCGACTTGCGCTCGTTCGTCTCCAGCAACCGGTCCAGGTCCGCCGCCCACGGCCCCAGCTTCGGCAGCGGCTGAACCGAACGCTCGTAGGAAAACGCCGTCTCGCCCGAGCGTAGCACCTTGCGCACCGTGTTGCGCGACACGCCAAGGTCCCGCACGATCTCCTTGATCGACTTGCCCTTGACGAAAAACTCGCGCCGGATCCGCGCCACCGTCTCCACAACCAGCATCCCCCGCGGCCTCCGGCAAAACCGGAAGCGTGAACCGTCATCGTTCAGGGGGTCAATTTTACAGGCCGATCAGCCCCGAACGGGGTCAATATTGCAGGCCCAATTCACACCGAATTTGACTGCTACCCGAGGGATGATTAGCTCACTCGGTAAACGCTGGCCAGCACCACCGACAGGCGCATCTTACACTGCTCTTACACAGCCTAGGACGCCCATGCACGACCCCTTGGAAAATGCAGTAAGTGTTGTCATTAAGGAAAAATGGTGGACGCACTAGGGCTCGAACCTAGGACCCGCTGATTAAGAGTCAGCTGCTCTACCAACTGAGCTATGCGTCCACACTGGCCTTGCGGCCTCCGCCCGAATTCGGCGGGAGCGCCTCCTATAGCGATTGCGCGCTTGAGGGAAAGGGGGATTTCCGCCCCCTGCCTCAGGTGAGCCCGCCGGTTTTTTTCCAGCGATCGACCGCCATGATCGTGCCGATGCAGATCATGTTGGTCATCATCGACGAGCCGCCGTGGCTGACGAAGGGCAGCGGAATCCCCACCACGGGCGCCAGGCCCATCACCATCATCAGATTGATCGCGACATAGAAAAAGATCGTCGTCGTCATGCCCGCCGCGAGCAGGCGTGCAAAGCGGTCGGTGCTGTTGCGCGCGACGTTCATGCCCCAGCGCAGAACCAGGAAAAACACCAGCAGAACGAACATGCCGCCGATCAGCCCCCATTCCTCGGCCATCGTCGCGAAGACGAAATCGGTGTGCGATTCGGGCAGGTATTCGAGATGGCTCTGGCTGCCATTGCCGAAGCCCTTGCCGGTAATACCGCCCGAGCCGATCGCGATCTTCGACTGGGTGATGTGATAGCCCGAGCCGAGCGGATCGCTCTCGGGATCGAGGAAAGTCGTCACCCGCCTGCGCTGATAGTCGTGGAGCAGGCCGAAGTAGGCGATCGGTGCGGCGATGGCCGCGGCGAGCCCGCCGCCGATGAACCATCTCAGCGGCAACCCGGCCAGGAAGATCACCACCAGACCACCGAACGTAATCGCCAGCGCGGTTCCAAGATCGGGCTGAATCATCACGAAGGCCGCGGGAACGGCGATCAGCCCGGCGCCGGGAACCAGGCCCCGCCAGCTCGCGGTCAACGCCGCCGGCAGGGAATCGTAGAATCGCGCGAGCACGAGCACGATGACCGGCTTCATCAGTTCGGACGGTTGGAGCGTCATGAAGCCCAGATTGAGCCAGCGCTGGCTGCCGCCGCCAATGCCGCCGATCAGCTCGACAAGCAGCAGCAAGGCGAGGACACCGCCATAGGCCGGAAAGGCAAACTGCTTGAACCATTCGCGCGGGATTCGCGCCAGAACCAGCGCCATGGCGAGGAATACGCCAAAGCGTATCACGTGACTGAGCGCCCAGGGCCGGATGTGGCCGCTCGCCGCCGAATAAAGCACCGCGGCGCCGAACAGCACCAGCGCGGTGAGCGGCAGGATCACTTGCCATGGCTGGCGCGCGACCGGCTCGGGAACAATCGAACGGATCATTGCGCCGGACTCGGGCTGGCGAGCGGGCCTTGCCCGGGCGATAGCATGCCGGCCGGGGAAGCTTCGGGCGTTGGCGAAGCGCCAGGCCCGGTTACGCCTGCCGCCTGACCGGTTTCGGCGACCGGCTCTGGCGGCGGTGTCTGTGCGTCTCTGACGATCTCCTGCGGCGGCGCGTCGCTCGCCTGGTCATCGGCTTCGGTCGGCTTTTCTTGCTCTTCCTTGGGAACTTCCGGCGCGCCGATGCCGTATTGCGCGGCATAGGCTCGGTACTTGGTGGCCATGCGCTCTTGCGGCGTGCCGCCCCAGCCCGCTTCCATCCCGGTCAGCACGTCCATCGCCTTGGCCGGGTCGAACAGGAAGGTCATGACATCGCGCGCCACCGGATAGGCGGCGCTCGAGCCGCCGCCGTGCTCGATCACCACCGCGCAGGCATAGCGCGGCTTGTCGAACGGGGCGAAGCAGATGAAGTGGCCGTGGTCGCGGTATTTCCACAGGCCGCCCTTGCCGCTGCGAGACATTGAGCCCGACGACCTGGGCGGTGCCGGTCTTGCCGGCCAGCAGCACATCCTCGATCGGCAGCCGCGCACGGCCGGCCGTGCCGGGGCCGTTGACCACGTCCTTCATCGCCGCATGGACATAGTCGAGGTGTTCCTGGCTGAACGCCCATCGAGGGAGCCGCCGGCGACCTTACTGATCGTGGAGCAGGCGCGGCATCAGCGTTTTGCCCGATGGCAATGCGCGCGGCCATCACCGCCTGTTGCAGCGGGTTCACCAGCATGTAGCCCTGGCCGATCGTGGCGTTCACCGTATCGAACACCGCCCATTCCTTGCCGTACTTGCGCATCTTCCAGGCGGGATCGGGCACCGTGCCATAGGACTGGCCGATCACCGGCAGCTCGAATTCCTGGCCGAGCCCGAAGCGCTTCGCCATGGCGGCGATCTTCTCCATGCCGATCTTCTGGGCGAAGTGATAGAAATAGACGTCGCAGCTCTGGTAGATGCCCTTGGCCATGTTGACCGTGCCGTGGCCGCGCCGGTTCCAGCAGTGGAACACGCGGTTGCCGACGCGCAGGCCGCCGCCGCAGCGATGCGGTTTCCTCCGGGTCGAGCCCGGCTTCGAGAAAAGCCATCGCCACCATCGGCTTGACCGTCGATCCGGGCGGATAGAGGCCGCGCAGCACCTTGTTGCGCAAGGGCACGTGATCGTCGTCCGACAGCATCTTCCATTCGATCCGGCCGATCCCGTCGAAGAAGCTGTTGGGATCGAAGCTGGGCATCGACGAGGCGCAGAGCAGGTCGCCGTTGTTGCAATCCATCACCACGACCGCGCCCGATTCGGGACCGAGGCGCCGCGCGGCATAGTCCTGCAGCGGCCCGTCGATGGTCAGCTTGATCGGCTTGCCGGGAACATCCTCGCGGGTATCGAGATCGCGCACGATCTTGCCGCCCGCCGTCACTTCCACCCGGCGCGCGCCGGGCCCGCCGCGCAGGTTCTTCTCGAAGTGCTTCTCAAGCCCGTCCTTGCCGATCTTGAAGCCCGGCGTGACCAGCAGCGGGTTCTTCTCGCGGTCGTATTCCTCGGCCGAGGCCGGACCGACATAGCCGATCAGGTGGCCGACCGAGGGTCCGGTAGGATAGTATCGCGAAAAGCCGCGCTGCGGGACGACGCCGGGCAGATCGGGCAGCCGCACGCTAACCGCGGCATAGCGATCGGCATCGATGCCCGAGGCGGCTTCGACCGGCTGAAATCCGTGCGACTTCTCGAGCTTGTCCCTGAGATCCTGGAGCTGGACATCGGTCAGTTGCAGCAGTCTGCCGACTTCGGCCACGGTTGCGTCGCCATCGACCAGCCGATCGGGGATGATGTCGACCCGGAAATCGGCCCGGTTCGATGCCAGCGGCGCGCCGTTGCGATCGAGTATCCAGCCCCGGCGCGGCGGAATCAGCGTGAGGTTGACGCGGTTGCTTTCGGCCTCGAGCTCATACTTCTCGTTCTGGAAAATCGCGATCCAGGCCATCCGCAGCGCCAGCAGCACGCCGACCCCGCCCTGAAGCGCGCCGAGCACCACGCTGCGGCGGTCGAAACTGTGCGTCAGTGTCGCCGAACTGACATGCCGGCTTTCGGATAACATCAATCGAGTTCCACGAAAGGCACCAGCCGGAACCGGTCGAACAGCGCGACCAGCCGGCCCGCGAGCGGAAACAGGAATATGGCGGTCATGGCCTGGGGCGCCAAAATCTCGATCGAAGCCGAAGCTCCCGCCGCATTGGCGAAAACCAGCGAAAAGACAAGGCAGGCTGCCGATAAGAACTGCGGAAACCAGCCAGTCCAGCAGGAAATTCCGCCAGGGAAAGCGCGCCTCGACCAGTTCGAGCAGGATCATGGCCAGCGACCACAGCAGCATGGCGCTGCCGAAAGGCTGGCCGCTGTAGATATCGTCGAACAGGCCAAGCGGCAGACCGGCCCAGACCGGCAGCAGGCCGGGGCGGACCTGCCGCCAGGCGACCAGCAGCATGAAGCCGAACGGCGGCAGCACCGGGGCCGAAGCGAGCAATCGGCCAGGTCGGGCTCAGCGAGGCGAACATGATCGTCACCCAGGGCAGCGCCGATCGCCAGAATCGGCGATGGCGCGCGGTTGATCCGCTTGCGAAAGCGGTCGGCGATCGGGCGGGGCAACGCAGGTGTCGCTCATGGCGCCGCGCTCTTGCGGGGCGGCCTGGGACTCCGCGCTCGCCGAAACAGCCTCCGGCGCCCAGACCGGTTCCACCGTGACGAATTCGGTGGCGGCCGGGTCGCTCAGCACTTGCGCGATCGCGCCGTCGCGCAACAGGGTCCGGGCGACGGCGATCGGCGATGCCGGGCCGGTAGAGCCCGCCCGAACCCGACGTGACGAACGCATCGCCCGGCTTGAGCGGATTGATCCCGAGGTTGATCAGCCGGATTTGCAGCGTTCCGTCGCCTGCCCTGGGCGAAGCCGGCGACGCCGTCGCTCGCCCGGCGCACGGGCACCACGCTTTCGGTGTCGGTGATCAGCAGCACCCGCGAGGTCGCATAGCCGGTTTCGAGCACCCGGCCGACCAGGCCGAGCGGCGAACGCACCGGCATGCCGATCGTAACGCCGTCGCTGGATCCGGCCGAAAGCGTGGCGAAGCGCCGGGTGCTGGACGAAGTCGATCCGATCAGCCGGGCCACGGCCACCGGCTTGGGATCGCCCTGCGCGAGGTCGAGCAGGGCCTTCAGCCGGCGGTTTTCCTCGGCCAGGGCGTGCGCTCTCGATCAGGCGGACCTTGGCTTCGTCAAGTTCGCGCCGGAGCCGGGCGTTTTGGCTGCCGGCGGCGAAATAGCCCTGGACAGTCTCGATCAGCCCGTGGCCTTCCGCAGCGAGCCGCTCGCGGCCGTCGATGACGCTGGCCGCGCGGCATCGCTGCCGAGGCCGCGCAGGCCAGGAAAAGGCGGATGGGCTCGGCGATCGAGATGATCAGCAGGACGGCGCCGACAAGCGCGCCAAGCGCGCCGGCGATATAGCCGAAGAAAGTGCTGTACTGCGCCCTGCGGGAATAGCCGGAGCGCCGGTTCGCCGGCGGCGCCATGCGGTGCCTTCTCCCTCCGTCGTCGGAGTGCTGCCGAGCCAGCCACTCAGGCCGTCATCAACACGCCGCGATAGATCGGATCTTCCATCGCGCGGCCGGTGCCCAGCGCGACGCAGGACAGCGGATCTTCGGCGACGCTGACCGGCAGGCCGGTTTCTTCGCGCAGATACTCGTCGAGCCCCTGGATCAGCGCGCCGCCGCCGGTCAGCACGATGCCCTGGTCGACGATGTCGGCGGCGAGTTCGGGCGCGGTGTTCTCCAGCGCGATGCGCACGCCTTCGACGATCGCGCCGATCGGTTCGGACAGGGCCTCGGCGATGTTGGCCTGGGTGATGGTGATTTCCTTGGGCACGCCGTTGACCAGGTCGCGGCCCTTGATGTGGATGGTCTCGCCGATGCCGTCGGCGGGGACGGTGGCGATGCCGTAGTCCTTCTTGATCCGCTCGGCCGTGGCTTCGCCGATCAGCAGGTTGTGGTGGCGGCGGACGTAGCTGACGATCGCTTCGTCCATCTTGTCGCCGCCGACGCGCACCGAAGTGGTATAGGCGAGGCCGCGCAGCGACAGCACCGCGACTTCGGTGGTGCCGCCGCCGATATCGACCACCATCGAGCCGACCGGCTCGGTCACCGGCATGTCGGCGCCGATCGCCGCGGCCATCGGCTCGAGGATCAGGAAGACCTCGCTGGCGCCGGCATTGCTAGGCGGCGTCGCGGATCGCGCGGCGTTCGACCGAAGTCGAGCCCGAAGGCACGCAGATGACGATTTCGGGATAGCGCAGCAGGCTCTTCTTGCCGCCATGGACCTTGCGGATGAAGTGCTTGATCATTTCCTCGGCGACTTCGATGTCGGCGATAACGCCGTCGCGCAGCGGACGGATCGCCTCGATGCTGTCGGGCGTCTTGCCCATCATCATCTTGGCGTCGTCGCCGACCGCCTTGACCCGCTTGATGCCGTTGATCGTTTCGATCGCGACGACCGATGGTTCGTTGAGCACGATGCCGCGATCCTGGACATAGACCAGCGTATTGGCCGTGCCGAGGTCGATCGCCATGTTCTGCGAGCCGAATTTGAAGAATCGCGACAAGAACGATGCCATCGAAAAATCCGTAAGGTTTCCGGCCACTTGCCGCACAGCATGCGGCAGCGGTAGGCCGGCTGGTTGGCGTGGAAGGCGGCTCCTTAACGCAAGCGTACGCGGAAAGGCCAAAAATTTGTGTCGAAATGCGAGTGCTGGCCGACGCTTCTTGTCTCGAATTCGCGGCGTTTCACCGCTAGCCTGTGGACGATGCCGGACAATCCGCCGCCTGCCCGAAGCCCTGGTCAACCGCATCGCCGCGGGCGAAGTGGTCGAGCGCCCGGCCGCGGCGCTCAAGGAACTGGTCGAAAACGCGATCGACGCGGGCGCGGCCAACGTCGCGGTCCGGCTCGGCGAGGGCGGGCTCGACGCTGATCGAAGTGACCGACGACGGCTGCGGCATGGACCGCCGCCGAAATGGCGCTGGCGCTCGAACGCCACGCCACGTCGAAGCTGCCCGATGAGCATATCGAGCAGGTCGCCACGCTGGGCTTTCGCGGCGAGGCGCTGCCCTCGATCGCCAGCGTTTCGCGGCTGATCCATCGAAAGCCGGGTGCGCGGCGCTGCAGGAGGGCTGGCGCCGGGTGGTCGATCATGGCGCGCTGGCCGAGGAAGGCCCGGCCGCGCTGCCGCCCGGCACCCGCATCCGGGTCGAGGACCTGTTCGCCAAGGTGCCGGCGCGGCGCAAGTTCCTGCGCACGGCCGCGCGCCGAATATGCCGCCTGCCTCGATGTCGTGCGCCGGCTCGCCATGGCGCGGCCCGAGATCGGCTTCACGCTTGAGCACGACGGCCGGCGGGTGCTGGCGGTCCAGCCGGGCGAGCAGCTGGCCGAGCGGGTTTCGCGCATCGTCGCGCGCGAGCTGGCGGACGATGGCGTGGCGATCGACGTCGCAGCGCGGGCCAGGCGCGGCTCACCGGCGTGGCCGGCCTGCCGACCTTCAACCGCGGCGTCGCCGATCACCAGTACCTGTTCGTCAACGGCCGCCCGGTGAAGGACCGGCTGCTGGTCGGCGCGGTGCGCGGGGCCTATGCCGACATGCTGGCGCGCGATCGCCATGCGGTGCTGGCGCTGTTCCTCGAGCTTCCGCCCGAGGAAGTCGACGTCAACGTCCACCCGGCCAAGACCGAAGTGCGCTTCCGCGATCCGGCCTTCGTGCGCGGCTTCATCGTCGGCGGGCTGCGCCATGCGCTCGACAGGCCGGACGAAGGCAGCGCGCAGACGCCCGCGGCCGCGGCGATGGGCATGTGGCAGGCCGAGCCGCTGGCTCGCCGCCGCCCCGGCGCTGGCCTCGCTGTTCGCCCGCGAATATGCGGGCTCCGCAACCGGCTGCGCGAGGCGGGCAGGGCGTGGCGCGGCTACGAGGCGGCGATCCTCGCCCCCGCAGCCCGCGCCGAAGCGGCCGAAGCGCTATCCGGCGAGGCGACGCACTTCCCGCTCGGCGTCGCGCGCGGGCAGGTGGCGGGCACCTATATCGTCGCCGAGGCCGGCGACGGGCTGGTGATCGTCGACCAGCACGCCGCGCATGAGCGGCTGGTGCTCGAACGGCTGCAAGGCGGCCGGGGCAGGGGAGGCCATCGGCCGCGCCAGGCGCTGCTGCTGCCCGAAGTGGTCGAACTCGACGAGCCCGCCTGCGACCGGCTGGAGGAGCGCGCCGGCGCAATTCGCCGGACTTCGGCTTGCGCTCGAACGCTTCGGCCCCGCCGCCATGCTGGTGCGCGCGGTGCCCGCGGCGCTGGCCAAGGGCGATGTCCAGGCGCTGGTCCGCGACATTGCCGACGATCTGGCGCACAACGGCGACGCCCTGCTGCTCGGCGAGCGGCTCGACCATGTGCTGGCGACGATGGCCTGCCACGGCTCGGTCCGGGCAGGGCGCTCGCTGTCGGTCGCCGAGATGAACGCGCTGCTGCGCGAGATGGAGCGCACCCCGCGCTCGGGCCAGTGCAACCATGGCCGGCCGACCTGGGTGAAGCTGGCCCATGGCGATATCGAGAAGCTGTTCGGGAGGAAATGATGCGGAAATTTGTCCTGCTTGCCCTGTTGCTGTCCGCCGCTTGCGACCGGGAGGCGACCAAGACCGATGCGTCGCCGCCCATGGCCAGCGCCGCCGCCGCCGTTCCCGCGCCTCCGTCCGGCGCTTCGCCGGAACAGGTTTCGCCCGCGCCACTGGCGCTGCAGGACATCACCATGGCGGATATCGAGAAGTACGATCTTTCGGGCATGGGCTGCGTCTTCGTGCCGCAGGGCGCCAAGGAAGCGGTGGTGCTGCTGGAAGACCACGAGAGCCAGCTCAAGATCGCCGATGCGCTGGTCCGCCTGCCCGCCGCCAAGGATTCGACAGGAACTCGATTACCGGCACGCGGGACCGGTACTCCGACGGCAGGCTGACTCTGGCTATCGCGCCCGCGCCGGGGAAGGCGATATCGACCGGCCCGGAATTCGCAGGAACAGCCCGCCACGGTGACGATCCGCGATACCGCCGGGCGCGAGGCCTATCGCGCCACGGGCATCTATCGAATGCGCGGCTTGAAGCGCTCAATGCCCCAGCGATAGCCGCGCGAACAGGGTGTAGCCCAGCGGGTGCTTGCCATAAGCGGCATCGAGCTGCCTTGGGCTTGGCATAGGCGGCGATGCTACCGCCCAGCGCCAGGCCGAACGGGCCGAGCAGAATGCGCCGCGCATAGCCGAGCTGGAACTTGCTCACGCGGAAGGTCTGGTCGTGCAGCGGGTGGTCGTGATCGGGAAAGAGTTCGTCGTTGGCGACGTTTTCGATGCGGCCGAACAGGCTGTTGTGCGCGTCGAGGTCCCAGTTCGCCTCGGCCAGCCAGGCGGTGAGGGTATCGCCGGGCACGCGCTTCTTGTTCGAGAAGGCGAGCATGGCGGAGAGGCCGCGCCCGTTGGCATAATGCGCGGAGGCGGTGAAACGGTGCTCGTCCTCGCCCGGGTGGAGCGCCTCGGGCTGCTTGATCTGGCCATAGCTCGCCTGGATCGCCCACTGCGGGCTTGGGTTGAGGGTGGCGCGGACGGACCAGCTATCCAGCTTCGGCGTCTCGATGTTCCAGCGGCGCTCGTCGGGCTCCTGGCCGCGGAAGGCGCTGCCTTCGATCTGCCATGTGCGCCCTGCGAGGCCGGCGGTGACGACGCCGTAGGTGATGTGGGTCGAATCGAACCAGTGGTGGGTGATCGGCGGCTCGGGGTTATATTTGGCCGAGCCGCGATGCATGAACGCCGAGGGCCCAGAGCCGGCTCGCCGACCGGGCCGCCGTAGAGGAACAGGCTGGTACTGTCGGCCGACATTGAAATCGATGCGCGCCGCCAGTTCCATGAACAGGTCGTGCGGGTGCTGGCGGTCGACCAGCGGCAGACCATTGGCAGTCTCGCCGGTGGCGAAAAGGTTGGGATAGCCTTCGGGTTTCATCGCCGGTTCGAGGCTGAGCATGGCCTTGACCTGGACGCGGCCGAAGGATGTGTCGCGCTGGGCGGTGAGCATGGCCATCGAGGTAGCATAGACCTTGTCGTCGCCGCGCGGGCCGGAGTGGTCGGTGTACTGGGCGGAGACTTGGCCGTGCGCCATCAGCATCCAGTCGCCGGAGACGAGGTGCAGGCCGTGCATTGCTCCTTCGTTGGCTGGGAGACGGGCAGTGCCGGAGCCTTCGGCCGGTCGTACTATGCGCTTGCCGATTACGCTGGGGTGGGCGACCTCCGTTCCTCCTCAGCGCGGGGCATCGAATGCCCCATCGCCGAATGGTCATGCTCCTGCGCCAGCGCTGGCGTGGCGAGCAGGGCGAAGATGTATAGCAAGCTGCGGCTAAGGTGAGAGGATGTGGTATCATCGCAAGGCCGGTCACCCCCACCCGGCCTCCCCCTCAAGGGGGAGGGGCCTGTAGCGTTTGGTTCGAACATCAAATCTTCTGCAGCCGTCGCCCTTGAGGGGGAAGGTTGGGTGGGGGTGATCCGACGTTGGGGCACACAGCTAAACATTGAACCTGAAGTGCAGCACGTCGCCGTCCTGCACGACATATTCCTTGCCTTCCTGCCGCAGCTTGCCCGCCTCCTTAGCCGGATTCTCGCCGCCCAGCGCTACGTAATCATCGTAAGCAATCGTCTCCGCCCGGATGAATCCGCGCTGCATGTCGGAGTGGATTTCGCCCGCCGCATCGGGCGCTTTCGCCCCCTTGTGCACCGTCCAGGCGCGGGCTTCCTTGGGGCCGACGGTGAAGAAGGTGATCAGGTGCAAAAGGTCGTAGCCCGAGCGGATGACGCGGGCGAGGCCGGTTTCGTGGAGGCCCATTTCCTCGAGGAACACCATGCGCTCCTCGTCGTCCATGCCGGTCAGCTCGCTCTCGATCGCGGCGGATACGATCACCGCGTTGGCGCCTTCCGCCTTGGCCTTCTCGAACACCTTGGCGGAGAAGGCGTTGCCTGCCGCCGCCGCTGCCTCCTCGACATTGCAGACATAGAGCACCGGCTTGGCGGTGAGCAGCTGCGCCTGGTCGAAAACCTTGCGCTCTTCCTCGTCGCTTGGCCGAGCGAGCCGGGCGGGCTTGCCTTCACGCAGCAGCTCAAGTGCGGGCAACGAGCACGGCGGCGATCAGTTTCGCCTCCTTGTCCCCCTGCGCCGCCTTCTTCTGTGCGGCGGGAACGCGCTTTTCGAGGCTTTCGAGGTCCGACAGCATCAACTCGGTCTCGACCGTGTCGGCGTCCGAAACCGGATCGATCTTGTTGTCGACATGCTGGATATCGTCGTTCTCGAAGCAGCGCAGCACGTGGACCATCGCGTCGACCTCGCGGATGTTGCCGAGGAACTGGTTGCCCAGCCCTTCGCCCTTGCTGGCCCCACGCACCAGCCCCGCGATATCGACAAAGCCCAGTTGGGTCGGGATGATCTTCTGGCTGCCCGCGATCCGCGCTAGCTCGTCAAGCCGCGCATCGGGCACGCCGACATTGCCGACATTGGGCTCGATCGTGCAGAACGGATAGTTCGCCGCCTGCGCCGCCTGGGTTTCGGTCAGCGCATTGAACAAGGTGCTTTTGCCGACATTGGGCAGGCCGACGATACCGCATTTGAAACCCATGAAACGCTCCGCACATTTGAGCGCGCGCCCTTAGCGAGGTCGCGGGTAATAAGCCAGCGCGGGGATTTCAGCCGAGGTCCGCCGGGTAATGAATGGCGATTGGCGGCAGCTCGCCCAGCACCGGGCGCAGGGCGTTTTCGAGGTAGATCCGCATCAGGTCCTTCTGCACCAGGCAATCGGCGCAGGCGTCCGGCTTGGCGCGAATCTCGGCTATCAGCCCCGGCGCTCCCTCCCGCACGACCAGTGCATAGCCATCGGCGTCCAGCATCGTGCGCAGCGAGGCCAGCGCTTCGTCCACCCCTGCGATCACCGCAAGGCTCCGATCCTGCGGCTGACCAGGCCCATCGGCCCGCCGCCGTAGAGGTAATAGGGCCAGCTCCCCGCCGGACCGCCGCAGACGACGATAGGGAAGTCCTTCGGGCTCGCCGATCCCGCCATGGCGACCATGCGTTCCTCGTCGCCCTCGGCGATCTCCTCGAACCGGGGCCGCTGCCACGACACTTTCCAGCCCTCGCGCTTGAGCGAGGCGATCGAGCGGCGGGCCCGCTCGTACAGCGCCGCGCGCATGTCGGCTTTGCTCCAGCCATGCTTGGCGAACAGCCCGGCGCTCTCGGGCGGCAGCAGCAGGGCCGCCGCGCCCTGTTCGACCAGCATGCCGGTGTGGACCGCATAGTGCGCCATGGTCTCGATCCAGGCCTCGGGGGTCTGGTCGGAATGGGTGCAGATCCAGTGGTAGCCGCTGACCATCATCAGCGAGACGACGCTGTCCGCCGCGTCGAAACCCAGTTCGACGTGGTGGGGGACGAGCTCGGGAAACAGCTCCTCGTTCTCGACAATGTGATAGCCCGCGTATTTGGCCGGCTGGCCCATCATCGAGCGGTCGAGGATCGGGCGGCCATGCGCCGCCGGTTCCGGCCCGCCCGCGCCGGGGATCGAGCCGAGCACATTGAGCTGCACCAGCCGCACCGCGCGGCCGATGGTGGAATTGGCGCGGTTGCCGGGGCCGAGCACATTGCCGTCCGCATTCATGCCCAGCGCGCGCCGGATCGGGCCGTTGACGATGAAGCCCAGGGTGAAACTTCCGGTCGAGCTGTTGGGCACATGGGTGGGGAAGGCCGGGTCGAGCATGGCATCGACGATCGCCACCACTACCGGCAGGTATTCGGGCAGGCACCCCGCCATCACCGCGTTGATCGCTAGTTGCTCGGCGAAGACGGGAATGCGGCGCTCCTCGTAGAAGCCAATCCGGTGGTCAGGCGCGAGGCTCGCCGCTGTCAGGAACTCGGCGACCCGCTCCGGCGTCGGCGGCACGATCGGCAAGCCGTCGGTCCAGCCCTTGCGGTGGTAGAGTTCCTGCGCCGCGTCGAAGTCGGCGACGTCGAGCTGCTCGGCCATGTCAGGCCCCCAGCAGCACGCCGGGCGCCTGCCTCGCGGCGGCAATCGCGCGGGTGCGCAGCTCGTCCTCCATCAGGCTGGCGACAGGGTGATCGATCACCGCCCAGCGGATCAAGGGCATGCCGCGCAGCGAGGCGCTGGTCTTTACCGCGTCGAGAAACGGTGGGGTTGTCACCAGCATCGCCGGGATGCCGCGTTTCTCCAGCTCGATCGCATTGACGATGCCGGAGGTGCTGCACGCGCCGCAATCGCCGTTGGCCATGATCACCGCGTCGCACCGGCCGATCTCGCCCCAGCCATCCTCGGGCATCAGGTTGCCGGGATCGTAAACCCCGCGCAGCACCTCGAAGCTGTAGTCCTTCTCCAGCTCCTCGCGGATCATTTCGAGCAGCAGTGCGGCGTTGAGCTTGGCGTTGTTCCACAGGCCGATGGTCTTGCCTTCGAGGGAATCGAGCCTGGGCGAAGGCGGGGTTCCGCCCGCAAGGTCTTCGGCGAGCGGCGCCTGGGTGGGGTTGAGCACGGTGATCGGCATGTGAGAGTCCTAATCCAGCACGGCCCTGGCCCATTCGGCATGGGCACCGCGTGCAAGCAAGGCCCTTTGCGTCTCGGCCGAAACGCGGTTGATCTCGAGCTGGGGCTTGGCTCCGGGATGGACCGGGCGGCGCAGCGGGCGGGTGCCGGCCGGCATTGCGGCGATCTCGGCGATGGCGCGGGGTACGTCCATCGGATCGGGTGCGGCGCCGCCATAGGCCCGCGCCATGGCCTGCTGCGCGGCCTGTCCGGTCGGCATGGAGCGAACGGCAGCTTTCATCTGCGCGACCGCATCGGGGTAGCCCGAGGCATGTTTCGGTTCGATCCGTTCGGCCAGCGCCGCGGTAAGCCTGGCGCGGTTGGCGCCGATATTGGTCGGAAAGCCGCCAGGCTCGATGATTGTCACTTCCACGCCATGCGGGGCCAGTTCGTAGGCGATCTGCTCGCTCAGCGATTCGACTGCGAACTTGGTCGCCGAATAGATACCCATGCCAGGCATGATGATCCGCCCTTGCTGCGAGGAGACGTTGAAGATCAGCCCGCTCTTCCTCTGGCGCATGCCCGGCAGCACCGCGCGCATGGTGCGTTGCAGGCCGAAGACATTGGTGTCGTAAGAAAGCCGCGTCGCCTCCATGTCCTGCAGTTCGACCGGGCCGGAGATGTTGATTCCGGCATTGTTGACCAGCACGTCGAGCGGGCCGCCGTTCATCCGTTCGGCTGCGGCCACGGCCTTGGCGACAAGCTTGTCTGAAAGGACGTCGAGCTCCAGCACGGTAAGATCGAGCTTCTCCGCCCTGGCGACCGCGCGCAGCTCCTCGGCCTGGGGCCGCGGCAGGTTGCGCATGGTGGCGAAGACTTTCGCCCCGAGCCGGGCATAGTGCAGCGCGCCCAGGTTGCCGAAGCCCGAAGACGTGCCGGTGACAAGGAACGTCTTGCCCTTGAGGTCGATCGGGGCGGGGGCCTGCGCGGCGGCCGGCGCGGCGGCAGCGGCGGCCAGCGCGCCGGCGCCGGTGAGCATGCGGCGGCGGTCGAGTTGGGGCATGGCGTCTCTCCGGAGTAACTTACCGGTGAATGATATGCCTGCCGTTGCCTGAGTCGAGTACCGAATTGTCGCGAGGGCCGGGCGCGGGCAAATTGCGATTGCACAGCGGCGAGCGGGCGCTAAGTCTTTCGTCAAGGCCGAATGCCAATCCGATTGGGGGACTTGCATCGTGACAGCAACCGCGCTCGCCGCCGATACGCCGCCGCCTTCTCCGGCGGCCGGAGCCGAACACAAGCGCGAACGCTACATCGGCGATATCATGTCGCCGCCGGTCGGCGTCTTCGCGCCGGGGACCACGGTGGCCGAGGCGACCGAACAGCTGCGCGAGGACGTCAAGACCGCCTTCATCACCTATCTCTACATCGTCGATCCGGACGGCCACCTGCTCGGGCTGGTGGTGATGCGCGAAATGCTGCTCGCCCAGCCCGGCGACACGCTCGAATCGGTCATGCTGCGCGAGCCCTTCGCCCTGAAGCGGGCCATGCCGCTCGAAGAGGCGCTGCGACAGGCGCTGCAGAAGCACTTTCCGGTCTATCCGGTGGTGGATGCCACGGGGCGGCTGGTCGGGCTGATCCGCGGCGACGATCTGTTCGCCAACCGCGCGATCGAGATCAGCGGCCAGGCCGGCGCCATGGTCGGCGTCGAGAAGGAAGAGCGGCTATCGACCCCGCTATTGCGCAGCCTCAAACTGCGGCATCCCTGGTTGCAGATCAACCTGCTGACCGCCTTTGTCGCCGCCGCCGTCGTCGGGGTATTCGAGGACACGCTCAGCCGCATGGTCATCCTCGCGGTATTCCTGCCGGTGATGGCGGGGCAGACCGGCAATACCGGCTGCCAGGCGCTCGCCGTGACGCTGCGCGGCATGACCCTGGGCGATCTGAAAGCGGGCGCGGCGCGCGAGCTGGTGCGCAAGGAAGGCATGCTGGGCTTCCTAAATGGCCTGTTTGTCGGCGTGACCGCGGGGGTGGGCATGTTCGTCTATGCCCAGATGCAGGGCGAGGCCGAACCGTTCTGGCTAGCCTTCGTGGTGCTGGTCGCCATGGTCGGTGCTTGCAGCATCAGTGGCGTGGCCGGAGCGCTGATCCCGCTGACGCTAAAGCGACTGGGCGCCGATCCGGCGACAGCATCGAGCATTTTCCTCACCACCGCCAGCGACGTCACCAGCATGGGCATTTTTCTGTCGCTGGCGACGCTGTTGCTATGAAGGCGGAGCGAGCCGCAGCGCCACGTCGCTCATGAACCGCGCGTCGTCGCCCCTGGCCAGCCACTCCGCTTCCGCCGCCACCGCGCCGAGCATATCCGCGAGATCGTCAAGTTCGTCCTTGGCGTAGTTGCCCAGCACATAGCCCAGGACCCGGTCCTTGTGCCCGGGATGGCCGATGCCAAGCCGCACCCTGCGGAAATCCGGTCCCAGATGCTGGTCGATCGAGCGCAAGCCGTTGTGCCCGGCGGTGCCGCCACCCTGCTTGACCTTGACCTTGAACGGGGCGAGGTCGAGTTCGTCGTGGAACACGGTGAGCGCGTCCATGTCGAGCTTGTAGAAACGCAGCGCCTCGCCGACCGCGCGGCCGCTTTCGTTCATGAAAGTCGCGGGCTTGAGCACGATGATGCGCTCACCGCCGATGCGGCCATCCTGCATCCATCCGAGGAACTTCTTCTGGATAGGTCCGAAGCCATGCACTTCGGCGATCGTGTCGACCGCCATGAAGCCGGCGTTGTGCCGTTGCATCGCATATTGCGGACCGGGATTGCCGAGGCCGACCCAGAGCTGCATGGACACACCTCCCGCTTGCGGGAGGGGGCGGGGGAGGGCTGGTGAACCAGCCTCCGCCCAACTGGCCCTCCCCTAACCCCTCCCGCAAGCGGGAGGGGAAAGAAGGCTTACTCGCCGCCCGCTTCGTCCGACTGGCTTGTCCTCGGTATCGCCCACTTCGCTCCTCAGCGCCGAGGGGGCGACGATCGTGGCGATGGTGAAGTCGCGGTCGGTGATGCCCGAAGCCGAACCGGCCGGCAGCGAGACATGGCTGATGTGGATCGAATCGCCAACGTCGAGGCCGGTGACGTCGATCCGCACGTCTTCGGGAATCTTGTCCGCCTCGCAGACCAGATCGAGGTCATGCCGCACCACGTTGAGCACGCCGCCTTTCTTGAGCCCGGGCGATGCCGCTTCGTTGATGAACACCACCGGCACGTTGACGTGGACCTTGGCATCCTTGGCGATGCGCAGGAAATCGACATGCAGCGGTCGGTCGGAAACGGGATGGAACGCGACGTCCTTGGGCAGCGTCGTGAACTTCTGCCCGCCGGTCACGATTTCGACCACGGAGTTGAAGAAGTGCCCGGTGCCAAGCTGGCGCCGCAGTTCCTTCTCCTCGACGTGGACGGCGAGGGGTTCTTCGTTGCCGCCGTAAACAACGGCGGGGACCCGGCCATCGCGACGCAGCGCTCGGGAGGCTCCCTTGCCTGCCCGCCGCGTCTCGGCCGGAAGAGTAAGCGCTTCGCTCATGACTCAACCTTCCTAAACAGATTGCACAGTTCGCCCGCCACGCCTCCAGGGATGACCATGCGCGGGGAAGCGCGGGCCGTTAGGGGAAATGGGGGGGGAAGGCAAGGGACTACTGAATTCGCCTTACCTTGTACCCCCTGGCCTCAAGCAAGGCGGGCAAGCCCTCGCGCCCCGCCATGTGCGCCGCGCCGGCGGCGATGAAGGGGCGTACTTCCTCGCGCATGGCGGCTTCGATCTTGCCGGCCCAGGCGCGGTTGCGCCGGGCGAACAGCGCCTCGCGCAGTTCGGGATCGGCGAGCAGACCGCGATGGGTCTCCGCCTCGATCGCCGCCATGTCGCCCTTGCGCCAGGCGAGGGCGAGGCTGCCGCTGGCGGCGCTGCCGCTGTCGCGAATGACGATGCCCAGCAGATCGCGCTGCTCTTTTTCGGGAAGGGAGTCGAACAGGCTTAACTGTCCCCGCGCGCCTTCCAGCTCGAATACCGGTTTGCGGCCCTTGCCTCGCAAGATCGCCCGGTCGATGCCATATTCGGGATCGAGGCTCGCATCCCCGGCCCTGGCGAGCGTCAATGCCGCCGCCCAGGTCTCGATATCGGCGAAGCCGCTGTCCTTGAGCCCGGCGCGGTCCAGCAGCCTGGCAAGGGCTGGCCGCAGCGCCGGTTCGACCCGGGCCGAGAGCAGGGGCTGGCCGGGCGTGCGGGAAAGCTCCGCGAGCGTGCTTGTCAAGGCGCCCGCGTCGTCGAGATCGCCGGCTTCAACGCCAAGCCGGCCTGCTTCGTTCAGCGCCTTGTCGATCGCCGGCGAGCGCCATTCGGCGGGCCGATCCAGCGCGTGGATCGTGCCCAGCAGCCAGGCGCGCTCGCCATTCGGGCCATCGACTTGCCAGAAAGCCGGACTGGCCGGTTCGGGCGAGGGCGTGCAGGAGGCTAGCAATGCTGCCAAGAGCCAGGCGAGCACCCCGCGCACCCCGCTATTGCAGCCGGGTGGAACCGATGCCCCGCGCCGCCAGTTCGTGCTGGACGCTGCCGTCGCCGGCGAGGTGCCCGGCGCCGACCGCCATGAACACCGTCCCCGGCTGGTCGAGCCGCGCTTTGATCCACTCGGCCCAGGCCTTGTTGCGCTGGAACAGCAGCTTGTCCATCAGTTCGGGCTCGTCCTCGTCCTCGTTCATGATTTGCGCCAGTGTTTCGGCATCGCCCGCCTTCCACGCCTTGACCATTTCGGCCACTTCGTTCTTCGCCTCCGGCATGGTGCGCACCACTTCGGACAGGAAACGCAGCTGGGTCGCCTGCGGCAGGCTGTCGAACAGACCAAGCTGGTATTCGACGGTCTCGAGCGCCGAATGCGGCCGCTTCAGCGCCTTGGCCCGGGCGTCGAGCGTCTTTTCGACGCCCTGGTCCGGATCGAAGCCTTCCTTGAGCATCGGCATGGATGCAAGCAAAACCGCGGCATACCATGGCTTGAGCCGGTCGAACGCGCCTGGGGGCATGCGCTGGGCCGTAAGCGCGGCTTCGTAGGCGGTGCGCTCCTCGGGGGTCATCAGCGCGCGCAGGGTCTGGCCGTCCGGCAGCATGGCCAGCGACAGCGTCGCCGTCTGCACTCCCGCGGATTCGGACTCGACGATTTCGGTGACCAGTTCGTGCGACTGCTCGAAGGCCTGGGCGATGCCGCCCTGATACCATGGGATCCCCTTGGGCAGGGCATGGACGGTGCCGAACAGGTAAATCGTCGTATCGCTGTCGGCGACTTTCCACAGCGCCGGGCGGACCACGTCCGCCGCTGGCGCGGCGGCGATCCGCGCCGGCGCTTGAGCGGGAGGGGGCGCGGCGGACAGGCCTACGGCGAGGACCAGGGCGGCGATTGCGGCGGTGGGCGCGAAGCGGCGGAGCAAGCTGTTCATGGCGCGCTTCTATAGCGCCACTTCCTCTCCCGTCGATGAACCACTTCGCGCCAATCCCCAATCGGTTGACCGTGGAGCGGCCATCGGCCAAAGGGCGCGCCATATGGCCGAGCCCGCCGCGCCCCTGAGCTTCCAGGACATGATCCTGCGCCTCCACGCCTTCTGGAGCGCGCGCGGCTGCCTGATCTTGCAGCCTTACGACATGCGCATGGGCGCGGGCACCTTCCACCCGGCGACCACCCTGCGCGCGCTCGGCCCGGAGCCGTGGAACGCCGCCTATGTCCAGCCCAGCCGCCGGCCGACCGATGGCCGCTATGGCGAGAACCCCAACCGGCTCCAGCACTATTACCAGTACCAGGTGATCCTGAAGCCCAACCCGCCGGACTTGCAGGAACTCTATCTCGAAAGCCTCGCCGCGATCGGCATCGATCCGCTGGCGCACGACATCCGCTTCGTCGAGGACGACTGGGAAAGCCCGACGCTCGGCGCCTGGGGGCTGGGCTGGGAAGTGTGGTGCGACGGCATGGAAGTGACCCAGTTCACCTATTTCCAGCAAGTCGGCGGCTTCGATTGCAAGCCGGTGGCGGGCGAGCTGACCTATGGGCTGGAGCGGCTGGCGATGTATATCCAGGGGGTCGATAACGTCTACGACCTCAGGTTCAACGATCACGGCGTGAGCTATGGCAAGGTCTTCCTTGAAAATGAAAAGCAACACTCGAAGTATAACTTCGAAGTAGCGGATACAGCTTCTCTTTTCGATGGGTTCGCCAAGGCCGAGGCCGAATGCCAGCGCTGCATCGAAGCGGAAATCCCGCTCGCCGCCTACGACCAGGCGATCGAGGCAAGCCACCTGTTCAACCTGCTCCAGGCGCGCGGGGTGATCTCGGTGCAGGAGCGGGCGAGCTACATCGGCCGGGTGCGGGACCTCGCCAAGGGCAGTTGCCAGGCCTGGATCGCCAAGAACGAGGCGGACTGGAGCGCGAAGTTTCCGGGGTGGTCGGCGTGATGGCGCTCGCTACCCAGTTCCTCTCCATTTTCACGAAGTGCAAATGGGGAGGTGGCGCGCGCGAAGCGCGTGACGGAGGGGTAGTTCCGGCGCTGCAATACCCCTCCGTCAGCGCTTCGCACTGCCACCTCCCCATTTGGCTGCGCAAAATGGAGAGGATCTAGGTCATGCCTGATTTCCTCCTCGAACTGCGCTCGGAAGAAATCCCGGCGCGCATGCAGGCGGGCGCGCGGCGCGATCTGGAAAAGCTGTTCCACGAGCAGATGCAGACCGCCGGCGTTTCGACCGGAGCCATCACCGTCTGGTCCACGCCGCGCCGTCTGGCGCTCATCGCCAAAGGCTTGCCCGACGCCACCAAGGCAGTCAGCGAGGAAATGAAGGGCCCGCGCACCAATGCGCCCGAGCAGGCGCTCGAAGGCTTTCTGCGCAAGACTGGCCTGACCAAGGACCAACTGAGCACCCGCGACGGCGTCTGGTTCGCCGTCAGCGAAAAGCCCGGCCGCGCGACCAAAGAGGTGCTCGCCGAAGCCATCCCGGCGATCGTCCGCGCTTTCCCCTGGCCCAAGTCGCAGCGCTGGGGCGCGGCCTCGATTTCGACCGAAAGCCTGCGCTGGGTGCGGCCGCTGTCGGGCATCGTCGCGATATTCGGTCAGGACCTGGTCGCATGCGAAATCGGCGGAATCCGCTCGGACTTCGCCACCCGGGGCCACCGTTTCCACCACCCCGGCGAGATCACCATCGACGGGGCGCACGACTATGCCGACAAGCTGCGGTTGTGCCACGTCATCGTCGATCATGCCGAGCGCGAGGCTCTGATCCGCGAGCGGGCGAGGGCGGTCGCGGCGGAGGCCGGGCTGGTGCTGGTCGAGGACGAAGGGCTGGTGATCGAGAACGCCGGGCTCACCGAATGGCCGGTGCCCCTGCTGGGGCGGTTCGACGAGGCCTATCTTGAGGTTCCGCCCGAGGTTATCCAGCTAACCGCGCGGACTAACCAGAAGTATTTTGTCTGCGAGCAGGACGGCAAGCTCGCCAATGCTTTCGTCTGCACCGCCAATATCGTGGCGACCGACGGCGGCGCGGCGATTGTCGCGGGCAACCGCAAGGTGCTCGCGGCGCGGCTCTCCGACGCGCGGTTCTTCTGGGAGCAGGACCGCAAGAAGACGCTGGAGCAGCACGCCGAAGGCTTGGCGAGGATCACTTTCCACGAGAAGCTGGGCACCGTCGCCGACAAGGCCGAGCGGGTGGCCAAACTGGCGCGCTGGCTGGTGGAACAAGAGATCGTAAAATCCTCCCCGAGCTTGCTCGGGGAGGGGGACCGCCCCGAAGGGGTGGTGGAGGGGGGCGGCGCTGCAAGCGCCGCTGACGCGGCGCACCCCTCCGTCAGCCGCGATGCGGCTGCCACCTCCCCGAGCAAGCTCGGAGAGGATGAAGAAAGGCTGGCCGAACTCGCCGAACAGGCCGCGCGGCTGTGCAAGGCCGACCTTGTCACCGAAATGGTCGGCGAATTCCCCGAGCTGCAAGGCCTGATGGGCGGCTACTACGCCCGCGCCGAGGGGCTGCCGGACGCCGTCGCCGACGCGATCCGCGATCACTACAAGCCGGTCGGGCAGGGGGACGAAGTACCGACCGCGCCGGTGACGGTGGCGGTGAGTTTGGCGGATAAGCTGGATACGTTGACCGGATTCTTTGGTATCAATGAGAGGCCAACTGGCTCAAAAGACCCGTTTGCCCTGCGACGTGCTGCATTGGCAATAATCCAAATAATTCTTATAAATGAAATTCGAACAAGTTTTCCTAATATGCTTGGGCAGGCACTCAAGCAGCACGGAATATTCTGGTGGTCGCGACTAATTGGTGCAGCCCGCAAGCTTGACTTACGTCTTGAGGAACGGATGCAGTTGTTTCTGGACCGAGCAGCAGAGGAATCAGTTCGGCCAACAAATTTTGTTGCAACTAATTTGGAGGAAGTTCTGACTGACAGACTTTCCAGCCCGGAGGAAGTTGCGAAAGCGGCCTATGATTTTGCGGAAATGAAGCAATTGGAGATTGTTCCGTTTTTTGGCGAGCGACTGATAGTCCAGCAACGCGAAGTTCGGCGTGCGTCACGACCTGATCGATCGCGGTTTTCACTCGGCCGGCGAAGGAGATCTCGTCCGCCTGCTCGCCCGGGTCCATGCCCTCCAGGCCTTCGTCGGCACGCGAGGACGGCGCCAATCTCCTCGCCGGGTACAAGCGCGCCGCCAATATCCTCAAGAAGGAGGGGTTCGCCATTCTGCTCCCCTCCCCGGTGGGGAGGGGTCGGGGGTGGGGGTTCCCACCTCACCGGCCAGCGCCGAATACCCCCACCCAACCTCCCCCTCAGGGGAGGGCTATCAGGCCGAACCTGCCGAAGCCGCCCTGATCGCCGCGCTCGACGCCGCCGGCCCGCAAGCCGCCGCCGCCGTCGAGGCCGAACAATTCGCCGGGGCCATGGCTGCGCTGGCCTCGCTGCGCGCGCCGATCGATGCTTTCTTCGATCATGTCACGGTCAACGATGCCGACCCGGCCAAACGCGCGGCGCGGCTTGGGCTGCTGGCCCGGTTCCGCGACGCGGTGCACGGTGTGGCAGATTTTTCGAAGATCGAGGGCTAGATTTTGCCCAACCCCTCACCTGACGGCGGGGGCTTCAGAACCTCAGAAGCGAAGTGAACAGCCAAGTCTACACCTTCGGCGGCGGCGTCACCAACCCCGATCCGCGCACCCGCGACAAGGCAATCGTCGGCGGCAAGGGAGCGAACCTTGCCGAAATGGCCTCCATCGGCCTGCCGGTTCCGCCGGGTTTCACCATCACTACAGAAGTTTGCACCGAATATCTGGCAAGGGGCGCCGCTTTCTCCGATGCCTTGCGCGGCCACGTCGCCACGGCGCTCGCCCATATCGAGCGCGCTGTCGACAAGACCTTCGGCGACGCGGCGGACCCGCTGCTGGTATCGGTGCGCTCGGGAGCGCGGGTGTCGATGCCCGGGATGATGGACACCGTGCTCAATCTTGGGCTCAACGACGCCACCGTCGCGGGTCTTGCCGAGACGTCCGGCGATGCCCGCTTCGCCTGGGATTCTTACCGCCGCTTCATCCAGATGTATTCCGATGTGGTGCTCGGGCTCGATCACCACCGGTTCGAGGATGCGCTGGAGATCGCCAAGGAAGACAAAGGCTTCTTCACTGATACGGAGATGGAAGCCGAAGACTGGCAGGCGCTGGTCGGCGAATATCTGTCGATTGTCGAGGCCGAACGCGGCCTCCCGTTTCCGCAGGACGTCTCCGAGCAATTGTGGGGCGCCATCGCCGCCGTGTTCGATAGCTGGGACAGCGACCGCGCCAAGGTCTACCGCCGGCTCAACGCCATCCCCGGCGACTGGGGCACCGCGGTCAACGTCCAGGCCATGGTCTTCGGCAACATGGGCGAAACCAGCGCCACCGGCGTCGCTTTCACCCGCGACCCCTCGACCGGCGAGCGGGCCTACTACGGCGAATGGCTGGTTAATGCCCAGGGCGAGGATGTCGTCGCCGGCATCCGCACGCCGCAGTATCTGACCCGGGCGGCGCGCGAACGGGCCAATGCCAAGCCGCTGTCGATGGAAGAGGCGATGCCCGAGGCTTTCGCCGAGCTGGCGCAAGTGTTCGACCTGCTCGAACGCCACTACCGCGACATGCAGGACATCGAATTCACCGTCGAACGCGGGCACTTGTGGATGCTCCAGACCCGCAGCGGCAAACGCACGGCGAAAGCGGCGCTCAAGATGGCGGTCGACATGGCCGGCGAAGGCCTGATCGACGAAGCCATGGCCGTCGCCCGGGTCGATCCGATGGCGCTCGACCAGCTGCTCCATCCGATGCTCGATCCGGGCGCCCCGCGCGAGGTCATCGGCCGCGGCTTGCCGGCCTCGCCGGGGGCGGCTTCGGGCGCGGTGGTGCTCGATGCCGACATGGCCGAGCGGCGGGCGGCGATCGGCGAGGCGGTGATTCTCGTAAGAGTTGAGACTTCGCCCGAAGATATTCATGGAATGCATGCCGCCAAAGGGATTTTGACCGCGCGCGGCGGGATGACCAGCCACGCGGCGGTGGTCGCGCGCGGCATGGGCCGGCCCTGCGTTTCGGGCTGCTCGGCGATCTCCATCGACATAGCCGCGCGCAAGCTGCGGATCGGGGATCGCGATCTGCGCGAAGGCGATATCGTCACGCTCGACGGCGCGACGGGGGAGATCATGCTCGGCCTCGTGCCGACGCTCGAGCCCGAGCTTTCCGGCGACTTCGGCGTGCTGATGGGCTGGGCCGACCGGCACCGCCGCATGAAAGTACGCGCCAATGCCGAAACCCCGGCCGACTGCCGCATGGCCCGCCGCTTCGGCGCCGAAGGGATCGGTCTGTGCCGCACCGAGCACATGTTCTTCGACGCGCGCCGCATCTCGGCGGTACGCCAGATGATCCTCGCCGACGACACCGCCGGCCGCCAGGCGGCGCTGGCCAAGCTGCTGCCCGAACAGCGCGCCGATTTCCGCGAGATCTTCGAGATCATGGCCGGGCTGCCGGTTACCATCCGTTTGCTGGATCCGCCGCTCCACGAATTCCTGCCGCATGGCGAGGAGGAATTCGCCGCGCTTGCGGAAGAGACCGGGGTCGGCGCGGAAACGCTGATGCGCCGGGCCGAGG
Source organism: uncultured Alphaproteobacteria bacterium (assembly GCA_963775005.1). Taxonomy (GTDB): domain Bacteria; phylum Pseudomonadota; class Alphaproteobacteria; order Sphingomonadales; family Sphingomonadaceae; genus Novosphingobium. The sequence continues at coordinate 214,401 of CAVZHF010000003.1, read as the reverse complement.
AATTGCACGAGTTCAACCCCATGCTCGGCCACCGCGGCTGCCGGCTGGGCATCACCTTCCCCGAGATCTACGAGATGCAGGCCCGGGCGATTTTCGAGGCGGCGTGCGATGTTGCCGCAAGCTCCGGTGAAGCGCCGATCCCCGAAGTGATGATCCCGCTGATCGCGACCCGGCGCGAGCTGGAGATCTTGCGCGAGCTGGTCGATCGGGCGGCCGGGCAGGTGTTCGCCGAGAAAGGCCGCACGCTCGACTATCTTGTCGGAACCATGATCGAGTTGCCGCGCGCCGCGCTGATGGCGGGCGAGATCGCGCAGGAGGCGCGGTTCTTTTCGTTCGGCACCAACGATCTCACCCAGACGACCTTGGGCCTTTCGCGCGACGACGCCGGGAGATTCCTCGGCGCCTATGTCGATTCCGGCATCTTCGAGCGCGATCCTTTCGTCAGCCTCGACATCGACGGTGTCGGCCAGCTGGTGCGGCTGGCGGCGGAGCGAGGCAGGGCGGCGCGGCCGGAGATCAAGCTCGGCATCTGCGGCGAGCACGGCGGCGATCCCGCCTCGATCGCGTTCTGCGAGGAACTGGGCCTCGATTACGTCAGCGCCTCGCCCTACCGCGTGCCGATCGCCCGGCTGGCTGCGGCGCAGGCGGCATTGGTTGGAAAATAGGGACAGTCCCTATTTATTTCGCCAGCCGCTCAGGGTGAGGATCTCGAAGCGCTCCACTCTGGCCTCGCCGAATGTTTCCCGGGCTCGCGCCAGGGCGGATCGGGTCAAGGGCGGGCCGGAGCGGGCCAGGCAGTTCGACAGGCCCTGGGCGCGGACATCGGCGACGAGGCTCGCCAGGCTGGAAAAGCGCACGTCCAGCCCGCGGCTGTCCACCACTGGATCGGCGAAGCCCGCCCGCTGGAGCAGTTGCCCGCCGGCGCGGACATCGACTTGGGGGTGCAGGCGCGGGGCAGGGCGTGTCCCGTCCGCCGCCAGCATCGCGGCGCGCAGGGCGGGCAGGCTGCCCGCGCCCGGGAAGCTGGCGATCAAGAGACCGCCGGGCGCGAGGGCATTGCGCAAGTGGATTAGCGCCCCGGGCAGGTCGTTGACCGTGTCCAGCGTGCCAAGGCTGGCGATGAAGTCGAAGGGACCGAAGGGGAAGGGCTGCTCCTCGGCGAAACCCTCGGCGGGTTCGGCGCGTGTCACAGCGGCGCCCTGGCCGGCGAGAGCATCGGCAAGCCGGCCGGTCCAGTCGCCGATCACCTGCACTTTGCGCGGTTCGACGCGCAGGAAGCCGAGCCTGTCGAGCACATCCTCGATCATGTCGTCGAGCAGGTATCGGGCGGCGCCTGGCCTCGCCTGCAGCGCCATCATCCGCCGCCGCGCGGCGATCCGGCGGGCGGGCGCGAAGATCGCCGGTGGAGTAGGGCTGGCCATGCGGCCCCCTGCCGCGCTTGCGGCATGCGCGTCAACGGTTAGACTGGCCTTATGGCGCTCGCACCCGCGATCTCTCAGGCCCTTGCCCCGGTGGTCGACTTCGCCTTCCCGCCGCGCTGCCCACTGTGCGGCGAGGGGCTGTCGGCGCAGGCGGGGCTTTGCGCGGGCTGCTGGAGCGAGCTGGTCATTCCCGGCGAGCCGAGCTGCGCGCTGTGCCAGCGTCCGTTCGGCGACAATGCAGCCGGAGCGGGTCGCGACGGCGCGGTCTGCGCGCCCTGCCTCGCCGAACCGCCCCGGCACGACGGCATCGCCGCCGGCACGCTCTACAACCAGGTGTCGCGCCGCCTTGTGCTCGCCTTCAAGCACGGCGGCCGCATCGCGCTGGCGCCGATGATGGCGCGGCTGATGGCGGCGCGGCTGCCTTTCGTCGAGCCTGACTGGCTAGTGGCGCCGGTGCCGCTACACCGCTGGCGGCTGTGGCGGCGCGGATTCAACCAGGCGGCCGTGCTCGGGCGCGAGATCGCCAGGCAGCGTGGGGCGCGGCTCGCGGTCGATGTGTTGGTGCGGCGCAAGCCAACTCCGGTGCTCGGCGGGTTGGGGGCGAAGGCGCGGGCGCGGGCGCTGTCGGGCGCGATCGCCGCCAATCCCAAACGGCGCGACATGCTGCGCGGGGCGAAGGTGGTCCTGGTCGACGATGTCCTGACCAGCGGCGCGACCAGCGCGGCCTGCGTCTCGGCGCTCAAGCGGGCGGGGGCGGAGAAGGTGGTGATAGCCTGCTTCGCCCGGGTGCTCGACGAAGCGCTGCCGGCCCCGAACGAAAACGCCCGGGGCGGCGGGCCCCGGGCGTCCTCGTGACGAAACTCGATGGACGCTGCCTTGGCAGTTCGGCGGTAGCCCCCTGCGCCCGCCTCGTCCGATCCCTCATGCTCTGGTCCGCCCTCTTAGCCCCGGGCGAACTCCGAACCCCTGAACCATGGCGCGTATATCTGTGCACCGCGTTCCAGCGTGCGGCCCTAAGGCCACTGCGACTTGATCTCGCGAATCGGGCCGAATTGAAAGTGGCTTTGTCTCGAGCGATGGATTTTGCTCGGCATCTGTGGTTATCGTGCAACAAATCGGCGCTTCTGATGCACGTTTCGGAGGATTGTTAACCAATGGTCAACCATACGGTGGATGACCGCGAGCGCGGGACCGCCTTTTTGCCGCGGTTCGACGCGAACGGTTTGCTCACGGCGATTGCCATCGATTCGGTGAGCCGGGAGGTGCTGATGATCGCCTTCATGGATGCGGAAGCCCTGGCCAAGACCCGCGAGACCCGCCTAGCCCACTTCCACTCGCGCTCTCGCGGGCGGCTGTGGCTCAAGGGCGAGACCTCCGGTCATTTCCTGCGGGTGCAGGAGATACGCGTCGATTGCGATCAGGATGCGCTAATGCTGATGGTCCGTCCGGAAGGACCGGCCTGCCATACCGGCGCGACCAGCTGCTTCTACCGCAAGCTGGAGGGAGACACGCTGACGCGGATCGGCTCTTGATACTTACACCAATGTAAATTAGTGACGCGGAGCCATGCGACCGGCTCAGACGAAGGAAAAGCCATGCCAATCTACAAGGCGCCGACGCGCGATACCCGCTTCGTCATCAACGAAGTGCTCAAACTGGAGAGCTACGGCAATCTGCCCGGCTTCGAGAGCGCCACGAGCGATATCGTCGATGCGGTGATAGAGGAAGGCGGCAGGTTCTGCGCCGAAGTGGTCGCGCCGCTTAACGCTTCCGGCGATGCACAGGGCTGCAATCGCAATGCCGATGCTACGGTGACGACGCCCGATGGTTTCAAACAGGCCTACGAGCAACTTTGCGAAGCAGGCTGGAACACCATCGCCGCGCCGGTTGAATTCGGCGGGCAGGGCATGCCGCATGTGCTGGGCTTCGCCTTCGAGGAGTTCCTCAGCGGGGCGAACCAGGCGTTCGCCATGTATCCCGGCCTGACCAACGGCGCCGTCGCGGCGATACGGGCCAAGGCGAGCCCTGAATTGCAGGCCAGGTACCTGCCGAAGATGATCTCGGGCGAGTGGACCGGGACGATGAACCTGACCGAGCCGCAATGCGGCACCGATCTCGGCCTGATCCGTACGCGCGCCGTGCCGCAAGCGGACGGCAGCTACGCGATAACCGGCACCAAGATATTCATTTCGGCTGGCGAACACGACCTGGCGGACAATATCATCCATCTGGTGCTGGCCAAGACCCCGGATGCGCCCGATTCGTCCAAGGGCATTTCGCTGTTCATCGTGCCCAAGTTGCTGGTGAATGAGGATGGCTCGCCGGGCGAGCGCAACGCTGTCTCCTGCGGCTCGATCGAACACAAGATGGGCATCCACGGGAACGCCACATGTGTGATGAACTACGACGGCGCGGCGGGCTGGCTGGTTGGAGAGGAGAACAAGGGTCTCGCCGCCATGTTCATCATGATGAACGCGGCGCGGCTCGGCGTCGGCATCCAGGGCTTGGGCCAGGCCGAGGCGGCTTACCAGAACGCGGTCGCCTACGCCAAGGAGCGCCGCCAGGGCAGGGCGCTGACCGGCCCGGCTGAACCGGGCGAGAAGGCCGATCCGCTGTTCGTGCATGCCGATATCCGCCGCATGCTGATGGATGCCAAGGCCTTCACCGAAGGCATGCGCGCTTTTGCCTTGTGGGGCGGGCTTCAGGTCGAACTCAGCCACAAGGCGGCGGGCGAGGGGGAAAAGCAGATGGCCGATGACCTGATCTCGCTGCTTACCCCGGTGCTCAAGGGCTATGGCACCGACAAGGGCTTCGATACTGCCGTTCAGATGCAGCAGGTCTGGGGCGGGCACGGCTATATCGCCGAGAACGGCATGGAGCAGTTCGTCCGCGACGCGCGGATCGCGCAAATCTACGAAGGCGCCAACGGTGTCCAGGCGATGGACCTGGTCGGGCGCAAGCTCGGTGCGAACGGCGGGCGGGCGATCCAGGCCCTGTTTGCGCTAATCGACGGCGAATGCGCGGCGGCCAAGGCCGATGCGCAGCTTGCGCCGATCGCCGAGCGGCTCGAGAAAGCCAACGGCGAGCTCAAGGCGGCGACCATGTGGTTCATGCAAAATGCCCTGGCCAATCCCGAACAACGCCGGGGCCGGGGCGCATCATTTTATGCACATTGCCGGGATTGTCTCGCTAGGGTTGATGTGGCTGCGCATGGCGACAGTGGCTGCCGAGGCGCTGGCCGGCGGCGCTTCGGACAAGGCGTTCTACGCGGCGAAGCTGACGACAGCGCGTTACTACGCCGAACGTTTCCTGCCCGATGCGGGCGCGCTGCGCCGCAAGATCGAGGCGGGCTCGGAAGCGATGATGGCCTTGCCGGTGGAGGCATTCGAGACGGCCTGATACCGGAATTCCGGCGCGGCGGTATTTCTCCCGCCGGAACCTCGTTTTGTGCATGCGCAATCGATGCTGCGCGTGCTAGCCTTCCTCGTCCGGTCGTGCCGCTGCAGGGGGAGCCATGTTCTTTGAGATTTTCAAGGACGGCGAAGGGTGCAAGTCCTATCTGATCGGGTGCGAGGAAACCCGGGCCGCGGCAATCATCGATCCCGCGCTCGACCTGACCGACCGCTACATTGGCGAAGTCAACCGGCAGGGCTTGCGGGTTCATTACATATTCGACACCCACACCCATGCCGATCATTTCTCGGGCGCACGGACATTACGAACCGAGTTTGGCGCCCCGTTCGTGATGCACCGGTTTTCGCCGGCTCCCAACGTCGATCTGCATGTCGAGGACGGACATACGCTGCCGCTGGGAAGCCTGCGTTTGCGCATCCTCCACACACCCGGCCACACGCGCAATTCGATGTCGATCTTTGTCGAGGACCGGGTCTTCACCGGCGACACGCTGCTGATCGGCGGCACGGGGCGGAGCGACCTGCCCAGCGGCGATCCCGATCGGCTGTTCGAAAGCCTGTTCGGACAGTTGCTGTCGCTGCCCGACGAAACACTCGTCTTTCCGGCGCACGACTACAAGGGGCGGGATCAGACGACGATCGGCGATGAACGCCGCAACAATCCGCGGCTCGCCAAGACCGGACGCGCCGAATTCGTCGAACTGATGAACAGCCTCAATCTGTCCGCTCCGACCCATCTGACCGAGGCATTGCGCACCAACATGTCGGGCGGCAAGACAGTGCGCCAAATGCTTGCGGAAGCCGCGGCGCGCATCCCGTTCATGGCCATGGACGAACTGCGAATCCGTCTGGATCGGCGCATGAATGACTTCGTCATCCTTGATGTGCGGGAAAGGGATTCGTTTGCTTCCGGGCATGTTCCCGGCGCATTGCACTTGCCGCGCGGGCAGCTCGAATTGCGGGTAAACGAGGTCTTGCCCGATCCCAGCGTGGAAGTGCTGACTGTCTGCGATTTCGGCAAAATCTCAACGCTGGCTGCCGCAACCCTGCGCGAACTCGGCTTCGATCGCGCCACGGCGCTCGATGGCGGCATGGCGGCGTGGAAGGAAAGCAGCGGCCCGATCGAGCAAAGTTAGCCCTGAGCAAATTCCGCAAAGATGCAAATCGATCGAGAATTTGAGCGGACATGCCGCGAATTCCCTATCCCGCTCAGGCGTCCTCTGGCTGCAACACGCGGTTCAGCCGCTCGATCACTTCGTCCATCGGCTCGACCACGGTTACGCTGCGGCCTTCGCCGAAGCGGATTCGGGTGCCCTCGGTTATCGAGGAAATGAACGTGACTTGCGTGGCGTTTACGGCGGTGAACACCCGGTCCGAACTGGTGAATTTGACCAACATGGCAGTCTCTCCCTCAATTCCCCGGTCAGCCTAGCCATTTGGCGGGATGACGCCAGCGGGATGTGTGTCTAGGCTGATGGCGACGCACGAAAACAGGAGCGCTCCATGCCATTCGACCTTGCCGAGACCGACGAACTGCTCGCTACCACCCGCGCGGTCAGGAAACGCCTCGATCTCGATCGCCCGGTGCCGCGCGAGATCATAACGCAGTGCCTGGAAATCGCGGTGCAGGCGCCGACCGGGAGCAACAGCCAGACCTGGCGCTGGGTGGTGGTCGATGACGCGGACAAGCGCACGGCGCTGGCGGATATCTACAAGCGCGCCGGCGGCGGCTATCTCGCCGCGGGCGCGGCATCGGCGGACAAGGGAACCCAGACCGGGCGGGTGCTCAGTTCGGCGCTGTGGCTGGCGGAAAATATGGCTCGCGTGCCGGTCTTCGTCATACCCTGCATCGAGGGCCGGATTCCCGAGGGTGCGCCCAATGTCATGCAGGCATCGGCCTATGGCTCGATCTTTCCGGCGGTGTGGTCGTTCCAGCTGGCGCTGCGGGCGCGCGGCCTCGGCTCGACGCTGACGACATTGCACTTGATGCTCGAACAGGAAGCGGCCGCGGTACTTGGCTTGCCGGAGGACATCATGCAGGTCGCGCTGCTCCCGGTCGCCTATACCAAGGGCACCGATTTCAAACGCGCCGAACGCCCGCCGGTGAGCGGGATAACCCACTGGAATGGGTGGTAGACGCTCGTTTTCATCGTCTTAAGCGCTTGGCAACGCCTTGTGTCGTAGAATTGGGCACGCACTGGTGGCGAGGATCCATAACGCGAGGATTGAACAGGTGACCGCTATTCCCGCATCGCGGAGCTTCAAGCTCGACCTGTCGGTTCGCGGCTACTCGGTGCTGTTCCGCACCGACGAAGTCAATCGCTGCCCCGGTTGTGGCCATTCGCAGTGGTATGTAGGCCGGATTACCGCCGAATGCAGCGTTTGCGGCACCGCGCTACCGATCGACGGTACGCTTTGCACCGGCATCGATCGTCCGGCAGACCACCGCGCCGTCGCGTTGCACGTCGTCGAGGCCGACCCACCGGCGCCCGCACGCGAGGAGCGCCGCAAGCATGAGCGTGTCAGCACCGACAGCCGTACGCTGTCGCTGCACATCGACGGCTCGCCACGCGCCTTTGCCATCAGCGACATTTCGTCTGGCGGCATCATGGGCGAGGCATTGCCGGACTTGATCGGAGCGGCCACGCTGATCGTCGAGTTCGAGGACGGCACCTTTGTCCCCGCCGAGCTCAAATGGTGCGAAGGCGCTTTCGCCGGCTTGGCCTTTGTCGCGCCTGTAGAGATGAAGGCGAATGGTCTGGTTGTCCGCCAGAAGCGCCGGCGGCTTGTTGGCGGCAGACAGTATCGGACCAATTCAGCACAAGCGTGACCGCTCTGAATTAGCCGCCCGGCTTCACGCGGCAATCCCCTCGTCGAGCATGGCAATCAATGCCGCCCAGCTCTGGCGGTCGGCGCTGGCGTCATAGGCGATCGCCGGGAGCCCGCGGGCGTCGCTGGCCGGATCGGTGAAGCCGTGCCTGACGCCGGAATAGGCGTGGAAATGCCAATCGGCGCCCGCCGCGTTCATTTCGTTCCAGAAGGCGAGCACCTGTTCGTGCGGGACCAGCGGATCGGCATCGCCGTGGCAGACGAGGAGGCGGGCCCTGATCGCGCCGGGTTCGGCCGGTTTGAGCGTATCGAGCAGGCCGTGGAAGCTAGCCGCCAGCACCAGATCCGCCCCGTCGCGCGCAGTTTCGAGCGCGGCCTGGCCGCCCATGCAATAGCCGATCGCGGCCATCGCCAGGCCGGGCGCTTCGGCTCGCAGGGCGGCGATCGCGGCGCGCAGGCGGGCGCGGTAGTGCTCGGGTGTGTCGCGCAGCCTCGCGGCGAGCGGGCCGGCGGCCTCGAAGCTTGGCACCGGCTCACCATAGAAATCGGCGACCATGGCGACGAAGCCCTGCTCCGCGAGCATCCGGGCGCGGCGCTCCATGTGTTCGTTGACGTTGGCGATGGTCGGAAAAATGACGATGGCTGCGCGGGGCTTACCCGCCGGGCGCGCCAGCCAGCCAGTGAGAATGGTGGGGCCGTCAGCGTAATCGACCCGTTCGAGATTGCTCATTCGGGCAGGAAGTCCGCTACCGACAGGTACCGCTCGCCGGTATCGTAGTTGAAGCCGAGCACCCGGCTGCCGGCGGGCAATTCGGCCAGCTTCTGCGCGATCGCCTGCAAGGTCGCGCCCGAACTGATGCCCACGAGAATTCCCTCCTCGCGAGCGCAGCGGCGGGCCATTTCCTTGGCCTCGGCCGGATCGACCTGGATCGCTCCATCGATCGACTGAGTATGCAGGTTGCTCGGGATGAACCCCGCGCCGATGCCCTGGATCGGGTGCGGGGCGGGCTGGCCGCCGGAGATCACCGGCGACAACGTCGGTTCGACCGCATAGGCCTTCATCCCCGGCCACTCGGCCTTGAGTACTTCGGCGCAGGCGGTGAGGTGCCCGCCGGTGCCGACTCCGGTGATCAGGGCGTCGAGCGGGCTATCGGCGAAATCGGCGAGAATCTCCTGCGCGGTGGTGTGGGCGTGGACGGCGATGTTGGCCGGATTGTCGAACTGCTGCGGCATCCAGGCGCCGGGAGTCTCGGCGACGATTTCCCTGGCCCGTTCGATCGCGCCCTTCATGCCTTTTTCGCGCGGGGTCAGGTCGAAGCTCGCGCCATAGGCCAGCATCACCCGGCGGCGCTCGATAGACATCGAATCGGGCATGACCAGCACCAGCTTGTAACCCTTGACCGCCGCGACCATGGCGAGGCCGATGCCGGTATTGCCCGAAGTCGGCTCGACAATGGTGCCGCCCGGCTTGAGGCTGCCGTCGGCCTCGGCCGCTTCGATCATGGCCAGGCCGATGCGGTCCTTGATCGACCCGCCGGGATTGGCGCGCTCGCACTTTATCCAGACTTCGTGGTCCGGGAACATTCGGGAGAGGCGCACGTGCGGGGTGTTGCCGATGGTGGCGAGGATGCTGTCTGCTTTCACGGTTCGGTCTCCATCTGACGGTAGCGGGCGGCGAATGTCCGGGCATGGCGCAGCTCCGGAAAAATCCACGCCCACAAGGCAGTGACAAGTATGGCACCCGCGCCGCCAAAGACAACCGCTCCTGTCGCGCCCAGCAGCGCCGCGGCGAGTCCCGACTGCATTTCGCCCAGCTCGTTCGATGCGGAGACGGCCAGGCCGGTGATCGCCGAGACGCGGCCGCGCATCTCGTCGGGCGTGGCGAGTTGCATCAAGGTGATGCGGATGAACACCGATACCATGTCGGCCATGCCCAGTGCGACGAGCATGGTCAGCGAAAGCAGGAAATCGCGCGAGATCCCGAACACGATTGTCGCCGCGCCGAACACCGCCACCGCCCACAGCATCTTGGCCCCGACATTGTGTTCGATCGGCCGCGCCGAAAGCCATAGCCCGACCACCACGGCTCCGGCGGCCGGCATGGCGCGCATGATCCCGAGGCCATACGCCCCGACCGGCTCGCCGCCGAACGTCAGAATATCGCGGGCGAAAACCGGCAGCAGCGCCGTCGCCCCGCCGAGCAGCACGGCGAACAGGTCGAGCGTGGTGCAGCCGAGCAGGAAACGTTCGCTCCAGACGAATTTGAAGCCGTCGATCACCTGACGCACCGGATGGACATCGCGATTGCCTTCGGGCGGCGGCAGGCGGCGGATGGTGAGTATGGCGCCGCAGGTGAAAGCGAGCAGCCCCGTCGCCGACCAATAGGGCAGGGCGGGGCTCATCGCGAACAGCACCCCGGCCAGCGCCGGCCCGCCGATCGCCCCCCCTTGCCAGGACAGCGAGCCCAGCGCCATGGCGCGCGGCATTAGCGCGGCGGGGACGATATTGGGGACAAAAGCGCTCATCGCCGGGCCGATGAACACGCGGGCGACGCCGTGCAGGGCGGCCATGGCGTATAGGAACGGCAGGGTCTGAAGCTTGAGATGTGTCACCACCGCCAGCGTCAGTGCGACCAGCAGATCGAGAAAGCTGGCCAGTCCCGCCACCGTGCGTCGATCGAAGCGATCGGCAATGACGCCGGCGATGGGGGTGAACAGGAACAGCGGCACGAATTGCGCCAGGCCGAGCATGCCGAGCTGGAATGCCGCCTGCGGAATGGTCATGCCATATTGGCCGCGGGCGACATCGTAGAGCTGGTAGCCGATGATCACGACCATGCCGATCGTGCCGAAAGTCGAGGCAAAGCGCGACAGCCAGAAAATGCGGAAGTCGCGGATCTGCAGTGGCGATGTCGGCTCGGTCACGGAGGCAGCAATGGCAGTGCGCGGCGCGCTTGCCAAGCGCGGTCAGAAAGCGATCTTGGCGGTTATCCTGATGTCGCGGCCGGCGATCGGCACGAAATCGCGGGTGAAGCTGGCGGCGCGCCGGCCGGTGACGTCGAACAGGTTGTCGGCGGAGAGGATGAAGGTGACCGGTCCGTCTTCGCCCTTCGGGTGCCAGTCGGCGGAGAGATTTACGAGAGTGAAACCCGGCACCGCGTTTTCGAAGGCGGCGACGCTCTTCTGCGCGTCATTCCATTCGACCTCGCCGCGAATGCGCAGCGGCCCGTGCCGGAGTTCCGCGCCGCCGCGCAGCCGCAGCGGCGGTATGCGCGGGGCCGGACCCACGGCCTTGAGCCGGGCCTTGGTATAGTCCGCCGACCCATCGAGCGTCAGTGCGCCTCCTCGCCAGCGCAAGGCTTCGACCGAAGCGCTCGCCTCGAAGCCCTGGAAGCGGGCCGGCAATTGCGCGTACCGGAATACCGGCAAGCCGTTCTCCTCCTCGCCGCTTGGCAGGGCGGCAATGAAATTGCCGAAATCGGTGAGGTAGCCGGTCAGGGAGAACGATGCTCGCTCGCCTTCGTAACGCAGATAGGCCTCGAGGCCGTCGCTGGTTTCGGTACGGAAGCTGGGATTGCCCCGCTCGAAGGCTTGGGTCGCGACATGAAGTCCGTTGGACAGAAGCTCCTCGGGCGCGGGCGCACGCGCCCCCCGGGTATAATTCGCGCCGAGCTTCAGCCCGTCCGCCGGGGCATAGGACAGCCCGGCTGCGCCCGACCACAGATTGTAGGAGCGAACGAAGTCGGCAGGGCGCGACTTGATCCTGACATATTCATAGCGCCCCGCCGCCTCGATCTCGAACTTGCCGAGGCGCCAGCTCTGCAAGGTGAACACACCTAGGCGGTCGATGCTGTTGTCCGGTACGACGGCTTCCGCGCCTCGGATTGTCAGCTTGCGCGAGAGCACCTGCAAGCCGCTGCGCCCGCGCCATCCGTCGCGCGAAGCCTGGACCAGGTCGGCGCGCGCCTCGACACCGTCGCCAGCAAAGCGGGTGCCTGCTGCGCCGCCTTCGAGTTCGAGATGTTCGTAATCGCCGTAGGCGCCGCGCAGCTGGAGACTGTCGAACAGGCCACCGAGCTTGAGCTCGCCGCGCAGGTCGATGCGGGTCTGCTTGAGGTCGATGGCGACCACTTCGGCATCGAGGGCGCCGCCGGGGCGGAGCGGCAGGCCATAGCGGGTATCGTAGCGCTGCACCGAAAGGCCAAGGCTTCCGCCAGAACCGATGTAGGCCGCTCCGGCGCCGAGTGTGGTGCTTCGCGCGGCGGAGTTGGGGATGCGGCCGGTGAGGCCGGCCAGATTCTCGAAGCCTGCGGCCATTTCGAGCTCGCCGTTGGCGCGGTGCAGGGCGGCTTGCTCCAGCAATACATCGCGTAGAGGCTGTGCGTTGACCAGTCCGCCAACCCGCAAATCGTCGCTTTTGCGCCAGCTGGCATCGAAGTGGACCGCCATGTTGCCGCCAAGCGGCGTTTCGATCGCGCCGCCGATCGAACGCTCGTCGGCCGCCGAGCCATAGCCGCCCAGGGCGGTTACGCCGATTTTCTCGGGCAGCCTGCGGGGAATTCGCTTGTCGAGCGCATTGACTGCCCCGCCGATCGCCTGGCCGCCAAACAGCAGCACCGCCGGGCCATGGACCACATCGATGTGATCGACCGTCAGCGGATCGAACACTACGGCATGATCGGCCGAAACCGAGGAAGCATCGATCGCGCCGATCCCGTCGGTCAGCACCCGGATGCGGTCGCCGTCGAAGCCGCGCAGCACTGGCCGTGACGCGCCCGGAGTGAAGGACGAGGACGAAACCCCCGGGAGCCTGGCCAGCGTCTCGCCGAGTTGTCCGCGCATTTGGGAGACAAGCCGGTCGCCTTCGAGCGTGGCGGTGCTGGTGAGCAGGCCGAAGTCCATCGGTGGATGGCCGACGACGACAATCTCGGCTTCCGCATCGTCGCGATGGCTAAGGTCCCTGCCGTGCGCGGAACCTTGCCGATCCTGGGCTGACGCGATCCTTGGGGTCAGCGTAACGATGCCGGCAAGCAGGCAGGTGGCGAGCAGACGAATCTTGAGCGCGGACATTCGTCCGCATTATGAGTAATGATATAATATATCAAATCGTGGGACGCCAGTGGTCCCAAACCGGCAACGCTTCAGCGCTGGCGGCGCAGGCGCGGATTCGGTTGCAGCGCCTCTATGACCTTGAGGAAGTCCTCGAGCCGGATGATCCGTTCGAACTGGAAGCCGGAACGGTCTTCGGTTGTCCAGATAAGGTGCGCTTCGATCCTGCCAACCATGGGCAGGCGAATGACGATGCGCTCGCCGCGGCCAAGCTCGGTCGCGCCCTCGGCCATAAAGCCGTGCGCCGAAAGATTGACGACGTGCAAGTGGACATCGCCCAACCGGCGATGTTCGGCGATCACCGGATAGTCGACCGGGTGCCGCGCCGCGCGCCGCAGGTCGGTTACAGTCAGCTGTGCGCCCGCGCCCATTGCCATATTGTGCCTCAGAATCCGAAGGTCCGGAATGAGCACAATGGCAGTAAAAGGCAAAAATCCGGTAAACCGGCAAAGTTAACCGGCAAGAACTTGCCGCCCGGCGCTATTGGGCCGGGCGCAGGACGCCGTGCTTCTTCTTGCCGGCGGAGAGGCGGATTTCAGCAGAAGCAGGCATAATTCGGTGCGCTTCGTCGCTTATCGCCACACTATCGAGCCTGGCCCCGCCGCCCGCGATCAGGCGCTTGGCTTCGCCCCGGCTGGTGGCGAAACCTATTCCAACTAAGGCATCGACAATTGTCATGCCTTCTGTGGGCAACGTCAAAATGGGGAGAGCGAGTGCATGTTCTGCTGTTCCCGTCACAGTGGAACCCTGGCCGACTAGTGCCCCCGTTGTATCGTGCTTAGTTGATGCTGAAGGAGCAAAGGTCGCGGCAGCAGTGGCTTCGGCGGCGCGGGCTGCTTCCTCCCCGCGGCAGAGTTTGGTTACTTCGTTGGCGAGCACCACCTTGGCGGCGTTAATCTCGCTGCCCTGAAGCGCCTCGAGCCGCCCCACTTCGTCCAGCGGCAGGTCGGTGAACAGCCGCAGGAATTGGCCGACATCGCGGTCGTCGGTGTTGCGCCAGTACTGCCAGAAGTCCCAGGCTGGCAGCTGCGCCTCGTTGAGCCAGACCGCGCCGGAAACCGACTTGCCCATCTTGGCGCCGTCGGCTGTGGTCAGCAGCGGGGTGGTGACGCCGAACAGTTCGATCCCCTCCATCCGCCGGGTCAGCTCGATGCCGTTGACGATATTGCCCCACTGGTCCGATCCGCCCATCTGCAAGCGGCAACCGTGGCGCAGCGCCAGCTCGCGGAAATCGTAGGCCTGGAGGATCATGTAGTTGAATTCGAGGAAAGTCAGCGGCTGCTCGCGCTCGAGCCTGAGTTTCACCGAATCGAAAGTCAGCATGCGGTTGATGGTGAAGTGCGGGCCGACATCGCGCAGCAGATCGACATAGGAGAGCTGCGACAGCCACTCGTCGTTATCGACCAAGATCGCGTCGCTGGGTGCGTCGCCGAAAGTGAGGAAGCGCTCGAACACGCTGCGGATCGAGGCGATGTTGGCCTTGATGTCCTCGCCGCTGAGCAGTTTGCGCGACTCATCCTTGCCCGAGGGATCGCCGACCTTGGTGGTGCCGCCGCCCATGACCACGATCGGCTTGTGGCCGGCCTGCTGGAGGCGGCGCAGCAGCATGATCTGCACCATCGAGCCGACATGCAGCGATGGCGCGGTGGCGTCGAAGCCGATATAGCCGGGGATCACCTGCTTGTTTGCCATAGCATCGAGCGCCGCGGCATCGGTGAGCTGGTGGATATAGCCGCGCTCGTCGAGCAGGCGGAGCAGGGTTGAGGTGTATTGGGCCATGGCGCGGCGCGCCTAGCATGGAGTTGGCGCGTTGGGAAAGCATTGGCTGGTTTGTCATCCGGATACGCCCGCCAGGAAGGTAGGCTCCATTGCGGTCGAGACCGGGGAGAATGGCGCGAACCTGTGGTTTCGCTTCCATGTCGAATGCGAACTGGAAGCGCTGGCCTTGCCGGATCCGGCGAAACCGGATCGCTGCGACGGGCTTTGGCAAACGACTTGCTTTGAGGCCTTCGTTGGAGAGGGTGGCTATGCAGAATTCAACTTTTCACCAAGCTCGCAATGGGCGGCCTATCGCTTCGAGCGATATCGCGAAGGGGTGGAGGATTTGTTGCTGACTGCTCCACCTGAAATTGGTCTCGATGCCAGCGAAGGACATTTTGCGCTCGAAGCGACCATGCCGCGCGAGGGACTTGGCGGAAAACTCGCCCTATCCGCCGTCATCGAAGAAACCGACGGCACCAAAAGCTACTGGGCGCTCGCCCACCCCTCCGGAAAACCCGATTTTCACGCGCCGGCTTGCTTCACGTTGACACTTCCGCCACCCAGCGACGCATGAAATTCGGCATCGATCGTCTGCTGGCTGACCCCGCCCTGCGCAAGCCGCTCGAAGGCAAGCGCGTCGCCCTGATCGCGCATCCGGCCTCCGTCACCGAAGACCTCGTCCATTCGCTCGACGCGCTGATCGCTGTCGGCATCAACGTCACTTCCGCCTTCGGGCCTCAGCACGGCCTCAAGGGCGATAAGCAGGACAACATGGTCGAGACTCCCGACGAGCTCGATCCGCTTTACGGCATCCCGGTGTTCAGCCTGTACGGCGAGGTGCGCCGCCCCACCGGACAGATGATGTCCACCGCCGATGTCTTCCTGTTCGACCTGCAGGATCTCGGTTGCCGTATCTATACCTTCGTCACCACGCTGCTCTATCTGCTGGAAGCGGCGGCGGTGGCTGGCAAGGAAGTCTGGGTGCTCGACCGGCCCAATCCGGCCGGACGGCCGGTGGAAGGCACGCTGCTGCTGCCCGGCCAGGAAAGCTTTGTTGGCGCCGGGCCGATGCCGATGCGACACGGGCTGACCATGGGCGAGATAGGACGCTGGTTTATCGAGCATTTCAAGCTGGACGTCGATTACCGGGTGATCGGGATGCAGGGCTGGCAGCCAGACGGGCCGGGCTTCGGCTGGCCCGAGAGCCGCGTGTGGATCAACCCCAGCCCCAACGCCGCCAATCTCAACATGGCGCGCGGCTATGCGGGCACGGTGATGCTCGAAGGCGCGACGCTGAGCGAGGCGCGCGGCACCACCCGTCCGCTCGAAGTGCTGTTCGGCGCGCCGGACGTGGACGCCAAGGCGGTGCTGGCCGAAATGCAGCGCTTCGCCCCCGACTGGCTGGCGGGTTGCGCCGTCCGCGAGTGCTGGTTCACCCCGACTTTCCACAAGCACGCCGGAGACCTGTGCAGCGGTCTGATGATTCACGCCGAGGGCAAGTTCTACGACCACGATGCCTTCCGCCCCTGGCGCTTGCAGGCGCTGGCGTTCAAGGCGATCCGGCGGCTCTACCCGGACTATGAGCTATGGCGCGACTTTCCCTATGAATACGAGTTCGAGCGCCTCGCCATCGACGTGATCAACGGCGGCCCGGCCTTGCGCGAATGGGTGGATCATGCCGGGGCGGAGGCGGGCGATCTCCAGGCTCTGGCGGGAGCGGACGAGGCGTTCTGGGCGAAGGAAGTTCGCGCGCTTCTGCTTTACCGCTAGCTCAGGCCAGTTTCTCCGACAGGAACCGCGCAATCTCCGCCTGCAACTCCCGGTCCTCGGGCGACGCGCCGCCGAGGCCGCCATGCGGCATAGCCTCGAACACATGCAGCTCCGCCTCCACCCCGGCTCGGCGCAGCGCGCGGTGCATCATCACGGTTGGCGAGAGCAGCATGTCGCGGGTGCCGGAAACCAGGATGGTCGGCGGAAATCCCTTGGTCAGATCGCCGAACACCGGTGAGAGATAGGGATGCGCCATGTCGTGCCCGCCGGCGTAGAGCAGCATGGTTTCGGTGCCCGGCTTGCGCAGTACGACGTCGATCGTCTGGTTGGTCTCGAACGTGTCGCCCGAATGGGTCATGTCGACGCCGGCGGTGTGCAGCGAGGCGGCACCGGGGATCGGCAGCCCTTCGTCGCGCGCCTTGAGGATCGTCGCGGCGACCAGATTGGCCCCCGCCGAACCGCCTTCCAGCGCGATCTTCTCCGGCTTGTAGCGCGTCAGCAGCCAGCGGTAGGCCTCGACGCAATCGTCCAGCCCGGCCGGGAAGGGATGATCCGGCGGCATCCGGTAATCGACCGAGAAGCCGCGAATGCCGCACAGGCTGGCATAGGTCTGGCCGATGTACCCCGCCGACATGCCCCCGCCAACGATGAAAGCGCCGCCGTGGATGGTCAGGATCGCCTTGTCCTCGTTTTCCTGCTTCAGCGAATCCGGCGCAATTTCGTAGAGCGTGCAATGCGCCAGCCGGTGCTCTGAAATCTTCGCCGGGAATGGCTTGGCGCGCATCGCCGACATCGGCTCGATCATCGCCTCGACCTGGGTGACATAGGCGCGCCAGCGCTCCTTGTCGGTGTGCGGTATTTCCGGCGGCATGATGCCGAAATCGCGGCTGAGGAAAGCCTGCGCTTCCGCGCTCACCGTCGTTGGCGTCGGTATGCGCCGTTCGGGAACCGGCAGACCCGGCAGGGCGCCCTCTGGTTGACTCATCCGCATCGCCTCCTCTTGCCCTTGACCGCTCGCCCGCCGCTGCGCAAAAGCCGGACGAGGGGAGGGCACAATGGCCGACCGGACCGACTCGCGCTTGCGGCTGACGCTCTATGTCTTGCTGCTTGTCTATATATTGAATTTCCTCGACCGCCAGATCGTCGGCATTCTCGCCCAGCCGATTTCCAAGGATCTAGGGCTTGACGATTTTCAGATCGGCTTGATGACTGGCACCGCCTTCGCCCTGTTCTATACCAGCCTCGGCATACCCATCGCGCGCTTCGCCGACCGTCCATCGACAAACCGCATCAAGCTCATCGCCGCTTGCCTGGCGGTCTGGTCGGCCATGACCGCGCTGTGCGGCGCGACGCAAAACTTCTGGCAGATGTTTCTCACCCGCATCGGTGTCGGTATCGGTGAAGCAGGGGGCACGCCGCCGGCCCATTCGCTGATCTCGCAGCTCTCTCCGCCGGAAAAGCGGGCTTCGGCACTGGGGTTCTACCAGCTGGGGCCGCCGATCGGCGGGTTGATCGCCATGGTCATGGGCGGATATCTTGCCGATACGATCGGCTGGCGCTGGGCGTTCGTGGTCGTCGGTGCGCCGGGAATCCTGCTGGCGCTGGTCCTTGTCGCAATTCTTCGCGATCCGCGTAGCGACGGTGTGGAGGAAGGTCCCAAGGAATTGGATGAAGTTGGCTTTCGCGAGGCTTTTGCCAGCATCCTCGCCTCGCGGGCAAATCGCCTGCTTCTGGTCGGCGTGGCATTCTCCACCACCGCGATTTACGGCATGTTGCTATGGGCGCCGATCTACTTTCAGCGCAGCCATGCGCTTTCGGCTAGCCAGACCGGACTATGGTTCGGCCTCGCCAACGGCATCGGCTCGGTGCTGGGCGTGTGGTACGGGGGCCAGATCGGCGACCGGCTGCTGGCGCGCGGCAAGCAGCACTTGCTGACCGCGCCGGCCGTGGCCATGGCGCTGGCTTGCCCGCTGCTGCTTGCCGGGTTGTTCGTTGCGGACTGGAAAGTGGCGATGTGGCTTTTCTTTCCTGGCGTCGCCCTGCTGTGGATCAACGCCGCGCCGGTCTATAGCGCCGTCCAGGGCCTGGTACCGCCGGGCAGCCGGGCAACTGCCAGCGCCTCGATCCTGCTCATGCAGAACCTGTTCGGCCTCGGGCTTGGCTCGCCGATGATCGGCAAGCTTTCGGACATGCTTAAGCCGGACTATGGGGCGGATAGCGTCAGGGTGGTACTGGCCGCCACCGTCGGCGTGACCACGCTGGTCGCGGCCGTGCTGTTCTGGCGATCGCGCCGGTATTTGCCGGAGGAGCTGGACCGGAATGGATAGGCTCCGCGGCGGAGACCGCGCATGAGCACAAATTCCGCCCCCGAAGCCCACTGGGATCCGTACGACTACGCGCTGATGCGCGACCCGCACGAGGCGTTCCGGGCAATCCGCGAGCGTGGCCCGCTCTATTACAACGAGGAATATGACTTCTACGCGCTGACCGGTTACGAGGACTGCATCAAAGGGCTCTCCGACCGCGAAACCTTCAGCAACGGCAAAGGCGTGATGATCGAGCAGATCAGGAGCGGCGTTGCCATGCCGCGCGGTCTGTTCAATTTCGAGGATCCGCCCGAACACACGATTTATCGCGGGCTGCTGTCGCGGGTGTTCACGCCCGGCCGAATGGCCAGGCTAGAGCCGCAAATCCGCGCCTTCTGCGCCGAGGTGCTCGATCCGCTGGTGGGGGTGGGGCGTTTCGACTTCGTGCAGGACCTCGGCGCAATAGTGCCGATGCAAGTGATCGGCATGCTGCTCGGCATTCCCGAGGAGGAGCGCCAGACCATCCGCCTCCGCGCGGACGCGCGGCTGCGCACCGAACAAGGTCAGCCAATGCAATACGATGGGGATGCGGTGCGGCGGGGCTTCGATACCTATGTCGAACGGCGCATCGCCCAGCCATCCGACGACATCATCTCCCAGCTCGTCCAGGCCGAATTCGAGGACGGTACTGGCGCGGTTCGCCGACTCGACCGCGCGGAACTCACCACCATGATCGGCTTCCTCGCCTCGGCCGGGAACGAGACGACCAACCGCCTGATCGGATGGGCCGGCAAACTGTTCGCCGATCATCCCGATCAGCTTCGCGCCATCCACAAAGACCGCAGCCTCATCCCGCAAGCGATCGAGGAGCTGCTGCGCTTCGAGCCTCCGGCGGCCCATATCGGCCGCTATGTAGCGAAAGACGTCGAAATTCACGGAACGCTGGTGCCGGAGGGCTGCGGTAATGATTTTCCTCACCGGCGCCGCCAACCGCGACCCGCGCGAGTTCCCCGATCCCGACCGCTTCGATATCTTCCGCGAGCGGCGGCCGCACCTGACTTTCGGCTATGGCCACCACGTTTGCCTTGGCAATGCCCTGGCGCGGACCGAAGGGCGGATTGTGCTCGACGAAGTGCTGAACCGGTTCGCGGCGTGGGAGGTGGACCTGGACAGCGCGCGGCTCGCCTCGGCATCGACGGTGCGCGGATGGGAGACCTTGCCGGTGGTTGTGACGGGGTGACCTACCGCTTCGCTGCCGCCCTCTGCCCCTGGCGCACATACTGCCGGATCATCTCGACCTTGGCCGCGTCGAAATAGCCGATCCTGGGCATGCCCTTGTCGATCAGCAGCCCGTCCATCACCACCGCGCGGAAGGCCTCCTTGTCGAGTGCGATCGCACTTTCGCGCAAGTCGGGGCCGGGCGCGCCGGCGGAGACCAGTCCCTTGCCGTGGCACGCGGCGCAGGCCATGAACATCGCCTTGCCGCCCGCCGCCTGGGCCGGGTCTAGAACTTCGTCGGGGTTATCGACCGCATTGATCGCCATGCTGCGTTCGGGTGAAGCGGGAAGCACGGCCTTGCCGCCGAGTGCAAAAGTCAGCAGCCGGCGCGGGCCGTCGTAGCGCCAGCCGATCTTCATCGAATCGAACATGCCTGCCGAGCCGCCATAGCCAGCCAGCACCGAGACATACTGCCTGCCTCCAGAACTCCATGTCATCGGCGCGGCGACGATGCCCATGCCGGCCCAGGCCTTCCACAGCTCGGCCCCGTTGCGCGCGTCGTAGGCATAGAGCCAGCCGTCGGCGGCGCCCTGGAATACGACGTTACCAGCGGTCGCCACCGCGCCGCCATTCCACAGGGTGTCGTGGGTCACTTTCCAGCGCTGCTTTTGCGTCACCGGGTCCCAGGCGACCAGCGAGCCCTTGCCGTCGCCGGGCTCCAGCTCGCCTTCGCCGATCGACAGCCCGCCGACATGCACATCCTCTTCGCGCGGCGCGCCGCGCGAGAAGCGGGTCGAGATTTGCAGCGTCGGGACATAGACCAGGCCGGTCGCCGGGCTGTAGGCCATGCGCATCCAGCTGTGCAGGCCGGCGCTGGAGGGATAGACTTCCTCGGCGCCGCTCATGAACCGGCCGCTGGGGGTTTCGACCGGGCGGCCGGTGACCATGTCGATGCGATCCGCCCAAGTGACCTTGCCCAGCTTTTCGGCCGAAATCGGCCGGCCGGTCTCGCGGTCGATGACGTAAAAGAAGCCGTTCTTCGGCGCCTGCATCAGCACCTTGCGGGGTTTGCCCATCGATGGTCAGCGTCGCCAGCATGATCTGCTGGGTGCAGTCATAGTCCCAGCTGTCGCGCGGGTTGATCTGGTAGTGCCACAGGTACTTGCCGGTGGTCGCATCGAGCGCGACGATCGAGGCAGTGTAGAGATTGTCGGTCTTGCCGCCGGGATCGCGCTTTTCCGGATCGTAGTCATAGGCGTTGGCGGTGCCGACATAGATGCGGTTCATCTCGGCGTCGAAGGTCATCGAATCCCACGGTCCGCCCCCGCCACCGTTCTTGTCGAGGAACCCGGACGCCCAAGTCTTGGCTGCCATTTCCATCGCCGCGTCGCCCTTGTTGGCCTCGGCGCTTCCAGGGACGACATAGAATTTCCAAACCATCTTGCCGGTCGCCTGGTCCCAGGCGCTGACATAGCCGCGCATGCCGAAATCGGCGCCACCCTGACCGATGATGACCTTGTCGCCGAAGGTGCGCGGCGCGCCGGTGATGGTCTGGCCGCCCTTGGGGTCGGTGGTCTCCGCCTCCCACAGCTTGCGCCCGGTGCGGGCATCGAGCGCGAACAGCCGTCCGTCAAGCGCGGCGGAGAAGATCTTGCCATTGGCATAGGCGACGCCGCGATTGGCGCCGAAGCCGAAGTTCATCTTGCCCGGATTGTGCTGCCAGGTCCTGGGGTCGAACTTCCACGCCAGCTTGCCGGTGACGCCATCGACCGCATAGACCGAGGCATAAGCGCCGGTGAAATAAAGCATGCCGCCGACCGCCACCGGGCTGGCCTGCAAGCTCGCCTCGCCGGGCAGTTCGAGCGTCCAGGCGAGGCCGAGGTTGCGGGCGTTGGCTGCGGTAATCTGGGTCAGGCGGCTGAAGCCGGTTTCGCTGCTGTCGCCGTTGACATTGTGCCATTCGGCCCCGGACCCAACCAGCGCAGGCCGCTTTGCCGCATCCAGCTGCCCCGCCAGCAATGCAAGTGCCGCCGCCCCTGATAGTGCCCAAACCTTGCGCATGTCCGCTCCCTGAATTGCTCTCGAGGCTCCTTGCCTTTGTCGCGGGTTCGCTGCAAGCATTGGCGTACTGCGGGAGAGAATAATGGCGAGCGTCGAAACCATGCGCGGGCCGATCGACACGGCCCAGCTCGGCCGGGTGCTGATGCACGAGCACATCTTCCTGGTCGATTTCGAGTACGTCGAGAACTACCGCCCCGATTTCGACGAGGACCAGGTGGTCGCCGAGGCGATTGCCAAGCTCGATGCGCTCAAGGCAGCCGGAATCGATACGATTGTCGATCTCACGGTGCTGGGTCTTGGCCGCCACATCAAACGGATCGCCAAGGTTGCGCAGCATACCGATCTCCAGATCATCGTCGCTACCGGGGCCTATACCTTCGACGAGGCGCCGCACGGGGTCGCTTTCTGGGGGCCGGGGCTGCTGGTCGATGCGCCGGGCGAGCCGTTGGTCGATATGTTCGTGCGCGACATTACCCAAGGAATTGCCGGGACCGGGATCAAGGCGGGCGAACTGAAGTGCGCTATCGACGCACCCGGCCTGATGCCCGGGGTCGAGCGGGTGATGCGCGCCGTTGCCCAGGCGCACGTCGCCACCGGGGTTCCGATCACCGTGCACACCGCACCGAAAGAGGAAACCGGCCTGATTGTTCAGCAAGTGATGGCGGAAGAAGGGGTCGATCCGCGCGATGTCGTGCTGGGGCATTGCGGTGATTCGACCGATATCGACTATCTGATGAAGCTGGCGGACAAAGGCTCGATTCTTGGCATGGACCGCTTCGGCATTGACTTCGCCACCGCGACTCCGGCCCGGGTCGAGACTATCGCCGAACTTGTGAAGCGCGGCTATGCCGATCGCATGGCGCTGGGCCACGATTGCGCCTGCTGGTCGGACTATTTTCCCAGCGCCGATCTCTATGCCAAAGCAATGCCCGATCATCATTATCGCCACATCTCGCACAAGGTGATACCGGCGCTTCTCGAAGCCGGGGTGAGCCAGGCAGACATCGACTCGATGCTGATCGACAACCCGCGGCGTCACTTCCAAGACGCGGCAAAGCGCTTCGCCGCGCGGTAACAAGGAGAGAGAGAATGCCGGAAAAATCGCCCGTCGCTATTGTTACCGGGGCCAGCCGGGGGGCCGGGCAGGGCATCGCCCGCGCCTTGGGCAGCCACGGCTGCACCGTCTATGTCACCGGCCGCACGCTCAATCCGGGCGACCACAACCTTGGCGGCACGATCGGCGAGACCGCGCAGTTGGTGACCGATGCCGGCGGCAAGGGCATTGCGGTCAAGTGCGATCATTCGAAGCCCGATGAAGTGAAAGCCTTCTTCGACCGGGTCATGGCCGACGAAGGGCGGATCGACATTCTCGTCAACAATGCCGCCGCGGTTTACGACGAACTGTCGATGCCCGGCGGCTTCTGGGAGCGGCCGCTGAAGCTCGGCGACATGATCGATGTCGGCATCCGTTCGAGCTTCGACGCCAGCTGGTATGCGGCGCAGGCCATGGTCAAGCAGAACGATGGGCTGATTATCTTCACTTCGGGCGCCGGGGCGGAGCACTACGTGTTCAGCCCGGCCTACGGCGCGCACAAGACCGGTATGGACAAGATGGCCTTCGACATGGCCATGGAGTTCGATCACGCCGGCAAGAACGTCGCCGCCGTGTCGATCTGGATGGGCGCGGTAATGACCGAGCGGCTCAGGATGGTGATCGACAGCGATCCGGTGAAGTTCGGCGCGCTGGAGGCCGGATCGGAGACGCCCGATTTCACCGGCCACCTCACCTGGGCGCTGTATAACGATCCGAAGCGCAAGGCGCGGAACGGCAATACCTACATCGGCGCCGAACTGGCGCGCGAATACGGCCTTACCGATGTCGGCGGGCGCCAGCCGCCAAGCTATCGCGACACCCACGGGGTCACGCCGCACGGGTTCTCGAAAAATGCCCCCGTGCGGGCCGGGTAGGAGATCGCCATGACCGCGGAACAACGCATCGCCGAGCTGGAAAAGAAGCTTCAGTACCTGACCGACCGTCAGGAAATCTATGATTGCATCACCAGCACCTCGCGCGGGAACGACCGGTTCGACAAGGATCTGATCGTCGGCGCCTATCACCCCGATGCGGTTCACGAACTGGGCGAGAACAAGATCACCGGCTCGGACTATGGCGACCATGCCTGTCACGCCCACAAGGCGATCTGCGAGGTCAATCTGCATAATGTGACGATGCACCGCTGCGACATCCAGGGCGATGTCGCGCACTGCGAAAGCTACGTGCTGGGCCTGTTCCTCGACAACGGCTGCGAGACTTCGCGGCTGCTCGCCGGGCGTTATATCGACAGGCTGGAAAAGCGCGACGGCAAGTGGGGGCTGGTGCTGCGCCGGGCGACCGTCGAGGTGCCGCTGGCGGGTTCGGCCAAATTGCCGAACCAGGCGTTCCTGCCGGGCTCGCGCTATCTCAAGGGCAACCGCGACCGCGGCGATCCGTCCTATGAACGGCCGCTGAGTTGCGACAGCGGCGGGCGCTGGTAAGCAATTGACCGAAGGTTCCGATCCGCTGGCGACGCTGGCCGGCGACATGCTGCGGCTTGAGCGGGTGGGCGATGGCCTGTTTCGCTCCGCCATGGCGCGCGACAATTCGCAAGGCATGGTGTTCGGCGGGCAGTTCCTCGGTCAGGCCTTGCAAGCCGCGCGGCTGACCGCGCCGGACTGGTCGGCGCACAGCTGCAGCGCCTATTTCCTGCGGCCGGGTGCGACCGGCATGCCGATCGACTACGAAGTCGAGGTAGTGCGCGACGGCAAGAGCTTCGCCAACCGCCGCGTTATCGCCCGGCAAGCTGGCAAGGCGCTGTTCGACATGCTTTGCGCCTTCCACGCACCGGGTGAGGGGCCATCGCACCGGGTGTCGCCGCCGCCGGGCATCCCCGCGCCGGAGGAGCTGCCGGATATCCAGGACTACCTCAGGGCCAATGCCGACCGCATTCCGCCCGAAGAGGTCGACTCCTATTTCCAGCCGCTGCCGGTGCAGTTCCGCCTGCTGGATGCCGACCGGGCCTATCATCTGGAGGGCGAACCCGAACCGAAGCGCGGTTACTGGATGCGGCTGCCCTCGGCCGAGGGTGTGCCTGACCTGGCCGATCACCTGCCGCTGATCGCCATGGCCTCGGACTTCTTCGTCGGCCCGGTGGCGACCGCGCCATTTTCCCCGCCCTTTCCGCGGCGCATGCCGGTTTCGACGATCAGCCACCAGATGACCTTTCATGCGCCGGCGCGGGCGGATGGGTGGTTGCTGTACCTGTGCGAAAGCCCTTTTGCGGGCGATGGGCTGGGGCTGACCCGGGGGCTGCTGTTCGACCGTGCGGGCGCTTTGGTGGCGACGGTGGTGCAGGAAGTGGTGATTTTCACGTAGGCCAAATCGCGCGGACCGGGCTTCAATTCTTCCGCAGGATCTTCTCCATGGCTTTGCCTTTCGCCAGTTCGTCGATCAACTTGTCGAGATAACGGATTTCCCGCATTACCGGCTCCTCGATATCTTCGACCCGGATGCCGCAAACCACACCCTTGATCAGGTTTCGTAGCGGGTTCATCGCTGGCGCATTGGCGAAAAAGGTTTCGAAGTCGGTTTCCCGGTCTAATTGCGCTTGCAAGCTTTGCGGTGTGTGGCCCGTTAGCCAGCAGAAGATTTCGTCGACTTCCGCCTTTGTGCGGCCTTTTCGTTCGGCCTTGGCGACGTAGGCCGGATAGACGCTCGCGACACTCATGCGGTAAATGCGCTTGTTTTTCATCGGCTCAGCCTTTCACCAGCACCGACCGGTCGATTTCGCCGATGGAGCGCATGCCGGTGAGCGCCATGGCGGTGCGCATTTCGCTTTCAATCATGGCCAGCATCGCGCGCACCCCGGCCTCGCCGCCCGCCGCCAGCGCCCAGGCCCAAGCCCGGCCGACGAGCACGCCCTTTGCTCCAAGCCCGAGCATTTTCACCACATCCAGCCCCGAGCGCACACCGCCATCGGCCAGCACCGTCAGCCGGTCGCCCACCGCATCGGCGATTCCCGGCAAAGCGATGGCAGTCGAGGGCGCGCCATCGAGCTGGCGGCCGCCGTGGTTCGATACGACGATCCCGTCGGCGCCGAGCTTGGCGGCTTCGAGCGCATCCTCGGGATCGAGGATGCCTTTGAGCACCAGCGGGCCCTTCCATTGCTCGCGCACCCAATCGAGATCCTTCCAGGTGACCGAATGATCGAAATTGGCGGCGGTCCAGTCGAGATAGTCGACGATGCGCTTCCTGCCCTCGACCACCTGGGCGATGTTCCCGAGGCCGTGCGGGCGACCCCGGACGCCGACGTTCCACGCCCAGCGCGGGCGGCTGGCGATGCTCAGCATGCGGCGCAGCGTTGCTCCGGCCGAGCCAGGCCCAAGCATGCCGCTGCGATAGTCGCGGCGGCGGCGGCCAGGGAAGGGCAAGTCGAGGGTAAAGAGCAGGGCGGAGCATTGCGCTTCGCTCGCCTGGGCCAGCATGTCGCGCACGAAGCCGCGATCTTTGAGCATGTAGAGCTGGAACCAGAAGGGCTTGCTCGCCGTTGTTGCAACTTCGGCAATTGGGCACAGGCCCACCGTCGACAGCGTGAATGGCACCCCCACCGCCTCGGCTGCGCGCACTGCCTGGCACTCGCCGCGTCGCGCGAACAGGCCGGCGAAACCCACCGGGGCGAGGGCGAGGGGCATGGCCATGCGCTGGCCGAACAGGGTGCAAGAAAGATCGAGCCCGGTGACATCGCGCATCACCCTCTGTCGCAGCGCCAGCGCGGCGAGGTCCTGCTTATTGCGCCGCAGCGTCACCTCGTCGAACGAACCGCCATCGATATAGTCGAACAGAAACCCCGGCAGCCTCCGCCGCGCCGCTTCACGATAGTCGGTTACGCCTGCGACAATCATCGGACCTTCCTCGGCCGGTATCCGTTAGCCGGTTCTGCGTTTAAGGGATTGGACCGAATTGTCAAAATGGATCAGTGGAAGAACCATGTTCGAAGTAATCGATATCCAGCCCAAGATCGGCTCCGAAGTGCGCGTCGAGCGGGCCGATTTCCTCAACGGCACTTATGCGAGGGAGCTTGAGGCGCTGCTGGTCGAGCGCAGCGCGCTGCTGTTTCGCGAAATGCACCTCACCGCCGATGAGCAGCGCAGGTTCGCCGGCACCATCGGCACGGTCACCGACCAGGGCGACGAAGGCCTGTCCAAGATCTCGATGAACCCGGAGGTTTCCTCGGTCGCCGGCTACACCCGCGGCGCGTTTTACTGGCACATCGACGGGGCCAACGATCCGATCCCGGCCAAGGCGACCATGCTCAGCGCCCAGGTGCTGGCCGACGAGGGCGGCGATACGCTGATCTGCAACACCTACGCCGCTTATGCCGATCTGCCCGCTGCGGAGAAGCAGGCGCTTGAAGGCATTCGCGTGCGCCACGCGCTGGAGGCGACCCAGCGGCTGGTGACGCCGCAGCCCAGCGTCGCCGAACTGACGCGGTGGCGCGAGCGTCCGTCGCGGACCCATCCGCTGGTGTGGCATCACAAGTCCGGCCACCCCTCGCTGCTGATCGGGGCGACGGCGCTCTATGTCGAGGGGATGAGCCCGGAGGACAGCTCGATGCTGCTGTGCCGGATGCAGGAATGGGCGACGCAGGACCAGTATGTCTATCGCCACAAATGGACGGTCGGCGACTTCCTGCTGTTCGACAACACCGGCGGCATGCACCGGGCGGACTGGTATGCGCTCGACAGCGACCGCCTGATGCACCGCTGCACGCTCGACGGCGAGGAGCCGGTTATTAATTGAAATTCTCCCCTAGACAAGCTCGGAGAGGATTTGACGCTACTTGCTGAAAAACTCCGCCGCCGATTGCGTATCGAGATATTCCTTCACTCTCAATATCTTGCCGTCCTTGAACCACATCAGGTAGTGGTAGACATTGGTATAGACCCGCCCGTCGGCCATGGTGCCGGTAACCTCCGATTCCACCGCGACCCGGTCCCCTTCGGCGGTGACGGTGTGGATGGTCGGTTTAGCCCCACCGACGAAAATGCTGGGCGAGGCCATGAACGCGCAGATCTGTTCGCGGGGCTGCTCGCCGGCATAGGCGAACAGGTGCGGTTTGCCGATCACCCAGTAGGTTGCATCCGGGTGCAGCAAGGATTCGAACTTTTCACCGTCGTGCGCGGTCGATGCGTGGATGAGTTCCACCGCGAGCTTCTTGTTTTCCTCGATGCTCATTGCCTTCTCCCTAGCCCCCAAACAGGCGCTTGAACCACGCGACAATGCGCGCCCAGAGCCCGGGCCGCGCGGAAGTGACTTCGGCCAAGGTCGCTCCCCCAGCGATCTGCTCGATCCGGTCGCGCAATTGCTCGGCGAAGCTTTTGGCGAACTTGGGCAGCATCGGTCCGCCCATCGCTTCCCACATCGGCGCCATCGGTCCTTCGCCGACGACGCGTACATGCAGGGTGACGTCGGTCTCCGCGCCCGCAGCGACCGCGCGGTAGGAGCCGCCGCCGCTCACCGGATCGCCTTCGAGCTTGAACGAGAAGTCGACCGCTTCCGGCCCGGCCCAGCGATCGACGTGGACCTGAACCTTGACCGTGCGGACCAGTCCGCCGACGCCGACTTTCAGCACCCAGCGCGAATTGTCCTCGTCGGCAATCTGGCATTCCTGATAGCCGGGCATGATCTCGGCCCAGCGCTCGACATCCTTGGCATAGGCCCAGACCTGGTCGATCGGCGCCTTGATGCGGACGTTCTGTTCGGTCTGGATCACAAGGCCAACTCGCTCTGGTTGCTTGCCAGTGCCTCCTCAAGCAGCGTGCTCGGCTTGCCGGCGGCGTGGAGCCCGGCAAGCCAGCCGTGGACCATGCCGCGTCCGTTTGAAGTGCCGCTCTGCATCATCGCGCCGGTTTCCATCCGCGCCGCCGAATTGCCGGCGGCGTAAAGGCCTGGGATCGGCTTGCCGTCCCAGCCGATGCAGCGGGTATGCGGATCGATCAGCAGCCCGGCCGAGGGAATGGCGCTGCCGCCGATGCGCTTGAGTTCGACCGCGTAGAACGGCGGCTTGGTCAGCGGGCCGAGGCTGGGGTTGGGCTTGTGGAAGGGATCGCCGCAGAACCACCAGCTCCATGGGTGGGTGCCGCGGCCGAAATCGGGGTCCTCGCCGCGTTCGGCATTGGGATTGAAGCGCGCAACCGTCTCCATCAACCCCTTTGCATCGATGCCGCACTTGGCCGCCAGCTCCTCCAGCGTATCGGCGACATGGCCGAAATTGTCGGGCCAGTCCTGGCCGGGCATGATCGTCGCGAAGGGGTATTTCTCGCGCTGCTGGCTGTCGAACACCACCCAGGCGGGGAAGTTGGGCCGGGTCTGGTCGCGCCCTTGGATGAAATCGACCGCGTAGAAAATGTCGCGGTAAAACGCCTCGTTGGCGAAGCGCTTGCCGGCGCGATTGACGGTGATGGTGTGCGGCTGGCCCATCGGGCCCATGGCGACGCGCCAGATCGGATCGCCGGTCTCCTGCTCCTCGCCGGGGATGTGGAGGCCCAGCGAGGTGATGTCGGGCACTTTGGCGACGCTCGCGCCGAACGGTCCGGCCAGGCGGATATTGGCGCCGTCGATGCCGGGGAACAGCATCGATTCCATGTCGATCTGCGCCCCAAGTGTCTTGTTGAGGTGCGGGTTGGCTTCGAAGCTGCTGGCGGCGATGACCACCCCCTTGTTCGCTTTGACGAACAGGTCCTTGCCGCCTTGTGTCCCGCGCACGCCAATCACGCGCTCGCCGTCGCCGATCAGTTCCCGCACCTCGAAACCGGTGTGCAGGCCCACTCCCCGGTCGAGCGCGCCCTTGACGAAATAGGCGGCAAGGCCCGAGCCGAGGCAGCGCTGGTCCTGCATCAGCCGCTCGGCCATGGGCGCGTAGTCCCACTTGAGCATGTTGGCGCTGCCGCCCTTGCCGTACATTTCGGGGTGCATCATGCCGTAGGGGACAAGGTGTGAGACGCGGGTGCGCTCCTGCCAGTCGCCAAGCTGGCTGGCATCGAACGGTTCGACCTCCAGCATCCGGCCTTCGGCCATGGCGTCGTTGTTGTGGCGGAAATAGTAATCCGGGCAGCCGCGGATCACCAGCATCTTCAGGCCGATCCTGTCCTCGAACCATTTGAGCGCGGCGCGGGCGTTGAGCGCATAGTTGAGGATCATCCGGTCGTCGCCGTAATCGAGCGACAATTGCTTGAGATAGCGAAAGCCGCTTTCGGGTGAATCCTCGATGCCCACGCCGGCCGCGACATGGTTGCCCGGGATCCAGCATTCGCCCACCGACAGCGCGGTTATGCCGCCGACCTTGTCGGTCTTTTCGAGCACGATGGCCGAGGCCCCGTTCTCCGATGCCGCGATCGCCGCAGCGAGGCCGCCGATGCCAGAGCCGACCGATATGAGGTCGGCCTCCATGTCCCAACGTTCGGGAAGATTGTCGATCATTGCTGTTCCTCTCCGCCGGCAGGATAGTTGCTCGCGGCCCGCTTGCACAACCGGCCATGCCGACTCATATTTTGTTGCCTATCGCGTTTCATTGATGCGGACAATATGGCGACGGCAAGAAGGGGCCGGCCTGGACGGCATATAAATAGCACCTTCCTCGTTTCTTATTGGACTTGTGCTGCCAATGCTGCCCATGGCAAGCTCAATGCCGAATGGGAGAAGGGCAAATGACCGATTTCATCGCCGCCGAATGCGGCATTCGCCAGCTTCACGGCCGCTATGCCGACGCCATCTGGCGGCAGGACAGCGCGGCATTCGCCAAGTGCTGGACCCAGGACGCGGTGTGGAAGATATCCGGCCGCGAGGCACATGGCCGCGCGGAGATCGCCGCGCTGTTCGAGGCCTCCGTCGCGCCGAGCGAGCGGGTGATGATGTGGAGCGGCATTCCCGTGCTCGACGTCGGCATCGGCCAGGCCACCGGCCGGGTGCAGGTGACCGAACTGATCAAGCGCAAGGACGGCGAAACCGCGCGCACGCTCGCGCTTTATTACGATCACTACCGCGAGGATGCTGGCCACTGGCGCTTCGCGCGGCGGCACTTCAACCTCTACTATTACGGCCCGCCCGATCTGACGGCGGAAATCTATGCCGATGTCCTCGAATACGGCCCGCCCCCGGGGATGCCGGGAGCGGACGATCCGACGCCGGTGCGGCGGTAAGGGGCGTTACAGCTTGAACCCGAGCCCTGATCCAGATCGAGCGGCCCGGCACTGTCGAGCAGGTCACTTCATCGACGCCCGCGCCGTTGAGCTGCTGCGGATCGCCGATTGGCGCGCCCGAGCGTGGCGCAAGCAGGCTCTGCCCGGTGAGGAAGCTCGAGTTCGAGCAATAGCCAGCGACATACTTGTTCTGCAAGTTGTTGCCGACAATGCCGATGTTCCAGCGGTCGTCCGGTCCGTAGAGTGTCAGACTGAGATCGCTTTTGAGGAAACTCGGGAGCCGGAAGTCCGGCCGCGAGCCGAGGATGCCGAGATAGCTCGAAGCGTACTGGTTGTCGTTGCCGAAAACCAGCCGCATATCCATTGCTCAAGGGCATTTCGTAGTCGAAGCCGAAATTGATCTGCCAGCGCGGTGCGCGAACGAAATCGACTCCGGCTAGGTTCTGCGCCTGGTAACGCCCCAATGGGTAATTGGGCTTGTCGGCCGCGCTCAGCAGCGCATTGGGGACCAAGCAGCCGGTTGCAGCCCTGCGCCTCCTGCTGCCCGCCGCGGCAAGGAACATTGTCGAGTTCGAGGAACTTGGTCCGGTTGTAGTTAAGCGCAAAATTGAGGGCAAGCCCGTCGATCGTCGGCGGCCGGTATTTCATCTCCATGTCGATGCCGTAGACTTCGCCCTTGCCGGCGTTGATCGTGCGCAGCACCGGCAGGCCGTTCTGGTTAGGCTCGTTCACGCCGGTCTGCAGGCCGGTGTAGCGATAATAGTAACCGGCCATATCGAACGAAAGCGAACGGTCGAGCCAGCGCGACTTGATGCCTACTTCGCCGCCCTGGACCTTTTCGTCGCCAAAGCTCTTGTTGGCCGGCGGCGGCGAGGGGATGACGATATCGAACGAGCCGGATTTGTAGGCCTGCTTGAACGCGGCGAAGACGGTGAATGTGTCGCTTGGCTTATAGGTGATGGTGAATTCGGGCGACCAGTTCTTTGACGAGATGTCCCGCTTGTGTCGGGTCGATGGCATAGGGCGTGAACGGCGGGATCCGGTTGAGCGATTCCAGCCGTCGCTTTTCATGCTGCCAGCGCGACGCCGCCCGCCAGTTCGAGCTGCTCGCTCGCCTGCCAGCGCACCTGGCCGAACGCCGAGTAGCTCTTGATAAAGATCGTGCTCTTGCCCTTGATCGCGGTGCCGGGGATCGCCGCGAGCAGGATGCCCGGGCGATAGCTTGGCGTTCGACAGCAAAGTGAAGTCGTTGAACAGCTCGCCATCCTGGTAATAGCCGCCGAGCGTGAAGTTGACCGGGCTGTTGTCGAAATCCGAGGAAAGGCGCAGTTCCTGCGTCCACTCGCTTGCGCTCGAATATGTTGTCGGCGGAGATCGTCGGGCCGGAATAACCCGCGGAAATTCCGTTGATCATCGTATCGGCATTGGACTTGTAATAGCCCGTGGTCGCGGCAAGCGACAGTTCGGGACTGAAATCGTAGTTCAGTTCCAGTGAGCCGAATGTCTGCCGCAGATCGAGAAACGGCGTGCCGTTGTTGCGCACGCCGATGAAAATGGTCGGATCGAGATCGACAAGGTTGAGCGTGCCGTCGAACTTGCAGTCCTCGGTCGGGTGGAAGAACTGGAACGCCGGCCGGCTGCGCATTCAGGCCGTCGGGGCAGCTGGCCAGCTGGGTGCCGCCGCCCTGGTTTAGATGGTCCATGGCGCGATTGACCTTCAGCCGCGCGGAAAAATCGGGGCCGGGCTCCCATTTGAGCGTGCCGCGGATCATCCAGCTCTCGCCGCCGCCGAAGCGTTTGTAGCTTGGGATCCTTGCCGCCGAAACCAGGCAAAGCAGTGGCGGTATTGCGGCCCGAGCCGCGCACGTCGGAATAGAGCCCGGCGATGCGAACGCCCAGCGTTTCGCCGAGTGGCGCGGACACGATCAGCTCGCCGCGCTTCTCGGCGGCTTCGAATTCATAGCCCAGCCGGCCGATCAATTCGAGCTTGTCGCCCGGATCGGCCGAGCGCAGCGAAATCACGCCCGCCGTGGCATTCTTGCCGTAATAGAGCGCCTGCGGCCCCTTGAACACTTCGACCTGCTGCAAGTCGAAAGTGGCGGCGCGATAGGCAAGGCCATGAGTCACCGAAAGCCCGTCGATATTGAGCGAAACCGACTGGTCGACGCCCTGGTTGAGCGAGTTCGACCCGACGCCGCGCAGCGACATCATTTCGCCGATCGCGAGCACCAGATTGCCGCTGAACAGGCCCGGCACCTTGGACACGACATCCTGGATGTCGTTGATCTGATAGCGTTCGATCGCTTCTTCGGTAAGCACGCTTTCTACCACCGGCACTTCGAGAATCAATTCCGCCTGCTTGCGCGCGGTGACGATGATTTCGGCGTTGCGGTCATTCGCGCCTTCTTCGGCGCTGGCTTGCGCCAAGGCAGGCTGCGCGACCGTTGCCAGGGCAGAGCCCTGTCGAAACCAGTAGCTGCTTCTTGATACCTCATTGTCGCCTCCTCGGTACTGTTGATACTTCGCTATGCGGAGGAACCGCCTGGCGGCATTCCGCTTCATTGCTTTCGGGAGGCGGTTGCACGACTGCGGCCATCCAGGCAATTGCGGCCGCAAGTCCTCCCTGAACGCGCAGGTTAATGCGGGGCGCATGGAAAGACAATACCGGGCGGAAAACTTCCCTACGATGCGGTTCCGGCCGCCTACTCCCCGACGCACCCGTCCTCGTTCGCCATCCAGTGGACGAAGCGGTGGAGCGGGTACATCGCGTCGTGCGGGTTGCCGACGGCGCTGGGGCCAGCCTCTCCCAGACGCACGAGCGCTGGGCGCCGCCGCTGGCGAGATGGTCGCGCAGCTCGGGCATGCGGTGGAACGGATAGACGCCGACGGTTTGCGTGGCGACGTTGACGTATTTCATCGCCTCCATCAGGTCGGGCACGCAGACGACGTTGCTGGTCTTGCGCAAGGGGTGGAAATCGACCGGCTCTTCCGAACGGATCGCCACGCCGCGGCCGTCGCTCTTGCCGAAGACGCCGTATTCGTCGTCCATCATGCGCAGCACGTCGATCTGTTCCTTGAGGTCCATGTCGAGCGGGCGCGGCGTGCCTTCGCCGGTGCGGTCGATCCGCAGGCGCTCGGCCAGCGCTTCGGCATAGCGGTCACCTTCTTCGGGCGTGGCTTCGAGGAAGGTGAAGCGGCTGCAGACGCAGGCTTCCTGGTTGAGGATCGAGACGTCGCGGGCGTTGAGCTCGGCGGCTTCGGCCACGGTCGCGTCGCTCTCGAACACTTCCTTGCCGACCATCGAGATCGAGGTCTTGGGATCGAACGAGACCAGCTGGAAGCCGGGGCCGATGTATTTCATCACGTTGGTGATCGCATCGCCGCCGCCCCAGGCGACCAGCTTGTCGAAATACTGCGGGCGGTAGAGGATGCGCTCTACCGTTTCGTCGCCGCCGCGCCAGTAGACCGCGCTCATCGACTGGACG
The DNA here is from genome assembly GCA_963775005.1 of uncultured Alphaproteobacteria bacterium. Classification (GTDB taxonomy): domain Bacteria; phylum Pseudomonadota; class Alphaproteobacteria; order Sphingomonadales; family Sphingomonadaceae; genus Novosphingobium. The sequence goes on along the minus strand of CAVZHF010000003.1, from coordinate 179,795 downwards.
ACCGGGTGATTGGGATCGACTTCGGCCATGGTGCGCAGGAAGGCGACGGTCGAGAACGGATCGGCCGAGGCCATCTTGAACAGGCTGACCGACTTGACCAGCGCCGACTGGGCGATCGAGCGGATGCCCATGCCGGGCGAATTGCCGGGCAGCACGTGGACCAGGCGCGGGGCATAGGCGCGGATGTAGCTGCGGCGGCCCTGGTGATCGGTGTGGGGCACCCATTCGTCGAGCGCCTTGGGATTGGGGAAGTTCTGCTCAACGACCTCATTGAGGACCTGCTTGTCGAGATAATCCGTGGCGTGGAGCATCTGGTGCTCGATCACCGAGCGCGGCGCGAGGCTGACCTTGGCCATGCGATCGATGCAGGCCTGGACGTGCTCGTTGTTCGGATCGCACAGGCGCTGGCCGCCTTCGACGAGGAAATCGATGATTTCGGCAAGCGGCGTGTTGAGCAGCGGCGGCAGCTCGGTGCGGGGATGAACCAGTTCGTTGAGGTCGATCTTTGGCGTTGCGAAACTGACGCCGAGATCGCGCGAACGCTGGATAAAGTCGGCGCCTTCGATCACCCTGCCCCGAACGAAGAAGGGAGCCGAATCGGCTTCGGCGGTTTCGGCAGAGGGCGGATTGCTCAAATCGGTCAGCGTATTCATGGCGTTCCTCCATCCAGTGGACTTGACCGGCGCGGCATTAATGGCACCTTGAGCGTTTCATTAATCCGATTCGCCGCGCCGGTCAAGCCCGAATGGGAGCGCGCGCCTCAATTCAGATTGAACACCTTCACCGCATTGCCCGACAGGATTTTCTGCCGCGACACCGGATCGCAGCCGCTCGCCGAGCGGTCGATCGCCTCCTGGGTATCGGGCCACAGGCAGATCGAGTGCGGATAGTCGATCGAGAACAGCGCGAGGTCGGCCATCGACGGGTAGCTCTTGACCAGATCGAAGCCCAGCTTGTCGTCGAGCACGGTGACGAAGATGTTGCGGCCGAGCGCGTTGCTCGGGCGGTCCTCGGTGCCGAACTTGGCCCAGCCTTTCTGCTTTTCGTAGACCTCGTCGAGCGTGTTCATCCAGAACGGCACCCAGCCAAAGTTCAGTTCCGCATCGACCATCTTGAGCTTGGGGTGGCGCGCGAACGAGCCGGTGTAGATCATCTTGGTGAAGTGCTCGATCCCGGCGAAGAAGCGATGGACGGTGCCGGCCGGGCCGAGGCCGGGCAGGTTGAACTCGAAGTTGCCCTTGCCGCCCGGGTCGGTGCCGCCGGAAGTGCGGTGCATGCACAGCGGCACGTCGGCCTCGACCGCGAACGCGAAGAACGGATCCCACCAGGTGTCCCACCAGACCTTCTCGGGATAGACCGGAACGTGCAGCGCCTTGACGCCCTTCTTGAGCATGCGCTCCGCCTCGGCCAGCAGCGTGTCCATGCCGTGGTTCACCGGCATCATCGGCTGTGCGATCAGCCGCTTGGGATCGGGCGCGCAAAAATCCTCGACCACCCAGTCGTTGAAGGTCTGGATCAGCGCGAGGGCGAAAGGATCGTCGCCCATCGACCAGGCCGACAGCGGCACCGAGGGGTAAAGCATGGCGACGTCCACGCCAGCATCGGCCATGTCCTTGAGGTGGGCGGCGCCGTCGTAGTTGCCGGGCAGGATTTCCTCCCACTTGTAGCCGCTGATCTTGACCGCGCGCCCGGCGGTCGCCTCGATGCCGAGGGTGCGGGGGACGGTCTTGCCGTCGGTGGACCAGCCGTCACCGCCATCCTCGCCCCGCAGCACGCGCGGGGCGCGGTCGCGGAATTCCTTGGGCATGCGCGTGGTGAACAGGTCGCGCGGCTCGAGGATGTGATTGTCGGCGGAAATGACGTTGTATTGCATCAGGCCTCTCCATTCGCTTCGTTTGGCTTTGGGCTAAACCTAAGCCGCTGGGCGCGCAACAGCCATTGCGCTGCCTCCCCATTGCGCTGCCTCCAATGCCGATGACGCAACGTCCAGCGGGCATTGCGCAAGGCCATTGGCCTGCTAGGAAAGCGGGCAACGACTTATAGGGAAGGGGAGAGCCATGGCCGAACTCGCGGCGGTCGAATGCACACACGATGGCTTGTTGCTCAGGGGCTGGATCGCCAGGCCAGAGGGCGACGGGCCATTCCCGACGGTGCTGGTCATGCACAGCGCGCTGGGCATCCGCCACATGACCGAGGACGTCGCGCGGCGGCTCGCCGGGATGGGCTATCTGGCGCTGGCCACCGACATGTACGGCAAGGGCGCCGATATTTCGGACCGGATGAAGGCGGGCGAGCTCTACATGGCGATGCTGCAGGACGGCCCGCTGCTGCGCGAGCGCTGCGCCCTGTGGTTCGATACAGCGGCGGCGCTAGCGGACGTGGACGAGAAGCGGATCGCCGCGATTGGCTATTGTTTCGGCGGGCAGTGCGTGCTCGAACTGGCGCGCAGCGGGCGCGATGCGAAAGCGGTGGTCAGCTTCCACGGCGGCCTCACCACTCATGCGCCGCTGGAGAAGGGCGCGTTCAACGGTGAGATCGTCGCCTGGTGCGGCCAGCACGATCCTTTCGCCCCGCCTGACCACACCGAAGCGCTGCGCGAAGAATTGATCGCGGCCGGGGCGCATTGGCAGATTACGGTATTCGGCGATGCCGCGCACGGCTTCACCGATGTGAACGCCGAGGGCGGCATGCCGGGGATCGAGTACAACAAAATGGCCGACACGATGTCCTGGGCGGGAACTGTGGCCTTGTTGCAACAGGTGCTCGGCTGAATGGGGATTGGCGGGGGTTGCGGATTGTTGCAAGCGGGGTGCGATGTATAAGCCCGCGCACAGTCGCCGGGAGGAGAATACCGGCAAATCGGGTTCCAGGAGGAAGACAATCATGAATTTCAGTAAGATCAGGACGGGTCTGCTTGTCAGCGCAGTCACCATGGGCACATTCGCGGCGACGCCCACTTTTGCCCAGGACGACAGCGGCGCCTCCGACGAAGGCACTGGCGCCGACATCATTGTCACCGCCCGCCGCGTCGAGGAAAAGCTGCAGGACGTGCCGATCTCGATCACCGTATTCAACCAGACGCAGCTGACCCAGCGCAATATCGCGGTGGCGACCGACCTGGCGGCCTATACGCCTTCGCTTTCGGTAAACCAGCGCTACGGCCCGGAAAAGTCGGCATTCGCTCTGCGCGGCTTTACTCAGGATCAATCGACTGCTCCGACGGTCGGTGTCTACTTCGCGGAAGTCGTCGGAGTGCGGGCACAGGGTGGCACAACTTCGGGCAATACGGTGGGTGCCGGTGCGTTCACTGATCTTGAGAACGTGCAGGTGCTCAAAGGTCCCCAGGGAACCCTGTTCGGCCGCAATACGACCGGCGGCGCCATTCTGCTGACGCCGAAGAAGCCGACCGACCGGTTCGAAGGCTATGTCGAAGGAACCTACGGCAATTACGACCAGATGAAGGTCACTGCTGCGCTGAACGTACCTTTGGGCGAGGGCTTCAGGCTTCGCGCCGCCGTCGAACGGAACAAGCGCGACGGCTACATGAAAAACCGGTCCGGAAACGGTCCGGATGCATACAACGACGTCGACTATAGCTATTATCGCCTGGGTATCGTCGCGGATCTGTCGCCCGACCTCGAAAACTACACATTAGCGCACTATAGCAAGTCGAACACCAACGGCTATGCGTCGCACATCACCGGTTGCGCCAGCCCGACTTCGCCGATCAACCCGCTGATCACGAACAATGTATTGCCGGCCGGGTCCACGCCCCACCCGGTGACCGGTCTGGTGAATCCGGTATACAGCGCGACGCGCCATCTGCAGGCTGAATCGTGCGCCATCCAGTTCGCGCGGCAGTCCGCGCGCGGTGACGGCCTCTACGATGTCGAAGTGCGCAATCCCAACCCGTTCCTCGACATCGAACAATGGCAGGTGATCAACACCACCACCTGGACCGCCAGCGACACCATCACCGTCAAGAACATCGTCAGCTACGGCCAGTTCCGCGAGCGCGCCAATTTCGACCTCGGCAGTTCAAATTTCGTCGTGCCGAACATCGATCCTTCGCCCGCGCCCGGATTTCCGGCCGGTTTCGATCTGACCAGGGTCAGCCAGAGGTTCAACACGCTCGGTGCAATCGATCCGATCACCAAGCTGGCAACTGGCACGCATTTAATGGCGGCTGCGGGGACGCCGTATAGCCGTATCGTTCTCGATACGTCTGGCCCAGACGGGACAAACTCCTCGCAGTCGACGTTCACCGAGGAATTGCAGGTTCAAGGCAATTCTGCCGATGGCAAGCTGAACTTCGTGGTCGGCGGCTATCTGGAATTCTCCCGCCCGCTTGGCTTCAGTTCCGGCCGCACCGGGATTTTCCTCGACTGCACCCGGCCGCAGGATCTTTCCTGCACCGATCCGTTGCGGTTCGGTTCGATTTCGGAATTGAGCACCAAACTCAGCTTCGACAATCATGGCATCTTTGGCCAGGCCACGTACAAGTTCAGCGAGCAACTGTCGTTCACGGGTGGCGCCCGCTATACATTTGACAAGATCACCGGCAGCACCGCTGGCACCCGCGCCGGCTTCAGCGCCGGGGCAACCACGGGTCCGGGGTTTGTCGATCCGATCGGCAACCGCACGATCTTCCGCGCCTGCACGGATTCGTTCCGTCACTCGGCTGACCGGCCAGGGCTCGATCGCAGCGTCTGCACGACCAATCTCGAAAACAAGTCGAGCAAGCCGACCTGGAACGTCGATGTCGATTTCAAACCGATGGACGACATGCTGCTCTACGCGAAGTATGCGCGCGGCTATCGCCAGGGGGGCATCAACTTCACCAATCCCGGCGTGGAGACATGGCAGCCGGAGAAACTGGACAGCTTCGAGCTGGGCGCCAAGACCAGTTTCCGCGGAGCCGTAAGCGGCTATTTCAATATTGCCGGCTTCTATAACAAACTGTCCAATCAGCAGTTCTTTGCCGGACTGATCCCGACCCCGGCTGCCGCCGCGAGCGGCGTCTCGGGCGGCGCCGCCATCGTCAATGCCGGCGGCTCGCGGATTTACGGCATCGAAGTCGATGCTTCCGCGTTGTTCTTCGACAGCCTGCGCGTCGATGTCGGCTATGCCTATCTGGACACCAGAGTGACCCAGGTCGCCGGTTCGGCGCTTCAGGGCGATGGTTCGGTTCTGGGCCAGCGACTGGTTGGCACGCCGTTCGGCCAGATCCTGCCCAGAGTTTCGGTGGGTTCGCCGTTCAACGATACACCCAAGCACAAATTGTCGATCACAGCCTCCTATAAGGTGCCGCTTGCCGAAAGCCTGGGCGACCTCCGGATCGGCGGCACTTTCGTGAAGACCGCGAGCTACATCAACGATGGGGCAGTGCCGGCGACAGTGAACGGCGTCGGGCTGGGCGTATCGCCGTCCACCGACCTCCTGAACCTCAACGTCGACTGGAAGGAAGTTGGCGGTTCGCCGATCGACCTTTCCTTCTTCGTCACCAACTTGACGAAGGAAGCCTACAACGTCGCCAGCACTGGCGCCTGGCCATCGGCCGGAGTTGCCGAAATCCTGCTTAACCAGCCGCGTTTCTTCGGCTTCCGTGTACGGTACAATATCGGGAGGTGATCGCTTCGCACTTTCGACGCTGAACAGGGCGGCGGGGCAGGAAACTGCTCCGCCGCTCTTGCTTTGGGCGCCATGCCTGCTGGAGCATCGGCAAAGTGGCCAGGACTTACGGAAATGCGCATGCGCTTGCGCCAAGGCGGGCTCTTCGGTAGCATCGCGACCAAATCGGGCGCTTCAGAGCCGCGAGGATTGCCAGGGGAGAGAGCCATGACACATCGCACCATCCGTTCGAATCTGATGCTGGGCGCCGCCCTGGCCGGCGCGGCATTCGCCGCGCCCGCTTTCGCGCAGGACGAAGCCGCGGACGAGGCGTCAGGTGCGGGCGACATCATCGTCACCGCCCGCCGAGTCGAGGAACGTCTGCAGGACGTGCCGATCTCGATCACGGTGCTGAACCAGACCGAGATCGCCAATCGCAACATCACCACCGCGACCGAACTGGCGACTTACACGCCGTCGCTCTCGACCAATCAGCGGTTCGGTCCCGACAAGGCGTCGTTCGCGATCCGCGGCTTCAGCCAGATCGACACGACCTCGCCGACGGTCGGCGTCTATTTCGCCGACGTGGTGGCGCTGCGCGCCAATGCCGGCACAACCAGCGGCAACGGCGCGGGCCCGGGCCAGTTCTTCGACCTGCAGAACGTGCAGGTGCTCAAGGGGCCGCAAGGCACGCTGTTCGGTCGCAACACCACGGGCGGCGCGATCCTGCTGGTGCCGCAGAAGCCCAAGGACAAGTTCGAAGGCTATGTCGAGGGATCGGTCGGTAACTACGACCTGTGGCGCGTCCAGGCAGTGATCAACGCGCCCCTGTCCGACACGGTGCGCGCCCGCATCGGCATCGACCGGCAGAAGCGCGAAGGCTACATGCGCAACCAGTCGCCAGTGGGGCCCAAGGATTTCGCCGATTTCGAACTATTTCGCGCTGCGCGCCAGTCTGGTCGCGGATCTCACGCCCGACCTCGAGAACTATCTGGTAGGGCGTTACAGCCGGTCCAACACCCACGGCATGAAAATGAAGCTGGTCGATTGCAACGACTTTCCGACCGCGGGCGCCAGAGTTTTGCCGAACGGTACTTTGCAGACTGCCCGGGCGGGACGCGCGTTGCAGTATGCTCAGCCGGCCTGCGATCAGATTGCGCGCCAGAGGGCCCGGGGGGACGGGTTCTACGACATCGAGAACGACGTGCCCAACCCGTTCAATACACTCGAAGAGTGGCAAGTCATCAACACCACGACGTGGAAGGCGAGCGACACCCTCACGGTCAAGAACATCGTCAGCTACGGCGATTTTCGCGAACGGTTTTGGCTGAGCATCGGTGGCGAACGGCTGATTCTTTCCTCCGGACCGAACGCCGGCAAATCATTCCCCGCGACGATCATCCGCAATGCGCCCGGCGAGTATGGCGCGGCGCAAAAGACTTTCACCGAGGAACTGCAGTTCCAAGGCAACAGCGCCGATAACAAGCTGATCTGGCAGGCGGGCGGCTATCTTGAGCTCAGCAATCCGATCGGCAACGGCAACACGACGCTTTCGGAAGGCGGCCTCGCCTGCATCGATTCTCAGAAATTCCAGTGCGAAGCCCTGGTTGGCGGCGCGGCGCTGGGTCTGGTCAAGAACAGCGCGAAGTTTCGCAATATCGGCATCTACAGCCAGGCGACCTACAACTTCACCGAACAGTTCGCCATTACCGGCGGCATTCGCTACACGATGGACCGCACCGAAGGCCAAGGCGGGCGTCTGACGATAACTTTCCCGACACCGAACAATCCGTCCGGCTCCTGCGCCAATCCCAGGATCCGGCCGGGCCAAATCCATATGGATTTCGACAGCTGCGTCACTAAGGGGTTTGTCTCGAAATCGAGCAAGCCCACCTGGCTTATCGATCTGGAATACAAGCCAATCCCGGATATCCTGCTCTATGTGAAATATGCCCGCGGCTATCGTCAGGGCGCGGTCAACGCCAGCAACATCGGGCTCGAAACCTGGGATCCCGAAAAGATCGACAATTACGAACTGGGCGCCAAGGCCAGCTTCAACAGCGGGTCGCTGCGCGGCTTTTTCAACGTGGCCGGGTTCTGGAACGAGCTCAAGGACCAGCAGCTCTCGGTGACGGTGATCGGCAAGCCCGGCAGCGGCATCCCCGGCGCGCGGGTGATCGTCAATGCGGGCGCCTCGCGCGTCGCGGGCATCGAGGTCGATGCATCGGTAACCGCCTGGGACAGCCTCAAGCTGGACATGGGCTACGCCTATCTCGATACGGTGCTGAAGGAATTCGTGCCGCGCGAATTGCCGGCCGACAGCCCGTTCCTGCCGCCGCCGCCGATCGCCACGGGCGTCGATCTGCCGTTCAGCCCCAAGCATCGCCTCACCGCAACGCTCACTTACACGCTGCCGCTGGACAAGAGCATCGGCGAGATTTCACTCGGCGGCACTTTCGTGCACACCTCGACCCAAATCGCCGACTTTCAGAGTCCGTTCGGCCTGATGCCGGCTTCGAACCTGCTCAACCTCAACGTCAATTGGAACAACGTCGGCGGCGCGCCGATCGACCTCGCCGCTTTCGTGACCAATGTCACCAAGGCGCAATTCCCGGTCAACGTGGCGAACAACTGGGCCAGCAACGGCTTCGAGGCCGTCGTCACCAACGTGCCCCGGATGTGGGGCTTCCGCCTGAAATACCGCTTCGGCGACTGACCGCTAGACGGTTGGAGCCGAATTGCCGGCTCGCGCAGACTTCCTCCCCGCGCGAGCCGGCAGACTTTCCGGCGGTCAGGCCACGCCCAGCAATTCGAAACTGCCGTGCCGCATCACCGCGCGGCCCAGGCGGTCGGTGAACATTTCGCGGATCGGTGGATCGACGCGGCGGGTGATGCCCCACATGTAATAGCCGTACATCACCGCCTCGCGGTATTGCCGCCAGGCAAGCTCGTCGTCCGGCAGCGACAGGCCGAGGCCGCGGGCAAGGCCGAGGTAGTGGTTCAGCAGGCGGCGTTCCTCGACTTCCGCCAGTTCCACCGGCAACACCGAGCACAGGTGATAGGCGACATCGATCGACCATGTGCCGCGCTGCAGCACCTGCCAATCGATCAGGCCCGCGCCCCGTTCCGTGCGGAAGATGTTGCCGGCGTGGGCATCGCCGTGGACCAGGAACTGCGGGCGGCTTTCGCTGACGTCGGCCAGGGCCTTCATCCCCTCGATCAGCCGCGCGCCGCTGCGCACTTCGGGTGACAGGTTTACGCCACGGGGATCGTCGAGCAGGCCCTGGAGCACTTCGGGGGTCATGTGCTGCATGCGCGCCAGTTCGGCGGCGCGCGGGCGGATCCAGTCAAGCCCGGAGAGCAAGTGGCTGCCAGCGTGGAGCTGGGCGATCTCGTTGAGGCTTTGGGCGGCCTGATCGGCACTGAAGGGATCGAGCGCCGAGCAGAACTTGCCGCCCGCCGCGATCAGGTCGCGCATGATCAGCACGCTTTGCTGGCTCTCGCGGTCGGTGACGGCGACGAGGGCTTCGGGCACCTGAACGTTCACTTGCGGCGCGATCTTGACGTAGAAATCGCCCTCAAGCACGCAAGTCGAGCCGCCCATGCGGGACATCTCGTCGGTATCGAGCAGGCCCTTGAGGCAGAAGGCGCCGCTGCCGCCTTCTGCGAACTCGGCGGTGAAGCGGACTTTGGTGGCGACGGTCCGCAGCACTTCGACCGTTTCGACCGACGTCACCTCATGCCCCAGCGCGAAGCTCAGCCATTCGGGATCGAGCGCGCGTTCCAGCGTCTCCGGCACTTCGCCGCTGCGTTCCTTCGCCGTTCTGTTTGCCAGAAGCTCCGCCATCGGTACTCTCCCGTCCGTTCGGCGAGTCACGCGCTTGACGCGATTTGCGATTTCGTTTCTGGCGTCACAATAGAGAATGCGTTCGAAAAGTCATTGGGGAGAGTCATGAGCAAACCGCTTGAAGGCATCAAGGTTGTCGAAGTGGCGATGTGGGCCTTCGTGCCGGCCTGCGGCGGCATGCTGTCCGATCTCGGCGCCGATGTGATCAAGGTCGAGCCGCCCAGCGGCGATCCGTTGCGCGGGTTACAAACCGGCACGTTCGGCGATACCGCCACCCGCAAGATCGATTACTCGTGGGAGAACTACAACCGCGGCAAGCGCTCGATCACGCTAGACCTCAAGACCGAGGCCGGGCGCGAGGTGTTGATGAAGCTGTGCGCCGACGCCGATGTCTTCCTCACCAACCTGCTGCCGCCGGCGCGGCGCTCGATGGGGATCGATGCGGACAGCATCCGCGCGCGCTTTCCCGGCATCGTCTATGCCAGCGGCAGCGGTTCGGGTCCCAACGGCCCGGAAAAGGACAAGGGCGGCTACGACGCGATATCCTATTGGGCGCGCGGTTCGATCTCGGCGACGATGACCGAGGACGGCGCCACCCGCCCGGTCGGCCCGCCGGGGCCGGCGTTCGGCGATACCGCATCGGGGGCGATGCTGTCGGGCGCGATCTCGGCGGCGCTGGTCAAGCGGCTGCGCACCGGCGAGGGCAGCACGGTCGACGTCTCGCTGCTCGGCACCGCGATGTGGTCGATGCAACGGCTCATTTGCCAGTCGACCGCCGACGGCCTGCTGCGCTTCCCGCGCCCTGCGAACCAGATCCCGTTCAACGTGCTGGTCGGCAACTACCGAACCAGCGACAACCGTTTCCTGGCGCTGTGCATGCTGCAGGCGGACAAGTACTGGAAGCCGTTCTGCGAGGTTGCCGGCAAGCCGGAGTGGATCGACGATCCGCGCTATACCAACGCCAAGGCGCGGCAGGCGAACATCGATGCCTGCTATGCGGACGTGAAAGCGCTGTTCGAATCGCGAACGCTCGCCGAATGGCGCGAGATTCTGCTGCGGCAGGACGGCCAGTGGGAAGTCGTCCAGGAAGTCGGCGAGATTCACGCCGATCCGCAGGTCCAGGCGAATTCCTATCTCCAGCATGCCGATTACGGCGACGGCACCACCATCCCGATGATAGGCCTGCCGATGGTCTACGATGGCAAGCCATTGCCCGCCCGCCGCGCGCCCGATCTCGGCGCCGACAGCGATTCGATCCTCGCGAGCCTAGGCTACGACGAAGACGCGATCATCGATCTCAAGGTGCAGGGAGTGGTATTCTGATGGGGATGCCCGAACGCAAATTGCCGCTGTTGACTCCTGACACCGAGGCTTTCTGGACCGGTGGCAAGGACAATTGCCTGATGATCCAGCGCTGTACCCATTGCGGGCTCTATCAGCACCCGCCGCTGCCGCTGTGCTCGGCCTGCCGGACGGAAACGGTGCTGCCTGCGGCGGTATCGGGCCGGGGCAAGGTCAAGAGCTGGACGGTCAATCATCAGCAGTGGGTGCCGGGTCTCGACGAGCCATTCTACTACGCGGTGGTGGAGCTGGAGGAACAGCCGGAGCTCTATGTGTTCAGCAACATCCTTGCCCCGATCGGCAGCGTGCGGAGCGGCATGCCGGTCAAGGTCTGTTTCGAACACCGCGAGGACGTCTGGCTGCCGATGTTCGAATCTGCCGGGGAGAAGGCGCATGGCTGATCTGCCCGAGCACAAGGTCTGCATCACCGGCATCGGCCAGACTCCGGCTGGCCGCCCCTCGAACCGCTCGCCGCTGCAGCTGACGCTCGACGCCTGCCTTGAGGCGATTAACGACGCCGGAATCTCGGTCGACGATGTGGACGGCATCATATGTCACCCCGGCAAGACCCCCGAGGGCGGCGGGATTTCGCCGGTCGGCACGGTCGAGACGATGATGGCGCTCGGCATCCGCCCGGTCTGGACCAATCCCTCCAGCCACGAGGGACCGGGGCATATGGCGGCGATCTTCATGGGGATTATGGCGATCGCAACGGGTCTGTGCCGGCACGTGATTTGCTTCCGCTCGGTGGCGCAGGCCCAGTCGCGGCTGCGCGACCGCGGCTCGACCTTGCTTACCGGCAACCGCGAGCGGATCGATCCCGGCAACAATGCCTATGCCGTGCCCTATCACGCCTATTCGCCAGTCAATCTCTGGGCGCTTTACGCCCGCGCCTACATGGACAAGTACGGCGCAACCGAGGAGCAGCTGGGCTGGGTTTCGGTCAACGGGCGGCGGCACGCTCAGCACAATCCCAATGCGATATACCGGGGCAAGGAACTCTCCATCGACGATTACATGAACGCGCGGACGATCTCCTCGCCGCTGCGGCTCTACGATTGCGACAGCCACATCGACGGTTCCACCGCGATCCTGATCTCGGCGAAGGATGCGGCAAAGGATTTGCGCAACCCGCCGATCAATATCGAGGCGATGGGCATGTCGATGGGCGCCTTCGGGGAAGGCCTGCACACCGGCGATTTCACCATGACGCCGGCCGAACACTGCGGCACCATGCTGTGGAACCGTACCGAGATGACCCCCAAGGACGTCCAGTGCGCCCAGATCTACGACGGTTTCTCGATCCACGTCTGGCTGTGGCTGGAAGCGATGAGCCTTTGTGGCCGGGGCGAGGCGGCGGGCTTCATCGCCGGGGGTGAACGCACCGCGGTTGACGGCGTGCTGCCGCTCAACACCAGCGGCGGGCAATTGTCCGCCGGGCGCTTCCACGGCTACGGCCACACCCACGAGGCCTGCGCCCAGCTTTGGGGCAGGGGCGGCGGGCGGCAGGTCAAGGACGTCAAGACCGCGATGGCGGTCAATGGCGGCTATGGCTACGGGGCGATGCTGATGAGGGTGGATTAACGCCGCGCTAGATCGGCTGGTTACCGATCCTGATCAGCGGCTTTTGCGGAATGCCGTTGGCGACAACTGCCTTCAGGGCCGCGAAACAGCGCTGGTCGAGCGCGGGGCCGACTTCGCCTGCCATGATATCGAGCGCCTTGCCGATGCTCATGGCGGAGCGGTAAGGCCGGTCGGCGGTCAGGGCATCGAAGAAATCGGCAACGGTGATGATCCGCGTCTCCAGCGCAATCATGCTGGCGTCGAGTTGCAGGGGATAGCCCTTGCCGTCGAGCCGTTCGTGATGCGAGCCGGCGATCATGGCCATCGCGTTGAACGCGCCGGCCCGGCCAAGGATGGCGGTGGACAAGGCGGCGTGCTGGCGCATTTCTACCCATTCCGCATCGTCGAGCGCGCCGGGCTTTTCGAGAATGCGGCTGCTGACGCCGAGTTTGCCGACATCGTGGAGCATGGCGGCGCGGCCGAGCGCGCGGCGCGCAGGCTCGTCGAAGCCGAGCTGCGCGGCGACGGCGTCGGCGAACAGGCCGACACGTTCGCTGTGCCCGCCGGTATAGGGACTCTTGGCGTCGATCACCTGACCAAAGGCGATGGCGACGTCGTCGAGATAGCCGTCATCGATCGCAACCTTCTGGTGTTGTGGTTCCAGGACAGCGAGCTTGCCTTCGATATCGGGCGACCCTAGCGCGGTCCAGAAATCGGGGTTAGCGGTCAGGGTATGGAAGGCGCTGGCAAGCGCGGGATCGATCCAGCCGCCGCTGCGCCGCGCGATCTCCTCGCGCGCGGCCTTGCTGCCCAGCGCCATGAAGAACACATCCGCCACTTGCGCCAGCAGCGCGATGCGTGCGCCCAGCGGGATCGCCTCGCCGGCGATGCCGAGCGGCAGGCCGGAACCGTCCCAATGTTCGTCGAGCGCGGCGATGGCCTCGGCAACGCCTTCGGAAAATCGCAAGCGGCGCGCGATGTCCGCGCCGCGGGTGCAGCGCGTGTCGATCAGACCGGTCATGATCGGGCCGGCATTGGCCAGCAGGTTCTCGACGATGGCGGCACGCCCGCCTTCGCGCTCGGTCGCCTGCGCCCCGGCCTCCGCGACGATGAATGCGCCAAAATCCTCGGGTGCGGGGCCGATCAGCTTGAAGTCGTGCTTGAGTATGCGGTCGTTGCCGGCGAACAGCTGGGAAACCCGCGCGGCGTTGGCGCTGCAACCCAGATCCTTGAGCAGCACCGCATAATAGAGTTCGCGCAATGCGTTCTGGCCCAGGCCGATGGCGCGGCCAAGCTGCATCGCGATCCAGCAGGCGCGGATACTGTGCCCGGCGGGCTGCCCCTCGGTCAGATCGAGCGCATAGGTCAATGCGCCCAGCACCTCCGCCTGGGACATGCCTTGCTCCAGGCCTGCCCGCCGGAATTCGGAATCGTGATTTAGGCGCATGACTGCATCCTTGCGGAATGGACCCGCACAGAGTGAGGCTTGCCGCCTAGGATTGGGTTAATGCCGGACAGAACGGTCGCGGACATGGCGGTTCGAGCGAATTGGCGGGTTACGGCGCGGGCGAACTGCTCTATAGGCAAGGTAACGATTCCAGGGTTCGGGATTGACCGCTCGCGGAATTGAACGTATTCTATATCGCGATATTAAATTCACTATTTCGAATTTGTGAAATGGGAGAACCAAGATGAGCGAAGCCGATCCCCTGTTTGGCAGTGCCCTCAAGGAAGACTGGGCCTACGGCCCGATTTTCGATGCCGATGTCCACATCGATCCGCCGCATGACATGTGGAAGGATTACCTGCCCGAATCGCAGAAAGCCAAGGCGCCCGTCATCGAACACGGCGACGACTGCGACTACATCTGCTTCGAAGGCAATCGCCGCCCGGTGATGATGATCAACAACCAGGCCGGCCGCGAGGGCAAGAACTTCAAGATGGTCGGCCGCCTGTCCGATCAGCGCAACACCTACGATCCGGTCAAGCGCCTCGCCGACATGGATCTCGACGGCATCGATCATGCGATCTGCTTCGGCGGCGGGCCGCTGGGCTCGTTCGACAACGATCTCTATATCGCCAGCTTCGAAGCCTATAGCCGCTGGGTGATGGACTGGGCGTCGAACGCGCCGCACCGGCTGTTCCCGGTCGGCCACGCGCCGATGCGCGATATCGACGAGACCATCGAACATGTGCACCGCCTCGCCAAGTTGGGCTTCAAGATGCTCCAGCTGCCGGCTTTCCCGCAGAACCCGGATGCCTGGAAGACCTCTTCCGGCATCAAGAACCTGAAGGACGGACAAGTCTCGGCACAGACCGGCGATCCCCAGGGCGCGAAGCAATATTGGCAGCCCGAATTCGACCGGCTGTGGAAAGTGCTGTGCGACTACGGCATGGTCATCACGTTCCACCTCGGCGGCCGCGTGCCGCGCTTCGGCGAGAAGCAGTATTTCCTGCCCGACATGCCGATGAGCAAGCTGGCCATGGCCGAGCCGATCGGCATCTTCATCCACAACGGCATTTTCGACCGCTTCCCCGATCTGCGCATCGGCTCGATGGAATTCGGGAGTGGGCTGGTTCGCCTGGTTCGCCGAATACAACGATCGCGTCTGGGAAAAGCAACGCTTCTGGACCGAGAGTCCGATCAAGCACACGCCGAGCTACTACATGGATCAGAACATCTGGGGCTCGTTCATCCAGGACCGCGCCGGCATCATTCAGCGCGATCTGCCGGGCGGCAGGAACATCATGTGGTCGTCGGACTATCCGCATTCGGAAACCACGTTCCCGAAGTCGCACGACATCATCCGCCGTGATTTCGCTGGGGTGCCCGATGCGGACATCAGGGACATCATCTGCAACAATGCAAAGCGGTTGCTGCGGATCAGCTAACCGGAATCCGGCCGCTAGCGCTGTCACACTAACAATCGGAGAGGATTGCCGTGGCGACGCTGGCGGCTGACACTGTATTGCGCCAGCGCATTCCGGCCGCCGCCTGGTTCGCGCTCGTGCTGATGGCGACGGCGAACCTGTTCAACTACCTCGACCGGCAGATCGTTTCGATCCTCGCCCAGTCGATCAAGGCCGACCTGAAGCTGGATGACGCCGATCTCGGCTTCATCCTGGGGACTGCGTTCGCGGTGTTCTATTCGGTGGTCGGCATTGCCATGGGGCGGATTTCGGACTTCATTCCGCGCAGGAAGCTGATGGCTTTCGGTGTCGCGCTATGGTCGGTGATGACGGCGCTGGGCGGGGCGGCGAGCAGCTTTGCCACGCTGGCCATTGCCCGCATCGGCGTTGGTGTGGGCGAAGCGGTCGCCAATCCCTGCTCGAACTCGCTGCTTGCCGACATGTTTCCCAAAAAGAACCGCGCCGCTGTGCTGGGGGCGAACCTTTCGGGCACGTTCCTCGGCGGAGCCACCGCCATGGTGCTTGGCGGGATTTTTATCCAGTACTGGAGCAGCATGTGCACGGCGCTCCCCTGGATCGGTGCATGCGAAATCAGGGGCTGGCAGGCTGCTCTGTTTGCCGTCGGCCTGACGGGCTTGCCGCTTGCTCTATTGATCCTGCTGATTCGCGAACCGGCCCGCCCGCAGCCCGAAGATCAGACCGTGTCGCGAGTGGTCTCGCGCGAAGTCGGCGCGGCGCTTCCCCCATTCACTTTCATCGCGGTTCACCGTCTGGGTGGTTCGGCGGCGCTTGTGCGGAACCTCATGTTGACCGCGGCGCTCCTCGCCGCCGCGCTGCTGCTCTATCTCGTTACCGGCGACAAGGCGCAATGGGCGGCATTCGCGTTTGGCGCCTATGCCGTGGTTACCTGGGGTCAGGTACAATCCTTGCGCGACCGGCCGCTGTTCCGGCTGACCTATGGTGACAGAACCTTTGTCATGGCCGCGGGCGCGACTGCGTTGATCGCCTGCATTGGCGGCGCCATCGGTGTCTGGTCGGCGCCTTATGCCATGCGCACCTTCGACAAGACACCGACCGAGATCGGCCTGTCGCTTGGCCTGATCGCCGCAGCGGGTGGATTTGTCGGCGTCTTGCTCGGCGGCTGGATGACCGACCGCTGGCGCGCCCGCGATTTGCGCGCGCCGATGGGCATGCTGACCGTGGCGCTGACCGGGATCGTCCCCGGCATCGTCGTGCTGCTGGCGGCGGAAGACTTCACTGTGTTTCTTGCGGCGAAATTCGTCATTGGTGTGTTCGGGGGCATGTGGGGCGGGGCGACGGCCGCGCTGATGCAGGATCTGGTGCTGCCACGCATGCGTGGCGCGGCCTCCGCGGCCTATTCGCTGGTGGCGATTGTCGTTGCCTCGGGCATTGGGCCGTACTGGGCGGGTAAGGTTTCGGTGCTGACCGGTTCGCTCAACGCCGGGCTGCTGTCGATCCTTCTGCTGGCGATTCCGGCCTATGTATTGATCTGGCTCACCGCGCGCCGCCTGCCGGGTGAGACATACGAAGCCCGCCTCGCGTTGGCCAGCGCGGCGGGCGAGCCGGACTGAATAGTGGAGCAAGATATGGAAACGATGGCAGACGATGTCCTGACGACCGACGACCCGCTCTACACCGAGCTTTACGACGTCACCAACGAAGCCAAGTCGATCGGCAATTGGGTCGATGTCAATGCGATCATGCCGCGCCTGCATGAATTCCGCGCCGAGGCGCCGGTGCACAAGGGCCGGGTGCGCGAGTTGCTCGGCCTGCCGCTCCACGACCGGCATGCCCGCGCCATCGGCCGGCAGCATTATCACCGCGCTCAGCTACGATGCCTGCGAGGCGGGCTTCCGTGATCCGCAAACCTTCTCGAACTCTGTCCAGGGCTATGACAACCCGGCGGGCGAGAAGACCATGGGCATCCTCGAGATGGACCCGCCTGAACACCGCGCCTATCGCCGCACCATCCAGCCCAAGTTCCTCATGCCGGAAGCGATGGGCTGGTGGCGCCAACGCACCATTGACGGCATCGTCCAGCGGCTGATCGCCCGCATGGCGCTTGGCGACCGGGCGGACCTCAATCTCGATTTCTGCGCGCGCATCCCGGTCTACACCATCACCACCGCGATCGGGCTCGACGGCGACGAGGCGCTGCGCTTCCGCCACGCCTATCTCCATTCGACCAGCCAGAGCCGCAACACGACGATGGAAGACCGGATCAAAAACGGGCGGATTGTCGAGGAAACCCTGCTCGGCCTGATCAATGCCCGCCGCGCCGAGCCGCAGGACGATCTCGTCTCTTTCCTGCTCAAGACCAAGCTGATGGCGCCGGGCGGCGAACCGCGCCCGCTCAGCGACCGCGAGATCATGGCCCACGTCAAGCTGGTGATGGTCGCGGGCGGGGGGACGAGCTGGCGGCAGATGGGCATCACCCTGCTGGCGCTGCTCACCCATCTCGACCAGTTCGAGGAAGTGAAGGCGGATCGCTCGCTGCTGCCCGATGCGGTCGAGGAAGGCCTGCGCTGGAATCCCACCGCGCCCTATTTCTACCGCATGACGATGAAGGACACACAGTTTTACGGGCACGACATCCCGGAAGGCTCGGTGCTCGAACTGTGCCTCGGCCCGGCCAACCGCGATCCGGCGCGCTGGGACAACGCCGACGCGTTCGACTTGCACCGCCCCAAGCTCACCAACATGGCGTTCGGGCTTGGCACCCACCGCTGCCTCGGGATGAACGTTGCCAGGGTGGAGATCGAGACCGGGATCAACGCGCTGCTCGACGCTTTCCCCAAGCTGCGGCTCGATCCGGATGCCGAGGCGCCGTTCATGACCGGCGGGCTGGAGCAGCAGGGGCCTTCGGGGCTGCCGGTGTTGTTGAGGTAGGCTCCAATTGCTACGCCTTTCATCGGCCCGACAAGTTCGATCATGTGCCCCTCCATGTCGCAGACCACCGCCGCGCGGACCGCATGCTCGGGCCGGTTCTCGCCAGGCCGGCGGCAGGAGCCGCCGTTGGCCTCGACCGCGGCGATGCTCTCTTCGACATCCGGAACCTGGAAGCACAGCCAGATCTCGCCGGGATAGATTGTTTGCGGCGCTTCGGGCAGTTCGACAAACCGGGTGAGGATGAGTACGTGGCTGCTCATGTCGCCGGTGTTCGAAAGCCAGACTGTTCCTGGTGGACGTCGCCTTCGCCGCCGGTGTTGCGGGCGACCAGCTTCAGCCCCAGCGCGGAGTAGAACCGCTCCGCCGCCGCGACATCGCGGACGACGAGTTTGGTGGCATGCATGGCGAATTGCATCTGGCGGTTCCTTCCTCTGCCGGTGTGCAAACAACTGTTTCCAATCCGCGCGGATAAGGCAATAACCGGCGGCACGAAATAACGACATAGCGGGAGAGGAAAAGCGGATGACCGGCAATTTCGCGGCAGGCTGGCGGCAGGTCGCGGCTGGCTTTGTCCTGCTCGGCTGCATGTCGATGATCGGCTCGTCCTATAGCACGTCGCCGTGCCCCTGGCCGCCGAATTCGGGCCTTCCCGTTTCGTGCTGATGCTGGCGATGACGGTCATGTCGCTGGTCTCGGGGCTGATTTCGCCGGTGCTGGGCAGCCTGATGGACAGGGTATCTTTGCGCAAGATCGTCCTCGCGGGCGCCGGATTCATGGTCGCCGGATATCTGGCGCTGTCCTTTGCGCCTTCGTTCAACGCAGTGCTGGCGATCTTTGCCTTGTTGATTGCCCCCGCCAATGTGCTGATGGGCATGATGGCATTTCGGTGCTGATGTCGCGCTGGTTCGTCGCGCAGCGCGGGCGCGCCATCGGCTTCGCCATCGCCGGGGTATCGGCGGGTACGGCCGCCTTTGCACCGCTGATCCAGGCCTTGCTCGATACCTGGGCATGGCGCGAGGCACTGCGCGTGCTGGCCGCTCCTGGCTGTTCTGACGATTCCGGCGGCTTTGCTGATCGTCAATCATCCCGCCGACAAGGGCCTCAACCCCGATGGCGCTCGCAAGATCCGCCCGGAAGCGGCGGCCGCGACCTCCGGGACGACGCCAGTGCAGATCTCGGCGCTGACAAATTGTCACCGATCCCTCGTTCTGGATGTCGCCGCGCTGGTCGCGACTCGTCACTTCGGCGATGAAAGGCATGGTCACCAATCTTGCGCCGCTTGCGCATGACTATGGCATCCAGGCATCCGACCGCGGCCGGATCTGATCTCGATCTTGGCGCCGGCGGGCTTTGTCGCCAAGGCTGATTTTCGCCGCCTCGCCGATCGCTTATCCGCGAAAGTGCTGCTGCTCATCATTCTGAGCGGCTGCGCCTGCGGGATGATCGTCGCTGACCCGGGCCGAAGTCGGGCTATGGCACCATTGCCGCGGGAGTCGGCGCTGGTCGGCATGTTCGGCGGATATGTGGTGCCGATGCAAAGCTTCCTGGTGCCGCGCATTTTCGGGGTGGAATGTAGTGGGCAAGG
The DNA here is from genome assembly GCA_963775005.1 of uncultured Alphaproteobacteria bacterium. Lineage (GTDB taxonomy): Bacteria > Pseudomonadota > Alphaproteobacteria > Sphingomonadales > Sphingomonadaceae > Novosphingobium. Next base: position 160,029 of record CAVZHF010000003.1, on the reverse strand, counting down.
CCTTGGGGCTGATGAACCTGGCGCTGCTGGCCGTGCTGATGACCGTGCCGCCGCTGTTCGGCCTGGACTTTCGACCAGACCGGAAATTATGATCTGATCTTCCTGATTTTCGCGGCGCTTGCGGTTTTGGTGATGCTGGCGGTACCATGGCTTCGGTGACATCCGCGCAGCCCGCGGCGCCGGTGCTGGCACCGGCATAATAGAGCTTTGGAAGCGAACGGGCGAAAGACGATGCCGCAATTCGATCATATCGTGGGCAAGGAACTGCTGCACGGCAAATACAGCTGGGATTCCGACCGGGCGCTGCTCTACGCGGTCGGCGTCGGCGCGGGGTGCGAGGATCCCTACGACGAGCTGCAGTTCACCACCGAGAACACCGAAGGGATCGAGCAGCAGGTGATCCCCAGCTTTCTCACGCAGATGTATCCCGGCGGCGACTGGATCAAGCGGCTCGGCTTCAAGGCGCGCGAGTGGAACGGGATCGACTGGGGTTATCCCGAAGGCCTGGTGCATGGCGAGCAGGCCTTCACGCTTGCATCGCCCGATCCCAGCAAGCGGCACCGCCGAACTGACCCTCACCGTCACGGGGGTCTATGACAAGGTCAAGGGCGCGACGGCCGTCGCCGAGACCAAGGTGGTGCATGGCCGATACTGGCGAGCCGCTAGGTTCGCTGCGTTCGGGCATGTACATCCGCGGCCAGGGCGGTTTCGGCGGGCCGCGCGCGCCGGCGGATGAACTGCCGTGGACCAAGCCCGAGCGCGAACCGGACAAGCTCGTGCCGCTGGTGGTACCGATCAATCAGGCGCTGATTTTCAGGCTCAACGGCGATCGCAATCCCGCATGGCACCGATCCGGGCGCGTGCCAGGGCCGACGGCTTCGAGAAGCCGATCTTCTTCGGGCTAGGGACCTACGGCTTCGCCTGCCGCGCGCTGCTCAAGGGGCTGTGCGATGGCGATGTGGCGCGGTTCGGGGGATGGAGGGCGTTTTTCGCAGCCCGTTTTCCCGGGCGACCGGCTCGATACGGCGATCTGGCTGACCGAGGGCGGCGCGCAGTTCCAGACCTGGGCCAACGGCGAGCGGCTGGTGATCGACCGGGGTTTGTTCCAGTTTATGGATGCCTAGTCGGCCTTCTTCGGCGCGCTGGCCATGGCCGGCAGGTTCGAGGTGTCCATGCCATAGCCGAACAGCCGGAAGTTCTGCTGGTGGCACAGATGGTGCAGCGAGAATGCCTGGTCGATCGCGTTCTGCTGGCCCTGGATGTCCATGGTCTTGTTGACCGCTTCCTTGGCGAGCTTGAGCGCGAAGGCGGGTTTGCGGGCGATGGTCTTGGCCATGTCGAGAGTGAAGGCCTCGAGCGCGTCGGGTTCGACGACGTGGTTGACCATGCCGAGCCGCCAGGCTTCCTCGGCGCTCCAGCTGTTGGCGGTGAACAGGAACTCCTTGGCCTTGCGCGGCCCCAGCTCCCACGGATGGGCGAGCCATTCGACCCCCGAGACGCCGAAATCGACCACCGGGTCGGAGAACTGGGCGGTCCTGGCGGCGATGATGATGTCGCAGACCCAGGCGTAGATCAGCGCACCGGCGATGCATTTGCCCTGCACCGCGCAGATCGTCGGCTTCGAGAAGTTGCGGATGCGGCGGGCGCTTTCGAGGTAGCCTTCCTTCTCGGATGCATACCAGCCGTGCGCGCCGGGTTCCTGAAACCCGCTCCACCCGGATTTGCGGGGTGAGGCGGACTGCATTTTCTCCTGATATTGCTCGACGGTATCGGCAATGTCGTGCCCGGCGGAGAAGTTCCGTCCGTCGGCGGCGAGGATGACGACTTTGACCGCATCGTCCGCCAGCGCCCTATCGAAGGCCTGGTCGATCGCGAAAATCAGCTCGGGATTGAGCGAATTGTGCTTTTCGGCCCGGGTCATGACCACGCGGGCAACGCCTTCGGACGGGCTTTCGTAACGGATCAGGTCTTCGGCCATGGCGCGGTCTTTCAAGTGTTCAGTTTGGGGGGAGTCGCGGTTTTCCACGCCTCGCGATGCGCGGCGGTCTGTTCGGCGGCGCGGTTCCACCAGGCCTCGCCGTGGGCGTGGTTGACGAAATCGAATTTGGTGTCGTGGCGGATCTCCAGCAGCTCGACCCCGCCCGGGCCGACTTTGTAGGTGTAGGGCACGTCGCTCGGCACGAAAAAGCTGTCGCGCGGCCCCAACTCCTCGGTGCCGAGGCGGAGCGAACCGGCGATCACGTAGTACATGCAGTCGGCATTGTGGCTGTGCAGGGGCAGGGCATAGCCTTCCTTGAACCAGACATGCGTCAGGCCGAAGCCGGGCAGCTGGGTCAGCACCTTGATCTGGTCGCCCTCGAGGTAACCGGCTTCGCGCGCTTTATCCATGCCCGCGCGCTGGACTGGGGTGAACGGCTGCACCGCCATGCACCCCGCTTCCATCAGCCCGGGCGCGTCCTTGGCGCGGAAGATGCGGAACTTCGAGGTGTCCTGCCCGTCTTCGCTGGCAGCCATGGTCAGTATCCCTTGCCCTTGCCGATATTGGCGATGTGCGCCTTGGTCAGGTCGCGGTAGTGCTGGGTGGTCATGATCGAGCTGTTGACCAGCCGTTCGACCGAAGCCGCCTGGTGCGCCCCCAGGTCCTTCGCCAGCTCGATCGCAACCTTGGCCGCGCCGACCAGTTCGGCGTCCTGCTTGGCGAGGTGGCGGCAGAAGGTCATGACATCGTCCTCGAAGGTCTCGTCCGGGAACACCTTGTGGACCAGTCCCGCGTTGAGCGCTTCCTGCGATTCTAGCGGGATGTTCGCCATGATCATGTAGCGCGCCCAATGCGGTCCTATGATGCGCACCAGCCGGCTCACGCCATTGGTGGCGGGAAGCACGCCGAACTTGGCTTCGGGAAAGGCGTAGCTGGCGCTGGCCGCGGCGAGGCGGAAATCGCATGACAGCGACATTTCCAGACTGCCGCCAACGCAGCGCGCGTGGTGGGCGACGACGACAGGCTTCTCGATCCCCTCCATCTCGTCCCACACCCGGCGCATCGGCAGCCGGCGGTGCAATTCGCGCACTTCCGAGGCCATGGTCGGTTGCGGCCGGCCCTCGGCATCGCCCTGCTTGAGGTCCGCACCGGCGGAGAAATAGCGGCCCTTTGACTTGAGCAACAAGACACGCAGTTCCGGCGTGTCGCGGAAGCGGTGCACCGCCTGCTCGATCAGATCGACCATCTCGAAGCTCATCGCGTTGAGTTTCTCGGGGCGGTTGAACGTGGCGATCAGGATGTTCTCGACAACCTCGGTCAGCAGGTGGGGTTCTTCGCTCATGCTGTGCTTCCTCTCCGTTTGGCGGCAATATGCGCGGAGGCTTTACGCAGGCGCAACGGCTTTTCCAGCCAAATCGTCCCGGCGATTGCACCCGGCTATGATTTAGGCGGCGAATGGCATACAATCGCCGGGTAACCGGCACGGCAGCCGATTGGAGAGTCCAACATGCGCATGGAAGACATGGTCATCGTCAGCGTCGACGATCACATCACCGAACCCCCCACCGTTTTCGACAACCAGCTTTCCGGCGCGGACTATGCCTCCGCGCCCAAGCTGAAAGTCGCGCCCGACGGCGCCAACTTCTGGGAATACCAGGGCAAGCGCATGCGCAACGTTGCGCTCAATTCGGTCACCGGCCGCGTGCGCGAGGAATATGGTTTCGAGCCGACCAACCTCGATCAGCTGCGCAAGGGCTGCTGGGATGTCGATGCCCGCATCGGCGATATGGACATCAACGGCTGCGCCGCTTCGCTAAACTTCCCCAGCGTCGCCGGCATCGACGGCGGATTGTTCATCAAAGCCGAGGACAAGAAGCAGGCGCTCACTCACATGCGCGCCTATAACGACTGGCACGTCGACGAATGGTGCGGCGCCTATCCCGGCCGCTTCATTCCGCTCGGCGTGCTGCCGCTGTGGGACATGGACGAGACCGCCAAGGAAGTCCGCCGCCTGGCCGACAAGGGCTGCTTCGCCGTAACCATGAGCGAGAACCCGACGATAGGCGGCATGCCCGGCATTCACACCGGCTATTATGAGAAGCTGTTCAAGGCCTGCGCTGAAACCGAGACGGCGATCAACCTGCATATCGGCACCGGCAACACTTCACCGCACTGCTCGCCCGAATCGCCGGTCGAGGCCAATATCACCACCATGCCGATGGCGGTTGCCTTCGGCGCGGCGGACTGGATGAACCTGGAAGCGCTCAACCGCTATCCGGCCATGAAGATCTGCTTCTCGGAAAGCGGCATTGGCTGGATCCCCTACCTGCTCGAGCGCGCCGACTACAGCCATGAGCAGCATCACGTCTGGACCCATTCGAACCAGTACCTGCACGATCTGAAGCCGAGTGAGGTGTTCAAGCGCCAGTTCTACAGCTGTTTCATCGACGATGCCTATGGCCTCAGGAACCTCGACCTGATCGGCGAGGACTCCGTGATGTTCGAAATCGATTATCCGCACTCGGATGCGCAGTGGCCGAACGCGCCGGAATGGCTGTGGAAATCGGCCCAGACGCTGACCGACAGCCAGATCGACAAGATCACCCACCTCAATGCGATGCGCTGCTACAAGTTCCCGATGTTCGATCACATCGCCAAGGAAGAGCTGACCGTCGGCGCGCTGCGCAAGAAGGCCGCAGCCGCCGGGGTCGATACCACGCTGATCTCGTCGGGCGGCGCCAAACCCCTGGCCGATGGTGAACAGCCCCGGCCGATCGTCGCCAAAGATGTGGTCGAGATGTACACGCGGCACGCAGCGGCCGCCTACGAAGAGGCTTGATCGGCACGGCCTCCCCGGGCGAACCCTGGGGAGGTTTGAGCCGCATGGTTCAGCTTCTGACCGGCCTCAGTCTGGTCAGCAGCAGCGCGACCACCGCCGCCACGCCGATGCCGGACCAGAAAGCCGGAGCGTAGGAGCCGGCACCGTCGTGCACCATGCTGATCAGGAACGGACCCGCCGCGCCGGAAAGCGCGGTCAGGCTTGTCAGCGTGCCGTAAACCACGCCGAAGATCGGCCCTTCGAACAAGCGGGCCGTAATGCAGGCGAAGGCGACATTGGTCGAGCCTGACGCAATACCAAGCAAAGCGCTGCCGATGATGGCGAGCGGCACGTTGGTAGTGTCCTGCGCCAGCAGGATGCAGGCGATCGCCAGAATTGCCATCAGGCCGAGCGTTACCGGCACTTGCCCGATCCGGTCGAACAGCGTTCCAACGGCAAGCTTGCCGGGTATGGCGGCCAGGCCGATCAGACCGGCTGTCGTTGCGGCGACAGTCCCGCTCATTCCCTTGTCGGACAGCGCCGGGGACAAGTGGATGGTGAAGGCGGCCATAGCGGTCGTGTTCAGGGTAATGGCAATGGCCATGCGGATGAAAGTGGCCGACAGGAACACGCTGCGCATGTCGGGCTTTGCGGCCGGCGGTTCATTTTTGGTCAACTCGGCGTTCCGCGGTTGCGACTGGCTCGCCGGACGGCGGTCGAAAAAGCAGAACAGGGCGAGCAGGAAGGCCGGCCCGCACCACAGCAATGCGACCATCGGGAAGGCCATGCGCCAGCCGAAATTGTCGATGAACCAGCGCGCGGACAGCGGGGCGAACATGGCGGCGAGGCTCATGCCGCAGAGCGTGATCGAGATCGCCAGGCTGCGGTTATTCTCGAAGGCGGCGGATACAACGGCGAGCCAGATCACCGGCCCGACCAGCAGTCCGGCCAGTGCAACCACGCACCACAGGGCGATCCACAGAGCCGTACTGGCCGTTGCCAGCGACAGGGCGGAGATGGACAGGCCAACCAATACGATACCGGGCAGGGCAAGCCGCCGCGCATTGGTCTTGTCGACCAGCCGGCCGATCGGCGGACCACCAAGAAAGCCCAGCACCAGGGACAGCGAGAATCCGATCGACGCCTGCGAGCGCGACCAGCCGAATTCCTGCTCCAGCGGACCGAGAAACTGACCAAGCGAATAAGACATCGCCGCAACCAGCGGCATTCCGGCAAAGGCGCTGAGCAGCAGCGGCCAATTCGTGGCCCATTCGCTGTGGGGCGCTGGGGCCGCGGTGCTGGCCATCAGGACGCAGCCCGTGGGCGGCGATTACGGAGCATGTTCGGGCGTTCTTCCCTGTGAATCATGCGGGCGAAACCACATGAATTTCGGTGGTTACGGGCACGAGCCTGGTCAGCAAAAGCGCCGCGATTGCCGCGATCCCTGCTCCCGCCCAGAACGCCGGGGCATAAGTGCCCAAGGCATCGTGCAGCGCGCTGACCAACAGTGGGCCGAACGCCGCGGAAAGGGTGGCGAGGCTCATCAGCGTGCCATAGACCACCCCGAAGATCGCGCCATCGAACAGCCGCGTCACGATGCAGGTCCAGGCGACGATAAATCCGCCCGAAGCTATGCCCAGGATGACGCAGCCGACTATCGCCAAAGGCACACTCACGCTGTCTTGCGCCAGTATGACCGCGGCCACCGCATAGAGCGCCATCAAGCTGAGCGTTGCCGGAACCTGCCCGACCCGGTCGTAGATCGTTCCCATGGCGAGCTTGCCGGCTATCGCTGCCGCCCCGATGGTTCCGGCGATCGCCGCCGCGCCGGTGGAGTCGATGCCTTTTTCGACCAGCGCCGGGAATATGTGAAATATGAAGGAGGAACTCGCCAGGCCGAGTGTGGTGACGGCCAGCGCCACCCGGATGAAGGTGCCCGACAGCAGAACCCTGCGTACTTCCGGCTTGGGCGGTTCGGCCTCCCGTTTTTCCGCCTTGGGACGGCCAGCTGGGCGGCGGTCGTGGAAGAACAGCAGGGCCAGGACCAGGGCCGGGCCAGTCCAGATCAGCGCAAGCCATATCCAGGCCATGCGCCAGCCGGCGGCGTCGATCAGCAGGCGGCCCGAAATCGGTGCGAGCATGGTGGCGAGGCTCATCCCGCATAGCGTGATCGATATCGCCAGGCTGCGGTTCTTTTCGAATGCGGCGGACACGACGGCGAGCCAAACCGTCGGGCCGACCAATGCCCCGACCAGCGAAACCGCGCACCATAGCGCGATCCACAAGGCCAAGCTCGATGTGGCGAGCGAAAAGACGGCGATGGCTAGCGCGGTGAGCACGGTGCCGGACAGCGCCAGAAGCCGCGCATTGGTCTTGTCGACCAGCCGCCCGACGATTGGCGAGGCGATGAAGCCCAGGACCAGCGACACCGAATAGCCGATCGAGACCTCGGCCCGGGTCCAGCCGAATTCCTGTTCGAGTGGCGCCATGAACTGGCCGAGCAGGCTCGACATCGCCACCGGCACCGGCACGCCGATCACCGCGCTGAGCAGCAGCGGCCAGTTGGCCGCCCACTCGCTGCGGACGGGAGGGGCGGCGGCGGTGGTCGCCACGTCAGAAGCCGATATCGGCGATCGGCCGGTCGTAGCCGTGATTGACCCTGTTTTGTCCCTGCACAAGAAGATCGTCGTCGAGCCCGGCGATATAACCATCGATCAGCCGCTGGTAGTTGCTGATCAGCCCCTCCCAGTCGCGCGACAGGCGCATCTCTTTCATGTTGTGAAGGCCAAGTTGCTGGAGCGGCAGGTTGGAGTAATCCTGCCGCGGAATTTCCGGATAGTCCGGCGAATCGTAGGGCAGGAATGTCGCCCGAGTCGGTGTGTCGTATTCCTCGCCATCTGGGCGGATGACCATCGACCAGATCTCGAAATAGCAGGTTTCCGGCGTCAGCGGCCGGCAGCGGTAGGACGCCATCGCACCCATCGAGGGCAGCAGGAAATAGTGCGGGAACATGAATTCAACCGCGTTCATTTCGACTTCCTGGGTCACCTTGGGAATGTCGAACATGTCGGCGCCGCGGGCGAGGGCGTCGTCGCGCACTTCGGTCATGGCGCGGCCGTAGAACGCCATGAACGCTTCTTCGCCGGTGCCCTTGAAACCTTCGCCGCGATATTTCTCGATTACCGCCAGTTCCGTGTCGTGAAACATGCCGCCCATGCCGCTGTTGAGCGACTTCCAGAAATCGACGGTCATTTCCCAGGTTTCGTCACCGGACAGGTCCTGGTTGCGCATCTTGCCGTCGGCCTCGGGACCCCAGCGCGCGTTGGCGTTGGGCGAAACCCAATGCAGCTGCGGGTGAGTCTGCATGACGTGGTAGCCTTCCATGAAGGCTTCCATCGCGAGTTTCCAGTTGGTCGGTAGCTCGGTGGCGTACCACCAGTCCATCTTGAGCTTGCCGACATGGCGCGCATCCAGCCGATCGACAATCGGACCGAGGCTTTCGACCAGCGGCCGGGCGTTGTCATCGAGGTTGATGAAGGCGCAGCCGCCCCATTCCTCGCAGCGCACCGGGACGAGGTCGATCTCGGCATGGTCGAGCAGTTCCTCGTTGAAGATGTGCGGGCCGAAGACGAAAGTGTTCTCGCCCTCGGCGTTCCAGCGCCAGCCGTGGAACGGACAGACCATGCCGTTCTTGGCGCAATTGCCCGGCCCGTTCGCCAGCCGCACGCCGCGGTGGCGGCAGGCATTGAGGTAGGCCTTGACCCCGCCCTTGGCGCGCACGACGATCACCGACTTGTCGAGGTTGGTGTATTCGACATAGTCGCCGACGTTGGGAATTTCCTCGAGCCGGGCGGCCATCTGCCAGACCTTTGGCCAGAGGTGCTTTTTCTCGAGCTCGAAGAATCCCGGATCGAAATAGCGCTCGGTCGGGATCAGTTCGGGATTTGTGACGCGGTGCGGGACTTTCGCCAGCGCGGCTTGGGTATCGGTGGCCATGGTGCCTCTCTCCGGTGACTTGTTTGCCGGCAGGATAACAGCAGCAATCGCGCGCGCGCCAGCCCTAATCTTGCCTAATCGCTCGATGCGATCAGATGCCCCGCAACCTGGATCATCCCCACCTTGGTCAGCGCATCCGTCGAGGGCATGGCCGCGCTGCCCGAGGCGTCGCGCAGCATGTTGATCGTCGCTTCGACATTGTCACTTTCAAGTTCGTAAAGCGTCATCAGCAGGTATTGCGGCGCGTCGAGATCGTAGACCCGCTGGAAATCGAGCTTGAACAGCTTGCCCGAGACCACACCCGGCATCTTGGTGACATCTGGCATGTGCTGCTCGGTGTACCAGCGGATGAATTCCTCTTCCTGTCCCGGGTGCGCGCGCGAGAGGACGGTGTATTGAAAGCGGGCCAAGGCATATCTCCCGATTGGATGCGGCATCGATAGAGCCTTGGCCTTGCGCAGGCAAAGCATCTTGTTAGGCAGGGAGCATGGATATCGATGCGGTGAAACAGGCTTATGAGCGCGACGGCGCCGTTCCCCTGCGCGGCCTGCTGTCCCCCGCGCAGATGGCGGACGTCACCGCGGCCTACGAATGGACCCGAGATCACCGCAGCGCTGCTTTCACCACCATGGGCGGCGACGAGCGTTCTTGGCAGGACCTGTCCAATCCCGAAAGCTACGCCGCTTATGCCGGCATGCTCGCGCGTTCGCCGGTCCCGCCGTTGTTGAAGCAGCTGTGGGGCGGCGGGCCGGTGTGGTACATGTACGAGCAAATCTTCCACAAGGAAGCGACCGGAAATTTCACCCCCTGGCATCAGGATACGCCTTATATGCCCGTCGCTGGCGGGCTGCTGGCGGTGGTGTGGATCAGCCTGGAAAGCGTGAGCCGCGCGGAGGCGCTCGAATTCTGCCTCGGCAGCCATCGCGGGCCGCTCTACAACGGCGCCAGTTTCAAGCCGGACGATCCGACCGATCCGTTCTACAAGACCGGCGACCTGCCGCGGCTGCCCGATGTGGAAGCGGATCGCGGCGCCTGGAACATCGCGGGCTGGGAGACCGGGCCGGGCGATGCGGTGCTGTTTCATCCAAGCACGCTGCACGGCGGCGGCGTGCCGGGTCTGACCGGACGCAGGCGGACCCTGACCTTGCGCTTCTTCGGCGAGGATGCGGTTTACGCATCGCGTCCCGGGCCGGTCGCCGCTCCAAGGGTGCCGGGGCTGCACGAGAGCCTGAGCGATGGCGATTCGTTCCGCCATCGCATGTTTCCGCTAGTGGCTTAGCCGCCACCCTCCCAGCATCCGGTCGAAGGCGCTGAGCACTTCGCGCTGCTGCGCTTCGATCTGGTGGCGGTAATCGCCGTGGGTGAAGATGTAGCGCTCGCAGCCACGCAGATCGGCGAGCAGGTTGCGCACCGCATGTTCGGCGGTGGCGACGTGGCCGGCGGACTCAATATTGGCATGGGCCATCATCGCCTTGACGTCGTCGTGGTCGAAGCGGCTTTCGCCAAGCTCCTCCGGCCGGGCGGCGATGCTGCTTTCGATGTGGCGGGTCATCATCCCGGCCGGGAACAGCAGCGAGACGTTGATGCCCTCGGGCGCCAGCTCGTCGCGCAGCACTTCGCCATAGCCGGTCAGCGCGTATTTCGAGGCGACGTAGGCGGCCATGCGGATACCGAGCTGGTAAAAGCTCGCCGAGGAGGTGAGCACGATGTGCCGCTGTCCCGCCGCGGAGCCAAGGAGGGGTCTAAAGGCGTTGACCGTATCGACCACGCCGTGAAAATTGACCGACATGACCCATTGCCAGTCGTGATCGGTCAACTGGTCGATCGCGCCGAATTGCTGCACCCCGACATTGGCGCAGAGCACATGGACTCCGCCAAAGCGCTCGCCCACTTGCGCCGCAGCCGAGACCAGCGACGCCTTTTCCGCGACATCGACCTTGCAGGCGAAGCATTCGGCGCCAGCATCGCGCAATTCGGCGGCCTTGGCCTCGGCCCGGTCGCCATCGATGTCGAGTAGCGCGACCCTGGCGCCCTGGCCGGCGAACAACGAGGCCATGGCCGCACCGAGCCCCGATCCCGCGCCGGTGACGACGGCGGTCTTGCCGGTGTATTCTCCCATGGTCCCATTCACCCCTTGCGCGCGATGCGGGCGATAGTCTCGACTTCCGGCGGTCCCGCGTTGATCAGGCGCAGCAGGGTGAAGCCGGCGTCGCGCCACAGCGGATAGCGTTCGGCGATGCGCGCTTCGGCGCCGATCAGCGCGCCTTCGTCGATGTATTCGTCGGGGATGACAGCGGCGGCTTCGTCCTTGTGTCCGGCGAGGTAGAGTTCCTGGATACGCGCGGCCTCAGCGGCGTAGCCGCGATCGACCATGGCGTCGTTGTGGAAGTTCTTCCCCGCCGCGCCCATGCCGCCAACGTAGAGCGCGATATGCGGCTTGACCGCGGCGATGGCGGCCTTGACGTCGCCGGTGAGGATCAGCTGGGTATTGGTGACCACCTCCAGGTCTGAAAGCTTGCGGCCATCGCCGCGCCGCGCCAGCCCCTCTTCGAGCAGCTTCAGCTTAGGCCCGACGCTGCCCGGCGTGACATGCATCGACAGCCAGCCATCGGCGATCTCGCCGGTCAGGCGCACGTTGCCTGGGGTCGAGGTGCCGAGCATCACCGGAATGTCGGGATTGCCGTGAAGGATGCTCTTGAGCGGCTTGCCGAGTCCGGTGGCGCCGGGACCGGTATAGGGCAGCGAAATCTCCTTGCCCTCATGCGACACCGGCTCCTCGCGTCGCCAGATCTTGCGCATGATCGCCACATAATCACGGATGCGCGTGGCCGGCTTTCCCCAGGGCTGGCCGTACCAGCCCTCGACGATCTGCGGCCCTGAAACCCCGAGGCCGATCACCACGCGTCCGCGCCCGGCCAGTTCCTCGATGGTCTGCGCGGTCATCGCGCAGTTGGCGGGGGTCCGCGCGGCGAGCTGGGCGATGCCGGTGCACAGGCGGATGCGGCGGGTTTTGGCGGCGATGTAGGCGAGCGGGCTGAAAACGTCGGAGCCATAGGACTCGGCGGTCCACACCGAATCGAAGCCGAGTTCTTCCGCCTTGAGGATCAGATCCATCGGCAGCGCCATTTTCGCGCCACTGTAGCCGAGTTCGAGGCCTAGTTTCATGTCACGCACCGCCCTTGGAAGAATCGGGATAGGGTCCCAATAGCAGGAACAGCGTCGCCGATATCAGGCAAACCGGGATGATCCCCCACAAGGCCGGATCGTAGCTCTGGGTTGCGTCGTAAACCGCGTTAAGCAGGACCGGCCCGGTTGCCCCGGCAAGGCCGACGAAGCCGCCGACCAGGCCGAACAGCATGCCGAAACTCGCCAGCCTGAAATAGCGCGAGGTAAGATAGGCGAGGATGTCGAGCTCCGCGCCCAGCGACAGGCCGAAGATCACCACAGCCAGCGTGGCGGCGGGCACCGAGCCCGGCCACTCGAGCAGCACCAGCGCGCCGATTATCGGCATGCACACCGCGACAGCGGCGATGAAGCGGCCGGTAAAGCGGTCGAGCAAGAAGCCGATGGTCAGCCTGCCGCAGATCGAGGCCACGCCGGCCATCGAGGCGATACCCGCCGCCGTGCCGCGCGAAATGCCGCTGGACGACAAAATCGGCACGATCGTCAGCACCATCGACACCACGACCAGCGCGATCGAAAAACCGGCGATAGCCACTTTGAGGAACTGGAAGGTCAGCGCCTCACCGCGAAAGCTCTTGAGGAAACCGGGATGGGCGGGTCCGGAATGCGCCTGGCCCGGGCTGACCCGGGCCTTGTCCGCCGCGCTGGTGAAGAACAGCAGGACAAGCGGCAGCACGGGTATCGCCCAGCACAGCACCAGCCCCGGGAAAGCCAGCCGCCAGCCCAGCTGGTCGATCAGCCAGACCGTTAGCGGCGGGGTGATCACCGAGCAGATGCTGGTGCCGCACAGCGTCACCGCAAGGGCCAAGCCGCGTCCGGCGGAGAAAAAGCTGGCGACCGCCGAACTCCACACCATCGGCTGGAACAGCACCGAGACCAGCGCCAGCAGCACCCACAGCGCCCGCCAGGACCAGATGTTCGGCCCGGTCAACCCGAGCATCGAAAAGGCCGCGAGCAGCGCGAAAACAGCTGTGATTCCAACCCGCCGCGAGCCGAATCGGTCCAGCATATGGCCAACGTAAGGCGCCAGGGTGATCGCGAATATCGAGCCGATAAGATGAACCGAAGTGATATCGACCCGGCTCCAGCCGAACTCGCGCTCCAAAGGATCGAAAAACAGGCTGGTCGAATAGCTGGAAATCGATGCCATGCCCACGCCGGCGCAAGCCGCCAGCACCACGGTGCCGTGCTGCCGCCATTCGTCGCGGGCATTTCCTTCGAGCCTTGCCGACAAGGCGTCCCCCCTCTATCGAATTGTCATTCACGCGGTGCATATCGGCAAGCTTGGCGCTTGTCTTGCCGAAAGGGAGAGTAGCAAGCTTGTCCGAGGCCAACACCCGAGCTTTTCGTCCCAATATCCGCGATCCGCTGGCCGAGCGGCTGATCGGGCCGGGAAAGGCTTGGGAGATCGAAACCACTATCGTGCACGGCCGTGAACAGCAGGTGTTCAAGGGCGCGCCGCGCAATCTCACCGGACTTTACCGGCGCGGCGCTTGCTTCGGCGACAAGCCGATGATCGTCCACGAGGGGAAGAGTTTCAGCTATGCCGAGGGCTTCGCCCGCGCCGCCGCTCTGGCCAAAGCCTTGCGCGAGCAATTCGGCGTGCGGCGCGGGACCATGGTCGCGATTGTCGCCAGCAACCGGCCCGAATGGATTCTCAGCCTGATCGCGGTAACTTCGATCGGTGGCATCGCGGCATTGGTCAACAGCCGGGGCGTCGCCGAGGAAATGCTCCGTGCGATCGGCAAGGCCGGCTGCGAGCTGGCGATCATCGATGCCGAGCGCGACGACATCGTCTCCGCCGCGATGCCCGATCCCGCCTGGCCGCGGATCGTTATTGGCAACCCTGGGAACCCGTTGCGCCCCGGCCGGGATGCGGACTTCACCGCGCTCGCCACGCCGGTTCCGGGATTGGTCTTCGAGCCCGAGGATATCCACCCAGACGAAGGCGCGGTGATCCTGTTCACCTCGGGCACCACCGGCTTTCCCAAAGGCGCGCTGCTCAGCCACGGCGCGCTTGCCGCCTCGGTTGCGGTCGCGACTTTCATGGGCACGCTCTACGATACCAAGTACGAGGAGGAGAGCGGCGAGACGCTGCCCGACCATCAGCGGGCGATGGCGACCCCGGCGGTAATCCTCGGGCCGATGTTCCACCTTGGCGGCATCATGCCGAGCCTGCGCGCGATCAGCATGGGCACGACCATCCATATCATGGGCAAGTGGAACGCCGATATCGCTTTCGACATGATCGAGGCCGTAGGCATGACCCGGCTGAGTTTCGTCCCCGCGATGCTGTTCGACATGTTCAAATCGCCGCGCGCGACGCCCGAACTGCTCGGGCAAGTGCGCTACATGGCCAATGGCGCCGCGCCGCTCGACATGAAGCTGGTCGAGGAAATCAAGGCGCGCATGCCCCATTGCCAGCTGTCCAACGGCTATGGCCAGACCGAAGCCACGGCCTGGACCTGCGGCATCAGCGGCGACATCTACCTCCAGCACCCCGCCGCCTGCGGCTGGGCCGCGCCGACCGCGCAAGTGCAGCTGCGGCGAGACGATGGCAGCGAGCCGGAGATCGGCGAGCCGGGCGAACTGTATGTCTCCAGCGCCATGGTGATGAACGCTTACATCAACGATCCCGAAGCGACGGCGGAAGCGCTGCGAGACGGCTGGCTTGCCTCGGGAGACATAGCAACGGTCAACGAAGCGGGCATCTTCACCATCGTCGACCGCAAGAAGAACATGGTGATTTCGGGCGGTGAGAACATCTATTGCGCCGAGATCGAGCGGGTGGCGACGACCATGGCCGGCGTGCGCGAATGCATCGCCTATGGGCTGCCCGATGCGCGGCTGGGCGAGCGGCTGGCGGTGACCCTGGTCGCCGATGGCGGCGGCGCGGTGGATGGCGAGGCGGTCAAGGCTTTCTGCAAGCAGCACCTGGCAATCTACAAAGTCCCGCGCGAGGTCTTCGTTCAGGGCGAACTCCTGCCCCGCACCGCCACAGGCAAGATCGATCGCGGCAAGTTTCTCAAAAAGCTGCGCGGGGAGGGGTGAGCACTATGGCATTCGAATTCATCAGCTACGATGTGGCCGGCCGCGTCGCCACGATCACGCTCAATCGTCCCGAAAAGCTCAATGCGATCAACGGCGACATGATCCGCGAAATAATCGCCGCGTTTCAGCAAGTCGATGCCGATGACGACGTCCGCGCCGTGATCGTCACCGGCGCTGGCCGCGCGTTTTGCGCCGGAGCGGACCTGTCGCGCGGGGCGGAAAGCTTCGTCGCTCCCGGGAGCGATGCGTTGACGGGGCCGGACGGCAAAGTGGACTATGCCAGCGAGGCGATCCGCGAAGTCGGCGGCAAGCTGGCGATAGTGCTCTACAACCTCAGGAAGCCGGTGATCGCCGCGATCAATGGCGCCGCCGCCGGGCTGGGCGCGTCGATGATCCTGCCGATGGATATCCGCATCTGCGCCGAGGAAGCGAAGTTCGGCTTTGTTTTCGCGCGGCGGGGTCAGGTGCTCGAGACCGGGGCCTCGTTCTTCCTGCCGCGCATCGCCGGCATTGCGAAGGCGCTCGAATGGTGCATGTCGGGCCGCATGGTTCCCGCCGCCGAAGCGCTGGAGCACGGGCTGGTGACCGCGGTCGTGCCGCAGGCCGATCTGCTGGCCGAGGCCAACCGGATCGCCCGCGACATCGCCGACAATGCCGCACCGGTGGCGGTCGCGCTGGTCCGGCAGATGCTTTGGAAGGGGCTCGGCATGGCGCATCCGATGGAGGCGCACCGGATCGAGAGCCGGGGCATGTATGTGCGGGCGAGGGCGAATGATGCGAAAGAGGGCGTGAACTCGTTCCTCGAGAAGCGGCTTCCGGACTTTCCGGATCGCGTCTCGCGCGATATGCCAGATTTCTATCCGTGGTGGGACGAACCCGAATATTATTGAATATACAAGAGGGATGAGGACATGAGCGATTTGCAATTCGATGAGACATTCGACTTCGTGACCGTCGGCAGCGGTGGCGGGGCGTTGTGTTCGGGGCTGGTCATGCGCAGTCTCGGCAAGAGCGTGGTCGTGCTGGAGAAGATGCCGCGCATCGGCGGCACCTGCTCGCGCTCGGGCGGCGTGATGTGGATCCCGAACAACCGCTTCATGAAAGAAGACGGCGTCGCGGACAGCTACGAAAAGTCGATGGAGTACATGGAGGCGACGGCCGGCCGCTCGCTCGACGCGCCGGGCACGACGCCCGAGCGCCGTAGCGCTTACGTCACCGAAGGGACCAAGATGGTCGACTTCCTCGTCGAAAACGGGATCAAGCTGCGCCGGGTCAAATACTGGCCCGATTACTACGACGACCGTCCGGGTGGCTCCAAGGAGGGTCGCACCGTGATCGCCGATCTGTTCAATACAAATGAGCTCGGCGCGTGGCGCGACCGGCTCGAACCCAATTTCATGAAGATTCCGGCCTATCACTTCGAGGGCTTTGACATCGCTTTGCAGAAGAGCTCGATCAAGGGCAAGATCGCTTTGCTCAAGGTCGGCATGCGCATCGTCATGGCCAAGCTCACCGGCAAGCGCTGGATCAGCTCGGGCGGAGCGCTACAGGGGCGGATGATGAAAGCCAACCTCGCGGCCGGGGTGGGCCTCAGGGTCAACAATCCGGTCAAGAGCTTCATCCAGGACGACAAGGGCGCGATCCGCGGCGTTGTTTGCGAGAAGGATGGCAAGAGCTGGCGGGTGGGCGCCAATCTCGGCGTGCTGGTCAATGCCGGGGGGTTCTCGCACAACCAGGAAATGCGCGACAAGTATCAGCCGGGAACTTCGGTCGAATGGACCGCGACCCCGGGCGGCAGCACCGGCGAGATGATCCTCGAAATGATGAAGCTAGGCGCGGCGATCGGCCAGATGGAGGAAATGGTCGGCAACCAGATGTCGATCCCGCCGGGCGTGAAAAACAACGGCGACGGCATCGAACTCTCCGCGGTCGGCGGGCAGATGAACATCACCAAGCCGCATTCGATCATCGTTGACCAGTCCGGCGTGCGCTACATGAACGAGTCCGGCAGTTACATGGAATTCTGCCAGAACATGCTCGCGCGCAACAAGACCGTGCCGGCGGTGCCGAGCTGGTGGATCGTCGATCAGAAATACATGGACAAGTACATGTACACCGCGACCATGGCGGGGACGAAGAAGCCGCAGGAATGGTACGATTCAGGCTTCCTCAAGCGCGCGGACACGCTGGAGGCGCTGGCCGGAATGATTGCGGTCGATCCCGCCGTGTTGCGGGGGACGGTGGATCGTTTCAACGCGGATGCCAGGAAGGGTGTCGATACCGAATTCGGGCGCGGCAACCGGGCCTATGACAACTTCCTCGGCGATTTCTATCGCGAGGATGGCTCGCACACGCTGGGGCCGATCGAACAGGGGCCGTTCTACGCTGCGCCGATGGTGCCGGGCGATGTCGGCACTTACGGCGGCGTCGTCACCGACGTCAACGCGCGGGTGCTGCGCGAGGACGGCTCGGTGATTGAGGGGCTCTACGCCACCGGCATCAGCACGGCATCGGTGATGGGGCGAATATATCCCGGAGCAGGATCTTCGGTCGGGCCCTCGTTCGTGTTCGGCTGGATCGCGGCGAAGCACGCCGCCGGGGCGGGCAACGTGCTGTGATGGTTCGGGGCGCCGGCTACTGCCTGCGCCCCGCGCATTCAGAATTTGAATTCGGCCCGTACGCCATATTGGCGCGGCGGCGCCCAGGACACCGAATCGCCGAAGCTCGTCGGCAGCGAGCCAGCGATGTAGTCGCGGTTGGTCAGGTTTTTGCCCCAGACAACCAGCCGCAGCCCGTCCAGCCCGGACGGCGCGAAGGAAATCTCGCCGTTGAGCAAGACATATTCCTTTTGGTTGATGTGCCCGCCGACATCGAACGGGAAGCCCGAATTGTAGGTGAGGCCGGCGTTGATGCCGAAGCGGCCAGCCGAAAAATCGTGACGGTAGTCGATCGCGGCGTTGGCGGTGAATTTGGGCGCGTTCTGGAACTGGTTGCCGGCGACATTGGTCGACAGGCTGAAGTTGCCGCAGGGGAACGGCAGTCCGCCAGCAGCGCAACCTGCTGCCGGGGTCTGGAAATAGACCTCCGCGCCGGGGAAGCGGGTGTACTTGCTGTCCACATAGGAGCCGCCGCCCGAGAGCGTCAGCTCGGGAGTCGCATTCCACGACAGGTCGAAGTCGAACCCGTTGATCCTGCCCGCGCCGGCATTCTGGTAGAATCCGGTCGGCGCGCGGTAGATGAACACCTGGATTTGCTTGTAGTCGTAGTGGAAGGCGGCGAGGTTGATGTTGAAGGCGCCGCCGATGCGGCCCTTGTAGCCGATCTCGAAGGAATCGACGGTCTCGGGTAGCACGATCGGGTCGAAGCAGGAGGTGTCCGAGGGGCCGCCCGGGCACGCAACCCGGCCAACCTGCGAAGGATCGAGGAAGCCGCTTTTGAAGCCTTTGGAATAGCTGGCATAAAGCGTGTGGTCGTCGTTGACTTTATAGCGCAGCACCGCGCGCGGCGTGAACTTCTTGAAACTTTGTGGCCCGCGCGGATCGGCGACAAGCGTGTTGTTGTTGGTAAACGACGACAGCAAGCTGTTCTGGGTGACGCTGACCTTTTCGTAGCTGTAGCGTCCGGCCAGGGTGACTGTCAGCTGTTCGCTGAGGTCGTAGTTGAGTTCGAGGTAGGCCGCATAGCTGTTCTTCGTGCTGCGCGCATAGGTGTTCTGGACGAAGTCCGGCACGCCCGAGAGCTGCGAGGCCGCACCGTTGACGAAGCCGTAGCCGGTGAAGTTCGAAGGCCAGAACTCCTCCTTGCGGTGCAGGTAGAAAGCGCCAGCGGTGAAGTAGAACCCACCGAACTTCTCGGACGCGAAGTTGAGCTCCTGGATGTAGTAATCACCCCGGGTGACCAGCGGATTGACATCGGCGAAATTGAGCGCGGTTGAATCGACGTTGAGGTTACTCTGCGTCCTGAACTTCTGGTAGGCGCTGACCGTGCTGAGCGTTCCCGCCTCGCCGATCTCGAACTTGCCTTGCAGGTTTCCGCCCCACATCCACGTGGTGAGGTCCGGCGGGAAGTTCGTGGCGAAAGTATGCGGCTCGGAAGCGATCGGGACGCTTGCCGGCAGCAAGCCGAAACTCTGGTAAAGCCGGATCAGCGCATTGCCGGTGGCATTGCCGTTCAGCGGCGTGTTGGCGAAGGCGTTGCTGTCCTTGCGGTCGGTGTAGAATCCCGAAAGCTGGATGGAAGCCCGGTCGCTCGGTTCGACGAGGATCTTGCCGCGGATGACGTAGGATCTCAGTCCCCGGTCGCGTCCCCCTCTTACCAGATCGCGGTTGAAACCGTCGCGATCGGCCACCGCGCCGGACACCAGCACCGCCACCTTTTCCGAAATCGGGCCGGTGATGACGCCGCGGGCGAGAATTTCGTTGTAGTTGCCATAGCTGACCGCGAAATCGCCCTTGGTGTCGAATTTGGGCCTGACCGTATCGATGATGATCGCGCCGCCGGTGGCGTTCTGGCCGTAGAGCGTTCCCTGCGGACCCTTGAGCACCTGGACGGTCTCGACATCGGGCAGGTCGATGATCGCGCCATTCTGGATCGGTTGATAGACCCCATCGACATAAAGGGCGACGTTGGAGCTGTCGTTGAGTGTCGACAGTCCGGACGAAATCCCGCGGATCGATGGCCTCAGGAAGCCGCCGTAGAGCGGCAGCTGGAGGCCGGGGGTGACCCGCTCCAGATCCTGAAGATTGTTGACCCCGGCCTTGTCGAGGGCGTCGGCATTGAGCGCCGTGATCGCGATGGGAACGTCGCGCAGCTTTTCCTCGCGGCGCTGGGCGGTGACGATAATTTCGCCGGAGTTAGCCTCGGCATCTTCCGAATCCTGCGCCCAGGCGCTGTCGGCGCTCAGCATCATCGATCCGGCCAAAGCCGAACACACCAGGTACCGCAAATGCCGCATGATTGCTCTCCTCACCTGAACGTGCCCGATTTCGGGTCCGCGTTCTCCCTAAGCCAGGTTAGCGTATGCCTATCGGGACGCTTGTCAACTCGCTGCGTCAGGCATTGCGCAGGCGAAGGCAAGATCGGCCCCCGTGGGCAATTCGGCGACACGTTCGATGACTTGCGCCATCTGCTTGGCCGGATCGCCCCAGGCGTTGCGCAGCGCCACGATGCGCTTGAGGAAGAAATGGACGTCTGCTTCCCAGGTCATGCCCATCGCGCCGTGGACTTGCACCGCGGTGCGCGCGGCGAGGTCGGCGGCTTCGCCGGCGGCGTACTTGGCATGGGCGACGCGGGCAATCGCGGCGGAGTTGCCGATCGGCAGTTCGGCGGCGGCGGCGTGGACCACTGGCCTGGCGAATTCGATCTTCACCTGCGCCGTGGCGAGCAGGTGCTTGACCGCCTGATAGGAGCCGATGGGTTTGCCGAACTGGGTGCGGTCCTTGGCGTAGGCCACCGAGATGTCGATACAGCGCTGGGCCAGGCCGATCAGCTGGGCGGCGGCGAGGAGCGCTCCCCGTGCCGATGTATCACCCCAGTCGTCCGTTACCCGTGTGGCGGACGAGGGCGTCCATTGCACCGCGAACAGGCGGCGGAACGGATCGAAACTTTCCTGCCGTTCCAGCGCTACATCGACCCGCTCAACCAGATGGATGTCTTCGCCGTCCGCCAGCAGCAGCGCCAAGGCGCTGTCGGCATCGGCGACGTAGCGGTTGACCGGATGGCCGAGTGCGATGTGGTTGCCGCCTAGCGCCGCATCCAGCAGGCCGCGCATTGTCCTTGAGGCCGGCAAGCAGGGGGATTGTCGATCCCCGCCAGCTCGACCAGCGGCTCGGGCAGGGCGACATAGCCGGCCGCCTCGGCGATGCCGATGAAGTCAGCGAGTTCCATGCCCATGCCGCCCGAAGCCTCGGGGGCCAGCATGCCGAGCAGGCCCATTTCGCAAATCGTCCGCCAGCGTTCCTCGTCGATGGCGCGATCGCCATCGAGCATCGCGCGCAGGCTGGCGGGGGTGCAGGTCTCCACCAGCATCTCGCGCGCGGCCTCGGTTATGGCCAGCTGGTCTTCGGTGAAAAGGAACCGCATCGCCTCAGACTCTCGGCAGGCCGAGCATGCGCTCGGCGATGATGTTGCGCTGGATTTCGTTCGATCCGGCATAGATCGGGCCGGCGAGGGCGAAGATGTAGTCCTTGAGCCAGCCATCGTCCCTGTCCGGAGCAGGCAGCAATTCGCCTTGCTCGCCCAGCATGTCCAGTGCGCAGCGCGTGAGTTCGAGGTCCATCTCCGACCAGAAGATCTTGTTGGTCGAACTCTCCGGCCCGATCTTGCCGCCCTCGTCGATCTTGCAGGCCGTCGCATAGACCGAAAGCGCATAGGCCTCCGCATCCATCCAGCATTTGGCGACGCGCTCGGCCATCGAGGGGGCGACAGAGCCCTGGCGCTCTTTCCACAGCGCGATCAGCCGGCTCACCGCCGCCTGATAGCGCGCCGGGCTGCGCAGCATCAGCCCGCGCTCGAAGCCGGCGGTCGCCATGCAGACCTGCCAGCCCTGGCCTTCCTCGCCGAGCCGGTCGCTGACTGGCACGCGGACATTGTCGAGGAATATCTCGGCGAAGACCATCTCGCCGTCCATCCGCTTGATCGGGCGGCGGGTGACGCCCTCGGCGTCGAGCGGGAACAGGATCAGGCTCATGCCCTTGTGCCGCTCGCTGCCGGGCTCGCGGAACAGGCCGAAAGCCCAGTCGGCGAAAGCGGCGCGGCTCGACCAGATCTTCTGGCCGTTGAGAATGTAATGATCGCCGTCTCTTGTGCAGGTTGAGCGCACGGCGGCGAGATCGCTGCCCGCACCCGGTTCGGACCAAGCCTGCGCCCAGATATGGTCGCCCGCCAGCATCGGCGGCAGGAAGCGTGCTTTCTGTTCCTCGGTGGCGAACTCCATCATGGTCGAGCCGAGCAGGCAGATGCCGTTCTGGTTGAGCCGGGTGGGAGCTCCGGCGCGGTAGTATTCTTCCTCGAAGATCAGCCAGTGAATCAGATCGAGCCCGCGACCGCCGACTTGCTCGGGCCAGGTGACCATGCCCCAGCGGCCTGCGTTGAGCTTCCGCTCCCAATCGCGATGCGCCTCGAAACCCTCGCGGGTGAGGTCGAAGGAGGGTAGCGGCGTCTTAGGGACATTGGCCTTCATCCACGCGCGCACCTCGGCGCGGAAGGCGCGTTGTTCGGGGGTGTAGGCGAGGTTCATTCCCCCGCCTGTTTCTTGTTGGCGGCCGCCATCGCCTTTGCGTCCAGTCCGCCAACCGCGCTGCCCGTGGTCAGGTCGTTCTGGGCGTGGGCGAAGTGGTGCATGTGATAGACCGCCGTGATCGCCGCGCTCTTGCCGCGCAGTTCCTCGACGTGGTTGACCGCCTGCTTGGTCAGCCAGGCGCCGAGCCGGGGCTGGGCGGCGAGCTTGGCGGCGATCGCCGCGACTTCTTCGCGCAGGCTTTCGCGCGGAACCACCTTGTTGACCATGCCGAAGCTGTAAGCCCGCTCAGCGCTCATCCGCTCGCCCAGCAGCAGGAACTCCTTGGCGACGCGCGGCGGCAGTTCGAAAGCGTGGGCGAAATATTCGACGCCGGGAATGCCCATGCGCACCACCGGATCCTGGAAGAAGGCGTCTTCGCTGGCGACGATCAGGTCGCATGTCCAGGCGAGCATCAGCCCGCCGGCGATGCAGGCGCCCTGGACCATGGCCACGGTCGGCTTGGGCGCCTCGCGCCAGCGCTTGCACATGCCGACATATTGCTCCTGCTCGCGGGTATAGAGCAGCTCGGCGGCGGGCTTGTTGGTGTGGCCGGGGATCAGCAGCCGGTTGTCGAACTCCTTGTGCACATCGCGGCCCGGCGTGCCGATATCGTGCCCGGCGGAGAAATGCTTGCCTTCGCCGGCAAGCACGATGCAGCGCACGCCGTCGTCCTGCACGGCGCGGTTGAATGCGTCGTCAAGCGCATAGGTCATCTGCCCGTTCTGGGCGTTGTTGAACCGAGGCCGGTCCATCGTGATCCAGGCGATGGAGTCCACGACTTCGTAGCGCACCGGCTCGTCGGTTTCGTAGACGATGTCCACCTTTAGGGGTTCGACCAGATCGGACATGGCATTTACTCCCAAGTTAGTCAGCGGTGAGCAGCACCAGCGCATCCACCGCCACCGCGCCTTTGCCTTCGGGCAGCACCAGCAGCGGATTGATCTCGACTTCGCGCAAGCGTCCGCCGCCGGCAAGCACCGCCTGGCCAAGCGCCGCGATTGCCCGCGCTGCGGCGGCGACGTCGGCCTTGGGCGCGCCGCGATAGCCGTCGAGCAGCTTGAAGCCCTTGAGGCCGCGCAACATCGCCTCGGCCTCGGCCGCATCGACCGGGAGCAGGGCGTGGCGCACATCCTTCATCAGCTCGGTCCAGACGCCGCCGAGGCCGACGGTAAGCAGCCAGCCGAACACCGGATCGCGGGTAACGCCGGCGAGAATCTCGACCCCTCCCGCCAGCATCGGCTCGAGCGTCACGCCATCGATGCGCACGCCCATGGTCTTGGCCTTGGCCATCATTGCCGCGAAGGCATCGGCGACGGCATCGGCATCGTTCAGGCCAAGGCGGATCAGGCCATGCTCGGTCTTGTGCGCGACTTCCGGGCTGACCAGCTTGGCGACGAGGGGATAGCCGATCCTGTTCGGCGGCACCGCGCGCTTCCGCTTCGGACTGAACCAGGGCATCTTCGACCACCGGCACGCCAAAGGCCGCCAAGGCTTGCTTGGCCTCGGTTTCAGAGAGCGCGGCGGCTGCGGGATCGAAGGCGGGCCAGCTGGCCGCGGCCATGGCGACCGTGGTTGCAACCGTACTTGCCCGTTTCCACCGACCATAGGCGCTGACCGCCCGCGCAGCACGGTCGAAATCCTCGAAATAGCCGATCCCGCTGGCCGCGAGCCGCTCGCGGTCGGCGAGCGCGAACGTATCGACGACGACGATCGCCTTGTTGCTCGCGCGCGGCGGCCCGCTCGACCTGATCGAGCGCGTTCGCGAGGAAATAGCCGGGCGTGTAGAGCAGCAGCAAGTCGATAGTGTCCGGCGAAAGCGCCAGGCGGATGCACTCCGACAGGAAATCGTTCGAATTGACCATGTTGCCGGTGAGATCGACCGGGTTCGAAACCATCGAGTGGCCGGGGATTTGGGCGGAGAGGGCCTCCTGCACATCCCGCAGGCAAGGTCGGCACGTCGCCGCCCGCCAAGGCCAGGGCATCGGAGAGTATCGCGCCCGCCGCGCCCGAAATGCTCAGGATGGCGCAATTGGCCCCGCCGATCTTTTCGCCGAGAGTGTGCAGATAAGCGAGATCGGCCAGCCCGGCGAACTCGCCCGCCCGAGCCACGCCCGCGCGCGCGAATGCCGCGGTGTAGGCGGCCTCGTCCCCCGCCAGGGCGGCGGTGTGCGAGCGGGTCGCTTCCGCGCCCTTCTCGCTGGCGCCGACTTTGTAGACGGCCAGCAATTTGCCGGCCGCCCGGAACTTCGCGGCGGCGGCGAGGAACCTTGGGCCGTCGCGCAATTGCTCGATGTAGCAGATCGCCGAACGCGTCGCCGCGTCGCCGGCGAGGAACTCGAGGTAGTCGCTGAATTCGACCCCGGCCTCGTTGCCGGTGTTGATCACATGGCTGAAGCGGACGCCGGCGCGCTTGGCCATGCGGAAGATCGTCGATGACATGTTACCGCTCTGGGTCAGCAGCGCGGTGTCGCCGGCTGCCTCGCCGGGCTGGAACGACTGGCCGAATGTGGTGAAGATCGCATCGGTGAAATTGGCATTGCCCATGCAATTGGGCCCGGCCACTTTCATGCCGCTGCGCCGGACGAATTCCGCGAGTTCGGCCTGCTTGGCCTTGCCCTCGGCATCGGTGGTTTCGGCATAGCCCGAAGCATAGACCAGCGCCGCCGGCACGCCCTTCGCGTGGCAGCGTTCAAGCATTGGCAGCGTCGCTTCGGCCGAGATCGCGAGGATCGCCGAGGTCCGGTGTTTCGGGCAGCGATTCGATGTCCGGCCAGGCTTTCAGGCCCTGGATCAGTCTCGTTCTTGGGGTTGACCGGATAGAGCCTGGCGAAGCCCGCCCGCTTCAGCAGATCGACCGGCACGCCGCCGATCCGCGCCGGATTGTCCGACGCACCGATCACCGCTATCGAACGCGGCTTGAGGAGTGGTTCGAGGCTCATGGCCTCGACGCACTAGCTTCCACCGGTCATATTGCAATAGGGCTTATTCATTATTGCCCCTGCGCGCGATTGGGGTAAGACGGTTCAAGCGAATTGGGGAGGAGCACATGCCTGTCGATCCCAGACCTTGGATCGATCTGACCGATAGGGTGGCCATGGTAACCGGGGCTGCGTCGGGAATTGGCCGGGCCACCTGCGAGACGCTGGCCGCCGCCGGGGCGATTGTTGTCGCCCTCGACCGGGAAGCGGACGGGCTCGGCCAGACGGCGCAATCGATCGCGGCCGCGGGTGGCGCGGCGTTTCCGCACGAGATGGATGTCACGTCGCAGGCCGACTGGGACGCAGCCGCCGCATGGGTCGCGGCGGAATGGGGCCGGGCCGATATTCTGGTCAATGCGGCAGGCGTCGCCCCAACCGACCGGGCGGGTGATCCAGGGCTTGGCGCCTATCGCCAGACGTTCGCGGTCAATGTCGAAGGCTCGCTGCTGGGTATGGCCGCGGCGCTGGAGTTCATGCGCGCTCAGGGGAAGGGGGCGATCGTCAACGTGTCCTCCACGGCGGCGCTGAAGGGCAATCCGTTCATGGCCTCCTACGGTGCGAGCAAGGCGGCGATCCAGCACTATTCCCGCAGCGCCGCGCTCGAATTGGTGCGGGCTGGGCACGATATTCGCGTCAATTCGGTCCACCCTGGGCTGGTCGATACCCGCATGGCGCACGACCTGTTCGATGCCTATGCCGGCAAACTGACTTCCGAGCAGGTAGTCGCAATGGCGACGACAGGCCGGCTGGCGCGTCCGGAGGAGCTTGCCGACACGATCCTGTTTCTCGTTTCGGACCGGGCCAGCTTCATCTCGGGCGCGGCGATCGTCGCCGATCGCGCCCACAGCGCCTGAGATTCCGCGCCGGAAAATGCGCCAAGCCACTTGCATTGCAGCTGCATTGACGCTTTGCTCGCGGGCGTAACCGCAGTCATCGCAGGAACTCCACCTTGGCGTCACCCAACTCTTCTCCATCCTTCCCGGCAAAAGCGGCGCCGGTCCGCGCCAAGCCGTCCGTGCGCCGCAAGCGCAATCGCGCCGGGCGGCCAACCGCCGAAGAGCTCGAACGCCGCAAGGCGCGGGTCATGACGGTGGCGACCGAGATGTTCATCGCCCGCGGCTATGCCGGGGCGACGCTGCTGGACATCGCCAAGAAGGCAGGTGTCGCCACCCGCACGCTCTACCAGCACTTCGGCGACAAGGAGGCGATTTTCCGCGAAGTGATCCATGCGCGCGACACGGCGGTGATCGACAAGCCCCAGGCCGACCCCGGCGAGGACCTCGCCACGGTGCTGCGCAAGATGGCCCGTTATTGTTTCGTCGTGGCGTTGCGGCCGCGCTCGATCGAGCTGATGCGGCTGATGATCGCCGAAAGCGCCCGCTTTCCCGAACTGATGAGCGAAGTCGGCAACAAGATTTTCTCGCGCTTTGTCGAGAACGTCGCGCAGGTGTTTCGCCAACTGGCGGAGCTGGGCATGATCCCGGCGGGCGATCATAACCAGTCGGCCGAGCTGTTCACCGATCTCATCCTCGGCAACCGCTCGGTGATGACCTATTTCGGCTGGGGCAGTTCGGAATCGGCGGAGCAGGGCATCGACGCCAAGGTCGATCTTTTCGTCAACGGGCGTTTTGGCAAGACGTGAGCGCGCTGGAAGGGCAATTGGCGGCTTATCTTGCGCACCGGATGCCCGAAGCTGGCGGCATCCGCGTCAGCGATCTGGCGCGGATACATGGCGGCAGCAGTCAGGAGACCTTCCGCTTCTCGGCCCGGTGGCGCGAGCACCGCGGCGAAGTCGACAAGCGCCTGATCCTGCGCCGCGCGCCCGAAGCCGGGCTGGTCGTCGCCGATCGTGATCTGGAGTTCAACGTTTACGCAGCGCTCGCGGAGACCGCGGTCCCCGTGCCAGGCGTTCATTGGCTGGAACTCGATCCGCGCTGGCTCGACCGGCCGTTTTTCGTCATGGACCTGGCCCCGGGCAAGCCCGGGCATTTTTTCGGTTCCGACGACCCCTATGAAGGGCAGAGTGCAGGCGTCGGTCGCGATTTCTGGCGGGTGCTGGGCGAGCTGGCGGCACTGGACCACACGGCGATTGGCTTGCAATCGCTGCGTAATGGCGGAGCTTCGGGGCCGTTATGGCGCCGCGAATTGGCCCATTGGGAGGCGATCCTCGATTCTGGCGAGGACCATGTCGAGCCTATCGTGCGTGGCGCGATCCGCTGGCTGCGGCGCAATCCTCCGCCCGAACCGCAGCGGCCGGCGATTGTCCATGGCGACTACCGCAGCGGCAATTTCCTGTTTCTGCCCGATGGAACGATCAGCGCGGTGCTCGACTGGGAGATGTGCCACGTGGGCGATCCGCTCGAGGACATTGCCTGGGCGATCAACCCGATGTGGACGATGGAGCGGCATTTCCTGCTCGATGAAGGCCTGGCGATCTGGGAGCGGGCGAGCGGACTTGCGCTCGACCGGGTGGCGCTCGAATGGTGGCGGCTGTTCGCCGCGGTCAAGGCCTGCGCGATCTGGACGACGGCCGAGGCGAGTTTCCAGGAGGGCAAGAGCCACGAGATGATCATTGCGCTGACCGCGCTGCGGGCAAGTCACTTCCATCGCAAGGAAATCCTCGAGCGCATGGAAGCGCGCGGAGCGATGGGATGAAACTGACCTCCGCCACCGTGCTCGAAGGGGTGATCGAAGCCTTGCGCGATCAGATCGCGCCGGGGCTCGACGATGCCTTCGCCCGGGAAGCGGCCCGCATGGCTGGCTCGCTGATCGCGATCGCCGGGCGAGCGGGCGAGGATGCTGCGGCGATCCGAGTCGAGGAAAACGCCCGGATGCGCGCGATATTCGGTGAGGCGGCGGGGATCGTGGGCGATGCTTCGCTGGCGATGAAACTGAAGCAGGCGGCGGGTTCTTCAGATCCGGGTCTGAGGCTGAGCGAACTTGATGCCGAGACCGGCCGACTGCGCGCAATACTGGTCGAACTGCACGGCTGGATTGAAAGCGCCGAGGGCGCGGATGCGCGGCGGCTAGACCATGCAATCTGGTGCGCCATGCGCAACGCCGAAATGGCCCGGGCGCCGCGAGGGTAGGTTTTCGCAATCGGCACCCATCCGCGCCCTCGCCTATCCTAGCCTGTTACAGCCCGCATGAAGACCGCCACGCGGCAAGCGCGCCAGCAGTGCGGCCGGCCGCCTCGTCGATTCTCATGCCAGCCAGTTCCTCGCTGAAGACTTCGGTCTCGATAGTCAGCTCCGGGTTGTTGGCCCGCGCCGCCCGGACGATATCCGCCAGCGGCAGTTCTCCCTCGCCGGGTAGGTCCCGGCCGGTCATCGGCACATAGGGCGTTCCCGGCGGCGGCTCGGTGCGGTCGCACAGCTGCATCGCGCCAATGCTCCCGGCGGGGAGGGCGGCGACATCCGCCGCCGTGCCGCCAGTGCGGGCGAGATGCCAGGTATCGAGCAGAATGGCGCAATTGGACTCGCCGCTGGCCTTGGCGATGCGCCGCGCGGTTTCCAGATCGCGGATGCCCGAGCCGGGGACAAATTCGAGCACGATTTGCAGGCCCCGCTGGCCGGCGCGGTGGCAGATGCCGCCGATGGCATCGACCAGCTCGGCTTCGGGCACGGCATGCGCGCCATGATGCGCGAGATTGACGATCGGTGCTTGGAGATCCTCGGCCATGGCGAAGCAGGCGGCCTCGTCGGGCCGAGGCATCAGCTTACCGTCGAACGCAATCGGCTCGTCCGGCATGCCGGGCAGGCCTTTCGAGATGCAATCGACCACCCGCACCCTTGTGGCTGCATCCGCGAGCCGCTTGCGCATCGCCCTGGCGTCCATGCCGCTGGCGAGGCAGTCGAGATAGAGCGCGGGCGGGAACGATAGCGTCGAAAAGCCGTGCCGCGCTGCCGCCTCGATCATTTCGAGCATGGTGGAGCGATAGACAGTGCCCCAGCACAGGCCGATTTCAAGGGTTGTCATGGCGCTCTCCCCAAGGTCAGCGGAACGCAGGAATCACCTTGTTCGCGAACAGTTCGGCATGTTCGGCCAGAGCCTTGAGCGGAAATCCTGTCGGCGCCTGCATGCAGAACGCCTCGATCGGCGCCTGTTCCTGGCGCGACTTGATGTAGGTCACTGCTTCGTCCGGCGTCAGGACCTTCATCAGGCCCGCCTTCTTGAATTCCTCGACGTCCATCGCGGCGAAGACGCTCCACTCGGCGCCTTCCTGCCATTCGGCATAGGTGTTAATCTGGTAGTGCGCGTGCGGCGCGACGGCGTCGAGCGTGCGCTCGGGGTCTTCACTGACCAGGAACCACATGTCCGAATAGGACATCGAGACGATGCGCCCGTCCTTCTCGCTCTTGCCCAGCTTTTTCAGCTC
This sequence comes from uncultured Alphaproteobacteria bacterium, assembly GCA_963775005.1. GTDB lineage: Bacteria > Pseudomonadota > Alphaproteobacteria > Sphingomonadales > Sphingomonadaceae > Novosphingobium. The sequence continues at coordinate 130,368 of CAVZHF010000003.1, read as the reverse complement.
CTCGACATAGGCGGGCCAGAATTCGACCGGGCCGATGAAGCCGTCGCCGAACCGCGCCGCGCGGCGGAAGCCGGGCGGGGCGACGGCGCCGACGAAGATCGGCACGCCGCCTTTCTGCACCGGCAGCGGCGTGCATCTCGCGCCCTTGAGCCTGTAATATTCGCCGTCATAGTCGACCGTCTCGCCGGCCAGCAGACGGCGGGTAATGTCGAACACTTCGTCCGAGATGGCTCCGCGCTTGCCCTTGGGCAGACCGTAGGCTTCGGTCTCGAAGCCGAGATAACCGATCCCCATCGAAAGCTCCGCGCGTCCGTTCGACAGGATGTCGAGCACGGCGATGTCTTCGGCCAGGCGGACCGGGTGATAGTGCGGGATGAGGCCGACGCCCTGGGTGATGCGCACCTTTTTGGTCCGCGTCGCCACCCCTGCGCCGAACACGATCGGCGAGGGCATATAGCCATCGTCGATGCCGTGATGCTCGGCGAACCAGACTTGTTCGAAGCCGAGGCTCTCGATGTGCTCGATGAATTCTAGCGTCTCGGCGTAGAAATCCGGCCATGGCTTGAACCACTTCGCCGGATTGCGCATGTCGAAGCCGTAACCGAAGCGCAGGTGGCCCGTCATTGTCCCTCTCCCGGATTGCGCGCCGCTAGAGCGACTGCGCGTCGTCCAGCGTAATCACCGATCCGGTCATGTGCAATGAGGCATCGGAGCAGAGATAAAGCAGCATCTCGTTCAGCGAGTCGATCGGCTGCAACCGCCGCCGGGCAAAGGTGCCGATCTGCGCCTTGCCATGTTCGCTTGAGAACCAGTCCCCGGCCAGTTCGGTGTCGATGAAGCCGGGCTGGAGCACGTTGACGTTGATGCCGGCGCGCGCCCATTCGCCCGCCATATTGCGGCCCATGGTGGCGACCGCCGCCTTGCTCGCGCAATAGGCGACTTCGCCGGGGATTATGGCGACGGCCCCCATCGATCCGATCATGACAATCCGCCCCCTGCCGCTGTCCCGGCTGCCGGCGGCCAACATCCGTTTCGCGCCTTCGCGGGCGGTGAGATAGACGCCGAGCACATTGGTGTCGAACAGCGTGCGTAGCGAATCCGCGGGGACTTCGGTGCTACGCCCGGCGCGCGAAACCCCGGCATTGGCGATGACGGTATCGACCGGGCCGAAGGCAGCTTCGGCGGCATCGCAGGCGGCGATCACCGAGGCTTCGTCGGTAACGTCCAGCGTTACCGCCAGCGCAAGATCGCCGATCTCCCGCGCCAGCGCTTCGATCCTGTCCAGCCGCCGCGCGCCGATGACAACCCGAGCCCCCGCCGCCGCGACGATCCGCGCGAAATGTGCGCCGAAGCCGGACGAAGCGCCGGTGATCAGGCAGATGCGGCCATCGAGTCTGTGCATTGATCACTTCTCCGCCAATTCGCTTTAGCGATGCAAGCGCCATGGCATTTCCGGCGCAAAGATGCGAGAGAATGTAATACGCGCGATTCATTCGAGGTTCCGAACATGCTTGCCGAGAAAACCGTCCCCGCCGAAATTGCCGGAAAAGTCGTCGATCCCCGCGCTTATGGCGATGGCTCGATCTATGAGGCCTACAAGTGGCTGCGGGCCAACGATCCATTCGGCCTTATCGAGGTCGAGGGCTACTCCCCCTTTCGCGCGATCACCCGCCATGCGGACATCATGGCGATCAGCCGGATGAACCATCAGCTGCACAACGGCCCCAACCCGGTGCTCAATACCAAGCTCGGTTATCAGAAGTCGCTCGAATTCACCGGCGGAAAGCCAGTGACCTTGTCGCTGATCCAGATGGACCCGCCGATACATGAGAAGTTTCGTAATCTCACTGCGGCGTGGTTTCAGCCGGGCAACCTCAAGTCACTCGAAGGCCGTATCCGTGAGCTGGCAAAGGCAGCGGTGGACAGGATGGCGGCTAGCGGCGGGCGCTGCGATTTCGTCAATGAGATTGCGCTGCACTATCCACTGCTGGTGATCATGGAAATTCTCGGACTGCCCGAATCCGACGAACCGCTCATGCTCAAGCTTACCCAGGAGATGTTCGGTGCAAGCGATCCCGATCTCAATGAAAGCGGCGGCGGTTCGTTCGCCATCAAGGACGAAGGCCAGCAGATCGACATGTCTTCGATGATGGCGATGTTCGCCTATTTCGACAAAGTGACGGCAGACCGGCGCGCCAATCCGACCGGCGACCTCGCCTCGGTGATCGCCAATGCGACGATCGATGGGCAACCGCTCGATCCGCTTGCCAGCATGGGCTACTATGTCATCGTCGCCACCGCCGGGCACGATACGACATCGTCCTCTACTGCGGGCGGTATGTGGGCATTGGCGGAGAACCCGGGCGAGTTCGCCAAGCTCAAGGCCGATCCCTCGCTGATCCCCTCGTTCATCGACGAGGCGATCCGCTGGACCACCCCGGTCAAGCACTTCATGCGCCGGGCGGAAGTGGCCTGCGAGGTGAACGGGCAGACGTTCGCCAAGGATGACTGGATGATGCTGTGTTATGCTTCGGCCAGCCGCGACGAGGCGGTGTTCGATGACCCGGACGTGTTCCGCGTCGATCGCAAGCCCAACCGCCACATCGCCTTCGGCTATGGCGCGCACCTGTGCCTCGGCCAGTGGCTCGCCAAGATCGAGATGCGCATATTGTTCGAGGAGCTGCTGCCCCGGCTGGAATCGGTCGAGCTGGATGGCGAGCCGGCGATGAGCAGCGCCTGTTTCGTCAACGGGCCCAAGCGCCTGCCCATTCGCTTCGAGATGGTCTGACATGCTCAACAAGCTCGACGATTTCCCGATCCATCAGACCGTCGAACCGATCGCCCACCCGGCCACAACCGATCGTAACGCCTACGACCGTTTCTGGTTCAACGGCTTTTCCACCGACGGAGAATGGTTTTTCGGCGTCGCCATGGGGCTTTATCCGCATCGGGGAATTCTCGACTGCGCCTTCAGCCTGGTGCGCAAGGACGGGCTGCAGCGCTGCTTCTTCGCCTCGCGCCGGGCGCCGCTAGAGCGGACCGAGATGCAAGTGGGGCCGCTGCGCATCGAGATTCCCGAGCCGATGCGGCGCACCCGGGTGGTGCTCGACGACAACGCCAGCGGGCTCGCTTGCGATCTGACCTTCTCCGCGCGCACCGCCGCCATCCAGGAGGGCCGTCAGACGCTGTGGAACGGGCCGAAGCGGACGATGGACACCACCCGCTTCGACCTGTTCGGGCGCTGGAGCGGGACGATTTGCACGCCGGAGGGCGACATCGCCGTCAGCGCCAACACCTGCCTCGGCGTCAAGGACCGCAGCTGGGGCGTGCGCCGCATCGGCGAGCCGGAGACCGGCGGCGCGCCCTCGACCGCGCCGTTCGGGGCGTTCTTCCTGTGGGCGCCGCTATTCTGGGACGATCACGTCAGCCAGGCGATTTTCTACGATAATACCGAGGGCAAGCCGCTGATCCGCGAAGCCATCGTCGCGCCACTGTATGATTCCGAACCATGTTGTCCGGAGGCGGAGGATGGCAGGGATCGCCGCCTTGCCACCGCACGCCACCGCCTGACATATCACCCGGGCACACGGCTTGCCCGCGGCGGCGAGATCGATCTCGTCGATCACGACGATTCCGTGCGCACCATTGCGTGCGATCCGATGCTGACGTTCTATATGAAAGGCATCGGCTACAACCATCCCGAATGGGGCCATGCCCATTGGAAGGGCGAACTGGCTATGGGGCACGAGAGCTTCGATCCGGCGAAGCTCGATCCACTGCAGATCGCCAATTTCCACACTCAGCAGGTTGTCCAGGTGCGCGACGGGGAGCAGCGCGGGCTGGGCGTGCTCGAGCAGGTGGTGCTGGGGCCTTATGCGCCGGCCGGGTTCACCGGGATGTTGGACGGGGCAGGGTAGTGCGGCCTAGCCTTCTCCCGAAGCAAACCCGCCAAACGATTGCGCCGCCGCCGCCCTGATCTTCGCGCCGGGCGTGGGCTCCGGGGGATCATCAGGCATTTTCGGCACAGGCTGGCCCCGGCGGGCCAGTTCGTGTTCGATCCGGCCCATCAGCGCTTTTTTGGTCTCGTCACTGGGGCGCAGGATTTGCGCGGGGTCGGTCATCAAGGGATGCAGCGGCAGTGCGCGTTCGGCGTGGAAATAAGCGATATTACCCTCGATCCGCACTTGGCCGACCAGCACTTCGATGCCCTCGAACGATACCGTCGCCGCGCCGTCCGTCCAGGGCAGCCAGCCCGGCATGACCAGGCGCAGACCGTCGTCGTCGGCATGGACCTCGCGGGCGCGGATCGGCAGGGGAAAGCCCTCGGCGTCGATCAGCGTCAGATGCGCCTTGGCTTTGCGCGCCACCGCGCTGGCGGCCATGGCGCGCCAGTCGGGAGGCTGGTTCCACGGGGCCGGGGCAGTGGCGCCGCCGGGGGCGGAATCGCTTTGCGGCCATTGTGTGCCCTCAGGCGCGCGCCAGATCTGGGGCGGTCCATTCATCGCCTCCGCACTGTCCCACCAGCGCACCACGGCGGGCTTCACGCAGACCAGGATGCGGGTGAAATAGTGCAGCGAATAGCGGGTGTGCGAATGGTACTCGCCCTTGTCCGGATGCATCATCGGCGTCAGTATCTGTTCCGAGAGATAGCGCTCCAGATTGCTCTGGAAATCCCGGTCGCGCACCGCCGCATAGCCGCCGATCGAGACCACCGGCCCGTTCGTCCCGCTTTCGAACAGCAACCCTGTCTTCGGATCGCGCCGTGCCCGCTCGGCCTTGACCGGATAGGCGAGGCCGGTGCCGCAATCGATGGTTTCGCTGTCAGCGGACAGGAAAGGGACCAACGGCGAATCAATGGGGATTCCGGCTTTACTGACGGTAGCCCATTCGCAGATGTAGCTGGTCTGGATGAGGCGGGCGATGTCTGCTGGCAGGTTTGCAAGAAAGCTCATCCCAATTCCCCCTCAAACCCCCAGCCGCGCCCTGAGCGTCGCAACGTCCTGGATCTCGGCGCCGCGCAGCTGGCCGATGCGGGCGCCGGTGCAGGCCATCTTGAGCTGGGTGAACTGCTCGTACCATTCGATGTCGGCGGCGCTCTTGCCGGATATCTGTTCCCACAGGGCGATGGTTTCCTCGCGCGTGCCCATACCTTCGAGCCAGGCGCCCATCTGGGCGGTCTTGCCGTGCATGGTTTCGGACAAGGTCAGGAACCAGCCGAGGTCCTGCAGCGCGCCGCCGAGCGATGGCTGTTCCCAGTCCATCACGCCGACAACTTCGAAGTCCTCGTCGAACATCATGTTGCCGAGCCTTGCGTCGCCCCAGACCAGTCCTTCGGGCTGGTTCCTGGGCCACAGCGATTCAAGCCGGGCAAGGGCATCGCGCAGCACTGGCGCGGCGGGGGTGTCCTTCATCCAGTCGACGAAGCGGACATATTTGTCCCACTCCTGGGCCAAGCCATGGGGGGCATGGGCGGGGCCGCGCAGGAAGGGCAGCTTGTCGAGCGGGACAAGCTGTATCCCAGCCAGCTGGCGCACGCCCCCTTCCCACATCTTGCGGCGCTGCGCGGGGCTGGCCTCGGCGACGAATCCGGTCTTGGCGTAAGGCGGGTAGCTGACCGGCACGCGGCCGTGCATCTTCTCCATGACAAAGAACGGATTGCCGAGAATCGTGGCGTCCGGCTCCAGCCACAGCACCCTGGCGACGCGGACGTAATTGCCTTCGCCCAGCACTTTCATCAGCTGGTATTGCTCTTCGAAGAGATTGTCCGGGAAGACGGTGAAGCTCTTGGGCTTGATCCGCACGACCATGCCCTGCTTGTGTTCCGCGCCATGCTCGCGCCAGCGGGCGTCGAACAGGATAGTCTCGTGGCTCATGCCCGCACCGCGCGGATAGTCGAGGTTATCGATCCGCATATCCGAAACGCCGGGCATCTTGCGTTTGAGCCATGCGGACAGCGCGGCAGCGAGTTCCTCGAGATTGCGGGTCTCGGGGGCGACGATCTGGTCGGACAAGGCAACTTCTCCAGGGCACTAAGTTCAATATGGGGAACAGTGGTTCGCCATTCGCCTATGGCCGGGCCAGGCGGAGGTCAAGCAACTGCCTTGCCGCCGCCCATGACGAAGCCCGATATCCGCCTGCATGCCGCACTCAGGCGCTCTCCGGCGGCCAGCGTCTGCGCGCCGGTCATTGGCGCGTGAAAGCCCGCGAGAACGAGGCTGAAGCCGACCTTGCCCCGGCTGTCGAACACCGGCGCCATCAGCGCGCCGACCGCATAGACATGATCGGCGTTCAGCTCCACCGCAGGCACTACCGGAAGTTCATCGCTCTCGGTGGTGGTCAGGCGTGCTTCGTCGATCTGGCCGCCGGTTATCGCTCCGGGGTTGCGCACCAGTACGGTGAAGCCGTGTTTGCGAGCGAATGACATCGCCTCGAACATCAGGGCGACTTTGTCCGGGGCAGGCCGGGGCGTGGCTTCTTCGAGCCAGGATTCCGCCGCACCCGGGGACCAGGAACAATAGGCGGCGACCTGCGCCGAGCGCAGCTTCATCCGGGTGCCGAGCTGCACCGGATAGGCGGTATGGCTCGCCGAGGATGTGCGGTCGCGCAAATGCATGATGTCGCCTTCGAGGAAGTAAGCGCCGCAGACGACGTCGAACGCATCGGACAGCGCATGCATCTCGGGCTTGGCGACTTGCAGCGGTGAAAAATGCTCGGCCGCGATTCGGCCGATGTTTGCGAGGGCGGGACCCAGGACGTAGGTCTTGTCGGTGGTGCGGAACAGGTAGCCGACTTCGACCAGGCCGGTCAGCAGCGCGTGGCAGGTCGCACGGCTGAGCTTGAGCGCGCGCACAAGGTCGGTGAGGGCGAAAGCCTCTCCGGGATGTTCGGCCATGAAATTCAGGATTGCAGCCACACGCCGCACTCCCGGTGAAGACCGGGCCATACCTCGTCCCAATTCCCTATTTCGAAAAAGGCTAGGCCGCGCGGGAAGGGGCGTCAAGACCGTTCAGACGCGAAACCGCTCGATGTAGTCCCTGAACCTGGCCCTGATGGCGTCGCGGTTCAGGCCGAATTCCTCGGCCGTATAGCGGTGCTCGCCACGGGCGGGCGCGGCGTTGCGGATCTGATAGGCCTCGATGGCCTCTTGCATCGCGGGTGTGAAGATGAAACCGAGCTTCTCGTAAAGCACCGCGAGCGTTTCGACCGGGCGGGCTACGAGATCGTCGTTCCAGACATCGACAAAACGATCCTCGCCGATCGCCGCACGGGCCGCAAGACCGCGGTGCATGCCTTCGGCCCAGAACGCCAATAATTGGCGGCCCGCCGCCTGCTTGTTCATAGAACCTTCGATGCAGCGCTCGGCGTAAAGTGTGTACTGCACGCTGGCGACCGAGGGGATGACCTTGGCGGGATCGCGGTGAGTCCAGATAAATCGCGCGTTCGGATATTCGCGCAGAAAAGCGTCGAGCCGGAACAGGTGCAGCGGCGCCTTGAGCGTCCAGCGGTGCGGCGGCCGCTCGGACTGAAGCAGCTTCAGCACGCGGTGGTGGAGCGCGTAGAAGCCGGAATAGTCGTCGTCGATCCAGGCTTTCAGATAGTCGTCTGGCATCGGCAGCGAGCCGTGGTAGGCCTGCATGGTGAGCGATGCGAGCGAAACCATATCCTCGACCGGCCCGTCGGGATCGTGGATGTTCATCGCCTTGTTCTGGTAATGCTTGACCGCCTCGCGCATGGCCACCGCGCGGGGATCGTTCGCCTCATCGGCCAGGCGCGGCGGCGGCACCGGGCTGCTGGCCTCCCAGCCGCGCAGAAATCGCAAGCCAGGATCGAGCGCCAGCAATCCCGCCGTGGCGGTCGAGCCGGTGCGCGGCAGGCCGCAGATCAGGAACGGGCCTTCGATCTTCTGTTTTTCGATTTCGGGATGGTCGGCACACCACTGTTCGATCTTCAGGCGATTGACGAGGTCCTGCACCAGCCTTTCGTGCAACGAGTCGCGCACTTCGGGCCTCAGCGGCAAGCGGGCGAAGGCCTCGAGCGTTCGTTGCAGGCCAAGCCCGAACGGCGCGGGGCCGAATTGGCTGGAGCCAGCCTCGGCAATGGCGCGGGCGACGATACCTTCGGCGCTTGGCATTGTCTCTCCCATCCCGGACCCGATCGCTCAGACGATCTTCGATTCCTGCAATTGCGCGATGCGCGTATCGTCATAGCCGAGTTCACGCAGCACTTCGCCGGTGTGCTCGCCCAGCATTGGCGGCGGGCGGCGGATCGTCGCCGGGCTTTCCGACATCTGCGCCAGCGGGCTGGCGATCAGATCGACATAGCCGTCCGCCGCGTAAGGGTGCGGGGTGCGCGCCTTCAAGCCGCGATATTTGACCTGGGGTTCTTCCCAGACTTCCGGCAGCGTATTGTATTTCGCCGCCGGAATCCCCGCCTCGTCGAGCATGGTCAGCACCTGTTCGACAGTGAACTTGCGGCTCCAGTCGCAGATGATGTCGATCAGCTCGGCCCGGCCGGAGCGGGCCCGCTTGAAGTTCGAATCGAAGCGCGGGTCGGTGAACAGTTCCGGCTGCTCCATCAGCACGGTGAGCCGGCGGTAGTGCTCGTCGGTGCCGGCGGTTAGGTAGACGATGCCGTCGCTGCAAATGAGCAGGTCGGCCGGCCCGCCGCCATTGCCGCCATTGCCGAGCCGCGGCGGCGGTTCGCCGCTCAGCAGGTAGTCCTGCATGATGTGGCTGACCATCGCCACCGAGGTATCGAGCAGGGCGATGTCGATGAACTGGCCCTCGCCGCTCTGGTGGCGGTGCATCAGCGCGGCCATGATCGCCAGCGCGGTGTTGTGGCCGGTGATGAAATCGACCAGGCTCGGCCCCGCCTTGAGCGGCCCGGCGCCGGGCTGGCCCTCGGGAATGCCGGTCACCGCCATCATCCCGCCGGTCGCCTGGAACAGACCGTCATAGCCCGGCTTGGCGGCGTCCGGCCCGTTTTGGCCATAGCCGGTGACGGAGCAATAGATCAGCCGCGGATTGATCGCCTTGAGGCTCTCGTAATCCAGGCCGAAGCGCTTGAGGTCGCCGACCTTGTAGTTCTCGATCAGCACGTCGGCTTCCCTGGCCAGCGCCTTGATGATCTCCTGCCCCTCGGGCTTGGAATGGTTGACAGTAATCGAGCGCTTGTTGCGGTTGGATACCGAAAAGAAGCTCGACTGGCGGGTATCGATGCCGTCCTTGCCCTTGAGCCAGGCGGTGCCATAGCCGCGCCCGTCGTCGCCGACGCCCGGTCGCTCGATCTTGATCACGTCGGCGCCAAGGTCGCCGAGGATCTGGGCGCCGACGGGGGCGGCGAAGACGCGCGACATGTCGATCACACGGATGCCCGCAAGGGCTGAGGGTTTCGTTGTCATGGCTCAAGCCTCTAGCCGCGCCGGCGCGGCGGGCCAAGAGGCTTGACTTGCCATGGCCGAGCAGCCGACACAGCGGTGACAAGACGGAGAGGATAATGCCCGGAACACCCGACTTCGCCGACTGGCTGGCGATCTGCAACGTCAAGGCCGCCTATTGCCGGCTGCTCGACACCAAGCAATGGGACCTCTGGGCGCAGTTGTTCACCGAGGACTGCGAAATGGACGTGCGGCCCAGTGGCGGCACCCTGGAGATCGGGCGCGAGGCCTTTGTCGCTTCGGTGCGCAGCTCGATCGAGACGACCAAGACCTGTCACCAGGTCCATTCACCCGAGATCGAAATCGACGGCGACCGGGCCACTGCGGTCTGGGCGATGTACGACCGGCTGCATTGGGACGAAGGCCACAAGCTCACCGGCTACGGCCACTACCACGAAGAATACCGGAAAGAAGACGGCCGCTGGCGCATCGCCAAACAAACGCTGACCCGGCTGATCATGGAACACGAGGCTTAAGGAGAGAGAAGGATGCCACGGATCGAGATAAACGGCCTGTCGATCGCTTACGACCTGATCGGCGACGGCCCCAAGACCATGACCATCACTCCGGGCGGCCGCTTTTCGCGCGATACGCCGGGGGTGCGCGAGCTGGCCGCCGAAATGGCCCGGCACGGCTACAAGGTGCTGGTCTGGGACCGGCCCAATACCGGCGAATTGGACATCTGCTTCGATGCCGAGTGCGAAAGTTTCCAGAATGCCGATGCGCTGGCCGGCATGATCAAGGCGCTGGGACTGGGCAAGCCGCTGGTCTATGGCGCGTCGGGCGGCAGCCGCGAGGCGCTGCTGCTGGCGATCCGCCACCCCGATTGCGTCGCCGGCGTCGCCTGCCAATGGCTGAGCGGCGGCGGAATCGGCATCGCCACCTTGCCGATGAGCTACAACCACGATCCGGCGCTGGAGGCTTCGTTCGGCGGGATGGAGGCGGTGGCGAAAATGCCGGCGTTTCAAGAGCGGATCGCCGCCAATCCGCGTAACAAGGACCTGCTGATGGCCTGGGAGTCCGAGGCCTTCATCAAGCGCATGCGGCAATGGGCGGACTGGTTCTTCTGCGCACCGGGCATGCCGATTTCATGCGTGCGCGAGGGCGAACTCGAAGGGATCAAGGTGCCGGTGCTTATCCTGCGCAGCGGCACGGCGGATTTCCATCACACCCGCGAAACCAGCGAGGCAGTCGCGGCGATGATTCCTGGTGCCGATCTGCAGGAACCGCCGTGGGGCGACCGCGAGTGGATCGAGCGGCTGCAAGCGAACTTCGCCGATCCCACCAGCGGCCTGTTCCGCTCGATGCCCAAACTTGCGCCGCAGCTGCTGGAGTTCGCGAAGAGGCTTTAGCCGACCTTCATCCCCGAAGGCGTGGTTTCCGTCGCCCAGTTGTCGCGGTTCTCGCGCAGGCTTTCCACCGCCTTTTCGAGCCAGGCGGGAGTGGCGCCCAGGCTCTTGAAATCGAAATGGTCCGAGGTGCGGAATTCCAGCACCTCGACGCCGTTTTCGCCGGGCGTATAGGTGTACGGCACATCCACGCCGATGAAGAAGCCATCGCCGGGACCCAGTTCCTCGACGCCGATTTTCAGACTGCCGGCGACGATGAAATAGAGGCAATCGGCGCTGTGGCTGTGGCGGGGCAGGGGATAGCCGCTCTTGAACCAGACGTAGGTCAGGCTCATCCCCGGCCGCGAATAGAGCAGCCGTACATCGCCGCCCTGCGAAAAACCCTCGGACTGGAGAACCTCTCCCATCTTCATGTCCTCGGGGGATGGCGGGTCCATGTACTGGACGCCGGAAGCCACGTAGTCCTTGGCGTCGCGCGCGCGGAATATGTCGAAGGGGGAGGCGAACCTGCGCACAGGAGGTTTGGTGTCGGCTTCGGCCATTGTCTCTCTCCAGGGAAAACTGAGCTAGCTAAACATATGGCTGGAATATAGTAAGCATTGCTATTATATTCCCGGCCCGATGGACGAGAACATTGGCACATTGCTGGCCCAGGTGTCACGCCTGTTGCGGCGCAGTTTCGATGAGCGGGCGCGCGGCATGGGTGTCACCCGGCCGCAATGGCAGGTGCTGAGCCTGTTGAAGCTGCACGCCGGCAGCAACCAGGGTACGCTCGCCGAGCTGCTTGAGGTCGAACCGATCACGCTGGGGCGGATGATCGACCGTTTGCAGGAGGCCGATCTCGTGGAACGCCGCGCCGATCCCGCCGACCGGCGCGCCTGGCGCATTCATCTTACCGATAAGGGCGACTTGCTGCTCGATCAGCTGCGGCCCTCGGCGCGCGAGACCCTGGCTTCCGCGCTCGATGGCGTGAGCGCGCGGGAGCGCGAGGCGTTCCTGCTCGTGCTTGAGCGGATGCGCGGCAATCTGTCGCGCAAGCCGCAGGTGGAAGCCGTGGCCGATGGCTGAGCGCGATCCCCAGTTCGAAGCCCCGGTCGCCGAAGTCGCGCCGCCAAAGCCGCGTGCGTCGAAGCGTGCCGGCCGGCTGTTGCTGATGCTGTCGGTTCCGGTAGTGCTGATCGCTGGCGCGGCCACCTATTATTTCAGCACCCAGCACATCGTTTCGACCGACAATGCCTATGTCCAGCAGGACAAGGTCTCGGTCAGCGCGCAAGTAAGCGGTGAGATCGTCGAGGTGCTGGTGCGCGAGAACCAGCATGTCCGCGCTGGCGATATTCTGTTTCGCATCGACCCCGAACCCTTCAGGATCGCCATCGCCCAGGCCGACGCCACGATCGCCGCGGGGCAGGTAAAGGTCATCGGCATGGAGACCGATCTCGCCACTACCGGGGTCGATATCGCTGGCGCCAGCGAGGATGTTACCTTTTACACCCAGGAGTATCGGCGCCAGTCCGAACTGATGGAGCGGGGCTTTACCACCCGGGCACGGCTGCAACAGGCGCAGCATGCGCTCGATGACGCGCGCAGCGAGCTCGCCACCGCCCAGGCCGACGCGGCGAAAGCGCGCGCGGCGCTCGCCACCGCACCGGTCGCCCCGGGCGTCAATCCGGCGGTGCTCGCCGGGCAGGCGCAGCGGCGCAAGGCCATGCTCGATCTCTCGCGCACCCAAGTGCGCGCGCCGGTGGCCGGAACCGTCAGCCAGGCCGACCGCTTGCAACTTGGCCAGATGATGACCACCGGCCTGCCGGCGCTGACCATCGTGGTCAGCGACAGGAGCTGGATCGAAGCCAATTTCAAGGAAACCGATCTCGCCCATATGCGCGTCGGCCAGCCGGCCAAGCTGACGTTCGATGCCTATCCGGAGGTCGAGCTTAACGGTCGCATCGCCAGTCTTGGCGCAGGTACCGGCTCGGAATTCTCGGTGCTGCCGGCGCAGAACGCCAACGGCAACTGGGTGAAAGTGACCCAGCGCGTGCCGGTGCGGATCGCCATCGACGGCAAGCCGCCGCGTCCGCTGCTCGCCGGGCTTTCTACTCGCGTCGTCATCGATACCAGCAAGTAACGTGAGCATTCCCGCTTCGCTGGAAGACAAACCCCTGCTGGAGACCAGGAACCGGACCCTGCTGCTGCTGGGCGTGATTCTGGTGTCGGTGTGCCAGTTTCTCGATGCGACGATCGCCGCGGTTGCGCTGCCCAACATGAAGGCGGCGCTGGGTGCATCGAATGAGTTGGTCAGCTGGGTTCTGACCAGTTTCATCATCACCATGGCGATCGCGACGCCGCTGACCGGCTGGATGTCCGATCGCATCGGATCGCGCAACCTGTTCATCGGCGCGACCGTGCTGTTCCTGCTTGCTTCGGCGGCTTGCGGCGCGGCGAGCTCGCTGGAGGCAATGGTGGGGTTTCGCGGGCTGCAAGGCGTGGCCGCAGCCTTCATCGGCGCGATGACGATGACGATCATGTACGACATCAGCCCGCCGAGCAAGCAGCCGATGACCATGGCCATTTTCAGCATGATCGTCATGGTCGCACCGATCAGCGGGCCGTTCATTGGCGGGGCGATCACGCAATATCTCAACTGGCGGTGGATCTTCTACATCAACCTGCCGCTGGGCATTCCGGCGCTGGTTCTGTTGTGGTGGCTGCTGCCATCGCGGGCGATCGAGCCGCGCAGGCTCGACATGTTCGGCTTCGCCGCGATCGCCATCGGCCTGGGCGCAATACAGCTGCTGCTTGACCGTGGCCAGCACAAGGACTGGTTCGACAGCTGGGAAATCGTCGCCGAGGCGATCGTCGCCGTTTCGGCGCTCTGGATTTTTTTCGTGCACAGCCGCACGGCCACATCGCCGCTGTTCAATCCCGGGGTCTACAAGAACAGCAATTTCATGGTCGGCCTTGCCTTCATGGCGATCATGGGGCTGACCGTGACTGGATTGTCCTCGGTGATGCCGATGATGTTCCAGACGATCTACGGCTATCCCGTGGTCGATACCGGCTTGATGATGGCGCCGCGCGGGATTGGGGTGATGATCACGTCGCTGATCGCGGGCCGTTTGTTTCGCCTGGTCGATTTCCGCTACCTGATCGCGTTGGGCTATCTGGTGGTCGCCGGTTCGCTCTGGTTGTCCACGACCTGGTCGCTTGAAATGGAAAGCGGCCCGATCCTGCTGGCCGCCTTCGTCCAGGGCCTGGGCTTCGGCATGATCGTCGCGCCGATGAACCAGATGGCTTTCGCCACGCTGGACCCCAGCCTGCGTCCCGATGGCTCCAGCCTGATGGCGCTGTTCCGCAGCCTGGGCGGGTCGGTCGGCATATCGATCATCGTCACGCTGCTCGCGCGGAACCAGCAGATCGCCCACGAGGATCTGGCCGGCCATGTCACCTCGGGAACAGTGCCCGGAGTCGATCTTTCGGCCATTGCCGATCGCATGGCCGGGCCGGGATCGGGCATAATGGTGGCGATCGATGGCGAAGTGAACCGGCAAGCTCTGATGATCGCCTTTCTCGACAACTTCTACTGGCTGGCCTGGCTGGTGCTGGCTTTCACCGTGCTGCCGCTGTTCATCAAGAAGCCCCGGACGGGGTCGCCACCAGGCCCGCCGGAGTCCGCCGAGTAGCCGGCCACGCACCCAACTATCGCCCGCGCGGTGACATTCCCCCTTGTCCCCCGGCGCGGTTTCTGGAAACGCACGCGCTGAACTTGGGCTGGAGTGGATGTCAGGCTTGTGGGTAAGGTAATCGTCATTACCGGCGCGGGAATCGGCCTTGGCCGGGCGCTGTCGCGGCGCTTCGCAAAGGATGGCGAAACCGTCATTGCGCTCGGCCGGACTTTCTCCAAGGTCCAGGCGCTGGCCGAGGAATTCGGCGCCCCCCATTTCGCGGTGGAATGCGATGTCCAGTCGCCCGATTCCGTCCGCGCCGCTTTCGCCGAGATTGCCAAGTGTCATGCGAAGATCGACGTGCTGATCAACAACGCCGCGATCTATGAGCCGTTCATGGTCAAGGACGCGACCGACGAACAGATCATGGCGCCGGTGCTGACCAATTTCGCCGGTCCCATCTTTACCTGCCGCGCGGCGATCCCGATGATGGAGAAGGGTGCCCAGATCATAAATGTGACCAGCGAATCGGTGGCGCTCGAATTTCCGATGCTCTCGCTCTACATGAGCACGAAGGCCGGGCTCGAACGTTTCAGCCAGTCGCTGCACAAGGAACTCGATCCTCTCGGCATTCGCGTCTCGGTGGTGCGCGCCGGTCCGATGTACGAGGAAGGCAAGACCATGCCCACCTGGGATCCCGAGGCGGCGCAGATGTTCTACAAGCTGTGCCTCGAGAACGGCATCAACATGATGCAGCGGGGCGTTTCGCAAGTTGCTTCCGTCACCGACATCTTCCGCGCGCTGCTCGATCTGCCGCCGGATGTGCGCATCACCCACGTTTCGCTTGAAGGACGCATCCCATGACCGACGCCGCTACTCTCGATCCGAAAGGAACCGCAGCAATGACCACTCTTCCCGACGCCAAGCTGTTCATCGACGGCAAGCTCTGCGATGCCAGTGACGGCGGCACCTACGACGTTATCGGCCCGTGGACCGGCGCGCCGGTCGGCAAGGCGGCCGACGCCACCGCCGACGATGTCAACCGCGCCATCGCCGCCGCGCGCCGCGCCTTCGACGAAACCGACTGGTCGACCAACCGGCAGAAGCGCTTCGATCTGGTCAAGAAGTACCGCGACCTGTTCGAGAAGAACCGCGACCGGCTGGGCGAACTGGCGATGCACGAGGCAGGCGCGGCACAGGGCGCGGTCAACATGGCGCATGTCAACATGGCGCTGGGCGGCTGGGACGATTACCTGCGCATCTTCGACCGGGTGACCTGGGAAAAGGACTACGGCGTGCGCGAGGCGTTCGGCTCGATGCACCAGCGTACCGCAGTCTATGAGCCGGTCGGCGTGGTCGCCGCGATCACCCCGTGGAACGTGCCGCTCTATGTCAACATCGGCAAGGTCGTCGCCGCGCTGCTGGCCGGCTGCACGGTGATCCTCAAGCCCGCGCCCAACACCCCGGGCATGGGCGCGATCTTTGGCGAGCTGGCGGCGGAAGCGGGCTTTCCGGCGGGCGTGATCCAGGTCGTGTTCGGCGAGGATCCGGCGATGGCCGGCGAGATGCTCACCGCCGATCCGCGGGTCGACAATATCTCGTTCACCGGTTCGACCGCGGTCGGCAAGCGCATCATGGAAGCGGGCGCCAAGACGCTTAAGCGCATCTTCCTCGAACTCGGCGGCAAATCGGCCAAGATCGTGCTCGACGATGCGCCCAACTTCCCGATGGAATGCATGAGCACCATGCTGGTGTTCCATGCCGGCCAGGGCTGCGCGGTGCAGTCTCGCCTGCTGGTGCCCCGCAGCCGTTACGAAGAGGCCCGCGCCATCCTCACCCAGGCCTATGCCGGGCTTGGCGACAACTGGGGCGTGATCGATAACCCGCAGCACATCATGGGTCCGGTTGTCTCCAAGCGCCAGATGGACCGGGTGATGAACTACATCGAGGTCGGCAAGAAGGAAGGCGCGACCGTGATCGCCGGAGGAAACGCCCGGCCCGACAAGGGAGGCGGCTACTTCATCGAGCCAACCTGCTTCTTCGATGTCACCAACGACATGCGCATCGCCCAGGAGGAGATCTTCGGACCGGTGCTGGTGGTGATCCCGTTCGAGGACGACGAGGACGCGGTGCGTATCGCCAACGAAAGCAACTACGGGCTTTCGGGCGGGGTCAGCTCGGCCGATTTCGATCGCGCCCTGCGCATTGCCAAGCGCATCCGCACCGGCACGATCAGCGTCAACGGCGGCATGTGCATCACTGGCGACATTCCTTTCGGCGGCTACAAGGACAGCGGCATCGGCCGCGAGTGGGGTGTCGAGGGGATCGAGGAGTTCCTCGAGACCAAGATGATGGCCTGGCCGGTCGCCGCCGCGGCTGCCTGAGGCGGATCGGTGGCGGAAGGGAGGGCCTTGGTTCCGGATGCCGGCCGGGCATCCGCGCCGCCTTTCGTTCCGCAGGATGTCTGCCGCAATCTCAACGGGCAAAAGCTCGGCCGCAAGGGCCGCGACACGCGCGATCGCATCATCAGGGCGGCGGCCGAGCTGGTCGCCGATCCCTCGTCCGGCCCGGTTTCGCTGAGCGCCGTCGCGCGCCGGGTTCCGCTCGGCATGACCTCGCTCTATCTCTACTTCAGCGATCTCACCGAGCTGCTGCAGGCGGTGCTCGAACCAGCCATGGCCGAAGCCGAGGAGAGCTTTGTCTGGCGCCTGCGCGAACGCTGGCCGGATGCGGAACTGGCCGAACGCTGCCGGACCTTCATCGCCGGCTATTTCGCCTTCTGGGAGCGCCATTCGCACATATTGCACTTGCGCAACGCCATGGCCGATCAGCATGACCGGCGGATGATGCAGCACCGGGTCGATTTTGCCAGACCGATCATGACGCTGTTGATCCGGCAGATGGACGGCGATCCGCAAGGGAGCGAGTTTCAGGCCTTCTCGATGGCTTCGATGCTGATGACCGGGATCGAGCGGTCGGCGACGATCTGGTCCGACAAGGAATTGCCCAAATTCGTCGAAGGCATGAATCTGGGCAATGCCGACCGGTTCCGCATTCCTGCCGCCCGGTTGCTTGAGCTGGGCATTAAGGATGGGCGGATGGTCGCCGCTAGGGCGGGTCGGATATACCGCACGCCGCTCTAGGGCCGCATAATCCAGCCGCCATCGACGTGGATCGTCTGACCGGTAATCCATTTTCCCGCTTCGGAGCACAGCAGGATCGCGGTCCCGACCAGCTCGTCCGGCTCGCCGCGCGGGTGGATAGCGCAGACCATCTGCAGGAACTGGATGAACGGGGAATCGTCGGGTACCAGCATGTTGCCAGCTTCCGACTTGACGTTACCTGGCGCTATGGCGTTGCAGGTGATGTTGTCCGCTCCCCACTGCTTGGCCAGCGAAGTTGTCAGGCCGACGAGGGCGATCTTGGTGATGCCGTAGAGGCTGGTCGAGGGAAACGCGCCGCCACTGGTCTGGTTGATGATCCGTCCGCCGCCGCGCTGGCGCATCGAAGGCGCGACCGCGCGTGAGCAGAGCAAGGCGCCGGTGGTGTTGACCGCGAAGGCTTTGTTCCAGGCATCAACCGATACGGTGTCGATCGAATCGTAACTGATATCGACCATCAGCGCGGCGTTGTTGATCAGGATATCGATGCCGCCGAAGGCCTGCGTGGCGGCAACTGCCATGGCCAGGGTCGAAGCCTCGTTCGAGACATCGACCTGAACACCGATCGCTTTTCCGCCCGCGGCATTGATCTCGTCCGCAACGGCCTTGGCGCCATCGCCGTTCAGGTCGGCTACCACTACTGCGGCACCGGCATTGCTCATGCCGAAAGCATAAGCGCGCCCGATCGAATTGCCGCGCCCGCCGGCGCCGGTGACCACGGCGACTTTGCCGTCGAGGCGGAACTGGTCGAGTGTGAAAGCCATTGCGATAAACTCCTTTGAATTCAGCCCGCGGTGATGCCGGCGTCGATCGAGATACAGGCGCCGTGGTACGAGCGCCCCGCCGGCGAGGCGAGCAGGGTGATGAGGTCGGCGACATCGTCGACCTCGACTTGCCCGCGCAGCCCCGAATAGCGGGCAATCAGGTCCATTTCCGCTTCTGCGGGGAAAGTCATTCCGTCCGAGATGTTGGTGATCATCCCGCCCGGGGCGACGGCATTGATCCGGATCGGTTTGCGCGAATACTCCATCGCCATCGCCTTGGTCATGTTCATCAGTCCGGCCTTGCTGGCGCAATAGGCGGCGGCATAGGCCTCGCCGATCAAGGCGGCGGAAGAGGCGCAGTTGACGATCGCGCCGCTCGTCTCAAGCAAATGCGGGATCGCCGCCGTGCTGAGGAACCAGGGTGCGTTGAGGTTGATCGCGATGGTCTGGAAATAATGTTCGCGCGGCATTTCGTGGCTGTGCGCCATGCGGATGATGCCAGCGATATTGCACAGGGCATCGAGCCTGCCAAAACGCGCGACGGCTGCTGCAACCGCGCCGGTGCAGGCATCGGGATCGGCAAGATCGGCGGCGTGCACCAGCACAGCGCTGTTACCGAGCATCCCGGCGGTCTCGGCCAACCGCTCGGCATTGACATCGACGATGCACAGGTCCGCACCCGCCTCCGCCAGTTTGCGCGCGGTCGCACGGCCGAGGCCCGATGCCGCGCCGGTCACCAGCGCGGCCTTGCCGGTCATGTCTATCGGTACTGCCATCGTTTGTCCTTGTCTTGCTCCCCTCCCGCTTGCGGGAGGGGTTGGGGGAGGGCGTGTTTAGCGAGGTCCGATAACAGACCCACCCCTAGCCCCTCCCGCAAGCGGGAGGGGAGATTGTTATCCGTTCCACGGCAGACCGGCCTCGACCTTGCCGATCATTTCCAGGACAATGCCGTTGATCGCCGAGGCCTTCGGCCAGCCGGCGCACAGGGCATAGGCGAGCACGAATTCCTTCATTTCGTCCGGGGTGCAATTGCCCGAGGCCATGGCGGCGTGGAAGTGCGATTTGATCGGAACCTCGGCGCGGCTCTCGGCGACGCCGGCCAAGGTCAGCCAGCGGCGAGAGCGCTGGTCCAGCCCGGGCCGGCCCCACATCTCGCCGAAGACGAAATTGTTGATCGCCTGCTGAAAGGGATTGTTCGATGGCCCGCCGGGAAAGGTCATCGCCTTGACGAATTCGGCCTGGCCATGGGCGTCGCGCTCGTCCGGGTCCCAGGCCTCGGCGCGGATCGGCGGGCAATCGGCCTTGGGCAGTCCAAGCGTGTCGGCCGCGCGGGTCGCGGCCTTGTCGATCAGGTCGCCGGTGCCCCAGCCACCGTAGACGGCAAGGTGCAGCGCCGCCTCGCGCAGTTCGACCAGCGTCAGTTCGCCGGTGCGGAGCGCACCCAGAACGATGCCGTCGATCGTTCCTTGCGGAAACCGGCACAGCGCCGCTCCGGCAAGGCCGATCAGGAAACGCGAACGCAGATCGAGACCAGGGCGGTTCCACACCTCGGCATAGACGAAGTCGCGGATGCTCTCTTCCCACGGCGTTTGCGGTTCGGGCGGTTCCTGTCCATAGATTTTAGCTTGCAGGGCGACACCGCGCGCCGAGCGCTCTTTGGGGTCGAGCTTTCCGGTCACGCGCCACTCGCATCGCTAGGGGCATCCCAGGACAGGCCTTTTTCGACCTTGGCGGACATTTCGAACACCAGCGCGAGGATCGAGCTCGCCTTGTGCCAGCCGCCGTGGGCGGCGTAGTGCAGTACGAATTCGTGCAGTTCCGCGACGGTGCAATTGCCGCTGGTGAGCGCCGCGTAGAAGTGCGATTTCATCGGCACTTCGCGGTTGCTCTCGGCGACACCGACCAGGGTTAGCCAGCGGCGCGAGCGCTGGTCCAGCCCCGGCCTTGTCCAGATTTCTCCGAAGACATGGCCAGAGATCGCTTCGAGGAAGGGCAGGGGCGGCGTCTGGGCGCCGAATGTCATGACATTCATGAATTCGGCTTCGCCGGCAGCAATGCGCTCGTCGAGCACGGCGGGATCGGCGCTGAGCGGCGGGCAATCAGCGGGCGGCAAGCCCAGCGTCTGTTCCGCCCGGCTGATCGCCTTGTCGAGCACCATGGCGCGCGGCAGGTTGCCGTAGCCGGCCAGATGCAGCGCGGCCTCGCGCAGTTCGGCGAGAGTCAGTTCCTTGCTGGTCAGCGCGCCGCGGACGTAGAAATCGAGCAAGTCGTCCGCTGCGCCATTGAGCGTCGAGGCGGCGAGCGAGACAAGGTAGCGCGCCCGCCGGTCCAATTGCGGGCGGCTCCAAACTTCGCCGAACAGAAAATCGCGCGCCGCGCTTTCCAGCAGGGTGCGCGGGGCCGGCGCGGGCTGGCCGCCAACTTCTGCCTGAACCTGAACGCCGCGTTCGCTGCGACCGACCGGGTCGAGCACCCGGTTCATGCTCCCGGTTCCTTCAGGCTCATCCAGATGTTCTTGGGCTGCATGAATTCGTTGAGGCCCTCGATACCGCCGAGCCGGCCGTGGCCGCTCTTCTTCCAGCCGCCGAACGGGCAGTTTGGCTGCATCGCTTCGCCCGATCCATTGACGTGGATCATGCCGGCCTGAAGCTCGCCCGTAACGTGATGCGCGCGGCGCAAGTTCTGGGTGTGGACGTAAGCGCCGAGGCCGTATTCGGTGTTGTTGGCCAGCGCGATGGCTTCATCCTCGGTATCGAACGGCGTGGCGACGAGGACCGGGCCGAACACTTCGTTCTGGGCGATCTCGCTGTCGCTGGGCACGTCGGAGAGGACGGTGACGGGGAGGAAGTAGCCGGGCGCATGATCGCCGCCGAGCCGCTGCCCGCCCGCGACGATCCGGCCGCCCTGACCGACGCCGCGCTCGATCATGCCGAGGATGCGGTTTATCGCGGTCTCGGAGATGACCGGGCCGAGATTGGTCGCTGCGTCCATCGGATCGCCCGCGACGACCTGGTCGGCAGCGCCCGCAATCATGGCCATGTACTGGTCGTAAATGCCGCGCTGAACCAGCAGCCGGGTGCCGTTGACGCAGCCCTGGCCGTTGGCCGAAACCGCGCCGGTCAGGCCGCAGCGGATGGCGGTGCCGAGATCGGCATCGTCGAACACGATTACAGCCGACTTGCCGCCAAGTTCCAGCCCGACATGCTTGAGGCTCTGCGCCGCGCTGGCCAGCACTTTCTTCGCGGTGTTGCCCGAGCCGATGAATTCGATCTTGTCGATGCCGGGATGCTGGACCATTGCCTCGCCGCAATCCGCCGCGCCGGTGATCATGTTGACCACGCCCGGCGGGAAGCCGGCCTCGCGGATGACCTCGGCGAGCATCATCGCGCTGTAGGGGGCGAGATCGGGCGACTTGAGGACGACACAGTTTCCGGCGGCCAGCGCCGGGGCCATCACCATGGTCGCGGCGAACAGCGGACCGTTCCACGGGATGATCACTCCGATCACGCCGAACGGCTCGTAAGTCACATAGTCGTGCGCCGGGCCGCCCCACATCGGCACCGTGCGCCCGTGGATCTTGTCGGCCCAGCCGCCGAAATAGCGGAACTTCTGCGCCGCGTCGTAGCCCATATAGGGGGCATATGCGCCGACCGAGCCGTTCTCGGCTATCAGGCTGGGGGCGAATTCGGCGCTCTTCGCCTCGAACAGGGCGGCGAGCTTGAACATCAGGTTGCGGCGCTGATCGCCGGGCAGCGCGCGCCAGGCGGGGAAGGCCTGGCGGGCCGACTGGACGGCGCGATCGACGTCGCTGGCGTTGGCCATGTGGATTTCGCGGGTGACCTGGCCGTTGCCGGGATAGATGTGCGGCACGGCAGGGCCGCTGCCCTTCTCCTCGCGCGCATCGCCGATGATGATCGGATGGCGGGGAAGGGCGTCTAGGTTCGGATTTTGGAAACCCATTTTCAAATCCTTCTCATCTTCCTCCTCCCCCTTGAGGGGGAGGCCGGGTGGGGGTGTACGACGCTAGCGTTGACGCTCGGCTTCGCCTCGCTCCCCCACCCCAACCCCTCCCCGCCGGGGAGGGGCCTCACTATTCTCACATCGCCCGGGTCTGCTCCCAGGCCTCGTCGGTCATCCAGGTGTATTCCAGATAATGGCCGAACTTCGCCCGGCCATCGAGGTAGAGGAACTTGAGCTGGCCGGGGCCGCTGTCCCACTCCATCGCGACGGGCAGATCTTGCTCGTCCACCCGCTTGCGGAAATCGTCCCAGTCGGCGACGCGGGTGCTGGTCTGGTGGAAGCGGATCGGGCCGCCGTTCGAGGGCGCGTTGGCATAGATGCCCAGCGGGTCGGTGATCGCCTGGATCAGTTCGTACTGAATCTCGCCTATCCAGATGAAGCACAGCTTGATGTGGTTGATCACCTCGCGGCCGTCGGGCGCCTTGACCGGCTGTTTGACTTCCATGATCCGCGGTTCGTGCGTCATCCCGCGGCCACGGAACTGGGCGATGCCCTCCTCGATATCGTCGCAGGCGTAGCCGAGCTGAAAAAGATGGCCTTCGAGCATCCTGTCTCTCCTTACAAACCTTCGAGTTCGACGTCGTAGCGCGCGAGGTAGCGCTCATACAGCGGCTCGAGCTTTTCCTTGCTCAGACCGTATTGGTCGAGCTTGTAACCGTGCTTGCCGAACTTGTTCTGCGGGTTGTCGTCGACCCAGGCGTGGATGCCGGCCTCGGCCTCGGAGGTCCATTCGTCGCCAAGCTTGGCGTAGAGCGCCTTGGTCGTGCCCACGGGATCGTTCGTCATGTCGGCGTATTGCACGTCGATAATGCGGTCTTCGCCATGCTTGTCACGGAAGTCCATCGCCCGCTCGGCGTGCTGGGCGGCATACCAGGGGTATTGCGAGCCGAGCCACTCGTAGTCGATCCGGCCCATCAGCATGCGGTGGCTCATCGAGATGATCGAGCACAGCGAACCAGTGGCGACGTAAGGATCGCGGTGGGTCCAGATCAGCCGCGCGTCGGGGTATTCCTTGACCAGATATTCCAGATGAAGCGCGTGGCTGGGCATCTTGAGGTTCCACACCCCCGGCGCCTTGTGCTGCAATGCCTGGAGGAACTTGCGGTGCCAAGCATAGGCGGAGGTCATGTCGGCCTGGAAGATGTACTCGCGGTATTTCGGCAGGATGCCCTTGCTCTCGATCATCAGCGTCTTGAAATCGTGGGCGAGAAACCAGACACATTCGTGCGGATAGATCGGCGAGGAGCGGTAGATCACCCCGGCCTCGGGATAGGCCTCCAGCATTTGCCGGTGCGCTTCCAGCTTGGCCAGTACGCGCGGGTTCGTTGTGAGCTCGGCGGTCGCCACCGGCGGGATCGGATCGTCGATTTCCCATTCGAGCGGCGAACGGCGGCCCGGATCGGCGGCGAGAAGGTTCGACATCAGCGTGGTGCCGGTGCGCGGCACGCCCAGCACGAACACCGGGCGCTCGATCGGCCGGTCGAGCAGTTCAGGGTTCTGCTGGAGATAGCCCCAGACCTTCAGGCGATCGCTGAGATATTTGACGCAATCCGCGCGGACGCGTTCGATGCCCTGATCGTTGTACAGTCTCTTGGCGATGCCATCGTTGAAATCCTCGACAAAGACATCGAGGCCTTCGCGGTAGCTGTCGCAATCGAAGGAATCGACGCCGGTGGCCATGTGAGCCTCGTCGATCATGGCGTTGGCATCGAGCGGCTGGGCCATATTCTGTCATCCTTCCCGGATCGCTTGCAAGACGCATGTCTGGTTGTTCTGGATGCCAGTTCTTCCGCGACTGCCCGGGCCTTGGCAATGCGCATCTCTGGTCCATTCAGGACTACCTATCGAAATACGGCCACATCCATCATTGCCGGATGTAGGTGCTGCGATGTCGCTGGCGGAATTGGCTGGGGCTGAATTCCCGCAGCTCGCCGAAAGGCATAGGTGAAGCTGGACGGAGATGAAAAACCCATGGCAAATGCCACGGCTTTGACGCTTTCGTGAGACGCAAGCAACCGCTTGGCCGTCTCCATGCGGCGCTGCTCGATATAGTCGCCGATCGAACACCCGCGGCTTACCTTGAAGCCGCGTGTGAGCTGGCGGACCGAGATGTTGCACATGGCGGCGAGATCGGCGAGCGAAGGGGTAGCGGGATCGTCGCTCAGGCGCTGGTCGATCAGCCGCAAGCGCCAGCCGGCGAGACCGCCGGTCATCGGGCGCTCTTCAACCCCGCAGCAGAAGCGGGCAATCTCGATGGCGATTTCTCCGCCCATCAGTTCGATCATCTGTCCCGTGGCAAGGCCGGGATGGCGCAGTTCGCCCGCCAATCGCAGCAGCAGCGCACGGATCGATGCGCTGCCGATGTCAAGCGTCGCGGCGAGTTGGCGGTCGTTCCACGTCAGTTCGTCACCCGCGACCGCCGACACGGCATCCGGGGCAAGCTGGCAGGTGACCGACGCCTGGCTGCCGCCGACACCGCGAAAATTGAGCCTGTGGCCGGGCGGTACCATGAACACGTCGCCAACGCGTTCAAAGCGATGCGAACCCCAGCGATCCTGATAGCAGGCGCGCGATTCAAGCGGGCGAGGGGTCAGACACATGTCGATCTGAAAGTGCGGCGACGGGGTCATGACGGCATCCGTCGGTCCCGGTACATCGAAGCGAACGATCTGGGCCGCTACACAACTGCCAACAGCTTCGGCTTCGACCGACATTACGGGCATGCGATCCTGCATTGTGTCTCCGATTATATGATTTGGCCTGAATTCTACAGGCAGCAAGCTTGCGGAGCAAGGCAGTCAGGTTGAAACCCGCATCGACAATGCGCGCGTGCCAGCGCGTGTGCGGCGTGCGACCGCAGCTTAGGATGGAGAGATTGATGGCGAAAGGCTTGTTCGATTGCACCGGCAAGGTAACGATGGTCACCGGTGGCAACAGCGGGCTGGGGCTGGGCTTCGCCATGGGCTGCGCCAAGATGGGCGGCGATGTGGCGGTGTGGGCGCGCAATGAGGAAAAGAACGCGCTGGCCAGGGACAAATTGCTGGCGGCGGGTGCCGGTCGGGTGGAGACCTACAAGGTCGATGTCACCTCGGAAGAGCAGGTCACCGAGGGCTACAAGCAGCTCAAGTCGGACTTCGGCCGGCTCGACTGTGTCTTCGCCAATTCGGGCCGCAACGCCAATCCAAGCCCCTTCATCGACATGAAATCGTCGGAATGGCACGACCTGCTGGCGGTCAGCCTGCATGGCGCATTCTACACCTTGCGCGAGGGCGCGCGGCTGATGATCGAGCGTGCGGACGCGGGCGAGCCGGGTGGCAGCCTGGTGTTCTGCGGCAGCCTGTCGATGTTTCAGGGCGTACCCGGCATTTTCAATTACGCCGCTTCCAAAGGCGGCATGGGCGCGGTGATCCGGGGGATCGCGGTGGAGCTGGGCAAATACGGCATTCGCGCCAACACGGTGGCGCCCGGCTATATCAAGACCGGCTTTTCCGAGAATATCCCGGAAGAGATGGGCAAGCAGATCGACGGCCTGTTTTCCTCGGTCACGCCGATCGCGCGCCCTGGCTATCCGGAGGACTTCGAAGGCATCGGCGCCTATCTGTGCAGCGACGCTTCGCGGTTCCACAGCGGCGATACGATCGTCATTGATGGCGGCAGCGTGATCTATCCGCCCTATGCGGCATCTCTCGGAGGGTAATTGAAACACATGAGCAAATTGTTCGACTGCACCGGTAAGGTGACGATGGTTACCGGTGGCAATGGCGGCATCGGCCTGGGCTTCGCGAAAGGCTGCGCGCAGATGGGCGGCGACATCGCCATCTGGGCGCGCAATGCCGAAAAGAACGCCGCCGCCAAGGAAGAGCTGCTGGCGGCCGGGGCGGGACGGGTCGAGACCTATGTGGTCGATGTATCGACCGAACAGGCGATCGTCGATGGCTATGGCCAGCTGATGCAGGATTTCGGCCGGATCGACTGCGTGTTCGCCAATTCGGGCCCGCCGCCGCGCTACGATTCGGTGTTCGACATGCCAACCCAGCACTGGCACGATTTTCAGGCGGTGGCGCTGCACGGGGCGTTCTTTACCCTGCGCGAGGGCGCGCGGCTGATGAAGGAGCGGGCTCTGGCCGGCGAGCCCGGCGGCAGCCTGGTCGCCTGCGGTTCCGGCTCGCTCTATCAGGGGCTGGCGGGCAAGATGGAATATGCCGCCTCCAAATGCGGCGCCGAGGCGGTGATCCGCTGCCTGGCGGTGGAACTGGGCGAATATGGCATCCGCGCCAATGTCGTGGCTCCCGGGCTGATTATCACGCCGATGATGGGCCCTAACCAGGAAGCCGCCGACGCGGCGCTGAGCGCCATATATGCACCGCAGACACCTATGCGCAGACTGGGCTACGGTGCAGACTTCGAGGGCATCGGCGCATACCTGTGCTCGGACGCTTCCTCGTTCATGTCCGGCGAAACCGTCTTCATCGACGGCGGCTACAAGATTTGCCCGTAAGCGGCATTTGGGAGAGACCTGATGAAAGTGCTCAACATCCACGAAGTCGGCGATGTCCGTCTCGATGACTATGTCCTGCCCGAGGCCGGCCCCGAGGACGTCGTGGTCAAGATGAAGGCGGTCGGCATATGCGGCAGCGACCTGTCCTACATCAAGATGGGTGGGATCATGCGCAAGCCGGGCGGCGTGACGCCGATCGGCCACGAGGGCGCCGGCGAGGTGCTGCGTGTCGGCAGCGAAGTCAGCGGCATCAGCCCCGGCGATCCAGTGATCATCAACCCGATGCGCACCCCCAGCCTGGTCGGCAGCGGCGGGCCGGAAGGGGCTTTCGTCAACGAACTACTGGTCCGCGGCGCGAAAAAGGGCGAATTCGATTCTGCCGATCCCCGCAGGTGTGTCCTACGAGGTCGCCGCCATGTGCGAGCCGCTGGCGGTGGCCATGCACGGGGTCAACCGGGCCGATGTCAAGGCCGACGACAAGGTCGTGGTGTTCGGCTGCGGCCCGATCGGGCTCGGCATGATCCTGTGGCTTGTGGACCGGGGCGTGAGCGATGTGATTGCCGTCGATCTGGCCGATGAGCGGCTCGAACGGGCCATGGCCCTGGGCGCGCGGGCAACGATCAACCCCACCAAAGCCGATCTCAAGGAAGAAATCGGCAAGCTGCACGGCACCGAAATGTGCATGTACAAGCCCGCCGTTGGCACCGATGCCTTCATCGATGCCGCGGGCGCGCCCTCGATCCCCGGCGATGTGGTCAACATGGCCAAGTATCACGCCAAGCTTGTCATCACCGCCGTCTACTACAAGCCCGTCGAAATCCCGTTCAGCACCATGCTGACCAGCGAGATGACGATCACCACGGCTTGCGAATACCCCACCGAAATGCCCGAAGTCGTCGCCAGCATGGCGCGGCTGAAGGACAAAATCGGCAGCATGATCAGCCACCGCATTCCCTTCGACGACGTGATCGACGGGCTGAAAATCGCCGGCACTCCGGAATTGGCGAAAGTCATGGTCCACATGGAGGAGGCAGGCGCATGAGCGATACCCAGACCAAAGCCCCGCCGCTGGCCGATCTGGTCCGCTCGGGGGATGCGCAGACCGAGGCGGTCGAGATCACCCCCTACATCTTCATGTCGCGCGATGTCTCGAACGCCTATCTGGTGACGACCTCGGACGGCGATGTCGCGATCAACACCGGTATGCCCGATGGGGCCGAACGCAGTGTGGCGCTGTTCAAGCCGCACCGCACCGGGCCGCTCAAGTACATCGTGCTGACCCAGAGCCATGCCGATCATTTCGGTGGGGTGCCGGACTTTCTCGAGGCGGGAACCAAGGTCATCGGCGGCCCCGAATATTGCCAGGCGCGCGACGACATGCTCGGGCTTCAGAGCTTCTTCGGCCCGCGCACGTTCAAGCTCTGGGGCACAGCCCTCAAACGCAACAAGCCGCCCCGGCCGATCCCCGAAGTCACTCCGGACATATTCGTGCCGGAAAGCGGCATGACCATCGAAGTCGGCAATCGCACGTTCGAATTGATTCATGCGCCCGAGGGCGAGACGGTGGACAACATCCTCGTCTGGATGCCCAAGGAGAAAGTGGTTTTCACCGGCAACACTTTCGGCCCGGTCTGGCTTTCCATGCCGTTCCTCAACACCCTGCGCGGCGACAAGCCCCGGCTGGTGCGGACCTACCTCAAGTCACTGGCGAAAGTGCGCGATTTGGGCGCGGAGATTCTCATCACCGGCCACGGCGATCCGATTGTCGGCAGGGACAAGATCCGCGAAGATCTCGACCGGATGGAAGCTGCCGTTACCTATGTGCGCGATTACACCCTGGAGGGCATGAAGGCCGGCAAGACCGTCGATACCCTGGTCCGCGAGTTCAATTTCCCCGGCAACGTCGCCATCGGCGATTTCCATGGCAAGGCCAGCTGGGCGGTCAAGTCGATCTGGCGGGAATACTCCGGCTGGTTCCACTACGAAGACGGCACCACCGCGCTCTACGGCGTGCCGCAATCGAGCATACATGCCGACCTCGCCGAGCTGGCCGGCGGGGCAGGGGCGCTGGCTGCGCGCGGCAAGGCGCACAACGAGGCCGGGCGGCCGCTGGAGGCGCTGCACCTCGCCGGTATCGCGCTCAATGCCGAACCGGACAACCGCGATGCGCTGCTGGTCAAGAAGACGGCGAGCGAGGCTTTGCTCGCGGTGAGCGGCGGCGGCAATCTCAGCGAGACGATGTGGCTGCGTTCTGAAATCGCCGAGATCGAAGCGAAGCTGGCCGCTAGCTAAACCTACGTTTGACCAAAGGATTGCGCGCATGAGACTGAAAGGCAAAGTCGCTGTCATAACCGGCGGCACGCGCGGCGTTGGCCGCGGCATCGCCAGGCGCTTCGCCGAGCAGGGCGCGTCGGTCCTGTTCACCGGGCGAGCCGAGGAGCTGGGCCGGGCGGTCGAACGCGAAATCCGCGATGCCGGGGGCAATGCCAAGTTCCTGCGCGCCGATATGAGCGTGGAAGACGATTGCCGCCGGATAATGGACGTGGCCGAGGAGACATTCGGTCCCCTGACCACTTTGGTCAACAACGCCGCGGCTACCCACATGATCGGCACATCGCATCCCCACGCCGACAAGCGCATGCACCTTTTGACCAACGAGACGCTCGACATCATGTGGAGGAGCGATCTCTACGGCCTGTTCTGGCTATGCCGGTATGGGTTGCGCAAGATGCTTGCGCACGAAAATGGGGGTTGCTCGATAGTCAACATTTCCTCCGGTGCGGCGACCGGCGGCATCGGGATGGATGTCTACACATCGTCGAAGGCGGCGATGAATGGGATAACCCATTCGATGGCGGGCGAATATGCGCGCTCGGGCATCCGGGTCAACGCGATCTCGCTAGGGCTGATCGAGAACGGCGGCGGCGTCACCGCGATGCTGTCCAACCCGGAGATCGCCAAGGCGACGATGGCGACGATTCCGGTGGGCTTCGTTGGCGATCCGGACGACATCGCCTATGGCGCGATCTATCTGGCGTCGGACGAGGCGAAGTACGTCACTGGCGTTGTCCTGCCGATCGACGGGGGCACGCTCGGCTGCCGGGTCGGTGAGAGCGATACGGGCGAGCCCGGCTGGGCCGATCACGTCTGAAGCGAAGCTGAGGCCACAGCGGCCTCAAGATTTGCTTGTTTGCAGGCGTCGGGGCCCTTGGGCAGAGCATACCGGCATATTTGGAAAAGATCGCACCATGTCACGCACGCTTACCCATCTCGAACGGCTCGAAGCCGAGGCGATCCACATCATCCGCGAAGTCGTGGCCGAGGCCGAAAAGCCGGTGATGCTCTATTCGGTCGGCAAGGACAGCGCGACCATGCTGCACCTGGCGCGCAAGGCGTTCTATCCCGCGCCGCCGCCGTTTCCGCTGCTGCATGTCGATACCACCTGGAAGTTCCAGGAGATGTACAAGCTGCGCGATCGCATGGCCAAAGAGAGCGGCATGGAGTTGCTGATCTATCACAATCCCGAGGCGCAGGAAAAAGGCATCAACCCCTTTGACCACGGCCCCTTGCACACCGACATGTGGAAGACCGAGGGGCTCAAGCAGGGGCTCGACAAATGGGGCTTCGATGCGGCCTTCGGCGGCGCCCGGCGCGACGAGGAAAAGAGCCGGGCCAAGGAGCGCATCTTTTCGTTCCGCACCGCTTCGCACGGCTGGGACCCGAAGAACCAGCGTCCCGAACTGTGGAACCTCTACAACGCCCGCAAGAACAAGGGCGAGTCCATCCGCGTCTTCCCGATCTCGAACTGGACCGAACTCGACGTCTGGCAGTACATCCAGCTCAACGACATTCCCATCGTCCCGCTCTATTTTGCCGACAAGCGCCCGGTGGTGGAGCGCGACGGCATGCTGGTGATGGTCGATGACGACCGCTTCCCGCTGCGGCCCGGCGAAGTGCCGGAAATGAAGAGTGTCCGCTTCCGCACGCTCGGCTGCTACCCGCTCACCGGCGCGGTCGAGAGCGAGGCCAAGACGCTGTCGGAAGTGATCCAGGAAACCCTGCTCACCACCACCTCCGAACGCCAGGGCCGCGCCATCGACAAGGATGCGGGCGGGGCCGGCATGGAAGTCAAAAAGCAGCAGGGGTATTTCTGATGGCCGACACAACGCCTGCCGATCCGATCTATGTCACCGACGCGCTGATCGCCGAGGACATCGACGCCTATCTCGATGTGCACCAGCACAAGACCATGCTGCGGTTCATCACCTGCGGCTCTGTCGATGACGGCAAGTCGACGCTGATTGGGCGCCTGCTTTACGATTCCAAGATGATCTTCGAAGACCAGCTCGAGGCGCTGCATTCCGACTCGAAGAAAGTCGGCACGCAAGGTCAGGAAATCGACTTCGCCCTCCTCGTCGATGGCCTCGCCGCCGAGCGCGAGCAGGGCATCACCATCGACGTCGCCTATCGCTTCTTCGGCACCGAAAAGCGCAAATTCATCGTCGCCGACTGCCCGGGGCACGAGCAGTACACCCGCAACATGGTCACCGGCGCATCGACCGCCGACCTTGCCGTGATCCTGATCGACGCGCGCAAGGGCGTGCTGGTGCAAACCCGGCGGCACTCGTACCTGTGCCACCTGATCGGCATCCGCAACATCGTGCTTGCGGTCAACAAGATGGATCTGGTCGATTACAGCGAGGACGTGTTCAACCAGATCGTCGCCGATTACACCGCGTTCGCCTCGTCGATCGGCATCGACAGCTTCACCGCCATGCCGATCTCCGGCTTCAAGGGCGACAACATCACCACGCTGTCGTCGAACACGCCATGGTACAAGGGGCCGACGCTGGTCGACCACCTCGAAACGGTCGAGGTCAACAGCGCGCACGACCAGCTCAAGCCGTTCCGCATGCCGGTGCAATGGGTCAACCGCCCGAACCTCGATTTCCGGGGCTTCGCCGGGCTGATCGCAACCGGTTCGGTCAGGCCGGGCGACCAGATCAGGGTGCTGCCCTCGGGCAAGACCAGTACGGTCAGCCGCATCGTCGCGTTTGGCGGCGACCTCGACGAAGCGGTCGCCGGCCAGTCGGTGACGATCTGCTTCGCCGACGAGATCGACTGCTCGCGTGGCGATGTCATCGCGCTGGCCGACAGCCCGCCGCAGGCCGCCGACCAGTTCGAGACCAGCCTGGTGTGGATGGCCGACGAGCCGCTTCATGTCGGCCGCGCCTATTGGCTGAAGCTCGGCACGCAGATGGTCTCCGCCACGGTTCACCAGCCGAAATATGCCGTGAACGTCAACACCATGGAACACGTCGCGGTCAAGACGCTCGAGCTGAATTCGATCGGCGTCGCCGAGATCGTCACCGATAAGCCTGTCGTCTTCGATCCTTACATCGAAAACCGCACGCTCGGCGGTTTCGTGCTGATCGACAAGATGACCAACTCGACGGTCGCCGCCGGCATGATCCACTTCTCGCTGCGCCGCGCGCAGAATGTCCACTGGCAAGCGCTCGACATCAGCCGCGAGGCGCATGCCAGCCTCAAGAACCAGAAGCCCGCGGTGCTGTGGTTCACCGGCCTCTCCGGCTCCGGCAAATCGACGATCGCCAACCTGGTCGAGAAGAAGCTGCACCGGATGAACCGGCACACCTTCCTGCTCGACGGCGACAACGTCCGCCACGGCCTCAACAAGGACCTGGGCTTCACCGAGGCCGACCGCATCGAGAACATCCGCCGGGTCGGCGAAGTCTCGAAGTTGATGACCGATGCAGGCCTGATCGTCATCACCGCGTTCATCTCGCCGTTCCAGGCCGATCGCGATCTGGTGCGCAGCATGCTGCCGGAGGGCGAGTTCTTCGAGGTGTTCATCGACACCCCGCTCGCCGTGGCTGAGGAGCGCGACGTCAAGGGGCTCTACAAGAAGGCGCGGAGCGGTGAGCTCAAGAACTTCACCGGCATCGACAGCCCTTATGAGGCGCCGGCCAAGGCGGAAATCCGCATCGACACGACCAAGATGCCGGCGGAAGAAGCGGCCACGCTGATCGTCGACAGGTTACTTGGCGACGCCTAGAGCACTTTCCGACCAGTCCGGGTCGCCGTGACGGAGCCGATTTTGGCCCAGTGCAAGGAGGGATGGCGCAGGAATATGTCTATCTTTCAAGTCATCTCGACGCCGCAATGGACCAAAATCAGCCCGCCCCGGAGGGGTTGGGTGAGGAAGCCCGCTGGCAGCGTTGCGCCGCTTGCAGGGGCAACCAGCCCCTGCGGCGCGCCGCGTCTCGCCAACGGGCTTCCTCACCCAATCACGGTGACCCGGACTGGTCGGAAAGTGCTCTAATGTTTCTCTTCCGAGGCCAGGAGACGCACGGCCGCTCCTTCGCCAAGGCGGCGAGCTGGCGCTTGCTCGGAAGCATCGATACGTTCGTGCTAAGCTGGCTGTTTTCCGGCAATGTCAAGATCGCCGGCGCCATCGCTTCGACCGAGGTGATCACCAAGATCGCGCTCTACTATTTTCACGAGCGGATCTGGAGTTCGATCCGCTGGGGCACGGCGCGCGTGCCAAACGACCCCGCTGCCGAAATCTGAGGAACCGCACATGAACGACGCCGAACTTGCCGCCCATCTTGCCGAAGTCGCGGGGCGCTTGCTGCTCGAAGTGCGTGCTTCCGGCATGCTCAGCCTCAAAGCGCTCGGCAAGGCTGGCGACGCCACCGCCAACCAGTTCCTCGTCCATGCCCTGCGCGAACAGCGCCCGGACGACGGCCTGCTGTCCGAAGAGGAAAAGGACAATCCCGATCGCCTCGCCAAAAGCCGCGTGTGGATCGTCGATCCGGTCGATGGCACCCGCGAGTACGGCGAGGCGCGGACCGACTGGGCGGTGCATGTCGCGCTGGCCATCGATGGCGTGGCCAGCATCGGCGCGGTGGCGCTCCCGGGCCTGGGCGAAGTGCTGCGCACCGACATTCCGGGCGCGGTCCCACCCGCACCGGAAAGACTGCGCATGGTCGTCAGCCGCACCCGCCCGGCGCGCGAAGCCACCGAGGTTGCCGAGCGTCTCAGCGCCGAATTGGTTCCGATGGGCTCGGCCGGGGCCAAGGCCATGGCGATCGTGCGGGGCGAGGCGGACATTTACCTCCATTCGGGTGGCCAATACGAATGGGACAGCTGCGCGCCGGTGGCGGTGGCGCTGGCGCACGGGCTGCACTGTTCGCGCATCGACGGTAGCCCGCTGATTTACAACCAGGCGGATGTCTACATGCCCGATCTGCTGATCTGCCGGCAGGAGCATGCCGCACTGGTCCTTGGCGAAGTGGCGGCGCTGACAATCTGACAAAAATTTGGCGGTCATTGGTACGCTCAGCCGTGGCTGAAATGCCACACGTGCTCTCAAAAAGTGAGTGTTTGCCGGTTTCCGTGCCCAATCCGCTTCCAGACTGAATACTGCGAGCATAGAGGGATGTTGGGAAATCGCGATTGAGCGCCGTTCCGCGTGAAGCGAGGGCACCCAATCCATTTTGGGGAATTGATCCGATGCGTGCTATTAGAAACATCGCCCTTGCGGGCGCGAGCTTGCTTTCCATGGCCGGTCCGGCATTCGCGCAGGACGCGGAAGATGCCGAGGAAGCCGATGCCGGCGATATCGTCGTCACCGGCACCCTGATCCGCGGCATCGCACCGGGCGGTTCGCAGTCGATCGGAGTCAACCTTGAAAAGATCACGGCGATCGGCGCCGCCAACACGTCGGACCTGATTTCGACAATTCCGCAGGCGGGCACATTCAACAACTTCAACGCCGTGCGCGGCAGCTCGGGCGTTTCGCTGGCGATCAACCGCCCGTCCCTGCGCTACCTGGGTTTCACCTCGAGCGCCACGGCCAGCACGCTGCTGCTGCTCGATGGCCACCGGATGCCGGGCATGGGCGTAACGCAGAACTCCGCCGACCTTGACGCCATCGCGGTGGGAGCGATCGAGCGCGTCGAAGTGGTTACCGACGGTGGTTCATCGACCTACGGCTCGGACGCAGTCGGCGGCGTGATGAACTTTATCACCCGCAAGGAATTCGACGGCGTCGAAGCCAAGGCCAACTACGGCATCGGCAAGGATATTCAGACGGTCAATGCAACTTTGACCGCCGGCAAGAAGTGGGACGGCGGTTCGGCATATATTTCATACGACTACTCGCACCATGACGAGCTCTATGCCGGCGATCGCGACTGGTACCAGTTCCTCGACTGGCCCGCGACCCAGGCCGCGGGGAGGCCGGTTGGTTCCAGCTTGAACTGCACGCCCGGCAACGTGAGGATCAGCAATGCGAACTTTTCCCTGCCGGGCCTGACGACGAACGCCAATCGCTGCGATAATTTCGAACTGGCGACCTTCTACCCGCGTGAAACCAAGCACTCGGCGCTGGCCAGCCTGTCGATCGACAATGGCGGACCGTTTTCTTTCTCGGTGAAGGCTTTCTACGTCCATCGCGAAGACAGGACCGATTTCGGGCCGGCGACCCAGAACGTAACCGTGACCCCGGCCAGTCCGTTCTACATACCGGTGGCGAGCTTCCCGGCAACAGGGCTGGCGGGCAACCAGACATTCAACGTCAACTTCGGCCCGGTGCTCGGCAACCATAATTACTCGACCGTCGTGATGGAATCCTACGGCATCACCCCTTCGGTCAAGGTCGATATTGGCGGCAACTGGCAGGTCAATGCCATGTTCAACTATGGCCGCGGCCTTTCCAATTACAAATCGGCGGTCTATTCGACCGGGATCGGGGCGGTGCTCAACGCCACGCCGCTCAATGCCGGGGCGCTTAACGGAACCTTCAATCCGGCCAATCCTGCCGCGCCTGGCAATGCCGCCGCGATCGCCCTGGCCAGCGACTGGTTCCAGTTGGGCCGGGCGAAGCAAGAACTGGTGAACGCCCGTGTTGTCGCGGACGGGCCGCTGTTCACGCTTCCCGGCGGCGAGGTCCGCGTGGCCGCCGGCGCCGAATACATGCATGAGAAATATGACGGCATCATCAACCGCTCGACGCCTGCGGCGGCCTTCGCCGCGACGCCGGACAACAAGCTCAAGCGCAACGTCAAGTCGGTGTTCGGGGAAGTGAACCTGCCGATCGTGGGCGCCGACAATCGCGGCTTCATTCACAGCCTGTCACTCACCGCATCGGCCCGCTATGACGAATACAGCGATTTCGGCCACACCTTCAATCCGAAATTCGGCATAAATTTCGAACCGGCCGAATGGCTGCGGTTGCGCGGCAATTGGGGCAAGGCGTTCCAGGCGCCGGGTCTATACGACCTTAGTCAGGCCGGCGCATCGTCGATCAATGTACTCTCGGCGGCGGCGTTTTCCGATCCGGCCACACCAGTTCCCGCGGGTCGTAGTGCTGTTATCGCCTTTGGCGGGTCGCTTCCGGGTTTGCAGCCGCAAAGGGCGACCACCTGGTCGCTGGGCTTCGACATCAAGCCGGCAGGATCCGGTTTCACGGCCGGGATGACCTATTACAATATCAAGTTCAAGGGTGTGATTACTTTCCCCCAGTTCACCGTGGCGAGCTTCTATACGAACTACAGTGATAAAGTAGTTCTATACCCTGCGGGCGATGCGGCAACGAGGGCTTACTTCGACGTGCTGGCTCTTACTTCGACGCCTGCCCGCGCAACCAATGCGCTGAATACGATTGGCGGCACCTTTGCCGGCGTCTATTCCGTCATCGACGCCCGCGTCGCCAACGTTGGCGCGGTCCAGACCGATGGTCTCGATTTCTACGCGCGCTACACACATGACACGGGCTTCGGCGATATATATGGCGATATCGCCGGAACCTATATCCTCAGCTTGAAGACGGGTGGCACAACCGGGTTGGGCGAAACCAACGGTTTCGATCCCAACAACAAGTTCAAGCTGCAGACCAATGTGGGCGCCCACATCGGCGATCTGCAGGCGCAGGTCACCTGGGCGCATAACTCCGGCATGAATACGGCGCCGTCGGCTGCGAACCTTCAGCAAAGCCGGGTCAAGGGGTTCAATCTGTTCAACCTGTTCTTCAAGTACGACGTGCCGGGTGACAGCGCCATCGCCAAGGATCTCTCCTTCACGCTGAACGTCGATAATGTTTTCGACACCGATCCGCCGTTCTACCGCGGCCTCAGCAACTCGCTTTACGGCGCCGCCAACGGCTTCACGCTGGGGCGGATCGTCAAGTTGGGCGTCAGCAAGAAGTTCTGACCCTTCCTGGATCGCGAGACTGAACCGGCCGGGGGGAAACCTCCGGCCGTTTTCGTTCGAGTGCCGGTCCATGCGGAATCACTTGACCCCATCGCCGCTGCGATGGAAGGAATTCTCGCGTTGCGCGCAAGGGCGCATTCCCCTTTGACCCGGGGAGAGGATTTCACCGGCCGGACCACGGCCGCCGCCGACACGAGGGAGTGCCATGTTCAAAGCCATTTTCATCGACAAGACCGATGCCGGACAGACCACCGAGCTGCGCGAACTTGACGACGCCATGTTGCCAGAGGGCGATGTCACTATCGACGTCCAGTACTCGACGATCAACTACAAGGACGGTCTTGCCATCACCGGCTCGGGCCCGGTGGTACGGCGCTGGCCGATGGTGCCGGGGATCGACCTTGTCGGCACCGTCAGCCAGACCGATAGCGCGGAGTTCAAAGCGGGCGACACCGTCCTGCTCAACGGCTGGGGCGTCGGCGAGGTGCACTGGGGCGGGCTGGCGACCAAGGCGCGGCTCAAGTCCGAATGGCTGATCAAGCTGCCCTCCGCCTTCACCGGCAAGCAGGCCATGGCTATCGGCACCGCGGGTTACACCGGCTCGCTCAGCGTCGATGCGCTGGTCAAGTTCGGCGTGACGCCCGATCAGGGCCCGATCCTGGTCACCGGCACGCCGGGCGGAGTTGGTTCGGTGGCCACGGCGCTGCTCAAGAAGTCGGGCTATACGGTTACCGCCTCCTTTGGCGACGAGAGCGAGAAGGACTACCTGACCAAGCTGGGCGCCAGCGAGTTCATCCACCGCGACGAGCTGTCCGGACCGGGCAAGCCCTTGCAGAAGGAGCTGTGGGCGGGCGTGATCGATTCGGTCGGCAGCCACACCCTGGTCAACGCCATCGCCCAGACCAAGTATCGCGGCGCGGTGACCGCCTGCGGCCTGGCCCAGGGCGCGGACCTGCCCGGCACGGTGATGCCGTTGATCCTGCGCGGCGTCTCCATTCTCGGCATCGACAGCGTGATGTGCCCCAAGGGCCCGCGCATGGCGGCCTGGGACCGGCTCGCCAAGGATCTCGATCCGGCGCTGATCGATCTCATCGGCCACGAAGTGGACCTCGCCGGCGCGATCCAGGCCGGGCACGACATCGTCGCCGGCAAGATCAGGGGCCGGGTGCTGGTCGATGTGAACCGGTAGACCGGGCACTATTGGGAGAGGAACAATGGCAGACACACTCGTCAACGAGAGCGTCCAGATGGACCTCAGCGATGTCGATCATCGCGTCGGGCAGCTTGTCGGTGGCGGGCAGCTTTACGAGCCCTGCGCCAAGAGCGACATCCGCCGCTGGGTCATGGCGATGGACTATGTCAATCCGATCCACTTCGATCAGGAATTCGCTTCGCAAAGCAAGTTCGGCGATATCGTCGCGCCGCAGTCGATCGCCGTCGCGCTCGATTACGGGCACGGCTGCCAGCCGGCCTGCGTCGGCCACATCCCCGGCTCGCACCTGATCTTCGGCGGCGAGGAGTGGTGGTGGTACGGCACCATGGTCAAGCCCGGCGACAAGCTGTTCCAGGAGCGCCGGTTCCACGATTACAAGGTGTCCGACACCAAGTTCGCCGGCCCTACCATGTTCAGCCGCGGCGACACGATCCATCGCAACCAGCGCGGCGACCTGATCGCCAAGGCGCGCTCGACCGCGATCCGCTATCTCGCCGAGGAAGCGGAAAAGCGCGGCATGTACGAAGCCATGGCCGGCGCGCCGAAGCGTTGGACGCGCGATGAGATCAAGGACATCGACGAACAGCGCCACGCCTGGCTGATGTCCAACCGCGAGGGCAAATCGCCGCACTGGGAGGAAGTCAAGATCGGTGACAAGTTGCCCAGGCGCGTGCTCGGCCCGCACACCATTGCCAGCTTCACCACCGAATACCGCGCCTTCCTGTTCAATATCTGGGGCACCTATCACTTCACCGCGCCCGAGGGCGTCAAGGATCCCTGGATCAACCAGGATCCGGGCTGGATCGAGGGCTTCGGCTTCGACTGGGACCT
This sequence comes from uncultured Alphaproteobacteria bacterium, assembly GCA_963775005.1. Lineage (GTDB taxonomy): Bacteria > Pseudomonadota > Alphaproteobacteria > Sphingomonadales > Sphingomonadaceae > Novosphingobium. Next base: position 91,201 of record CAVZHF010000003.1, on the reverse strand, counting down.
GATCAAGGTCGATCCGCGCGCCAACGACGGGCTCTATGTCGGTCCCTCGCGCGGGCACATCGACGACAGCTACGCCGAGGAAGTCGGCATGGCCCGCGCTTATGGCTATGGCGCGACCATGGCGGCGTGGAACACCGATTACCTTGCATTCTGGGCGGGGCACAGCGGCATGGTGCGCCACGCCAAGAGCGATTTCCGCACCCCGGCGTTCGAAGGCGACATCACCATTTTCGAGGGCGAAGTGACCGACAAGATCGAGAAGAGCGAATGGGGCTTCCCGGTGGTGCAGGTCAAAGTGACGATGACCAACCAGGACGGCAACAAGGTCGTCGTTTCGACCAACGAAGTCGAACTGCCCTACTGATGGTTCCCGGACTGGCTCAAGGACTTCCGCGCCACCGTCGAGGATGGCCTCTCGATCTCCCACGGCATCCCGCTTGCCGAGGAAAAGGGCATTGGCGCGCTGACGCTGGGGGCCTATTTCCGCGAGATCACCGAGCGGTTCGGGCCCAACGAGATGGGGTGCCAGCGTAAACCCGGTCTGCCACCGAGCGCCGAGAACATGGAGCGGTGGACTTACGCCGAGGCGTGGGACCGGGCGATGGCCGTCGCCAGGGCGCTGGTCGCCTGCGAAGTCGGCAAGGGCGTGCGCGTCGCGACGATGACGACCAACCGGCTCGAGTATTTTCCCGGCTTCTTCGGCACGGCGCTGGCGGGCGGCGTGGCGACGCCGCTCAGCACCTTTTCGACCCCGGCCGAATTTGAAGTAATCCTCGAGAAGAGCTGTATTTCCGTGCTGTTGCTCGAACGGCATGTCCTCAAGAAGGATTTCGCCCAGATCCTGATCGATCTCGATCCGTCGATCGGCAGCTCCAAACCGGGCGAAATCCGCTCGCTCAGGTTTCCTTACCTGCGTCATGTCGCCGTGGTCGACAGCGACGAAGGCATCGGCGGCATCGAGGGCTGGAGCAGCTTCGTCGCGCGCGGCGCAGGCGTGCCGGACGAATTGGTCGCGGCACGCGCGGCGCAGGTCACCCCGGCCGATCCGGGCGTGCTGTTTTTCTCCTCGGGCTCGACCGGCAAGCCCAAGGGCATCCTCACCGCGCATCGCGCCATCTGCCTGCAGCTTTGGCGCTGGCCGCGCTGGTACCGCATTGTGCACGAAAAGATCCGCAGCTGGACGGCGAATGGCTTTTTCTGGTCGGGCAACTGGGCGATGACCATGGGCTCGACGCTCACCACCGGCGGCTGCATTGTGCTGCAACCGACATTCATCGCCGACGATGCGCTGCGCCTGATGGAGCAGGAGCGAGTCACCAAGCTGATCGCCTGGCCGCACCAGTGGGCCCAGCTCGAAGGTGCGCCCAATTTCCTCGAAACCGACCTGTCGGCGATGCATTATGTGCCCTACGACACGCCGGTGGGCCGCCACCCCACGGTCAAGACCGAATGGCTCGACAACCGCGCCGCCTATGGCAACACCGAAACTTTCACCCTGATCACCGCCTATCCCTCGAACACGCCCGAGGAGATCGGCAGGAACAGCCACGGCGTGCCGACGCCCGGATCGACCATCAAGATCGTCGATCCGATGACCGGCGAAACCATGCCGCTGGGCGAGCGCGGCGAGATCGCGGTCAAGGGCCCGACCTGCATGATGGGTTACATCGGCATTCCGCTCGACGAATCGCTCGACGCCGACGGCTTCCTGCGCTGCGGCGATGGCGGCTATCTCGACGCGGACGGGCGGCTCTATTGGGAAGGGCGGCTCAACGACATCATCAAGACCGGCGGAGCCAACGTCTCGCCGATCGAGATCGACGATTACATCCGCGAGTGCCCGGGGGTGAAGGCCAGGCAGACCGTGGGCGTGCCGGACGAATTGCTCGGCGAATTGGTCGTCACCTGCATAGTGCCGCACGAAGGCAGCAACCTTACCGAAGCCGACGTGCAGAATTTCGCCAAACAGAAGCTCGCCAGCTACAAGGTGCCGCGCCGGGTGCTGTTCTTCACCGAGGAAGAGCTGAACCTCACTGGCAGCGCCAAGGTCAAGACAGCGGATTTGCGCAAGCTGGCGGCGGAGCGGCTGGCGGGGGAAGGCTGAGCAGTGCGCCATCGCTCACCGGCCATGGCAGGGTGCTTTTACGCCGAACCATTGCCGTGTTATGAGCAATAGGTGAACGCACCCGACATATTCCTTTCCTACAACCGCGAGGACGCCGCGATTGCCAAGGTCTATGCCGACGCCTTCGCGCGCGAAGGGCTGGAGGTGTGGTGGGACCAGACGCTGCGTTCAGGCGAAGCCTACGACGAAGTCACCGAAGCGGCTTTGAACGACGCCAGGGCCGTCGTGGTGCTGTGGTCGCCGCGTTCGGTCGGATCGCGCTGGGTGCGCGCCGAGGCGACCATTGCCGATCGCAATCACGCGCTGATGCCGGTGACCATCGCGCCTTGCAACCGCCCGGTGATGTTCGAACTGACCCAGACGGCAGACCTCTCCCACTGGCGCGGCAATGCGAAAGACCCGGCCTGGCTGGCGTTTCTCGGCGATGTCCGGCGAAAGATCGGGAATGGCGGTGCCGAACCGGACGGAGCGGTCGCCCAACCTGTGTCAGCAGCCGCGCCGATGGCAAGTAGCCGATCCTTAGCCAGGGTTCTGCCGATGATCGCGCTCGCGCTGGTCATTCTTGGCGTGGCAGTGTGGGCGCTAACCCGCACGCCCGAAGCAACCGCCCCGGCGGCGGCCCATGCCCGCAGTTCGATCGCCGTCATGCCCTTCGCCAACCTCACCGGCGATGCCACCAAGGATTATCTCGGCGACGGCATGGCCGAGGAGTTGATCAACACGCTGGCCAGGGTGCCGGGCCTGAAGGTCCCGGCGCGGACATCGACGTTCGCCTACAAAGGCCGCAACACCGACATTCGGCAGATCGCGAAAGACCTCGGCGTCGGCGCTGTGCTTGAAGGCAGCGTGCGGTCGGCGGGCAAGCGCATCCGCATCACCGCGCAACTGATCAGCGCCTCGGACGGATTGCATATCTGGTCGCAGACCTACGACGAGGAGTTCACCGACCTATTCGCGTTGCAGGACAAGCTGGCCGCCTCGATAGCGACCGCGCTACAGCCGAATTTGCAAGGTGCAGTTGAGACCGTTGTGGCGCAGGGGCCGCCGACGCGCGACCTGGAGGCCTACAACCTCTACCTGCAAGGCGACTCTCTGTTGCAGCGAAGCAGTGCGGCCAACGCCGCCAGGGCGAAAGCCTATTTCGAGCAGGCGCTGGCGCGCGATCCCAAGTTCGGACGGGCCTGGGTTGGACTTGCGGGAAGCGAGACGTCAATGTCGTCATTCAGCCCGCCAGCCGAACACCTTGCCGCTGCCGAGCGCGCCGCGCGCCAGGCGCTTGCTCTGGACCGCAATCTGGCGGGTGCGCATATGGCGCTGGCGACGATTCATGCTCTGCGGGGCGATCTGGTGGCAGCCGAGCCAGAACGCCGGGCGGCGGTGTCGCTGGCGCCGAACGACGGCCTGGTTCGCGTTGTCGGTTCGGCGTTTTTGCTTGGGTTGGGGCACGTCAGGCAGGGTCTTGCAGAGGCGAAATCAGCCTATGAGCTGGCCCCGGCCAATCCGCGGGTAGTTGCAATGGCGGCCAGCGCTTATGCAACAGCGGGGCAGGATCGCGCGGCGTTGAAATTGGCGGATGCAGCGGTCGATCTCGGCTACCCGAAGGACACCTGGCCCTTGCCGGCCATCCATGAATTGGCGGCGCTGCGCGCCGGGCGTTTCGCCGAGGCTGCCGGCCATGCGACCAAGCTGCTCGATTTGCGCGATCCCGAACAGGCGCGAACCGCCGAGGTGATGCGACTGGTCTATGCCGCGCTTGCCGATCCCGGTCAGCGCGGCGCTGCCCTTGCCGCCCGCACCCGGCTCTATCCGCAACCGGGCAAGGCAGCGAGCGGTGCTGCTGCAATCACAAGCGCGCCTGATGTGCTTCACGAGCACTTATTATTACGCGTTGCTGGGCGAGCATGACACGGCATTCGAGTTGCGCGGCCATTGCCGTGTCGACCCGTCGGCCAGTAGAGGCAGGAATACCGGACCTCCCCCTGGATTGGGACTGTATGTTCCCGAGCTTCGCGCCCACCGGAGTGATCCGCGATTTCTGCTGTCCCTTAGGCCGACGGATAGTGAATATTTCCGGCATTTTGGCCCGCCCGACGATTGCGAATTCAAGGACGGCAGGCTGATCTGCCGCTGATCCAGACGCCGCCGGTTACCACCGCGACTTTGCCTGCAAGCCGTGCCATCGATCCATCACCCCGCACCCCAATCGCGCGATCGGCGGGCGGGGGCAAGTCAGCCTATTGTCACCGGACCCGCCGGGGGGAATAGTCCGCGCGGTGAAGAGGAGAGTCGTCCGATGGGGAGGGGTTGGCCAAAAGTGTCGGTCGTGCTGGCGATTGCCTGCGCATGGCTGGGCGCTTGCAGCGGGGGCGCAGGCGATTCGGCCGCGCGGCTTTCGGACAACAGCGATGGCGGCGACTGGGCCGGCTATGGTCGAACCTTCGGGCAGCAGCACTACAGCCCGCTCGAGGAGATCGATCAGGGCAACGTCGGTCAACTCGGTCTCGCCTGGTCGATGGACCTGCCCATGGGCAACACCGCGATCCAGCCGATCGCCGTGGACGGCGTGCTCTATTTCGCGAGCGGGCTCAGCATCGTTCACGCGGTCGATGCCATCACCGGCAAAGAGTTGTGGCAATACGATCCCAAACCCGGCGAGAAGGCGGGGCTCAACCTACGGTTTGGCTGGGGCGTGCGCGGGATCGCGTGGTGGGACGGGAATATATACACCGGCACCCAGGACGGGCGGCTGATCGCGCTCGATGCGAAGAGCGGCAAGGCGGTGTGGACGGTCCAGACCTTCCCGAGCGACTATCCCGCCTACATCAGCGGCGCGCCGCGCGCATACGACGGCAAGGTGATCGTCGGTTTCGGCAGCACCACCGGCGCGGCGCGGGGCTATGTCACCGCCTATGACGCGGGCACCGGCAAGCAGGTCTGGCGATTCTGGACCGTGCCGGGGCAGCCGGGCGTCGATACGGACGAGACGACCAGGCGCGCCGCGAGAACCTGGGCGGGCAAATGGTGGGAGAAGGGCGGCGGCGGCGTTGTCTGGAACGCGATCGCCTATGACGCGGAGAGCGACACGGTGTTCATCGGCACTGGCAGCGGCTATCCTTGGAACCGCAAGGCGCGCAGTGAGGATAAGGGCGACAACCTCTACGTCTGCTCGATCGTCGCACTCGACGGCAAGACCGGCGCCTACAAGTGGCACTATCAGACGGTGCCCGGCGAAACCTGGGATTTCGATTCGGCGATGGACATCGAACTCGCCGACATCGAGGTGGCGGGCAAGCCGCGCAAGGCGCTGATCCATGCGCCCAAGAATGGGTTCTTCTATGTCATCGACCGGACCACCGGTGCGCTGATTTCGGCCGAGCCGTTTGCCCCCGTCACCTGGGCCAAAGGCATCGACAAGGCCACCGGCCGCCCGATCGAAGCCCCGGGCGCGCGTTATGGCGATGGCCGCACGGTCGATCTGCGCCCGACGGCGATGGGCGCGCATAGCTGGCTGCCGATGGCCTGGAGCCCCAGGAGCCAGCTGGTCTATATCCCGACCATCGATTTCGAGATGGGCTATAGCGACGCCAGCAAGGGCTGGCAGGTTCCCACCGACCGGGTGCTCAACGGCGCCAACATGGTCGCAGGTGGCGTCGCCATGGGACGCACCCCGGCGCGCGGGGGCCTGCTCGCCTGGTCACCGGCACGGCAAAAGGCGGTGTGGAAGGTCGATCATCCCACTTTCGTCAACGGCGGTGTGCTGGCGACTGGAGGCGGGCTGGTGTTCCAGGGCACGGTCGATAACTGGTTCAAGGCCTACGATGCAGCAACTGGCAAAGTGCTATGGAGTTTCGATGCCAAATCGCCGCTGATGGCGACGCCGATCGCCTACCGCGCGGGCGGCAAGCAATATGTCACGATGGTGACCGGCCTTGGCATGAACAATGCCTCCAATCTGGTGGCGATCAACGGTCCGGAAACCGAACGCTACGGCATCGATCCGCGCACCCAGGCCCGCCGGGTGCTGACCTTTGCTTTGGGTGGCAAGGGCGTGCTCCCTCCGCGCGCCGATCCGCCACCAGCCAGCCCGGACCCCGGCTTCGCCCCCGATCCGGCGCGCGAGGGGCGGGGCGGGCTTGGCTATGCCTATCACTGCGCGACCTGCCATGGCTCTGTCGTCGCCGGCAGCACCCAAGCGCCCGACTTGCGCCGCTCGCCGATGCCGGTCGATCGCGAGGCTTTCGCGAACGTGGTGCGCGGCGGCGCGCTGGAGGCGCAGGGCATGCCCAAGTTCGGCGAATTCCCCGACGACAAGCTTGAGGACATTCGCCACTACATCCGCGCCGAAACGGCCAAACTCAGGGGGCAGGGCAAATGACTGTCTGGAGGCGCTTTCTGGCCGTCCTTGGCGCCCTCGCGCTGACAAGCTGCGGCTCGGACAACTCTTCAAAGCGTTTGCTCGACAGCGCCAGCGCCGACGACTGGCCGGGCTACGGCCGAACCTATGGCCAGCAGCACTACAGCCCGCTTGGCGAGATCAACGAGGGCAACATGGCCTCGCTCGGTCTGGCCTGGGCGATGGACTTGCCGCCGGGCAATTCCGTCACCGAGCCGCTCGCCATTGATGGCGTGCTCTATTTCGCCACCGGGCTCAGCATTGTCCACGCCGTCGATGCCGTGACGGGCAAGGAGCTGTGGCAATACGATCCGCGCGCCGCCGAGAAGGCCGGGCTCAACCTGCGGGTTGGCTGGGGGGTGCGCGGGATCGCCTGGTGGAACGGCAAGATCTACGCCGGTACGCAGGACGGTCGCCTGATCGCGCTCGACGCCAGGACCGGAAAACTCGTCTGGGAGGCCATGACGATCCGGCCCGAGGATCCGGCCCAGGTCAACGGCGCGCCGCGGGTATTCGACGGCAGAGTCATCATCGGTTTCGCCAGCACCACCGGCGCGATCCGCGGCTATGTGACGGCCTATGACGCCGAGACCGGCAAGCAGCTCTGGCGGTTCTACACCGTTCCCGGCCAGCCCGGCGTCGACAAGGACGAAACCACGCAAATCGCCGCCAAGACCTGGTCGGGCGAATGGTGGAAATTCGGCGGCGAGGCCTCGGTGTGGAATGCCATGGCCTACGATCCCGAGACTGGCAGCGTCTTCATCGGCACAGGCAGCCCTTATCCCTGGAACCACCGTGTCAGGAGCCAGGGCAAGGGCGACAACCTGTTCGTCGCCTCGATCGTCGCGCTCGATGGCAAGACCGGCAAGTACAAGTGGCACTACCAGACCGTCCCCGGCGACACCTGGGACTACGACGCGATCATGGACATCGAACTCGCCGACCTCGTCGATCGACGGCAAGCCGCGCAAGGTGCTGATGCAGGCGCCCAAGAACGGGTTCTTCTATGTGATCGACCGGGTGACCGGGAAATTGATCTCGGCCGAGCCCTACACCAAGGTCACCTGGGCGAGCCATGTCGATCTCAAGACCGGCCGCCCGGTCGAGACGCCCGGCGCGCGGTTCCTCGATGGCAAGCCCAAGCTGCTCGCGCCGACATCGAACGGCGGGCACAACTGGATGGCGATGGCCTCATCGCCGCAGACCGGCCTGGTCTACATCCCCGAGATCGAGTTCGAGGCCTATTTTCAGGACATCGACTACCAGTGGAAGCCGGCGGCGGGCGACCGCACGGTCGATGGCGGCGTGCTGATCATGGGCGGCCCGGCATTCGGCACCAAGCCCGCCAAGGGCAACCTGCTCGCCTGGAACCCGGTGACGCAAAAACCCGCCTGGAAGCTCCCCCGCCCGACCTTCCTCAACGGCGGCGTGCTGGCGACAGGCGGAAAGCTGGTGTTTCAGGGCACGGTCGATGGGCTGTTCAAGGCCTATCAGGCCGAGAACGGCAAGGAGCTGTGGCAGTTCGACGCCAAGGCGCCGATCCTCGCCGCGCCGATCACCTACCGCGCGGGCGGCAAGCAATATGTCACCCTGCTCACCGGCATGAGCATGGGCATCGCCATGTACGCGCCGACCATGGTCGGACCGGAAACTATCGAGCGATACCATATCGATCCGATGACCCAGCAACGCCGGGTGCTGACGTTCGCGATCGGCGGGAAAGGCGTGTTGCCGCCCAGCCCGAAGCCCGCCCCGCCGCCGCCCGATCCTGGCTTCGTTCTCGATGCCAAGCGAAAGGAGGCGGGCTTCATGCCCTACCAGATGCATTGCCTCTCCTGCCACGGCGACCAGGCGATCGGCATCGGCCAGGGTCCCGACCTGCGCCGATCCGCCATGCCGCAGGATGCCGCGATGTTCGATCAGGTTGTGCGCGGCGGCACGCTGGAGGCGCGCGGAATGCCCAAATTCGCGGAGTTCCCCGACGCAAAGCTCGAAGCCATCCGCTACTACATCCGCGCGCGTTCGGCAGAGCTGCGGACAGGCAGGAACGACGGCACGACCGGAGCGTCTGCTGCATCGGGTGGGGGTGGTAAGAAAAGCGCGCGAATCGGGCCTTAGCGCGGCCCGCATTGCAAATTCGCCGCCTCAAGCTATGAGGCTGGGAATCCGAGATACAGACACGAGAGGCCAGGGCATTTCATGAAAGTAGCGATCATCACCGGCGCGGGTAGCGGCATCGGGCTGGAAACCGCGAAGCTGCTCCATGCCGCGGGCGCCGCCGTCGTCGGCGTGGGGCGCGATACGGGCAAGCTGGCGACGCTGGAGAAGGAAATCGGCGATCCCAGGATGGTCGCCACCATTTCCGTCGATGTCACCGCCGAGGATGCGCCCGCCAGGATCGTCGCGCTGGCGCTCGAACGGTTCGGGCGGATCGATTTCCTGATCAACAACGCCGGTGTCGGCAGCCCCAAGCCGGTCGATGAGGCGACCGACGAGGACTACGACGGCATGATGAACGTCATGCTGCGCGCGCCGTTCCGGCTGTGCCGCGAAGTGATCCCGCATCTTGGCGAGGGGGCCTCGCGTGGTCAACATCACCTCGACCTTCGCCCATATCGGCGGGCGGCGCGGCGGGGCCTATTCGGCGGCCAAGGGCGGGCTCAAGTCGCTGACCGAGCACATGGCCTGCGAATACGGCCCGCGCGGCATCCGCTCGAACTGCGTGGCGCCGGGCGTCACCCGCACCGAAATGGTCGCGCACCGCTTCGCCGACGAGGCGTTCAAGCGGATCAATGTCGAGACCACGCCGTATCCGCGCCTGGCCGAGCCGGAAGATACCGCCGCGGTGATCGCCTTCCTGTGCTCGCCGGGATCGGAAATGGTCAACGGCCAGTCGATTGTCGTGGATGGCGGCTGGACCAAAACCAAGTATCTTTCGCCGCGAGTGACCAACACCAAATGGGTCGATCCGGACTGAACGGCCAATCGGGAGAACCACAATGATCAGAGGCATTCACCACGTCGGCATCAATTGCCGCGACATGGCGCGCATGCAGAAGTTCTATGGCGAAGCGTTCGGCTTCAAGCCGGTCGATGAGGAGGGCTTCGCCTGGGCCGATGAGCCGCTGATGGACCATATCGTCGATGTGAAGGGTTCGGCCGCCAAGGGCATCATGCTGCGCGCCGGCACCTGCTATCTCGAACTGTTCGAATACAGCGCACCGCCGCCCGAGAGCCCCAAGCCCCAGCGCCCGCACGACCGCGGCTACACCCATTTCTGCGTCGATGTCACCGAGATGGAAAAGGACATCGTGTTCCTGCAGCAATGCGGCATGACTTTCAACGAGCGCGACTTCGTCGATGTCGGTCATGTGAAGACGATCTACGGCTACGATCCGGAGGGCAATGTCATCGAAGTGCAGCAGTGCGCCCCGGGCAACGCCTTCGCGCTGTCCGAGCTTGAGCGTCCGGTCTGAGATTTACAGATCCAGCAGCAACGACAGCGAGAAGCGGCGGCGGTCGGCCGGGGCGAAGGTGTTGCTGGCGAGCACGTACCAGGCCGGCTTGTCGAGCACATTCTCGACCCGGAACCGGATGCTGCCGGGGAATGGCCCCAGCTTGATCGGTTGACGCGCCCCAATGTCGAGCGAACTGCGCGAAGCGAGCCCCAGTTGCTTGCCGCCCAGCTCGGGGTAGAGCCTCGAGGAGGCTGTCGACCTGTTGAAGTAGGCGAAGCTCAGCGTCGGCGTGAAGCCACCCCACAGGCCGGTGTTGTAATTGGCGTCGACCCGCAGCTGGATCGGCCGTGCGCCGACCGGCTTGCTCCCGACCAGGCCCCGTTCGACCGCATCGCCGGTGACCTCGGGCTTCATTTTCAGCGCACCGACAAGCAGCGACAACCGTCTGTCGAAGAAATGACCCGACAGCGAAGCCTCGATCCCGCTATGCCGCACGGTGCCGAGCCGGGTGTAGCGGTTCGCCGCGTCGAAGGTGAAATAGGGCTTGGAAATGCGGAAGGCGCTTACGACCAGCTGGCCCCCGGAACCTTGTGAACTGCCGAAGTTCCAGTGCAGTCCTGCCTCGTACTGCGTGCTCAAGGCAGCGGGGAGCTGCTCGTTGCGGTTGGCCGCGGTCTCCGGCGCCGCGCCGCTGTCTTCCAGCCCGCGCTGGGTGCCGCCGAACAGCACCAGGCTGGGCGTCACCTCGATTCCGACACTGGCGTTGTAGAGCCAGTGCTGCGCGCGGCTTTCGCTGGTCAGGCTGCTGCCGCGGAAGCGCGCCCGGAAATCGGCGCGCTGCACGCCGAGGTTGATCCGCCCGACCCCGTCGATCTGCCCCAGATAACCCAGCAGGAAGGCTGTCTGCCTGACCGTGCCGAGATTGGGGGTCGAGAATGCGAAGGTCGGACGTGTCAGACATCCCGGATCGGTATCAGGCACCCCGAGCAGGGGCGTGCCGCAGGTCTCGAAGTCCGATCCGCCCGATTCGGTATGCCGGTCGCGCCCGCGGAAGCCGGCGATCAGCCGGTGCTTCCACTTGCCGCCTTGCAGCCGCCAGGCGAGCTGCGCCTCGCCGCTCCAGGAATGGATGTCATGCTCTGGATCGGCGATGACGGTGTGGAGGGTCTGTCCTGCCGGGCTGGTGACGGCGAAAATCTCGGTGACGTTGTTCCGGCGCAGCTGCGAAGACCTGAACAGGCCGGCGCGCAGCGACAGGCGATCGGTGATCACCGCCTTCAGCGTTCCCCCGAAATTGACGTTGTCGCGTCCGGCACTGGTCCAGGGCGAACCGTAATAGCGCTTCGGTTCGGGCAGCGCCGGTACGAACGGGCCGGTCGAGAGGGTTACCGGCCGCGCCTTGGTGCCGCGCACGTAGTTGGCGCTGTAGAACGGGCTCAGCTCGACCCCGCCCAGTCGCAGCACCGGCTTCACCACCCACGAGTAATTGTTCTCCGAAGCGCCATCGACGAACTTCGCATGGCCGTGCGAAGCACCCGCGATCAGGCCCAGGCGGTCCCCCGCCAGCGGTATGCGGCTGTCGGCGATGAACACGTAGCTGCCGTACTGTTGCAGGTGCGCCTCCAGCCCTACGGCGAAATCGCTGCCCGCGGTCTTCAGCCGGTTGTCGGCGATGCCGGTCGGCGCGGGGAATGGGATAGTCGAGCGCGGCATAGCCCACCCGCATCGCCTGGCTTGCCCTCATGCGCAGGGTGATGCCGCTGACCGGATCGAAATAGATTCCATCGATCCGGGCATTGCCGGCGTCGAGCGGGCTGAAGCCGCGCACGTTGTTTTCGGAATAGATGCCGGTCGATTCCAGCCCTACCGAATTGCCGAAGGCATCCTCGGCGCTGGTGACGGCGTTTTCCGCGGACTTCTGCTGGGCAAGCGCGGGTAATGCGACAGCCATCAAGGCTGTCGCGGCCAGGCCGGTGGCCGATCGGGCGCGCTTGCCGGGCATGTTTGTAATGCGTCTCTCCCTGTGGCTCCTTCCTAGAGCAACGGGTGCGCCGCAGCGCAAGCGGGAATGGCGGGATACAGGCGCAATTGCCGCAAGTGCTTGCCCTCGTTGGACGGGCGGGCAATACAACCGGCTGGAAAGCACAGGAGAGGATCATGGCGATAAGCTTCGAGGGCCGGGTAGCCGTCGTCACGGGATCCGGCGGGGGTATCGGGCGCACCCATGCAATGGAAATCGCCCGGCGCGGCGGCAAGGTGGTGGTCAACGATTACGGCGGCGATTGCTATGGGCGCGGCGGCGGAATGGAGCTGGCTGACGGTGTCGTCGCGGAAATCCGCGCGATGGGCGGCACGGCCGTGGCGAATTATGACACAGTCGCCACCACCCAGGGCGCCAATGCCATCGTCGCTTGCGCCATCGACAATTTCGGCAGGGTCGATGTCGCGATCAACAACGCCGGCATCATCCGCAACGCCCATCTCGCGGACATGAGCGACGATGATTGGGACGATGTAATCGCCACGCATCTGACCGGCAGCTTCAAGGTCACCCGCGCCGCCTGGCCGCACATGAAGGCGCAAGGCTATGGCCGGCTGGTCTATACCTGCTCGTCGACCGCGATGTTCGGCATCAGCATGATGGGCAACTACGCCGCGGCCAAGGGCGGCATCATGGGACTGGTCCATGCCGCCGCGCACGAGGGCGAGGGGCAGGGCATTCTGGCCAATGCGATCATGCCCAACGCCGCCACCCGCATGGCTATGGCCTCGGCGGAAAGCTGGGAAGAGGCGGGCGAGGACGATGGCCTTGAATGGCCGGATACTGCCGGCAACGCGATGAATCCGGAATTCAACATGCCGATAGCCGTCTATCTCGCCAGCGAGGCGAATTCATCGACTCAAGGCATCTACACCCAGTGCCTCGGCCGCACCGCCAAAATGATCATCGGCGTGCCGCCCGGCTGGCAGGCGCAGCGCCAATCGCCCCCCAGCGTCGATGAGATCGCCGCCCATTTCGGGCAGATCTGCGCGATGCCGGGAGGTTTCTACACGCCGCCGAACCCGCGCGACGAGCTGATCCATGTGCTGTCGCAGGAGGGCGGCAATTGAGCAGGGGGCCTTCCGCCGAGAGCAGGTTGCGCGCGCGCGCGGAATGGCGGCAATATTGGCCCTTGGTCGTCGCCGCCTCGCTGGCCTTTTCCTTTACCTCCGTCATGACCGCGGCCGCTGGCTTGTTCATGGAGCCGCTCGGCAAGGAATTTGGCTGGAGCCGAACGCTGCTCTCTTCGGGCACGTCGATTGCGGCGGTGACCACCTTCTTTCTCTCGCCGCTGTTCGGTCTGATCATCGACCGAATCGGCGTACGGCGGCTGGCATTGCCGGGGCTGACGCTGATGGCGCTGACCATTGCTTCGCTCAGCCAGCTCAATGGCGCCGTGTGGTTGTGGTTTGCCATCTGGACTGTCTATGCCGCCGCCGCATTGGCGACCAAGTCAACGGTGTGGACCGCATCGGTAGCCAGCGCGTTCGATGCCGGGCGTGGGCTCGCCATGGGGCTGGTGCTCTCGGGCAGCGCGCTGGCTCAGGGGATCACCCCGCCGCTGACCAATTTTCTGATCGATGCCTTTGGCTGGCGCATGGCCTTTGTCTGGTTGGGCCTGGGCTGGGGTTCGCTGGCCTTGCTGCTGTGCTTCTTCTGGCTCTACGATGGCTATGACGCCAGCCGCAAGGCGCGCGCGGCCAACCCCGATGCAGCAGCCGGTAAATCGCTGTTGGGCGACGCACCGGGCCTGACAGTCGAGCAAGCCTGGCGCAGTGTCGCCCTGTGGCGGATCGCCATTTCCACCTTTGTCATCATGGTGGTGACCATCGCGCTGGTGGTCCACCAGATACCGATTCTGCAATCGATCGGGGTCGAGCGCACGACCGCGGCGACCTACGCGGGCATCGCCGGGTTTGCCGGGGTCGCAGGCAAGCTGGTTACCGGTTGGCTGCTCGATCGCTACGCCGCGCGCTGGGTCGGTGGGCTGACCCTGGCGGCAACCTCGCTCACTTTCATCCTGCTGCTGCTTCCCGACCGATCATGGGCGATCATCTTCACGGCCATGCTGATCAACGGCTACGCCGCCGGAACCAAACTGCAAATTGCCGGCTATCTCACCTCGGCCTATGGCGGAATGAAGAATTTCGGGCTGATCTTCGGGACCATGGCCAGCCTGATTGCGGCGGGATCGGGGCTGGGGCCGCTGATGGCGGGATTCTTGTTCGATCTCCATGGCAATTACGATGTCTATCTTTGGATCGGCATCGGCGGCACGTTGTTCAGCGCCTTGCTGATTTTCGGACTTGGCGACTACCCGGCCTGGCACCGGCGCGAAGCGGAGGCTTTTGCCTAGGAAGGCACCGGCCCGCTCGATCCACGCGGCGCCAGTTCGCAGAAGAACTCGACCGGCAGCGCCTCGGCATGGGCGGGGTCGATAAGCTTGATTGCCGCAGTGAAGGCCATTTCCGCCCAGGGTAGCCGTGTGCTCGTCAGCGCGGGCCAGCAGGCCGATGCGAACGGCGCGTCGCCGAATCCCATCACCGATAGTTGCGCCGGAACCTGAAGGCCGCGCTCATGCGCCGCCTGGAGCACGCCGGCGGCCATTTCGTCGTTGCCTGCCAGGATCGCGGTAGGCTGCGGGCTGACTTCAAGCAGCAACAGACCGGCCTCACGGCCCGATGCCGCCGTGAGGTCGCCCTGGGTTGCGAGTTCGGCGCCCAAATCCAGCCCAAGTTCGGCAAGTGCGTCGATATAGCCGAGTTCCCGCTCCCGCGAGGCGCGGCAGTGCTCCGGCCCGGCGACAAAGCCGATCCGCCGGTGGCCGAGGGCAAACAGATATTGCGTCGCGTCCCTGGCCCCTTGTCGGTCGTTCGAACAGACCAGGCGCGCGGTTTGCTCGGCCGCATCGGGGGCGATGGCGACATAGGGGCACGCCATTTCCCGGCACAGCGCGGCGAATTCTCCAGTCGCCGAGGCCGGCGGAGCGAGCACCACTCCGACTGGACGATGCTTTTCAAGCAGCCGGCGGACATCGCCATGGCATTGCGGAGAAGCCGGATCGGCGATTAGCAGCACTAGCCCCAGACCGCTGTCTCGCAGCGCCGCCAGGGCGCCAAGCTGGATTTCCTGCGCGCAGCCCGCGCCTGCTATAAAGGCCACCACGGCAGTGCGGGCTTCCGTGACGCCGGAGGCGACGCCAGTCATGTCGATGGGCATGTTCACGGCGGTGAAATTGATCCTCGCCCTGCCGGACGGCAAGCCGCGATTGATCCGCTTTCGAGCTAAGCGGTCCCTTGCTTGCCCCTGTCGAACATCAATCTTTCGCCAGCAGCAGCGCCGCCGCCAGCGGCCCGCCGCCGGATGTCGCCACGGCAACTTTCGGGTCGCCGGGTATCTGCCTTGGCCCCGCCGCCTTGCGCAGCTGCGTCACCGCCTCATGCGCGAAGCCGAAGCCGTGCAGCCGTCCGGCGCCCAGTTGGCCGCCGCCGGTGTTGAGCGGCAGTTCGCCGTCGCGGGCGATCCGCGTGCCGCCTTCGATGAACTTGTGCGCCTCGCCCTTTTCGCAGAAGCCGAGGCCTTCGAGCCAGGTCAGCGGCAGGAAAGCGAAGCCGTCGTAGAACTGGACGGTATCGACGTCCTTGACGCTGTAGTCGGTGTTCTTCCACAGGTCGGGCCCGGCATCGTAGGCGGCGGACCATTCGACCTGATCCCACGAGTAGCGGTTCGACCGAACCCGACATCGCGGCGATCCGCACCGGTTCCGCCGAAACCTCGTCGAGCGCGTCGCCGGCCGAGACGATGATCACGGTCGAGGCGTCGCTGAAGCGGTCGCAATCGTAGAGGCACAGCGGCGTCGAGATCAGCCGCGCGTCCATGTATTTGTCGAGCGTCAACTCTTCCTTGGTGATCGCCCGGGCATTGGGATTGAGCATGGCGTTCTTCGAACCGTTGATCGCGATCTGGGCGAGCTGCTCGCGGGTCATGCCGTATTTGTACACATGGCGCTGGGCATATTGCGCGGTCCAGCAGGCCGCCGAAGTGGCCCAGAACGGCGAGGTCCATTGCGAGGAGCCGGAGACTTCCGTGTGCTGCAAGGGCATGTATTCGGCCGGATTGGCCATGCCGCCCGCTTCATAGACCGTGCGGAAGCAGATGACGTGGCGGCAAATGCCTTCCTTCACCGCCATCGCCGCCATGCCGATCGCGGAAAGCTGCGCGGGTTGTTCCATCGCCCCCATTTGCCACTTCGACTTGATGCCGAGCACTTCGATCAGATCGTCGGTGCCGACCGGCGAGAAGGCCAGGTAGCCGTGGCTCTTGCCGGGGAAAGAGAATACGCCGTCGATCTGGTCGAGCGTCAGCCCGGCGTTCGTCGAGCGCCTGGTTGACCGCATCGACGGTAAGCAGCAGCGGATGGCGCGGCAGGCGCACGCCCACTTCGGACTGGCCGACGCCGGTAATATATGCTTCGCGCGCCATGTCAGGAGACCTTCTCGAAAAGGGGATAGAAGATGCCGTCCTGCTGTTCGAACTTGACGCGCACCTTGTCGTCGAATTTCACCTCATCGACCGGGCAACCCACCATATTGGTGGTGAGATAGACTCCAGGAACCCCGTCGAGCCGCACCCGGGCGATGACGAATGGCACTTCGAGATCCTTGCACCCAGGGCTGGTGGTTGATCGTGAAGGTATCGACTTCGCCGGTGCCCGCGACGGCGGTTGGCGCGACGTTCTCCGACTGGCAGTGGCGGCACAGGATCTGCGGCGGGTGGGTAAACTCGCCGCAATCGCCGCATTTTACGATCATCAGCTTGCCCTCGGCGCCGCCGGTCCAGAAGGCGCGGTTGACGCTGTCGAGCTTGGGTCTCGGACGGGGCGGGCTGGACATGGAATTGTGCTCCAGATGCGAGTGAAATCAGCGTGCCTGAACGTAGGAAGGGCGCAGCGCCCCGGTGATCGCGCCGCCGGCATTGCCCATGCCCGATGCGCCGCCGGTCAGGACCACGGTCTTGCCGCGGCGGCCGGGTCCGTCGAGATCGGTGCGGTTCATTCCACCACCTTGCGCGCCACCAGATCGTCGAGCCGCTCCCGCGACAGGCCGAGCACCTCGCGGTAGACGTAGCCGTTGTGCTCGCCGAGCAAGGGCGCGCCGCGCGCGACTTCGGCCATGTCCGGCGACATCCGCCAGCTCGGACCGATGATCGGCCGGCTACCACTCTTGTGGTCGCTGACCATGCGGAAGCCGGTGCGGCCCCACAGATAGTCGTCGCCGCACAGGTCGATCGAGCTCTGGCTGCGGAAGGCGGGCACGCCAGCGGGACGCAGGCGATGGGCCAGGCCGTTCGCCGCCTCGTGCCGGGTATGCGCCTCGATAGCCGCATCGAGCTCGTGGCGATGTTCGAGGCGCGATGCCAGACTGCTGAAGCGGGCATCGGCGGCCAGGTCGTCTGCCCCCAGCACCTGGCACATCGCCTGCCATTCGGCTTCCTCGGCAACGGCAATGCTGATCCACTCGTCGTCGGCGCAGCGATAGGCGGCGTGGGGGCACATTTCCGGGTGGAAATTGCCATCCGGTTGCGGGACTTCGCCGGTCAGCGAATAGGCGAACATGGAATCGCCGACCAGGCTGGTCATCGCTTCGACCGCGGACAGGTCGATGAACTGGCCTTGGCCGGTGTTCTCACGGTGATGCAGCGCCGCGATGCAGGCAAGGGCGGCGGTGGCGCCGGCAGTGGAATCGCCATAGCGCATGTTCATGCCCTTGGGCGTCTCACCCTCGTGGCCCACCAGGAAGGTGAGGCCCGAAAGCGCGGCGAAGCAAGGCGCATAGCCGGTCTGATAACCGAGCGGTCCGTCGTTGCCCCACATCTTGATCGAACACTGGATGATGTCCGGCTTGACCTTGCTGAGTTCCTCGTAACCGAGCTTGGAGCGTTCCATTGCCCCGGGGCGAATGTTGTCGATGACAATATCCGACTTCGCGACCAGCTGGCGGACGAGATCGAGTCCCTCTTCTGTCTTCATGTTGACCTGGACCGACAGGATCTCCTGGTTGAGCGTGAGGAAATAGGGCGCGCTGTTGATATCGACGCCGCCATAGGCGCGCATTTCGTCGAGATTGGTGGCGCTTTCGATCTTGATCACTTCGGCGCCAAGCGCCGCCAGCATCTTACCCGCGTAAGGCCCGGCCCAGACCTTGGTGATTTCGAGGACGCGCACGCCTGCCAGCGGTCCGCCGCGATCGCCGAACGATCCGCGTGCTTCCTGCCGCGGAAAAATAGGGACTGTCCCCATTTTTCCGGTTTCGGCCTGGTCCGCGCCAAGCGAAGGGGCAGGGTGCCGGATGCGTACCGGCGATGCGCTCATCCGGTAAGCCGCGGTGGGATAGGCGAGCCCGGCCACTTCCTGGAAAAAACCGCGGTGGATGAACTGTTCGTGCTGCGGAATGTCGGCGGCGGTGTTCACCGGCACCATGGCGATGCCCATCTTCTGCGCTCTGGCGGTGATCGGCAGCTTTTCCTGCTGGCCGATCCACGGGCGGAACAGCGCGCGGAACTGTTCGACCCGGTCACGCGTGCAATGGAACTCAAGCCAGTCGTCCTGAAAATCGCCGGCCCAGGCCGGGTTGTCCATCAGGTCAAGCAGCGCCTTCCAGTGCGTCTGCGTGGTCATGAACAGATAGACGTGGCCGTCCTTGCAGGCAAAGCTGGCCGCCGGTCCGCCCATGTCGTAGGCGGTGCGTTCGCGACTGGGTTCCTTGTCGCCGCCGAGCAATTGCCCGAGCACGCTGTCGATGCGGTTAAGCTGCACTTCGACTTCGGAAATGTCGATGAACTGACCGCCGTTTCCGTGGCGCTGGCGGTTCAGCGAGGCAAGGACGCACATTGCCCCGTCGATCGCCGATTTGTAGTCCGGCAGGAACCTGCCCGCGCCCTTCAGCGGCGGCATTTCGGGCGTGGCTTCGCTTGGCGTGTGGTAGGCCCAGCCGCCGGCGTTGATCACGTTGAGCGGTCGCGCTTTCTGCCATTCGGGTGGCGCGCCCTGGCCAAACGGCGTGACGATGCAGTGGACCAGGTGCGGATGGGCCTTGGCGATATCCTGCGACGCCAGTCCGTGCGCCGCGCCCCATTGCTCGTCGTGATCGTCGATCAGGGCATTGGCGCGGGCCAGCAGCTTGTCGAGCGTGGCGCGATCGGCCGGATTGGCGAGATCGAGCACCACCGACTTCTTGTTGGTGTTGAAATAGCCGAAGACCGCGCTGTGTCCGTCCTTGTGCGGCCCCATCGCCCGGCTGGGCGCGCCGCCAGGCCGTTCGACCTTGATCACTTGCGCGCCAAAATCGGCGAGCAGCTTGCCGGTGCATTCGCCGGCCGTGCGCTCGGCGATCTCGACGATGGTTATGCCTGCTAGCGCGCCGCTCATTTCTTCTTTCTCCCGGGGAGCATCGATTCGACCCAGTTGGAGGAAGGATAGTGCGGCGGCGCGGCGGTTGCAGCATCCAATTGCGCGAGGTCTTCTTCGGTCAGTGCGACTTTGGCCGCGCCGAGATTGTCGGCCAACTGATGCGGCTTGGTCGCGCCGATCAGCACAGTGGAAACGCCGTCGCGGGCGAGCAGCCAGGCGAGCGCCAACTGGGCCATCGAACAGCATTTCGCCGCTGCCATATCGCGAAGTTGGGGTAGCAGGGCGAATGCCTGGTTGCGGTCGAACTTCAGCCAGTCGGTCTTGCCGAAGCGGTTGTCGTCCTTGGCCATGTCTTCGGCCGTATAGCCCCCGGCAAGGAAGCCGTAGGCGAGCGGACTCCACACGCTCATTCCCAGGCCGAAATGGTGCATCATCGCCAGGGTATCGCGTTCGACATCGCGGCCGAGCAGCGAGTAATACATCTGCCCGTGGCTGAATTCCGCCCAGCCATTGGCGCGCTGCATGCCGATCGCCGCGGCGGCGAGCCAGGCCGGCCAGTTCGAATAGCCGACGCTGCGCGCCTTGCCCGTGCGAACGACGGCATCGAGCGCTTCGAGCGTCTCTTCGAGCGGGGTATCGGGATCGACCCGGTGGACGATGTAGGCATCGACCCAGTCGGTGCCGAGGCGCCCCAGGCTCTGATCGATCGACCAGAGGATGTGTCTGCGGGAAAGGCCCCAGCGCTCCACCTCCGGATTCCTCGCGCCAAAATTGCCGACCTTGGTGGAGAGGACAATATTTTGACGGTGCGGCTCCAGCGCGGCGCCGAGTAGCCTTTCGGACTGGCCGTTGGCATAGACGTCGGCGGTGTCGAAATAGGTTATCCCGCCATCGATCGCCTGGTTGACCAGCGCGGCGGCGGTCTCCGGCCCGGCCTTGTAGAAGCCGGGCAGGGACTGGTCGCCACTGGTGAAAGTCGATGCCCCGAAAGCGAGGCGCGAGACAGTCAGGCCCGAGGTGCCGAGCTTAGCGTATTGCATGGGGCTAAGTTCCCCTCCCGCTTGCGGGAGGGGTTAGGGGAGGGCTTGATTTCCGACCTCGCCTAACCGGCCCTCCCCCGACCCCTCCCGCAAGCGGGAGGGGAGAGAATCGTGCTATTTCAACTTCGTTCAGACCTTCAGGGCTTCGCCCTTCCACCCATGCTCAGCCGCCAGTCGGCCGGGAAGCGCATGTCGTTGTCCTTGACCGAATTGGCCAGGCCCTTTTCCAGAACGTCTTCGCCCAGTCCCTGGTCGAGCGCGCCAGTGTCGTCGGCCATGATCGGCTTGATGCCTTCGAGGAAGCCGGTCATCAGGCTGCCCATGTATTCGCCGCGGAACTGCTTGTAGATTTCGAAAAAGGTCTTCTGCGCGACGACGGTGTCGTTGGGCCGCGTCATCGAGCATGACATGGCGTATTTCATCGTCTCCTCCTCCAGCTTTTCGCGCGGGACGATCGAGTTGATGAAGTTGCAGTCGTACATCTGCTTGGCGGTGAACGGACGGCCGGTGAAGACCATCTCCATGAACTTGCGCACGCCCATCATCTCGCACCAGGTCCACATGCGCGGACCCCAGCCGACGTAGCGGAAGGCGGCATGGCCATAGAGTGCATCGTCGGACGAGACGACGATGTCGGCATCTCCAGCCAGATAGAAGTGCCAGCCATAGACATAGCCCTTGCACTCCAGAATCGAGATCTTCTTGAAGTTCTGCAAGCTCCGGCAACCGAAGCTGTCGTCGGCGTAGAGATTGGTGATCGAGCCAAGGAAGCGGTAGGAGCCCGGCGGCGGATATTTGACCGTGCCGTCCTCGGCGATCTTGAACTCGTGCAGCAGCGAGGTGTCCGGCTTCGGGTTGAGCATGCCGTCCTGTTCTTCGAGATCGGCGCCCGAACCCAGGTGCTTGCCTTCGCCGCGAATGACCAGGACCTTGACGTCGTCGTCGATGTTGGCCCGGTGGACCAGCTCGGCGAAACGCAGCCGCGCGGCGATGGTCGGCGCATTGAGCGCATCGGGCCGGTTTAGCGTGATCGTCGCTATCTTGGTCTTGGGGTCCTTGTCGTACAGCACCAGTTGTTCAGGCGGCGGACGGCGTAGGGTCGCTCTCATTATTCCTCTCCCAAAATTTGGGCTGCCCGAAGGCAGCCCGGATTGTATGTCTGAATGGCCGATCAGCGGCGCTGAAGCTTTTTCCAGTCGGGCACTTTCGGCCCCATCGCCATATATTTATCGACTGCCATGTTGAAATGCCGCACGCGGATTTCCTGGTAATTGCCCAGTGTCAGTCCGTGCTTGGCCGAAGCTTCCAGACCTTCCTGCTGCATCATCAAATTGTCGGTGTCCTGGTCGAGAATCGCGCCGAAACCGGGATCCATGCCAGCGGCTTCCTTGAACGATTGCTCGCGCGTCAGTGAAACCATTTCCGCTGTTTCCGGAATGCTGCCGTCAACCGGCTTGGGCAGCAAGAACAGGCACTCGTAAATGCTCTCGCGATGGTTGTTTGGGCTGGGCCGGAAGCGGTAGACCATCGGCAAGGAAATTCCAGGAAACAGGAAGGTGTTGGGGAAGACGGTGTAGGAGAAACAGTCCAGGACTTCCGCATCGGACACGCTGGACAGATCGGAGTTGTTCGCCTTCTCGAACATGTCGCGGTACATGTCGGCCATGATCTGCCGGGCCATTCCGCCCTCGGGAACCATCGGCTTGTCGGTAACCAGCGAGCTGTCCCCCACCGTGCACTGATCGAGCACATCCTGTTCGGTGATCTTGCCGTAATAGTGCGGGCTCATAACGCCGAGCGGGGTGACGAAGCGGTTCGCGTGCTCGCCGTATATGTCGTATTGCGAATTGGCGTCGGCGTTGGTCGGGCAGACTTGCGGGTGGGTGTCGAGCACATGGTAGGCTTCCATGAAGGCTTCCATGTTGAGCTTCCAGTTGGCAGGGATCGGCTTGCTGACATGGCTGGCGATATAGCGATCCTCAAGCTTCCAGGCTTCGATGTGCTTGAGAAACTGCGGCCCCAGATAATCGCGCAGGCCCGGCGCGTCTGGGTCCATGTTGATCCAGACGAAACCGCCGAGCAATTCGACACGCGCTTCGGGCAGCGAGAATTTATCGGAGTTCACATGCGGGAAATCCCAGGGGCACAGATGCTCCTTATGGGTGCCGTCGAGGTTCCAGCTCCAGCCGTGGAACATGCATTTGAATTCGCTGGCGCTGCCCTCGGTGCCCGATGCGCGCAGCTTGGTGCCGCGGTGCAGGCAGGCGTTGAAGTAGGCGCGGATATCGTTCTCGGCGACGCGGCTGACGATGAAGCTGTAGGCGCCGATGTCGTAGACGTAATAGTCGCCGACATCGGGGATGTGCTCCTCGCGGCAGGCGAACTGCCAGGTGCGGGTCCACAGGCGCTTGAATTCCTCGTCCTGGTATGCCGCGCTGACGTAGCGCCCGGTATCGATGTCCTCGTCACCCAGAAACTCATAGGATTGTTCCGTAGCCCAAGCGGGCGGCGGCACTTTGTCCTGAGCCAGGATTTCCTGCGTACTGATCGCGGGGCAGCGGGCTTCACCGGGTTTGAGCAATTTGCCAGTTTCGACGTTCATTTCTCAACTCCTCAATTGCGTTATTCGGCGGCTTCCAGCACCGGGGCGGAGGCCTTGGCCGCGAGCGCCGGGGAAAGCGAATGGATCGCACCGTCCTTCATCACCATGGCGATGCGCGAACGGTCGGTCAGTATCGATACATCGGCGAGGACGTCGCCATTGACAAGCACCAAGTCGGCCAGTTTCCCCGCCTCAAGCGTACCGAGGCTATCGTCGTCCATCATCGCCTGGCCGCCATGGCGGGTGGCGCAGATCAGCGCTTCGGCGGCGCCGTAGCCGTAATAGTCCATGAACCACTTGAGGTCGCGCGCCTGCTGGCCTTGAGCGCTCCAGGCGAAACCGTAATCGCCGCCAATCAGATGTCGCACGCCGCGCTTCCTCAGCGCGGTGTGGGTCTTTACCAATTCCTCGATCAGCGGGGGAATTCCCATGTAGCCGGCCACTTCGGGGGTGATGCCCCAGGCCGAAGCGCCGCCGCCCGCCATCTGGTGAAACAGGTCTATGGTCGGGACGACGAAGATGCGGTCTTTCGCCTCCTCCATCATGTCGAGCAGTTCCTCGTCGGACAGCTCGCAGTGGAACAGGCCATCGACGCCGGCGCGCACGCAATACTTGCTGCCGTCGATCGAGCGGGTGTGGGCGTTGATCTTGCGGCCATAGGCATGGGCGGTATCCGCCGCCGCCTTGACCTCTTCGTAGGTCATCGGCGTGGTGTGCGCCGGGGTGCCGGGGTAGAACGGATCGCCCGACACATCGAGCTTGATGTTGTCGATCCCCTCGCGGCAGTGGAGCCGCACCGCTTCGCGCATCTGGTCGGCCCCGCCGATCAAGGTCGAAGGGCCGATTCGCGGGTTGTGGACCTTGCTTTCATCGCCCATCGCGCCGGTAACGCTGATCTCAAGCCCCCCTGCGCGGATGCGCGGGCCCGGCAGGCGGCCGGCGTTCACTTCGTTCCTTACGGCGACACCGAGATTGAGCTTGGCCTCCGAGGCTCCGTAGGCGCTGGTGAAGCCCATATCGATCAGCGCCCTGGCTCCGCGAGCGGCGGTGAAGGCCATTTCTTCCGGCGTCGGAGTGATGAGGTTCTCGGTCGCCGTGACGTTTTCGAACGAGAGGTGCGCGTGGCCCTCGGTCATACCGGGCATGCAAAACAATCCGGTGGCGTCGATCGTCTGATCGGCCGCCGCCGCACCCGCATTTTGGCCGCCGCCGGGCGATACCGCCGCAATACGATTGCCTTCGACCAGAAGATCGCCGGTGAACGGCTTGGCGCCGGTCGCGTCGAAGATTGTTGCATTCTGGATCAGTGTCCGGCCCATGGTGGCTCTCCTTCTCCCTAGGCTGGCATGTAAGGCCATCCCGCAATTTGCGCACGCGCAAATTCATTGCATCGCCCGCGCGATAGTCAAGTCTTGTCGAATCGGCATTGACTGGCATTGCAGGTCATGCCTTTGCGTGGAATAATAAGGCAGAGGCCGCATAGGCTGTGGAGGATCATACCGCGATGGGCAATCTCAAGGTCAATTACACCGACGTCAAAGGGGTTACGCGCACGTTCGACGATGTCGAGGACGGTGCAAGCCTGATGGAAACCGCCAAGCGCCACGGGGTCGAAGGCATTTTCGGCGATTGCGGCGGCGGCTGCGCCTGCGCGACCTGCCATGTCTACGTCGAAGGCCATTGGTTCGAGAAAGTCGGCCCGCCCGACGATATCGAATTCGCCATGCTCGACATGGTGACCGACGTGCTCAAGGATAACAGCCGTCTCGGCTGCCAGATCAAGATGAGTGCGGAATTGGACGGCATTGAAGTGACCGTTGCCCCGGCATCGGGCAACTGACGGTACGAATCGGAACAGGAAACGACTCATGGCGACGCAGACCGACGAAGCGAAAGTCTCACAGCGGGTTCCCTTGAGCGCCGAAGAAAAGTCGCTGCTCGAAAAGGGCACGCTGACCGACCGCGGCATCCAGGCGGAGTCACGGCCCTATTTCACGGCGATGCGGCACGGCGATCCGATTCATTACGACGCAGGACTCAACTCTTGGCTGGTGACCCGGCACGAGGATATCTGGGCCGTGCAGTCCGATCCGATCACTTTTTCGGTGAACAAGGGCTATCACGAGTTCCAGGCGCGCGGGATGCACGACGAGTTCCGCGATTATCTGCGCGAGCACGGCGGCGGCTATTTTCCCGACGCGATCATGTCGGATCCGCCCTATCACACCCGCATCCGCAAGCTGATGGAGAACGCCTTCACCGCCCGGCGGGTCAAGGAGCTTGAACCCCGGCTGGCCGAGGCGATCCGTGAACTGGTCACCGAAGTCGTCGCGCGCGGGACCAGCTGCGATGCGGTTCGGGATATTTCGGTCCCGCTGACCATCCGGGTGATTGTCGAGCAGCTCGGGCTGGATCACGGTATGGAAGAGAAGATTTCGCGCTGGTCGGCGGCCGTCACCGCGCAGATCGGCTCTATGCAGACGCGCGAAACCATGCTGGCCAACGCCGCGCAGATCGCCGAGCTGCAGAACTATCTCATCGGCAAAATGAAAGAGCGCGAGAGAACACCTAGCGAGGACATGATTTCCGACATCGTCCACGCCGAAACCGTCGATGAAGACGGCACCGTCCACAAGCTGACCTTCGACGAAGCCGTCTCGTTGGTGCGCGCTATGCTGATCGCCGGGAACGACACGACCGCGACCGCCATCGGCAAGCTGTTCTATGTGCTGGCGACCAAGCCGGGCATGGCCGAACTGCTCGACGAATGCGTCGGCGACGACCGCAAGCTCAACCGCTTCGTCGAAGAGCACATCCGCAACGAGCCGCCGGTGCGCGCGCTTTCGCGCATGTGCATCAAGGACACCGTGGTCAACGGCACTACCATCCCAGAAGGCGCGCACATGCTGCTGGTCTATGCTTCCGGCAACGATGACGAAACGGTCTATCCCGAACCACGCAAGTTCGATCTCGACCGGCCCAACCTTGGCCGCCATGTCGGTTTTGGCGGCGGCCCGCATCGCTGCATCGGCATTGCCCTGGCGCGGATGGAAGTGAAGCTCGCCGCGATCGAGATCGCCCGGCAGATGAAGAACATCAAACTGGCGATCCCGGAATCGGAGATCACCTATCTGCCGACGGTGGCGACGCATACGATCAAATCGCTGCCGATCACGTTCGAAAAACGCTGATTCAAGCCAGCGGTGCGGCCTGACTCATGAACGGCACGGTTTGGCGCTGGATTGGTGTGTGCGGCTTGCTCTCGGCCACCGTGTTTTTGTAAGCCTTACCTAGAATACAACAGGAGGAAATCATGAGGAAATTCGCAACCGCCACCTTGCTGGCGAGTGTCGCCCTGCCGTGCGCGCCCGCCGCCTGGGCGCAGGACAGTTCCGACGAGGCCGCCGAAAGCGGCGAGATCATCGTCACCGCCCGCCGGCGAGACGAAAATCTCTCGGATGTGCCGATCGCGATCACCGCGATCAGCGGCGAGGATCTCGATAAACGGTCCATCACCAACGAAAACGATCTGCAAAACGCTGTTCCGGGCCTGATTGTCCGCCAAAACGGCGGCGCCAACCAGTTCAGCTTCTCGATCCGCGGCCAGAGCGTCGATACCTACACCAACTCGCCGCCAAGCGTGCTGCCCTACATCAACGAAGTGCAGATCGTTTCGCACTCGTCCTCGACGTTTTACGACATGGCGGGCATTCAGGTGCTGAAGGGTCCGCAGGGCACACTGTTCGGGCGCAACACCACCGGCGGCGCGATCCTGTTCTCAACCCGCAAGCCGGGCAATGAATTTGGCGGCTACCTCGTCGGACGCGGCGGCAACCACGGCTATTATTCGTTCGAAGGCGCGCTGAACTTGCCGGCTTCGGATATGGTCAAGCTGCGCGTGGCGGCCAGCCACAAAGGCGGCGGCGGTTATGTCCGCGATTTTTACACCGGCGAGCAATACGGCGAGAACAAGCAGACCTCTGTCCGTGGCACCCTGCAACTCGAAACAGGTGATTTCACCAACACCACGGTGGTGCAGTACACCGATGAGAAGGGCACCAACACGCCATTCCAGCTGTGGTCGTCGAATCCGCTCGGCGGTCCCGCGGGGCAGGGCAACATCGTTCCCGATCTGGTTTTGAACGGCGCCACCAACCCCGGTTTCGCGGCGTTCAACGCAGCGCGTCCGGCGCGGTTCCAGGGCAATCTGCAAGCGGCGATCGCCTTGCAGCGCAGCCTTGGTCCGTGGGTGAACCTGTCCGACGTCTATCCCTACCACAAGGCGGAACAGACCTGGGTCATCAACACCAGCGAACTGGACCTGTCGCCGGATCTCAAGCTGAAGAACATCTTTGGCTACAATCTGGCCAAGGCGGACGACGGGCAGGACTACGACGGTTCGCCGTGGCCATACTTCCAGGTGCCAGGGACGCTCTCGGCCGACGGGGTCAAGATCAACCCGACCAGCGGTTTCGTGTCGCGCACCAAGCAGATTTCGAACGAGTTCCAGATTCAGGGCAAGGCGGCCGACGGGCGTCTCGACTACGTGCTGGGCGCCTATTATCTGCACCAGACGAGCAGGGTGCTGTCGAACCTGGCATTCTCCAGCTTTGGCCTGTTCGGGGACACCTACCCGCCGGCGGCTTTCGCCTATACCGCACAGTGGAAGTCGGAATCGATCGCCGGCTTCGCCCAGGCGAGCTTCAAGGTCACCGATCAGTTCAACCTGACCGGCGGGTTCCGCTACACCCGCGACAAGACAACTATGACCCAGCTGCCCGGATCGGTCTGGCTGTTCACCTTCCCGGCAAATACGCCCGAGGTGACCAAGGCGAGCAAGCCAAGCTGGACGGTCAGCCTCGATTACCAGGCGACGCCCGAACTGATGGTCTATGTCGCCCATCGCGGCAGCTGGCGCGCCGGCGGTTTCAACTATTCGGTCGCGCCGGTCCCGAACACGGCGACGACCGGGGGCAACCTGTTCCTGCCCGAGACGACCAAGGATATCGAGGTCGGCCTCAAATATTCGGGCGACGGTCTCGGCGTGCCGATGACCTTCAACGCCGACTTTTTCCACCAGTGGGTCAATAACATCCAGCGCGCCGCCTACGTCAGCGGTGCGAATGGCGTAACGCTGCTGACGGCCAACGTGCCGCAGGCTCAGATCACCGGGGTCGAGGGGGACTTCTCGGTGCGGCCGAGCGACAATTTCCAGTTTGGCGCTTCCGCTAACTATACCAACGCCCGCTATACGAAAAATTCACTGTCGATCACGCTGCCGCCGGACCCGACCAACCTGCTGCGCTACGGTCCGTTCGCCGACACGCCGAAGTTCAGCGGCACTATCTTCGCGGAAGTTTCGGCGCCGCTTGGCGAAGCTGGCCGCCTGAGCCTGCGCGGTGACCTCTACGGTCAGACCAAGATGAACTTCTCCAACGTCGGCGATACGCTGAACGCCCTGGCGGTGCTTCCGGGCTACACCCTGGTCAACGCCAAGCTGACGCTGTCGGAGATCATGGGCAAGCGCATTTCGGCCTCGGTCTCGGCGCGTAACCTGTTCAACCGCAAGTACTACGCCGGCGGCAACGCGGCCAACTCGGCCACCTTGCCGAACACCGTCAACCCGGGCGTCCCGCGGATGATCATGGGCGAGGTGCGCTTCGAGTTCTGATCGCCGCCCCGTTACTGAATTCGCTTGAAAGGGGCCGCGCTGCCGTCATGGTGGCGCGGCCCAATTCATAACGATTCTACGGGAGAGCAGTGATGACCGAAGAGGAATGGCGCGGCGGCCTTGCCCCGCATTACGATTACATGCTCACCGAAAAGCCCGACGACCCGGTGATGCGCGAAAGCGCCTCGGTCTGGGTTTACGAGGATAGCGGCGCGTTCGGCTTCCCGCGCAACGGCATCGAGGCGATCGGCGCGGTGTGGGAAAACCACCGATACGATTGCAACTTCGCCTTCGCCGACGGGCGTGCGCTTTATGAAGGCGTGCACGACGCCAAAAGCCATTCGCCGATCGACGAGGCCGGCAAGCCCACAATCCTGGGTTCGGGCGGCTTCCAGTTCCGCTGCATCGAGCCCTACCGCAAATGGCGGGTGACCTACGAAGGCAACCCGATCGACACCACCATGCAGGGGATGATCGACGGCAGCTTCGATCCGCAGCGCACCACCAGCCTGAGGTACGAGCTCGACATCGACATGGTCGTGCCCTGCTGGGTGCAGGACAACACGCCCGAGGCGCTGGCGAAAATGTCGGAGCGCGAGCGTACCGACGCCGGGCTGATGGGCTTCGGCTACCGGATGGAGCAACTGTTCCGGGGCAAGGGCACGCTGCATATCGACGGCACATCGCGCGATTTCACCTGCTCTGGCCTGCGCGTCCACCGCCAGAGCGTGCGCCCGATGGAGGCCTTCCGCGGCCATTGCTGGCAATCGGCGGTGTTTCCCGACGGCCGCGCTTTCGGCTACATCGCCTATCCGCCCGCCGAGGACGGCTCGACCTACAACGAAGGATACATTTATCAGGACGGCAAGTGGTATCCCGCCACGGCGACCAAGCTGCCCTGGCTGACCGAATTGCAGGCCAGCGGCCAGGACACCTCGCTCGAACTGCAATCCGAGCTGGGCACGACCCGGATCGAAGGCGTCAGCGCGCTCAACAGCTTCAAGATCATGAGCGAAGGCGAGATGGCCGGTTTCGCGCTCCAGCAGGGCGGCGGCAAGTACACCTGGGACGGCCAGACCGCCTACGGCATGATCGAGCGATCGACCTGGCTCAACCAGGTAAAGAACTGATGGCGCACGACTGGTGCGGCGGTCTGGAGCCCGAACTCGACTGGTCGATGATCCCAGGCAAGCCCGACGATCCCGAAATGCGCGAAAGCACCTCGATCTGGCTGTTCGAGGAGAACGGCGAGTTCGCTATCCCGCGCATCGGCATAGAGGCGGTCGGCGAAGTCTGGGAAAACCACTTCATGACCGGCAACTTCACTTTCAAGGGCGGCCGGGTGCTGCGCCTGTGCAAGCGTGCGCCGACCTTGCCGGTGAAGGGCGCGGACGGGCGCAATTCGGTGCTGGGGGCAGGGCCACTGCGCTTCGAATGCCTGGAGCCGTTCCGCCGCTGGCGGGTGAGCTTCGAAGACGAGGTGTACGAATCGACCATAAAAGAACAGATTAAAGGCAACTTCCGGATCTTCGGCCAGGACGATGTCGATCCTTCCTACAAGCGCACCCGGGTCGCCTTCGATGTCGAACTGGAAATGGTGACGCCTGCCTGGACCCAGGACTACCGCAAGGAAAAGCTCGGCTCGATGAGCGAGCAGGAGCGGATCGACGCCGGGCTGATGGGTTATGGCTGGCGCATCGAGCACCTTTTTCGCGGCGAGGGCACCTTGACCATCGACGGCGCCACCCGCGACTTCAAGTCGCTGGGTTCGCGCATCCACCGCCAGTCGGTGCGGCCGATGGGCGCGTTTCGCGGGCATTGCTGGCAATCGGCGGTGTTCCCCGATGGCCGCGCCTTCGGCTATATCGCCTATCCCCCGCGCGAAGACGGCAGCACCTATAACGAAGGTTACGTCTGGCAGGACGGCAAGTGGTATCCCGCCCGGGCCAACAAGATCCCGTTCTTGCGCAATATCCAGCCGGAAAACGACGATGTTTCGGTGGAGATGGAATACGCGCTGGGGACCGTGCGGATCGAGGGCCGCACCATGCTTCCGACGTTCCATATGGGCAATCCCGGCACCAACGGGATGAACAACAACCAGGGCGGGGTGCGCTATCGCTGGGACGGCATGGAAACGCTCGGCATGATCGAGCGAAGCTCCCCGGCGGAGCTTTGCACCGTAGTGCTATAGGTCTTGCGCGCCGCCGCGCTTGGGCTAACAGCCTCCCGGAAAGTTCTGGAGAGGTTCCATGCGCGAATACCTGAAATTCTACATCGACGGCCAATGGGTCGATCCCGCCGAACTCAGGACCCTCGATGTCGAGAATCCGGCGACCGAGGCGGTGGCGGGGCGCATCGCGCTCGGCTCGGCAGCCGATGTCGACAAGGCGGTGAAGGCCGCGCGCAGGGCTTTCGCCAACTGGTCACGCTCCAGCATCGCCGAGCGGATCGACCTGCTCCAGGCGATCCAGGCCGAATATGCCAAGCGTACCGGCGATCTCGCCGCCGCGGTCACCGAGGAGATGGGCGCCCCGGCGTCGCTGGCCAATGGCCCGCAGGTCGGCCTGGGTTCTGGCCATCTCGCTTCGGCGATCGAAATCCTCAAAACCTACCCATTCGAGGAAAAGCTGGGCGGCGCGACGATCCGGCGCGAGCCGATCGGAGTTTGCGGCTTTATCACGCCATGGAACTGGCCGCTCAACCAGATCGCGGTGAAAGTGTTCCCGGCGCTGGCGGTGGGCTGCACCATGGTGCTCAAACCCTCGGAAGTCGCGCCCTTTTCGGGTCAGATTTTCAGCGAGATCATGCATGCGGCAGGTGTCCCGGCGGGCGTTTACAACATGATCCACGGCGACGGGCCGGGCGTCGGATCGGCGATCTCGGGCCATCCCGATATCGAAATGGTCTCGTTCACCGGCTCGACCCGCGCTGGCGTCGATATCGCCCGCAACGCCGCGGCGACGATCAAGCGCGTCTCGCAGGAACTCGGCGGCAAGAGCGCCAACGTGCTGCTCGACGATGAGGCTTTCGCCAAGAACGTCGGCAAGGGCGTCAACGCGATGATGAACAACACCGGCCAGTCATGCAACGCGCCCTCGCGCATGCTGGTGCCGGGCGCGCGGATGGCGGAGGCCATCTCGGCGGCGAAGGAAGCGGCGGAGAAGATCACCGTCGGCGATCCGGGTGGCAATGTCCGCATGGGTCCGCTCGCCTCGGGGGTGCAGTTCGACAAGGTCCAGGCACTGATCCAGAAGGGCATCGACGAGGGCGCCACGCTCGTCACCGGCGGAACAGGGCGGCCCGAGGGGCTCGACAAGGGCTATTACGCCCAGCCGACGGTTTTCGCCAATGTCACCAATCGGATGACCATCGCCCGCGAGGAAATTTTCGGCCCGGTGCTGTCGATCCTGGCCTACGACAGTGTCGATGCCGCGATCGATATCGCCAACGACACCGATTACGGTCTGGCGGGCTATGTTGCCGGGGAGGATGCGGAACTGGCGCGCGATGTCGCGAGCCGCATTCGCGCCGGACAAGTGACCGTCAATGGCGGGTTCGATCTCAACTCACCGTTCGGCGGCTACAAGCAGAGCGGCAACGGCCGCGAATGGGGGGTCTATGGCTTCCACGAATTCGTCGAGACCAAGGCGATCATCGGCGCGGCCTGAACCCGCTGAATCACTTGCGCTCGGATACGCTTGGGCTAACACCCGGGCATCTAGGGAGATGCTGACATGCGCCAATATCTGAAGTTCTATATCGACGGCAAATGGGTCGATCCGGTCACGGCCAAGACCGGCGACGTTATCAATCCGGCGACCGAGCAGGTCTCGGGCCAGATCTCGCTCGGCTCGCCCGCCGATATCGACATTGCGGTCGCCGCCGCGCGCCGGGCGTTCCCCGCCTGGTCGGAGAGCACCCGTGAGCACCGGCTCGAGCTGCTGCGCGCGATCCAGGCGGAATACACCCGCCGCCAGCAGGAACTGGGCGAGGCGGTGGTCGAGGAAATGGGCGCGCCGATGTCGCTCGGCTGCGGATTCCACGTCGGGCTTGGCGCGGGACACTTGCAGACCGCGATCGAAGTGCTCGAGAAGTTCGTGTTCGAGGAGCAGCGCGGGCCGACCATGGTCCGGCACGAGCCGATCGGCGTCTGCGGTCTGATCACGCCGTGGAACTGGCCGATGAACCAGACCTGCGTGAAGATTTTCCCGGCGCTGGCGACCGGCTGCACGATGATCCTCAAGCCGCCGCAATTGGCTCCCTATTCGGCCCAGATCCTGGCCGAGATTATCCATGCGGCCGGCGTTCCGGCCGGAGTGTTCAACATGGTCCAAGGCTCGGGCGCGGTGCTCGGCACGGCGCTGACGACGCACGAGGACGTCGACATGATCTCGTTCACCGGCTCCGAACCGGTCGGCGTGCAGATCCAGAAGGACGCCGCGCCCACGGTCAAGCGCGTCGGGTTGGAACTGGGCGGCAAGAGCGCCTTCATCGTGCTCGACGATGCCGACATGCTCAAGAACGTGACCGAGGCGACGGTGGGCATGATGGGCAATTCGGGCCAGACCTGCTCGGCCGGCTCGCGCCTGCTGGTGCCCAATGCGCGCAAAGCGGAAGCCGTGGCGGCGGCCAGAGCGGCTGCCGATTCGGTCAGCGTCGGCGATCCCAACGGCAATTTCGCCATGGGTCCGGTCGTCTCGAAGGGTCAGTACAATATCATCCAGGAATATATCGAAGGCGCCCTGACCGACGGCGTGTCGGAACTGGTCGCCGGCGGCGCCGGGCGGCCCGAAGGGCTGGACAAGGGCTGGTACGTCAAGCCGACGGTGTTCTGGACGACCAATGACACGGCGATCGGCCGCGAGGAGATCTTCGGGCCGGTGCTGGTGATGATGGGCTACGACAATATCGATCACGCGGTCGAAATCGCCAACGACAGCACGTTCGGGCTGGCGGGCTATGTCAACGGGATCGACGGGGCGGCGTGCAACGCGGTGGCCAAGCGGATGCGCACCGGCTGGGTCAACGTCAACAACGGCTTTGATTTCCACGCGCCGTTCGGCGGCTACAAGCGCTCGGGCAACGGCCGCGAATGGGGCGACTACGGCTTCCACGAGTACCTGGAAATCAAGACGATCCTCAACTACGCGCCGGCGTAGTTGGCATTCCCTTGCTCCTCCCCCGCAAAGGGGGAGGAGCGAGAGTTGCTAGAGCTGCGAGAGCATGTGCTCGGCCGAGCTGACGTTGTACTCGCCGGCCGCTTCGACGTTGAGCTGTTCGACCTTGCCGTCGCTCACCACCATCGACCAGCGCGAGCCGCGCTGCCCCAGGCCGAATCCCGAACCGTCCATGGTCAGGCCCAGCGCCTGCGCGAGATCGCCGTTGCCGTCACCCAGCATGACCACATCCGGGCCGCCGTCGGCGCGGCCCCAGGCGCCCATGACGAAGGCGTCGTTGACCGCGGTGCAGGCGATCTCGTCGATGCCCTTGGCTTTGAGCTCGCCGGCCTTCTGCACATAGCTCGGCAGGTGCTTGGCGGAGCAAGTCGGGGTGAAGGCGCCGGGCACCGAGAACAGCGCGACGCGCTTGCCCTTGAAATAGTCTCCGCTTTGCACAGCCTCGGGTCCGCTTTCGCCCGCTTTCATCAGCTTCACGTCGGGAATTTTCTGGCCAACCTCGATCGTCATGTTCCGTCCTTTCAGGCAGGGGAATTCTGCGCGGTCGATATAGTCCTGTGTTGCCAAGCTGCAACGCAGTATCCTTAATTTTGCTTTACCGTGCCCCTTTAAGAAGCCGTAAACAGATCGGGCGAAAAGTGTTCTCGCGGGGATGGTCCCGCCGGGAGACTGCAAGTGACAATGACAGGGGTCGCGGCCCGCGCCGCCAAACGCACAAATTCGGGTTCATCGCTGTTGGCGCTGGGGGCGCTGGCGATCGGACTGGTCCTTAGCAATCCGGCCAATGCGGCGGGTGGGCTGGCCGGCGCGGAAAAGCTGCGCAAGCTCGACATCATGCTGATGGTCACGGGTCTGCGCTGCCGGGCGACGCCTGACAATTTCATGGCCGAATACGGCAATTTCACCAGAAATCACATGGCCGACCTCAACCAGGCGAGTAATCAACTCAAAGCCCAGATGGCGACGCGCCACGGTGCGGCCGGCGCCAACCGCGCGCTCGACCGACTGAGCACGACCATGGCCAATCAGTACGGTCAGGGCCATCCCTGGCTGAACTGCCGCGAGCTCAAGACGGTCGCATACAATCTCGCTCAGGTGCGCGGTCGCGCCACGCTGGAAGAGGCCGCGGACCAGCTTCTCGCCGGCGATCAGACAGCCTATCTGGCGTCGGCTCGCCGCCGCTGAGCAAATAAACATATAAAGACTTCTTTATATTTGCCTCCATCCCTCCCGGAGGCTAAGGGCGGCGCTTCACCGGGCGCCGCCCTTTTTCTTTCGTGAAAGACGGCTGGCGCTCGCTCGCATTCGCAGAGGAGTTACGCCGCCGTGGCAACCGTGCTCGACACCCAAAAGGACTATGTGATCGCCGACATCGGCCTGGCCGACTATGGCCGCGCCGAAATCGCGATTGCCGAGACCGAAATGCCCGGCCTGATGGCGCTCAGGCAGGAATTCGGCGAGAGCAAGCCGCTCAAGGGCGCGCGGATCACCGGTTCGCTGCACATGACGATCCAGACCGCGGTGCTGATCGAAACTCTGGTGGAACTTGGCGCGGACGTGCGCTGGGCGACCTGCAACATCTATTCGACGCAAGACCACGCCGCCGCCGCCATTGCCGCGTGCGGCATCCCGGTATTCGCGGTCAAGGGCGAGAGCCTGGCCGATTACTGGGACTACGTCGGCTCGATTTTCGACTGGGGTGACAGCCAAACCGCCAACATGATCCTCGACGATGGCGGCGATGCCACCATGTTTGCCCTGTGGGGCGCACGGGTCGAGGCCGGCGACACCCTGTTCGAGCCCTCGAACGAGGAAGAAATCGAATTCGTCCGCGCGCTCAAGGCTTTCCTTAAGGCCAAGCCCGGCTACCTCACCATGTCGGTCGCGCATATCAAGGGCGTGTCGGAAGAGACCACCACTGGCGTCCACCGGCTTTATCAGATCGCCAAGGACGGCAAGCTGCCGTTCCCGGCGATCAATGTGAACGATAGCGTCACCAAGTCGAAGTTCGACAACCTCTATGGCTGCAAGGAATCGCTGGTCGACGCGATCCGCCGCGCCACCGACGTCATGCTGGCCGGCAAGGTCGCCTGCGTCGCCGGCTTCGGCGATGTCGGCAAGGGCAGCGCCGCCTCGCTGCGCCAGGGCGGCGCGCGGGTGATGGTCACCGAAATCGATCCGATCTGCGCGCTGCAGGCGGCGATGGAAGGCTACGAAGTCGTGACGATGGAGGAGGCGGTCACCCGCTGCGACATCTTCGTCACCGCCACCGGCAACGAGGGCGTGATCACTGTCGACCACATGCGCGCGATGAAGCCGATGGCCATCGTCTGCAACATCGGGCATTTTGACAGCGAAATCCAGGTCGCCGGCTTGCAAAACTTCCAGTGGAACGAAGTCAAGCCGGGCACCGACCTGGTCACGTTCCCCGACGGCAAGCAGATCATCATGCTCGCCAAGGGCCGCCTGGTGAACCTGGGCTGCGCCACCGGCCACCCCAGCTTCGTCATGTCGAGCAGCTTCACCAACCAGACTCTGGCGCAGATCGAGCTGTTCACCAAGACGGCGCAATACAAGAACGAAGTCTATGTCCTGCCCAAGCACCTCGACGAAAAGGTCGCGGCGCTGCATCTGGAAAAGCTGGGGGTCAAGCTGACCACGCTGACCCAGAAGCAGGCGGATTATATCGGCGTGCCGCAGGCAGGGCCGTTCAAGCCGGATCATTACCGGTATTGAGCCGGTTAGTGGTTCAGTCGGCGTGATAGGCCAGCGGGTGGCCGCGCAGTTTCTTGTCGCGGGTCATGAGCTTTCGGCCGGTCTCCTGCGCGATTGTCAGCAGTAAATCGTCGAACGGATCGCTATGATCCATCGGGTGTTGAAGCGTCGCGGCACCGTATTCGGGCAATAATGGATCGACACCCAATCCAAGTTTGCGAGCGCCCTCCAGGAACTTGGCGGGATCGTCTGGTCCCTTGCGCTCGCCCGAACTGTAAAAGCTGTTCCACTTGATCCGCAGCTCCCAGATCGACACTGCTGACACACACAAGTCATTGAGCGGTTCGACCAGAAGTGCGAGTTCGTTGGCCGAGAGTTTGTGCCGTTCGGCCACAAGCCAGAACACCACATGCGTATCGAGCAGAAGCCTCAATCTTCCAGACCCAGCACTTTCCGGCTGAATGCTGGATCGTCGAATTCGGGTGGCCAGAGGTCAAGGCCATCTGGATTGAAATCGACGCTTTTCAGATAGGCATCGGCGGCGGCGAAATTCAACTTCGATTTTTTTGCCCGTGGCGGGTTGATCTCTGGCGATGACCTTGCCGTGCTTAGTGATCGTCACAGTCTCGCCGCGCTCCGCCGCAGCGATGGCGGCCGAGAACTTGGCCTTGGCTTCGCGGATCGACATTTCCATGGGAAACTCCTTGGCAGCCATTTAGCATCAATCAGGCGTGACTACAAGTAGTCACCGATTGCCCGGTGGGCAAGCAAGGCGTCTTGGCGTTGCCCCATTGTAATCCAATCCCGCCACGCATAGCGATGGCGCAATGATCCTCTCGCAAACCGCGCTCGTGCTGATCGGCCTGATGCTGGCTGCCTGGACGCTCGCGGCCGGGTGGACGATCCTCAATGTCCGGGCCAAGGAGCGCAAGATCGAGGCCGGGCAGCGTCAGGCGCGACGGCTGGCGCGTATGGTCGACGAGAGCCCGGCGCTGCCGCTGCTGGTCCGCGCCGACGGACGCATCGAAGCGCCGCAGCGGCTCGCCGGTTGGCTCGGTCTCGACGCAGTGCCGCAATTCCTGACCGAACTCGATGGCGGCGGGATCGAAGGCGCGCAGGGCGGCCTGACTTCCGAACAGCTGGCGGAACTCACCGAGTCCGTCCGGCGTGCGCAAAAGACAGCGGCGCCGTTCCGCATGGTCGCGACCCCGCGCGGCTCCAGGCGCAGCCTGGCCTTGCGCGGCTGCCTGGCCGATCCGCAAGTATCGCCCGGCGGCGCGGCGCTGGTCTGGGTGTTCGATTTCAGCGACAGCGAGAGCGAGCTGGTCAAATTGCGCGAGGAAGCGGCAAGGGCGCGCGACGATTTCGCTGCACTGGTCTCGCTGATCGAAGCCGCACCGATGCCGATGTGGTTCCGCGGGCCCAATGGCAAGTTGCGTCTGGTCAACAGCGCCTATGTCGCCGCCGTCGGCGGAGCAAGCGCCGAGGCGGTGGTCAAGGCAGGTACCGAACTGATCGAGCCCCTTGAGGGCAAAAGCGCCGCCGATGTGGCCCTGAGGGCCGCCGAGACCCGGCAACCCGCCGAGCGCGTCGTCGCCGCGACGATCGCCGGCGCGCGCCGGACCTTGCGGGTCAGCGATCTGCCGCTCGGCGACGAAGGCATTGCCGGCTACGCGGTGGACGTTGAGGATATGGAAGAGCTGGCGCGCAGCTTCCGCGCTTTCCGCGAGGCGCAGCGCTCGATGCTTGACCAGCTTTCCTCCGGCGTCGCCCAGTTCGACGCGAAACGGCAACTTGTCTTCGCCAACCGGCCCTTCCAGCGCATTTTCGCGCTGACTCCCGCGGCCTTGCAGGACCCGCTGCCGTTCGATCGGCTGCTCGACCTGGCGCGCGACGCCGGGCGCCTGCCCGAGGTGCGCGACTTTCCCGCCTGGCGGCGTGAGAAGGCGGAATGGTTCGCCGGCAGCGAGGCAAGCGAGGAATCCTGGTCGCTTGGCGATAGCACCCATTTGCGCATCGTCGCCCAGCCCATGCCCGACGGCGGCATGCTGCTGATCGCCGAGGACCGGACCGAGCACTTGCAGATGTCGGCGACGCGCGACACTTTGCTGCGAACCCGCACCGCGACGTTCGACAGTCTGTACGAATCGGTCGCGGTATTCGCGCCGAACGGTCGCATGCAATTGTGGAACCGGCGCTTCGCCAGGGACTGGAGCCTCGAGGCCGAATTTCTCGATACCCACCCCCATGTCGAGGCCCTGCTCGAACTGATCGCGCCCAAACTCGTCCGGCCCCAGCTCGCCAAGGCGGTCGGCGACGTGGTGCGGGCGGCGACGCTCGACCGCAAGCAGACCGGCGGCCGCGCGCAGCTCGCCGATGGACGGACCTTGCGCTTCACCGGCGTGCCGTTGCCCGACGGCAACGGTCTGCTCGCGGTGCTCGATATCACCGATACGCAAAAGGCCGAGACGGCCCTCAAGGAGCGCAACGCGGCGCTGGTCGAGGCCGATGCGATCAAGACGCGCTTCCTCGCCAACATGAGCTACGAATTCCGCACGCCGCTGACCTCGATCGGCGGTTTCGCCGAATTGCTTCAGGCCGGGCTCGGCGGCGAACTTACCGAACAGGGCAAGGAATATGTCGGCGATATTCTGGCCTCGGTCGGCCGGCTTGGCGAGCAGATCGAAAGCGTGCTCGATCTGTCGCAGAGCGAAGCGGGCATGCTGCCTCTGGCGCGCGAAAAGATCGAATTGCTGGCTTTCGTCGCCGGCATCGCGGAAGAGCGCGCCAAGCGCATCCAGGAGGCGGGTCTGACGCTCGACTTGCGCGGCGACAAGGGCGCCGGCAAGATCGAGGGCGACACCCGCCGGCTCAACCGGGCGATCGGGCACCTGCTCGACAATGCTATCGCCGCGACCCCGCAAGGCGGGCGGATACTGGTCGAATTGACCCGCAAGAAATCGGGCGCGCGGATCGTGATTTCGGACAACGGCCCCGGCATGGACGCGGCGGCGCTGGCGCGGGCGCTGGGCGGATTGAAACTGAGCGCCGACGGCAAGGCGGTCGAGCGCCGCCAGGGCATCGGCCTGCCGCTCGCCCGCCAGCTGATTGAAGCGCATGGCGGCACGCTTGAGCTGTTGTCCGAGCCGGGGCAGGGCACGGCGGCGATCGTCGACTTGCCGTGAATTGGCGCCTACCCGATCTCGCCGCGATGGAGCAATTCGGTGCAGCCATCGCCGCGCATCTGCGGCCCGGCGATGTCGTCGCGCTGTCGGGACCACTTGGCGCCGGCAAGACCACGCTCGCCCGCGCGGTCATCGCGGCATTGGGCCACACCGGCGAAGTCCCGTCCCCCAGCTTCGCCATCGTCGAACTCTATGAACCCCCGCAAGTCCGCCTGCCGCTGGTCCACGCCGATTTCTACCGGCTTGCACATCCCAAGGAAGCCGAAGAACTCGGACTCGACGATTACCGGCGCGATGCCGTGCTGATCGCCGAATGGCCGGAAAACGCTGGCGGCTTCGCGCACGAGCCTGCTTGCCTGTCGATCGGCCTCGAAATTGCGGAGGAAGGGCGCAGGGCCATTGTCTCGGGCGGTGCATCTTGGCTAGGGCGCATGCCATGTCCGTGACACTGCCCAAGGGCCTCGACGCCTTTCTCGCGACCGCCGGCTGGCAGGACGCGGCTATCGAGCCTCTGGCGGGCGACGCTTCGTTCCGGCGCTATTTTCGCCTCCGCCGCGGCGAGGAGAGCGCCATGCTGATGGACGCGCCGCCGCCCAACGAGGATCCGGCGCCGTTCCTGCGCGCCGCCAAGTGGCTCGACGCCAACGGCATGCGCGCGCCGCACATCCTTGCCGAGGACGCCGCGCGCGGTCTGGTGCTGCTCGAGGATTTCGGCGAAGCGCGCATGCGCGACTATCTCGATCAGTGGCCTGGCGACGAACGCGCGATCTACAAGGGCGCGGTCGATGCCCTGGTCGATCTGCACGAACTGCCGCCGGGGCCGTTCCTGGATTATTCGATGAGCGAATACCAGCGCGAGGCGCGGTTGTTCGTCGAATGGTATTGCCCGGCGCGGAATATCGAAGTCGATGCGGCCGGCTGGACCAAGGCGTGGGAACAGGCGCTCTCGCCGATGCTGCCGCGCCAGCGGCCGGGCGTAACGGTGCTGCGCGACTATCACGCCGAGAACATCATGCTGCTGGGTGCGCTGCACAAGCAGGGCCTTTTGGACTTCCAGGACGCGCTGGCCGGGCACCGGGCCTACGATCTGGTTTCGTTGCTACAGGATGCGCGTCGCGACGTTTCGCCCGAACTCGAATCGGAAATGTTCGCGCATTACGTCAAGGCGGCAGGGGTCAAGCGCGAGGAGTTTCTCGCCGACTACGCCCGGCTCGGCGCGCAGCGTAACGCCAAGATCGTCGGCATTTTCGTGCGCCTGTGGAAGCGCGACGGCAAACCGCGCTACCTGGCGATGATCCCGCGCGTCTGGGCGCTGATGGAGCGCGATCTATCGCACGAGGCGCTGGCGCCGGTGGCGAAGTGGTTCGAGGCGAACATTCCGGCCGGACTGCGCGAAGCGGGCGGGGGCAGCTTCGACATATGAGCACGAGCCTTTACGGCAAGTCCGCGATGATCATGGCGGCGGGCAAGGGTACGCGCATGCTGCCGCTGACCGAGACCGTGCCCAAGCCGCTGATCGCCATCGCCGGGTCGACACTGCTCGATCATGTGCTCGATCATCTGCGCAAGGCCGGTGTCGCCAAGATCGTGATCAACGTGCACCACTTCGCCGAACAGGTCGAAGCGCATATGGCCGCGAAAGCGCGCGATTTCGATGTCCGGATATCCGATGAGCGAAAGCTGCTGCGCGAGACCGGCGGCGGCCTGATCAAGGCCAAGCCCCTCATCGCGGGCGATCCGTTTTTCTGCATCAATGCCGACGCCTGGTGGACCGATGATGGCAAGAACGCCTTCGCGCGGCTCGCCGAGGCCTGGGACGCGGACAGGATGGACGTGCTGATGCTGGTGGTGCCGTTCGAACGCGCGGGCAATACCCAAGGCATCGGCGATTTCGACATGGACCAGGCCGGGCGCCTCTCGCGCGAGGGCGAAAAGCGGCAGCGCGCCTATAGCTGGACCGGTATTCAACTCATGGCCAAGCACCTGATCGCCGATCCGCCCGCGGAAAAATTCTCGACCAATGTGCTGTGGGACCGGGCGATCGCCGAAGGGCGCTGCCATGGCCTGGTCCACGACGGACAGTGGTTCGATGTCGGCTATCCCGAAGCGATCGACATGACCGAGGCGGCGCTCGCCAAAGCCGGTTCCAAAGACAGCAAGAGTGGCTGAGCGGCCGGGCCCCAAAGTTTACTCGATCGCCGCGCACCGCGGTTTCGCCGATGCGCTCGCGGCCGGGCTGATCCCGCGCTACGCGGAACCCGACACCGGCCTTGCCCGGCTCACCCTGCTGCTCCCCAGCCAGCGCGCCGCGCGCAGTGTGACCGAGGCGTTCGTGCGGCTGTCCGAAGGCGGACTGCTGCTGCCGCGCATGGCGGTGGCCGGCGATCTCGATCTCGACGAGACCCTGGGCGCACAGCTCGATCCGCTGGGCGCTGGCGCCGACATTCCACCCGCCGCCGATCCGATGCGCCGCTGGCTGCGGCTTGCGCACTATTTGCGCGAGGTGGAAGGCGACAAGGCCGGGAAGGGCGCGGCTCTGTTCAATCGCGCTTTCGAGATCGGGCGGACGATGGACCGGCTGCTGGTCGAAGACATTTCGCCAGGCGACCTGCTGGAGGACTCCATCGTCGGTATCGTCGGTGAAATGGCCGGCCACTGGGAGGAAAGCACCCGCACCTTCCTGAAGGTGCAGGCCCATTGGCTGGCGGAACTGGCGGAACGTGGCGAAGTGGATGCCCCGGCCCGGCGCAACCTGCTGTTCGAGCATGCGGCGCGGCGCTGGCGGGAAGCGCCGCCGCCCTACCCCATTGTCGCGGCAGGTGTGACCAGCGCTTCACCGGCCCTGGCGCGACTGCTCAGGGTGGTGTCGGAACTGCCCGGGGGCGCGGTAATCCTGCCCGACCTCGATCTCGGGCTGGACCGTCACATCTGGGATGCGCTCGGCGTCGCGGGCGCGCCTGAGGAAATGGGCGATCCCCCGCTCGGCCGCCACGACGCCGTCACCCATCCGCAATACCACCTCAAGCTGCTGCTCAACCGCATGGGGATCCAGCGCGGCGAGGTGGAGCCCTGGCACCGGGCAGGCCTTGCCGCCGCCCCAGCGCAGCGCAGCCGGGCCATCTCGAACCTGTTCCTCCCGCCCGAAGCCAGCGCCTTATGGGCGAAACTTGCCGCGGCCGACCGCCGCCTGTCG
The DNA here is from genome assembly GCA_963775005.1 of uncultured Alphaproteobacteria bacterium. Classification (GTDB taxonomy): domain Bacteria; phylum Pseudomonadota; class Alphaproteobacteria; order Sphingomonadales; family Sphingomonadaceae; genus Novosphingobium. Next base: position 48,190 of record CAVZHF010000003.1, on the reverse strand, counting down.
GGCGTGCGGCTGATGGAATGCGCGCATCCGGGCGAGGAAGCCCAGGCGATCTCCATCCTGATCCGCCAGGCGCTGGAACTGCCGGAAAAGCGGGTCGCTTTCATCACGCCCGACCGCGGCCTCGCCGCGCGGGTGGTTGCCCAGCTCAAGCGCTGGGGGATCGAGGCCGACGACACCGCCGGGCTCCCCTTGCCGCAGACCGCCGCCGGCCGCATGCTGCTGCTGCTCGCCGAGGTCATCGCCGAAAGCGCCGCGCCGGTGCCGCTGGTAGCGCTGCTCACCCATCCGCTGGCGCGCGCCGGGGAGGGCAGGGCGCAATGGCTTGAAAGCGCCCGCAGGCTCGATCTGGCGCTGCGCGGGCCGCGTCCGGCTCCGGGGCTGGCGCCGCTGCGCGAACGCTGCCGTTAAAGCGAGAATAGCCGAGTTCTGGGCCACTGCCGAAGCGATCCTTGCGCCGCTGTTCGATCTGGCGGAGGAAGTTCCGCTCGACACCTTGCTCGGCAAATTCGCCGAGGTGGCCGAAGCCCTGTGCGGGGAAACGCTGTGGGCCAATCCCGACGGCCGCGCGCTCGCGCTGATCGTCGAGCAATTGCGCGATGCCGCGCGCGATGCCGGGACAATGCTCGATCCCGCCGACGTCCACGCGGTGCTGCGCGATGCGATGGAGCGGGTGCCGGTGCGGCCACCTTGGGGCGGGCATCCCCGCGTGGCGATCTACGGCTTGCTCGAAGCGCGCATGGCGCGGGCGGACCTGGCGATCTGCGGAGGGCTGGTCGAGGGTGTCTGGCCGGCCAGCCCAACGCCCGACGCCCTGCTGCCGCCTCCGGTGTTGCGCGCGCTCGGCGTGCCGGGCGCGGACTTCCGCATCGGCCTTGCCGCCCACGACCTCGCCGCCGCGCTCGGCGCGCCCGAGGTCGTGCTGAGCTGGGCGCGGCGCGATGTGGGCGGGCCGGCGATGCCTTCGCGCTTTGTGCTGCGGATCAAGGCGATGCTGGGCGAGAAGGAAGCAAAGGCGCACGAGGAGAGCGAGGCCATCTTGCTAGCCCGCCAGGTCGACGATGCCCGGCTAACCGGGCGCTATCCCCGCCCGCGTCCGCTGCCGAGCGCGGAACAGCGCCTGGTCGATGTCTCGGCCACCGGGCTCGACCGGCTGCGCAGCGATCCTTACGCGTTCTACGCGAATTCGATCTTGCGCCTCAAACTGCTCGATCCGCTCGATGCCGAACCCAGCGCGGCCTGGCGCGGCGAGGCGGTGCACGAAGTGCTCGATCGCTGGCACAAGGCGGGCGGCAAGCCGGGCGAGCTGCTGCCGATCGCGGTGGCGACGCTCGAGGAAATGAACGCCCACCCGCTGATGCGCGGTCTGTGGCGGCCAAGGCTGCTCAAGGCGCTGGAGTGGATCGACGAGGAAGGGATGGCCCTTGCCCGCAAAGGGCGCTTGGTCGTGGACAGCGAAGTCTGGGGCGATATGCGGGTCAAGGGCATACGCGTGCTTGGCCGTGCGGATCGCATCGACCGTCAGCACGATGGCTCGTTGAGCATCGCCGACTACAAGACCGGCACGGTGCCGACCCGCAAGGAAGTAGCGAACGGCTATCGCCTCCAGCTCGGCATCCTCGGCCTGATCGCGCGCGAGGGCGGGTTCAAGAATGTTCCGGCGGCAGATCCCACAGGCTTCGAGTACTGGGGCCTCGGCCGCGACAAGGATCGCAAGGACGAGGAAGGCTTCGGCTATCGCTTCGATGTGCTGAAGCCCAAACGGGGCAATCCCGTCGAGCCGGAGGATTTCCTCGCCAGCACCCGCGCGTTTCTGGTGGATGCGCTCGATCGCTGGATCATCGGCGGCGATCCCTTCACCGCCCGGCTTAACCTCGATGTCGCGGGCTACAACGATTACGACCAGCTGATGCGGCTTGACGAATGGCTGCCGCATCTCACCGCCGAAGAGGCGAACGAGGTCATGAGCAAGCCGCAAACGCTCCAGGGCAACCAGATGAAGGCGGTCGTCCCCGGCGACACTGTCTGGCTTTCGGCTTCGGCGGGGACCGGCAAGACCCAGGTGCTCTCGGCGCGGGTGCTGCGGCTGCTGCTTCAGAGCGATGTCGAGCCTTCGCAGATCCTCTGCCTGACTTTCACCAAGGCGGGGGCCGCCGAAATGGCTTCGCGGATCAACGAACGGCTGGCCTCGTGGGTGCGGCTCGAGCCGACCCGGCTTGCCGAGGAACTGATCGCGATCGGCGCGGACCATGGCCCCGAAAGCCAGGCAAGGGCGCGCACCCTGTTCGCCGCGGTGCTCGACTGCCCCGGCGGCGGGCTGCGGATCGATACGATCCACGCCTTCTCGCAATGGCTGCTCGGCGCCTTTCCGCGGGAAGCCCAGCTGATCCCCGGCGCCCGGGCGATGGAGGACCGCGAGCGGGTGCTGCTCCAGCGTCAGGTGCTGGCAGATTTGCTGGTGGCGGCGGAAAGCGATCCGCTCGGCGATCCGCAGTTGCTCGATGCCCTTGCGGCGCTCAGCTTGCGGCTTGGGCCGGAAGATACCGAACTATGGCTGATGCGCTGCGCCGGGGCGCGGGAGGTGTGGTTCGGACCCGGAGCCTGGCAGGAACCGATGCGCCCGCATGTCGAGCGGCTGCTCGATCTGCCGCCGGGCGCGGATCAAAGCGCGGTAGAGGCGCTTTGCGCGGATGACCGGTTCGACACGTTGTCGCTGCGGCACTGTATGGAAATCAACGCTTCGTGGAAGGCCAAGACCGGACAGGACAATGCCGCCGTTATCGCCGATTGGCTGGCCTGCGATCCGCGTGTCCGTAGCCGGGGCATCGACGGGCTTTACGAGCTATTCCACACCAGGAAGGGGACTTTCCGGGCAAGTGCGTCCCAGGAAAAGATCGACCCGGGCTATCCCCGCCATGTCGAACAGGTCGCCGAGAGCATCGCCCGGGTCCGCGAATTGCAGGCCTTGCTCGCGCTCGCCGAGTGGCTCGTCCCCGCCTTGCGCCTCGGCCGCGCCTTCGCGCTGGCTTGGGATGAGGCCAAGGCGCGAGAAGGCCTGATCGATTTCGACGACCAGATTCGCAAGGCCGCCGAATTGCTCACCGATGGCGGCTATGCGCAGTGGATCGGATACAAGCTCGACCGGCGCTTCGATCACATTCTGGTCGATGAAGCGCAGGATACCAACGCCGCGCAGTGGCGGATCATCGACGCGCTGACGCAGGAATTCTTCGCCGGCGAGGGCCAGCGCGGCGACAGACTGCGGACACTGTTCGTGGTCGGTGACTACAAGCAGGCGATCTTCCGCTTTCAGGGCACCAGTCCGGAAAACTTCGAGGCGGCGCGGCAGCGGGTCAGAAAGACGATGCTCGGCGCGGCGGCAAACGCCGCGACATTGCGCGCCAATGTCAGCGCGGCCGAATTGCAGGAACTGGGTCTGGACCAGTCGTTCCGCACCGCGCAGCCGATCCTCGAATTCGTCGACAAGGCAATCGCCGGGATCGGTCACGAAAACATCGGCCTCGACCGCCCCGCCGAACGGCACCAAGGCCTCGGCATTCCGGGCCATGTGGCGTTGTGGCGGCCGGTGGGACAGCTCGGCGACGATCTTGAGGACGATGAGGAGGGCGAGGGGCCGGAAACCTGGCTCTCCGACCGTGACCGCACTCTGGCCGACAATATCGCCCGGCAAATCCAGACATGGACCGGCAAGGATGGCCCCGGCCTTCGCCTCTCCAAGGGCGGCGAGCGGCGCGCCGGCCCCGGCGACGTCATGGTGCTGGTGCGCAAGCGCGGCGCCCTGGCCGGACTGATCGTCGCCAAGCTGCATCAGCATGGCGTCCCGGTCGCCGGGGTGGACCGGCTGCGGCTCGGCGCGCCGCTGGCGGTGAAAGACCTCGCCGCCGCGCTGCGCTTCGCCGCGCAGCCGTTCGACGACCTCAACCTCGCCGCGCTGCTGGTCTCGCCGTTGGTCGGCTGGAGCCAGGAGCAGCTGCTCGAACATGCGTGGCGCGAGAAGGGTGTGCACCTTTGGGATCACTTGCGCCGTTCGTCGCACCCCCATGTCGCCGCCACCCTCGAACAACTTGGAACGCTGCTTGCCCGCGCCGATTTCGAACCGCCGCAGGCGCTGCTGCACTGGCTGCTCTCGGGACCCTGGCATGGACGGCGCAGGCTGATCGAACGGCTTGGGCGCGAGGCGAACGATCCGATCGACGAACTGCTCAACGCCGCCCACGCCTATGCCACGGGCGCGACGCCGAGCCTCGCCGGTTTCCTCGCCTGGTTCGATGCCGGCGAGGGCGAACTGAAGCGCGAGGCCGACAATGCCGAGGGCCTCGTCCGCGTGATGACCGTGCACGGCGCCAAGGGCTTGCAAGCGCCTATCGTCATTCTCGCCGACGCCACCGGCAATCCCGAAAACGCCCGCAAGGAAGCGCTCGACTTGCCCGATCCGCGCGCGCCCGAAGAACGCATAATTCCGCTGCCAAGGCTGCGCGGCGAGGAAGAGATCGGCCCTATCGCCAATGCCCGGGAGAAGGCCACGCGCGAAAGCGGGCAAGAGCACTGGCGGCTGCTCTACGTTGCGATGACCCGGGCCGAGGAAGCGCTGTTCGTCGGCGGTGCGCTGGGCACGCGCGATCGGGGCATTCCACCGGCGGGAAGCTGGTATGCCCGGCTTGCCGAAGCCATGGGCGGACGGGACGAGGCGGAAGATCCCATCTGGACCAGGCGCATTGAGTGGGGCGATCCGCTCCGCCCCGCGCTTGCCGAGACCGGGAGCACGGAACTGCCGCTGCCGCCGGTGCTGCCGCCCTGGCTTACCCGCGCCGCGCCCGATGAGCCGCGCCCGCCCAGACCGCTGGCGCCCTCGTCGCTCGGCGAGGATGCCGCGCCCGATCCGCCCAGGCCTCCCGGAGCCGGTTCGGAGGCGGCGAAGCGCGGTGTGCTGATCCACAAATTGCTCGAACGGCTACCCGAAGTCCCGCACGCGGAGCGCGAGGCGGCAGGCCGCCGCTGGCTTGCTCGCAACGCGCCGGGATTGCCCCACGAAGAGACCGGAATGATGTTGCAATCGGCCCTCGACGTCATCGGGACCGAGGCATGGCAAGAACTGTTTTCCGGCGCAGCCTTGGCCGAAGTCCCCATCGCCGCGACCGTCGGCGGCCAGGTGGTGGTTGGAACCATCGACCGGCTGCTGATCGAACCGGCCCGCATTCGCCTGATCGACTACAAGACCGCCCGCCGCCCGCCCGAGACGATCGCGCAAGTTCCCCTCTCGATCCTGCGCCAGATGGCCGCCTATGCCGCCGCGCTCGAAACGGTCTATCCCGGCAGGCACGTGGAAGCGGCGCTGCTCTACACCGCCGCGCCCCGGCTCGTCGCAATTCCGCCCGAAGTGCTGGCGCCGCACAAGCAGGCCTTGCTGGCCGCGCAGTAAAGTTTCTTGGGCCAAGCCGTTGCCTTCGCGCCCAAGCCGCCTAGATAGAAGCCAAATCCCAAGGAGATCGTTCCCATGGCCACAAAAGCCGTCACCGACGCCAGTTTCGCAACCGATGTGCTCGGATCGGACAAGCCGGTTCTCGTCGATTTCTGGGCCGACTGGTGCGGGCCGTGCAAGATGATCGGGCCGAGCCTCGAGGAAATCAGCGAGGAGCTGGCCGACAAGGTAACGATCGCCAAGGTCGATATCATGGAGAATACCGAAACAGCGTCCAAATTCGGCGTCCAGTCGATCCCGCTGATGATCCTGTTCAAGAATGGCGAGCCGGTCGCGCAGAAACTCGGCGCCGCGCCCAAGAGCCAGCTCAAGGGGTGGCTGGAGAGCGTTCTTTAATCACGCGGCAAAGTAGCGGGAGGATCGGGTTCACAGCGGGCGGTAGACCCTTGCCTGCGTACCATCGTCCAATTTATCCAATGCCAGATTCAAATGGTGTGCAAGACGAATTGGGTAAGGCGGACCGTTGCCTGCACGGCCCTTGAGTTTCAGGGCATTGATACGTTCGGTCAACGTTTTGAGTGGCATTCCCTTAAAGTCCAGGTAGCCGCGCAAGATGTAGAAATGCATCATTGCGACCCGCGCGTGCGCGAAGTTGTCATGCCAGGCAAGAGCCTCGGGCCGCCAGATGCTGTTGTGCCCAAGGTAGAAGTTGGCTCCAATCGGCATGGGCATCGCTTCAGGCGTGATAATGATAATGTAGCGTGAGCGGTTTACGAGGTACTGGAGCAAGTCGAGCCCATCGCTCGCCAGCAAGTGCTCGAGGACATCGCCCATCAGAATCGTGTCGTAAATGTCACCGGGGTGCGCGTAGAGGTCGTCGGCGCCCGCAATACGCACTTCGTCGTAGTGTTTGGCAAGGACTTCGCTGCACGTTGGGTCGATTTCGAGTGCTGTCGAGCGCGCTGCCGGGGCGATGCCGTTCGCACGCACGAGTTGGCCGTACTTGCCGCCGCCCGCGCCGATATCGAGGATCGCGCTCGGCCCTATGAGACGCAATGACTCCAATAACGCGATGTCGAATGTATTGTACGATGTGTGTAACCCTGGGTCGAACTCGGTCATGCCCCCGGCTCCTGTGTTCTTATGTGGCAGGTAGTCGCGCCAACCTCTCCGCGAGCTCGTCCCACAGGGCTGGGCTGGCGGCGCCGATCAGGCCTTGATAAGCGCCGCCGTCCACCCTGTATAGTGAGCCATCGCGCCGCGTGACCTTGCCTCCGGCCTCGTTGAGGAAGAGCACGCCCGCTGCGTGATCCCAGGCGTAGGTGCGTTCGAAGATCGATACATCGTTCTCGCCCAGCACCAGGCGGGGATACTGTTCGGCGGCACAGCGTGGAATATCGACCAGCGCATAGTGCGGCGCGATATGGTTGCGCAGCGCTTCGCGGCGCTCGGGATCCGCGAAGATCAGCGAGATCGCGGCGATCGGTGGCTCGGCGCCGCTGGATCGCGCGGCCACTTGCTCATTTCCGATCCACGCCCCCTTGCCGCGCTCGGCATGGCAGAACCGGCCACTGAGCGGATCGTAGATCCACCCGGCGATGGTCTCCCCTGCCTCGGCCAGGGCCACCAGAATGCCGAATGGTGGTTTTCCGGCGGCGAAATTGTTGGTGCCGTCCAGCGGATCGACGATCCAGCACAGCGCATCGCCAAGCCGCTCGAGCAGCGCGGGATCGGCATGCGCCGCTTCCTCACCCACCAGAGCCGCCTCCGGAAGCAGGCGCGACAGCTTTTCGGTGAGGATTTCCTCGCTCTCGTGATCGGCGACAGTGACGGCGTCGTCCGCCGCCTTGGCCTCGATCTCGTTAGCGGCAAGCGCCTGATAACGCGGCAGGATCGCCCGCTCCGCCGCTTCGCGCATGATGGCGTGGACTTCGCGGGTCAGCGCGCCGGCGTTCAACTGCGGTAATCCGCGTTGATCGAGATGTAGCCATGCGTCAGGTCGCAGGTCCACACCGTCGCCCGGCCCTGGCCCAAGCCGAGATCGACCTGGATGGTTATTTCCCGCCCCTTGAGATGCGCCGCCACCGGACGCTTCGTCGTAATCCGCGAGCGGCAACCCTTCGCGCGCGCACCAGCACGCCGCCGAAGCCGATCGAGAGTCTGTCGCGGTCGGCGGGTTCACCCGCCTTGCCGACCGCCATGACGACGCGGCCCCAGTTGGCGTCCTCGCCGGCGATGGCGGTTTTGACCAGCGGCGAATTGGCGATGGCGAGGCCGACCCGCCTGGCGCTGTCGTCGCTCACGGCGCCGGTGACGGCGATCTCGATGAATTTCTGTGCGCCTTCGCCGTCCCTGACGACGAGATGCGCGAGCTGAAGACAGACATCGTCCAGCGCGGCCGCGAAGGCATCCGCGCCGGGGCTGTCGAACGAGGCGAGGGGCGTGTTGCCGGCCTTGCCGGTGGCGAAGACCAGCACCGTGTCGCTGGTCGAGGTGTCGCTATCGACCGTGATGCAGCTGAAGCTCCGCTTGTTCGCGGCGGATAGCAATTGCTGGAGGAACGCGGGCTCGACCGCGGCATCGGTGAACACATAGCCGAGCATTGTCGCCATGTCGGGCGCGATCATGCCGCTGCCCTTGATGATCGCGGCGAGAGTGACCGTCCGGCCATCGACCACGGCTTGCGCCACGGCGCCCTTGGGGAATGTATCGGTGGTGCCGATTGTGCGCGCGGCGTCCTCCCAGGAGCAAGGCGCGGCCTCAAGCGCCGCCGCAACCCCGGTACGCGCCTTGTCCTTGGGCAGCGGCACGCCGATCACCCCGGTCGAGGAGACGAAGACTTCGCCCGGGCGCGCAATCCAGCCGTTCCGCGACCTGTGCCATGATCTGCTCGACCGCCTCGCGCCCGCGATAGCCGGTGAAGGCGTTGGCGTTGCCGGCATTGACCACCAGCGCCCGCGCCCGTCCGGCCTTCACCTGCTCGCGGCCCATTTCGACTTCGGTCGAGCAGCAGACGTTCTGCGTGAACACGCCCGCCACCGCGGTGCCTTCGGCCAGTTCGACATAGGTCAGGTCGCAACGCCCCCAATCCTTGTAACCGGCGCGGGCGATGCGCGGCGTGACGCCGGCGATTGCGGGTATGGCGGGGAAGGGGGATGCAAGGGGGGAAATGGTATCGGACATCGGGGCGCACTATTTGCGACCGGGAGCTAGAGCAAGCAATTGTCGCCGGGCCAGACTCTGTCATCCAGCCGGGAATTGGCGGGACGAGAATTTGGCCGTTAAGGATTGGCTATCGCGGCACAGGCTAGACGCGCGAATCATCATACCCTATCTAGCAGCCAGACATGACCCGCCTGCTCCTCACATTCCTTGCCTTGCTAACCGGGCTGGTGGCGCATTCCGCGCCGGCAGCCGCACGGGTTTGCGATGTCAGCGGGGCGCAAGTGGGCGCGCTCGATGCGCCGCTCGCGGCGGTGCGATCCGCCGCCCAGGGGCAACAGGCCGGCGGACAGAGGGCGCGGCGCGAAGTGGTGGCGCTGGACAGAGGCTGCCGCAAGCAAGCCCGGCAGACGGTGTTCCTGCCGACGGTTCAGCTCGGACCGGACCGCGCGCGCGAATAGCGCGCCCTATCGTTCCGCCATTTTCCGGATGGCCTGCGGGCAGCGCCATGCCGCCTGTCTGGCGCTATCCGCCGACCTCGACGATGTCGGGCAGCATTCGCTGGATCGTCGAGGCGAGCGTGATCTCACGGACCGGCTCGGCCAGGGCTCCCTCGCGGATCATCAGCCCGTCGGCACCGACCGAGAAGTCGCCCGACACCGGGTTCACCCCCGAGTGCAGCCCGGCGAAGCTGTTGACGAACAGGCCGTGGTCGATCGACGCGACGAGCTCGTCGAACGAGCGGCGCTCCGGGCTCGATCACGAGCACCTGCGCGCCGACGCCCGGCAGCGATCGTGACCCGCGGAGCGCGGACCCGGTCGACGGCAGTGCCCGCCCGACGACCGGTGTAGCGAGTTGTGCAGGAAGCCGCCGAGCACGCCGCTCGTCGATGAGCGACGTTGCGGCGACAGGCGAGGCCCTCGCCGTCGTAGGTCGTCGGCGGCGATCGACCGGCCGTCGGTCGGGTCGTCGACGAGCGTCAGCAGCGGCGACGCGATCTGCTCCCCGGACCGATCGGCGAACGGCGAACGCCCCTTCAGCACCGACTCGCCGTCGACCATGTCGGCGACGATGCCGAGCAGCGTGGCCGCGAGGCGCGGCTCCAGCAGGATGGTGATCCGCGCCGCTCGGCGGCTTCGTCGCGCCGAGCAGCCGGGTCGCCCGGTCCGACGGCATCGCGAACGACCCGGTCGATGTCGAGGTCGTCGGGATGACCGCGCCGCGTCGCCGGCCGCACCCGGTCTGCGTCTCGCCGCCGGCGCTCGCGAGCGCCTGCACCCCGACGCTGCACGACGGTGCCGCGGTCGTAGCACGGCGATGCCGTTCGACGCCGCGTAGGCGACCTCGCCCGCCGATCGCCCCACGCCGCACGCGGACGCCGGTGATGCGGTGGTCGCGGTCGAGACCATCGCGCTCGAGCTCGAGCGCCGTGATCGATCTTGTCCTGGGCGTCGATCGCGAGGATCGACTCGTTCCAGTGATCGTGGTCGACCGCGGCGCACGCCGTCGGGCTCGGCGAGCCCGTAGAACTCGTCGACCTCGCCGAACGCCACGTTGTCGCGGGCCTCGGCCAGGGTCTCGCGCGACGACCTCGGGGTCGATGCGAGCCCGCCGAGGCGAACCCCTGCCGACCGTCGGAGATCACCCGGACCCCGATCGCGAACGACTCGGCCGACGTGAACGACTCGACCTCACCGCCGTACACCCGCACCGACGTCGACCGGCCGTGGCCGACCATCACGTCGATCTGCTCGCCGCGCCGGTCGCCCGGCCGCGCGATCGCGCCAGCGACCTCGCAGATCGACGGTCGCGCGGTCGGTCGCTCATCATGCGCCCGACATCGTGACGTCCGCGATCGCGAGCGTCACCCCGGCGGCGTCCATGGGCATGGCCGTCGAGGTCGTGAGCCGACCATCGTCGATGTCGGCCAGCATCCGCTGCAACGTCGAGGCGATCGTGACCTCCTTGACCGGCTCCGCGAGCTCGCCGTCGCGGATGCATCACGCCCTCGATCCCGGTCGAGAAGTCGCCCGACACCGGATTCACCCCCGAGTGCATGCCCTGCACCTCCAGGACGAACACCCCGTCACCGACACGTGCCGAGCAGACTCCTCGGGCGGATCTGTCGCCCGGGCCGACAGCGACAGCGACTGGGTGCCGGCGCCGGGGGTCGACTTGAAGCCGTGCCGCACCGCCGAGCCCGGTCGACGCCGCGCCGAGCGCTCGCGCCGAGTAGCCGTCGTGCACGAAACCGCTCACGACACCGGCGCTCGATGAGCGTCGGTGCGGCCGAGTCGCGAGCCCTTCGGCGTCGACGGGTCGTCGCCGCAGGGCCATCGGATCGGTCGGATCGTCGATCAGCGTGACCAGCGGCCGGGCGCGATCGACTCGCCGAGGCGGTCGGCGAGAAACGAGCGACCCTTCAGCACCCGGTCGCCGGAGAACGACTCGCCGACGATCGACAGGAACTGCGCGGTGACCCACGGGTCGAACACCACGGTGAGGCGCTCTGCTGGCGCACGGCCCGGCCCCGAGCATGCGGACGGCACGGTCGACCGCCTCGGCCGCGCGGCCGCGTCGAGGTCGAGATCGTCCGGACGACCGACCGACGCTGAACCCGAACCCGGTCGTGACCTCGTCGTCGTCCCGGCCAGGCTGTAGGCCACGAGCGAGCAACCGGTCTCGCGCGTGGCGCTGCGGATGCCGGCGGTCGTGACGCCACGCGCCGACTGGCTCGACGGAGTCGGCGTACTCCGCCGATCTCGACGCCCAGGATCCGGGGGTCGCCGCCCAGCACCAGCCGTTCGAGCTCGAGCGCCAGCTCGATCTTCGACGCGTCGGGCTCAGTTCGGCGAGGCCTCGTCGTACAGGTCCAGCGTCGGCCGCGGCCACGCCGTCGGGCGTCGGCCAGTCCGGACCATTCGGTCGAGCGATGGCGAACGTCGCGTTGTCCCGGGCCTCTGCCAGCGTCTCGCGCGATGACGTCGGCGTCGAGCGTGCCGGCGTAGGCGAAGCCCTGCCGGTGGTCATGCATGACCCGGACCCCGAACCCGGCCGACTCGGCCGAGGTGAAGGCCTCGACCTCGCCGTCGTAGGCGCGGACCTCGGTGTCGCGGGAATGCGAGACCACCACCTCGACCTCTTCTCCGGGCGGGCGGCCTCGCCGATCGACGCGGTCGCGCGATCACCAGCAGATCGTCGGGGCTCACGCTGCGCCGTGCCGCCGATCGTCAGGCCGTGAACCCGCAGGGTCGGAACCCCGTCGCCGACCGGCACGCCCTGGCCGTCCTTGCCGCAGGTGCCCGGAGGGCCCATCGCGAAGTCGGAGGCGACGGCGTCGATGTTGCGGCAGCACCTCGGGGCCGTTGCCGATGAGGTTGCCCTCGCGGAGCGGCTCGGTGATCTTGCCGTCCTCGATGAGATACGCCTCGGTCATGCCGAAGACGAAGTCGCCGGTGGCGGTGTTGACCTGGCCGCCGCCGAGGTGGGCGATGTACACGCCCGAGTCGGTGTCGGCGACGATCGATTCCTTGTCGCCGTCCCGCCGAGCAGGTAGGTGTTGGTCATGCGGACCATCGGCAGGTGCTGGTAGCTCTGGCGGCGGCCGTTGCCCGACGAGGCGACGACCGGCCTTGCGGGCCCGGAGACCGTCCCACATGTAGTCGACGAGCACCCCGTCCTCGATGAGCACGTTGCGCTGCGCCGGGCGACCTTCGTCGTCGATGGCGAAGCAGCCCCACTCGCCGCCCATCGTGCCGTCGTCGACGAGCGTGACCAGCGGCGACGCCACCTGCTCGCCGACGCGATCGGCGAACACCGACGCGCCCTTGGCCACCAGGTCGGCCTCGAGGCCGTGGCCGCACGCCTCGTGGAACATCACGCCGCCGCCGCCCGAGCCGATGACCACGGTCATCTGGCCGCTCGGCGCGGGGCGGGCCGCCAGCTTGGTGATCGCCCGACGCGGCCGCGTTGCGGGCCATCTCCTCGACGTCGACGCTGTCGAACAGCTCGAAGCCGACGGTGTGGCCGACCGACTCGCGACCGGTCTGCATGCCGGTGTCGCCGGTGGCGACGCACGAGATCGAGAACACCGTCTTCACCTGGTCGTCGGCGGCGAGCATGCCGTCGGTGTTGGCCACGAGGATGCGGCGCCGGGAGTCGGAGTACCGGGCCATCACCTGGGTGATCGCCGCGCCCTGGGAGCGGGCGACCTCGTTGGCCCGCGTGAGCAGCTCGACCTTGCGCGCCTTGGGAACGTCGCCGGGCAGCATCACCACCGACGTTCGGCCGCGCCGACCGTCGGTCGCGGCACGACGACGGTCCTGGCACCCGAGCCGCCGCCCCGGGCCGCGGCGGCGGCGATCTCCGCGGTCGCGACCAGGCCCGCCTCGGACAGATCCGCGGTGTGGGCGAACCCGGTGCGACTCGCCGACGACGACCCGGATGCCGGCGCCACGGTCGCGGCCCGAGGTGAGCTCCTCGACCTTGCCGTCGTCGAGCACCGCGCTGGACGAGCGCTTGTCCTCGGCGAACACCTCGGCGAAGTCGGCGCCAGTCGAGAGTGCCGCAGCGATGGTTCGCTCGATCACATGAGGATCGATCACAGTTCATCCTTTCAAGGGACCGACCCGGTCGACCCCGACGAAGTTTCACCGCTGTGGGCGGCGCAGTCGTATCGTACCGAGAATGAGTTTGCTTCCCGGCCTCGCCGCCTCCGTCTCGCTCGAGGTCACCGACGCCGACACGGCCCTGGCCATGCGATCCGGGGTCGTGCCCGTGTTGGCCACTCCCCGACTCCTGGCCCTGTGTGAGGAGGCGACCATGCTGGCGACACTGGACAAGCTCGATGAGGGGTGCTCCACCGTGAACGTGGGGGTGCGATTCGAACACATCTCTCCGACGCCGGTCGGCTCGACGGTGACCGCAGAAGCGCGACTCGACAAGATCGAGGGTCGACGACTCACATTCAACGTCTCTGCCCGCGACGAACGCGGCCTCGTCGCCGCAGGCCGCGTCACCAGGGTGCTGGTCTCCACCGAACAGTTCATGGAGAAGGCCCGCTGAACGATGCGCCGGGCGTCCGGCGATTCATCGGGCCCGCCGGTGATCCGGATCGCCATCGCCTGGTGGAGCTGATCCACCGGGGGGCCGAGGGAGCAGTCTGGCGGGCAGTGACCATGGGTGGCTCGAGCACGCGTGAGGTGGCGATCAAGCAGCTCCATCGTGGTTCCAGCGTGTCCACCTGGCGGGACCGGTGGGTTGGGCAACACGCGCTCATGGCCGAGGTCGCCGGGCCCGGGTGCATCGAGATGCTGGAGGTGTTCGAAGGCGCGCCCCCCATCGGGGCCGGCCACGACGACGGGTCGATGACCACCTTGTTCGAGGTGAGCACCTGGGTGGAGGGCCGCAGCTTCGACCTGTGGGCGGCCGACCGGACCGTCACCGGTGCGGATCGGCTGTCGGTGCTGTGCTGTCTGGCCGCCGTGATCGAACGCGTGCACGCTCGGTCGGTCATCCACCGCGACATCGCTCCCGGCAATGTCATCGTCGATGAGCGTCGGGCCACGCTCATCGACTTCGGACTGGCGGCCCGTGTCTTCGATGACGGTCGGATCACCGAGACAGAGCCGATCGGAACCACAGGGTTCCGCTCCCCTGAGGCCGAACTGGGGGCATGGTCGGTCGCGGCCGACCGATGGTCCTTCGGCGCGCTGTGCCAACTCGCCCTCGAGACGCACGGATCGAAGTATCCCGATGTCACCGGTGTGATCGCTGCGCTGCTGTCCGACGATCCGGGTGACCGTCCACCGTTGTCACTTTTCATTGCCTTTTGTGATATTTAATTGTGTTTCATGTTCTTTATGTGTATGTTGCTCGGAGCCTGCCGGGCCGGTGGGCGCCCGTTCAGCGGGACACCGAGGAGATGACCAGTGAGCCGATTCCTGTTCGACGCCGATTCCATGAACGCCCTGAGCCAGAAGTTCCAGAACGAAGCCGGAACGATCCAAGGCCTGAAATCATCACTCGACTCACAGGTGCACGGTGTCCTCGGGAGTGGCTACGACGGTCCGGCGGCGAGGAGATTCGGAGAGGAGTGGGACTCGCACTTCCGCCCTGCACTCGAGCAGTTGAACGTGGCATTGATGGAGGCCTCGGCGGAGATCCGCCACCGCCTCGCCGCCGGCACGCAGGCCGGCAGCTGACGGACCAGCCGGAACGGACGAACCCGGACAGCCTTACCAGAACGACCTGTCACCATGGAGCCGGACCCGAACCAGATCCGACGGCTGGCCAGGCTCTGCGGGGCCGGCACCGACGCTGTCGGACGAACCTCGCACGAGCTGGGCGCCGCATCCGCGAACATCAGATGGCGGGGTCCGGCCGCGGATCGTTTCCGTGACGAGCTCGCCTCCGAGCACGCCGCCATCGCCAGGCTGACCCAGGAGCTCACCAGCCTCGGGAGCTCGCTCTCCGCGCACGCCAACTGGGTCGAGGAGCGCTTCCGCGTGCTCCGAGGACTCGAGATCCGAATCCGGGCGTGGGCGGCGGCCCACCCCTCACATCACCCCTGCCGGGAGTCAACGCGTCCGTCCTCGGCCAGTTCCCGCCGCCGCTCGACCCACGGTGGGAGGCCCTGGCGGTCCTCCTCCGACGGGTCGGCGCGGTGTTCTAGGCCCACCAGATGATGACCAGGGACAAACGACGATGACCGTCGAGGTCGTGGTCTCCGATCTCGACCGACTGGACCGAATCGCAGCGGCACTGGGCGAGGTCGCAGCAACCGTCGCCGCCGAACTGGACGACGGCCGTCACCGACTCGGCCCATCGGCCGGCGTTCCCGGCCTCGCCGCCACACTCGATCAGCTCCGACGTGTAGCTGACGGGATGCGTTCGCACAGCGAACGCTCGATCACCACTGCGGAGATGCTCGGCACGATCGCCCGACGATTCGAGGCCCTGGAGAACGACGACGACACTCGTGTCGCCGTCGAGCGCGTCGCCGCTGAGACCTGGCACCTCGTACACGGTGCCTTCACTGCCGCCGCCCCACCCCAGAAGCCGGATCCACTCAACTCCCAGACGGTCAACCAGCGCTCCCAGCTGTCCCGGGCCCGACTTCGAGCAACGCTCAGCCGGAACGACCTCGACCCCCGGCGGCGTCGACTGCTCACCCGGCTCAACCAGAGACTGGAGAACGACCACACGCTTCACCTGCTCCTCTTCGACCCCGCCCGATCCGGACGGATCGTGCTGGCCCACGGCGATCTGTTCGCCTGCGACCGCGTCGTCGTCGTGGTCGGTGGCATCGGGTCCAGCCTCGATGAACTCGACGAGTCAGCGCCTGACAACACGCGGGCGAATCGTCTGCGACACGTGATGGACGATCGAACAACGACGATCGAGTGGATGGACGACACAGCCCCCGGCACCGCGCCGGCCGACTGGATCGACATCGCCACCGACGAACACGCCTCGGCCGCCGCAACCCGCCTTCGGCGCTTCGTCGAGTGGATCGCAGCCCAGACCCCTGTGCCCGTAGCGGTCGTCGGCCACAGCTACGGAAGCGTCGTCGCGAGTCTCGCCGCATCGCGCGGCCTGTCGGCCGATGTGCTCCTGCTCGTGGGAAGCCCCGGCGCCGGCTGGGGAGTCCGCAGCGTGGATGACTACCGGCTTCGACCGGGCGCCACGGTCGTGGCCGGGCGCACGTCCGACGACCCGATCGGAGCCGTCGCCGAGGCCAACGGGCTGGGCCCGGATCCGACGTCAGCAGGCTTCGGCGCCCTCGTGATCGAGCCCGGTACCGGTGGGCACTCGGCGTATTTCCGCACGGGAACCCGGGCCATCGGGATGATCGGGACCCTGCTGTTGCTCCTCACCCCGGGACCGCCCCAGGTGATGCCGCCGGCGGAGCGAGATCAGCGACCTGGATGACGCGGTACGAGCCGTCGGCCACCAGCACTCCTCGCCCTGCTGGCATCGAGCGGCCGGACGAGCGGGGCAGCCGAACTCCGAGCACGTCGCCGTCGCCGTTCGGGTCAGGCTGAAGAATGAGTCCATGACGACCGGCCAGCAGCGCACGGACAACCGGCTCGAAGCTCGTCGTCGCCCGGTACGTCGCCAGTGACACCAGCCACCGGACATCAGCGTTCGCGACCCACCTTCCACAGACGATCGATGCCGGCCCCTGCCGGCCCGCCGGCGAGGTCATCGAGATCGTCGACCACGACAACGGTGGGCCGTCCCACGTTCACGATCCCGTCCGACCACCCGGCGATCATTTCCAGGGCCTCCGATTCCCCCGCAGCGATCCCAGCCCAGCCCTCTCGACCGGTGAGCGATGAACGTCGACCACAGATCAGGAAGCGCTCCCGCTCCGATGCCGAGCGGTCGAGGGAGGACACAGCAGCATGCAGCGCCGTCGTTCGGCCGGAGCGGGCGGGGCCGAGGACGAGCCACGCTTCATGACGTTCGAGATCGACAACGGCCGCAGCATGATCCTCATCGATGCCGATCACGAGTCGTCCGTCCCCGTTCACCACCGTCTCGCCGACCATCTCGCCCGGCAGGTCCGACGGCAGGACCCGCTCAGGCAGGAGCCGAACCTCGGGCGCGGCATGGGTCGGGTGCGAGCGCATGATCCGGCTGAGACGCGACTGCTCGTCGATGTCGTCGTCCCACAGCACCTGGGCGGAGGCGCCACCCCCGAGGAGCACTCGACCGGGTGGGAGTGAGGCCGCGGGAGTGTCCCGGAATCCCAGGATCGAAGTCTCCTCGTGCGAGGTGAGCCGCATGACCAGCCGAGTCCTCATTGCCGCGGCCACAGCAGGCGTCAACGAGCCGGAACGATCCGCCGTGATCACCATGCGGATGCCGAGTGACGGACCATCGGAGGCGAGGCGGTGGATCAGGCTGAAGAACCGGCCATCATCCAGATCGGAATGTGTCGCCCACACCGACCCGAAGCCATCGATCACCACCACGACCGTGGCCGCGGCTGCGGGCCCGGCACCCGGCATCGACTGCCGCGTGGAACGTGCTTCGACGAGCCGCGTGAGCATCTGGCTCAGCCGCCGGAGACGTGCGGCATCAGAGATCGGGATCACTCCACCGCAGTGCGGGAGCACGGCGAGCGAGGAGAGACCAGTGCCGTTCGCGTCGACCGCGTACACGACCAACTCCTCCGGGCTCGATCGTTCCGCCATTCCGATGACGAGTTGGCGGACGAGCGATGACCTGCCCGAACCCGCGTCACCGAACACCACAGTCCCCCCGGCCAGCTCTGGATCGAACCACCAGGGCCTCCGCGCTTGGAGGTGCGGTTCGTCGAGCAGGCCGAGGAGGATCGAGGTGTGCTGCAGGTCCGGGCCGACGTCGGCGTCGGGGAGGTCCACGTCACCCATCAGCTCCGAGCGACGAACGGTCGTCGGCAGCGGACCGAACCACGGACGGCGGGGCGCATCGATCCCCGCAGTGCGCGCCGCCGCCGCCGCCAGTTCGACGAAGCGATCGAGGTCGGTCGGTCCAGTGGTCGTGGTCGGCGCCACCGTTGGTCGAGGCAGATCGAACGGTCGAACATCGACCGCCATGAGATCACGGGATCCGGACCACCCGTCGACGAACACCGATCGGAACGGGAGGAGCCCGCCCGACCGGGCCACGAGCCCGCGACCCGGGTGATCGGGAGAGATCGACGCCGCTGCGGGATCACCGATCACCTCCCGGCTCTCCTGCGTCGACGCCACCCGGAGCGCAACACGGAGGTTCGTGTTCGCCTGGATGTCGGCGGAGATGACCCCCTCGGGACGCTGCGTCGCCAGGATCAGGTGGATGCCCACGTTTCGTCCCCGGCTCGCCAGATCGACCAAACCGTCGACGAAGGCCGGCACCTGTTCCTTGAGCGCACGGAACTCGTCAACGACCAGTACCAACCGGGCCATCGGGACATCGGGTCGGATGCGACGGAGCTCCTCGAGGTCCTCGGCGCCGTGGTCGGACAGCAGGTGCTGCCGGCGGCGGAGCTCGGCCTCGAGTGAGATCAGACCTCGATCGGTCTCGGCCGGATCGAGGTTCGTGATGGTCGCGACCACGTGGGGCAGCGCATCGAGGCGCTGGAAAGCAGCGGACGCCTTGTAGTCGATCAGTACGATGTTGAGTCGATCCGGCCCGGCGCCGGCAGCCAAGGACACGAGCCAGGCCCGCAACATCGCACTCTTGCCGGCCCCCGTCGTCCCCGCCACCAACGCGTGTGGACCGTCTCTGAGCAGGTCGATGGTGATGACCCCCCACGAGCCGACCCCGATCACGAATCGCGCGTCCGAGCGGGCGTTGGACCACCGTTCGGCCAGCGCCTCAGGATCACCGAGATCGAGACCGAGCGCCGTGACCAGGTCGACGGTCCCGGAACGGAACTGATCCACGCCATCGTTGTGGGCGTCGACGAGAGGCGCCATCCAGCGGCCGATCGACGCAGTGAGAGCAACCGGGCAGTGGTCGATGGCCACATCGTCGATTCGTTCGCCGGTGAACGTGTGCACAACCGCGGCGCGATGACTGCTCCGGCAGGCCACGACCACCCGACAGCCATGGGGAAGCCGCTCGGCCTCCGTCTCCAGCCAGATGACGACGGTACCCGCCCGGCGTGCCCCGGCGAGTACGCGTGTGATCTCGGCCGGCACTGCATCGACTGCGCCGTCCACGACGATGACCGTGGACACCGGGCCCCCAGTGCCGACACCGTGGCTCGCGGCGAGGGTCTCCTCCGAGCTGCGTGCGACCTCATCAGCCACCGAGGCCAGGGTCGCCGCCGCCGCCTCGCCGGAGCCCGCGACCTCCATGCCGTCCTGTGAACGCACCCGGGCATGGGGAAGCCACTTCGCCCACTCCCACCCACCCTCGGCGCCGAGGACGACGATCGACAGGTCGCCGGGGCTGTGCTGGGCGGCGAGTTGGACGACGATGGATCGGGCCAGGTCACCTGTGGTCTCGGGGGTCCCGGATATCCCCAGGATGCCTGCGCGCACCGAGGTCCACCTCGAGGGGCACGTCGTCGACGTCGCGAAAGTTGGCGACCAGCTCGCTGCCCGCCCGACGGAGCTCGATGTCGCCGCCGTCGGCGAGTTCGATCTGGACTCGGGACCGCTGCCGGGCGAGACCGATCCTGACCACCGAGTAGTCGGCGTCATCAGGCCGCCGCTGCCAGAGTGCTGGTGACCGCCGGGCGATGTCGGTGACCAACTCGCCGGGCGCTCGAGCGTCGTTCCGCCACTGTGCGATCGACTCGACCGACCGTGCATCTGCTTCGCGGACGCGTTGCCTCCACCGTTTCCAGCCACTCTGTCGACTCACGCCGGAAGTCCGCCCGCCCGCTCGTTCGGTCCTCAACGAATGCCCAGATCGCCATCGCCGGGCCGAGCGCCATGAAGAGCAGCGTCAACGGGCTCCGGGTCACGGCGAAGACCACTGCTCCCAGAGCGATCGGCACCACTGCGCCACCCAGCGGGAACCTCCGACTCGGCGGCGTCTGCGGAGGCGCCGTCAGATCGACGGTCGCGGCGGCGTGGACGGAGAGCACACGCGGCGGACGGTGGAAGGCGAGCGCGCCCGGAATCACCGTGAGATGCGGAGCAGCCGGCTCGGGGTCCAGCTGGGCGAGCATGAGCTCCGTGTCGCCGACCAGTATCCGCGAGCCGGGGCCCGCCGAACTCGACTGATCGATCCGAGCCCCGTCGACCGACGTGCCGTGCCGCGATTCGAGGTCAGCGACCCCGATCGTCAACACATCCGGACCAGACCCGAAACCGGCGCCGCTGAGGTTGATGACGGCGTGTCGGTTGCGACTCACCGCCGAGTCATCAACGAGATCGATCACCGCGCCCGGACCTCGGTGCACCGGGTTCGCACCCTCGACCAGTGCCCAGCGGGCGCCGACCTGAGGCCCGCTGACAGCGACGGCCTCGACCGGTCGACCCTGCGACTTCAGACCCAGATCACCGGGGTGAACCACGACGAGACGATCTGCCCATCGCAGGTCGAGCACCTCCGACGATCCCGTCGTCACGAGCTGGCCGGTCCTCTCGATCACGAGCAGCCCATCGTCGGGTGTGACGACCCCGGCCACCTCCAATGATTGACGTAGCCCCCCAGCGGAAACGGCAGACCCACACTCGATCATCACCTCGAGCGGGCGCGTGTCAACATCAATCACGACCCCCAGCAGATCCACGTTCCCCTCCAGCTGTCGGGCCGCCTGCCCGACGTCGTCAATCTAACGGGCGGAACGCCTTGGCAACACGGCGAATTGAGCTCTCGGGGTCGGCGACCCAGCCGTTCCTCAAGCACCGAACGTGATCGACCGAGTACTCACCGATGGCGACGGGCACCGGGCACGAGCACTGGCGGATCAACGATCCACTGCGGAGTACAGCCGTAGCCGGGACGTGGCTGACCTCGGCCGGAGTGATCCTCACGGGAAGCGGGCTCACCGTGCTCGCGTTGCACCGCACCTGGGTCGGCTACACCGGTCAGGCGATCATCGTGCTCATCGTGGGATTCCTCTGTACCTCGATCGGATGGGCCTGCCTGCGACGCTCGATCACGGCGCCGGCTCGCCGTGCCCCGAGTAGTTGGTCGGCCTCGTCGCCCATGACGACGAGGCCGGCACCGCCGCCCACCCCGTTCGGAAGGTACCGGGTCGAGCTCCTGCCGATCGCTGCGCTCCCTCCGGGTCGGGCGACCTGACCCCTACGCTCTGGCGAGTGAGATCCATGACTCTCGCCCGATGACCTCGCCCGCAAGGTCGAGCCGACCTCGTCGGCGTCGACCCTGGTGGCAGCGGCTTCGGTGGGATCGCCTGGCGATCGTTCTGACTCCCATCGTGTTGCTCGTCATCACCGTCGTTTCGCTCGGCGGCTCTGGCACCGGCACCCGCGCTGCAATCACGCCGGCGCCGACGACCACCACCACGTGGCGGGCCGGACGAACCAACTGCACCGACTCGAAGTCGCTCGACCGGCATCAGAAGCTCGCCCAACTGTTGATGCCGGCACTCGACTCGCCATCAGCAGCAGAGGTCGGAGCACTGACCCAGCGGTCGGACCGCCCGGGCGGCCTGCTCTTCATGTCGATGCAGGACGGCGCCGAACGGGCTGCTGTGGCTGCACAGCTCAACGCCTACCCGGGTCTCGCGGCTCGTCGACGACGAGGGCGGACGGGTCAACCGCTTCGGTGTTGCTTCGTTCCCATCCGCGCGGCGTCAGGGGCTCAGCCTCTCGCTCCAACAGATCCGTGCACTCGCCAGGAGCCGAGCGAAGGACCTGGTCACCCGAGGTCTGAATCTCGACTTCGCACCGGTGGTCGACGTCTCGTCCGAACCCGACAACGGCCCGATCGGAGACCGTTCCTACTCCGGCGACCCGCAGTCCGTCATCCGAAATGCGGGAGCGTTCGCCGATGGCCTTCGCGACGGCGGGGTCCTCCCGGCGCTCAAACACTTCCCCGGGCACGGCAGCGCGAGCGGCGATCCCCACACTGCGATCGTCACCACTCCGCCGCTCGCGAAACTCGAACGGAAGGACCTGATCCCCTATGAGACGCTCATACACGCCGGTCCCGTCGCCGTGATGGTCGGGCACCTCGATGTGCCAGGGCTGACCGAGTCCGGCACGCCGGCCAGCCTGAGCCCTGCCGCGTACCGCTACCTCCGTCGGAAGCTCGGCTTCGATGGACTCGCGGTGACCGACGACCTCGGCACGATGAAGGCGATCACCACCCGACGCTCGACGGTGGAAGCCGTCGTCGCGGCCCTCGTCGCCGGAGCGGATCTGGCCATCATCGGTCCAGCGGACTCCTACGACGCGGTCCTGGCCCGGCTCGACGCCGCCTCCGCCAGCGGGGACCTGCCGGCCGGCCGTATCGACGAAGCGTTCAATCGGGTGCGGATCGCCCAGGGCTGCCCGGCGTGACCGGCAGAGGCGGTGAGCCACTCGGCCACGCCGACCGGATCACTGAGGAGCACGTCATGGGGTGCGTCGATGACCTCATAGGGAATCTGATCTGCATCGAGCCGGCGGCGGGTGGCCACCGATGGATACCCCGTCGGAGTTCGTTCGCAGAACAGGCGGCGCCGGGGAACGGCCATGCCCGCCACGCCGAGTACCACCGCATCGAGCGACGGTCCGAGGGGTGTCTCGCACAGTCGTTCGTTCGACCAGGCGATGAGCTCGATGGACAGACCCGACGACCTCGTCGAGCAGTGCCGGCGACAACCAGGTACCACCGGGAGGAAGCGGGGCGGCCACTGAGCCCTCAGGCATCGGAAGCTGGTCCACGCCGCGCTCACCGGAGCGGGGCTCCGCCGCGTCGATGTACGCGAGTGCCGCCAACCGCTCGTGGCAGATCTCCGCCGCCGCCGTGATCACGAGCCCCCCCTGGCTGTGCCCGACCAGGATCACGTCGACAAGGTCATGTCGGGCCAGCAGATCCTCGATGTCGGCGATCCAGGTGTCGAGCCCGAGATGGGAGGGCCGCTCGTCGCTCCGATCACCCATTCCGGTCAGCGATGGGGTGAACACGAGATGACCCCTCCGCCGCAACTCCTCGGCCACCAGCGAGAACGACCACCCTCCGCGGAACGCACCGTGGACACAGACGAACGTCGTCACCGCAACGGGGCGAACCCGGCGGGCCCGTCATTGACGATCAGTTCCGCATACTCCTTCGGGGAACGTGGGTGACGTCGATGTGCTCCGTGAGCCGTTCGATGTGAGTGGCATACCCCGGCAGCGCGATCAGCTCCTCGTAGGCCGCCACCTCGTCGAAGAACCGGAGGTTCGTCAGGTGACACGGGTCAGCGATGCCGCGAAGCAGCTGCCGACCGCGAAACCCCGGATGCTGACGGTGGAAGTCGAGGAACTCCCGGTAGTCGTGCTCGTACGCGTCGAGGTGAGGGCCCACATCCAACGTCCAACACTGCGAGACGACGGCGATCACGACCTGTCCGCCGACTGGTCCGGTTCGAGGGCGCTTGCGGGCCCCAGGAATCCGTACAACGCAGCGCGCCAGGCGTCGGTCGCCTCGAACTGGGGACAATGACCGGCAAGCGGGATCTCGGCGTAGACCGCGCCCTCGATCGCTTCGGCCATCTCACGCGAGGGGCCGACGAAGGCACGGTCGAGCTCGCCGACGATGACCAGCGTCGGTATGGACAGCCGGGCGAGGGCGGGAAGTCGATCCGGCGTCGACTGGAAGGTCGGCAACATGGCCGCGTACATCACCGGAGAGGGAGTGCGAGCCTTCGACTCGGACCACTCGAGATATCCATCGCGCTCCGAGCAGACGCGGTGGTATGCCGGATTGTCGTCGGGATTCTCGAAGAACTTCAGCAGATCGGCAATGGCGCCGAGCCCTTCGGTCCGGGCCATCTCGACTCCCAGAGCAGCCAACTCCGGGTCCATGGTGCTCACCGCCTCGTGGGTGGTGTCCATGAGGATCAAGCGATTGACCCGACCCGGCTCGCGCACCACGAGCACCTGGGCGATCATCCCGCCCATCGAATGGCCGAGGAGATCGAACTGCTGCCACCCGAGCGAGTCGGCGAGGGCCAGCACATCGTCGGCGAAGAGCTCGAGCGAGTACTCCGCCTCGCTGGCAGGGCGTGACGACTGACCGTGGCCACGAAGGTCGGGCGAAACGACGTGATAACCGAGGTCTGCGAGCGGACCCAGCTCGTCGGCGAAGTCCTCCTTCAGACCAGTGAAACCGTGCACCAGCATGAGCGGCCGACCGCCCACCCCGTCCTCGAGGACGGTCACCTCGATGTCACCCAGTTTGACGGATCGCTCCTTCACGTCAGCAACGGTACGTCAGAATGTGGCATCCAACACTCGCCGACCGCCCACTCGCCCCGACGGTTCCCGTGGGCCCTGGTACTCCGGATCGGGGGGAGCCTGCTCCTGCTGGGGCTCCTGGTGTGGAAGCTCCCCGACTTCAACGTGGTCGAGCTCGTACCCACCTGGACTGCCGCCACCGGTTGGTGGCTCCTGGCGTCGGCCGTGACGCTGCTCGTCGCGTTCGCCCTGCAGACACTGCGATGGTCCCGGTGCTGGTCCCGCTCGGCTATCACGCCCCGTTCCGCAGGCTGTTCAACCAGTTCCTCGCCGGGCAGTTCGTGTCGAACGTGCTCCCGACCGCGTTCGGCGGCGACGTCATACGCGTCGCCCGACTGGGCCGGGACATCGATGACTGGCCGATCGCTTTCGCGTCGGTGGCACTCGAACGTCTCACCGGCTGGTTGGTGCTGCCGGCCATCAGCCTCGTCGACGATCGCGTTCGCCCCCGAGTTCCGCGGGCTCGGCGCGGCGAGCATCACGCTGCTCGCGATCGACATCGTGACGCTCGTCGCGCTCCTCACGCTCCTCGCCGTCGCCGCGAACCGGCGCTGGGCCGAGACCGCTCGAACCGCACGGGGGTGGCGGCGCTGGATCGGATCGGTCCACCTCGGCATCGAGGCGATCAGGTCGACACCGGGAGCTGCGCTCTCGACTCGTCGGCGCCGGGCTCGCCTTCCAGCTCGCGCAGTGCATGTCGGTCTGGATGGTGGCGCGGGCGCTCGACCTTCCTGAAGTGACCCTGGCCGCGGTCCTCGCCTTCTTTCCCCCGACGCCATCGGTCAGAACCTCCCGGTGGGCTTCGGCGGGCTCGGCGTGCGGGAGGGTGGATTCATCCTGTTCTTCGGCGCGCTGGGAGTGTCCGACGAACGGGCACTGGCCTTCGGCCTGTCGACCTACCTGATCACCGTGGTCGTCTCGGCGATCGGCGCCCCGAGCTTCGCCCTCGGCGGCGGGCGACGGGAGTTGCGACTGGATGCGGCGCATGTCCGGGCCGCGGATCGTGATGAGCATCGATCGTCTTCGCCAACCAATACACCGAGACGCCCCGACAAGTCGTAGCTTGGTGACGTGACGCTTCTCCAACGCATCTCGTCGCCCGCCGATCTTCGACGTCTCGACTACCTGGCCCTGGCCCAGCTGGCCGACGAGATCCGCTCAGGTGATCGTCGAACAGGTGAACGACTCCGGAGGCCACCTCGGCTCCAACCTCGGCGCCGTCGAGCTCACGCTGGCGCTGCACCGGGTCTTCGACTCCCCGCACGACATGATCCTGTGGGACACCGGCCACCAGGCCTACGTCCACAAGCTCGTCACCGGCCGTCCGCGACGCTTCCCCACGCTCCGCCAGCAGGGCGGACTGTCCGGCTACCCGAGCCGCACCGAGTCCGAGCACGACTGGATCGAGAACAGCCACGCGTCCACAGTCCTGTCCTACGCCCACGGGCTGGCCACGGCGCAGGAGCTCCAGGGCGAGGTCCGCCAGCATCGGATCGTCGCCGTGATCGGCGACGGGGCGATGACCGGCGGCATGGCGTACGAGGGGCTCAACAACCTCGGGCACTCCGGGCGCGACGTGATCATCGTGCTGAACGACAACGGCCGCTCCTACGCGCCGACCGTGTCACGCCTCTCCGAGAGCCTCTCGAAGCTGCGCGCCAACCCGACCTACCGTCGCCAGCAGGCCCGCTTCGAGCAACTGATCGGAGACGTGCCGGTCGTCGGCAACTACCTCGAGCGGGGCCTCGACGGCGCCAAGGCCGCCGTCCGCGCAGATGTTCGAGCCGCCGGCGTTCTTCGAGGACCTGGGCGTGGGCTACCTCGGGCCGCTCGACGGCCACGACATCGCCGGCGCTCGAGAAGGCGCTCACCAACGCCGCCAAGATGGGCGGCCCGGTCGTGGTGCACGTGCTCACCCAGAAGGGTCGCGGCTACGCGCCGGCCGAGAACGACGACGTCAAGAACGATGCACGACCTCTCCGAGCTGAAGGCGGGCTCCTACACCGCCGCCTTCTCCGAAGCGATCGTGGCCGAGGGTACCGAGCGCGACCCGAGCTCGTCGCCATCACCGCGGCGATGCCCGACTCCACCGGCCTGCTGCCGTTCGGCGAGGCTGTTCCCCGACCGCCTGATCGACGTCGGCATCGCCGAGCAGCACGCCGTGACTGCCGCCGCGGGCATGGCGATGGGCGGCCTCCGTCCCGTGGTCGCCGTTCTACTCGACGTTCCTGACCCGGGCGTTCGACCAGGTGAACCTCGACGTCGGCCTGCACGAGCAGCCGGTCATGTTCGTGCTCGACCGCGCCGGCATCACCGGAGACGACGGAGCGCGTCACACCACGGCGTGCTCGACATGGTGCTGCTCACCAAGGTGCCGGGACATGACGGTGTTCGCCCCGTCGAGCTACGGCGAGGTCGCGCCAGATGCTCCACGACGCCCTCGAGCTGTCGACGGCCCGGCCGCGATCCGGTTCCCGAAGACGCTCCGCCGCCCACGCTCCGAGCCGGCGACGTCGGCTCCGGCCTGACGGCGAGGCTCGTCCGGCGTGGAGACGCGATCTGCATCATCGGCGTCGGCAAGATGCTCGCCGCGGCAACGCGAGGCGGCGGATCGACTCGCCGAGGCCGGTGAGGTGGTCACCGTCTGGGACCCGCGGGTGGTCAAGCCCCTCGACGCCGACATGCTGCACGACGCGGCACGCCACCGGCTCGTCGTCACGATCGAGGACGGCCTACGCGACGGCGGCGTCGGCTCGATGATCGCCGACGCGCTCCGTGACCTCGCTCCCGTCGACGGGCCCTCGGTGCGGGTCCTCGGCGTGCCGTCGGCGTTCCTGCACACGGCAAGCCCGACGCCATTCTGGCCGACCTGGGCCTTGACGCCGACGGCGTCGAGTCGAGTCTCGGCCTGGCGATCGGCCAACGCCGACCGCTGATCGACCAGCCCGCCGGCAATCGGCGACGTGGGCTCAGCTGTAGAAGGGATTCTCCCCGGCGGCGTGGTCGGTCGCGTCGATGACCTCGGTCACCTCGGGGATCGCCTCCTTGATCGCCCGCTCGATGCCGTCTCGGAGAGTCATGGCCGACATGGCGAGCAACCCTGACAGCCACCACCCATCGTCACGTACACGTTGTTCTCGTCGTCGACCCCGACCAGCGTGGCGAACCCGCCGTGGGAGGCGAGCGACGGGTTGACCGACTGGTCGAGGAGCTGTTGGACCTGCTCGGCCACCGAGCCCTCGAGGTCGAGCTCCACGCCGGCGAGCGGGTTCGGCCGGTTCGGGTTCCGGATGACGAGACCACCCTGGCCCGCAGTCCGGGGCACGTCGAGCACCGAGCCCCGGAGCTGATCGACGCGTGGCCTCAGGCACGATCACCGAGATCTCGCCGATGATCGTCGATCACGTCGTCTCGGCCGCTGACTCGAGCTCGTCGAAGCTGAGGTCGTAGGTGTACTCGGGGCCCTTCACCCCGGTGATCTCGACCCGAAGCCCGAGAGCGGCAGGGTCTGGCTCCTCGGACCGGATGCCCAGCACCGTCTCCATGGCGGCCGCCGTGATCTCGAGGATCGTGTCGGTGACGCGGTCGTCGCCGGGCTGGATGTCGGTCGAACTCATGGATCAATTCTCCGCTACTCGTGCACCGTGCTCCAACCCCGGAGCGGGTGGGCCCCATTCCCGGCTCGTCGCCCTTCGGCAACAAGTCCGTCACGAGACCTCCAAACCCCTCTCCTCCACCTCAGCCGCGATCGTGAGCCAGGCCTCCTCTGCGGTCGACAGCTCGTCGACCGCAGACGCCAGTTCGTTTCCCAATTCGGCCAACCGGGCATGGTCATCGACCGACGCGAGCTCACTGACGAGCGCGTCACGTCGTTCCTGGGCAGCCGCCATCGCCCGTTCCGACGCCCTGAGCCGGTGACGCAACGTGGAGGGGCTGGTCGCCCGTGATGTCACCTCAGGCTGGGGGCGGGCGCCCGGCGGCGGCTTCGGCGTTGCGCCGGACACGTCCGACAGGGTCATGGAGCCGCCACTACGGCGCCGTTCCGCCCGACGCTGTTCCTCCCAGCTCGCGTACCCGCCGGGACGGCGCCCGACGGTGCCCGTTCCATCGAGAACGATCACGTCCGCGACCACCCGCTCGAGAAATGCACGATCATGGCTCACCACCACGAGCGCTCCCGGCCAGGACTCCAGGAAATCCTCGAGGGAGCGCAATGTGTCGAGGTCGAGGTCATTCGTCGGCTCGTCCAGCAGAAGCACGTTCGGGTGCTGGGCGAGGGTGAGCACGAGTTGCAGCCTCCGACGTTCGCCACCCGACAGCGAGGCGATCGGCGCCCACTGGGCGTCGGCGTCGAACCAGAACGACTCGGCCAGCGCCGCGTCGCGATGATCGGGAGGGCGATTCGGCCCCGCAATCGCCTCCCTCACGCGAAGGTCCCCGTCGAGGGCATGACTGTGCTGGTCATAGCTCGCGAGCCGAACCGTCGATCCCCAGGTCACGGTTCCGACCGTCGGCTCGATCCGGCGGGCCATCACGTCGAGCAGGGTCGACTTGCCGGTGCCGTTGACACCCACCACGCCAAGGCGCTCCAGCGGATCAAGCCTCAGCTCAGCGTCTCGGAACAGCCAGGGAGAAGTATCGCTCCAGCGATGCCCCACCCCGGTGAGCTCGACGACCACATCGCCCAGCCTCGGCACCTCGGCGTGGAGATTGAGTTGGCCAACCCTCGCGCCGGCCTCGGCCCGGCCCTCCACCAGAGCAGTGGCCGTGGCGATACGGGCCTTCGGTTTCGCCGTTCGGGCCGGCGCGCCCCGACGAAGCCAGGCGAGCTCTGTCCGGGCCAGGTTCCGGCGCACCTGCTCCGCGGTGGCGGCCTGCTCCTCCCGAACGACCTGCGCATCGAGGTAACTCTGGTAGCCACCTTCATGGATGTGGGCCCGACCACGATCCAGCTCCACGATCCGACTCGTGACCCGGTCGAGAACGTGCCGATCGTGGGTCACCAGCATCAGTCCGCCGCTGTAGGAGGCCAGGCGGTCCTCGAGCCACGCGATGGCGTCGATGTCGAGGTGGTTCGTCGGCTCGTCGAGGATCAGGAGATCAGACGGCGTGACCAGCGCCTTCGCCAGAGCCACACGCTTGGCCTGTCCACCCGACAGCCGCCCGACCGCGACATCGAGCATCGCTCCCATGCCGAGTCGGTCGAGGATCGCGTCGGACTCCCAGGTGCCGCCCGCTGCTGAGCGAACGGTGCCCTCCGCCAGTCGCGGATCCTGTTCGAGCATCGAGATCCGGACACCGCGGCCGAACCGCACGGTCCCCGACTCCGGCTCGTCCTCACCGGAGAGCACGCGCAGCAGCGTGGACTTTCCGGTGCCGTTGATCCCCACGAGAGCGATCCGCTCGCCGCTCGAGATCGTCAGCGAGACGTCTTCGAACAGCTTCTTGGTGGGACGGGACGCGCAGACCGCGGTGACGTCAACGAGGATCACGGCCTGAACCTACCCGTGGGGTTCCGCTCAGGCGCCATGGGCGGAACGCCAGAAGTCCTCCCAGGCCGAGAGGATGGCCGGGCCGAGGAAATCACGGATCACCGGGTTCTCGGGCCTCCAGTAATAGTGAGCCCCGTCGTCGCGCATCGTTGTGTCCTCGACGTGGGGTTCCATCCACTGGGCGAGATCGACGAGACGCGCCGTCGAAGGCCGCTCGTTCACCACCTGCCTCATGATGTCGTTGAGGCGGTGCACGCGGGCGGGATCGTGACTCCGCCTCATCGCCGGCGTCGAGAGGTCGTCCTGGGCACGGCCGAAATCTGCGAGCGTCAGCCAGACGGCCAGGGCGCCGCGCGAACGCGAGGAGGTCGGTGGCCGCCAGGTACTCCTGATGGACCCGTTCGTCGTAGATCGGATCCCCGAGCTGTCGCCATTTCTCGTCACCGGCCAGCTTTCTGTCGACGGTCTCCCACTGACCGGTGGACACCACCACGACCGATGGGTTCTCCCGGCCGAGCACGGAGGCCCACGTCGTCGGCCAGGCGTCGCAGACATCGCGGATGGTCTCGACCTGAAGAGACCGGCGCTGACCACCACGAACGACACCGCATCCGAGCTCGGTGGACCCGTTGGCGCCGACCACCCGATCGGTCTCGCGGGTCCAGTCGAGGAACAGCACCGCTTGGGACAACCCGATCGAGTCACCGAAGAAGGAGACCGTCGGCTTCGGCGGCACGGGCACCGTCGTCGTGGACGTCACGGAAGGAAGCGCCACGCTGGACGAGGGCGCCGCCGGGTCAGCCGTCGCGATCTGCTGCATCCGGGCCAGCGCCAGTTCCGGGTCGAATCCGCCACCGACCCGACCGACGGGCGACAATGTCAACGACCCGATGATGAGAGCGACCGCCGCCACCGGCGCGAGCACCCCAGGCCGGAGCGCCGGGATCCCGAACACGCCCTCACGCCGGCGGATCGGCCCTTCGAGCACCCGGGCGGACAACTCCGCGGCGAGGAGGCTGATCGCCACGACGAGACCGAAACGAGGAAGACGCGCCAAGCCGGTGCGCTGCTCGGTCAGGAACACGAGGAGGGGCCAGTGGAACAGGTAGACCCCGTATGACACGCGGCCCAGCCAGCGCAGCGGAGAGACCGAGAGGATCCATTGGAGCGGACCGGTCGGAACGAGCACGCCGATGATCACCAGCACCGCCAGACCCCCGTGCACGGCAAGACCGCCGCTGGTCACGAAGCCCGACGACTGTTCGGTGCGAGCCCAGAGCACCATCATGGCGACGAAGGCCAGCACCGAAGCCGTGGTCGATACCGTGCGCCAAGACCACCGATGGGCCAGGGCCCGACGCACCCGTGGCCTCGCCACCACGACGGCGAGCAGCGCTCCCACGAGCAGTTCGCCGGCCCGTGTGTCCGTTCCGAAGTAGGTCCGGTCGAGCGACAACCCGAAGACCATGGGCTCGGACCACGACAGAACGATCCCGATGCCGATCACTCCGACGAGCAGGCGACGGGACCCCCGCGTCACTGCGAGAAGACCGGCGACCAACAGCGGGAAGAGCAGATAGAACTGCTCCTCGATGGCGAGGCTCCAGAAATGAAGAACAGGCGATGGTGACCGGAAGAGCGCGGCGTAGGACTGCCCGGCGATGAGGAACCGCCAGTTCGCGACCTGCGCGAGCGAGGCGAGGACGTCGCCGCGGGTGGACGCTGCCTGCGCCGCTGTACCGATCCACCAGACAACAGCCAGAACCATGGCCAGGGTCACCCAGGCGACGGGGAGCAATCGTCGGAATCGACGGGACCAGAACCTCAGCAGCGACACCGACCCCGTCGTGGCCCACTCGGTCAACATCAACGAGGTGATGAGGAATCCCGACAACGTGAAGAACAGCGAGACCCCGAGCCAACCGCCCACCATCCAGTTGAAGTTTCCATGGAAGCAGAGGATGGCCAGCACTGCGAGCCCCCGGAGACCGTCGAGCCCCGGCTGGTGCGTCAGCCGCTCGTCGCCGAACGCCACGAGTCGCTCGGATCTGGTCGCCATCGATGCCACGGATGCATTCTGCCCGCTGTCCCATGTGCCCTCCGAGCGCGCGTCCGGGTAACTTGGCCCCCATGTCTGCTCTGGTGACCACACGGACCGAGGGTGACGTCAGCGTCATCGTCCTCGACGACGGCAAGGCGAACGCCTTGGGTTTCGACCTGCTCGGCCAACTGAACAACGCGCTCGACGCCACTGAGCGGTCCACCAAGGCGGTCGTGATCGTGGGCCGCGAGGGTAAGTTCTCAGCAGGCTTCGACCTCTCGGTGATGACCGGGGACGACATGGAGGCAACCCGGCGGCTGCTGCGGACCGGCGCCGAGCTCGGGCTCAGGATCCTCATGAGCCCGATGCCCGTCGTGCTGGGGATCACCGGGCACGCCCTGGCCATGGCCGGGGTCCTCGCGACATGCGCCGACTACCGCGTGGGAGCAAAAGGCAACTTCAAGCTCGGACTGCCTGAGGTCGCCATCGGTATGCCGATGCCGACGTTCGGCGCCGAGCTCTGTCGAGATCGCCTGTCGAAGAAGTGGTTCACCCGCTGCGTGCAACACGCCGAACTCCTCACTCCCGACCTTGCCCTCGACGCGAACCTGCTCGATGAGGTGGTCGACCCGGATCAGGTTGAGCGTCGCTCGATCGAAGTGGCATCACACCTTGGCGAGACCCTGCGGCCCGGCCCGTTCCGCGCCACCCGCAACAACCTGCGGGGAGCACTGGCCGAAACCGTTCGAGTCGGGCTCGTCCACGACCTCGCTCTCCTCGAGGCCATCAGGATCCCGCCCACCGCGCTCGCGAATTCATCGGGCACCGCCGGCTAACTCCGGAGGTATCTCCCGCAGTGCGGCCACGCCTTCGCCCCACGTGCTGCGAACAGCATCTGCGCACGAAGGTCCTGTTCGACCGGCGTAGCCAGAGCCGGATCACCGAGGCCACCGACCGACTCCCATGTGGCCTGATTGAACTGGTAGGCGCCCCGGTACCGCCCACTCCCGCTCACGGTTGAGTAGTCACCGCCTGACTCGCAATTGCGCAGCACCGCCCAGCCGTCCGCACCGTCAATCGGCGGGGCCGCGATGATCGGGTCGACCTCGGGCCGGCCCGAGATGGCTCGCGCCCGAACGGGCTTCACCTTCGGTATCCGCTTCGGGGCTGACCGGGCCACGGTGAGTGCCCGCTCGGCGTCGGCCTCCTGGGCCGAGGCCTGAGCGACATCTCCACGGGCTCCGTCCAATTGACGGGCCAGCGTGTCGAGCTCAGCGGCCAACGCTGACAGCCTCGGATCATTCTGGTGACGAAGGCGGTCGAACTGCTCGGCCGCATCCGCGGCTGTCTCCACGCCGTTGGAGAGGATGGCCGTCCGGGCCGATGCCTCGGTGGGTCCGGCCGATTGGAGGACTGCAGCGAGTTTCTCCGCCGCCCCACCGCTGATGTACGCGTCGACCGCTCGGCTGCGGGCCCTCCGACGTGCATCCGCCATCTGGGTGGCGATCTCCGCCGAGTCGACCGAGGTGCTCTTCAGGGCTGCGGTGAGCTGGCGCTCGTGTGTCAACAGCGTGGCCAGGCGTTGCTCCGCCGCTCGTCGGTCGGACGTCGTGACAGCCAGATCGTGCTCCGCTGCAGCAGCAGTGGTACTTCGTGGTGCCGCGTCCGCCCCCGCGACCGTTCGCGACCGCCACCGAAGCGACGGCGACCGGGGCGCCAACGAGCCCGAGTGCGAGCACAAGCGCGCAGGGCCGAAGGAAGAGGGAGGTGGAGTGGGGTCGCCGCATGATGCATCAGTTGCCGCAGGACCGACGTCCCGCGACGAACGGAATCCTGCCACGTCGTCACAGAATCGCAAAGTGGAACTGCATCTCGAACAACAACAGCGTCATTCACGGGCCCCCGGACCGGGGGTCTCATGACAGAAGTGTGACGATTGACACTGCATTGACCGACCGGCCTCGCCGACAACACCCTGCGCGTGTCTCAGCTCATCGATGCGAGGATCTCGTCGATGAGCGCCTCGGGCGTCTCAGGGTGCAGGCAGCGCAAGTCGTGCGATCGGTCTCCCCTGCCACTTCGACGGGAGCACCAGGGCAATCTGATCGGCGAGGAGTTGCTGCGCCCAACGGTCATAGTCAGCTGCTTCCCAGCCTGTGCGTTCGAACCATCTGACAATGAGAAGCTCAGGCCGGAGCGCCAGCGTCAGGTGCTCGGCTGCCTCGATCCGGCCGGCGGCGTAACGCGCCAGCGGAGAGCGCACCCTCGACCGCGGTCCGGTAGGCGCCACCCCGTGGACCGCGAGCGAGAACCACATCGCCAGGCCCCGCGCCCGCCGGGTGAGGTGGTAGGCGTAGTCGGTCGGGTTCCACTCGTCGCGGCTTCGTGGATCGAGTCGAGGTAGCTGGCGTCCTGGGTGTGCACGGCCTGGCGAGCCGCGGCTCGCGGTACAGCAGGGTGGCGCAGTCGAACGGGGCGAACAGCCATTTGTGGGGATCGACGATGCATCGAGTCGGCGTGCTCGATGCCGTCGAACCTGCCGGTACGCGGACGAGGGGCGAGACAACGCCCGCACCGCCGTACGCCGCGTCGACGTGGAACCAGAGCGCCGCTCGACCGGGCCGGCCGCGCCGATGCCCTCGAGGTCGTCGACGATCCCGGCGTTCGTCGTGCCGGCGGTCGCCACCACGGCGCAGAGCGTCGACGGGTCGGGGTCCGCCGCGATGCGCCGCGGCCACGTCCTCGCCGCATGCAGCCGTCGACCTGGTCGGACCGGACGACGTCGACAGTCGATGATGCGCGCCGTGTTCGTGACCGACGAGTGCGCCTGTTCGCGAGCCAGGATCCGCAGTCCGCGTCCCGCGGCGATGCCGGCGACGTCGGGCGTCTCGCGCGCCACGTCAGCGCCGAGAGGTTGCCGGCGCAGCCACCGGACACGAACACCCCCCCGCACCCGCGGGCAGCCCGGCCAGGTCCGCGACGAACCGCAGCACCTGGTTCTCGGCGTGGACGGCTCCCGGCCGACTCGACCACGACGTGCCGTTGAGCGACGACGCCGACACGACCATGTCGAACAGGCAGCGACGCCTTGGTCGGCGCCGCGGGGATGAACGACAGGAACCGGGGGCTGTCCACCGAGATCACGGCGGGTGCGAGCACGTCGGTGAATACTGAGCGAACACCACGTCGGGGTCGGATTGCCGTCCTCGCTGATCAGCGAGGGGGCGACGCGCTCGAGCTCCTCGAGCGTGGCCGTGTGGTCGAGCGGGCACCGGGTCCGTCTCAGGCGCGCCACGCTGACGTATCCGAGCGCCTGCGTCGGCCAGCATCCGTTCGGTCGTCGCGTCGTAGCGTGTGCATTCGGCCGTCAGCGATCGGCGTCCGGCTGCGACGCCAGAGTGACCGAGCGCCGCAGTCGCCGCCGCGACCATCCGGCGACGACGGCGATCCTCGGGTGGGCCATCCGGCCGGCGCAGCGGCTCGATCGGCGAGTCGACGACTGCTGGTCGGGCCTGGCGACTCGACGAGTGGCGCGGCTCGCGCAGATCGACGCACCGCGGCGGCACGGGGGATCTCGGTCGCCGGCGTGACCGGCTGACCCGAGCTGTCCAGGAGCGCGTCGATCGCGCCGGCTCGTCGGGGCCGCGGCGCGGGCGGCCGGTTCGCTTGGGGTCATACGGTCGCCATCGACTTCCTCCATTCGGCTAGCGGCGGTGCGCCGTGGTCGGCGACTCCGTCGTGGGCACGGCCGCGCTCAGCGGCGCGGCCGCGTCGCCGCATCAGGACCGTCGAGCACGGCTCGAACTCCGCGATCGCCTGCTCCACCCGGTGCGACCGCAGGCGTGGAGCGGCAGCGACTGCGCCGACGCCTCGGCCACCGCCGCTCGCAGTCGTATCGCGGGCCGCACGACCGCGTCGGCGTGGGCCTCGACGAGCTGCTCGTCCCAGTATCGGGCGTCGCGGGTGCGGGCCAGCCGGTTGACGACGATGCCGGCCACGCCGGGCTCCGCGCCGACGGCGTCGGCGATGCGGTCGATGTTGCGCAGGATCTGGTCGACGCCGTCGGTCGCCCACGCCCCGGGCTCGGTCACGATCAGCCACCCGGTCGGCGGCGAACAGGCGTTCACGGTGAGCAGGCCGAGCGACGGCGGGCAGTCGATGATCACCAGATCGGCGTCGATGCCCTCGACGCGCAGCGGCGAGCCGGTCCTGGGCGCCGATCGGATCGGTCGCCAGCTGCGGTTCGCGCTCGCGCGAGCGAGGGCGAGCTCGGCGCCGAGTCGCGGCGGCACGATCGAACAGCGCCGCATCCCACCCGCAGCCGACGAGTGACCGAGCCGACATCGCGCCGGTCGGCCTCGAGCGCGAGGGCGTCGTCGACCGTGACGTGCGGGTCCCACACCCCCATGCCCGACGTGGCGTTGGCCTGCGGGTCGAGGTCGACGACGACGGCGTCGATGCCCGCGCCGAGCCGGCCATGGCGGCCAGGCCCAGCGCGACGGTCGTCTTGCCGACGCCGCCCTTCTGGTTGACGACCGCGAATGTCGACCATCCGGCGCACGCTAGTTCGCCGATCGGCCCCCCGGGTCGGCGCCGCGAAGAGGTCGGGTTCGAGGTAGATGAGTTGTGCAGACGGGCAACGAAGCGGCACGGATCCGTCGGTCTCGATGTCGATCGATGGCCTCGGGCGATCGCCGATGCGAGCGTCGGTGCTCGGCGACGAAGCGCGAGCTTGGCGACGACGAGGATCTCCTCGGGACCGACGTGCTCGGTCCGCAGGTGGATGATCCGGGTCACCGTGGACTCGACTCGATCGCGGCTCGGATGCCGGCACGCTCCTCGGGTCGATGCCGCCTCGCCGATCAGCAGGCTCTTCATCTCGACCGCGAGCACGCACTGCGATCACGCCGAGCAGGAGGCCGATGATGATGGTGCCGTATCCGTCGAAGATCGGGTCCACCTTCCACGCCAGCAACGAGTGCAGCCAACGCGATCACCAGGCCGATCGAGCGCCCCGAGGTCCTCCAGCAGCACCACCGGCAGCTCGGGGCTCTTCGAGTCCGACGGACGAAGTCGAGCCACGATCGGCCGCCCTTCATCTTCCGAGCCTCGCGTGACCGCCGTCCGCAACGAGAACCCCTCCAGCACGATCGCCACGAGGAGGATCGACGATCGCCATCGTCGGCGACTCTGATCGCTTCGGGATGACGCGACCTTGTGCGACACCCTCGTAGATCGCGAACAGCGACCCGAGCGTGAACAGCACGAGCGCGACGACGAACGCCCAGAAGTACCGTCTCTCGGCCATACCCGAACTGGATGCTCCTCGTCGGCGCTCGCGACGGCGCCCGTCTGCGGCCCAGCAGCAGCAGCCCCTGGTTGCCGGAGTCGGCGAGCGAGTGGACCGACTCGGCGAGCATCGACGACGACCCGGTGATCAGGAAGCCGACGAACTTGGCCACCGCGATCCCGAGTTGGCGACGAACGCCGCGATGATCGCCTCTCGCCCCACCTCCTGCTCGACATGCTGCTCACTCCTTCGGCCGTCACGCTGGACCGTCGAGAATCACACGTGTATGCCCGAGCTTCCCGAGGTCGAGACGATCCGCCGCCAGCTCGACGCTGCGCCTGGTCGGGCGGCGCGATCGATTCGGCGATGGGCATCCGAGTCCCCCAAGTTCACCGATGCGCGCCTGGTCGCGGCCTGCGACGGTCAACCACGTCGGTCGTCGCGGGAAATACCTGCGTGGTCGGACTCGACGACGACCGGGAGCTCGTCGTCCATCTCGGCATGACCGGCAGCCTCCGCGTCCGACCTGACGACGAGATCGCGACGGGCGATCCCTACGTGCGGGCCGCTGGCAGCTCGACGCGGCGGACGTCGCTCGTGTTCCGCGACGTCCGCCGATTCGGTCGGATCGCCGTGGTGCCGAGCGGGGCGTACCGCTCGCCTCCCGACGCTCGCGGCCCTCGGCCCCGAGCCCTTCGACGACGACGTTCACCGCGACGCACCTGCACGGCCGCTGCGATCGCAGCCGACCGTCGGATCAAGACGCAGCTGCTCTCGCAACGGCCGTCGCCGGCGTCGGCAACATCTACGCGGACGAGGCGTTGTGGATCGCGCGTGTGCACCCTGGGGCGCGACAGATCACCAGGCAGCAGGCCAGAGCTCCTGGCCGCGATCCGCGACGTGCTGGCGGCCGGGATCTCCAACGGCGGAACGACCTTGCGCGACTACGTCGATTCCGAGGGCCACCCGGGCGACAACCAGAACCACCTTCGCTGCTACGGGCAGGCCGGGCGCCCGTGTCAACGCTGCGGCACGGCATTGATTCGTCGGTCGATCGACGCCAGAACCTCGACATTCTGTCCGAACTGCCAGCGGAACCGATGACCTCACACTTTCCTCACATCTCCGACACAGCTGCATGACACGGGCCACCGATCATTCGGTGGTCCAACCACACCGGAGGTGCATCATCAACAAGCTGTCGACCAAGATCGCTGTCGGATTCATTGCGGCCGGCCTCGCCATCCCCACCTCGATCGCCGCCGCCGGCGCCGATGACCAGCCGTCGACCACGGCATCGCAACCCAGCTCACAGCAACCCCGCACCGGTCAGGGCGCCCACCGACAGGATTGGGTCGCCGAGGTGGCGGCCGAGGCAGGAATCAGCACCGAGAAGCTGCAGTCGGCGATCGACGCTGTCCGTCTCAAGCACCTGGCCGCACGACTGGACCGAGCCGTGTCACAGGGCCGCATCACCCGGGCGCGGGCCGACGAGATCCTGGCCCGGGCGAAGACCGGCGAGTGGCCGAAACGGCCCGCACGGGCCAACCGCGCCGGAGCGGGTCAGCACGGCGGCACAGGCCGGGGCCAGGGAGAGGGCCAGCCACGCTGAGAGCGACTCGAGATCAGTGATGACACAGCCGGGTGGGTCGCTGTCTGCGGACCACCCGGCTGTGTTACGTTTCGGTGACGAAGCCGCGCTCCCGTCACCCTGGTTCCGCATGTCGCTCCCACCGACCACCCTCCGCCGAAGGTTCACCGTTGCCGTCGCGGCAGCGGTCTCACTCCGGTCAACGGTCGCGCCCGCTTCCGCCTCGATGTCCGCGCCGAAGCCGCCGGCATGTGTCACCGGGATCGGGGGACGGAACGATCCGGTCACTGCAGGCCAAGCGGGATGCGGTCAGGGCCGAGAAGTCGAAGAAGGCTGCTCAGCTCGATGCGCTCAAGGCCACCGACGACCAGGTCTCTCAGGCGATCGCCGATCTCGGCGACAACGTTGCCGCGCAAACCGCTGAACTGAGCGACATCCAGAGGGCGCAGGCGCAGGCCGAGGCCGATGCGGCCGCGGCGCAGGCCCAACTCGACCAGTCCCAGAAGGAGCCTGGACACGCTTCGTCTCAACATCCGTCAACAGGCGATCGACGTGGTACGCATCGGGCCCTCGTGAAGACATGTGGTCGATCCTGTCCGCCGGTGATCCGAACGACGACCTCAACCGGAGGACCATCCTCGAGCTGCGCACCTCGAACAGCCTCGACTCGGCCGAGCGATATCGCGGCGATTCAGGAAGATCTCACCAATCAGCGGCAGGCCAGAACCGATGCAGCCGCGAGCGCCCGTGCCCGAAAGGACGAGGCCTCGGCCAAGCTCGGATCGCTCCAGGACTCGCAGAGCAAACAGCAGAGAGCTTCAGGAAGGGGTCGACGCTCGGTTGGCTTCATCGCTGGCCGAGGCCTATGCCCTGGCGGCGTTCGACGCAGGTCTATCGGGGGAGATCACCCAGCGACAGAACCAGATCGCCGCCCAGCTCGCCGCCCAGGAACGTTTCTCAGCGTGGCACGGTGCCCTCTCCAAAGCCGGTCGATCCGTCGCCGGCCCCACGAACAGGGCCGCTCCGACACTCAGCAACTCGGGAGGAGCCGGCATCGTCAACGTCGGGGGCATCCTCGTCGCCGCCGCTCGACTCGCTGCCCGGGCTCGGCACTCTTGGCCGCAGCGTCAGCAGCCGGCATCAATCTGACCGGCGGTGGCTATCGGGATCCGTCGGCGCAGATCGCCGTCAGGCGGAACAACTGCGGATCCAGCGACTACGCGATCTATCAGGCCCCGGCCGAGCCATGCCGGCCACCCACGGCTCCGCCGGGGACCTCGATGCACGAGCGCGGGCGGCGATCGACTTCGCGGCGAACGGGCGAACCCTCTCCCGGGGCGACGCTGCCTTCGGTTGGTTGAAAGCCAACGCCGCGAGCTTCGGGCTCTACAACCTTCCTGCCGAACCCTGGCACTGGTCGACCAACGGCAACTAGTCCGGGGGCTCGTCGCTCGGGTGCCTCAGCGCCTGTTCCGGGATCGAAGACCTCGATGGCCAGCTCCTCATCGGCGAAGACCACTTGGTCACGACCAAGCTCCTTGGCCGTGAGCAGCCCGGCATCGGCGACCCGAATGATCGAATCGAGATCTGCCGCCACCGAGGAATGTGACACCCCGAAGCTGCAGGTGAACGTCGGCAGCCCGGACTTGGCGACAGCGTCACGCAGGGCCGACTGAATTCGCCCCAGCACCTCCATCGAGCGGCCGAGGTCCATCTCCGGGTACGCGATCACGAATTCCTCACCCCGAACCGGGCGACGATGTCACGACCGTGGGCGTTCTCCTTCAGCACGTCGCTGAAGAGTTGGAGCGCCCGATCACCGAGCTCGTGACCGAAATTGTCGTTGAGCAACTTGAAGTGATCCAGGTCGGCGAGGACCAACACGAAGGGCGTGGAGGTGCGAAGCAGGTCCTGCAGCGCAGTTTCGAGCGACCTCCGGTTGGCGAGGCCCGTCAAGGGATCGGTGGCCGCCTCGAGCTGTGTCGAAGCCAGCGTTCGCATCGCGCCGAGCCTCGCGCCGGCTGCACTCGACAACGTCACCAGCTGTTCGACGAGGACCGGTTTCGGGGGCTCGCCCACTGGACCTGTCGAGTGGAGGACCCCGGCGACCTGCCCGGCTGCGTTCACGGGCACGCACACCGCCGAGCACGGGCCCGACGGTCGGTCGTGGAGCTGACGGCAGGCATTGAGTGAATCGGGGCCGGCGAAGGTCATGGTCCGGCCCCACTTCATCGCAGGGCACGCGCCGGAATCCAGGACCGGACAGTTCGGAGGACCGGCCGAGGGGTTGCGGATCTGTTGGTGGAGACGGTCGCTGGCGCCGTCGGTCAGCAGGATCTCAGCGGGATTCGAGGGGGCGAAGATGCCCAACGCACGGCTCGGAGATGCGATGCACATCCGATTCGGTCATCGCCAGATCGAGGGCCTCGGAGACAACACGGAGCTGGGCGATGCGATCGGCAGCGTTCCGAGCCCGGCGATACGATCTGCGGCCCCATCGGCGAGAAGGTTGAACGAGCGGCGACAAGTCTGTCGCTCTTTTGTCTGGCACCGGGGCATGACAGGATAGGGCAGACAATGGGGGCGCAGGGGCGGAAACATGACCGATTTTCTGGTAATAGGTGGCGGAATCGCGGGGATTTCGGCGGCGGCGCGATTGTCGGCGCTGGGGCGGGTGACGGTGCTGGAACGCGAAACGGCACTGGGGTATCACGCCTCGGGGCGGTCGGCGGCGCTGTTCGAACAGAACTACGGCAAACCCTCGGTGATCGCGTTGAACGTGGCCAGCCGGGGCTATCTGGAAACCGCACATGGCGGGGTCTTGTCGCCGCGTGGGCTGCTGCTGGCCGGAACCGCCGATCTGGCGGATCAATTCGACCGGGACCGGGCCGCCATGTCGCTTGATCCTCTGACACTGGCCGAAGGGTTTGACCGCTGCCCGATCCTGCGGCCCGGCGTGATCGACCGGATGGCCTATAGCCCGGACGCCTTTGACATCGACACCGACCGCTTTTTGCAAAACTTTGTGCGCGACATCCCCCGGGGCAACGGCGGGCAAATCGTGACGCGGGGCCGAAGTCACGGCAATCACCCGCACCGAAAGCGGCTGGCTGGTTTGCAGACCAGTGCCCGGGGACTATGCGGCCCCGATCCTCGATCAACGCCGCCGGGGCCTGGGTCGACCAGATCCGCCGCCCTTGCCGGAATTGCGCCGCTGGGGTTCACGCCACTGCGGCGGTCGATGGCGCGGATCCCCGCGCCCAGCGACCCTCTGCCACATGGCCCATGGTCTTTGGGCCGGGCGAAGACTGGTATTTTCAGACCCGACGCAGGCGCGCTGATCGTGTCGCCCGGCGAAGAACACCTGTGCGAACCGCATGACGCCTTTGCCGATGACATGGTGCTGGCCGAAGGTCTGGCGCGGTTCGAAGCACATTTACTCATCGTCGAAGTCACCCGGCTCCTGTCCAACTGGGCGGGCCTGCGGACCTTTTCGCCCGACC
The DNA here is from genome assembly GCA_963775005.1 of uncultured Alphaproteobacteria bacterium. GTDB lineage: Bacteria > Pseudomonadota > Alphaproteobacteria > Sphingomonadales > Sphingomonadaceae > Novosphingobium. The sequence goes on along the minus strand of CAVZHF010000003.1, from coordinate 5,789 downwards.
GGGGAACTGGTGATCGGCTCAGACCGGGCCGATCCGACCTTTTTCTGGTCCGCGGGTCAGGGCGGCTATGGGTTTCAGACCGCCGCCGCCGCCAGCCAGCTTGTCGCCGACCGGGTCGCCGGGGTCAAGGCCGAAATCGGCACGACATCGCTGCCCGGCTTGATCCGGGGCGGTTCGCCTGAAAGGTCCCGCTCCTTCCGCAAGGTTACGCTTGACCTGCGCCGCCCCGGACCGAAGCTGGCCCTGCACGCAAACAGTACGGTGACGACTATGAAGATAGCCGCCTACGCCGTACCGGCTGACCTACACCTTCAAGCATCCCGATCATCGTGGTCAGCATTGCGCTGGGTCTGCTGTCCTTGGTCACGTCCCTGTTCTGGGTTCCGGCCATTGTTCTGTTCGTCATCGGCTGGGCGCTGCAGTTCCTTGGCCACGCCATCGAAGGCAAACCACCCGAATTCCTGCGCGACGGCGGTTCCTGTTCGTCGGCACCCGCTGGTGGTGGATGAAGATGACGGGACGCAAATAAGCGGCGGTCAGATCAGCGCCTTGCGCACCACATGGCGGCGGGTTCCAACGCGGGTCACCGCCGCGAACCCCAAGTCCTCGAACTTGGGAAGCAACCCGCTGAACCGATAGCTCGGGCTGTCGGGGTCCACCGGATAAGCCTCGAGTACCGATCCCCCCATGCCCCGCGCATGGGTTTCAGCAGCTGCAACCAGCGCGGCAAAGCCCGCCTGACGGCGATGGTCGGCGCGGATGAAAAAGCAGGTCAGCGACCAAAGGCCCGGTTCAGGTTCGGTTCCGCTCAGCGACGTGCCAAAACTGGCACGAGGGGCGAGCGAACACCACGCCACGGGAACGCCCGCGACATAGCCCAGCAACCCAACGGATTGGCCCGCATGGATCAACCCATGCAAGGCCGCGCGGCGGTCATCGGCCCCCGGTTTGCCCGGCTTGCCGGTTACATCCTTGCGCCAGACCATGCACCAGCACTGACGCGGCCCGCCGCGCCCTTCAAACAGCGCGGACAGGTCGCCTGCGGTATCCGGGGTGACCGGCTGGAAATCCACGCCGGCCCCGCGGTCATCAGCCGTCGATCCTGATCCGCGCGTTCGATGGGTCAAACGGGCTGTCTTCAACAACCACGCAATCCCACAATTCGCGGTTCATCCTAACCTTCAGCTTGGTGCCAACAACGGCCAGATCAGGCCGGACATAGCCCATGCCGATCTGCTTGCCAAAAGCCACCGAATAGCCGCCCGAAGTCAGTCGCCCAATCTTCACCCCGTCCAGCAGCAGCGCCTCTTTGCCCCAAGGATCGGTATCCGCAGGTCCGTCGATCAACAGAGTGCAGCACTTGGAACGAATGCCCACGTCCAGCATCGCCTGCTTGCCTTGGAACTCTTTCGACAGGTCAACAAACCGGTCCAAAGCCGCCTCCAAAGGCGTCGCATCACGGCCCAATTCATTGCCAAAGGCACGATAGGATTTCTCTTGCCGCAACCAGTTCTGCGCCCGCGCGCCGACCAGTTTCAGCCCATGCTTTTCGCCCGCCTTCAACAGCAGATCCCAAAGATAGCGCTGCATCTCGATCGGGTGGTGCAATTCCCAGCCCAGTTCGCCCGTATAGGCCACGCGGATCGCATTGACCGGGCACATGCCCAGTTCGATCTTGCGCGCCGATAACCACGGGAACCGCTTGTTAGACAAGCGCAGTTTCGGGGAACTCATCCTTGATGATTTCCGCCAAAATCTTGCGGGAATTTGGGCCCGCGATAGCGAAAACACCCCATTGCGTGGTTACATCGTGGATTTCGATATAGCCAAACTCGGCGGCCTTATCCTCGGCGCATTTGCGCAGATAATCGGCGTCATAGGCGGTCCAAGCCCCTGCCGAGACAAGGTAATAATCATTCTCGCCATTACGCACGATGGTGTATTCAGTGCGCGTGGTGCCGGTGGGCGTCAACGCATAGGTCAGGTTGATCCGGCCCACCTTTGGCAGGGCGTTGCAGGTGAACCAATCAAGGAATGCCGTCGCCCCGGGGCCTTTGACCACATGTTTGGTAAAGGCTGTCGCATCGATCAGACCCGCAGTTTCGCGAATGGCTTTCGCCTCATCCACCGCATATTGCCACCAGCCGCCACGGCGGAAGCTGACCGCGAATTGTGGTCGAAATCTTCGGGCGCATTCAGCGGGCCGTAATAAATCGGGCGCTCCCAGCCATTCACCTGACCAAACTGCGCGCCCAGCGCCTTTTGGCGGTCATAAACGGGGGCGGTGCGCAGGGGGCGGCAGGCTTCGCGTTCTTCATCCGGGTGGTGCAGAATGAAGACGTGGTCGTAGCATTCCTCATTCTTGCGCGCGGCATATTCTGTGGTCATCCAATTGCCGTAGCGGCGCGGGTCAAGCGACGCCATGTCGATCTCGGCTTCGCCATTGACCATCATCTGGGCCAGATAATAACCAGTGCCGCCCGCTGCGGTGATGCCAAAGCTAAAGCCCTCGGCGATCCACATATTGCGCAGGCCGGGCACAGGGCCGACCAGCGGGTTGCCGTCTGGCGTATAGCAGATCGGACCGTTGAAATCGTCTTTCAAACCAACCACTTCCGACGACGGAATGCGGTGGATGAAGTCCATATATTCCTTTTCGATCCGTTCAAGGTTCAAAGGGAACAGATCGGCGCGGAAGCTGTCTGGCACGGAATATTCAAACCGCGCTGGTGCGCCCTTTTCATAAGGACCCAAAATCCAGCCGCCGCGCTCTTCGCGCACATACCATTTCGCATCGGCGTCACGCAGAACCGGATGTTCCGGATTGTTCTTGCGGTATTCGACCAGCATCGGATCGGGTTCGGTGACGATGAACTGATGCTCGACCGGAATTGCCGGAATTTTATCTCCGCGCAACAGGCGCGCGGTACGTTGCGCGTGGTTGCCGGTCGCCGTCACCACATGCTCGGCGCGGATTTCGAACTTCTCGTCCGAGGCAACCAGATTGCCGCCCTTATCCGACCATCCGCGTGCAAGACACGATCCATTCCGACCCCGTCCACTTATAGCCATCAACCTGCACTTTGCGCTCAATCACCGCGCCATGCTGCACGCGCGCCCTTGGCCATGGCTTGGGTCACATCGGCGGGGTTAATATAACCGTCTTGCGGGTGATAAAGCGCTCCGACCAGATCCTCGGTCCGCACCAAGGGCCAGCGTTCCTTGATCTGCGCGGGTGTCAGGAATTCATGATAAACCCCCGCCGTTTCCGCAACCGAGGAATAGAGCATATATTCATCCATACGCTCTTGAGCTCTGCGCCATCCGCAGGTTGCCGACCACGGCGAAACCTGGCGTTCAGCCCGGTTTCGCCTCAAGGCTCTTGTAGAAATCGACCGAATATTTGTGGATATGCGTCGTGGCATAGCCCATGTTGAACAAGGGCAGCAGCCCCGCCGCGTGCCAGGTAGAGCCGATGTCAGCTCGTCACGTTCGACCAGCATCGTATCCCAGCCCGGCTTTGGCCAGATGATAGGCAATGACGTGCCGACGGCACCGCCGCCGACGACGAGGGCTTTGACGTGAGTTTTCATGGGCGCGGACTCCGGGCTGTGGGATTTTGTGGCAATCTGTCGCAAAGCGCGGAAAAACGCCACAGGGGGCCGACGCTGTGACGCCCGAAACGACAACCGGGCGCGGCAGCCCCCCAGACCCTTGCAAGGGTCTGGGCCGGTTTCTTGCAAGAAACCAGCCAAGGCTCTTGCAAGAGCCTTGGCGCCCCCGCCTCCCCCCCCCCGCAACCTTGCCCCCCTGCCCCCACCCCGCTACACCAGTGCCACCAGCCCCTCGCCCAAAGGACCCGCCATGCAGATCTGCCGCACCGTTGCCGACCTGCGCCGCACCGTCGCAAACTTTCATGCACAGGGCGACACGGTGGCTGTGGTGCCGACCATGGGCGCGCTGCACGCCGGACACATGCACCTTGTGGCCGAGGCAAAGGGCGTGCGCTTGGTAGACCGCGTCATCGCACACGATTTTCGTGAACCCGACCCAATTCCACCACCCGGCCGACCTTGAAACCTACCCGCGCACGGAATCACAGGACATCGCCCTGCTGGAGCAAGCAGGCTGCGATGTGCTGTTCATCCCCACGGTGGCCGAGATGTATCCCGCGGGCGACGAAACCATCGTCGAAACGACAGGGCTTGCCCATGTATTCCACGGCCTTGTCCGCCCCGGCCACTTTCGCGTCGCAACCGTAGCGACAAAACTACTCAACATCGCCCAAAGCGGACGAGGCGTTCTTTGGCGAAAAAGACTACCAACAGCTCGCCGTGATCCGCCGCTTGGCCCGCGACCTGCATATCCCGACGAAAATCACCGGCGTGGCGACAGTGCGCGAGGAGGACGGTCTGGCAATGTCGTCGCGCAATGTCCGCCTGACAGCTCTAGACCGCGCCGCCGCCGTCTGCCTGTCGCAGGCCCTGACAGCGGCGCGGTCCTGCACCACCATCGACGCCATGCAAGCCGCAATCCGCGCCCGCATCCACGCCGAACCCCGCGCCCGCCTGCGCGCCATCGACATCGTCGAAGCCGCGACATTTGCCGCCGCCACCGGCCCCTTGACCGCCACCGTTGGCATCATGATCTCCGCCGAATTCGGCCCACCCGACAATCCCGTCCTGCTGATCGACCAAACCGAGGTGTCCCCATGAGCACGCAACCCCAGCCCGCCAGCCCCGCAGCAGCGGTGCGCCGCACCACCGTGCCGATGATCGCCAAGCGCAAGGGGGGGAGCCGATTGTCTCGCTCACCTCGTATCACGCGCATACGGCGGCGATCGTTGACAAATACGCCGATTTCATCCTTGTGGGCGACAGCCTTGGCATGGTCATGCACGGCATGGACTTCACCGTCGGCGTGCCGCTCGATCTGATGATCATGCACGGGCGGGCCGTGGTGCGCGGCACCAAAAAGGCGCTGATCGTGGTCGACATGCCCTTTGGCAGCTATGAAGAAAGCCCGAATGTCGGCCTTCCCGCAACGCCGCGCAGGTGATGAAGGAAACGGGCTGCGGCGCTGATCAAGATCGAGGGCGGCAAAACGGATGGCAGCTACGGCTCCCGTCTTCTCCTGACCGAACGGGGCATTCCGGTGATGGCCCATATCGGCCTGACCCCGCAATCCAGCCACGTCATGGGCGGTTTCAAGACCCAGGGCCGCGACGAGAGACACCCTGGCCGCTGCTACCGAAGAAGACGCCCGGGTGGTGGCCGAAGCCGGGGCCTTTGCCCGTCGTGCTCGAAGGCATGGTCGAACCGCTGGCTCGCCAAAATCACCAAACAGATTGCCATTCCGACCATCGGCATCGGCGCCCCAGCGTGACCTGCGACGGGCAAATCCTCGTGCTTGAAGACATGCTCGGGATGAACCCCCCTGCGACCCCGAAATTCGTCAAGGTTTACGGCAACCTTGGTCCGATGTATCGAAGATTTGGGCGCCGCTACGCCGAAGACGTGCGCGCGCCGACCTTCCCGACCGAAGATCAGGTCTATCGGTAACCCCGGGCCTTACCAGACAATAGTCTGACCAACCCGGCGCGAACCCCGGACCATAGGCTGCAACATCGCCCGACCTTGCGCCAAAGCCAGGCGCAGGTCTGACATGACAGAACTGTATCAGATTTATGACCCCGCCCGGATACCGGACATGGGCCAGAACCTGGACAGACATGCAGACCCACTTCGCCGGACTTTCCATCGACCTCGCCATCCGATTCGGCATTGATG
>CAVZHF010000002.1:0-242740 GCA_963775005.1 uncultured Alphaproteobacteria bacterium | reverse complement strand
CGAAGCGGACCAGTTCGTCCAGATTGCCATCCAGATTGCGGCCTCGCCCATAGTCGCCGTGGATCGTCGTGCGCTCCATCAGGCGGGTGTCATCCGGATCGACCCCGGCCGCAGAGTGCAGCACGCGCCAGTTGTCCCACAGCACCATGTCGTCGGCCTGCCACTTGTGGAAATAGGTCTGCTGCGGATCGACGCAGTAGGAGATGACTTCTTCCAGCAAGGCATCCCCCGCCGGGCCGCCCATTTCAAACACGCCCTCGGCAAACCCCGGCGAAACATTGAGCACCTTGCGCCCGGTTTCCGGCTGGGAAAAGACCATCGGATGGATCACGCGGGGGTACTGGAACATCTTCTCCATGATCTTCGTCCAGCTTTTGGCACCGCTGACCCATTTGATCGCAATGTCTCCGGCAAAGCGGGCATGCGCATAGTTCAGGTCTGCCGAATAGACGACATGCAGCTTCTCGATCCGGGTCTTGAGATCATCGGGCAGGCGCTGGTAAGCCGAGATCTTGTCGGCAAAGCCGGTTTCGCCGCGGCCTTTGGCGGGCAACTTGCTGGGGCGCAGGATGCCGCCGCGATTGATTTCGGCGAAGTAGATCATGTCGGTATGCCAGGGAATCCAGCCGCCAATGACTTCCCCGTTCACGGCATAGGCCGTGCCATCCTCGGCAGAATACTTGATGTTGACCAGCTCCGGGAATTCACCCTGCGACCGCGATTCCTTGAACGGGAAGGGCTGGGGCTTGCCGAAGACGCCGCTCAGCTCGACCTGCATCGCCTGCGAGGATTCGCAGCCGCGCAACAGGATTACGCCCTTGTCGGTCCACAGATCGGTCAGCGCTTTGCGCACTGCCTCACTGGCGAGATGTTCCTGTTTGAGACCGCTGACTGTCGCACCGAAAGCAAGGCCGGGTGCGAGGGGTTCGACCGAATAGGGAAGCGTCATTGTGCCAGATCCACCATGGAGGATTTCCGCGCCGACAGGCCTGACCATATCGGCCCCGCCTAGCTGACAGAAGCGCGGTGACGGCGCAAATATCATCTGGATTGCCCCTGCTATACCGTTTCGGTATATCCCGCATATGGACTTCAGGCTGCTGCGCTATTTCATCGCCACCGTGGAGGAAGGCTCGCTCCAGGGCGCCGCGCGGCGGATGAACATTGCCCAGCCCGCCCTGTCGCGCCGTATTCGCGATCTGGAGCTGACGCTTGATTGCGCGCTGCTGGTGCGCGGCCCGCGCGGCGTGATAGTGACGCCAGCCGGGCAGGCCTTTTATGAAGATGCCGTTGCGCTGGTGAAGGGGCTGGAGCGCGCGATCCACAACACCCGCCGCCTCGGGCTCGAACAGGGCCGGCAAGTGCGCATCGGTCTGGTCCAGACGGCGCGCAAATATGCCTTCGTCCATGCGGCGATTGCGGCGTTTTCGGCTCAGCGCAGCCCCTTGAAGCTGGCCTACCAGCGCGCCTCTTCGGCGGAACTGGTCGAGGCGCTGCGGGAAGAGAACCTCGATATCACCTTTGCCTATGAACGGCGCATCCGCTCGCCCCGGCTGGCCGAACGGCTGATCCACCGCGAGCGCTATGTGCTGGCCACCCATCCGGCGCATGCCCTGGCAAAAGCCAAGCCGATCGCTCTTGCGGAACTTGCGGGCCAGTCGCTGATCTGGCTGGCGCGCCAGTCCGAACAGGGCGAACATGATATTCTCATGCAGCAATGCCGCCTGCACGGACTGGACCCGGTGATCGGCCAACTCTCGCGCAGTCATGAGGAGCAGCTTGACCTTGCCGCCGTCAGCGGCGGCATCTGCCTCACCCCCGCCTCGACCATGCTGACGACGCCCCGTGGCCAGATCGTGTTCCGCCCGATTGCCGACTTCGCCATGGAGCTGGATTTCACGCTCGGCTGGGTCCGTGAGGTCTCTGGCCCGCCTGTCTACGCCATGCTGGAGGCGTTGCATGCGGCGATCGACCGGCACCAGCGAGAGATTGTTGAAGGCACTGCCGCATGGAGCCGACTGCTGGGTCATACATTGGTCAAGGCTGGTGAAGGCCGGGCCTGACCGAGATATGCATATTCGGCATACCCAGCCCACGCGAAACGGCATTTGTGGTTGCAGGGGCCAGCCAATAGGGACTCGTCCCTGATCCGATCAGCTGGCATGATCGCGCGAAACACGAGCCAAATGGGGGGTAAATTCATGGCGGCAGACAAGGGTTCACTGGCAGGCAAGGTAGCCGTTGTCACTGGTGCGGCGCAGGGGATCGGCCGGGCCTATGCTTTCGCGCTGGCTAGGGCGGGCGCGCATGTAATCGCTTCGTCCCGCTCGATGGGCGCCATGACACCGGGTGATGTGCCGGCGGAAGGCTCGCTGGCGCAAACCGTCGCGCTAGCGCGCGCCGAGGGCTTGCCCGTCGAGGGCATGATCTGCGACGTCGGCGACGAGGCCCAGATCGACCGGCTGGCGAAAGAGATCATCGGCAACCACGGCCGCATCGACGTGATCATCAATAACGCCGCGACCTATCCGGGTGCGCATACCAATCCCAATTTTGATGCCCTGAAAATGACCAGTGAGGACTGGGACCTCTATATGCGGGTCAATGTTACGGGCCCCTATTTCATGATCGCCCGGCTTGCCCCTTTCATGATCCCGCAAGGCGCGGGCAGCATCGTCAATGTCACCTCGTCGGCCGGCAGCGGTTCGACCTTCGGCTCGGCCGATCACTATGGCATGATGGGCTATGCCGTCAGCAAGGCGGCGCTCAACCGCATGACGATGTTTTTCGCCGAGGAGTTTCGCCAATACAACATTGCGGTCAATATACTCGATCCGGGATCGGTCATGACCGCGGCCTGGCGCGCGGTGCCGCACGAGATGAAGGATGAATATCTCAGGACCGGCAAGTCGAAGCTGGCGGATGAAGCGAGCATGGGCGGGCACATCGTCCACCTCGCGCAGCAAACCGCGCAAGGCCTGACCGGCCAGATGCTGAAGGCCGATTTGTTCGGCGAGAGCTGGCCCTGAGCCTTTCCATTATTGTTTTAAATCAGGAGGAACACCCATGGCAGTCAAGAAGATGGTTCTCGTGCGCCGCAAGGCCGGGCTCACCCCGGAGCAATTCCGCGACGGCTATGAAAACAGCCATTCGCGCATCGCCGTGCGCCTGTTCGGCCACCTGTGGTTGTCCTATACCCGCAATTACCTGCTGCCAGGCCGCAACTTCAAATCGGCGCAATACGACGGGGTGGAGGAGATGGGCTTCGACGCCATTTCCGAATTCGTGCTGCCCGATGAAGCCGCCTGGGACGAGATGAACCGCATCGCGGCGGCCAATGTCCAGGAGATTAAGGAAGACGAAGCGCGCTGGTTCGATCAGGTCCATTGCTGGCTGGCCGACTGCGAGGCAATTGTCGAAGACTTCGGCGCGAGATAGGGCCATTGCCTTGCGGGACCCGAGGGAGAACCACGAGATGACAGCAAAGACCATCGAACAGCGGCTGCAGGAAATGGAAGACCGCGAGGCGATCCGCCAGACCGTGTCGGGCTATGGCTATGCCATGGACGGCTGCAATGCGCCCGCCGTCGGGGCCTTCTACACCGAAGACGGGATCTATGCCGTGGCCGATGTTGACACATTCGCAGGCCGTCCGGCGGTCGAGGCGATCACCCGGCGCCCGTCGCATCTCGAACTGGTCCATGGCGTCTGCGCGCAATTGCAACCTCGCCCTACATTGTCATCGACGGCGACCGCGCCATTGCCACCTGCCACACCATGTTCGCCCGCCACGGCGATCAGGGCTTCTTTATCGGCCGCCTCAGCGCCTCGCGCATCGAGCTGGCGCGGCAGGCCGATGGCGCTTGGCAGATCGTCCACCGCCAGAACTACATGCTCGACGGCCGCCCCGAGGGCCCGGCCATGCTGGCCCGGCTGAACGAAGGCCCCGCCGCGTGACTTCCCTTCCCGCGCGTATCGGCCTTGCCGTTCCCGGCCTGACGCTGACCGGCGGCACCCATTGTCCGTGGGAAGTGGACGCGGGCATAGAGGATTTCGCGGCGATGGTGCGGGCGGCAGACCGGCTTGGCTACAGCCACCTGCAGTGCGCCGAACATGTTGGCATTCCCGCCGCCGAAGCCCCCCGGCGCGGCGCGCGCTATTACGATCCGCTGGCGACATTCGGCTATTTTTCGGCCGTGACCAGCAATATCCGCTTCCTCACTGCCGTGCTCGTGCTTGGCTATCACCACCCGCTGGAGATCGCGAAGCGCTATGGCACGCTCGATGTCATCAGCGGCGGGCGGCTGGTGCTGGGCGTGGGGGTCGGATCGCTGAAGGAGGAGTTCGACGTGCTGGGGCTTGGCGGCGCGGAATTCACCGAGCGCGGGGCAAGGGGCGACGATGCCCTGCGCGCGCTGCGTGCATCGCTGGGCCAGCGCGAGCCCGCATACCACGGGACCTATTATGACTATTCCAGTCTAATCATAGACCCCTGCGCCGTGCAGCAGCACATGCCGCTGTGGATCGGCGGGCGCAGCGCCCGCTCATTGCGCCGCGCGGTGGAACTGGCCGAGGGCTGGATGCCCTTTGGACTGGACTATGACGCGATGTCCGCATTCCTCGCCAAGGCGCGCGAAACGCCAGCCTGGCAGGAGCGCACCAGCCCGCTCGAAGTGACCCTGCGCCCGCCCGGCCTGCTCGATCCGATCGGCGATCCCGAAGCTTGCGCCGCGCACCTGCGCCAGGTCTTTGCCGTGGGCGGCACCAAGGCCGACCTGCATATCACCAGCACATCCAGCGCTCATTTCGTCGAGCAGTTGGAAGCGCTGGCGATAATGGACCCTTAGTCATTGCAAGCGGCAGGTTCGCTATGCAATTGCGCCCGGACGCAGGGGTCCGGGCACAAAAAATTGCAGCGATCCTAGCGTTAGAATTCAATAGTCAGATCCGCGCCGAAGGTTCGGGCAGGTACATAATTGGCCGAACCGAGGAATCTCAGCGTCTGCAAGGCAAATGTTGCCTCACGGTTCTGGGTCAGGTTCCTGACCCAGCCCGCCAGTTCGGCCTTGACCCCGCCGAATTCGATGTTCCGCAATGCGATGCGGGCATTCACATTCCAACTGGCGGGGACGGTATCGATACCCTTGAAGGTCGGAACCAGCTCCACCCGGTTCTGTGACTGCCAGTAGAGCGAATGCCATTGCCCATCCATGCGCAGCATCAAGGTGGCATCGCCGAACAGGGGCTGGGTTTCATATTGGCCCCACAGGCCTCCGGTCCACGGCGCACGCAGCGCAGGCTGATAGTGGCCGCCTGCCTGATTGATCAGCACCGGATTCACATCGTAAAACTTTGTGTCCATGTAAGCGAGGCTGCCGCCAAATGTCAGGCCGCGCATTGGCGCGGCAGTCACTTCAAGCTCGAAGCCCTTCGCCTTCACCGGCCCGCCTTGCGGCACGATAATCAGGCCAACCACATTGCTGAAACCTGGCGGAAATGGCGGGCTTGGAAACAGCGAGGGGAAGTTGTTGCCACCCTGTGCCGTCTGGAAGTTCTTGTAGGTGACATGATAGAGCGCCAGGTTGGCGCGCAGTTTCCGGTCGAACAGATCGGCCTTGATACCTGCTTCCCAGGATGTCGCTTCCTCGGGCTCGAACACCTGACCGGTGACGGACCCACCCGACACGAACGCCGTGGAGAACTTTGCGTAGAGTAACGTATCGTTGTTCGGCTTGTAGTTCACGCCGATCAGGTAGTTCGGCTTGGTCCGATTATAGGTAAACGGAACCGTGGTGAGGGCGCCGGTGTTGCCATAAACCAGCGAGCCCGACTTCTTGTCATTGGTTACACGGATGCCGCCGATGATGTCGAGCTGCGGGGTGATGTGAACTTCAGCCTGGGCGTAGGCCGCAAGCGATGTCGCCAGATTGTAATTGACGGCCTGCGCCCCGCCGACCTTGCCGCCGGAAACGGCCGTGAACGAGGTGTTGCCTGCCATGCCAGGGACACCCGACTGTTCATCCGAATGGAACCAGATCGCGCCAGCCGTAAGCGTCAGTCGCTCGGAATTGTAGTTGAGCTGAAGCTCGTCGCTCCACTGCTTGCTTTGGGAATAGGGCGAAGTGGCGATGCCGACAAAAGGCTGGCCGACCAGTGGCGCCAATTGTTGGGCAATTGTGGGAATTGCGGCCACTGCATTGGCGGGCGGAAGTGTGCTGAAGGCAACAAAGGTTGCATAAGGTATCAATGCCTGCTGCGTGAACGGCAGACCGCTGAAGCCATCGATCGGCGACGTCGCGAAGATGCGCGAGAAGCGATAGGCAAAGATGTTCTTCACCGTCAGGTCGTCGTTGAGCCTCAGCGTCGCGGTCAGGCTGTGGCCATAATTCTTCTGCCGGGTCGGGATGGCCCAGCTGTTGTTGACCACGTCCGGCCGCTTGCCATCCGCGTAAGTATAGACCGGGAACGACTGCGTGGTGAGCAGCGCATTGAAAAGCGGACCGGCAAGCGCACCGATGCCGGGAGCCGCCGCGTTGAGTCCGACAAAACCGGTACCCTCCGGCGTCCCCTTTTCGGTGCTGTAATCGAATTTGTAGACGGCCGTGAAATTGTCGCCGCCATCAAACTTCAAGGCGCCAAAGAACGAATCGGACTTCTTGGTACCGAGCCATTCCGGTGAAGTGGCAATGCCCAGCCCCGCTCCTGTGCGGTCCCAGACCTGCCCGGCACCGGCATTGCGGATGTCGCCACGCTTGTAGTTGTGGACATAGGAAACATAGCCGCTGAACGGGCCCATTTGCGGCAAGTCGATGCTTATCCGTTCCCGATGGTGATCGTAGTTGCCAGCGCTCACCGACGCCTTGACACCGAACTCGCCGGTCGGATCGCGGGTCGTGATGCTGACTGCGCCTGCCGTGGCGTTACGACCGAACAGCGTCCCCTGCGGGCCGCGCAGCATTTCGATCCGCTGGATATCGGGAAGATCGAAAATCGCGCCGCGCGCATAGGCCAAGTAAACCCCGTCGACATAGATCGAGACCTGTTTGTCCGAACCGGGCACCACGCCATAGCTGATCGCTCCGCGGATGGAGAATGAGGGCAATTGCGAACCGCCGGCCGCCGTGCGGACGATCACGCCCGGCGCCAAGCCGGAGAGGTCCGAAACGCTGACGACGCGGTTGGTTGCCAGTGAATCCTCACTGATCGCGGTCACCGCAATCGGGACATCCTGCAGGTTTTGCTCGCGCTTCTGCGCAGTGACAACGATTTCCTCGAGGCCGCCGCTATCGCTCTCGGCGTCTTGCGCGAAGGCCTGAGACGGCGTGAGGCTGACTGCGGCCAAGGCCGTGCAGGCCAGCAAGGCGTTGCGGAATGTTGTCGAGTTCATGAATTGGCCCTCCTCTGAATGGCATAATTAATGCGCCTGTTGAAATGCATAATTCCTGCAGCGAGATTTTGCAATGGATCGGCAATTATTCAATCATTACCCGTGGGCGGCATTACCCCTTTATCGTCGTGCCCCCGTCGACAACGAGGCAATGCCCGTTGACATAGGACGAGGCCGAGCTCGCGAGGAACAGGACGGCGGCGGCGATGTCTTGCGGTTCGCCGACCCGACCGCTGGGGGCGTGGGCGGCAACCCTATCCATCGTCGCTTGCGGGATGCGCGCGGTGCCTTCCGTCCTGATCAGGCCGGGCAGCACCGCGTTGACGCGAATGCCGAGATTGGCCAGATCCACCGCCGAGGCGCGAGTGGCGCCGTTGGCGGCGGCCTTGGTGATGTTGTAGTGCGACGAGCCGGGCCCGCTTGGCCGGATCGATTCCATCGACGAGATGTTGATGATCCGCCCGCCCGGCTTCATCTGCCTGGCCGCTTCGCTGCTGCAGCGGAGCATGCCGAAGACATTGACCGCGAAAGTCTTCTCATAGGCCGGCCAGTCGATTTCAGGCAGGCGCGGCACCGGCGGATATATCCCGGCATTGTTGACCAGGATATCGAGCTTGCCGAACTGCGCCACGGCCGCCGAAATCATCGCGGTGACCGAGGCCGGATCGGAAACATCGGCCGTGATCGCCAGCGCCGTGTTGCCGTTCCCGGCAATGATGCCGGCGGTGCGCTCCGCCTGTTCGGCATCCATATCGGCCGCAACCACGAGCGCACCGGCATCGGCCAGCAGCACGGCGATGGCATGACCCAGTCCCGCCCCCGCTCCGGTTACGATCGCCACATCGCCGTCGAGCCGGAACAGGGCGCTGCTCGCGGGGGCCGTCCCGCTCACAGGGCCACCGGCGCGCAGCGGCCCATGTAGGTGGCGAGATTGCGGTGGAAGTTGATGACGCAGGCTTCCTGGCGCGGATTGAGCAGCATGCCGGTGTGCGAATCCGAATGCATGCCCTTCTGCTGCGCTTCGAGGTTGGAGAAGTCCTGCTTGATCAGCAGCGGCCAGCTATCGTCATGGATGTTGGGCTTGTGTTCCCATTCGGTCTCCGGCTCCTGGCCTTCGGGATAACGCTCCAGCGCGAAGACCTCCATGATGCAGCTGTCGGGGTCGTAGCCATCGGGACGCAGGCGGAAGCCGAGGCAGAACGTCACGTTGGGCAGCAGGATGGTGTTGGGAAACACATGCCAGTTGATCCCGACATTGACCATGTGCAGCGGATCGACCGCGGGCCATTCCACCCCGCGATCGGCGTCCATCTCGTGCGCCACTTCGAACAGCTTCTGGCTGACTTCGGCCGCTGTTGCTGTTTCGGGTAGAATATCGGGCAGGGTCGCGGCGGCATCGACGAAGGTCTGGGTCGAATTGCTCCACACCGTGTCGAGCTGCTGCTTCAGCGCCAGGTAGGGCAGCGTCCGCACGTCGAGATCCGCCACCTTGCCGACCGTCGTGCCGATTCCGCCGCCGGTGGCGCCCACAGTGAACAGCCGCCCGTGCAGCCCTTCGCTGGTGCTCTCTACATAGCCGCCGCCCAGCGTGGCGGTTTGCGGATGGGTGATCGGCGCGTGATAGGCTTCGATGAAGGCTTCGGTGACGTTTTTCCAGTTGCACGGCATGCGCAGCCACTGGCGCCACTTGTAGCGCATCTTCTCCATTTCGAACACGCCGAGCCAATAGGGCACTTCGCCCAGGAATTCCTCCAGCGGCCCGCAATCAGGATCGAAGTTGATGAAGACGTAGCCCGCCCATCGCGCCACTTTGACGCCGCGGAGTTGGGTCATCTCCTGTGTCAGCGCGCCGTCCCAGTGCTCGGGATGCAGGACATTGGTATTGTCGCCTTTTAGGTTCCATTCCCAGCCATGATAGGGGCAGCTGATCTTGCGCAGATGGCCGCAGCCATCGGTCAGGCGGCGCCCGCGATGGCGGCAGGTGTTGTGGTGCGCGGTGATCTCGTCTTCGCCCGAATGCATGACGATGACTGACTGGTCGAGAATGTCATAGGTATAGAAATCCCCGACTTCGGGAATCTCTTCCTCGCGGCAGGCGACTTGCCACACCTTGTTCCACAGCTTGTCCTTTTCCTCGCGGGCATAGCTCTCCGAAATATAGGGCTCAGTGGAAAGCGTTACTGGCGTGTCGGCAAAACCTGACAGCTTTGGATGCGGCGCGTTCATGTCTGCGAACTCTCCCCATGGCTTTGATGCGATGCTGGCCGCAACGCATCCCAGCATTCTCGGCACTCGGCCTTGCCATCAATCTACGTTTGCGTAGGTTTGGTGTCAAGCGAGTTCCTGCCGGACGGGCAAGTTTGCGCATCCGGATGGTTTTGTTATGGGAGCCAGCATGCCCAAGGCCGACATGTCATCCCCAAGCGAGCCAACCAACGAAAGCGGAGCCAGGAAGCGGGCCAAGGCCATGCCGCGCGCCGAACGCCGCGACCAGTTGCTGGCTACTGCAAGCAAAATCGTTGCCGAAGGCGGGATCGGGGGGCTGACGATGGAGGCGCTGGCGGAGGCCGCAGGCGTTTCGAAGCCGGTCGTCTACGAACACTGGGACAACAGCGAATCGGTCGCCGCCGCCCTGCTGGACGACTATTTTAAAGCCGCCGTGGAAGCCGTCGATACCGCCGCCCGGGATGCCGCGACGCTGGGTGAGTATTTGTCCCTGGCTGTCGATGCCGAATTCGAATTTCACACCGACGGCAGGCTCTCGCCCTGGGGGATCACCAATGGCTATTCATCGAGCGAGCGCCTCAACAATGCATATCGCCAGCTGCGCAAGATCACGCTGGGAACTTTCGAGGACCTGCTGATGCAGCAGGGCGTGGACCAGCCACTCGCCGAAGCCGCCGGCTTTGTGTTGGCCGCAATGATGAACAGCGCGGTCTATGAATTTGGTCCTCGGCCCGACAACCAGATTGCAAAGGAGGCCCTGAAGGCGATGATGAACGGCGCCCTCAGCGCGATTGTGCCGTTGCAGGAAGCCCGGCCACGGACGCCTGAGAGAACCCTTGCAATCTATCGCCGCCTCAAGAAGCTGCATAACGAGTAAGTTTGGGCGAAGCCCCATATCTCGCCGTTAGCCTGACAGGATCTGCGCCGCGAGGCCAGTGCCCTGAAGGAATGCGTCGCGGATCTGACGCTGGAAAACCGGTTGCTGAAAAAAGCATGATCGCGGATGGGGCGACGACGAATGAGGTATCCAGCATCGGAGAAGCTCGAGATCATCCGGATCGTCGAGCAGTCGCACCTGCCCGCCAAGCGGACGCTGGACAAGCTCGGCATCGCCCGTCGGACCTTCTACCGCTGGTATGATCGCTTCTTGGAAGGCGGACCGGAGGCGCTGGAGGATCAACCGTCGGCGCCGAGCCGGGTGTGGAACCGCATCGGCGACGACATCCAAGACCAGATCGTCGAGATGGCGCTGGATTACAGCGAGCTGTCGCCGCGCGAACTGGTGGTGCGCTTCACCGACGAGAAGCGCTACTTCGTGTCGGAAGCCACGGTTTACCGTCTGTTGAGGCCCATGATCTGATCACCAGTCCGGCCTACGTCGTGATCAAAGCTGCCGATCAGTTCCACACCAAGACCACCCGACCGAACGAGATGTGGCAGACCGACTTCACCTACTTCAAGATCATCGGCTGGGGCTGGATGTATCTGTCGACCGTGCTCGACGACTACTCGCGCTACATCATCGCCTGGAAGCTATGCAGCACGATGCGGGCCGAGGACGTCACCGACACGCTGGACATGGCGCTCGCGGCCTCAGGTTGTGATCAGGCCCATGTGCGCCACAAACCCAGGCTGCTTAGCGACAACGGCCCGAGCTACATCGCGGGCGAACTGGCTGAATATATCGAAGCCCAGCGCATGAGCCATGTGCGTGGCGCCCCGTTCCATCCCCAGACCCAGGGCAAGATCGAGCGCTGGCACCAGACCCTCAAGAACCGCATCCTGCTGGAAAACTACTTCCTACCCGGCGACCTTGAGGCCCACATCGAGGCCTTCGTCGAGCACTACAACCACCAGCGGTACCACGAGAGCCTGAGCAACGTGACACCCGCCGACGCCTACTTCGGCAGGGCCCCAGCCATCATCAAACAGCGTGAAAGGATCAAGGACAGACCATCGAACATCGGCGCTTGCAGCACCGCAAGCTCGCCGATTAACATCAACCCCCAGACGAGGCCGACACTCCGCTAATTTACGCCGCGATCTGCGCCAAATGTTCTTCTGTGGACGCCCCTGCGAACGCAAGCGGTAATTCGGGGATGATTGCACGTTGGTCGGATGCTGCCATCTGTTCGGCCTCGTGATGCAGTTTGGAATGCTGCGGGCCAGTATGGGAGTTCGCGGATCAGATCCAGATCAGACGAGCGTGCTCAAGGCACGAGAACATTTCCTGGTTTTCCGACGCCGTCTTGCCGACTGTTGTGCCATACCCTCCTTCGACCGCTTGTCGTCCTCCGACGACCTCTGATGGCCGTCCGGCTTACGCCGCCGCTGCCATCGGAGCTCTGTAATCCTCGTTCTTCATGAGCAGTGCCCAAACTATACGCGCCGTCTTGTTGGCCTGTGCGACTGTCACCAACATGCGCGGCTTGCGCGCGAGCATCCCAGCGAGCCATGATCCTTCGGGCGCCCCGCGCCTGCTTGCATGCAGGACTACCGAACTGCTGCCGATGATCAGCAATCGCCGCAGTGTACGTTCACCCATCTTGGATGTTTCGTTGACCTCCGCGCTCGATCTTTCAAATACCTAGCTTTGAATCTGATCAGACACCTGCTCCTCAAGCGAAAACCAAACTCTTGAGCAGTTCAGACCATTTCCATAGCGCCTCCTTCTTCTCCTCGAAGTAGTCATGCCGTTGGTAGACACCTGCAATGCCGCCACGCGATCCGCTGATGTGATTGAGGACGGCCTCGGTCACTGGCATCGGGACGCCTAGCCGCTGCATTCCCGTTGCCGCAGTCCGGCGCAGGTCGTGCAACACAAAATGCTCTACCGGCTCGCCATCCCGAAGCTCGCTCATCAAGCGTAGGAGGCGAGGGTGTCCCTTGCTGAAGCCGCTCGAAACGGCCTCAGGATTGTCAGGTACCGCGAACAGCTTGTCCGAACCTTCAATCTTGGGAAGGGCATCGATGATATCGATCGCCAACTGGGGGAGGGGTACGATATGCGCAATCCCGTTCTTTGCTCGGGCTGCTGGTATCGTCCAGATCCCGTCCTTGATCTCGCTCCGCGAGACACCGAACACCTCGCTGCGCCGCTGGCCGGTTACGAGAAGCAGCTTGAATCCAGGCCCGAACGGCCAGCCCATCTTGTCGCAGGCCTGCCAGAACAGCTTGATCTCGTCGTCGGTCAGGAAGCGGTCGCGCGGCTTGCCGAGGGGAGGGCGCCAGGCGTATTGGCAGGGATTGTGAATCGGCCTGCAATATTGACCCCGTTCGGGGCTGATCGGCCTGTAAAATTGACCCCCTGAACGATGACGGTTCACGCTTCCGGTTTTGCCGGAGGCCGCGGGGGATGCTGGTTGTGGAGACGGTGGCGCGGATCCGGCGCGAGTTTTTCGTCAAGGGCAAGTCGATCAAGGAGATCGTGCGGGACCTTGGCGTGTCGCGCAACACGGTGCGCAAGGTGCTACGCTCGGGCGAGACGGCGTTTTCCTACGAGCGTTCGGTTCAGCCGCTGCCGAAGCTGGGGCCGTGGGCGGCGGACCTGGACCGGTTGCTGGAGACGAACGAGCGCAAGTCGCGACGCGAGCGACTGACGCTGGTGCGGATCTTCGAGGAGCTGCAGGGGTTGGGCTATCGCGGCGGCTATGATGCCGTGCGGCGATATGCGCGGGGCTGGCAGCGCGACCGGTCGGCGATGGCAGCCGCCGCCTATGTTCCGCTGAGCTTCGATCCGGGCGAGGCTTACCAGTTCGATTGGAGCCACGAGATCGTCCTCATTGACGGCGTGGTGACGACGGCAAAGGTCGCGCACATGCGCCTTTGCCATAGCCGGATGTTCTACGTCCGCGCCTACCCGCGCGAGAGCCAGGAGATGGTGTTCGACGCGCACGACCGGGCCTTCGCGTTCTTCGGCGGGGCCTGCCAGCGCGGAATCTACGACAACATGAAGACCGCGGTCGATGCGATCTTCGTGGGTCGCGAGCGGCAGTACAACCGGCGCTTCCAGCAGATGTGCGGCCATTATCTGGTCGAGCCGGTCGCCTGCACGCCGGCGTCAGGCTGGGAGAAGGGGCAGGTCGAGAACCAGGTCGGCCTGGTGCGCGAGCGCTTCTTCACGCCGCGGCTGCGGTTCAAGAGCTTTGCCGAGCTCAACGCCTGGCTGGAGGATCGCTGCGTCAGCCACGCCCGGCGGGCGGCGCATCCCGAACGCAAGGATCGGACGATCTGGGAGATGTTCGAGGAGACCGACCGGCCAGCGCTGATCGCCTATCGCGGGCGCTTCGACGGCTTCCATGCCCTGCCGGCTTCGGTCTCCAAGACGCTGCTGGTGCGGTTCGATTACAACAAATACTCGGTCCACGCGAAGGCGGCCGGCCGGCCGGTCGATATCCACGCCTACGCCGACCGCATCGTCATCCGCCAGGACGGCGAGATCGTCGCGGAACATGTGCGCCGGTTCGGCCGGGATCAGACGATCTACGACCCCTGGCACTACCTGCCGGTGTTGGCGAGGAAGCCCGGAGCGCTGCGCAACGGCGCACCGTTCAAGGACTGGGCGCTGCCGCCTGCGATCGAGCGGGTGCGCCGCCGCCTCGGCCACCATGGCGATGGTGACCGGCAGATGGTGGGGATCCTCTCTGCGGTCGTGACCGACGGGGTTGAGGCAGTCGAGGCGGCCTGTGCCGAGGCGCTGGCCGGCGGGACTGTCAGCCGCGACATCGTGCTCAACATCCTGACCCGCCAGCGCCAGCCACCGGCGCCGCTCAATATCGTCACACCCGAGGCGCTCCGGCTTGCCCACGAGCCGGTCGCCGACTGCGCCCGCTACGACAGCCTGAGGAGGTTCTATGGAACGCCACGAGATACTGGCCATGATGGGAGCGCTGAAGCTTGCCGGCATGCGCCATGCCTATGACGAGGTGATCACCGATGCGGTGAAGCGCCAGCACTCGGCGCAGCGCGTGGTCGGCGATCTGCTGAAGGCCGAGATCGACGAGAAGCAGGCGCGGTCGATCAAGTACCAGATGACCATCGCCAAGCTGCCGCTGGCCAAGGAGATCGCCGACTTCGACTTTACCGCCACGCCAATCAACGAGCAGCTGGTCCGCGATCTCGCCACCGGCAGCTTCCTCGCCATCGAGCGCAATGCCGTGCTGGTCGGCGGCACCGGGACCGGCAAGACCCACCTGGCGATCGCCATCGGCCGGGCTTGCGTGCGCACCGGCGCCAGGGTCCGGTTCTACAACACCGTCGACTTGGTCAACCGGCTCGAGGCCGAAGCCCGTGCCGGCAAGCCTGGCCGCATCGCCGACCAGCTCTCGCGGCTCGACCTCGTGATCCTCGACGAGCTCGGCTATCTGCCGTTCGCCCAGTCCGGCGGCCAGTTGCTGTTCCACCTGATCAGTCGGCTCTACGAGCAGACCTCGGTGATCGTCACCACCAACCTCGCGTTCGGCGAATGGCCGCAGGTGTTCGGCGACGCCAAGATGACCACCGCGCTGCTCGACCGCCTGACCCATCACTGCGACATCGTCGAGACCGGCAACGAGAGCTGGCGGTTCAAGAGCCGCGAAGCCGCCTAAGTCGAAGACCGGCACAGCCAAAACCCCTTCCCCCAGACCCCCATCCCCCGGGTTGACCCGGTGGGTCCACAGGCACCTCCCACGGACGCCGCCGCCAGCGCTCCTGACGGCGCGCGGCGTCGTCCGCGGGTCCCTCCTATGGACTACCGCGACAACCCGAAATTACGCGCTATGTGCGGGGTCAATGTTGAACGCCGATCCGGGGTCAAGATCCCACGCCGGTTGACAGCCGCTGCTGGAATCGCCGCAGACACGCCCTCTGTCCCAGGGATTTTGCGGCTGAAGGTCGGAATCACCAAATTCGCGCGTGGTCAGGCCTGCGACGGTCGTACCGAGGATGATCGCGCCCGATGCCCGCAGCCGCTCGGCCTCGATGCTGTCGCGCGGGGCGACAAGCGATTGCGCCGTCCACGAATCCCACCAGGCCATGCCCTTGACCGCGACATGCTCCTTGACCGCTATCGGAATGCCATGAAGCGGGCCAAGCGGCTGGCCCGACAGCACGGCGCGCTCGGCCTTGCGCGCCTGTTCCCTGGCACCTGTGGCGTCGACCATGCGGAACGCATGATAATGCGGATCGAGTTCTTCGATCCGGTCGAGAAAATGATCGGTAACCTCAAGGGGCGATACCTCGCGCGCGGCGATCAGCTCGCGAATTTTCCAGGCCGGTAGCCAGGTGAGCTCTTCGCCATCGGCGGCGCGCGCAGCAGCCAGCCGGGGCGCCACTTCGATGCTCTGCGCTGCAACGGGCATGGAAGGCCTCCTTTCCTGTTCAGTCTGCCGCCACTGTGCGCGATGCGATGAAGCCGCCATCGACGGGAAGTTCAACCCCGTTGATGTAGGACGCGCGCGGGCTGTTCAGCATGAGCAGCACCCACGCTTGTTCGTCCGGTGTCGAACGCCTGCCGATCGGCTGCGACACGACATCGATCTTTTCGCTGGCCACAACCTCTTCGATCTCGTCGAGCATCGGCGTCTGCACTGTGCCTGGGCTGGTACAGTTCAGCCGCACGCCCCTCGCAATCGTTGTCGCCGATTCGTGCATCGTCCAGACCGCGATGGCTTCCTTGGAATAGCCATAGGCATTCGCTTGCGGGGCATCATGCTGTTCGCACCAGAGCACCGCCGCGTCGAACGATGGCGTGGCGACGAATTCGAGCAGTTCCGGAATATGCTGGCGCCAGGCCGCTCCGCCATTGGAGCCAATGCAGACGATCGCGCTTCCAGCCGGCATCAGTTCCAGCACTGCCTGGGTCAGATGCCGCATGCCGATGAAATTGGCTTTCATGACATCGCGCCAAGGGTGCATCGGGGCCATGCCTGCGCAATTGAACAGTGCGTCAACCGGGCCGCCGATGTCCCCAACAGCGCGGTCGATCGATGATCGATCGCGCAGGTCGACCTGGGTGTATTTCGCCGGAGGCAAATCGCACTCCCGCCAGTCGAGCCCGTGCACGCTTGCGCCGGCCTCGATCAGCAGCTTCGCCGTGGCGCGGCCGATGCCCGAACGGCAGCCGGTTACGAGGCAATGCTTACCGGCATAGGCGAGCGGGTCGGTATGCAAGGTCATGTGCGGCTTTCCCCGGTTTCGTTGTTCTGCCGAGGCGCCCAGACCAGCGGCAGGGTGGGCATCATCGCGGCGGCACCGACCTTGACTTCCAGCACTGCCCCTTCGGCTATGGCGAAATCGGGAATGCGTGTAAGCCATTCTTCCAGGAAGATGCGGACTTCCGCCCGCGCCAGGCTGGAACCCATGCAATAATGCGGGCCGGCGCCAAAAGTGGCGTGAAAACAATTCTCGGCCGGTCGAAGTCGACTGCCAGCCAATCGCCGCCGTCGTCGGGGAAATTGCACAGCGCAGTCGGCGCGACGATGAGGTCACCCTGCTTCAGTTTGACCCCGCCCAGTTCCGTGTCGCAGTTCACTTCGCGGGTGAGATTGACCATCGCCATGCGACGCAGCGGCTACAACAAGGCTTCTGCCAACGACCGCCAGATCGGCATTGTCGCGCCAATGCTGTTGCGGACGGGTGGCACTACTTGCAGGCAGACATGATCGGCACCGGCGGCGAAATGGGCTTGCACGCGGTGGGCGATGCGGCTCGCATCCCCCCAGGCAAACAGGGCGTCGATCAGGCTGTCGCTGCACTTGGCGATGTCGTCATCGGTGAAGCCCAGCCGCCGCCAGCTGTTGGCATAGTTGGCGAGCTGGCCATAGCCTTTGGCGAAGGGCCTGGCGAGATCGCGCGCGCGGGCTGCGTCCGCTTCGAGCACGACGAATTGCATCGGCGCAAGCAATGGGCCCTGGCCCAGGATCTCGCGCGCGTCGGCGGTGTGTTCGGGCGTTATCAGATAGGGATGCGCGCCGGCGGTCTTGTCGCGCGACAGCTCAAGCATCCTGGGTCCGAGCGCGGCAAGGCACATGCGGTCCGCCGGAATGCCCAGACTGGAAAGCTGCGCCAGATAGTCTTTCATCGCGCTCAGCGGCTTGGCGTAAGCCTCTCCGATGACCGCGCCGTGGCTCACGCCAAGGCCCAGCAGGAAGCGCTCGCTGTGTTCGGCCGGCAGGGCGCGCCACCATGCGCCAACGTCCTTGGCATCGTGCATCCAGATGTTGAGAATGCCGGTGGCAATGGTCGCACGCTCGGTCGCCTTCAGCAGAAGGTCGACATGACCCAGCAGATCGCCGCTTGCCTCACCCGGAATCCACAAGGCTCCGAAGCCGAGTTCGTCGAGTTCGGCCGCCGCTTCGCTGACTTCGCCGGATCGCCATGGCGCAGTTCCGCCGACCAGATGCCGATCCGCCCGAGCCGCAGGCGAG
The DNA here is from genome assembly GCA_963775005.1 of uncultured Alphaproteobacteria bacterium. GTDB lineage: Bacteria > Pseudomonadota > Alphaproteobacteria > Sphingomonadales > Sphingomonadaceae > Novosphingobium. The sequence continues at coordinate 224,719 of CAVZHF010000002.1, read as the reverse complement.
GGCATGCTCAAAACCCGATATCGAGGATCGGCGAGGCAAAGCCGCTGTTGACCACCTGCGAGGCCTTGGCGAGCATTTCGGGATCGAGCCCGGCCAGATAGCCATCGACCAGCCGCTGGTAGTTGCTGATCATGCCTTCGTGCTGGCTCGCCAGCCGCATGAATTGCAGATCGTGCAGGCCGAGCTGCTGGATCGGCAGGTTGGAATAGTCCTGGCGCGGGATTTCGGGGAATTTGTCCGAATTGTAAGGAATGATCGTCGGTTCCAGCGGCGTCGGATATTCCTCGCCTTCGGGCCGGATCACCAGCGACCAGATTTCGAAGAAGCAGGTCTCCGGCGTCAGCGGGCGGATGCGGTAGCTCGACATCGCCCCCATCATCGGCAGCAGGAAATAATGCGGGAACATGAATTCCACGGCGTGGAACGGATGCTCCTGCGCGACCTTGCGCGAATTCGAAGATATCGGCGCCGCGGGCGCGGGCGTCCTTTTCGACCTCTTCATAGGCCTTGCCGTGGAACACCATGGTGGCGGCGTCCGGGTCTTCGGGCACTTCCATGTCGCGCAGCTTTTCGAGCACGGCGACTTCGGTCTTGTGGACCATGCCGTCCATGCCCTCGCTGAGCTTGGCATAGTAATCGACGAACTGGTTGACTGTCTCGCGCGCATTGAGCCCGTCGTTGATCGGAATGCCTTCCGCGTCGGCGCCGAACTGGGCATTGCCGTTGGGGGCCGCATTCTGCAGCTGGGGATGGGTCTTGGGGGTGTGGAAACCTTCCTGGAAGGCCTCCATGGCGAGCTTCCAGTTGGTCGGCAGCACGGTGCCGCACCACCAGTCCATCTTGAGCTTGTCGCCGTGGCGCGCATCGATCCGGTCGGCGACCGGGCCGAGGCTTTCTCGCAGCCCCGGAGCATTGTCGTCGAAATTGATGAAGGCGCAGCCCGCCCAGAAGTCGATCCGCACCGGAACCAGGTCGATCTCGGCGCGATCCAGCACCTTTTCGTCGAAGAAGTGGCGACCGAAGACGAAAGTGTTCTCGCCCTCGCCATTCCAGCGCCAGCCGTGGAACGGGCAGACGAAGCCATGCTCGCCGCAATGCCCTGGCCCGCTGGCCAGCCGCAGCCCGCGATGACGGCAGGCGTTCTTGAAAGCTTTCACCCCGTCCTTGGTGCGGATCAGGATTACCGAGTGTTCGAGGATGGTGTAGACGGTGTAGTCGCCCACCTCGGGGATTTCCTCGAGCCGGCAGGCCATCTGCCAGACATGCGGCCACAAGTGCTGCTTTTCCAACTCGAAAAAGCCAGGGTCGTAATAGCGTTCGGCCGGGATCATCTCGGGGTCGGTGATCCGGAAGGGCACGGAATCGAGACTGCGGGTGGGGGTCATGGCCATGTTTTCCTCTGCGTTTCCCAAAAATGCACTTTTAAGATAACATGCGTAATTCTAATGTGGGATCGGATTTGAAGCAAGCGGGCGAGTGCCCCGTTTGCCGCCGATCATCAAGGCGAATTGCACTCAGCGACCGAACGGAACGGAAATTACAAGAATGCATTCAATCGGGGCAATCGAGAAACGTCAACGCAACCAGCGGGGCGAAGGAGCCCGGCTCAAGGACGAGTTGATCGATGCTGCCATGCGCATCCTCGATCGCAGTCCCGATTCGCAGTTGAGCTTGCGGATGGTCGCGAAGGAAGCCGGCGTCGCCGCTCCGTCGGTCTACCGGCATTTTGCCGATGTCAGGGCGATGATGGCGGAAATCGTGCGGACCTGTTGGGCGCAGATGGGCGAACATCTGGTCACGGCAACGACCAGCGCTGCGGGCGGCACGCCGCTTGATTCGCTGAAAACGATGATGAGCGCCTATGTCCGGTATGCCATGGAGCGGCCTTCGCGTTACCAGTTGCTGTTCGCGCTGGCTCCCGTTCCCGAGACCGATCTCGACGGTCCACTTCGCCCTGCCTTCCGTCCGATTAGGGAAACAATCGAGGCGATAGCCGCCGCCGGCGGAAAAGTGCCGGCCGGCGATGCCTTCAACGCGGCGCTGCTGATCATCTCGCTCGCCCATGGTCGCATCGCGCTGGCGCACCTTGCGCCGCTCAGGCCCGGAAACTTCGCGGCCGATGTCGAGGTTTTCGTTCTGGAAGCGCTGGACCTGATGTTTGCATGACCAAGCTGAAACTCCTTGAGCAGGAGCTCGGCATCGACCCGATAGCCCTGCGCGCCAGATACCGCGCCGAGCGCGACCAGCGGCTGCGGCCTGAGGGTCTGGGCCAGTTCGTCAGGATTGATCGCGGCCATCACCGCCATTTCGAAGGAGACCCGGCACTCCATACCGCCGAGCGCGCACCGCTGACCGACACGGTCGAGATCGCTGTCATCGGTGCGGGCTTCGGCGGCCTGCTGCTGGGGGCGGAACTACGCAAGGCGGGGATCGACAGCATCCGCGTGATCGATCGCGCCGGGGATTTCGGCGGGGTGTGGTACTGGAACCGCTACCCGGGCGCGGCCTGCGATACCGAGGCGCCGATCTACTTGCCGATGCTCGAGGAACTCGGCGTGATGCCCAGGCGCAAGTACGCCAAGGCGCCGGAGATCCATGCCCACTGCAAGCTGATCGCCGAAAAATTCGACCTCTATCGCGACACCTGCTTTCACACCGACGTCACCGCGATCCGCTGGGACGAGGCGGACGGGCTGTGGACGATCGAAACCGATCGCGGCGATGCCATGCGCGCGCGCCATGTCGTCGTCTCCGCCGGTGTGATGGACCGGCCCAAGCTGGCCGATCTGACGGGGCTGGAAAGCTTCGCGGGCCACTCGTTCCACACCAGCCGCTGGGACTATGGCTACACCGGCGGCGGGCCGGACGGCGGCCTGACGGGGCTTGCCGACAAGGTGGTCGGCATCATCGGTACCGGCGCGACGGCGGTACAGTGCGTGCCGCACTTGGGGGCAAGCGCGAAGCAGCTCTACGTGTTCCAGCGCACGCCCTCGGCAATCGATGTGCGCGAGGACCGGGAGATCGATCCTGCCGAGGTCGCCGGTCTCGGCCCGGGCTGGCAGCAACGACGGATGGAGAACTTCACCGCGCTGGTCGGCGGGGCGATCCTCGTGGAAGACCTGGTCGGCGACGGCTGGACCTCGATCCCGCGCGATGTGCTGCAATTGCAGGCGCGGGCGCAGCAGCTGGGGATCGCCATCGACAACCCCTACGAACTGATGCCGCTCGCCGACTTGTGGAAGATGGAGGAAATCCGCGCGCGGGTGGCGGAGGTCGTCGATGACCCGGCAACGGCCGACGCGCTGAAACCCTGGTACGACCGCTTCTGCAAGCGGCCCTGCTTCCACGACGAATTCCTGCCGACATTCAACCGGCCCAATGTCACGCTGGTCGATACGCAAGGCCATGGGGTGGAGCGGATCACGCCCGCCGGGGTGGTCGCCAATGGGTCCGAATTTGCGCTCGACTGCCTGATCTATTCGACCGGCTACGACGCCAGCAGCCCATTCGCCAAGCGCATCAGCTTCGCCATCAAGGGACGGGACGGGCTGACGCTGGAGGAGAAATGGTCCCGGGGCGCGCTGACTTTCCATGGCTATGCGACACACGGCTTCCCCAACCTGTTCATCATGTCGCACGTGCAGGCCGGGCTTTCGCTCAACTTCACGCATATGATCGGCGAACAGGCGCGGCACATCGCCTGGATACTCGCCAAGGCGCGCGAGCGAGGGGCAAACCGCATCGAAGCGACGCAAGAGGCCGAGGATGCGTGGGTTGCCGAGATCGATAAGGCCGCCGTCCCGATGGTCGAGGTGCTGCGCGAATGCACGCCGAGCTACTTCAACCACGAAGGCGATGTCAGCCGGCTCAATGATCGCAACAGCGCCTATGGCGGTGGGCCGCTGGCGTTCTACAAGATCGTCGCCGACTGGCGCGCGGAGGGCTCGCTGGCGGGGCTTGAGCTGACTTAGGGATGGGGCCGATGGATTTCACCGGACGCGTGGCGATCGTAACCGGCGCGGGCGGCGGACTTGGCCGGGCCTATGCACTGGACCTCGCGCGCCGCGGGGCGAGCGTGGTGGTCAACGACCTCAGCGGCGCGGAAGCGGTGATTGCCAAAATCGAGGCGGCGGGCGGACGAGCGGTTGCCAGCCCGCACAGCGTCGCCACCCGTCAGGGCGGGGGCGCAATTGTCCAGACAGCGCTAGAGGCTTTCGGACGCCTCGACATTCTTGTCAGCAATGCCGGCAACCTGCGCCATGCACGGTTCGAGGACATGTCGGAGGCCGACATCGACGAGGTGATCGGCGTCCACCTCAAGGGTGCGTTCAATGTCGGCCAGCCTGCCTTCGCCGCGATGAAGCTGCAGGGCTATGGCCGGATCGTCTTCACCGCGTCGGCCTCGGGCCTGTTCGGCCACCCCTGGCAGGCGAGCTATGCCGCGGCCAAGGCGGGCATATTCGGTCTCGCCAATGTCGTGGCGCTGGAAGGCAAGGACCATGGCGTGCTGTGCAATGTCGTTTTGCCCAATGCGCGCACGCCGATGGCGGACAGCGTCGATTTTGCCTGGACCGCTGAAGTGAGCGAACCGGCGGCGGCCTTGCAGCGCCTGCTTGCCTTGCCCGGCGGCGGGGGAGAGCGGCTCGATCCTGCCTGGGTCTCGCCGCTGGTCGTCCATCTCGCCAGCGAGGCATGCACGGCGACGCACGGAGTCTTCTCCGCATGCAGCGGGCGCTATTCGCGGGTCATGATCGGAACAGGCACGGGCTGGGTTGCACCATCAAGGCCCGAAGCTGAGGATATTGCCAGGCATTGGCAGTCGATCTGCGAGCCGACCGGGCTGAGTGAACCCCACAGCGTCTACGACGAGGCGCTCGGCGCGCGCGAAGCGCTGATCGCCGCGCAACAATGCTGGCCGGAGCCCTAGTTCTTGTCTTGCTCCGTCTAATAAAATAACGCATGTTATCTTAAGGCGCTTCGCCAAAAGACGGGAGACAGCAAATGGGTGCAGGAGCAGGACGGCTCGCGGGCAAGGTTGCCATCATCACAGGCGCCAGCACGGGTTGCGGCCCGGTCATGGCCAAGCTGTTTGTCGAACAGGGCGCAAAAGTGCTGCTTTCGGCACGGCGCGAGGAACTGGTGCTGGAGGCTGCGAAAGCTGCGGGCGAGGGTGCGATCGGCATGCGCTGCGACGTGACCAGCGAAGAAGACGTCGCGGCCATGGTCGACCGCGCCATGCAGGAGTTCGGCCAAGTCGATATCATGCTCAACAACGCCGCCGCGCCGGGGCAGGACAAATGGGTGTGGGAGCAGACGGTCGAGAACTTCAACGCGACCCTGGCCATCGACCTGACGGCAGCGATGCTCTGCACGCGCGAAGTGCTCAACCGCTCGATGCTTGAGCGCGGGACCGGCTCTATCGTCAATTTCTCCTCGACCGCCGGCTGGACCGGCATGGTGCGCAAGACGCATTACACCGCCGCCAAGGCGGCGCTGCGGGCGCTGACCAAGACCATCGCGCTCGAAGTCGGCCCCAAGGGTATCCGCTGCAATTGCCTGGTGCCGGGCTCCATCGAGACCGATCTGTGGGTCAACTATGGCCATCGCATGGCCAAGGAACAGGGCATCACTTACGAGGAGTGGAAGGAAAAGGCGCTCTCGACGGTCCCGCTGCGCGCGATTTCGCAGCCGATCGACGTCGCCAATCTCGCGCTGTTCCTCGCCAGCGACGAAAGCCGCACGATCACCGGCCAGTCGATCAATTGCGACGCCGGCGGATACATGGTCGGGCTGAGGGGAGACAGTATCATGGCAAGACAGTGGAAGAGCGGCTGCAGGCGCTGGAAGACCAGCGAGGCGATCCACCAGGTAGTCTGCGGCTATGGCTATGCGGTCGATGGCTGCAATGCCGACGCGGTCGGTGCTCGCTATACCGAGGACGGCGTCTATGCCGTCGGCGACATTGGCGCATGGGACGGGCGCGAGGCAGTGGCAGGCGATCACCGCCAGTGACAGCCATTTGAAACTGGTCGGCGCAGGCTGCGCCCACATGTCGACCCTGCCCTTTATGGTGATCGAGGGTGACCGGGCTGTCGCCACCTGCCACACCATGGTGCCGATGCATGGCGATGGACGGCTTCTTCATCGGCCGCCTCAGCGCATCGCGGATCGAACTGGTGCGCGAGGCCGACGGCAAGTGGCGGATCGTCCACCGGCAGAACTACATGCTCGACGGCCAGCCCGAAGGCCCCGCGCTGCTCGGGCGGCTCAACGACGGCCCGCAGCGCCACATGAAGTTCACCATGGCGATCCCGCTCGGCGACATCATGCCCGGCGAATTCCAGACGCCCGAGGCCGTGCGCGAGATGTCGCTGGCGCTTGAGGCTGCCGGGATCGACGCCTGCTATGTCACCGACCACCCCGGCGCCCGATGCCGAGTGGCTGCGGCAGGGGATGGGGCACGATGCGCTCGATCCCTTCGCCGCCTTCGCCTTTGTCGCGGCGGCGACCACGCGGCTGCGGATGCATACCAACATCGTGGTCATGGCCTACCGCAACCCGTTCCTGACCGCCAAATCGGCGGCAACGCTTGCAAGTGCTATCGGGTGGGCGGCTGATCCTGGGAGTCGGTGCCGGCTATCAGAAGGCGGAGTTCGAAGCGCTCGGTGTCGATTTTCACCAGCGCGGAAAGATTTTCGACGAGGCGCTGGAAGTCATCCGGATGGCCTGGGCGGGCGGTCCGGTGACCTTTCAGGGCATACATTTTTCAGCCAATGGCAACGAGCCGCGCCCGGTGCCCGATCCCGCCCCGCCGATCTGGATCGGCGGCGGCAGCGACAAGGCGGTGAGCGCGCGGCGCGCTGGGGCGATGGCTGGTGCCCGTTCTTCGCCGCCCCGACGATGTCGGCGCTCAACCGCGACACCGGCATCCACACGGTCGAGCAACTGGGCGGCAAGATCGCCATGCTGCAGGATACTGCGCGCCGCGGCGGGCAAGAGCGGTCCCGTTCGACATCGCCATCGGCCCCAAGGCGCGGCTGCACTACCTCAAGCCCGGCGGTGCGGATGCCTATCTTGAGGCGCGTGCGCGAACTGGCAGACGTTGGCGTGACCTGGGCCATGGCCGAACCGCCGCACAAGAGCCGCGCCCACTATCTCGAAAACGTCCAGTGGTTCGGCGAGGAAGTCATTGCCAGGTTGCGGGGCTGACATGGGCGAATTGACCGGCATCGAAAAGCTCAAGGCGCTGGAGGAGATCAAGCTGCTCAAGGCGCGGCGCGACCGGGCGGCGGATACCAAGGACTGGGCGCTCTACGAGTCGCTCCATGCGCCGGATCATGTCTCGGAAAACGGCGACTACGGCCGCTGGACTTCGGCGGCGGAAATGATCGCCAATACGCGAAAGAGCATGGAGCACCTCGTCACCCTGCACCATTCGCACACGCCCGAGATCGAATTCGAAACGCCCACAACGGCGCGCTGCGTCTGGGCGATGGAGGGCATGTCGTTCTGGAAGCAGGGCGGCGAAGACCACTGGTTCCAGGCCTTCGGGCACTATTTCGAAACCTGCGAAAAGCGCGATGGCCGCTGGGTCTACACCAGCCGCGCGCTCAAATATTACCACACCAGGCGATCGCCGGGGGCCGAGTGGCCGCCAAAGATCGACGGAGCCAATGGAGCGGACTGATGACAGGCATGAGCGATATCGAACAACTCCTCGCCATCGAGGAAATCAAGCTGCTGAAGGCCCGGCGCGACCGGGCCTGCGACACCAAGGACTGGGACCTCTACCGCGCCCTGCACGCCGACGATCATGTCTCGCACAACGACGGCTTCGAGCGCTGGGAAAGCGCCGATGTGATGATCGCCAACGTCAAGGCGCTGCTCGGCAAGGGCCGGACCACCGTGCACCATTCGCACACCCCCGACATCACCTTTGAATCGCCGACCAAGGCCAAGGGCATCTGGGGAATGGAAGACTAATCTTCGATTCCGAGACCGAAGAACTGCTGATCCACGGCTTCGGTTTCTATCACGAGACCTATGAGAAGCGCGGCGGCAAATGGCTGTTCACCAGCCGCGGCTGAAGCGCACCCATGTTCGCAACAAGGCCCGAAGCCGCCTTTCAGAAGTCAAGGGCTGAACATGGCGAGCTTCGACGAGACTTTCGACTTTGTCGTTGTCGGCAGCGGCGGCGGCTCGATGTGTGCCGGCCTGGTGGCGCGGCAGGCTGGCAAGTCGGTGCTGATCCTGGAGAAGACTGCGCTGGTCGGCGGCACCACGGCCGCTCCGGCGGCGTGATGTGGATTCCCGACAACCGCTTCATGAAGCGCGACGGCTTCCTGACAGCCAGTGAGCAGGCCACCACTTATCTCGACGCGGTGGTCGGCGATCACAACGATACGCCGGGCGCCACCCGCGACCGGCGCGAGACCTATGTCACCGAAGGGACTCGAGATGGTCGACTTCCTCGTCGATCAGGGGGTCAAGCTGAACCGTGTGTCCTATTGGCCGGACTATTACGACGAATTGCCCGGGCGGCTCGGAAAAAGGCCGCACGGTCGTCGCTGAAATGTTCAATGTGAACGAGCTCGGCGAGATGGAAGAGCAAATTGCGGCCGAACTTTCATGTCGATGATGGGCACGCTCGACGAGATGCTCAAGCTGCGCTACATCAAGCAGTCGCTGGGAATCGAAGCTGGATGGCGGTCAAATTCGGTCTTGCGCACGATCGGCGCGAAGCTGACCGGCAAGCACTATGTGACTGCCGGCGCGGCCTTGCAGGGGCGGATGTTTCAGGCGGCGCTGAAGGCCGGCGTCGAATTCCGCACCGAAGCTGCCGTCAGTGAACTGATCGTCGAGAATGGCGCGGTCAACGGCGTGGTTGCGATGAAGGACGGCAAACCGTGGCCGGTTCGGCGCGCCGCTTGGGCGTGCTGGTGAACGCCGGCGGCTTTGCCCACAACCAGGAAATGCGCGACCAATACCAGCCGGGCACCTCGCGCCAAATGGACCAACACCGCCGAGGGCGACACCGGCGAGATGATCCAAGAAATGATGCGCCATGGCGCCGCTATCGCACAGATGGAGGAAATGGTCGGCAACCAGATGTCGATCCCGCCGGGCATGTGAAGACGTGCGATCAAGCCCGTCGTGCAGGGCGTGACCGCTGCGCCGCATGCGATCCTCGTCGACCAGTCGGGCGTGCGCTACATGAACGAGGGCGGCTCCTATATGGCCTATTGCAGGGCATGCTGGAGCGGAACAAGACCGTTCCGGCTGTGCCGAGCTGGGCGATCTTCGACAGCCAGTTCATCGAAGAAATACGTGCTGGCCGGCACCATTGCCGGGCGCGCAAGAAGCCGCAGGCTGGTATGACAGCAGGCTTATCTCAAGCAAGCCAGACACCATCGAGGAACTGGCCGCCAGACTTGATAATCGTCCTGCGGCGCTGCGCGCCACTGTCGATCGCTTCAACACCGCGCCACCCGGCCGAGGAGAGCGATGCAGGCCTCTTTGCAACCGGCGAAGCGATCGGTGTTGAACTTCGCCCGGATCGTTGGATCGCGCGGGGCTTTTTCCTTGTGCTGATCGAGCCCCAGTCGACCGACGCGCATGGCCATCCGCCGGCGAAAATTGCCAAGCACATTTCCCATACGATAGTCTGATGCAACCGCTTCTGACGGTCCGGTGTGTCTTCGATCTTCGCCGGCCTGGTCCGTCCGTCCGATGGAGGTGGAATTGGCTGACGCAGAGACATACAAGCTGGTCTATCTGGCCCGCCGGGCGAAGACCGTTACCCGCGAAGTCTGGCCCCGCACCTGACGAAGCCATGCGATTTTCGCCAGCCAGTTTCCGGCGCTTGAGGCCAACATTTCCTGGCTGCGGTATTGCAACCGGATCGACCAGCCCACGATCGACGGGGCGCCAGTGCGGCTGCTGCAACTTTCGACGCGGCACGATGGGGTTGCGGTGGCGGCAAGCCCGTCCTTCTCCGGAATCAAGGGGGGTGGCTTCACGCCCGAAGATCAGGCCCTGATCGACGAGGACGAGCGCCGCGTGTTCGACATGCTGACGCCGCACTTCACCTATTTCGCGACCGAATCGGTGGTCAGGCAGGGTTCGCTTGGCCAGGCCGCGTTGTATCACTTCCTTCCGCGTGCGCCGGGCATGTCGAGGGAAACGTTCGCCGGCCGCTATCGCGGCGATCACGCTGCCGTGGCGGGCCGCGAGACCGCGCGGATCGCGGGCCTTACCCGCGCCGCGCTGAACCATCCGGTCCACGATCCGCTTCCACTGTTTCCATTCGACGGCATATCCGAATGCTGGTTCGACACCGCCGGCGATGCCGCAAGGGCGCTCTCCGACGGATCGTTCGATGAAATCACCCGCGATCTGGCGTCATTCTGCGATCTCGATGCCGGCGTGCTGATGCTCACATCGGTTTCGCACCGCTGGTCGGATATCTAGGGCCTTTCCGGCAACTCTTGCCAGAGAAGCGGCATCACATATGGAAACAAAGTCCGGTGGGCTTAAATTGCCGCTTTTCGCGGTTAGGGTTGGGTGCTTCCACGGGCATGGCGTTGGCCGGCTCCCAGGGGATGAGAAAATCATGCCGTTTATCGACGAACTTCCAGCTCCTGTCGTCAAGCTCATCCGTTCCGGAATGGTCGCGGAATATGCCACGGTTACGGCAAAGGGCGTCCCGATCGATACGCCAACCTACTATTTCCCCTCGGCGGATGTCGCCACCCTCGATATCGGCACCGGCCTTGCTTATCCGGCCAAGGCTGAACGGGCGAGGCGCAACCCCCGCGTCGGCTTGCTGATCGAAGGCGAAGCGAACGAACCGGTCGTGTCGATCGCCGGTTTCGGGGCTGTGCGCGATTCCGATATCCAGGCCAATCTTGACCGCTATGCCGCTGAAACCGCTCATATGCTGCCGCCGGGCGGGGCTTGGGAAGCGATGCGCAAATCGGTCTTTTACTGGTCGCGGGTGTTCGTCGCGGTCGCGCCGGCCCATATCCGGTGGTGGCCGGATCGCGAAGCCGCGCATTCGGCCGCGCCGCAGGAATGGCGCGCGCCGGAAGGCACGGTCTATCCGCCATCCGATCCCCAGCCTTCAGGCAAGATGAGCGCCGCGCCGGATTGGCCAATGCTGCCCTGGCAGGAAGCCGCCGGGATTGCGCTTGAACGCGAAGCGCCGGGTCATCTGACCTTGTGCGACGCCGAGGGCTTTCCCCTCCCGCTGCGGGTGCGGTCGATTGCGCGGTGCGACGAAGGGTTCACGATGGATGCGCCGACGTTCGCACCGTGGCGGTCGGGCCTTGCGACGCTCTCGTTCCAGGGCCGCGAAGTGTTTGTCGGAACGGCGGACGCTTCCGGCGGCCGGACGCTGCTGCGGGTGGAGCGAGCCATGCCGATCTTCCCGCTGACCTCGCCCGATCTGACGGTTCCCCGCCCGAGCCGCGAGACACGCGCGCTGTTGACATCCCGCATGGAAGAGGAACTGGTCCGGCGGGGTCTTGGTATCCCGGTCGTGCCGGAAGACATGCCGCCACCGACCACACACTCGCTGCTGCGGATCGAGGCCTTGAAGGCCAAGATGGAGAAGGCTGGCGGCGATGACTGAAATTCATCCCAACATCTGCCGTCTGTGCACGGCCTTTTGCCCGGTGCTGGTGGAAGTGGATGGCGGGCGGCCGATCAAGGTGACCGGCGATCCTGGCAACGAGCTCTACCATGGCTATACCTGCCCCAAAGGCCGCGCCCTCGCGGAGCAGCATACGGCGCCAACGCGGCTGCTGCACAGCCTGAAGCGGAGCCCGGACGGCAAGCACCATCGCGTCGATGTGGAACAGGCAATGGACGAGATCGCCGCGAAGATCGGCGATCTGGTCGAACGCCACGGGCCGCGCTCGGTCGCGATGTATTTTGGAACCGGCACGCTGCCCTATCCGGCGACCATGCCCGCGGCCCGGTCGTGGCTGCGCGGGCTGGGCAGCCCGATGTTCTTCACCCCCGGTTCGATCGATCAGCCGGGCAAGTCGATCGCCATGGCGCTGCACGGCGGCTGGCAGGCTGGCGAGCAGACGTTCGAGGAATCCGACACCTATCTGCTGGTGGGCATGAACCCGGTCATCTCCAAATGCCACGGCCTGCTGGGGCAGAATCCTGGCCGCAAGATCAAGGAAGCCAACGCCCGGGGCATGCAAATGATCGTTATCGATCCCCGGCTGACCGAAACCGCGCAGCGGGCCGCCTTGCACCTCCAGCTGCGTCCCGGCGAGGACCCGGCGTTGCTGGCTGGCATTGTCCGGGTGGTGATCGAAGAACGGCTCTACGACGCCGATTTCGTCGCCGCCAATGCCGAAGGCCTGGCGGAACTTGCCGAAGCCGTCCGCCCCTTCACGCCCGATTATGTCTCGGCCCGCGCGGGGGTTCCGGCGGAGGATGTGGTGCGCGCCGCGCGCATTTTCGCTGAAGCCAGTCGCGGCTGCGCGCTCGCGGGCACCGGGCCAAGTTTCGCGACGCGCGGCTCGATCACCGAATACCTGTGCATGGCGCTCAACACGCTGTGCGGGCGCTGGGCAAGGGAAGGGGACAAGGCCCCCCGGCCCAACGTCATGCTCCCCGCCCATACCGCGCGCGCGCAGCCAATTCCGCCGTTTCCCGGCTGGGGCTATGGCGAGAAGATGCGGGTGAGGGGGCTGGCGATGACTGCCGCCGGGCTGCCGACGGCGGCGCTGTCCGACGAAATCCTGCTCGAAGGCGAAGGCCAGGTGAAGGCGCTGATCTGTGTCGGCGCAAATCCGATGATGGCCTGGCCCGACCAGCACCGGACACGGGCGGCGATGGACAGGCTTGAGCTGCTGGTCGCGATCGACCACGAACTGTCCGCCACGGCCGAACTGGCCGACTATGTCATCGCGCCGATGCTCAGCTTCGAGGCGCCGGGGATGAGCCATTCGGTCGAATCGCTCAAATATTACGGCTTCGGGTTGGGCACGCCGCGGCCCTGGGCGCAGTACGCGCCGCGGATTGTCGATCCGCCCAAGGGCAGCGCGGTGATCGAGGACTGGAAATTCTTCCTCGGCCTCGCCCGGCGGATGGGCATCGAGATGAAGATCATGACTTCGTTCCGTGCCGGCTCGCACAGCGAAGGCGCACCGCTGTTCATGGAGATCGATCACGACCATCCGCCGACAACCGAGCAGATTCTCGAGAACATGACCGCCACCGCGCGGGTCCCGCTCGACGAGGTGAAGCGCCACCCGCACGGCAAGCTCTATGACGAGATCGACACGCGCGTGCTCCCCCGCGAACAGGGCAATACCGACCGGCTGCAGCTTGGCGCGCCATATATTCTGGAGTGGCTGGCGCGGATCAGGTCCGAAGATTACGCGAACTTGCGGCGGGACGGCGAATTCCCTTTCCTGCTGGTTTCGCGCCGGGCCAACAATTTCCTCAATTCGATCGGCCGGACCAGCGCAAAGCTGACCCGGGGAGGAGGGTATAATCCGCTCTACGCCCATCCCGACGACTTGCGGGACGCCGGGCTCGCCAGCGGCGAAAGCATTACAATCAGATCGGCCCATGACAGCATACCGGCCATCGCCGAGGCGGACCCAACATTACGGCGGGGCGTTGTCGCGATGGCGCAGGCCTTTGGCGGGCAACCCGACGAAGACCACCGCTATCGCGAGATCGGCAGCAACACCAACCGCCTGATCGCCGCTGATGACGATTACGACGAAATCACGGGAATTCCGCGGATGGGCGCCCTGCCGGTGGCGCTAAGCCAATTCGCCGATGCGCCTAAAGAGGTGGTTGAAACGCGGTAGTGCGCGGAGGCCGACGCAAATTTCATACCTGATGCATCGGCATGCGGTTTGATATGTCGGCGGGGAAGGGTCATTATCCGCGCAATTCGTCGTGATGCGCCGCGCGCAATCAGAACAAGAGGCAAAGATGGCTACCAAATCCAGGGATTTCGAGCAGAGCAGTCTTGTCGTGCCCCGCTATGACGGACCCATTTTCGATGCGGATTCGCACATCCAGGAACGCAATTTCGATTTCATGGCGCAGTACACGCCCAGGAAATTCCACGAGGATTGGCTGGTCCACACCAAGTATGACGAAAGGGGCGAATTCGGCCTCTATCTCGGTAATCACAAGGTCGATAACACCGAGATATCGGATGGCGTCGTGTTCCCGCCGGGCAAGCTCAAGGAATGGCTCAAGGCGATTTCGACGGGCCATGAAATCGACGTGCGGATACCGATCCAGGACAACATGTACAAGCGCGACGCCCGCGTCGCCAAGCTCGACGAGATGGGCGTGGAAGCCTGCCTGCTGTTCGTCGGCCTGATTATCTCGACGCTCGGCTGGCTGCATGTGTTCGGCCAGAAAAAGGGCTACGAAGGCGCCAACGCGGTGCTACACGCCTATAATCAGTATGTGCTCGAAGAATTCGGCTTCAATCACCAGGACCGGCTCTATGCCACGCCGTTCCTGTCGCTGTGGGACCTCGACTGGGCGGTGAAAGAGGCCAAGTGGCTGATCGACAACGGCGCGCGGGTGGTGACGCTGCCGACCGGGCCGGGCATGGATGGCCGCCCGCCGGCCGATTCCTATTACGATCCGCTGTGGTCCATGCTCAATGAGGCCGGCGTGCTGATCTCCTACCACGTTGGCGATGCCAGCTTCCTGCATGAGCAGGTCCGCATGTGGGGCGAGGAACCGCTGCTCAACCGCCGCAGCGGGCAGAGCGCCTGGCAGTGGATGTTCACTTTCAGCGAAATTCCGATCATGATGACGATGTCCTCGTTCATCTACGCCAATTTCTTCGAGCGTTTCCCCAATCTGCGCATGGTCAGCGTGGAAAACGGCGCTGAGTGGGTTCCGCGGTTCGTCCACAAGATGGACAAGATGCGCGGCATGGCCCGCGCCGGTTACTGGTCACACGGCCAGCTCAAAGAGCGGCCAAGCGCCATTTTCAAGCGCCACTGTTTTGCCGTCGCCTATCCCGAGGACGACGTGAAGAAAATCGTCGACGAGCTTGGCTATACCGATCCGATCCTGATGGGTTCGGACTATCCGCACCCCGAAGGCATTGCCAGCCCGCGCGATTTCGTCACCGAGGCGCTGGCTGGGCTGGACGATCGGCAAATCAGCGAAATCATGTATCTCAACGGCCGCCGCATGCTGCCGCGCGGCGCGTGAGCTGCGATACGATCGTCGCGACTTTCGCCGCGGCGGTGGCAAGCCGGCCAGAGGGCATGTACCTCGACTTTGGCGGCGACCAGTACAGCTACGCCCGGACGGACACGGAGGTCAGCCGCTTTGCGCGCGGCCTCCATGCGCTCGGCATCGTGCCGGGCGACCGAGTTGCCAGTGTCCTCGACAACAGCGCCAGCGCCATCATCGCCTGGTACGCGGTCAACCGGCTCGGCGCGATCTATGTGCCGATCAACACCGCCTACACCGGCGACTATCTGCGGCACCAGCTCGGCGATTGCGGCGCGCGGGTGGTGATCTGCGATCCGGGCTATCTCGACGCCGTTCTGGCCGTCTGCGCCGACCTTCCCGCGCTGGAACGCATTCTACACACTGGCGAAGCGCGCGCCGATGCCCCTGCGGCCAAGCCGGTCGCGGCTATGGCGGCTTACCTGCTGGACTTGGGCGACTTGCCGCAAGTCGAAGTCGCGCCGTCCGACCTTGCCATGCTGCTCTATACTTCGGGCACCACCGGCATGTCGAAAGGCTGCATGGTCAGCCACAATTACCTGTGCGACGTCAGCCGCCGCTATTGCGAAACGATCGGGCGCAGGGCCGACGACAGGCTGTGGCTGCCGATGCCTCTGTTTCACATCACCGGCATATCGGCGGCCATTCTGACCATGCAGCTTGGTTCGTCGGTCGCCTATGCCCGCAAGTTCTCGCTGACCCAGACCTGGCCGGAAATCGAACGCACCCGGGCCACGTTCATCATCCTGCTCGGCACGATGGCGCTGATGGTCGCCAATGCAGAGGACAATCCGGCGGCGCTGCGCTGCAAGGGACAGGTCCGCACCGTGATCGGCATCCCGATGAACGACGCGCTCGCCAAGATCTGGCGCGAGCGCTTCGGCGTCACCTGGTGCTCGGGCAAGGTCTACGGCAGCACCGAGGCCGGGCAGGCGCTCAACGCGAATTACGATCAGGTCTTGCCGGATTCCAGCTGCGGCCGGGTCAACGACACCTTCGACGTGCGCCTGGTCGATGAGAATGACAACGAAGTGCCCCCAGGGGCAATTGGCGAAATTGTCGTGCGGCCCAAGCGGGCGAATGTCATGTTCAGCGGCTACTGGAACAATCCCGAAGCGACGCTGAAGGCCTGGCGCAACCTGTGGCACCACATGGGCGACCAGGCGCGGATCGACGATGACGGGAATTTCTTCTTCGTCGACCGCAGCAAGGACGTGATCCGCCGGCGCGGAGAGAATATCTCCAGCTTCGAAATGGAAGGCATTTTCAACCAGCACCCGGACATTGCCGAATGCGCCATCCACGCCGTGGCCTCGGAATATCTTGAGGACGACGTCAAGGTGACCGTGGTGCTTTGCGCCGGCGCAACGCTGACCCACGCCGAGCTTTGCGATTGGGCCAAGTCGCGCGTCCCACGCTTCGCGCTGCCGCGTTATGTCGAATTCGTCGTCGAACTGCCCAAGAACGCATCGGGCCGGGTGTTGAAATTTCAGCTGCGCGAGGCGGGGGTCTCCGCCGCTACATGGGACCGCGAGACAGCCCGAAGTCTAATCGCTCTTCGGCTTCGGCAGCGGCGGCGCGTCGATCTCGCGGAACGGTCCGTCGCGCCATTGCACGGCGACCTTAAGGCCCTGCTCATTCGCCATCTTGCGAAATTTGCCTCCGTTGGGCCGGGTCTTGTGGCTGGCGTAATGCCACGGAATGACCGTGTGCAGCCCGGTGCGCATGCCCATCACGTCGTACATGTGGTTGAGGCTGATCTTGTTGGCCGCGTGCATGTCGGGCTCGATCGAGGCGAGCGCCGTCACTTCGCGGGCGACCATTTCGTCGAATTCCTCCGCCGGGAAGCTCTTGGTTGCCCAGCCCCAGTCGGCGGCCGTCTTGCCGGTGATGATGTTGCCGCTGAGCTGGAGGTAGCGGGCGCGGGCCGGGGTCATCCGCCAGGCGAAATAGGCCAGGTCCGGCGTCGACTGGGCGCGGGTTGCGGGATAGCCGATGCGGGCATTGTCGGTGACGAAGATTATGTCGCACATCGACATCACTTCGGTGGCCCCGGCCAGGCAATTGCCGTGGACCTTGGCGATCACCGGCTTCATCAAATCCCATATCGTGAACCAGTCCGACAGGATGTCGCGTGCCAGGCGGTCGGTCCAGTCGTCGAACAGCGGCGAGATGCCATGCACCGCGCCTTCATAGCTTTGCGCGGCGACATCGTAGCCGCTGCAGAACGATCTGCCGGCGCCCTCGATGACGATGACCGAGACCGAATTCGTCGGCTTCCGCCCGCTTCAGTGCATGGACGGTTTCGTCGCGAAGCAGGCGGCTCATGGCATTGTGCAGCTGCGGCCGGTTGAAGGTGATAATGGCGACGCGATCCTCGACGCGGTAAAGGATATCCTGATACTGTTCCAAGTCGGCCTCCGGAAATGCTGCTTTCGATCATAGACGTACTGCGAGGCTATGCCGCAACCCGGCTAATGCCATTTCGGCGGGCCCGCGGCGAGATCATATATATGATCGATCATGCGGAGAGAGCGAGAAAGAGCGACTGACTCGCGTTTGGCGGGAAGCTGTGCAGAGTGAGGCCGATGACCGAACAGCCGATCGAGGAAACAGCAGCACTGGCGCCGGGGGAACGCCTCGCCCGCCTGGCGCGGCATGCCGTTACCGCCCAGCCGGATCGCGAGGCGATCGAATTCGAGGGACGCTGGATAACCTATGGCGAAATCGGGGGAATCGCAAACCGGGTGGCGGAGCTGATCCGCGGCGCCAGCCCCAATTCCCGGGCGCCGGTGGCCTTCGCGCCCCGCAACCACCCTTCCGCAATCGCCGCGCTTATCGGCCTGGTCGCCGAGATGCGCACCATCCGGATGATGTATGTCTACCAGTCCGGCGAAGCGCTGGCCCGCAATGTCGAGCGGATCAAGGCGTCGGTCATGGTTGCCGCGCAAGCGGATTTCTCCCCCGATCTGATTGCATACCTGCGCACAAAAGGCATTGCCGCGATCATGCTGACGCCATCGGGCGTGGAATTTGTCCCCGGCCTGGAAAAGGCGAGCAGGCCGACCGATCCGGATGCGCCGGATAGCCCGACTTTCGAGATGCTGACCAGTGGCACGACCGGGGCGGCCAAACTCTGGCCCCTGACTTACGAACTGCTGGAAGAACGCTTTGTCTCGTCCAACAGCGTGTTCGGAGCAGCGGCGCTCTCGAAATTGCCACCGGCTTTGCTGTGTTACCCAATGTGCAACATCTCCGGGCTCTACACCGCGGTGCCGGCGATGGTGACGGGAATGCGCGTCATCTTGCAGCAGAAGTTCACCCTGGATGGATGGCTCGACTGGGTGAAGCGCTACCAGCCGCCAAACCTCTATTTGCCCCCGGTCGGCATCAAGATGCTGCTCGACGCCGATGTCCCGAAGGAGGCGCTGGCCTGCGCCAGCCATTGCCGCAGCGGCATGACCACGGTGCCGGTCGAGCTGCAGGTCGCTTTCAAGGCGAAATACGGGATACCCATTGTCCTGTCCTATGGCGCGACCGAATTCGGCGGCGTGGTGATCCAGATGGAGGAAGAGGACGCCCTGAAATGGGGCGATGCCAAGCTCGGCAGCACCGGCCGCGCCTATGGCGCCGCGCAGGTTCGCGTGGCGCATGCCGTAACCGGGGCGGTTCTGGCGCCGAACGAGGAAGGCCTGCTCGAGGTTCTGGTTCCGTCGATCAAGGACGACTGGGTCCGCACATCCGACATAGCGAGGATCGACGAGGACGGCTTCGTCTATATCCTCGGCCGGTCGGACGGCGCGATTATGCGCGGCGGCTTCAAGATCCTGCCCGAAACGGTCGAGAGCGCATTGATCCAGCATCCCGGCGTGCGCGCCGCCGCGATCGTGGGTATCGATGACGAGCGGGTCGGGCAGGTTCCCGGCGCCCTGATCGAACTGCACGACACCGCCGGCAAAGTGACCGCCGAAGAGCTTGAGGCCCATGTCCGCCGCCATGTCCCGGCAACGCATGTGCCCGCCGTATGGAAGTTCACCCATGAAATTCCGCGCACCGCCTCGCTCAAGGTTTCCCGCGCCGAAGTGAAGGAATTGCTTTCCGCCGACGGGTGAAGCCCCGCTCCCGGCTCAGCCGCGCGGCATGCCAAGGCCGCGTTCGGCGATCAGGTTGCGCATGATCTCGTTCGATCCGCCGGCGATGGTCCACGAAAACGAGCTGACATATGTGAACATCGCCGGAAGATAGACTTCCTCGAATCCCATCCGGAACCGCTGGCCCTCCAGCCCATCGAGCCGGGTAAGCAGCGAGGAATATTTCTGCCGGAAGATCGAGCCATGAAGCTTGATATAAGAAGGCAGCATGCTGCCTGCCGCGCTTTCGTAGGCGTTGGTGCTCAGCAGTTGGCGCAACAGGCGGCGATTGGCCTGCAATTCGACGATCAGGTCGATGAACTCGCGGCGCAGCTGGTCGTCCTTCAGCCAGGCCGCATCCCGATCCAGCGCCTGCTTGAAAAAGCCTTCGACGGCATAACGCGCCCGCTCGATATATTCGAACGAGATGACCCCGCGCTCGGAAGCAAGAGTGGACTGGGCCACTTTCCAGCCGCCATGCTCTGGTCCCACCAGGTTTTCGGCCGGGATTTCCACGTCGGTCAGAAACAGTTCGGCGAATTCGGATCGGCCGTTGATCTGGTGAATCGGCCGTACTTCGACGCCCGGTGAACCCATGTCGAGCAGGAAGAAGGATATCCCGGCATGCTTCGAAGCGTCGGGATCGGTCCGCGCCAGCAGGATGCAGTATTTTGCGTACATCGCCATCGACGACCAGATTTTCTGGCCGTTGACCACGTAGCTGCCGCCCTGCTTTTCGGCCCGGGTGCGCAGAGCCGCAAGGTCGGAGCCGGCGCCCGGTTCGGAGAAGCCCTGGCACCAGATGTCGCCTGCCGGGATACCGGGCAGATAGCGCCTCTTCTGCTCAGGCGTTCCCCAGGTCAACAGCGTGCCGGGCAGGTGATTGAGCGAGATCATGAAGGCCGGGATCACCGGCGCGCCGGTTCGGGCGAACTCCTCGGCCAGGATCACCTGATGCGGCAGGCTGAGATCCGCGCCGCCATATTCCTTCGGCCAATGGGGCGTGCCGAGACCGACCTTGTGGCGTTCCGCCATCCAGTCTCGCTGGATGCGCACGCCCTCTTCTTCGTCGGCTTCGATCATCTGCTGGATGGCGTCCGGCGGCACAACTTCGGCCAGCCATTCCTGCACGGCCAAGCGGAACGCTCGGAGATCGTCCTGCCGGGAAAGGATGCGCATGTCGGTTGTCGGCGCGGAATCGGAACCCATCATGCCAGCTCCAGCGCATTCCTGCCGCTGCGGACCGAGTCCGCAAGGGCGGCGGCGGCGGCGTCCTTCATCCGGGCATTGCCGGCAACCAGCAGTTCGTTGAGCCGCGCGCGGTTGAGATACAAGTGCACGTCGAACTCCCAGGTGAAGCCGACGCCGCCATGCAGTTGCAGGCAATCCTGCGCGATCCGAAGGTAGGATTCGGAGCAGCGCGCCTTGGCCAGGTTTGCCCAGATCCCGGCATCGGGATCGCCCCGGGCCGCGAAGTCGACCGCCATGGCGAGAAACTCCTCGCCGCTGACAATCTCGGTCATGTGGTCGGCGATCCGGTGCTTGAGCGCCTGGAACGAGGCGATCGAGCGGCCGAACTGTTCGCGCTGCATCATGTATTCCACGGTGATCGCGGTGATCGCCCGGGCGCCGCCGATGGAATCGGCGGCGATGGCCAGAGCCAGGTTGCGGGTCAGCGTTTGCGCCGTCGCGGTACCCGGCAGCGTCGCAAGTGGTGCGCGGCCCGCGAAGTCGAGCTTGAGCATCGGGCGGGTGCGATCCCACATATCGAGACGCTTGGCGCTGGCCATCGGCACCAGACCCCAATCGCCGGACGGCAGCGGAACCAGTGCGGCGTCGCTGTCCTCGTCGCCGAGCAGCCAGGTGCCGCCGGCGCCGGGCGCGGTATCGATCAGCGCGGCAACCGCCAGCTTGCGCTCACCGGCGGCCAGCTTGGGCAGCCACTCCGATCTTACCGATTTATCCGCGACCGCGCTTAACGTCTGCGCGGCGGGCAGCGTCGCCAGGAAGGGGCCGGGCGCGACGCTGCGGCCCAGGTGGCGAAACAGCAGGTCGAGGCCGCGCAGTCCCAGCCCAAGTCCACCGTCCGGTTCGGGGAGGCCGATAGCCTGCCAGCCAAGTTCGATCGCCTTGCCCCACAGGGCCTTGTCGAGACGCATCTTGCCGTCGATGTGGCGATGCAGGGCGTGGCGGTCGGCTTCGCTGGCGAGAACCTGGGAAATGGCCTCGCCCAGCGCGTGCAGATCGCTGTCGTCGAAAGCATCCGGTGCGGTGCTGGGAAGTGTCACTTGTATTCCATCCGCTCAGTCCGTCTTGAGCTGCACTTCGACGTAACCCGAAGTCTGCACTATGCCGTCCTGGTTGGTCATGATCACCCTCACCACGGCCAGATCGGCGCCGACTGTCGGGTCGTACCGGACCTCCTGGACTTCGCCGTTCAGCAACGAAATGTCGCCTTCGAAAACCGGGCTGCGGTAATCGAACTTGGCGTGGCGGATGAAGGCGTTGTCACCGGCCCAATAGGCTACATGGTCAAGGGTCCACGCGCCCATCGACGAGCCATAGCCATAGAGCCGGGGCAGGCCGATCAGTTTGGCCTTGTTTATGTCGGTATGGGCGCTGGCCGGGCCATCGTCCTGGCCGACAGCCATGCGCGGATCGTCGCTGGTCGCGGTCATTTCCGGCACCCAGCCTGCGTTGGCGCCCATGTACTCGCCTTCGTAGTAGTGACCGCCCCAGGCGTTGTAGAGCAGCGCCGAATATTCCTTGGTGAAGCTGACGGCGGTGTGCGGGCCGATCGGGCGGGTCGGCAGCTTGTCGCCCGCCTTGACTTCGTCCGGCCCCTTGCCGGAAGCGCCCAATTCGATCCAGTCGGCCTTCATCCGTTTGAATTCGTTCAGCTGCTGGGCCGTGAATTCCGGTGCTTCCGCCAAATCGTCATAGAAGCCCATCTTCTGCGCGAGATCGACACGATAGCGCCCCATGGTGCAGCGCTGCTTGCAAATTACATCGTCGCGCTGGTTGTAGTAGATCGTATCGCCGTGCGAGAACATGATCGGGCCAGCGAACTTGGTTTTGGCCAGCTTGTAGCCGGCGAAGCGCGGTGTGGTGCGGATCTTGTCGCCAGGCAGGATGCGCGGGCCGTAGAACCACCATTCGTCGCCGCCGAAGACCACGTGGCTGCCGGGAATATTGCCGGTGATCGCCGGGATTGAGCCGTGACCGATGCAGCAGTTGGAGGCGAACGATTGCGGCGCGGCGATCCTGCCGAAATCGGTCCGCTGCGCAATGTCGTCGTCGAAGTGGATCGGGTTGAAATAGTCGAGCGCCACCACCCAGCGGCGGATGTCGGTGACGTTGATTGGCTCCTTGAGCTGGCCGCCGCCGACGATCTGGCCGACGTACCTGTCGACGTCGGTGGTGTCGATGGTTTCGTCGTCTGCGACTGTTTCGTTACTCATGGACGATTCAACTCCTGATGCCGGTCGGTTGCGCCCGATCGATGGCCCATGATCGAATCGATTCCGGCGCGTGACAACTGGCTAAAGTGACCGGCCCTCTTCTGCATGGCCCGCCAATCAATCCAGCGTAAGGATGAACGTGGTCACAAACCATCATGTAGGTGATTACTGGCTGGCGAGCGCGGCAATGCGCGTGATCCGATGGCGCCTGTTTGATTGCGATCATTAGTATGCATCTCGGGTTGCTGATAAGGTGCCGGGAAGAAGCTGGAGTTTGCGGTATGCCTGAAAACGGTCTGAAGGATGGTGGTGTCGGCGAAGTTCGCGATGACTTCGTCCCGGCCAGTGACTACACTTCGCGCGCATTCGCGGACTTGGAAAACGAGCGCCTGTGGCCCCGCGTCTGGCAGATGGCCTGCCGGGAAGAGGACATCCCGAACACCGGCGACTACTACACCTACGACATCGTCGACAATTCGATCATCGTCGTTCGCACCGCTTCGGGCGAGGTCAAGGCGTTCCACAACGTCTGCCCCCATCGCGGCAACCGGCTGACCAGGGGTTGCGGCCACGTGAAGCGCTTTCGCTGTTCGTTCCATGGCTGGCAGTTCGAGCTGGACGGCGCGCCGGAATATGTGGTCGACCGGGAGGACTGGGGGTCGTGCCTCAAGGAAGAGGACATCTCGCTTGTTCCGGTCGAAGTCGGACAGTGGGGCGGCTGGATCTACATCAACATGGATCCGGGCTGCGAGCCGTTCGAGGCCTTCATGGAACCGGCGCTGCCGGTGCATGCCCCGCTGCGGATGGAAGGTCTGCGCTACCACTGGATCAAATCTGCGGTGGTCCCGTGCAACTGGAAGACCGTGCTGGGCATGTTCAACGAGGCTTATCACCTGCAAGCAACCCACAGCCAGATGCTGCCGTATTGGGACGACTACACGGCCAGCTATGCCCGGGGGCGGCATTCGATGTTCCGCTATGAGGACACGCTGCCGCCCGGCCTGCCGTCGAAGCGGCTGGGGAGCGATCCATCCCTTGTCGATATGCGCACCGGCCTCGCGACGTACATCAAGGACATGGACGAGACTCTCAAGACTTCGGAAGCGGTGCTGATGGTCGATGTCGTCGACCGGCTGGTCGATGAAGTGCCGCGCGAGGCCGGACCGCTCGAAATTCTCACCAAGCTGGCGCAGCTGAGCGCCGAGGATCTTGCCGCCCGCGGCATCGAAAGTCCGCCGGTCACGCCCGAACAGTTGCGCGAGATCGGCAGCGATTGGCATATCTTCCCCAATCACATCATGATCTCGAGCCCCAATGCCTGCCTTGCCTACCGCGCCCGGCCGAATGGCCACGATCCAGACAGCGCGATCTGGGATGTCTATTCGCTGCTGCGCTACCCCGCCGGGCAGGAACCCAAGGTCGAGCGTGAATGGTGCAACGATCTCGCCGACGAAGCGGCTTGGCCCAAGGTTCTGCGCCAGGATTTCGCCAACATGGTTGGCGTGCAGCAGGGAATGAAATCGCGCGCGTTCAAGGGCGCGCGCACCAATCCCAAGCAGGAAGTGCCGGTTTCGCACCTCCACCGAACCCTGCGCGAATTCATGGGCGTGTAAGGGTCAGTCCAGCATCCCGACGATCGCCACCGCCGCGACATTGTTGTTGGGCATGCCGCCGAGATTGTGGCTGAGGCCGAGCCTGGGCGGTGCCTGCCGCTGGCGCGGACCGGCGCGGCCGAGTAGCTGGAGGTAGTTCTCGTAAATCATCCGGATGCCCGATGCGCCTATCGGGTGGCCGAAGCATTTGAGTCCGCCGTCGATCTGGCAGGGGACTTTGCCGTCGGCGTCGAAAAAGCCGTCGAGCACGTCTTTCCAGCCGTCGCCGGGCCGGGAGACGTGCAGGTCCTCCATGGTCACCACTTCGGTTATCGAGAAGCAGTCGTGCACCTCAAGCAGGCTGAGTTCCTCGCGCGGGTTGGTCACTCCGGCCTCGTCATAGGCCCGCGTGGCGGCAATCCGGGTGGTCGGGAAGTAACTGCCGGTCCATCCCGAGCCTTGCGATTCCCAGCCGTTCGACACGGCCAGCTGCAGCGCCTTGACCGTCACCAGGTCGGTCTTGCCCAGCGCCCGTGCGATTTCCGGCGTGGTCACGATCGCGCAGGCCGCGCCGTCGGAGACGCCGCAGCAATCGAACAGGCCGAGCGGATCGGCGACCATCGGCGCGTTCATCACCGTGTCGATATCGATCCGCTTCTGCAGGTGGGCCTTGGCGTTCCTCGCGCCGTTGTCATGGCTCTTGACCGAGACATGCGCCATCGAGCGTTTGAGATCGTCCTTCGAGACGCCGTACTCGGCGCGATAGGCGGAGGCGAGTTGGGCGAAGAAGCCCGGCGCCGATCCGACCACCCCGGTCATGTCGTACATCGTGCCGCGGGTTCTCACCGGCAGCCCGCCATAGCCGATGTCCTTCAGCTTCTCGACACCCATGGCCAGGGCGATGTCGGCCGCTCCCGAGGCGACGGCATAGACCGCGCCGCGAAACGCCTCGGTGCCGCTGGCGCAGTAGTTCTCGACCTTGGTGACGCTGATGTTGTTCAGCCGCAGCGCCATCGACAGCGGCAGGCCGGACGGACCGATGTTCGCGGCATCGAAGCCGACGGCAAGCCAGGCCGCGTCTATCTGCGAGGTTTCAATTCCCGCGTCGGCGGCGGCCTCGGTGAAGGCCTCGACCATCAGCTGTTCGGCGTCGCAATCCCAGCGCTCGCCGAATTTCGCGCAGCCCATGCCGAGAATGGCGACCTTGTCCTTGATTCCTTTGGGCACAACTGAAACTCCTCCTAGACGACCGGCGCCGCTTTCCAGAAATAGCGGAAATTGTGACGCATTTCATCGACCGCCTTGATCCGGAACATCATCCGCATCTCCTGGCCGACATCGATATCAACGCCATCGACATCGGCGAACTCGACAGTCATCCTGCCGCCGCCGTCGAAATCGATAGCGCCATAATAGTTGGGCGGATCGGGCGAATAGGTCAGCCGGTCGGCGGTGTAGGTCAGGATGCGGGCGCTCTTTTCGGCCAGCGGATAGTCTTCCTGCGTGCCGATGGCGTGATCGTTGGGATTGACGCTGACTTCGGACCTGGGGAACTGGACGGTTCCGGTCTTGGTGCAGCGCCCGCCGACCAGCCCGAGCACGGTCTTGCGGTTGCGATACAGCGTCGTGCTGGGCTGCTTCTGATCGAATTCGGCCCGCGCGCCGCGTTCCAGCGGGAGAATGCCCTTGTGGAACAGGAAGCGCATGTAGTTGGCGTCCTCCACCCGGCGGGCGATCGAACCGGAGACTCCCATGCGCGGCGGCAGCTTGGCGATCGCCTCGGTAACTTCGAACAGCAGCACGTCGACTCCCTGGCCGAAATCGACCAGCAGGACCTTGTCGCCCGGTTTCGCCTTTTCCAGCGCCGCCGCCAACATCAGCGAACTGTGCGCCGCACCGGTATCGCCAACCGTGGCAAGCATCGTATCGACCAGAACCTCCGGCGCGATCCCGGCCTTCTTGGCCACCGCCGCCGCGCCGCCCGATGCGCAGATGGCGATGGCGCAATGGGCTATGTTCGCGGCGTCCAGGCCGAACGATTGCAGCGCGGCCTTGACGCCGTTCGCGGCGATCTTCAGGAATCCTTCTTCGCGGATCCAGCGGTTCTCCCAGACATAGTCGAATTGCTCGCCGGTGGCGCGGAAGTGATCGACGAAATCGATGGTCTCGCTGTGGCTGCCGAGAAACCGGGCGACCGGCTGGCCCTGCCCGACCAGCAAGGCCGCGCCCGCATCGCCGAACACCAGCTCGCCCTCCGAAGCCGGCCGCGCCTTGCGGGTATCGGCTGCGAGACACAGCTGGGGCCTGCGGTCCGGACCCGCCGCGTGCAGCGCCTGCACCAGCGCCGAAGCGCCGGCCCGCAAGCTGCCGGTCACATCGAGCGCCGCGATCGCACCGTCCAGAGTCAGCGCTTCCTTGACGATGCCCGCGTTGAGCCGGTCGGCGAAGGGGAGGGTGGTCGATGCCAGCGAAACCGCTCCCACGCCAGAGCGGTCGATACCGGTCAGCGCATCGCGCGCTGCCTCCACCGCCATGGTGATCGAATCCTCATCCCAGCTGGCCACCGCGCGCTCGCCCTTGGCGGCGCCTTTGAGGTCGGGCGCGAACCAGGCATTGGCGGCATGGATGGCGGAGCGCTGGAGGCGTCGGCGCGGGATGTAGGCGCCCCAGGAGAGAATGCCGATGCTGGTTTCCGGCAAGGGGAGGTATCCTTCTGGCAGGTCAGAGAAAAACGGGCGTTCCGCGCGGATCAGATCGGCGGATAACCGATGATGTCGCGGGTGCGGTCGAGCGGGTAGAAGCTGTTTTCGAACGCCGGCAGCAGTTCCTCGGCGATTGCCTCTGGCGTCCAGCCTTCGGACTTCTGCATCGATCGGATCGGGCGAGGCTGGCTGAACAGCATGATCTCGTTCTTGCGCACCGAGAAAATCTGCCCGCTGACGCTCTTCGACGCGTCCGAGAGCAGGAAGGCGACCATTGGCGCGACTTTTTCGGTCGACATGGTCTTGAGCTGCTCGACCCGTTCCTTCTCCGCTTCGGTTTCGGCGGGGATCGTGCCGATCATCCTGCTCCAGGCGAAGGGCGCGATGCAGTTCGATCGGACATTGTAGCGCTGGGCATCGAGCGCGATCGACTTGGAGAGGCCGGCGATGCCCATCTTGGCCGCCGCATAGTTGGCCTGACCGAAATTGCCGATCAACCCCGATGTCGAAGTGAAGTGCACGAAGGAGCCCGATTCCTGGTCCTTGAAATAGGGAATCGCCGCCTTGGAGACCAGGAACGCGCCATGCAGATGCACGTCGATCACCTGCCGCCAGTCCAGCTCGCTCATCTTGTGGAAGATCTTGTCGCGCAGGATACCGGCGTTGTTGACCACGCCGTCGATCCGGCCGAATGCCTTGACTGCATCCTCAATGATAGAGGTCGCTCCCGCCGGATCGGCGACGCTGGCGGCATTGACCACTGCCTTGCCGCCCTGCTGCCGGATCAGCGCGACAACTTCCTCGGCCGGAGTCTGGTCGGCACCTTCGCCTTCGGTACTGGTGCCAAGGTCATTGACGACAACGGCCGCCCCTTTTGCGGCGCACAGCAAGGCAATATCGCGGCCAATGCCGCGACCGGCGCCTGTAACTGCAATGACTTTGCCTTCCAGCATCTCATAGAACTCCAAAGATTGGCTGCCGTGCGGCGCAGACCCGTTGCGACGGTTGTGTGGTTGCCTATATGGCCAAGTTTCGGCGCATTGCCCCGTCGAATTTGACAGGCTGCCGACGATTTACATCCCCCCATCGGCATTGAGCGTCTGCCCGGTAACATAGCGCGCCTCGTCGCTCGCCAGGAATACGGCAACGCCGCCGATGTCGAGTTCCGGATCGCCCATGTAGCCCAGGGGAATCGTCGCGACGACGGCGGCCATCGCGGCGGGGTCCGAGAGATACTCGTCGGTAATCTTCGAATGTGACGATGGCACGATGACGTTGACGCGAATCTTGTGCTTGCCCCAATCGCGCGCGGCCGAGCGCGTCAGCCCCCGGATAGCTTCCTTCGCCGAGGCATAGGGCGTGAACAGCGGCCATCCGGCGATGCCCGCAACGGAACCGAAATTGATGATCGAGCCGCCCTTGTCCTTCATCTGCGGAAACGCCGCCTGCATAAAATAGAGTGTTCCGTAGAACCCGGAATCCATGTGCTGGCGGAAATCCGACAGCGGTGTTTGATCGAGCGGCAGTGTCGGCGAGAAGGTGTGGGCATTGTTGACGACGATATCCAGCCGGCCAAATTCCTCGACCGCGCGGGCCACGACGCGAGGGGCGGTCTCCGGATCGGCAACGCTGCCTTCGAGACAGACGATCCGGCCGCCGGCGGCCTCAACCCGCAGCCTCGTGTCGTCGAGCGTTGACGGGGTCCGGCCGACAATCACGATCCCGGCGCCCTGCTTGGCCATGGCGACGGCAATGCCCTGGCCGATCCCCGTGCCGGCGCCGGTGACGATCGCCGTCCGCCCGGAGAGGCGCTTTGCGCCTGTGGAATCGACAGGTTCGGACATTGGGTTTCTCCCGATCGATGCGGTCATTTTTCGGCGCTGTGCCAGTTATGCGCGCCTGAGGAAACATGCCAAGCGGAACTTCCGGCCGATGCAATTCATTCGCCCGCTGAATTCCGCACGCGATTCAGGAGATCGTCCGGGGCTTTGCGCGGCTCGCCGCAAATATCTTTCCGCCAGCTTTGTCGCAAGTTCGGTCGGCCGGTCCCGCGCCGATTGCCGTCTCGGCTATACAGTGCGCTCCCCGCACGCTAAATGCGGGATCAGGAAGAGGAAAAACCGGTGAATGAGCTGGCAAGGATCGGGGCTGCGCCGCTTGGGGAAGTCCAAGGATGCGGCATCCCGCTTGAAGCGCTGCGAAGCCGCTTGGGAGAGCTCAATTCCGCGCTCTACGACGACCTGTGTTTCGCCCATGCGGAAGCCGCGGTGGAAGAAGTCGCCGATCTGCTCGACATGCAGAAGTGCTGGTGGACGCCCGATGCTTCCTCTCCCTACGATTGCGAACCAGCCAGACAGTTTTCGCACAGCCGCGGCTGGCCGAAGGAACTGATGGAAATCTGGCGCAAGCACAAGATAAGCCTCTATTCGCCGTTTCACATCCGCTCGCGCTTCGAAAACCTGCCTTATGCGACCACGCCTGACATGAGGGATCGCCAGCACGCCTGCGCTGGCTACGTCCGGGCCAATCATATCGTCCATGAACTGGGCATTCGTTCGATGTTGCATGTGCCGGTCCACCTGCCGAAAGGCCGGATTGGCCTGGTCAACTGGGCCGGTGATCACGATGTGCGCGAATTGCGCAAACTCCTGCCGCATATCGCCGGCGAATTGCTCGCGCTGGGCAGCCTGTTCATGCGGAATTTTGACGCGCAGCGCGGCGTGGTTGAGTCTGTTCTTGAGGAGCGAGCCAGGCTGACGGTCCGCGAATGGGATTGCCTGCGCATGCTGGCCCAGGGCTATCGCGAAGCCGAAGCGGCGGACTTGCTGGACATCTCGAAATCGACATTGCGCTTCCATGTCGAAAACGTGGTGCGCAAGTTTGGCTGCAAGAGCCGGACCCAGGCGGTTGCGATGGCGGCGCAATTGGGACTGCTGGGGCCGATCGGAAGCTGATCGCTGTCCGGCAGGGCGAAGTGGAATTCAGCCGAAGCAAACCTCGCCGCGATCCAGTATCACCACATCGCGTTCCTTGCATATTGCGCGGAAGCGCGCCCCCTCGTCTGTGCGGTAAAACTCATAACGTATGGTCTCGCCGGGAAAGCACACGTTGCGAAAGCGAACGAACATGGATTGGATGCGCGCCGGATCATTGTCGCAGAACCGGGAAATTACAGCCCGGGTAGCCAGGCCCATGGAGCACATGCCGGCCAGCCACGGTTCGTGAAAGCCAGCCTCCCTGGCTACATCCGGATCGGCATGGACCGGATTGTAATCGCCGCTGAGCCGATAGACGAGCGCGATCTGGCGTGAGGTCGGAAGTTCGCAAATGGCGTCAGGCGGCCCTTCCGGAAGCGGCGGGCGCGCCTTGGCGGGGCTGCCAAAGCCGCCGCAGCCGCCGTCGCCGCGCAGGAAGTTGGACTGCTCAACCCTGGCCAGCAGGGTTCCAGTGTCATCGTAGAGCGCCTTCTCGAAATTGACGACCGCGCCGCGGCCTTCGCCCTTGTCATCGACGCCGGTGATCCGGTGCTCGGCAATGAGCTTGCCTGCGACCGGCAGCGGGCGATGAATTTCATAGTAATGTTCGCCATGCAGCAGGCGGACCCAGTCGATTTCCAGTTCGGGTTGCTGCATCCAGAAACCGGGATAGCCCATCACGCAGGCCATCGATGGCACGGCCTTGAGCCCCTGTTCATAGACAAATTGCAGCTGGGCCCGGTCGACCGGATCGAAACCGTAACCCAACCCCAGCGCATAGAGGATGGTGTCGCGCCAGGTGAGCTGGTGTTCGATCGGCTCGAACCGGTAGCTCTTCAAAGCTTCGAGATTCATTGCGACGCCATTTCAAGAAGGTCGGGATTCGTCGGTCAGTAGCGCTTGGCCAGGTCCTTGCCGATGATGTGCTTCATTATCTCGATTGAGCCGCCGGCGATCCGGTTGAGCCGGGCATCGGTGTAGGCCCGGGCGATCGGATATTCGCGCATGTAGCCATATCCACCGTGTAGCTGAAGGCACTTGTCGAGAACCTCGCCCTGCAATTCCATGGTGACCAACTTTAGCTGAGCCATGGTCACCCCGTCGAGCGTGCCAGCATCCATCTGCATGATGCAGGCATCGGTGAATGCACGCGCGCCGGCGATTCTGGCATCGAGATCGGCGAGAGTGAACTGGGTGTTCTGGAATTCGAAGATCGTGGCGCCGAATGCGGGGCGATCCCGGGTGTATTTGACCGTCCATTCAATCGCGGTTTCACAGACCGTCACCGCCCGCACGGCCTGGCCCAGCCTTTCCTGGATGAGGTTGGCCATCATCACCTTGAAACCGGCGTTCTCCTCGCTGACGAGATTGGTGACGGGCACGCGCACATCGGTGAAGAATAGCTCCGCCGTATCGGCCGCATGGAGACCGATCTTCTCGAGTTTGCGGGCCTTGGTGAAGCCTTCGCGTTCGGCTTCCACCAGAACCATGCTGATGCCCTTGCCGCCCGCATCGGGGTTTGTCTTGCAGGCAAGGATCAGGAAATCGCACCAGTTGCCGTTGGAAATGAAGATTTTCTGGCCATTGATGAGATAGTCGTCACCGTCCCGCACTGCCTTGGTGCGGATCGCCTGCAAGTCGCTGCCGGCGTGCGGTTCGGTCAGCCCCAAGGCGCCGATTTTCTCGCCAGTGACCATCTTCGGCAGCCATTCACGCCTCAGCGCCTCACTGGCGCCATGGAATATGTACGGTGCGACGATTTCCGAATGGACCATGAAGGCGCTGCCCGGCCCGCTTGCGCCAGCCCGGCCGAATTCCTCGATTACGACCGCATTGTAGAGCCAGTCCGCGCCGGCGCCGCCGTATTCCGCCGGGATGTTGCAGCACAGGATGCCGATCTCGCCCGCCCGTCGCCACAGCTCCCTGGGAAACCCGCGTTCCTCTTCCCACCGGTAGTGATGGGGCGTGACTTCCTTTTCGATAAACCGGCGCACCTCGCCCCGGAATGCTTCGTGCTCTGGCGAGAAAATGGTGCGTGGAAACATGCTTGATCCGCCCTTCGGTGCAGCGCGGGAATCTACAGAGATTCCGCGAACAGTGGCCCCCCAATATTACCAGTACAAGCCCGGTGTGGATGCTCCTATGGCCGCTTGCGGCCACTTTCTCAAACGGCCGGTTGGAATTATCGAGCCATGGAAGAGACAATCCCGCAGCTCTCGCGTGAAGCCGCGCGGCGCTTCGGCGACAAGGCGGCGATGCTCGCGCCGAGCGGGGAGTCGATCGGCTTTCGCGATCTCGATTCCCTTGCCGATCGCTTCGCCCGCGCCCTGATCGCCGATGGGCTGGAGCCGGGCGAGCGGGTCGCCGTATGGCTGCCCAACTGCTTCGAATGGGTCGCCGCCGCAATCGGCGCTCAGCGGGCCGGCGGCGTGCTGGTTCCGCTCTATTTCCGGCACCAGAGCGCCGAGATCGCCGAAATTCTCGAGCGGGCCAGCGTCAGCCACGTCGTGACCGACGCGAGCCTGGCGGTTGGGTTGCGCGCTATGCATTTGCCGCTGCTCCGCAGGATCGTGATCGCCGGCGCCAGCGCCTCCGGGGATACCGGCTGGGATGCTTTTCTCGATAGCGGCAGGCAAGTGCCGGACGCTGCGCTGCATGAACGCGCGGGTCAGGTCACCGGCAATTCAATCTCGGACATCATGTTCACCTCCGGCACCACCGGCAGGCCCAAGGGCGCGGTATTCACGCATCGCAGCGCGGTCGCCGGCGCCTGGATCATGCAGCATTACAACCAGGCGGATGATACCGACACCTTTTGCCCAATGGGCAGTTTCGCCCATGTCGGCGGCTACAAGCAGGGCTGGCTGACCGGGCTGGTGAGCGGCGCCACGATTGCCTGGGGCGATGCCTTCGATCCCGCTTCGGTGCTCGAACTGATCGAGCGGCTTGGCATCACTATCATGCCCGCCGCGCCGATCACCTGGCAGGGCGTGCTCGATTTCCCGGCGCGCGCGGACTACGATATCTCGCATTTCCGCTTCGTCGCAACCGGCGGCACGATGATTCCGCCAGAGCTGGTGCGCCGGTTGATCGCCGAGATGGCGGTCAAGCAAGTGGGCACGGGCTATGGCATGACCGAAACCTGCGGGATGGACGCTTACACCCTGCCGCACCATCAGGCCGACAGGCTGGCCTCTTCGGTGGGAACCGCCGCGCCGGACACCGAAATGCGCATTGCCGGCCCCGATGGCCGGGATGTCGCCACTGGCGAGGACGGCGAGATCCTGATCCGTAATCCGCGACTGCTGCTCGAATATCTCGACGATCCCGAGGCGACGCGCGCTGCGATCGATCGCGATGGCTGGTTTCACAGCGGCGATGTCGGTCACCTCGACGCCGAAGGCTTCCTGACCATCACCGACCGGCTGAAGGACATGTATATCATCAATGGCCTGAATGTTTATCCCGCTGAGATCGAGCGGGCGCTGAAATCGATGCAAGGCATCGGCCAGAGCGCCGTAATCGGCGTGAACGAGCCGGTAAAAGGCGAGGTCGGGGCAGCGTTCATCGTCCGCACCGGCGGCGCGCCGGTCACGGAAGACGCGGTCCGTTCATGGTGCCGCGAGCAGCTTGCCGGTTATAAAGTGCCGAAGTTCGTCCGCTTCGTCGATTCCCTGCCGCGCAACGCCATGGGCAAGGTGCTCAAGGCCGAATTGCGCGCGGCTTTCAGCCAGACCCGCGATCAACAGAAAGGCCAGCCATGAAATTCCTGCCCCCCGAACCAGTGGACTATTCGCGCTACAAGGCGCTCAAGCTTTCGCTCGAAGGCGGGGTGATGACAGTCATGCTGTCCAACCCCGGCAAGCGCAACGCGGTGACGCTGCGCATGCAGGACGAGCTGGCGACGATCTGGGAAGACCTGTGGGTCGATCCGGAGGTCAAGGCGATCATCTTCACCGGCGAGGGCAAGGATTTCTGTTCCGGCGCCGATGTTTCCGATCTGGCCGATGCGGCGGGTGGCGGCGGCGAGCTGGAAGTGGCCTATGTCAACCGCTGCACCCGCTATGCGCGCAAGCATGCGCTCGGCCCGATGGAGTGCGAAAAGCCGGTGATCGCCAAGGTTCGCGGCGTGGCCTATGGTATGGGCGTCAACATGGCGCTGGCCTGCGACATGGTCTTCGCGTCGGACGACGCGCGGTTCTGCGACAGCCATGTCAAGGTCGGCCTGGTCGCGGGCGATGGCGGCATGCTGTTCTGGCCGATGGCGATCGGCATCCACCGCGCCAAGGAATACCTGATGACCGGCGATCCGGTACCGGCCAAGGTCGCTTCCGAGATCGGCCTGATCAACCGCTGCATGCCCGATGAGGAACTGGACGATTTCGTGCAGAAGATGGTCGAAAAGCTGATCGCGCTGCCGCCGCATGCGGTCAACTATACCAAGGCGTCGATCAACCAGGTGCTCAAGCAGGTTGCGCTGCCGGCCTTTGAAACATCGCTCGCCTATGAAATCTATTCGATGAAAATGGACGACACCGCCGAAGCGACGGCCGCCTTCGTCGAGAAGCGCAAGGGTAATTTCACCGGCAACTGAGCGGCGCAACAGGGACCGCTAGAACCTGCTGCCTCACGTGAAGGTCATCGAGCCAAGGTCGAGCACGACAGCGTCGCGCCCGGCCACCCGCGCGCGGAACCGCACGGCGCCTGCGTCCTGATAGCATTCGAGCGCCATGGTTTCGCCGGGATAGAACGGCTTCGAAAAGCGCAGCGCCATGCCCGTGACCCGAGCCGGATCGCCATCGCAGAAAGCGCGGATCAGCGCGTGGCAGGCGATCCCCATGCTGCCCAGCCCGTGCATGATCGGGCGCGGAAACCCGGCGGCCCTGGCCACTTCCGGATCGGAGTGGATCGGGTTGAGATCGCCATTGAGCCGGTAGAGCAGCGCCTGGCTGTCAAGCGTCGGCACCTCGACCACCCGGTCCGGTGCCCGTTCGGGCATTTTCGCCATGGGTTCGGGCACTTCGCCAAAATCGCCGCAGCCGCCGTCGCCGCGCAGGACATAGGTCGATTGGATCGTGGCGATATCCTCCCCGCGATCGTTGCTGAGCACGCGTTCGAAAAACAGGCTGGCGCCTTTTTCCGGCCCGTTGTCGCGCACCGCGACGACACGGTAACGCCCGTTGACCGAGCCTTCCACCGGGAGCGGACCGGCAAGCTGGATCGATTGTTCGCCGTGAAGCAGTTTGACCCAGTCGATTTCGAATTCGGGCCTGCGCATCCACAGCCCCGGCGACGCCAGCACCGATGCCATCGAAGGGAGGGCGACAAGATCCTTTTCGTATGTCAGTCGCAGATCGACGGGATCGGTCGCATCGCGGCTGGCGCCCACGCTCAGCGCATAGAGCATGGTGTCCTTCGCGCCATGGCTGTGCGCAATCGTGTCGAAAGGCTTGGTGGTCAGAAGCTCCAGATTCATGAGATGTCCCAATTCCGCGAGGTTGCAATCCATGTTCCTAGACTTTGCCGCGCGCTTGATCGGCCCGTTATTTTTGAGGGGCTTTTGTTTGCCGCTTCCGCGTTCAGAAATGCAGTTCGCAAAAGGGGACAGCCAGTGAGCCTGACAACACCGGAAAGCCGCGATTACATCGTCGATATCGAGGATGGCCTTCTGCGGCTGACGCTCAACCGCCCCGAACAGAGCAATGCGATGACATCGGCGATGACGCCGATGCTGATCGATCTGTTCGAGGCCGCCCGGCAACGGCCGGATGTGCGCGCGATCCACATTCGCGGCGAGGGCAGGAATTTCTCGGCTGGCGGCGATGTCCCCGGATTCGCCAAGACTCTGGAAATGTCCGTGGCGGACCGCCAGGAAGAATTTCGCAGCCGTATCGGCAGGCTTGGGCGGCTGGTCCAGGCCGTGGCCTCTTTTCCCGGTCCGGTGGTGGTCGAGATGCGCGGCGGAGCCGCCGGGGCAGGGCTGCTGTTCGCGCTGGCGGCCGATTATGTGATTGGAGACGAGACTTCGCTGTTCGTTTTCGCGCACCAATCGCTGGGTCTGTGCCCCGATGGCGGCGTCAGCGCCCTGCTGCCGCAGGTCGTCGGCCTCAGAACCGCGCGCGCGCTGGTCTTGACGGGCGCGAGGGTCAAGGCCGATGAGGCGCTGCGGATCGGTCTGCTCAACCGGCTGGTCGATGCGGCATCGCTCGAAGCCGAGGCGGCGAAGCTGGCGGCGCGGCTGGCGAACGCCCCCCAGGTTGCGGTGCGCAACGCCAAGCGGCTGATCAACATGTCGCCCGGCCAGTCGCTTGGCGATCAGATGGATGCGGAGACAGCCGCGATCGCCGATTGCGTCGCCGACGGCGATTTCGCCGAGGGCGTCAATGCCTTCCTCGAAAAGCGTGGTCCCGATTTTCCCTCGACGCGATGATTGCGGGGCGCGGGATCAGCCCTTGAACATTTTTGGCATGACGGCTGGATCCACCATCTTGCCATCGTTGATCGCCCGGTTGTGATAATGGGTCATGTGGTGAATCTGGAAGGCGGTATCCAGCGCCTGCTGTTGACCCTGTGCATCGACCGCCGCATTGACCGACTGTTTCACGGTCTTGAGCGCGAACGACGATCGCGTGGCGATTCGCGCCGCAAGGTCCAGCACGTACCTGGCAAGCTCGCCGCTCGGCACGACGCGATTGACCATGCCCAGCCGCCAGGCTTCGTCAGCCTCCATCATGTCGCCGGTGAACAGGAATTCCTTGGCCTTGCGCGGCCCGAACTCCCAGGGGTGGCCGAAATATTCGACGCCGTTGCCGCCCCAGGCGGTCACCGGATCGAGGAACTGCGCGTTGTCGCTGGCGATAATCAGGTCGCAGATCCAGGCGAGCATCAGGCCACCGGCGATGCAGCGGCCCTGAACCTGGGCGATGGTCGGCTTGGTCAGGTTTCGCCAGCGCCGGCACAGGTGCATATAGGCCTCTTCCTCGCGCGCCATGTAGCCTTCGCCGCCCGGCGCATCGAAATTGCCGGCGGATGAGGCGCGGCCGCCGAAGGATGCGGCGTCTTCCGAATCGAGCAGCCTTCTGAGATCGTGACCCGCCGAAAAGTCCGATCCGGCGGCGGCGAGAATGATGACCCTGACATGCTCATCCGCCATGGCGCGGCTGAACATGTCGTCCAGCAGGTGCAGCATCGCCAGGTTCTGGGCATTCTTCGCCCCCGCGCGATTGAGCACCAGCCGCGCAACCCCGGGGGCCGGGGTTTCATAGAGGACAAGCGGTTCATCGTTCATCGTATTGGCCTTCCCGGGCAATTTGGACGCCATGCCATTCTATCGGCGATCCGCGCCGATTCCCATATGGCCTCCATGGCGGCCCGGTTCATGGCCCGTAGCGCCCGCCATCGACCCGGATGACACCGCCCGTCGTGAAGCTTGAGCCGCTGCTGGCAAGATAGAGCACAGTGCTGACGATCTCGTCGGGTTCGCCGAACCTTCCAAGCGCCGCTTGGGTCGTGGCTTCCTTGCCGGCCGGCCAGGCCTTGGCGATATCGGTGCGGAACGATCCGGGCATGATCGTGTTGACCCTCACCTCTGGCCCGAATTCACGGGCGAAGGCCATGGTCAGCGCGTTCAAACCCGCTTTGGATGCCGCATAGGGTCCGTAGTTCGGGCTGGGGAACACCGCGCCGATGCTGGAGATGTTGACGATGCTGCCGCCGCCATGTTGCTGCATATGCGCGCCCACCAGCGCCGTAAGTCGAAACGGCGCCTTGAGGTTCACCCCCACGATCTTGTCGAACAGCGCCTCGCTGGTCGCCACCGAGGACTCCGCCAGCGGCGACATGCCGGCATTGTTGACGAGAATATCAATGCGCCCGAATTCCGCGATGGACCGGTCGACCAGGCCGTCGAGTGCGTGCCACTGGCCGACGTGGCAGGCGACGGGCACGGCGCGGACGCCCAGGTCACGGGCCTGCGCCGCTACCGCCTCGCAATTCTCCAGCTTGCGGCTGGCGATAATCACATGGACGCCCTGCGCGGCAAGCCCCAGCACGATGGCCTTGCCAAGACCGCGGCTGCCGCCCGTCACCAGCGCCGTCCGGCCGGAAAGGTCGAACATGTTCATGGCGCGGCTTGCAGCAGTTCGCGCGCCTTGGCCGCCAGCACGACGACCCGGTCCTGGTTGTGCGCGAAGTTTTTGTTTGCCGCCGTGCCGATCTTGTAGCGGTGCAACACGCCCTGGATCATCGCGGCGTAGCGGAACATGACGAAGCCAAGGTAGAACTGGCCCTCGGCCCAGCCAATGCCGCTGTGCTCCTGGTAGGTCGCGATGTTTTCTTCGATAGTCGGGATGCCTAGGGCTTGCAGGTCCTTGTCGGCAAGTGTGGGCCGGCCAGTGCCTGCCTCGGGCGGTTCCATCCAGGGGCGCATGGTGTGGGCCAGGTCGATCAGGGGGTTGCCGATAGTCGACATCTCCCAGTCGAGGATCGCGGCCACTGCCGGGCGGTCCGGATGGGCTATGGAATTGTGGTTGCCATGGTCGCCATGGATCAGGGTTACGGGTTCATCGGCGGGCAGTCGTTCCCGCAGGGCATCGGCGGTCCAGTCCATGTCGGGGATTTCGATCGCCTGGGTATCGCAATAAATCTTGTGCCAGCGCTTGAGATTACGCGCCGCGTAGCCATCGTGACGGCCGAATTCCTCCAGGCCCAGCGCCCGGAAATCGAGGGCGTGGACTTTGCCCAAGGCGCCGATAAGGTCGGTGTAGTAAGCTCTGCGGTATTCCGGACTGGCGCCGGGCAGTTCGGCGTTCCAGTGAACCGGCCCTTCCACCGCATCGACGATGTAGAACTCCGATCCGATAACCTCCGGATCGTCGCAATAGAAATGTGGCCGGGCAACCGGCAGGCCAGTGGGATGGACCGCCGAAATCACGCGGAATTCCCGGTCGATCGCATGGGCGGTGGGTTGCAGCGGGCCGGGCGGCTTGCGGCGAAGCACATAGGCGCATTCGCTGGCGCCGATCCGGTAGGTGGGATTGGATTGACCGCCCTTGAACTTGCCGACTGTCAACGCGCCTTCAAATCCGGGAAGACGGCCGGCGACCCATTCCTTGAGGCGTTCCATGTCAAAGCGGAGATGCCCGGGAACCTCTTCGGTCCCGGCGAATGCGTCCGAGGCATAGGCGTTGGCCATTCAGCCGCCCTCACCGTATTTCGCGAATTCAAGCCGGGCGATCGTGTAATTGTGCACTTCGTCCGGGCCATCCGCGATGCGTAGCACCCGCATCCGCGAATAGACATGGCCGAGGCCGAAATCGTCGGTCAGCCCGGCGGCGCCGAAGGCCTGGATCGCCATGTTCGCCAGCTGCTCGCCCATCTGCGCGCAAGCGACCTTGATCTGCGAAATTTCGCCCCGCGCTTCCTTGTTTCCCGCAACGTCCATCTTGCGCGCGGTGAACAGCACGAGCTGACGGCACATATTGATCTCGATCCGCGCCTTGGCCACGCGCTCCTGCCAGACGCCCTGCTTGGACAGCGGCTTGCCGAAAGCCACCCGGCTAGAAAGCCGAACGCACACCTTTTCAAGCAAACGCTCCGCCTGTCCGATGATCCGCATGCAGTGATGAATGCGCCCGGGTCCCAGCCGGCCCTGCGACACCTCGAACCCGCGCCCTTCGCCCAGGATAATGTTGCCGGCGGGTACGCGGACGTTGTCAAACACCAGCTCGGCATGCCCGCGCGGCAGATCGCTGTAGCCGAGCACGGAGAGGTGGCGCACTTTCGTCAGGCCCGGGGCATCGGCATCGACCAGGATCTGGCTGTGCTGCTGGTGGCGTGGGGCGCCGGGGTCGGACTTACCCATGACGATATAGAAGCCGAGATCGGGATGGTAAGCGTTGCTGGAAAACCACTTGCGGCCATTGATGACATAGTGATCGCCATCGCGCTCGATCCGGGTAGCGATGTTGGTGGCGTCGGAAGAGGCGACATCGGGTTCGGTCATCGCGAAGCAGGAGCGGGTCTTGCCTGCAAGCAGCGGCTCAAGATATTTGCGTTTCTGTTCCTCGGTGCCGTATCGGACGAGGACTTCCATGTTGCCGGTATCGGGTGCGTTGCAGTTGAACACGCCGGCCGACCATTCCGCCCAGCCCATCAGTTCGGCAATCGGAGCATATTCAAGATTGCTCAGCCCCGCGCCGGATTCGCTTTCGGGCAGGAACAGGTTCCACAGCCCCTGGGACTTCGCCTTCTGCTGCAGCTCGTAAAACACCGGCGGCACCCGGCGCTCGTCCGCCGCCAGTTGCGCGTCGTGGAGCTGTTCGTTCGGGAACACTTGATCGCGCATGAAGGCCTGCACGCGGCCGCGCAGCTCGCTGGCGCGCGGGCTGATAAGGCCGGAGTACAGTTCGGTCGCGGCCATCGGCCTTGCCTCCATTTCACTTGCTCTAATGCGGCGAAAGGCAGCCTATGTCACGGCATGCGAGCCTGCGTCCTGTGTTTAATGCCAGTGTCGGGCCGGGCGAGAGGTTCTATCGTCCGCGGATACTATCAAGGCCGGCCTGCGCGATATCGGAGCTGCGCACGCTTTGGCCGGGAGAAGGCTCGGTTGGCAATGCCCGATTCAAGTGCGCACATCGTCAAATCCGCACAGCGTGTTCTGGAAGTCATCGAATTTTTCGGCGAAGACCGGCCGAGCGCCTCGGTGACGGAGATTTCGCGGGCCTTGTCCTACCCGCAATCGAGCACATCGGTGCTGCTGCGCTGCCTTCGCCAGCTCGGCTATCTCTACTACGACCGCTACCACCGCACCTATCGCCTGACGACACGCGCCGCCCTTCTCGGCTGCTGGGCCGAAAGGGGCAACTATCGTGGCGGGCGGGTTCCCGAGATGCTTGACGCCATCGCCGCGCGGACGGCGGAAACAGTGGTGCTGTCGGTCGCCAATGTCGACTATGCCCTGCATCACCTGCATGTGCGGCAAGGGACCTTGCCCCACGCTGTAAGGGTTGTGGCTGGGTCTGTCGAACCGATCCTGAGCAATGTGCAAGGTGAACTGCAACTCTCCAGCTATCCGGACAAGCAGGTGCGCCTGGCCCTGCACCGGATCAACGCCGAGGAACCGGTTCCGGAAAATCGCGTCAATATTCCCGAAACTGTCGCCAGGTTCCAGGAAATGCGGGAACGGGGCTGGGCCATCGGGCGGCATGCCTCGTCCTGCGCGGGAATCTCCGCCGTCGCGGTGCTGGTTCCCAGGCATAAAGGGAGTGACCGTGTCGTCATCAGCGTGGTGGCGCCCGATGCGGTGATTGAAATGAATGGTCCGGAAGTCCGGCAAGTCCTGCTTGAAGAGCGCGATCGGATTTTCGCTGCGGAGGCTTGTGACGACCGCGCACCTGCCGTGCAGCTTGCGTGCAGCATGGGCGAGCAGGTCAACGGCGGAAGTTTGCTCCAGGCGGCGATCGGCGGGCGATAGCGGGCCGCTCTAGCGGCGATCAGGTTCCCGTAAAATTCGCCGCGCGCTTTTCGACGAAGGCCGCCATGCCTTCCTTGGCGTCGGCCATGCTTGCGGCGATGGTTATGGCGCGCAGCTCCGCTTGCAGGAATGCGTCAAAGTCTCCCGACTTCGCGTTGAACAGCTGCTTTGCCGACTTGAATGCGGCGGGAGGGAGAGCGGCCGCTTCCGATCCCAGTTTCGCGGCTTCGTCGATCAACGCGGTTTCTTCCACGAGGCGCGTCGCCAGGCCCATCGAGAACGCCTCCGCGCCGCTCAGGAAACGGGACCGGTAGACAAGGTCGCGCGCCTTGAAGTCCCCGATCTGCCTGGCCAGCAGGAATTGGAAACCGCCTTCGGGCACTTTCGCCAGATTCATGAAGGCGGGCCGGAACTTGGCGCTTTCGGTTGTAAGCAGCCAGTCGCAGCACAGCGCCATGGTCCAGGCGATCCCGACAGCCGGTCCATGGACCGCGCCGATCGTCGGCTTGGGAAGGTGATAAAGCCGACGCACGATCGCGCTGTAGAACTCCATCATTTGTTCGATGCCGGCGATACCCGGCTTGCGCGTGATGACCTTGCCTTCCCCGCTGATGTCCGCACCGGCGCAAAAGCCACGTCCCTCGCCCCTGATCACGACCGAGCGAATCTCGTCGTCGCCGGCGCAGCGATCGAGGTGATCGCGCAGTTGCAGCCACATGCTGTCGTTGAGCGCGTTGAGCTTGTCCGGGCGATTGAACAGGATCGTCGCCACGCGATCGGCAACTTCGATTTCACAACTCATTGCGCAATTCCTCCGTTGAGTTGGCGCCGATGCCACTTCACTCGAGGCCTGTGAAGCGAGGGGTGTGCCCGGACTGACGGCCTAGCTCAGCCCTGTCTCGCCGAAACGGTGAAGTCCAGGCCTGCCTTGCGCATTTCGAGAAAGACCGGCACGCCAGAATTGGCGGGAATCATATCGCCGGTCCGGTCACCGATCGCCTGCAAAGCGGCTACAATCTTGTCGTCCATGTCTTCGCAGGGATCGATGTGCACGCCCTTCGTCAGGGTGATGCTGGCTTGTTCGAAGCTGCCGCAACCGGCGCAGATGATCATCCGGTTGGGCGCTTCGCTTCCCACCAGGGCAAGCACGGCGGGGCTGACCGCGCTGGCTTCAAGCGCCCTGACAACATGATCGGGCAAAATGCCGCCGCTTTCCTCGAACATGCGTGTTCCGGCCGCG
Organism: uncultured Alphaproteobacteria bacterium; assembly: GCA_963775005.1. GTDB lineage: Bacteria > Pseudomonadota > Alphaproteobacteria > Sphingomonadales > Sphingomonadaceae > Novosphingobium. The sequence goes on along the minus strand of CAVZHF010000002.1, from coordinate 181,897 downwards.
GGCGCGAGGCAGTTCACCCGGATATTGTGGTCTGCGCCTTCCTGCGAGAGCACTTGCATCATGCCGACCAGCCCCATCTTGGCCGCGGCATAGTTCGCTTGCTTCCTGGTCCCGAAAAGGCCCGATGCCGACGTAGTCATCAGGATCCGGCCATAGGATTGCTTGACCATCTGATCCCACACCGCCTTGGTGCAGATATACCCGCCCATCAGATGCACCTCGACGACGAAGCGGAAGTCCTCGATATTCATTTCGGCGAAAGGCCGGTCGCGCACGATGCCGGCGTTGTTGACCAGGATGTCGATCCGGCCCCAGCAATCGATTGTTTCGGCAACCATCGCATCGATGCCATCGGCATCGGTTACCGAACAGGCATTGGCGAGGGCTTCTCCGCCCGCCTGCCTGATTTCAGTAGCGACTTCCTCGGCCGCATCGGCAGACCGCCCGGTACCAGTTACGGACGAGCCGAGATCGTTCACGACCACCTTGGCGCCGCGCTTCGCCAGCAGCAAGGCGTGTTCCCTGCCGAGGCCCCGACCAGCTCCGGTTACAATCGCCACCCGGCCCGTCAGATCCACCATGCCGCTACTCCATGCCAATGCGCGCTTGCACTTGTGCGCGGAAATAACCGGAAAGGCGCGATGCGTGGCTCACTGTCGCACACCCGGCTTGGCGCGACCTGAAAACCGGACATGAGCCGATCATGGACAGCGTTTTTCGCCGGCGGTAAAGGATTTCGGTCACCCAGGTTTGGCGATGCAACTGCTCCATTCGATCGAAACGATTTTCACTCCGCCGCGATCGCTTCCTCAACCATCTGTGGCTCCGGCCCGATGAACTGGCCAGGGAAGCGCCCGGTAAAGGCGCCGTTATCGAACGTCGGCACGCCGCCGACCATGGTCAGCCGCATTGGCGCGGGCGCGCGGACATAGCGATAGGTCCGGCCGCCTTCGCCATCGGGCACATCCCATAGCTTCTCCTCGGGCCGCCGCTCGATCTCGTCGAGGTTGAAGATTGTGATGTCGGCCGTCTTGCCGACCTGGATCAAGCCGCGATCGTGCAGTCCGAAGAATTCAGCCTGCTTGCCGGTGAGCGCGTGAATCCCTTCCTCGATGGTCAGGTGCTTGCCGTCGCGGACGTATTCGGTGAGCAGCAGGGCGCAATCGCCCGCGCCGCAGAACATCTTGCCGTGGGCGCCGCCATCCGAAACGTTGGCGATGGCGCGCGGATCCTTGAGCAGGTCGATGACGACATCCTGCACTTTTTCCCAGCCGTTCTGCATGACGAGCGAATCGGTTCCGTTGCGGATCACCCAGTCCGCCAGTGCGTCCGACGGGTGATCGATATTCTCGGCCGTCATGAACGCGGCCAAAGTCACGCCGACGGGGCCAGTGCCGATCTCGCTCTCGCGCAGCATCAGCGACTGCGCCGTCAGCGCATTGTTGGCGAAGCCCGCATCCCAGGCCTCGCGCGCCCGCGCCCGCCAGTCGGGGTCCGCCAGGGTGCGCAGCTTGTCTGTTTCATCCTTGATTTCGACCAGGTCCTGCCAAGGTTGCAGGCCGAACTGGGCGAACAGCAAAGTGCGCTTGAAATCGATCGAGAACATATACTGGACGTGGGTGAAGCCGGTCCAGAAGGGCAGGCCTTCCGCCTTGTATTGCTCGTGCAACACTTTGAGCAATTTGGCGTTATCCTGCTGGAAGTCGAGCGTGGGCAGGCCAGCCCATTGGTAGGGGACACCGGCTTTCTTGGCGATCCGGCCCAGCCGCTCGACCACTTGCGGGGCGGTCATCCGCATCCAGTTGTCGATGATAAGCTGGAAGGTCGCACCTTCATGACGGGCAACCACTTTGAGCAGCGCCAGATATTCGGCATCGTCGGCAAGCTGCGGGGGCAGCGGCCGGTCGTGCTTGTCATAGTCGAGCTGATTGGAAGAAAGTCCCATCGCCCCGGCCTGCAAGGCGTCTTCGAGCAGCGCGCACATCGCGGCGATTTCATCGGGCGTCGCCGCGCGCTCCCATGCTTCCTTGCCCATCACACAGAGCCGGATCGGGATATGGCCGCAGAACGAGGCGAAATTGACCGGGGTCTTCACATTGCGCGCATGCGATGCCTTGTATTCGCTCCATTTTTGCCAGTCCCATGGGATCATCGTCCGCATCGGGTGCTCGGGTATGTCCTCGAAGAAATTGAAAATGTCGATGATGTCGTCGCGACCGGATTGTTCGGGCGGGGTCGGCGCTAGCGAGAAGCCGCAATTGCCATTGATCGACGTGGTGATGCCATAGCCGGCATAGGGTTCCATATTGGGCGACCACCACACCGCGCCGTCCCAATGGTTGTGGCTTTCGATGAAGCCGGGCGTCACATAGCAGTCGCTGGCGTCGACGACACGCTCATTGCCCGTCGCGGCAAGATTCCTGCCGATCTCGTCGATCCGGCCGCCCCGGATGCGCACATCCGCCGCGTAGGCCGGAGCTCCCGACCCATCGACGACGGTGCCGTTGGCGATCAGTGTCCGGTATTCCATTTCCCACTCCTGCGATTTATCGACGGAATCGCGGGAGGCTATGGCAAGCGGCGCGACGTGTCCATAATCCGTGGTGACAATTCATCGCTTGGCGATCGAAATCTATCCCGGCAGCAGGCCGGTTTGGCTCATGCGCCCCAACCAGAACAACAGGCTCTCAAGACTGTCGCGACTGGCGGCGAAGCCTGCCTGGCGTATCTTGATTCCGCTTACCAGCGTAGGCAGTCCGCTCGCGGCGATCAGGCGGTCGGACAGCAGAAGATCGACATAGTGGTGCGACTGGCCGAGTAGCGCACTGAGATCGTCAATCATCAATCCGTATTTTGCGGCAATCCGCCGCCATGCCAAAGCCGCGTCATCGCGCGACAGGAACTCGGCGATCCCGCCGGGCCGGGGATCGCAGGGCTCGAAGCCAAGCGCATGCGCGATCCGGTTCCAATCGTGGGCGAGCACGAAGACATCGCCGTTCGTAACGTTGAAAGTCTGGTCCACCGCGGCGGTTGCATCCGCCGCCCATAGAAATGCCTCGGCAAGCAGCAGCGCGTCGGTTGCCTCCCACATCAGCGCCCCGGCGGCCGGATATGCGAACGGCAAGTCCAGCTCGCGGCACAGCGCGGCATAGGCGCCAATCGCGGCGACGGGGTTCATCGCCGCGCCCGGCGCACCGCCGAACACGATCTGGGGCCGGAAGATCGTCCAGGCAAAGCCGTGTCTGCCGGACAGCTCCTTCAGATGATCCTCGTGCAACCAGTAGAAATTGGCATGCGGGTCGCGCGGCTGGTCTTCCCGTGCCGGGAGCGAGATCGGATGCAAATGGGCGCCATAGGCCTTGGTGCCTTGCAACAGACCGGCCCATTGCAAGCAGCCGCGCGCGAGCGGCCCGGCAATATTGGCGAACATCCGCAGGTTTTCGTCCATCCGCATCGGATCGCGCCAGCCTTCGACCAGCCCGGGCGCTTCGGACACCGCAGCGTAGAGCAGGTGGCTGACACCGGCCAGTTCAGCCAGCTTTCCGGCGCAATCCGCCGCGTCGGCCAGATCGATCGCGACGTGCTGGAAGCGCACGCTCGCCGGAACGACCGGGCGCCGGCGCGACAGCGCGATGACATCCCATCCGGCGGCGGCGAACATTTCGACCGCCGCCGCGCCGATGACGCCGCTGGCGCCAGCAATGGCGATGGTGCCGGCCATCACAGCCTCGCCAGCACCTTTCCGGGATTGAGCAAGTCTTGCGGATCGAGTGCCGCCTTCAACCGCCGCATCAGGTCCAATTCCGCCCTGGACCGCGTCATGCCGAGGAATGGGATGCGCGACATGCCAACGCCGTGTTCGGCCGCGATCGAACCGCCGACCGCGCGTACCGCTTGATAGACCAGCCGATCGACCGCGCATTCGTGCGCCGCGCCGTCCTTGCCGACATGGATTACGATATGCAGGTTTCCGTCGCCGGCGTGGCCGTAGAAGATCATGCGCGCGCCAGGGAAGGCGGTTTCGACATTGTGCCGGACTTCGGCCTCGAAGCGCGGCATGGCGGTCAGCGCCATGCTGACGTCGTAAACCGTGAACGGCCTGAACTGCGCCAGGCCCGGGGTCATGTCCTCACGCACGGCCCACAGCGCGTCGCGTTCCCGGCCGGAGCTGGCGATCACCGCATCGTCGATCAGGCCCTGGTCGATCCGGGCCATCAGCACCCGCTCGAACTGGGCAAGATCGATCTCGGGGTCGCCGCCCAGCCGTTCGATCAGCACATAGAAGCCATGGCCATACGCCAGCGGCGGCGATCCGGGCCGCGCCTCGGTCATCGCCGCATAGAAATCGCCCCACATCACTTCGAACGAGGACAGCTGGCCGGACAGCACGCTTTCGAGTTCGCGCAGCAGGCGGATGACCTTGTCGAAGCTCGACAGGGCGACCAATGCGGTCTGGTTGGTCAGCGGCTCGGGACGCAGCCGCAGCACGGCTTTGGTGACAATGCCCAGCGTGCCCTCGCTGCCGATCATCAGCTGCTTCCAGGCGTAGCCGGCGTTGTCCTTGATCATGCCGGTGAGCGAGGAGACAATGGTTCCATCGGCCAGCACGACCTCCAACCCGGTCACCATCTCACGCATCATCCCCCAGCGCAGCACCCGGTTCCCGCCCGCGTTCGAGGCGATCGTACCGCCAATTGCGGCCGAACCGCGCGAGCCGAGATCGAGCGGAAGGAAGGCTCGCTGGGCTTCGACGGCCTCCTGCGCGGTCTGGAGAATGCAGCCGGCTTCGACCGTGAGGGTCATCGCGACTGGATCGATCTCAAGAATCCGGTTCATCCGTTCGAGCGACAGCGCAATCCCGCCGTCCGAGGCGATGGCGCCGCCGCTGGTTCCGGTCTGCCCGCCGATGACCGTAATGGGCAGTCCGTGCCGCGCGGCGACGCTGACAATCGCCGATACCTCTTCGGTCGATCCCGCTTTCACCACAAATGCCGGAGAGGCGCTGTATTTCTTGAGAACATCGGTGGTGTAGCGCGCGCCGGCCTCGTCGCCGGCGATAACATGCCTGGGCCCGGCAACCGCCGCCAGCGCCGCCCGGACAGTATCGAGGTTCAGATTCACGGTTCACCGACTTTCCCGACCAGGTCGCGCAGGACGGCCAGTTCCTCGGCCGCGGCCCGCCGCATGAACAGCGAATCCGCGCCCGACGAAAGGAAGCGGATGCCGCGCTTCAGCTGTTCCTTGGCATTGGCGTGACCCAGCGCGACGGATGCGGCAATCAGGCCGTGCTCGCGGCACACCGCGGCAACCCGTTCGATGGCGTCGAGCACCGCTTCGGGCATCTCCAGCGACAGGCCGAGCCCCATGCTGAGCGCAAGATCGATCGGCCCGACCAGCAATCCATCGAGGCCGGGTGTCACGGCGATTTCTGCGAGATTTTCGAGCGCCTCGACCGTTTCGATCATCACCAGGCACAGCGGTTCCTCGCTGGTCCCGTCTTGCGCGTAGTATGTGCGGACCGGTCCGAACGAACGTATGCCATGTGGTGGATAGCGGATCGCCGCGACCGCCCTTGCGGCGTCTTCGGGGGTATTGACCATCGGCACCACCACCCCGGCCGCGCCGAGATCGGCGGCGCGCATGATCTGCGCCGGGTCGAGCCAGTTGACCCGCACCAGCGCGGGCGTGGCCTTGAGGTCGAGCGCCTGAAGCATCGGCAGCAGCTGCGGTTCGGAAAAGCCGCCGTGCTGGGTGTCGAGGATCATCCAGTCGAAGCCGGCCTGGCCGATGATCTCGGCCGAATGCGCGCTGCCGATCGCCAGGAACGTGCCGATGGTAACGGCGTCATTCGCGAGTTTTGCGCGGATCGGAACCATAGGCTCGCCTCTCCCTAGCCAGGAAACCGCGGATCGGGCCGCCCGGCAATCCCGGCATCGAACGCGAAGAGTTCGCCATCGAGGCCGGGTGCCGCGCCATCGTCCAGCGACTGGCTGGTCGAAGTAATGTAGATGGTGCGCATATCCGGGCCGCCGAAGGCCAGTTTTGTCGGGTTATTGAAGGGCAGAGCGACTTCGATGTCGAGCGTGCCGTCCGGCAAGTAACGCCGCAACCGCCCGGCATAGACCAGCGTTGCCCAGTAGCCGCCCTCGGCATCGACCGCCGCGCCATCGACAAAGCCCTCGTTCCCGGCCAGCTGGAAGAAGGTTTTGCGCTCGCCGATTGCGCCGTTCGCCAGATCGAGGTCGTAGGAATCGCAGCGCTGGGTAGTGGAATCGGACATGTAGAGCACTGCGCCATCGGGGCTGAACGCGAGGCCGTTGGCGCAGGAAATGCCGTCTATGACGCTGACCAGCGTATCGCCGTCGAGCCGGAACAGCCTGGCCCCGCCGGGATGCATGTTACCCGGACCGACCCGCTTGTCGATTGCGCCGACCCAGAACCGGCCAGAGGGGTCGCAGGCGCATTCATGCAGGGCGACGTGATCGGGTAACGGCGATTTGACCCGAAGTTTCAGTTCTCCGCTGGGGAAATCGAAATCGAACAGGCCAGAAGCCAGTGTCACCAGCGCACCGCCGTCCTGCTTGAGCACGATGCCGCCGCAGCGTTCGGGCATTTCCCAGCGCCGCACTTCGCCGGTGGCCGGGTCCCAGCGCTGGATCCGCGGCGGATCCTCGCAGTCGATCCAGTAGAGCGCCTGCTCGGCTACCGACCAGACCGGCGTCTCGCCGGTGGTGTTCCTGGCATCGACGACCAGCTCGACGTCCGGAGCAATCTTGCGCATGGTCAGGCCCCCTTGCCGATTATCACCGGCAGGCTGTTCCAGCCCCACTGGAAACTGGAAGGCAAACGCATTGCCTGGTCCATATCGAATGAAAAATCATCGACGCGGCGCAGAAAGCACTCGACCAGGATCCGCAATTCGAGCCGCGCGAGGTGGATGCCGATGCAATAGTGCTGGCCGGTGCCGAAGGAGAGAACGCGGTCGATCTTGCGGTTCCAGATGAAGGTATCCGGCTGATCGAATTCGGCTTCGTCCCGCGCGGCGGAACCGAACAGGGCAAAGATGCGCTGGCCTTTTTTGATCTGATGCCCGGCAACGCAAACGTCCTTGTGCGCGGTGCGCGCGAACCACTGAGCGGGGGCGCAGTAGCGGATCATTTCCTCGACCGCGATGGGCACATTGGCATCGAGATTTTCGCGCACTTGCGCAAGCTGGCCTGGCGCGTTCAGCAATTCCATAAGCCCGTGCGCGGCGATCTTGGGGACGGTTTCCACGCCGCCGATGAACACACAGGTAAGCTGGACGGCGACTTCCGAGTTGGTGAGCGGCCGGCCGTAATAGCCGAGCTGGACCAGCCCGTCGATCAGCGGCACCGATCCGTCCGCCCCCGCCTTGCGGCGGCGGGATACATATTCGGACATGATCTCGACGCAGCGCCCGATAGTGACGGAAATGTCCGTGCCGCCTTGCTCGGGATCGGTCTGGCTGCACTGGTTTACCAGTTGCAGCACGTCGCGCGCGCGGGATAGCGGCATGTCAAGCAGATGGCAGATGACGCTGGCCGCGACCACGCCGCCATAGTCCTGCGTCAGGTCGAAGCGCCCGAGCGGCAGCAGCTTGTCGAGGCGCTCATTGCAGAGCTGGCGCACCAGGTCCGCCAGCGCGCGCACCGCTGTGGGGCGGAACGGCCGGATATGGGCATTGCGCAACACCTCGAAATGCGGCGAGCCAAGCAGCGCGCCGATCGGCAGCGGATCGAGCGGAAGTTCGGAAACCTGACCGCTATTGTGCCGTAGCAGGATTTCGGGGGTGGGCAGCGTCGTATCTGTGGCGATGAACACATTGCCGCCGACGGTCAGAACATCGAACACATCCTGGAACCGTGAAAACACCCAGCTGTCGTATCTCTCGATGTACAGCACCGGCGCGTCGCGCCGCAGCCGCGCGTAGAACGGCAAGGGATCGGCCATGACCGCCTTGCTGAAGGGGTCGTATTCGACCGGATCCTCAGGGGCGAAATCCGGCCTCACAAGTTAATTCGCCCCCATGGCATGGCGCGCGGCGACATAGCCCCAGGTCACGCCCCCGCCGAGACTCGCCCCGGCTCCGGGATAGGTGCCCGCCACCACCGGCGCGGTGATGTTGCCCGCGGCATACAGTCCGCCGATCGGCGTGCCGTCGGTCTTGATCACCCGGGCATATTCGTCGGTGACAATGCCGCCCGAGGTGCCGACATCCATCGGCCAGATTTTCACCGCATAGAACGGCCCGCGCTCGATCGGCCCAAGCGAGGGATTGGGCTTGTTGTTGGGATCGCCCATCGCCTTGTTGTGAAAACTTGCGCCGCGCTGGAAATCCTCGTCGGTCCCTTTGGCGGCAAAACCATTGAACCGCTCGATCTCGGCGAGGAAGCCCGCGACATCGATGCCGCATTTCTTCGCCAGCCCTTCCAGCGTCTCGTCGGCGATGAGATAGCCGTTATCGATGAATGGCCTGACCGATTTGCCCACCATCACCGGCCCCCAGCTATAATACCTCAGCGCCCGGCTTTCGAGAATGGCGTAGGAAGGCACCGCTCCCGCCGCATACATCTTCTGGCCGAACTCCATATAAGCGCCGGCCTCATTGCCAACCCGCTTGCCGTTTGGCCCGACGATAATGACATGCGGCTTGCCGCTCTCGCCGGGCACGTGGAAGCCGCCGTAAGTGCCGTCGGGCAGCAGCGAGCCCGGAGTCCACCAGGCTTCTTCCATGCAATCGGTATCGGCGCCCAGCGCCATCGCCATCTGCATCACTTCGCCGGTGTCTCCCGGGTTGACCTGGGTCCAGTCGACCGAAGCGGGCTTGGGCTGAAACTGCTCGCGCATCGCGAGGTTGCGCGAGAAGCCGCCGGCATTGAGCAACACGCCGCGCGCCGCGCCAATCGTTCGCTCGCCGCTGGCATCGCGCACCTTGACGCCGGTGACCCGGCCACCTTCGGTCTCGATACCGATCAGCTCGGTCTCCAGCCGGATCGGGATATTCGCCTTGAGCGCCGCCAGCAGCAGCCGGCCCTGCACCGCATTGCCCGATCCGCGCCGCCGCTTGCCGGTCAGCTTGTCGATCACGATGTTGGCCGCCAGCTTCAGCGCTGCCATTCGCCCCTTCCAGGTGCGCTTGGCCAGGGTGATATCGACGAACTCGTGGCTGCCCACCGGCAGGGCGGGGAAACCATGGAAAGCGCCGAGTTTGTCGCGCCATTCGCCCAGCTCGTTGATATCGAACAGCGCGCCCGAAACCGTGCGGCCATATTCGTGCCCGCCTGGCGCGGAGGAATAATAGTCGGGCCAGAACACCCGGACCAGCTTGACCCCCTGATCGAGCAGAAATTGAACCGCGTTGGGTCCCTCGCGCAGGAAAGCCTCGCGCTTTACCATCGGCGAGGCTTTGGATGGTTCGCCGACGATGGCGTTGAGATAGGCGCGGCTCGCCTCCTCGCTATCGTCGGTGAGCAGCGGGTTGTTCGGGATCCACAATATGCCGCCCGAATAGGCCGACGAGCCGCCGAACAGCGCCTGTTTCTCGATGATGACCGCGCTGCCACCCAGCGATTTGGCCGCTAGCGCCGCCGTGACCGAAGCGCAGCCGCTGCCGACAATCACCAAGTCGAAGCTCTCGTCGTTTCCCGTCGCCATCGCTACAAATCCCCTCTCACCACGCAAGCGCTGCCCCATGGAAGTCTGCGGTCGCGGAACCTTTTCCCTCGCGCATTTTGTTAGACGGGACGCGCAATCGGCGCAACGCGGCATTCGTAGGGCCAATCCGGCGCCGGAAAGGCTGCCGCCTGCGCCTTGCTCAAGGCCGTCCTTGAGCGACGCCGGTCAGCCGGCAAGCGCCGGGGCCAGGTCGTCGAATATCGCACGGGAGACGGGAATCGGATAATCGAGCAGGATTTGCCCCATCGCCTTGGCCAGCGGATCGAACTCGCGGCGACAGGGTGGCGCCGCCGCCCAGCGAATCGTGGACGACGAAATTGAGACCGCTGCTGCCCGGCAGCAGGTAGCGGTCGGCGCGGGCCCTGGCCGGATCGTCGACCAGATGGGCGAACCAGCCCGCCACCGCTTCAGCGGATAGCGCCGCGGCGATATAGGGGAAGAAGCGCGGCTGCCGGGCGAAGACGCCGACATTGAACAGGTTGCCCTTGTCACCGCTCCGGGCCCAGGCCAGACGGACCAGCGGCACTGTCGTAGCCGGATCGACCTCGCCGGGTGCGGGCGGCTCTGGCGGGCGCACAGCGGCTTGCGGCGCATAGCCTAACTCAATCGCCGCCCGGTAGCCGATGTCACGCCCCTCGATCGTGACGATCGGGACCACCTCGCTTTTGGGCAGCAGGAAATTGAACACCCGCATGCGCGGGAGCACGCCGCGCGCCATTAGTCCGCCCAGGTTCATGGCCGTGCCCTGCGCCATCGCCGAGATCGCGGATATCTGCTCCTTGAGGAAGACCCGCACGCCTTCCGGCTCGTCATGATCGACCGTCATCATCGCCACCACCTCACGCGTTTCCTGCTGGCGCGAACGCGGCCCATAGCTCGAATTCGGCGCCGAGTACTTCGACGTGGGCGAGGTCGAGCGGCTTGAGGTTGCGGTGCCGCAGGATGAGGTTGGTACGATCGAACAGCGCCTGCGCCTGCCGGCGCGCCTTGCCCGCCGCGTTGATTCCGACGATCGGCTGATAGATCTGGCCGCGCCAGCCCTCGGTGAACGTTGCGCAGACCTTGTAGCTATCGGTTGGGGGATAGCCGCGGACATGGGTAATCCGCACCCGGTCCGCGCCAATCTCCTCGAAGCGCGCCGCGCTGAAATCGGCGACGACATCGGGCGCGAAATAGGCCTGGGGATCGCTGACCTCGTAGATCATCTGCTCGACCGCCGTGCCGGTCGAGACGCGGCCGCCGGTATGTTCGGGCTTGGTCAGGACGAAACTGCCGTCGGCGCGGCATTCGCAGATCGGATTGCCGATATTGGCCGGATCGGGCACGTCTTCCCAGTCGGTGAACAGTCCGCCCGACGCCTGGGTGCTGCATTCGAGCAGATGTCCGATCAGCGTACCGGCGGCGAGCTTGTCGTGGTCCTGCGGCGTCCATCCGAATTCGTGGATCAGTGGGCCGAGCGAAAGCGCGCTGTCGACAACCCGGCCGGTGATGACGATATCGGCGCCGGCATCGAGCGCCGCCGCGATCGGGAAGCCGCCGAGGTAGGCATTGGCGCTGTCGATCTCGCGGTCTTCGGGGAGGGCGCCGCCGCTGAACATTTCGCGCACGCCGCTGGCCCTGAGGTCGTCGATGCGCGGGCGCAAATCGTCGCCGCGCACCACGGCGATCCTGCGGGCTCGTACCGAGTTCCGCCGCAAGCTTGCGCAGCGCCATCCGCCGCTCCTTCGGGATCGAGGCCGCCCCAATTGGTGATGAGCTTGACGCCCCGGTCGAGCGCTTCGCGCAAATAGGGCCGGACGTCGTCGAGGAAGCCTGGATGAAAGCCACCGGCATCGCCCGGAGCGCTGGCGAGAATCGCCATCGTCGCTTCGGCCAGATAGTCATAGACGAGGTAGTCGATCCCGGCGCGGATCAGGGCGGGATGGCCGTAAAAGCTGTCCTCGAAGAAAGCCGTGCCCCCGCCAATCCGGACGATCCGGTCGTTACTGTCACCCATCGCCGTCTTCCTCTCCGCCTGGTGGCGCGCAACCTGAACCTTGCCACCAGTTGGGGCAAGCCGTCATTCATTGCCAGGAATTCGCGCGGCTTGCTTGTCCTGGCGGGCCGGGCGCGGCACTATCGCCGGCGAGGATACGCGGAGAGATCGCCATGACGCCAACCACCCGGACAGATAATACGATGCGCGTATTTCTTGCTGCCGTCTGTGTACTGCTGCTGGCCTGTCAGACTTCGGCGAATGGCCGGACCGCGCGATCCGATCCGGCGGGGGAGTGGCCGGCCCATGGACTTACCCCAGCCGAACAGCGCTTCAGTCCGCTCGCGCAAATCGGCGCGGGCAATGTCCACCGGCTGGGCCTGGCCTGGTATCGCCGAGCTAGACACCGACCGGGGGCAGGAGGCGACGCCGGTCATGGTCGGGGGCGTGCTCTATGTCAGCACGGCATGGTCCAAGGTGATGGCGTTCGACGCGGCGACGGGCAAGCCGCTATGGGCCTACGATCCGCAAGTGCCGCCAGAAACCCTGTCGCGCACCTGCTGCGACGCGGTGAACCGTGGCGTCGCGGTGTCGGGCGGCATGGTTTATGTGGCGACGCTCGACGGACGGCTGGTCGCGCTCGATGCCGGCAGCGGCAAGCCGCGCTGGTCGGTGCTGACGGTCGATCCGGCGCGCACCTATACCAGCACCGGCGCCCCGCGGGTGGTCAAGGGCAAAGTCGTCATCGGCAACAGCGGCGCCGAATTCGGCGTCAGGGGCTATGTCTCGGCCTACGATGCGCGAGACCGGCAAGCTGGCCTGGCGCTTCTATACAACCCCCAGTCCCGAGGGCCGGCCGGATGGCGCCGCTTCCGACAAAGTGCTCGCCGAACTTGCCCGGCCAACCTGGTTCGGCGAAGGCTGGAAACAAAGCGGCGGGGGCGGCACTGTCTGGGATGGCATGGCCTACGATCCCGAAGCTGACCTGCTCTACGTTGGCATCGGCAATGGCACACCGCACAACCACCAGCATCGCTCCGATGGCAAGGGCGACAATCTGTTCCTGTCCTCGATCGTCGCGCTGCGACCGGATACCGGGGACTATGTCTGGCACTATCAGACCACGCCCGGCGATTCCTGGGACTATACCGCGACCCAGCCGATCATGCTGGCGCGAGCTCACGATCGGCGGCCGCGCGCGCAAGGTGCTGATGCAGGCGCCGAAGAACGGCTTCTTCTATGTCCTCGACCGGACCAGCGGCGAATTGATCTCCGCCACGCCCTATGCCGATGATCAATTGGGCGACCGGCGTCGATCCGAAATCGGGGCGGCCGATCGAAGTGGCCGATGCCCGCTATGTCGCCGGGCCGAGGTTCTCACAAGCCGGGGCGCTCGGGGCGCATAGCTGGCACCCGATGGCCTTCGATCCCCGGACCGGCCTGGTCTACATCCCGGTCCAGCAGATCGGGCAGGGCTTCGAATTGCTCGCGGGATATCGCTACCGCGAAGGCCACGTCAACCTTGGCTACGATATGAGCAAGCTCACCCTGCCCGACGACGACAGTGAGATCGCCAAGCTGCGCGCAAGCATTTATGGCGAGCTGGTCGCCTGGGATCCGGTAGCGCGCAAGGCGCGCTGGACGGTGCGGCGCCCGAGCTATCTCAACGGCGGCACGCTCGCCACCGCCGGCGGGCTGGTGTTCCAGGGCACCGCCGAGGGTCAGTTCAATGCCCACGATGCCGCCAGCGGCCGGTTGCTGTGGTCGCACGACGCCGGCAATGGCATTGTCGCCCCGCCGATCAGCTATCGCATCGGCGGACGTCAGTTCGTCGCGGTTCTGGCGGGCTTTGGTGGCGCTGGACCGATGCTGGGAACGCTCGTGCCCGATGGCCCCCGCCGCCCCGGCCGGTTGCTGGTCTTCGCGCTGGATGGCAAGGCCAAGGCGCCGGCCTACAAGATCGAGCCGCCGCCGCCGGTCGATCTTGCCGGCGAGGAATCGCTGGGGGATCCTGTCGCCGGCCTGGGCCTGTTCAACGATACCTGCATGGTTTGCCACGGTTTCGGCGCCGCCGGCGCCTGGACAGCGGATTTGCGCCGCTCGCCGCTGCTCGGTTCCGCGCAAGCTTGGCGGCGCGTGGTGCTCGATGGGGCGGCGAAGGAGCGCGGCATGGCGGGATTTCGGTCGATACATTACGCCCGCCCAGGCCGAGGATATCCGCGCTTTTGTCCGCACCCGTGCTGCCGTGCTGGCTGGCAAGGAGGCTGGCGGGCGCTGATGCGAGGCATTGCGCGCCTCCGATTCTAACCCGGCGGCGCGATCCCCAGAACCTTTGCGGCATTGTCGCGCAGGAATTTGGGCCAGACTTCGTCCTTGAACGGCACCTGGTCCATCTCGGCGAAGATGCGCGACAGCTCCAGACCCATTGGGAAGTAGCCGCCGTAGATCACCTTGTCGGCGCCGCGCGAGTTGGCGAATTTGATAATTGCTTCGGGCCAGTATTTTGGCGCGAAGGCGCTGGTCGAGTAATAGAGGTTGGGCCACTTGAGCAACAGCTTGACCGCCAGCGCCTCGTCCGGCTCCGCCCCGTGGCGCATCACCACCTTTAGCTCGGGCAGGTCGTAGGCGACCTCGTCGAGGTGGCCGACCCATTGCGGCATCATCGGAATGCGCGGGCCCGGCACGCCGACATTGATGAAAATCGGCAAGTTCAGCTCGATGCATTTGGCGTAGATCGGATAGGCGAGCTTGCTGTTGATCGGCACCGGCGGGTTCTGTCCCGAAGGAAAGAACGAGACGCCCCGGATCAGCCCCTCGTCGATTCGCGCTGGATCAGGCGGACCGCCTCCATGCCCTTGTTGGGATCGACCGGACGGATCGCGACGAAGCGGCCGGGATAGCGCCGCATCGCCTCTACCGCGCGGTCGTCGGACATGTGGATCACCCCCACGCCGACATTGTGCGCGTCCATTTGCGCCACGGTTTCCGCGATGAGCCGCGAGCCGGTCGTCGCCTTCGCCAATCTCCTCCGGAATGTCCTTGAACATGTATTCGGCCGGGTGGCGCTGCCAATCGCCCTTGGTGCTGGCGACGCCCATCTGGTGCGTGTCGCGAAAGCCGATCAGCGTATCGATGGCGCGGATGCCGGGGGGGATGGGCACTTTGGCGGTTCCTGTGTCAATGCGCTTCGCATGTGGCATTGCAACGCGGCGCGGTTGATTGTAAAGCCAATGGGAAGAGGTGCCCCCGCAGTGAACTTCGACTATACCGACGATCAGAAGGCGCTCAAGGACGAGGCGCGGCGGTTTCTCGCCGATGTCGCGCCGCTTGCCGTCGCGCGCGGCGTGCTGGAGAATCCGGCCGAAGGTTATGACGCCGGCGCTGTGGGCGCGGATCGCTGAGCAGGGCTGGTGCGGCGCGGCGATTCCCGAGCAGTATGGCGGTATCGGCATGGGCTATGTCGAGCTGTGCGCGCTGGCGGAGGAGCTGGGCCGGGCGGTCGCGCCGGTTCCTTTCGCATCGAGCGTCTATCTGTTCGCCGAGGCTCTGCTGATGGCGGGGAGCGAGGAACAGAAGGCCGGCGCTGCTGCCGCAAGTTGCCGAGCGGCGCGCTGATCGCAACCGCGGCTGTCAGCGAGGGACCGGGCGTTCTTGCGGATGACCGGATCGCGACGCGCTGCGAGAACGGGAAGCTGACCGGTGTGAAACTTCCGGTGACCGACGGCATGATTGCCGGCAAAGCGGTGGTGCTGGCGCGGGCCGGAGACGGTCCGGGCCTGTTCCTGGTCGATCTCGACGGGCCGGGCGTAACGCGCGAGTCGGTTTCCACGATCGATCCGACCCGCGGCGCGGCGCGGATCGAATTCGCGGGCGCACCCGCGGAGCCGCTCGGCGCCGCGGGTCAAGGGGCGGCGCCTGCTTGCCCGCATCCAAGACCGCGCCGCCGTGCTGATCGCCTTCGAACAGCTCGGCGGGGCCGACCGCGCCTCGAAATGGCGCGCGACTATGCGCTCGAGCGCTATGCCTTCGGCCGGCCGATCGGCGGCTATCAGGCGATCAAGCACAAGCTCGCCGATGTGTTCGTGCGCAACGAAGTGGCGCGGGCCAATGCCTATTTCGGCGCCTGGGCGCTGTCGGTGAACGCGCCCGAGCTGCCGGTCGCGGCGGCGGCGGCGCGGGTGGCGGCGTCGAACGCCTACTGGCTCGCCGCCAAGGAAAACATCCAGACCCACGGCGGCATCGGCTTCACCTGGGAGGCGGACTGCCACTTCTTCTATCGCCGCGCGCGGCACCTGTCGCTTGTGCTCGGCGGCCCGCGCGATTGGAACGGCGGCTGGCGGACGGGCTGGAGGCCGCAGCTCCTGCGCGAGGAAGCGGCATGAACTTCGACGACACCCCCGAGGAAGCAGCCTATCGCGCTACGGTGCGCGCAATGGATCGCGGCCAACGTGCCCCCCTTTGCCGCGCTCTCGCCCGAGGAGGGCCGGCTGCTGGCACCCCGTGCACAAGGAACTCGCCCGCCAGTGGCAGGGCACCAAGGCGGCGGCCGGCTATGCCTGCATCGCCTGGCCGAAGGAGCGCGGCGGGGCGGGTGGCAGCGCGGTCGAGGAAGCGATCTTCAGCCAGGAAGAGCAGCGCGCGGGCGTGCAGTTCCACTATTTCGCCACTGGGCTCAAGATGCTGCTGCCGGCGCTGATCGAGCACAGCAAGGACGAGGCCTCGCTGGCGCTGGTGCCGCCGGCGGTGCGGGGTGACAAGATCTGGTGCCAGCTGTTCTCCGAACCGTCGAGCGGCTCCGATTCCGCCGGGATCCGCACCGCGCGCGGCCAAAGATGGCGATGCCTGGGTGATCAACGGGCAGAAAGTGTGGAACAGCGGCGCCCAAGCCTCCGATTACGGCATGGTCATCACCCGCACCGATCCCGACGTGCCCAAGCACAAGGGGCTGACCGCGTTCTGGATCGACATGAAGTCGCCGGGGGTCGAAGTGCGGCCGATCCGGATGATGTCGGGCGACTACGAATTCAACGAGGTGTTCTTCACCGACCTGCGCGTTCCCGACAGCCAGCGGGTTGGCGAAGTGGGCGGCGGCTGGAAAGTCATCATTTCGACCCTGATGAACGAACGCGCCGCGGTCGGCTCGATCACCGGGATCAACTGGCGCGATGTGCTCAAGCTGGCGCGCGAGACTCCTTCGTTCGATGGCATGGCCTCGGACGATCCGGCCTTCCGCGAATGGCTCGCCGATTATCTACACCGAAGTCGAAGCGGTGCGGTTGCTCGGATTCCGCACCATGACGGCGCTGTCGCGCGGCGAAAACCCCGGCCCCGGCGCTTCGGCCGGCAAATTGCTGTGGGCCAATTCGACCCAGGCGATGACTGCCAAGGCGCTCGATCTGCTGGAGAGCTACGGCATGATCGACGATGCCGAGCTGTCCCACCGCAACGGCACGTTCCACCACCGCTTCATGTGGTCGCCCGGCCTCAGGCTCGGCGGCGGTTCGGACGAAATCATGAAGAACATCATCGCCGAACGAGTCCTTGGCCTGCCGGGCGATCCGCGGGTGGACAAGGACGTGCCTTTCCGCGAAATTCCCTCTGGACGCTGAAGGAAAGCGAGTCCTGCCATGACCACAGCCATTCCAACAATCGATCGCGGCTATGCAGATATGCCGATCCCGTTCGGCTGGTTCGCCATCGCCCGGTCGAGTGATATCGGCAACAGCGAGATTCGCACGCTGCGCTACTTCGGCACCGAATTCGTCGTCTGGCGGGGCGGTGACGGGGTGTTGCGCGGGGTCGATCCGTTCTGCCCGCACATGGGCGCGCATCTCGGAGTGAACAGCGACGTCACCGGCAACGATTTGCGCTGCGCTTACCACCATTGGCGGTTCAACGGCGAAGGCGGCGTCGTCAAGATTCCCTATACCGACGCGATATCGCCCAGCATGAAGCGCAATTGCCTGCCGACCTGGCAAATCGAGGAAGTCGATGGCGTCGCTTACGTCTGGTATCACCCGAAGAAGGCCGCGCCCAAGTGGGAGATCGCGCGGCTTCCCGAATGTCCCGACGGCGGCGAATGGGTGCTTGGTGGCACCTACGACTGGACAATCAACATCCATTGCAGCGAAATTCCCGAGAACGGCCAGGACTATCAGCATTTCCGCGCCGTCCACGGCGTCGCCGGCCCGCCCGCGACCGAATTCAAGATCGAGGGCTGGGTGCGGCGCAATACCGTCGTCGCGGAGATGAACACCCCGCGCGGGCCGATGACCGGCAAAATCGATGCGACCGCCACCGGGCCGGGCCAGTCGATGACCGAATTCGTCGATGTCACCCACGTCGTCATGGCGCAGCAAGTCACGCCGATCACCCCGGAATGGACCCATTTGCGCTGGCAGCTGTTCCACATCCCGGGGCTGAGCGAGGGTCAGCTGCGGGTGACCCAGGCGCGCATGCGCGATCTGGTCAAGCAGGTGGAACAGGACATTCCGATCTGGAACGCCAAGAAGTGTGAGCCGCGGCCGCTGCTGGTCAAGGGCGACGGCCCGATCCTCGCCTACCGCGAGCAATATGCGCGATTCTACCAGTTCGACGAGAACGAGCCGACGATCAAGGCGGCCTGAGGCGCATCTGGGCGGACCGGACAGGCAAGTGGCGTCAGCGGGCAAAGATACGCGCTTCGTCATCATCGGCGCCGGGATTTCCGGCGTGCTGATGGCGATCAAATTGCTGGAGCTTGGCTATCGCAACCTCGTCGTGCTTGAGAAGGCCGGCGAAATGGGCGGCACCTGGCGCGATAACGTCTACCCGGGCGTCGCCTGCGACGTGGCGGCGCATCTCTATTCCTACAGCTTTGCCCGCAATCCCTGGTGGCCGAGGCGCTATGCCAAAGGGCCCGACATCTGGCGCTATTACCGTTCGGTTGCGCGCGGGAAGGGCGTGCTGCCCTATATCCGCTATCACAAGGAAGTGGCTTCGGCGGCGTTCGCCGGTTGCGCATGGACGCTCACGGCAAAGGACGGAGAGCAATTCGCGGCGGACATCGTGATCGCCGCGACGGGGCGCCTGCACTTGCCGGTCATGCCCGATATCCCGGGGCTGGAAAGCTTTGCGGGGCCCAAATTCCACTCGTCGCGCTGGGATACATCGGTCGAGCTTGCCGGCAAGCGGATCGGTCTGGTCGGCACCGGTTCGAGCGCGACCCAGATCGTTGCCGCGCTTTCGGGCAAGGTTGAGCGACTCTCGGTTTTCCAGCGCACCGCGCAATGGGTGTTTCCTGTCGCCAATACGCCCAACGGCTGGTGGACCCGATTGCGCTTCTGGCTCTCAAGGGGTCGCTGGGAGGGCTACTACCGGCAGCTGCGCAGCGAAACCGAAGCGCGCGGCAAGGCGGCGACCAGTTCTGTCGAGGGCCGCAGGCGCGCGATCAGGTGGTATTCGATGCGCTGGATTTCGATCCGCGATCCCGATTTGCGCGCCAGGCTGACGCCGGACTACGAAGTGGGCTGCAAGCGACTGGTGTTTTCCGACAGCTTTTACGATGCGGTCCAGCATCCCAGCGTCGATGTGGTCACCGATGCGATCGAGCGCGTGGTTCCCGAAGGTGTCTTGACCCGCGACGGCAAGCTGCACGAACTCGACGTGCTGGCGCTGGCCACCGGTTTCGACGCCCACGCCTATCTCCGGCCGATGCAGGTGACCGGGGAGGGCGGGGTCTCGCTCGACGAGGTCTGGCGCGATTTGCCGGTAACCTACCGCTCGGTGATGATCCCGCGCATGCCCAATTTCCTGATGATCAACGGGCCGTATTCGCCCGGCGGGACCGCCTCGGTCGTCGGCATCGCGGAAGTTCAGGCGGATTACCTGCTGAAACTGATCGACCGTATCGTTTCGGACGAAATCCTGCTCAGCCCCGATGAGCAAGCGAGCCGCGCCTGGCTGGATGGCGTGCGCGCTTTAGCGGCTGAATTCGGTTTGGGGCACCGGAGGCTGCCAGAGCTGGTATCTCGACAAGACCGGCACGCCGACGCTCGATCCTTCGACGCTGACCGAACTCATGGAGCAACTGGCCGCGCCGGACTGGAGCGACTTTGTCGAACGGCCAAGGCCTGCCGATGCCGCGACCTAGGGTCAGGACCATGACCGCCAATTTGCAGAACCTCCCGCACACTACCTTCCAGCGGCAATCACGGTTGGTCAATGTAATGTCATCTGGCTCTAAGCAGGGACTTTGCGCGGCAACGCCTCGGTCAGGCGAGCGAGGTGTTCCGCGCCGAGCGTGAAGGTCACCGCGCCGATCAGATCGTTGAGCTGGGCCACGCTCGTCGCGCTGGCGAGCGGAGCCGCCACGCCGGGCTGAGCGTTCAGCCAGGCAAGCGCGATCTGGGCGTGGGTGCCGCCGGTCTCGCGGGCGACCTGGTCCATTACCGCGAGCAGATCCCAGCCACCGTTTCCGGCGGCCTCGGCCAGTGCATGGGCCCGGCTTGAGCCCTCCCAGTCCTCGGCCTTGCGGAACTTTCCGGTGAGGAAACCCCCGAAGAGGCCGTAATAGGGCGTCACCGCTATGTCCTTGGCCAGGCACAGGTCCTGCAGCGGACCTTCGAACTCGTGGCGCCAGCCGAGGTTATATTTCGGCTGGAGCACGGTGTAATGCGCCTTGCCCATCCGTTCTGCCACCCCGACGATCTCCGCCAGCCGCTCAGCGGTGTAGTTCGAAGCGCCGAGCTCGCGCGCTTGACCCGATTGCAGGAGTTCGTCGTAGACCGAGACGACTTCGTCGAGCGGTGTCGTCAGGTCGTCGCGGTGGGCATAGTAGAGATCGACGTAATCGGTGCGCAGCCGTTCGAGCGAACCGGCGAAGGCCTTGCGCACGGCTTCGGGTTTCAGTGCGAAGGGAGGGCCGCCCATGCCGGTCTTGGTGCCGATCAGCATGTCCTTGCGGACGCCGCGTGCATCGAACCACTGACCGAGGATTGTTTCGCTCTCGCCGCCGACATTGCCGGGAATGAACGAGGAATAGCCCTCGGCGGTATCGATCATTCGTCCGCCTGCTTCATAAAAGGCGTCGAGCACGGCGAAACTGCCGTCGCGGTCGAGCGTCCAGCCGAACACGTTACCGCCGAACACCAGCGGGATGCCGCCTATCGAGGGATGCCCAATCTTTGCAGAAGCGTCAGCCACCGAACCTCTCCTTGAGCGCGAGCAGCGCCAGCGCCGCCTTGGCCGCCTCGCCGCCTTTGTCTTTCTGCGCCGGGTCGGCGCGAACCAGCGCCTGCGCCTCGTTCTCGACGGTCAGAATGCCGTTGCCGATGGCAAGCCCGTCCATGGTCAGCGCCATGATCCCGCGCGCGCTTTCGCCGGCGACGATTTCGAAATGATAGGTCTCGCCGCGGATGACGACGCCGATGGCGACATAACCGTCGTAGTCACCGCTGGCGTCGGCCAGCGAAATGGCGCCGGGGATTTCCAGCGCGCCGGGGACGGTTACGACTTCGAACTTGTGCCCCGCCGCTTTGATCGCGGCTTTGGCCCCGGCCACCAGCATGTCGTTGAGGTGATCGTAGAAGCGGGCTTCAATGATGAGGAATTTGGCCATGTGCTTCTCCGGTTCACCCAATCTTGCGCTCGCCGACGATCGACAGTCCATAACCCTCCAGCGCGACCAGCGAATGGTGGGTATTGGTCAGCAGCACCATGTCGTGCACGCCCAGTTCCGCCAGAATCTGCGCGCCGACGCCGTAGTCGCGCAGTTCCTCCATCGGCGGCTCCTCCCCGGCGCGGACCGAGTTCTTGATTTCGATGGCGCGGCTCATCAGGCGCTGCATCGGCCGGTTGATGACGACGATGACGCCGGTGCCCTCTTCGGCGACCATTTCCATCGAGGTGTGGAGCAGATCCGCCCGGTCGCCTTCCTCGGCGAAGATGTCGGCGAAGATCGATAGCGTGTGCATGCGGACCAGGGTCGGCTTGTCGGGATCGATCTTGCCCTTGACCAGCGCCAGGTTCTCGTCGCCGGTCGCCTTGTTGTAGAAGGTGGTCGCCTTCCAGTCGCCGCCATGACGGCTGGTGAAGGAAATTTCCGCCCGCCGCTCGACCATGCGATCGTGGCGGCGGCGATAGGCGATGAGGTCGCGGATGGTGCCGATCTTGAGATCGTGCATGCGGGCGAAGCCAACCAGGTCGTCGAGCCGGGCCATGGTGCCGTCGTCGCGCATGATCTCGCAGATCACGCCGGAAGGATTGAGCCCCGCCAGCCGCGAGATGTCGCAGGCGGCTTCGGTATGGCCGGCACGGACCAGCACGCCGCCGTCGCGGGCGCGCAGCGGGAAGACGTGGCCGGGGGTGACGATATCGTCCTTGCCCTTGCTGCCGTCGATGGCGACCGAGACGGTGCGGGCCCGGTCGGCTGCGGAAATGCCGGTGGTAACACCCTCGCGCGCCTCGATCGAGACGGTGAAGGCGGTTTCGTGGCGGGTGCCGTTGTGGCGGCTCATCAGGTCGAGGCCGAGTTGTTCGATGCGCTCGCTGGTCAGCGTCAGGCAGACCAGACCGCGGCCGTGGGTGGCCATGAAGTTGATCGCATCGGGGGTGGCCATCTGCGCCGGGATAATCAGATCGCCCTCGTTCTCGCGGTCCTCGTCATCAACCAGCACATACATCCGGCCGTTGCGCGCCTCGTCGATGATTTCCTCGATCGGGACCAGCACCGGGCGATCGTCGTTGGCGAACAGGAAGCGTTCGAGCTTGCCGAGGGTGTCGGCGGTGGGGTTCCAGCCTGGCTCGGTGCAATCGCGTAGGGTGTTGGCGTGAAGTCCGGCGGCGCGGGCGAGGGCGGCGCGCGCCATGCCGCCTTCGCTGACGAGGGCGCGGACGCGATCGATGGTGCTGGGTGTCATGATTCGCATGGCTATCACATCAAAATGTGATTGCAAGCGCGGGAATCACATTGAATCCTCCTGTTCAATCGCCCTTGAACACGGCTTCCCGCTTTTCCAGAAACGCTTCGACCGCCTCACTGTGATCCCCCGTCGCGTGCGCCAGAGCTTGCATCGGCGCGGCCATTTCGAGGACGCTGGCGAGGCCGGCGCTGCGGCCTTCCCACAACAGGCGCTTGGTCATCCGCACCGCATGGGGCGGATTGGCGGCGATGCGGCGGGCGAGCATGCGGGCGGCATCCAGCAGTTCGCCGTCCGGCACGACCCGGCTGACGAGGCCACAGGCGAGGGCCTCGGCCGCGTCGATCATGTCCCCGGTCAGCGCCATTTCCGCCGCTTTCGACCAACCGATCACCCGCGGTAGCAGCCAGGCGCCGCCGTCGCCCGAGACCAGGCCGATCTTGACGAAGCTTTCGGCGAACCTGGCGCTCTCCCCGGCGATGCGCAGGTCGCACATGCAGGTAAGATCGCAGCCCGCACCGATCGCCGGGCCGTTAACCGCGGCGATCACCGGCACTTCCAGCGCCGCGAAAGCGAGTGGCAGCCGCTGGATGCCGCGCTTGTAGTTGCCGCGGGTGCGCGCGGGGAGCGCGTCCTTGAGCCCGCCGCCGGTGCGCATCGCATGCATGTTGCCGCCGGTCGAGAAAGCCTTGCCCGCGCCGGTGAGGATCGCGACGCGCGCTCCCGGATCGGCCTCCAGACGCTCGAGCGCGGCGAGGATCGCATTGAGCATGTCGTCGTCGGTCAACGGATTGCGCACGTCGGGCCGGTTTAGCGTCAGCGTGACGATGCCTTCGCCGTCCATCTCGTAGAGTACCGGGTCGCTCACGCTTTGATTCCCTTCCGCCAGCTTTCGAACCGTTCTGTCAGGAACGCCGCGAGAATGCCACCCGCCAGCGCCGCAGAACCGCCCTGCCACTTGTCGAAGCCGAGCATCTGCGTGCCTTCCAGGATCGGCATCTGCACCGCGAACAGCGGGAAGGATAGCCGGCCGAGCAGCCCAGCCGCACGCTGAAAACGTGTGAGCCGCATACCGCCCGCGATCATCAGCGGGCAGACCACGACCGTGAAGGCAAAATCGAACAGCCAGGTCTGGTCGATGCCGAGCCACCAGCTCGCCGCGAGAATCGCCGGCATGGCGGGAATCGCGAGCAGCGGCGGGACCGGGACGGGCGGGCCGCCCTGCCACATCCGGCCCAGCGCCACGCCGATCAGGTAGGCGAACAGAATGCGCGGCAGCCCGGCGAAAAAGTCACCGGGCTTGGCTCCGACATCGAACGAACCCCAGGCGAAGCCCACCCACACCATCACCGGCGCGAGCACGGCCAGCGCCAGGCCGATCGCCCACAGCTTCAGATGCCGGAAGACGAAGACATGCAGGGTGTTCGCCACCAGTTCGTAGAAGATCGTCCAGGCCGGGATATTGAGCGCGAAGACGAATTTGCCCCACCAGGCTGGCAGCAAGGCCAGGTTGGCTGCGGCGGTGGCGGTGAATTCGGTGGTGCTCGCGCTCTTCAGATAGAGTTGCGGCAGGCCGATCAGACCGCCGAGCGTCATCGTCGGCCACAGCCGCTTGTAGCGCTTGACCATGAACGGGCCAGGCCGAAACGCCTCCTTGAAACGCGGTTCCTGGGCGAAGGCCATGAGGAAGCCAGACAGCATCAGGAAGAATTCGACCGCGAGGTAGCCCTTGCCGAACACCCGATCCCCACCGAACACTGCCCGGGTGTGCAGCAGCAGGATGCACAGCGCGGCGAAAAAGCGCAGCGCTTCCAGTCCGGGGAGGCGCGTGACTCCCCTCCCGCTTGCGGGAGGGGGCGGGGGAGGGCTTGTTAGGCGAGGTTGGATAACAGGCCCTCCCCCAGTCCCTCCCGCAAGCGGGAGGAGAGAACTCATGAACGCCCCTCCCGCAAGCGGGAGGGGGATCAGACTCGCTTAGCCCGCCGCTGCCGCCGCGCCCATCATCTTGCTGAGATCGACCTGGCCGGTGGTGACGCCGCCCATGAAGCCGCCATCGACCGGGAAGACCACGCCGGTCACCACAGTCATCGGATCGGCGCAGAGCAGCACCAGCGGCCCGGCCTGTTCGGCCGGCGTGGTGTAGCGGCCGAGCGGTTCGGCGGCGGCATCGACGATGTCCTTGCCCGAATGGGCGTGGAACGAGGCCATCATCGGCGTCTGGGTGGGCGAGGGCAGGGTGCAGTTGATCCGGATGCCCCGCTTGATCAGCGAGGCCCCCATGAACTGGGTCCAGACGATCACCGCTTCCTTGGAGAAGGCATAACCTTCCGAAACCTGGTCCATGTGCGCCTCGCACCAGGCCATGCCGGCATCCCAGCCCGGCTGCATCAGCAGTTCCATGTGGGTGGGGATGCGCCGGCTCCAGCCGAGGCCGCCTGTCGAGGCGATCGAGGCGATCGAAGAACCCGGGCCCATCAGCGGCAGCACGCAATCGGTGACATGGCGGGTGCCGAGGAAGTTGACCTTCATCACGTCCATCGGCGGCTTGTCGCCGCCGCCGGGGAGCCCCGCGCAGTTCAAGAGCACATCGACCTTGCCGCCAACCGCCTTGACGCCCGCTTCGATCGACGCCGGATCGCGCAGGTCCACCTTGTTGAACGAGGCGAGCGGCAGATCGACGTCGCGGAAGTCGAACCCGTGCACTTCGGCGCCAAGATCGAGCAAAATCTTCGCCGCCGCTTCGCCCATGCCCGAAAAGCAGCCGCTTACGATAACGCGCTTGCCCTTGAAGCCGAGAAAATCGCCCATATGCCAATCCTTCCATGCGATGCTGCGGAAAGCGGCCTGCTAGGGGAGAGAGGCTTGTCCCGGCAACTGGAATTCAGCCTAATCGCACTGGCGATGGAAGAAAGCTAGGGTCAGGACCTATTAACCGCGTCTTCGAGGCGGCGCAATGGCGAACATATCGAACGGAAATGGCCGCCGGGAAGGCTGGTTGCCTTTCCAAGGCCATTTCCGTTCGCGATGGAAGCCATTCCGCCGTCCCGAAGGGATTTGGCCAAAATGGCCCATTGCTTCGTCAGGAAGACTTGAAATATAGACATATTCCTGCGCCTTCCTTTCTTGCACTGAGCCATTTTGACTTAAACCTCGAAGACGCGGTTAATAGGTCCTGACCCTAGGTCTCAAGGATACCCGAGGCGGCGATCCCGTCGAGGATCGAGGGCAGCAGCTGGTGCACGGCCTGGCGCAATTTCTGGGGATCGGTCTCGGCCCGGCCTTCCTTGCGGAAGGCGATCGTGCCGGCCTGGGCGGCATCGTAGAGCAGCTTCTCGAGCGCCTTGCGGTCGGTCTTGCCATCGAGCGCGGGGATCAGGACCATGCCCGCCGGGTCGATCTGCACGGCTTCGTGCCGGCAATTCGCTGTCCGGTCCAACCCGAACGTGGCATCGCCCCGGGCCAGATGGCTGGCGAGCGGGCGATTGCCCGCCCG
Organism: uncultured Alphaproteobacteria bacterium; assembly: GCA_963775005.1. Classification (GTDB taxonomy): domain Bacteria; phylum Pseudomonadota; class Alphaproteobacteria; order Sphingomonadales; family Sphingomonadaceae; genus Novosphingobium. Next base: position 155,835 of record CAVZHF010000002.1, on the reverse strand, counting down.
GCCGGCGGCAAGCGGTATCGACGAGACCGTGATCATCCCCGATACCGTCAGCCGCAACAGCGCGTCCGCCACCGCGCCGCGTTGCTGCGGGGTCATGTTCGCGGCGCATTCGTCGAGCGTGATCGTCGAGGGAAATGCGGCGAGCAAACGCTCCATGGCATGACCGACCGCGGGCTCGGTCGAATTCATCACGCGGCCACGCGGTTCGGTGAGTTTCACCCGGTTGCCGGTCGCTTCAAGCGCCATTCCTGCCTGCCCGACAAAGTGCAGCCCTTCCATCCGGTCGGGAGTGACGCTGCTCTTGATTGCCCCGGCGTGCTCGCTGCGCACCAGCAGGGTCTGGCGGAAGGCTCTGCCGGAGAGAAAGTCGATCATCTGCTCGGTGGTCAGAACGTCTCCGGTCGTGCGTTCGTGGATCGCCTGGCCAAGATTGGGGCTGAAATTGTCCGGGAACATCATGTGCGCTTCGGCGTCGCCGAGATAGCACAGGCCGTTGTCTTCGGCGCAGGCCATGAAGTCACTGAAAGTCGTAGGAAAGTTGGTGTCTTCCATATATTCGTGAAAGATGTAGTCGTCCGAGAATTCGGCGACGCGGGCCGGGAATTCGCGCAGGATCGAGCTGAACGGGCCGTTATCGAAGGCGTGTTTTTTGAAGAATTCGAATAGTTCGCGCGCCATTTGCACGCGGGTTCTGGGCGGCAGGTGGCCTGGCACTAGCTGATTGCAGGCATCGCGCATCGGCTGGTTGAGCCGCCAGCCGGGCAAGACGTTGTAACTGACGTAGACGACGCCGCCTGGCGACAGGTTGTTGCAGCTGACCCGCAGCAGCGCATCGCGCACCGGTTCGGGCACCCAGCTGTAGATGCCGTGGCTGATGATGTAGTCGAACTCGCCCAGATCTTCGTCGACATCGGTAATGCTCATGCGGTGGATTTCGATGTTCTTGAGGCCGAGCCGCTCGATCCGCTCCTTGCCTTCCGCGACTTGGCGCTTGCCAATGTCGATGCCGACAAAGCGGGCATCGGGAAGGTAGGCGGCATGGGGGATGAGATTGCCGCCAGAGGCGCAGCCCAGTTCCAGTACGCGTGCATTTTCGACCGGCGGCGTCTCGAGTCCGAACAGGTGCGCGGTCGCCGCGAGGCGCGAGGGATGCGATTTTGCGAAGGGATTGGAGCCATAGGGCAAGTCGTCGTACTGCGCCGCGACCCGGTCGATGGTTTCCTGCAGCAACGCGTCGTGGGACGTAAGGGCGTCCATGTATATCCTCCGGGGCCTGGTGCGCTTCGATCTAAGCGCGGCTTGCTAAATTGTGGTTAACAAGCGGTTTCCCGAGTGGGGCAACGCAATTGCTGCGATCCGCCATTCCGGCTTGACCATCCGGCCCGCATGCAGTTCACTCGCGCCAAACAGAAATGGGAGAGCGCAATGTCTGTACGCCCGCGTTTTTCGACGGAGCTGGCGCCCGTCCATCTGCAATTGCCGCCCGGCAAGAAGCTTGGCGGCGCGATCGCCGCGGCCTTTTCGCCCGAAGGCGATCTGCTGGTGCTGCACCAGTGGAATCCGCCCGGCACCGATACCGGCGATCTCAACCAGGACGAATTTCTCCCCGATGTCGCCCGGTTCGGACCCGACGGAAAGTTCAAGGACGCCTGGGGCGGGCCGGACCATATTCCCCATGCCGATGGCGTGCCGCAGTGGCCGGCCGGGCGCGAGGGCATCGAATGCGACGCGGAAGGCAATGTCTGGATTTTCGGCTATTCGGCGGGCGACGACGCCGCGCTGAAGTTTTCTCCTTCGGGCGAATTGCTGCGGCGCTTCGGCCAGCGCGGCAAGCGCGGCACCGATGACGACACCACGCTGCTCGGCGGCCCGACCGGCTGCTGGCACGATGTCGAGAACCGTGAGGTGTTCTTTTCGGACGGTTACGGCAACCACCGGGTGATCGCGTTCAATTCGGACACCGGCGAGTTCACCCGGATGTGGGGCGCCTATGGCAAGCATCCGGCGGAACTTTCTCCGGAAGAGGGCTATGGCAATCCGGTGCACAAAGTGGTGAAGGGTCCCAACGGACTGATCTATGTCTGCGACCGGATCAAGAACCGCATCCAGGAATTCGAACTGGTGCCGGGCGGGGTGAAATACCTGCGCGAGGTGCAAGTGGGTCTGGGCACGATGATGTTCGGCTCTTGCTTCGACATCGCGTTTCCGGCGGGCGGCAAGTACATGGTGGTCGCCGATGGATCGAACAACCGCGTCTGGTCGATCGACCTCGCCAGCCTGGAGGTGCTTGGCTGGGTCAGCACCAGCACGGCGATCGAGGGCGATGACAATCTCGGCCGGGTCCACGGCCTGCTGCACCGTTTCGTGATGAATCCGAAGACGGGCGACCTGCTGCTGTGCTGCACCACCCGCGGGGTCTTGCAGATGAAGTACCTCGGGGTTTCGTAGGAGCGGCGGCAATGGTCACGGCAAGCGAAAACGCGTCGCTTACCCGGGTCGAGGGCGACGCGCCGATGGGGCGCTTGCTGCGCGACAATCATTGGCTGCCCTTCGCGCGCAGCGAATCGCTGACGCCGGGCGGCGCACCGCAACGGGTGCGGCTCTTGGGAACCGATCTGGTCGCGTTCCGGGGCGAGGATGGCGCGCTTGGCATTGCCGACGAGCGCTGTCCGCACCGGCTGGCTTCGCTGGCGCTGGCGCGGGTCGAAGGCTGTTCGCTGCGCTGCCTTTACCACGGCTGGCGCATGGGCGCTGACGGGGCGGTGGTTGAAGTGCCGTCCGAAGGCGAACGATCGGAGGAGTTCGCCGCACGGGTGAAAGTGAACCGCTACCACATCCGCGAGGGCGGCGGCCTGGTCTGGGCCTTCCTGGGGCAGGGCGAAGTGCCCGAGCTGCCGCCGTTGCCGTTCATGCAGGTTCCGCCGGAGGGCCGCGCGTGGTGGCGCATGACTGTCGATTGCAACTGGCTGCAAGGTTTCGAAGGCGCGCTCGATTCGGTGCATCTCAACTGGCTGCACCAGGGCTGGAGCGATCCGGACAGCAAGGCGCAGTTCCTCGCCGGACCGCCCAGCTACGAGATCGAGCAAACGGCCTATGGCCTGCGCACCGCTGCGATCAGGCAGCCCGGAGGTGGCAAGCTCCATTTCCGCGTCGCCGAATTCGTCGCGCCGTTCTTCGCCTTTTCCGCCAGCCGGCAGCCGACGATCCCGACCGATTGCTCGTGCTTCATCTCGGTCCCGGTCGATGACGGGAAGCACATTCTGCTGTTCGGTGTTTGGGACGAGGGCGGGGCGGTGCAATCGATGGACCGGTTCTTCGAAGGGCTCGATCCGGACGATCTGCTCGCGGGCGATTTCCATCGCGGCAACAATTGGGGTCAGGACCGCGAGGCCATGGCCAACGGTCATTTCAGCGGCTTCACCCGCAGTGTCCTCCACGAAGACCTCGGCGTGCAGATGAGCATGGGACCGATCGTCGCGCGCGACGAAGAGCAGCTGTGCGGCACCGATCTTGCGATCGTGCGCATGCGGCAATTCCTGCTCGACATGCTGGCGCGGCAGGATGCGGGCGAAGGGGTGGACGGGGCTTTCGAGGGATACCGGCGGGAGGGCAATCTGCCCTTTAGCTATGAGGCGCCAGCCGGGTCGGACTGGCGGCTTGGCGGTCAGCGGGGCGCTTGGGAGAGCCGGTCATAGCCGCGGCCTGACTTCCTCCATCACCCACTGCGCGTGGTCGAGATATTCCTCGATGCCGCTCACCGGCGGGATCGGCACCGAACTCACGGTCACGCCCAGCTCCTTGAAGCGGGAGAGCGCATCGACGATCTGCTGCGCGCGAGATTCCCTTGCTGGTGCTGTCGTCGCCCGAAGGCGCGTGGTCGGTGGTGAGGCGGCCGGTGCCAAGGCCGTAGGACACGTCGAACGGGCGCTCGGCCCAGCCGGGCTGCGACTTGATGTAGTCGAGCCGGTCGGGAATTTCCTCCGGCTGCGGTGCGGAACGAGATGATCCAGCCCGAGGCGAACCGGGCCACACGGCGCAACGCCGGCTTGCTGTCGCCGCCGATCCAGATGGGGAGATGCGGTTTCTGCACCGGCTTGGGATCGAAACCGATGTCGCGGAAGCTGACATACTTGCCCTCGAAACTGGGCCGCTCCTGCGTCCACAGCGCGATGATCGCCTCGATATATTCGTCGGCCATGGCGCCGCGTTCGTTCCAGGGGACGCGGAAGTAGTCGTATTCGCCTCGAATCGAGCCGAGGCCGAATGTGACGATCATCCGCCCGCCCGATAGCCAGTCGGCGGTGGCGAGCGCCTTGGCGTGCAGGATCGGATGTTGCAGCGGCAGGATGGTCACGCACGAATTGAGCAGGATCGTGTCTGTAGCCCCCGCCAGCGCCGCCTGGGCGGTGGTCGAATGCAGCCAGAACGAGCCGGAGTGCTGGTCATCGGGGGGCACGGCGAGATGTTCGGGGATGCCGATCATGTCGTAGCCAAGCTCCTCGGCGCGCCGGGCCATGCGCAGCTGGTCGGGGCCGGTGACAGCCAGCTCCCAGGGCTGGAGCATCGCCTCGATTTCCATGAGGTGGGGGATGGGGAAGGTGAGTTTCATGCTGTCTACACCTGCGAAACGTAATCCATGAACTCGTTGTAGGCCTGCACCGATCCCGAGCAGCTGATCTTGTCATCGCCGCCGTCGAGTTCCGAAAACCGCGCGATTTCCGGGCCGATGCGCGGGGCTCGCCAGCCGCATGGGCAGTCGTCGTCCCAGTGGATCGTCACCCGGTCCCCCGAGATGAATCCGCCCCAATAGGTCTCGGCGAGCAGGTCGAAAGCGGCGAAGCGGCCGGTCTGGGTTCCTTCGCGCGGCAGTTCGCGGTTGTCCTCGTCCATCAGCACCGCGAGGGTGTAGGGCGGGATGTGGTAGTGGCCGTGGCGCGCACTTGGGGCAGGTGCCCATGATCTCGCTCATGCCATAGATCGCGCGCGATCCGCTCGACCCCGAAATAGTCGATGACGAAGGCTTCCCAGTCCTCGGGCGGGTCTTTCAGCCCCTTGAGCCCGCCGCCGGTGGAAATGAAGCTGTTCGGGCGCGAACGCGGGCTTCATGCCCCGGGCGATGCCGGTGCGGGCGGTGCGGATGAGATCGCCCGCAGTGCCGCCGATCTTGACCCGCTTGCCGCGGTATTCCTCCATCAGCTTGGTGAACCAGGCGTCCATGTCCGCCTCGCGCCGCCGGCCTTGCGCGATCAGCGCCTCGCGCGCTTCGAGCAAGGCGGGATCGAGCCCGAGCTGCGCCAGCTCGCCCCGGTCCTCGGCCACCTGCATGCGGCCCGCCAGCGAGGACAGGTCGGACGAGATATAGCCCTGGTAGAGCGTATGGTAATGCTCCGGGCCGCCCGCCGCCGGAATGCCGAACAGGCCGAGCATCTTGAGCATCATGTGGTGGCCGCCGCGATAGCCGGGGAAGAACGTCGGCACGAACTCCTTGCGCGGATCGACGCCGGTCGTCGCCTGCTGCGCGCCGTTGTAGGCGCGCTCCCAGCCGGCGAATTCGGTCTGCGAGCGGGGCACGAAGCTGAGCTTGCCGGTGGTCCCGGTCGAATGGCCGACCAGCATGCCGAACGCGTCGAGCCGGGCCAGCCAGCCGTCGATGGTGGTCAGGCCCTCCAGGCTCATGGCGGTGAGATCGTGGGTGGTCAGCCGGTCGAGCCACTGGGTGAGTTTGGCGAGGTCGCGCTTTTCGATGATCGCCAGCGGATAGCTTTTGTAGACGCGGTGGTCGAAGAACAGCGGCAGGGCATCGCCGATGCTGTCGATCCCGGTCACCCCCTGGCGCTTGACCAGCTTGTCGAGCGCGGCGACCGAGCCCTTCAACTGCTCGTACCGCATCCGGAGCACGGCTATCTGCGCCTCCTCAACCTCGCGCGCGCTCAGGGCCAGCAGCGGATGGATGCCATCGTCCAGCCAGCTCGCCGGATCGCTGTGCGACAGCTTGGGGCTTGCCAGCGCCATGTCCGCCATGCTTCCTCTCCATTGTCGTTATGCGCGCAGACTGGCGCATGGGATGGGAGAGAGCAATGCCGATTAGCGTCAACCGTCCCGCGCCGCTGTTCGATCCGGCGCGGGGCATTCTCAACCAGGACCACTTCCAGCTCGGCTACGTCACCGGCGATATCGCCGCTGCCGAAGAGTTGCTGCGCGAACGCTTCGGCGTGGAGACCATGCGCCGCCGCGACAACGAATTGCCAAATGGCGCATCGGTCAGCACCCGAACGGTGTGGATCGGCGCGATGATGTACGAGATCGCCTGCGGCAAGGGTCCGGGGATGGAGCAGTTCAGCCGCTATGCACCCACTGGCGGGCAAGTGCTGGCGTTCCATCACTTCGGCTATCTGGTGCCCGACGACGAAGAGGTCTGGGCGGCGGTGGAGGCGGAGATCGCGCGGCGGGGCTGGGCCTATCTTGCGCGGAGCGACACCCCCGGCTTCGCCCGCACCGCAATGATTTTCGCGCCGGAACTCGGCCACTGCCTCGAATTCGTCATGGCGCGCGATGGCCTCGCGGAACAGTTCAACCAGACGCCTTGCCTATAGGCACGGCGCGAGACTATCCTGGCATGCGAGAGGAACGGGACATGGCGAGTGCGAGCGAAATCACGGTCGAACCGATCACCACTGCGGTCGGTGCGATCGTCGGCGGGGTCGATATGCGCGAGGTGCCGGGCGCCAACACCACGGCCACGCTGCGCGATCTGCTGCTGCGGCACGGCGTGTTGTTCTTCCGCGATCAGGATCTTACGGCGGAGCAGATGTGGGACTTCAGCCGGGCATTCGGCATTCCGCTGAGCGAGGAATCGGGCGGCTCGCCAGAAGATACCGCCGCCGATCTCCAGGCCGCCGATCTCGGCCCGACCCGCAATTCAACCGCCGTCTGGCATGCCGACACGACCTCGCTCGAGCGCCCGCCGTGGGGTGCGTTCCTGCGTTCGGTGACCATGCCAGCGGTCGGCGGCGATACCTGCTTCTTGAGCACGCAGGCCGCCTATGAGGCACTGTCGCGAGCCATGGCGGACAATGCTCGACGGGCTCCACGCGGTCCACCACGTCGATGCGCTGATGGAGCGGATGGGCGAGTACGGAAAGACCTATGGCGAGTACTTCCTGTCGCGCCACGCCCCCAGCCAGACCCACCCGGTAGTGCTGACCCACCCGGAAAGCGGGCGCAAGGGCCTGTTCATCAACGAGGCCTTCACCACCCGCATCGCTGAGATGAGCCCAGCGGAAAGCGCGGCCGTGCTGCAAGTGCTGTTCCACCATGTCCAGAAGCCGGAATTCACCATGCGCTGGAAATGGCGGCCGAGCGACGTCGCCTTCTGGGACAACCGCTCGACCCAGCATTTCGCCGTGCCCGACTATCCCGGCGGCCGGGTGATGCAGCGGATCGTCCTGCAGGGCGTGCGGCCGGGCAGTGCGGACGAAGCGCTTGCGATCCCCAAAGTCACCACGAACGCCTGAGGACTGTCGATGAAAGCCCTGCTCAGCCACAAGCCCGGCAAAGCCGATACGCTGCAATTCGGCACGCTGCCCGATCCCATGGCGGGCCCCGATCAGGTGCTGATCCGGATCAAGGCGGTCTCGCTCAACTATCCCGACGCGCTGATGATCGAGGACCTCTACCAGTTCAAGCCGGATCGTCCGTTCGCGCCGGGCAATGAGGTCGCGGGCACGGTCGAGGCAGTCGGCGCCGATGTGACGCAGTTCAAGCCCGGCGACCGGGTCTGCGCGCTGTGCGGCCACGGCGGCATCGCCGAGCTGGTCGCGGTTCCCGCCAATCGCTGCTTTGTCGTCCCCGACGAGATGGGCTTCGACGTCGCCTCGACCATGCTGATGGCCTACGGCACCAACATCCACGGCCTGGTCGATCGCGGCCAGCTGAAAGCAGGCGAGACCATGCTGGTGCTCGGCGCGTCCGGCGGCATCGGCATCACCGCGGTGGAGCTGGGCAAGGCGCTCGGCGCGCGGGTGGTCGGCGCGGTGAGCTCGCCGGAAAAGGCCGAGGCGGTGCGAGGGGCGGGGGCCGACGAGGTCCTCATCTACCCCGCCGGCGCGCTCGACAGGGATATGTCGCGGGCCCTCGCCAACCAGTTCAAGGCGGCCTGCCCGCAAGGCTACGACGTGATCTACGACGTCGTCGGCGGCGACTATGCCGAACCGGCGCTGCGCTCGATCGGCTGGGAAGGGCGCTATCTGGTGATCGGCTTCACCGCCGGCATCCCGAAGATCCCGACCAACCTCGCGCTGCTCAAGGCTTGCAGCATCGTCGGCGTGTTCTGGGGGACCTGGAGCGAGCGCAATCCGGGGGAGCTGGCCAAGGACATGGACGAGCTGTTTGCGCTGTGGCGGCAGGGCAAGATCAAGCCGCTTATTTCGCGCAAGTTCGCCTTCGAGGATGCAGCCGAGGCGATTGCGCTGATGCGCAATCGCGGCGCGATCGGCAAGCTGGTGGTGGAGGTGGGGTAAATGGGTGACAGGCACCCGCGTATCCCCGTCCGGCATCGCCGCGGACTCTTGCGCCGCACCGTCTGGCGGTATAGATTTCAAGCATGAGCAAAAAAGTGCAACCCTTGGACGATAGTGCCGCGGGCAAGGCTCTGTTGAAGCGCGAGCTTGAAAGGGGGCTGGCATCGGGCGTCAGCAAGCGCAGCCCCGAACAAGTGCGCGCCGCCTTCCGCAAGGCGCGTGAAGCAGCTTGAGCTCAGCGTCGCGGCCGACGCGGACCTGTTCGATATCCTGGCCTATGGCGCCGCCGTCCATGGCGAGGCGGCAAGCGACGCCTACTACTCGGGCCTGTTGGAAGCCTTCGCCTTGCTTTGCCAGCATCCCGAGGCCGGACAGATCGACGAAGACAGCGGTCTTGGCCTGCGACGCTGGCGCTATCGCCAGCATCGCATTTTCTACAGAGTGGGGGATGACACGCTGTTGGTCGTGCGCATTTTCCACGTCGCGGCGGATGCGGTGCGGTGGTTGAGGGATGGGTAGTTCAGGGGTTGTTGCAGGTGGCGCCATGATGCGGTTGCGATTGCCGTCAATGTAATCTTCACGTACTCTCTCGATGAATTTTGCTAGGTTTGATCCACGATGAAATCTTTCCGCCTGTTCATCGCAACTATCACCCACCCTCGCAAATATCATTCTTTTCGCCACTATTGGCCTATGGCTCATCAAGGTGCTGTGGCTGGATGATATTCCAGAGGCATTTGCTTTTGCCCACGGTCTTGGCGGAATTGTGGTTGAGTTATTCTCCGCAGTTGTAGCAGGCTATATCGGGTTTGTCGCGTTCGTTCAGTTCCCGGCTTTCTGGGAACAGCGATCTATCGCTCCTCATCTACCAGAACAGATTGAGACTTTAGTTGGTGACTGCCGTTCAACGCTATTTGACATGCACAAGGCTTGCGGGAACTTCGCTTCGGATGGATAGTCTTGCGTTTCGCAGAAGCGAAGGCAGCGTTAGCCGCTGTTTCGACCTTGACCCCTCCACCGATGGTAGACCGTGTCACTAAGCCCTGTAACGTGGCAAGTCTATCTTCCAAGCACCACCGCGACCGCACATTCTGGGCGATTGCACGATTGGACCGGCAAGCGCCATTTTTCGGAGCAGAGCTGGCAAATCTTCTCGCCGCCCTCGAAACGAACATGTTCTTCAGCTTTACTCAAGCTGTAGAGGGTCTTCCGAACGACTCTACGCTCGAAATATTTGGGGATTCCTTTTATCAATACGTAGAGTGCTGTCGATCTCTAGCGAAGTTCCATGATGAGCACTATCATCCGCGCGTCGCTTCTCTACTGAATGAATAAATCACGGTGCCAGTTTACTTAACCCCAAAACTCGTTGTGCCTTCGCGCCTTCGCGTGAGATCATTGAACTCGCGCCTCCGGCTAAATAAATCTCCTAACCCCTAATCCAGACGCGCCGCCGGACGGGGACACGCGATAGCATGTCCCCGAGCCTCACCCCCGCCCCAGCTTCTCCGCCATCAGCTTCTCGACCATCCGCCGCGAGACCTTGTTGGAGTGCAGCATCGGCACTTCCTCGCGGGCGATCTCGACATAGGCGCGCGGGACTTTGTAGCCCGACAGGCGCTTGCGCAGTTCCGCCTCGATTGCGTTGAAATCGAGCGTGGCGCCCTCGCGCGCGACTACCGCGGCGACCACCAGCTGCCCGCGTTCCTGGTCGGGCAGGCCGACGACATAGGCGTTGTGGACGCCTTCCAATGACTGCATTTCCAGCTCGACTTCGGCCGGCGAGACGTTGGAGCTGGCGGTCTTGATCATGTCGCCGTTGCGGCCGACGAAGTGGATGCGGGTGCCTTCGACCAGGCACAGGTCGCCGGTGTGGTAATAGCCGTCGGCGGTGAAGAAGGCGTCGCGCTCGATCTTGTGCAGGCCGGTGGTCACCGGATAGCCGCGCACCTGCATCTCGCCGATCTCGCCGTCGCCCACCGCCACGTCGTTCTCGTCGGCGATGCGGATCTCGTAACGGTCGGCGAAATGGTCCATCGGCGCGCACATCGGACGGCCCGGGGCGCGGATTTCGTCGCCGTAGGAATAGGGGCCGAGGGTTTCGCTCATGCCCAGGCCCCAATAGGGCTTGTTGTCGCCCATCAGTTTGAGATCGTCGGCGGCGAGCACGCTGCCCATGGCGATCTGGCTGTTGACCAGCGTCCGGTCGCCGCAGACGGTTTTCGCGCCGGCCTTCCAGTCGGGCAGCAGGTACATCATCAGCCCGCCGATCCAGAACATCGGCAAGAAGGCCAGGATGTCCTTGCCGCGCGGCAGATTGGTCATGTCGCCGACGTAGCCGGCGCGGAACATGCAGGGGCCGTGGCTGTGCTTGACCCCCTTGGGCAGCGCCATCGATCCGGAAGTGTAGATTTCGACCATCTGGTCGGTCGGATGCACTTCGGCTTCGACCTCGCGCAGCAGTTCGTCGCTGACCGAGGCGGACGCCGCCTGGATATCGCCGAGCGAACGAAAGCTTTTTGGCAGATCGTCGCCGGTCGAGGCGAGCCAGCGCAGGAACGGGGCCTTGGCGATGCGCAGGTCCGGCCCGGCGGCGTCGCGCAGTTCGGGCAGCGCCTCGCACAGGCGCTCGACATAGTCGTAGCCGAGGAAATTGCGCTGGAGAATGACGCCCGAAACATCCGACTGGCGCAGCACCCGCACCAGCTCGTTCGACTTGATCAGCGTGCTGATCGGAATGGCGACCGCGCCGATCCGGGCGATTCCGGCGAGCATCACGGCGAAGGAGGGCCCGTTGCCGTAAATGAAGCCGACCCGCGTGCCCTTGCCGGCGCCGCTGGCGATCAGCCCTTTGGCGAGCTCGGCCGAACGCTCGTCCAGCTCGCGAAACGTCGCCGATTCGTCCGGCATCGTCTCGCTGTTGAATTCGATCGCGATCTCGTCGCCATAGGCAGACGCGGCGGCGCGGATCAGCTGGGGGAAGGTTTGCGCCTGCCTGGGATCGTCAGGGGCGCTATCGTTGTCGGTCACCGGGCATTCCTCTTCCGCTGTCTCTTGGCAAAGACTTGTCGCGGAAGCACTAGCGCACACAAGGCCAGACTGCCTAGCCCCCGTCTCAAGTCAAACCAACGGCCCTGAAGGCTCCGCGGCCAGACTGCTTCCAGCGTATAGCGGAGGGACGCCTGGCGCGGCCCTCCCCGCGCGGTTCACTCGATAACGCCAGCCTGCCGGCCGCTTTCGCCGACCTGAAGCATGCGCTGGTCGTCGGGCCGACAGCTCCAGCTTGCTGCGACGTTGACGTCTCCCTTGCCGTCATGGCGGGCCATTTCCGGGAATTTGCACAGCGGCATTGTGCGAAGCGGGGCTTTCGACAGATCGACCATCGGCGAGGTCTTGCTGGTCAGGCCCGCCAACAGTGCATCCGGGCCTTTGCCCTTCTCCACCCAGTTTTCGATCGCGCCCAGTGCATCGAAATTGCCCGGACCTTCCTGGCCCATGCTGCAGTGGGCGGTATCGGGCAGGATGAACAGGCGGACGTTTTGCTGCAGCTTGCCATAGCCGCCATGCAGCGCCGCCAGCTGCTTGTAGTAGTTGATCGACGTGAACGGCGTCAGCTTCTCGTCGCTGCCATTGTGCCAGATCAACAGTTTGCGCTTCAGACGGATGAGCCGCGCGGCCATGCGGGGATCGCCGCCATTGCCCAGCCGGTTGGCGGCATGGACGAAGTCGACCTCGGCGCGGGGGGCGATGATGCGGTAATCGGTGATCGGACCCGATCCGCCTTCGCCGAAGGAGAATATCGAGCGGGTGTTGAACGCGGGATCGTTGCGGTGTGCGAAGACCTTGATGATCGCATCGCCGAGCGGGGCGAGGCCGGCGTCGCTGCCGGCCTTTTCATCCCAGGGAACCGGCGCATCGATATCGGCGGGGCGCTTGCCCACCCGGAAGAAGCTCTGCACCTCGCTGGGCGAATAGCCGGGCTGGACGAGGCGGCCTTCCTTGTCGGTGACTGCGGTGAGCAGTGCGCTGACGGTTTCGATCTGGGCGCGGGTGAAGCAATTCGGCCCCGGCTGGTCGTCCGCGCACCTGGGCAGATCGCGGGATGCCCGGAAGTTGCAGGCGGCGGGGTTCTGGATCAGACCGTCCTTGACGCCATCGAGCGCGTCGCACTGGGCCTTCACGATCGGGTCGATCTGCGCGATGAGCGCGGGGGATACGTCGGCGCCGGGCGAACGCAGCGTGGCGAGATAGGTGCCGACGACCTGGAAGGCGGAGCTGGGGCCGAAATAGGGCGATCCGGCGATGATGCCGTCGAACTCTTCGGGGAAATACGACGCCGCGACCAGCGCATCGCGCCCGCCGCCCGAGCAGCCGCAAAAATAGGCATAGGCGATGCGCTGGCTGCGGCCCGATGCCTGCGCGTAAAATGCGCGGGTGAATGCCTTGCCCGCCTGGGCCAGCGTCTTGTTGGCCCGCCAGTAGAAGTCGGTGATCGCGTCGTCATCGACCTGGCCGGGGCCCTTGATCGCCCAGTCGCCGCCCGAAGCGCCAATATGGCCCTCATCGGTGCCGAACGAGGCGTAGCCCTTTTCGAGAATCTGGCCGGGATAGCCCTGCGCGATAATGGTGACGACGGGACTGGTGGCATCGTTCAGCGAGAAGAAGCCGCAATGGCCGAAACAGCCGAATTGCAGGTACTTGCGGTTCCACGCGTCGGGCAAGGTGGCGAGGAAGTTTGCGGTTTTGCCGGTCTTCGGATTGGTGACGACAGTGCCCGTAACCTGGCAATAGCCGGGCCTTCTGGCAGTGGCCGCGACGTATTTGACACCGCCTTCGAAGTTCGGCCCGTTGGCGATCCGCCCCACTGTCATGCGGATTGGCTGGCGCGATGCCGCTGCCTGGACAGACGCCGGCGTGCACTGGCTCGCAAGGTTTGCGATGGCGAGCTTTGCCGAGTCCGGATTGCTCGCGGCATTGGCCAGGCCAGCCACGGCGAAAGACATGCAAACCGCGAAACTGGCGATCAGGGTCCGCAGGTTTGAATACCAGCCACGACTGCCGAACGGTACACCCCTTGTTCCAACCATTCTCTTGTTCCTCCATGTCGAAGCGGGACGCGAACTTTTGCATCCGTCGCCGAGCTGCCGCCTGACAGCCATTGACCTGCCTGACGGATTTATCTACCGTTCAGTTGGTATATAAAGGCAGTGACCATAAGGCAAGAGGGTGCTGGCATGATCTTGTCGGCTCGACCCTGGCGAACTGTAGCCTGCCTGTGTGAAACCACCTCAGGTGCTCGGTGAAGCCGGTTGCCACATGAAGGGATTGACGAAGGTATTGAACACCATGAAGCTTAGAAAGCGCCATTCTTTCCTGGCGGCTGCGGCGCTCGCCGCGATAGCATCGATCGGATGCCCGACAGCCGCAATGGCGAAGCCCGCCGCCACCCCCGATCGTCTGGAGCGCGGCAAGCAGGGCGAAACCGTGGCGGGTGAGGACCACGTCATGCCGGTTCCTTATTCGAAGGGTGTCAATGTCGTCGGCCACGATCAGATCGGCGGGCGCATCGGCAATGTGATCATGGCGTGGTCGGGCAGCTGCGCCTATGTTGCCGACGGGATGACGCTGAAGCCCGATGGCAGCATACAGATGTTGCCCATCGGGCCGCAATCGGGCGTCGCGGTGATCGACGTGAGCAATCCAGCCGCGCCGACGACAGTGCGCCACCTGACCGACAAAGGCGCGCTCAATGCGACCGAGACCCTGCATGTCGGCGGACGCACCCGCCCGATCCTTGCCGCCAGCACCTATGGCGGCGTCGAGGGGATGAGCGCGCCCAAGGAAGGGTGGCTGTCGCTCTACGACGTTTCCGACTGCGCGCGGCCGAGGCTGCTGGCCGACGTGCAATGGCCCGAACCGGTGCACACGGTGCGCGTCTCGCCGGGTGGCCGCTATGTCTATGGGCCTATCCTCAATCCCTTCACCGGCGCGGGCGGAATTGCGGTGATGGATATTTCCGACCCGGCGAAACCGCGTTTTGTCGGCAATTTCGGCGTGACCCGCCCCGAAGGCGCCAGCCATGAATTCTCGCCGCACGAACTGGTTTTCAGCCCGGACGAGAAGCGGATCTATGTCGGCGTTGTCGCCTCGCAGGGCGGCGATCTCAATCGCCATTTCAAGAACACGCAGCCCGGAGTTCCAAGCGCGGAATCGGTGGACCGCGATGCCGGTGGCACCTACATTCTCGACAACAGCGACTTTGCCGAAGGCAAGCCTGATCCGAAATTCCGCCTGATCGGCACCGCGCAGCATGCGGGCTGGCATTCACCGGCGCTGGCGAGCTTTGCCGGCAAGCCCGCGCTGGTGAATGCCGGCGAACTCGGCGCCTGTCCCGGCGCATGGCCGCGGATCACCGATATCTCGGACGAGACCGCGCCCCGGCAGATCGGCGAATTTCGCCTGGCGATGAACCGCGAGGAGAACTGCCCGCCGCCGACGCCGATGGAAAAGGCGTCGGGCGGTCTGGTAGGGCGCTCCGGTGTCGCCTCAACCCACTTCCAGGACGTCGATAGCGCTGAAAATACCCGCCTCGGCCTGTTCACTTTCATGTATGCGGGCCTGCGCATCGCCGACTTGCGCAAGTTCCGCAATCCGGTCGAAGTAGCCTATTTCAAGCCCGGCGATCCGTGCATGTCGCACGTCCATTACGACCGCGCGCGCGGTCATATCTGGTTTGCCTGCAATGCCAGCGGATTCTGGGTGATCGAGCTCAAGCCCGCGGTGCGTGCCGCGCTGCGCTTGCCAAGGCCGTCGTCGCGGCGCTGAAGGGGACGGGAGACCGTATGACAGAGTCGATGCGCAAGCCCCACAACCGGCAGAAGATCCGGCAGAAGCCGCAGGTGCGCCGGGCCGCTATTCTCGACGAGGCGATCCGCATGCTCGGCGAGCACGGCTTCAACGGGTTGACCGTGCAGGGGCTGGCCGAACGCTGTGCGATTTCGAACGCGGGGCTGCTTTATTATTTCGCATCGAAGGACGAGATGCTGTTGGCGGTGCTCGATGAGTTCGAGTTGCGCGAACGCGAGGTGATGACGCCGCTGGTCGAGGCCTGCCAAGCCCGCGACCGGCATTCACCCGAGGCGTGGTGCGCGATGATCGACCTGCTAGAGCGCATGGTCGCGCGCTTCGCCCAGCGGCCGGAACTGGCGCGGCTGCTGTTCGTGCTGCAGGCCGAGGCGCTCGATCGCACGCATCTGGCCCACGGCTGGTTCCGCCAGCGCGAGATATTGACTCTCGATCTGTTCGTCTCGCTGCTGGACGGCTTCTTGCCCGATCCGGTTGCAGCCAGCCGGCACCTGCTCGCCGCGATGCATGGTCTGGGGCAGCACTGGTTGCGGCAGGACATGCACTTCGATCTCATCGAGGAATGGCGCGGTCTTGCCGCGCTCATCCTCGCACCTCATCGGAAAGATAACGCCGTGAACCAGCGCGTCCGCGAATTGCTTGAAATATGGTCGGCGCCGGATGCGAGTGCCGCGGGGTTGCTGTGCGACCGGCACGATCCGGCTGCGCTGGCCTACCGGATCATCCACGGCGACCTCTCGGCCGAAGACGTGACTTACGGCGATCTGCGCCGGGATTCGGAACGCTTTGCCGCCGCGCTCAAGGGCCTCGGCATCGGCCCGGGCGACCGCGTCGCGACGCTGATGGGCAAGAGCCGCGCCTATCTTGTCACCTTGCTGGGCATCTGGCGGCTGGGGGCAGTGCACGTGCCCCTGTTCACCGCATTCGCGCCGCCGGCGATCGCGTTCCGGCTCACGGGCAGCGGGGCGCGGGCGGTGGTGTGCGACGCGGGGCAGCAAGCCAAGCTCGCGCCTGGCGATCTCATGCCCGCCGATGCACCTTGGCAGGTCATCACGCTCGGCGAGGCGGCGGGCGCCGCGCTGTCATTCGGCACCCTTGTGGCCGGTGCGGCACGCGGACTGACGGCGGCGGCCCTGGGTGGCGGCGCACCGCTGATCCATATCTACACATCGGGCACCACCGGTAATCCCAAGGGCGTGGTGGTGCCGCTGCGCGCGCTTGCGTCCTTCCAGGCTTATGCCGAGTTTGGCCTCGGCATCCGTGCACAGGACGACGTGTTCTGGTGCGCGGCGGACCCCGGCTGGGCTTACGGCCTCTATTTCGGCGTGCTCGCGACTTTCACCACCGGCGTGCGCAGCATCTTGTTCGAAGGCGGCTTCACGCCTGAATCCACCATGGCGATCTTGGCGCAGGAGGGGGTCACCAACTTCGCCGCCGCGCCCACGGTCTATCGCGCCTTACGCACCTCGGGCCTGACGCCCCGCGCCGGCCTTGCCCTGCGGCGCGCTTCGAGCGCAGGCGAGCCGCTGACCCCCGACGTCAACCTGTGGGCGCGGCAGGCGCTCGGCCTCGCGGTGCACGATCACTACGGGCAGACCGAAGCCGGGATGCTGATCAACAATCATCATCACCCCGCGCTGGCCGCGCCGATCCGCGAAGGATCGATGGGCCACGCCATGCCGGGCTGGTCCGCCGCAATCCTGCATGACGAACGCGACGAGGAAGTGAGCCCCGGCGAGACCGGGCGGGTGGCGATGGTGCTGCCGGACAGTCCACTGGCCTGGTTCACCGGCTATGACGGCGATCCGGCGAAGTCCGCCGAGAAGTTCGCGGGCGATGGCCGCTGGTACGTTACCGGCGATACCGGACGGATGGACGAGGACGGCTATTTCCACTTCTCGGCGCGCGACGACGATGTGATCATCATGGCGGGCTACCGTATCGGCCCGTTCGAGGTGGAATTGGTGATGGCGACCCATCCGGCAGTCGCTGAAAGCGCCGTGATCGCGGTGCCGGACGAAGTCCGCGGCGAAGTGATCGAGGCCTTCGTCGTCCCGCGCGACGGATATGCCGCTGGCGAGGCGCTGGAGCAGGACCTCCAGCAATGGGTCAAGCGCAACTTCGCGGCGCACGCATACCCGCGCCGGGTGCATTTTACCCAGGCCATGCCCAAGACGCCGAGCGGCAAGATCCAGCGCTTCGTGCTGAAGCGACAGCGGCTGGACGAACTGGCACAAGAGCAGAGTGCAAAGCGATGACCAGCGCACCCGCCCCGGGCGTTTCGGCGATCGATGCCGTCACCGGCCGCCGCTCCGTCCGCGCGTTCCTGCCCACGCCGGTGAGCGGCGACATCGTCCGCGCAATCCTCGCAGGCGCTTCACGGGCCGCATCGGGCACCAATATCCAGCCATGGCTGGTCCATGTCGTGACCGGAGAGGCGCGCGAACGGCTGTCGCAGGCGGCACTGGCAGCCATGGAAGCCGGCGAGATCGGCCTTGAATACGCCTATTTGCCCGAGACCATGAAGGAGCCCTATCTCGCCCGCCGACGCAAGATCGGCTACGACCTGTTTGCCAAGTATGGCATCGCGCGCGACGATTATCCGGCGCGCAAGGCGGCGATGCTGCGCAATTACAGCTTCTTCGGCGCGCCCGTCGGGCTGTTCTTCACCATGGACCGCGACCATGCGCTGGGTGCCTGGCTCGATTGCGGCATGTTCATGCAAAACGTGATGGTGCTCGCCCGCGCCTGCGGCCTGGAGACCTGCCCGCAGCAGGCCTGGTGCGATATCGGCGCGGTCGTCCATCGCGAGCTGAAAATTCCCGAAGGCCATGTCGTGCTGTCTGGGATGGCGCTTGGTCATGAGGACGGCGGCGCGCCAGTGAACAGTCTGGTCAGCGAGCGGGTTGCCGTCGATGAATTCACGACTTGGCACTGCTGACGGCATTGCCACTCACTATAAGACACATGTTCAGCAAAATAGGATTTGCTGAAAGCGGGAGAATACAATGGTTCTGGAACGCGCAGAGATCAGCATCAAGCAAGGCATGATGGACGAGTTCCTTGATGCCCTCGTCAATCGCGCCTTGCCATTGACGGAGACCTTCACCGGCCTGATTTCGTTTACGGCGCTCCGCGGCGTCGAAGACCGGGACTCGGTCATGTTCCTGGCCGAGTGGGAATTGGTCGAGGCGCACCTCGCGTCGCGGCCCGAACCGGCCCATGAGGAATTTCGCAGCATCGTCGTCCCCTTCACCTGCGGCGCAAAGCAGAACGTGCACTTTTCGCCCGTAGGCACCCGCAAGGGCGGTTCAGCCTGACGAAGAGACAGGGATGGAGACGAAGATGCGGATGACCAGGCTTGATGCACCCTATTGCCGAAACCGGTGCGGTTTCTGCTCGGTGGTCGAATACGATTTGCCGATGGGGCCGCATGGCGAGGCCACGCCCCAGAGCTGATCGAAATCAGCGTGGCCGACAGGCTTTATTGAATTGAGACCGGGAGAGATTGCATGCAGCAGGTATTGGAAGGAAAGACGGCCCTGGTGACCGCGGCGAGCCAGGGCATCGGTCTGGCGAGCGCCCGTGCTCTGGCGAAGGACGGCGCCGCGGTCGTGATCATGGGCAGGCGCAAGGATGCGCTGGCGCAGGCGCGAGAGGAACTGCTGGCCGACCTTCCCGGCGCACGGATCGAGCTGTTTGCCGGCGATGGGACGGACGAGGAGCAGGTGAAAGCCGCGCTCGATTACACCCATGGGCTCGCCGGTCGGCTCGATATCGTGGCGTCGGTGGTTGGCCAGCCGACCTTCATGCCGCTGCTGATGCGCAAGGCGGCGGATGTCCGCGCGGAACTCGACCTCAATTTCACCAGCGCCTTCCTGGCGGTCAGGTATGGTGCGCCGCTCATGCAGCGGGGCGGATCGATCGTTTGCGTGTCCTCGGCGGGGGCGACGCAGACCTCCTGGGGCCTCAGCATCTATGCGGCGGCCAAGGCCGGCCTCGAGCGATTTGTCCGGGCGGCCTCATTCGAGCTCGGCGGGGCGGGAATCCGCGTCAATGCCGTGCGCCCCGGCGCGACCATTCCGCCGGAGCGACTGGAGCAACAGCCCGAGATCCGCGGCACGACCCAGGCCTATGCGGACATTACCCCGCTTGGCCGGCTTGGCCATCCGGACGATGTCGCCCGCGTCCTGCGTTTTCTCGCAGGCCCGGAGTCCGGCTGGGTCACCGGCCAGACGATCGCCGCCGACGGCGGAATGGACCAGGTCACCGGCCCCGACTTCATGGACCTGTTTTTCGGCAAGGAGCTCATGGACCTGGTCCGCACAGGCAAGGAAGCCTGATCTGGACAATCATCATGGGAGATGGGCTGGATGTCTCTGCTCGGCGCATTCAGCGGAGCCATAGCAGGCAGAACCTGGTGGACCTTGGCTCGCGAGTCAGCAGCCGGCTATCTCCGGGCGCGCAAGATCGGGGTGAGCCCCGGAGGTCAGCGGCAGGGGAGCGAGCCTGCTGAGCTTGTCGAAGGGCCCGCACCGTCTCGCACCACAGGGCCGAGCCGGCGAGAGCAGTCTGTCGCTCGCCGGCTGATCGCAGTGAAGGATAGCGCAGCCAAGCCTGTCCGGTTCAGGCATATCCGCGGCGTCAGCCGGACAGCCCCCAACCCAACCCCTCCCCCGAAAGGGGAGGGACTTTCGGGCTCTTACCCCGCAGCCTTCTGCAACATCCCCATCGCGTGCATCGATTGCTCCATGCCGTTCTGGATCGGCGCATCGCCCTTGCGGTCGCTGATCCGGTCCCAGGCAGCGGCGAAGCCTTCCACGGTGCGTTCGCTTTCGGGCAGGAGAATGCCTTCGTTCATTGTCACCCAGGCGCTCTGGCACACCCCCGCGCCGGCGCCGACGATGGCGTTTGATGGGGCGTCCTCGGAGACCAGGAACAGCGCCGCAGGGGCAACGTTTTCAGGGCTGAACGCCTTGTAGGCTTCCTCGGGGAAGATGTCCTCGGTCATGCGGGTGCCGGCGGTCGGGGCCAGGGCATTGACCCGGACATTGTATTTCGCCCCTTCGAGGTGAAGCGTCTTGGCCAGGCCGACGATGCCGAGCTTGGCGGCGCTGTAGTTGGCCTGGCCGAAATTGCCGCCAAGCCCGGACGACGAGGTCGTCATCAGGATGCGGCCGTAATTCTGCTCGCGCATGGTTTCCCACACCGCCTTGGTGGCGAAAGCGCTGCCAAGCAGGTGGACGCGCACCACCAGTTCGAAATCGGCGGGCTCCATCTTGATGAAGGTCTTGTCGCGCAGGATGCCGGCGTTGTTGATCAGGATATGGACGGTGCCCCAGGCTTCCTTCGCCTTCCTGACCATTTCCTCCATCTGGCCGTATTCGGCGACGTTGCCGCCGTTGGACATGGCCTCGCCGCCCGCCGCCCTGATCTCCTCGACCACCGCCAAGGCCGCGTCCGAATGGCCGGTGCCGTCGCGCGCGCCGCCGAGGTCGTTGACCACGACTTTCGCGCCGCGCTTCGCCAGTTCGATGGCATAGGCCTTGCCCAGCCCGCCGCCCGCGCCGGTGACGATGGCGACTTTGTCCTTGAACGATATGGTCATGGCTTTGCTCCAGTGGCGAATCCGGCGAGCCGGTTTTGTTGCACTGCGGCAATACACGCGGCGCGGACGCTTTCAATGGCAAAGCAACTGCCGCATACACTGCCGCATACTAGGCGCGGAGCAGCGAGGGCAGGGCGATGGCGGAGGTAAGCGCGGCACGGCAACTGCACGGACCGCTACAAGACATGCGCGCGCTTGGTTTCGCTGCCGGCGAGGTGGTGGTGGTGACCGGCGCCGGCAGCGGTATTGGCCGCGCCGTTGCGTTGACCGCGGCGCGTTCTGGCCTGCGGGTCGCGGTCTGGGACGTTGTCGCCGATAAGGCCGCCGAGACCGTCAGCCTGGTGCAGGCCGTGGGCGAAAGCGCGCTGGCCGTCGAGGTCGATGTCGCCGATCCGGCGCAAGTCGCCAGGGCGTGGGAGGCAACGCTGCCGCTTGGCCCGTGCCGCTACCTGGTCAACAACGCAGGGCCGCCGAGCAATGACGCCGGTCCGTTTCGCGAAAATCTGCTGGTCGCGCTGGGCGGCGTCGAGGACGTCACCAGCCAGTGGCTCGACCGCTGCGGCGATGTCGCGGCGAGCGTGGTCAGCATGGCTTCGGTCGCGGGCAACTTTCAGGGCGGAGGCCAGTCGATCGCCCCGTTCTATGCCGCGGCCAAGACCGGGATCGTTGGCTTTACCAAGCACCTCGCCACCAGATGCGGCGGCCGGCCGCGCGCCAACGCAGTCGCGCCGGGGTTCACCCTGACGCCGCGCACCATTCCGTTCCTCGACAATCCACTGGTCGCCGAATTGGTCGCCCGCGTGCCGATGGGCCGGGCCGGTTTCCCCGAGGAAGTCGCGAGTGCAGTGGTATTCCTGCTCTCGCCCGCCGCATCCTACATCAACGGCGTGCTGCTGCCGGTCGATGGCGGCATGGCTATTGCTTGAGCCCTGCCAAGAAGCACGACGGGTGCTGGCGGCGATCATGGGCGCTGTTCCAGCTGCACTAGATGGATCCCGCCGACCTCACCGGTGACTATTTCGACCAGCCCGACTGCGGCCCGCCGCCCGCCTTTTCGCCGCCCGACGCCTTCGCGCCGGACTATTCGCGTCTGACGAAATAGCAGGGCGCGTCAGAACCGGTAGGAGACGCCGGCCTTGAGCGTGGTGGACTTCAGCGTGGCCTTCGCTGTCAACGGCAATCCGCGCGACAAGCCGCTGGAATGGGTCTTGACCGGAACATAGGTGGCGCCGGCGTAGAGGCCGATACGGCGGCTGATGTGATAATCCAGCCCGGCTTGCACAACCGGCGCCCAGGCATCTTCGGTGCGCAGATCGGTGACGGAGCCGTCCTTGGTGCCGAATACCATGAACCGGCTGACGCCCGCGCCGATATAAGGCGAAAGGCGCCCCGACGCATTGGCGTGAAAGCGGCCGATGAATGAGCCGATGCCATAACGCACCCGCCCCAGTTCTCCCAGCGGCGCTAGCGTTCCGGTTCCCGTCGCCTTGGTCTGCGGCGGGATTCCGGCGACCAGCACCAGCGAGAAATTGCGGGCGGCGAAATATTCGATCGACCCCGAAGGGACGACGCTGTTCGAGAGCTTGACGTTGCCGCCCTGAACCGGACTGCCGGCCAGTTCGATGTCGGCGGAACTGGAAAGCAGGATGACCGATACGCCGGCGCTGACCACCAGATCGCCTTTCTCCCACCCCAGCGATTCGGCAGCCCGCGCGGGCGCGATCGGCGCAAATGTGGCGGCCAGGGCCAACGCGCTTCGTCCCACGCGGCGGCGGGCCGTGCACCCGGAACAAACCATGGCATTGTTCATCGATCGCGACCCTTCCTGGCGTTATCGTCCCACGGATAACAAAGGAAAATTGGTATTGAAATTCTGCAGGTCTGTAAATCCCCAACCAATTTCAAGCCTTAGCCTATCGCGCCGGTTACTCGGTGTCGGCAGTGAAATTCGATAGCGCGCCGGGTTCGAACCATTTCAGTTCTTCCACCTGGTTGGCCCCATAGGCCTGAAGGCAGCGCATATATTCGGGATAGAACTCCAGCGGCCGCAGCCGAACCTTGTCCGCCTCGTGCCAGTCCATGCACGAGCGCCCGTTGTATTCGAACTTCTCCCGCTCGCGAAGGTCGGTGCGATGCATGCGCGAGAAATGGAAGTGCTGGTTGAACAGATGCGCGGGAAACTGGTGCTGGTACTTCGCCTGAACATAGGCGGCCGACAGCCGGTAGACCTGATTGACCAGTATGTCGTTGGAACGGAACGCGAGTGAGCCGATATCCCATTTGCGGTGGGCGCCTTCACGATTGCCGATCGGATCGGGCACCAGCTTGTCGCTGCACAGCGCCGGATCGAGCTTCCCGCAATTCGCCGAGCTCCACTGCGTGCCGTTGACGATGATGTAGAGCTTCGGGGCGTCGGGCAGGGCCGGCGGCGGACCCTCGCCGGGATTGCCCTGGGGCGCGCCCGGACTGCCCAGATCGACGTAGGTTTCGATGTCTTCTTCGTTCAGCTTCCTGCGCGACAGGTAATCGACGAACACCCCGTGCCGCGCGCCGCCGTCGATGAACATGCGGTTGTCGATAAATACCGGCTTCGCGGCGAGCGGGACCGAGGAGGACGCCATGATCGCTTCGACGTAGCAATCGCGGAACCGCTTGAATTGCAGAGGATCGTTCCGCGCATCGACCGCCCTTTGCGCCATGTCCTTCAGGTTGAAGCTGTAGAGCGTACCGGTGTCGACTTCGACCGCGGCGATGATCAGCCGTCCCGGATGTTCGGCGACCTTGGTCAGGGTCTCCAGGCCGATCACCGCTTTCAGCTTTCCGCGCAGCGGATCGAGATCGGCGAGGCTGTTCTTGCGAATCAGGGTCAGCGCGGTGCCGAAGCCCAGCTTTCCGTTCCTTGGCGGTTTCTTGTAGACGTCAAGCAGTTCGGACTCGTGATCGATGTCGTATTCGCGGGCAGGAACCTGCGGCTCACCGATGAAGGCCCAGGTCGCCAGGATCGATCCCGTGCTGATGCCGGTGACCAGCCAGAACCGGGGCAATCTCCCGCCCGGGCTCAATTCGGCCCAGCGCTTGAGGAAGCCCGCGCCATAGGCGCCGTTCTGGCTGCCGCCCGAAAGCACCAGGACCGGCTTGGGAATGGCGACGCGGCCGGTTCGCGGCGGCGTGTTGAGCGGATTGCCGGACCTGCCCGGATCGTCGACGATCAGCGGCCGCAGGTCGAAATTGCACATCTGCGCGGTTTTGGTCACCGGAGGCGTGGTGGCGCAGCCTGCGAGTGCCGCCGAAATCGCGCCATTCAGGATCGAGCGGGTCAGGATTGGGCGCATGGCACATCTCCCGGAGGGCTGGCCGACTGGCCCGCCTGCTTGCATGCAAGGGCCAAGAGGTGTCGAAAACTGGTTTGCCAATTGTTAACGTGGAGACGAGTTCGTGGCTTTTTTGCCGCCCAACGCCGTCCCGCGTCACAGGCGTGCGAGGGTTGGCACAAGTTCGTCGAAATGCCCGATCACCGCATCGGCTCCGAGGTCGTGCGGCGCGATGTCGTTGAAGCCGAAGCTGACGGCGACGCATGGCACTCCCGCCGCCCTGGCGGCGCCGATGTCGTAGGTGGTGTCGCCGACGAACGCCGCCCGGAGAGGCCTTGTCCCGCCGCCGGCGCGTGCGATCATTTCGTCGATCGGATCGCGGGCCGGCTTGGCGCGTCCGGGGCCGAGCGTATCGCCGCCGATGATCGTGTAGAAGCGCTGCGAAAGGCCGAGCTTGTCGAAGATCTGCACCGCCAGGCGCTCAAGTTTGTTGGTGACCACGGCGAGTTGCACGCCGCGCGCGGCGAGAGTGTCGAGCATCGCTTCGCCGCCGGGGAACAGCCGGGTGTGGACGGCGACATTGTCCGCGTAGAATTCGATCCATCGCTGGTGCAGGGCCGACACTTCGTCGTCGCCCAGTGCACCGGTCAGCTCCAGGGCGCGGCGCAGCATGGTCCTGCCGCCGCCGCCGACCAACGAAGCAACTTGCGCCATCGGCAGCGCCGGCCGGCCCGCGAGCGCCAGTGTCTTGTTAAGCGCTTCGCCAAGATCGCGGTGGGTGTCGAGCAGGGTGCCGTCGAGGTCGAAACCGACGATATCGAAAGGAACTGTGGTCATCGCCCCGTCCAGTGGCGCGGCGTTGTGGAATCGGCAAGCATTTGCTGGCATTGGGGTTAACCATGACTGGGACGCAATCTCCACTCGCCATCGTCGTGCTCGCCGCGGGCAAGGGCACGCGGATGAAAAGCGACAAGCACAAAGTGCTTCACCCGATCGCCGGGCGGCCGATGATCGAGCACTTGCTGGCCTCTGCGGCCGAACTGGCGCCGCAGCGCCAGGTCGTGGTTTCGGGCCACGGGCGCGAGCAGATCGAAACAGCGCTGGGAGACCGCGCGGCGATCGCGGTGCAGGAACCGCAGCTGGGCACCGCCCACGCCGTGCTGCAGGCGCAGGCCGCGCTCGCGGGCTTTTCGGGCGATGTGCTGATTCTTTACGCCGACGTGCCATTCGTCAGCGCCGCGACCATGCGCGCGATGATCGAGCGGCTGCATGGCGCCGATACCCCCGCTGTGGTCGTGCTCGGTTTCGAACCGGCCGATACCCTGCAATACGGCCGGGTCATCGCCGCCAAGGAATCGGGGGAGAGCGGCCGCATCGTCAAAATGGTCGAGCACAAGGACGCCAGCGAGGCCGAGCGCGCCTGCCGGCTGTGCAATTCGGGCCTGATGGCAGTGTGCGCGCAGGACCTGTTCGCGCTGCTGCAGCGGGTCGGCAACGACAATGCCCAGGGCGAATATTACCTTCCGGATGTGGTCAATATCGCATTGGGCGACGGCCGGACTTGCGCTGTCGTGACTACCGCGGATGCCGATGAAGTCGCCGGGATCAACAGCCGGGCCGAACTTGCCGAGGCCGAGGTCCGCTGGCAGCTGCGCCGCCGCCTCCGGGCGATGGACGAGGGCGCCACTCTGATCGCGCCGGAGACCGTGTGGTTCGCCTGGGACACCGTTTTGGGCCGCGACGTCATGATCGAGCCCAATGTTTTCTTCGGCCCCGGCGTGGTGATCGCCGACGGCGCGACGATCCGGGCAAATTGCCACATCGAAGGCGCCAGGCTGGCCAGCGGGACCGAAGTCGGCCCCTTCGCCCGGCTGCGTCCCGGCGCGGTGCTCGAGGAAAAGGCCAAGGTCGGCAATTTCGTCGAGGTGAAGAAATCGGTGCTGGGCAAGGGCGCCAAGGCCAATCACCTGTCCTACATCGGCGATGCCGAAGTCGGGGCGGGGGCGAACATCGGCGCGGGCACTATCACCTGCAATTACGACGGATATTTCAAGTACAAGACGGTGATCGGCGAGCGCGCCTTCATCGGCTCGAACAGCGCGCTGATCGCGCCTGTCAGGATCGGCGCGGACGCCATTGTCGGCGCAGGCAGCGCGGTTTCGCGCGATGTCGCCGACGGAGAGCTGCGGCTGGTCCGCGCCGAACAACTGGTCAAGCCCGGCTGGGCCGACCGGTTCCACGACGCGATGAAGAAGAAAAAGGCGGAGGGGAAGTAGGGGTGGCAATTCAAGGCTCGCCGAACTAAATTGTCAGGAAAGGACAGGCCCGATGGAGCAATTTGATCGAATTACCATGCGCCCTGACCAGATGGGTGGTCGCGCCTGCGTTCGTGACATGCGAGTGACCGTCGGGATGCTGGTCGGCCAGATTGGTGCGGGTCGCAGCATTGACGACTTGCTCGGCGAATACCCTTACCTTGAGCGCGAGGACGTGCTGCAAGCGTTGCGTTATGCGGCATGGCGCGCGGAGGAACGCGAAATCAAGCTCGCCGGCTGATGAAGTTGCTGATCGACATGAACCTTTCACCAAAATGGGTGGGGTATCTGGTTGGATATGGTTTCGAAGCGGCGCACTGGAGCGAACTCGGCTCGGTGAATGCGAGTGACGCAGCGATCATGGAACATGCTCGTGGTTCCGGTTCGGTGGTCCTGACCCATGATCTGGACTTCGGCGCGATCCTAGCGGCGACAGGAGGCAATTCGCCAAGCGTGGTCCAGATTCGGTCCGATGATCTGCGAATCGAGGCGATAGGCAGCCAGATTGTTGGCGCACTGAGGCAGGCAGCGGAAATTCTGGATCAGGGCGCGCTGATCACAGTGGATACCAAGCGCACAAGAATTTCGGTCTTGCCGATTTGACACAAGCCGTGAGGCGTCGCGCCGAACAGCTGGTCAAGCCCGGCTGGGCCGACCGGTTCCATAACGCGATTAAGAAGAAGAAGGCGGAGGGCAAATAGGCGAACTCCGTCCCGCCCGATCATACTCGCCGCGCAACCGGCGCTTATTCACAGAAATGTTAATCATCAATCGTTACCAGCACTTGCGGGGCAAGGGCCCAATGCGCGGAACAAGGGTAACGGCCAAGCCGGACGAATGCGTGGAAAAGTCGCCATTATCGGGCTCTGCGCGCTGGCGATCGCTGGTATCGCGTTCGAGTCGCTTGCGGGAATAGCCGCGGGATCTCCGGCGGCGCTGCCCGGGCTGATCGCGCGGCAAGGGGGCTTGGCCGCGGCCTTGATCATGCTCGTCTCGCCGTGGATCGTGCTGTTCCTGGCGGTTCGCGGCATTCTCAGATCACGGACGCACCAACGTGAACTGCGCGCCCGCATCAGGGATCAGCGTGCCGCCGATACGCTGGCCAAGCTCGATCCGCTCACCGGCCTGCTCAATCGCCGGGGACTAATCGAGGACGTTCGCATTATCGCCGCGGACAACGCCAACCACCGCAAGGCGTTGTCGTTGATGCTGCTCGACCTTGACCACTTCAAGACAGTGAACGACATCCACGGTCACCTGACCGGCGACGAACTGATCAAGCGGGTGGCCCAGCGGATCCAGGAAATCTGCCCGGAAGAGGCGCTGATCGCGCGCATGGGCGGTGACGAGTTCGCCATCGCCATGGACTTCGAACCGGACTTCGAAGTTGTCGTGGAAAGCGTTGCGACCGAAATCGTCGCGGCGCTGGCGCAGCCGTTCGTCATCGACGAGGTGCCTATGCACATCGGGGTCAGCATTGGCATTTCCTCCACCGATCGTCCCGACAGCACGATCACCGGCCTGCTGCGCGAAGCCGATGTCGCCATGTACCAGGCCAAACAGAACGGCCGGGGCGCGATCCGTTGGTTCGACCAGTCGATGGAGCAGGCGATCAAGGAGCGCAGCGCGATCGAAGCCGAGCTGCGCATCGCCTTGCAGAACGGCCAGATCGTTCCCTACTACGAGCCGCAGATCGATCTGAATACCGGCGAGATCGCCGGGTTCGAGGTACTGGCGCGCTGGCTGCATCCCGAACGCGGCACGATCATGCCCAACGATTTCATCGGCATTGCCGAGGAATCGGGCCAGATCGCCGAACTGTCGTACAGCGTCATTCGCCAGGCGCTGGCCGATGCCGTGCATTGGCCGGTCGATATCGTGCTGGCGGTGAACATCTCGCCGGTGCAGCTGCGCGATCCGGCATTCGCGCAGCGGCTGCTCAAGCTGTTCGTTGAAGTCCGCTACCCGCCGCAGCGGCTGGAAGTCGAAATCACCGAGTTGGCGTTGCTGGCGGACATCGTCACGGCCAAATCGGTGATCAATTCGCTCAAGAACCAGGGCGTCAAGCTCACCCTCGATGATTTCGGTACCGGCTATTCGTCGCTGCATCACTTGCGGGCTTTGCCGTTCGACCGGATCAAGATCGACCGGTCGTTCGTTATCTCGATTCACGAAAATCCCGAGTCGATGGCGATCGTCAATGCGGTGCTGGGTCTTGGCAACAGCCTGGGCATCGAAGTCACCGCCGAGGGTATCGAAACCCAAGCGATCGCCGACAAGCTGCGCGCCCTGGGTTGCCCGAGGGGGCAAGGCTGGCTTTACAGCAAGCCTGTCCCATGCGCTGCCGCGGCCGCGATGATCGGCAGCAACGGGGTCGGAAGCGCCGGCGGGCCAGGCTTCGACGGTTTGCGGCGCAACGGGACGGGGCAAGGCCAATGACGGGGTGGCGGCAGGCCAATGCAGGTTCGTTTGAATCGCAGTTGCAGGGGCGACTCAACGGGGCCTTCTGGGTTCTGACCGGCGGCTTGCTCAGTCTTCTGGTCGCCGCGCTCGTCTGGTTCAGCATCGACCAGGACCAGCACGCCCGGTCAGACTCCGAGCGGATCGCGGCGAGCGCGGTACAGGCTCGGCTGGGATTTCTCTCGAAGACGATCGCGGACTACTCGATTTGGGACGATGCCTATCGTCATGTCGTCGAAGAAAACGACAGGGCGTGGATGGACGGCAATATCGGGCCATTCGTGTTCAATTCGCTGCATTTCGAGCGCAGCTATGTGATCGACGACTCCGGACTGACGCACTACGCCATGACCGGCGGCAAGGTTCTCGACAGCAAAGCGCCCGGCGGAACAATGCCGCCAGAAATTGCCCGGCTCGCGAAAAGGCTGGGACCGGAGGCAAGCAGTCCCTCGGCCAGTCTGCTGCTCCTCGATGGCCGGCCGGTCATGGTGGCGCTGTGCCGCATCGCCCCCAGCAGCGAAGGCCGCACCGCCGATCCCGCGCGCTTGCGCACGTTGATTTTCGTCGATGAGATCGATCGGCAATTGCTCGGTGAAATGGAACGAATCTACCTGCTCAGCGGGCTGAGAGCCGGATCACCGGATGCGGAAGCGGTCGCGCGAGTGGCGCTCAAGGACAAGGACGGCGCCAGCATCGGTGCGCTCAGCTGGGACCAGGCCATGCCCGGCCGGGCGATGCTGATGTCGATAGCGCCAATCGCCGCAGCGCTCGCCCTGATCGTCGCGCTCGCTGGCTCCTGGCTGATGCGCAACGTCGGGCGAATGGTCGAACGGATGCTGGACGATCGCCGCAAGGCCGGAGATGCGATCACCCGGGCGCGGCTTGCCCTCGCCGCGGCCAAAGCGGCGCAGGGCGATGCCGCCGAGGCGCGCCGGCAGTTGGAGGAGGTCGAAGCGGCCTACAACCAGCTCGAAGACCTACGGCAGCACGGGGCCGCGCGGGAGCGGTTGCGCGCTTGACATGATATCATGATATGATATCGATATATCATGCGTATCCTTACCGATATTCCAGACGAAGACATCGAAAAGCTCGATGCCCTTGCCGCCAAGGATAAGCGCTCGCGTGCGGCGACCATCCGCGATGCAGTGAAACTGTATCTCATGCAAAACGCTGACAATAAGGACTGGATCGAGCGCTGGGCCGGCTTGTGGGCCGACCGTGATGACATACCGGACGGCGTCGAATATCAACGGGCGATGCGCGAAGATCGCCGGCCGTACGAAGACATTTGATCCGTGGCCGATCCTTTCTTTGACACCAATATCGTGATCGACTGGCTCAAACGCACACCGCACGCAACGGCGGAACTGGCACGCTACAATCGCCATCGCCTGAGTCGTATCGTCTGGACCGAAGTGTTGGCCGGTGAAGCTCCAGATGCACGAGATACCGTTCGACTTGCTCTTGCCAATTTCGAACTGGTGGAACTGGACGCCCGGATTGCCACGGCAGCAGCGGAGATCCGCTATCGATCCCGCATGAAGCTGATCGATTCATTCATTCTCGCCACGGCGCAAGTGAACGGCGCGATCCTCATCACCCGAAACACCAAGGATTTCCCGGCGGAGTTGCCGGGCATCCGGGTTCCTTACACCCTCTAGCAAAGGCAGGTCGCGCCAATGTGTGGAATTATCGGCATCGCCGGCAAGGAAGAAGTCGCGGATCGCCTGGTCGATGGGCTGCGCCGTATGGAGTACCGGGGCTACGATTCGGCCGGAGTCTGCACCCTGCATGAAGGAGGGCTGATCCGCCGCCGGGCACCGGGCAAACTGTCCAATCTCGTTCGCGAGCTGGCGCGCGATCCGGCGCCGGGCACGGTCGGGATCGCCCATACCCGCTGGGCGACGCACGGGGCGCCGACCGCCGCCAACGCCCATCCGCATGCGACCAAAGAATTGGCGCTGGTGCACAACGGCATCATCGAGAATTTCCGGCAATTGAAGGAAGAGCTCACCGGGCGCGGCCGCAAGTTCGAAAGCGATACCGACAGCGAAGTTGTCGCCCACCTGATTTCAGAGCAGGTCGAAGCCGGGGTTTCGCCGGAAGAGGCCGTCAAACTGGCGCTGCCGCAATTGCGCGGGGCATTCGCGCTGGCGATCGCATTCCGCAGCCAGCCCGATATGCTGATCGGCGCCCGGCTCGGCTCGCCGCTGGTGCTGGGCTACGGTGACGGCGAAACCTATCTGGGATCGGATGCGCTGGCGCTGGCGCCGCTGACCCAGAAGATCAGCTATCTCGACGAAGGCGACTGGGTGGTGATCACCCGCGAAGGCGCGCGGATCTTCGACAAGGACAACAAACCGGTCACCCGCGAGATTGTCTCGTCCGGCGCATCGGCCGCGGCGATCGAGAAGGGCAATTATCGCCACTTCATGCAGAAGGAGATCTTCGAACAGCCGACGGTCGTCGCCCAGACCCTGAAGAGCTACATTCGCCAGGTCGATCAGTCGATCGCGCTGCCGCAGTTCGATTTCGACCTCACCGGCATCAGCCGCGTCACCATCGTCGCCTGCGGCACCAGCTATTACGCCGGAATGGTCGCGCGCTATTGGTTCGAGCAATTCGCGCGCCTGCCCGCCGACATCGATTTCGCCAGCGAATTCCGCTATCGCGAACCGGTGATGGAGCCGGGCGGGCTGGCGCTGTTCATCTCGCAGAGCGGCGAGACCGCCGATACCCTGGCGGCGCTGCGCCACTGCAAGAGCCAGGGCCAGACCATCGCCGTTGTCGTCAATGTGCCGACCAGTTCGATGGCGCGCGAGGCGGACCTGTTGCTGCCGACCCACGCCGGCCCGGAAGTGGGTGTCGCCTCGACCAAGGCGTTCACCTGCCAGCTCGCCGTGCTCGCCGCGCTCGCCGCGCATATGGCGGTAAAGCGCGGACTGATGAATTGGGCCGAGGAAACCAGTGTCGTTTCCCATTTGCTCGAGGCGCCGGCCAGCCTCAACGCGGCGCTCGCCCACGACGGCGATATCGAGGCCATGGCGCATCTGATCGCCCCGGCGCGCGACGTGCTTTATCTCGGGCGCGGACAGGACTATCCGCTGGCGCTTGAGGGTGCATTAAAGCTCAAGGAAATCAGCTATATCCATGCCGAGGGCTATGCCTCCGGCGAAATGAAGCACGGGCCGATCGCGCTGATCGACGAGGCCGTGCCGGTGATCGTGCTGGCGCCTTCGGGGCCACTGTTCGAGAAGACCGTCAGCAACATGCAGGAAGTGCGCGCGCGCGGCGGCAAGATCGTGCTGATTTCCGACAAGGAAGGCCTGGCCGAGGCCGGCGAGGGCTGCCTCGCCACCATCGAAATGCCCAAGGTCCACCCGCTGATCGCGCCGCTGGTCTATGCCGTGCCGGTGCAGCTGCTTGCCTATCACGTCGCCTGCGTGAAGGGCACCGATGTCGATCAGCCTCGCAATCTGGCGAAGAGCGTGACGGTGGAATGAGCGCCTTCGACGGCCAGACAATCTTGCGGTAATTTACGCGGTAATAACCAGTCTCGGTTAAGACCCGCAAGGTGAGACCGGAAAAGACCAAATCCACCCAATTGCCGCGACACCTGCCTAGCCTGGCGGTGCTCGGCCTGACCGACCCGGCGGACGGCGACTGGGCGCGGCTGCGCGGCATGCAATTCGCCAGTCTGGCCAAGGCATCGCTTGCGCGAATGCTGGCGCATGGTCTTGCCGCGATCGCCTGTGTCGCCCTGTTCGTTGGGAAAGTCGGATGGATTCCGGTCGGCGTCTGGCTGGCCGGGCTCGCCGTGGCGCTGATTCACGCATCCAAGTGCGACCGGTCGGTTGCCGACGCGGACCGGCGCCACATGACGCGGGACGAGCGCAACAGCCAGACGATCAGCGCCGTGGTGCTGGCGTTGATCTGGGTAGCGCCGATAGCGATTTCGACCCGGTATGGGGATCAAGTCACCAGGCTTGAGCTTTGGGCGGTGCTGGCCATGCTGATGACAGCGCTGGCTGTGGTTCTGCCGGCCGTACCGATGGGGACCCTGCTTTTCGCTGGCGTCGCCGGCGGAGCCTGCATCGTCAGTTTCGCGCTGCATGGCTCTTACGATATGGCGGTAATCAGCCTGGCATTCTGCGCGGTTGTGACGGCCGGCACGATCGAGGCGGCGCGCAATTTTCTTACTTCAAGCATCGCCGCCGCCAGCGTGTCCGAAAAGGACGAAGTGGTCTCGCTATTGCTGCGCGAGTTCGAGGAAGGCGAGGCCGACTGGCTCTGGCAGATCGATCCGTCGCGGCGTGTGCGCTCGGTAAGTCCGCGCTTCGCCTTCGCGCTCGGCATGGATCCGGCCCAAATCGATGGCAAACCGCTGATTCAGCTTGTCGCGGGGCCGGCCTGGGAGACAGGGCAGTTCCCCTCGAGCCTTCACGACCTCGCCGAACGGCTCAAGCGGCGTGAAAGCTTTTCGAATCTGCTGGTGCGGGTGACGATCAAGGGGCAGCAGCGCTGGTGGGAGCTCTCCGGTACCCCCAAGCTTGATGACAATGGCGTGTTCGACGGCTTCCGCGGTGTCGGCTCGGACGTTACCGAACAGCGCGAGAGTTCGGACAAGATCGCCCACATGGCGCGCTACGATGCGCTGACGGGCCTGCCCAATCGCACGATGCTGAACGAAGCCTTGGGTGAGGCGATGCGCTATGCCGAACAGTGGCGCACGCGCTGCGCCTTCCTGATGATCGACCTCGACCGGTTCAAGTCGGTCAACGACACCCTCGGACATCTGGTTGGCGACCAGCTGCTGGCGCGCGTTTCCGAACGGATCAAGGAGCAGATGAGCGAGAACGAGCTGTGCGGCCGCCTGGGCGGCGACGAGTTCGCCATCGTTATCCGCGACGCTTCGGACATCTCCAATGTCGAGCGCGTCGCCCAGCGGGTGATCGACCGGCTCTCGGAGCCCTACGAGGTGGATCACCATACGCTCTACGTCGGCGCCAGCATCGGTTCGGCGGTCGGCCCTCGGGACGGTTCGACCGTCGAGACGCTGATGCGCAATGCCGATCTCGCGCTGTACCGGTCGAAGGAAGACGGCGGCGGCCAGCACCATTTCTACGAGCCCTCGCTACATGCCCATGCCGAGGAGCGCCGAAAGCTCGAATTCTCCCTGCGGCGTGCGCTTGAGCGCAACGAGATGGTGCTGAACTACCAGCCGGTGGTCGATGCCGAGAGCGAAGAGATTGTCAGCTTCGAGGCGCTGATCCGCTGGCACAGCGAAGAGCACGGCCTGGTCAGTCCCGGCAAGTTCATCCCGCTCGCGGAGGACACCCGGCTTATCATTCCGATCGGTGAATGGGTGCTGCGCGAGGCCTGCCGCCAGGCGGTGCGCTGGCCGGATGACATCAAGGTCGCGGTCAATGCTTCGGCCGAGCAGTTGCTCGATCCCAATTTCGCCGCCAGCGTCGTTGGCGCGCTTTCGTCCAGTGGCCTGGCGCCGCAGCGGCTCGAGGTCGAAGTGACCGAAAGCCTGTTCATGCGCGACGCCAACCAGGCAAGGGCCGCGCTCGAACAGATCATGTCGCTCGGCTGCGGGGTAGCGCTCGACGATTTCGGCACCGGCTATTCCTCGCTCGCCTATATCCGCAACCTGCGTTTCTCGACGATCAAGATCGACCGCACTTTCGTTCAGGGCGCAGCGACGCAAAATCCCGAAAGCCTGGCCATCATCCGCGCGGTCGTCGCCATGGCCGACAGCCTCGAAATGTCGACGACGGCCGAGGGTGTCGAGAACGAGCGGGAACTGGCGATGGTGCGCCAGCTTGGCTGCAAAAAGATCCAGGGCTTTCACTTCGGCCGTCCGATGCCCGCCGACGAGGCCATGCGGCTGTTCGATCTGAATTACCGGCACGGCTCGGCTGCATAGAATTGGCCAAGGTCTAAGCGTCGATCAGGCCCTTCACCACGCTCTCGAACAACACGCGCCCATCGGCGCCCCCCTGCGCCGCTTCGATCATCCGTTCGGGATGCGGCATCATGCCCAGGACATTGCCGGCCTGGCTCAGCACCCCGGCGATATCGCGCGCCGAGCCGTTGACCGGTTCGCCGTAGCGGAAGGCGATGCGGCTCTCTCCCTCGAGCCGGTCGAGCGTCGCATCGTCGGCGAAGAAGTTGCCGTCGTGATGCGCGACCGGGATGCGGATGTGCTGGCCCCTGGCATAGCCCGAAGTAAACAGCGTCCGCGAATTCTCCACCGTCAGCGCGACCTCGCGGCAGACGAAGCGCTGGCCGGCATTGCGCAGCAGCGCGCCGGGAAGCAGGCCCGCCTCGGTCAGCACCTGAAAGCCGTTGCACACGCCCAGTACCGGCACGCCGCGCCCCGCCGCCTCGATCACCGCCCGCATGATCGGCGAGCGCGCCGCCATCGCGCCGGAGCGCAGATAGTCGCCATAGGAAAAGCCGCCGGGCAGCGCGATGAAGTCCAGCCGTTCGGGCAAGCTGGCATCGCCATGCCACACCCGGAACATGTCGCCGCCGCAGACCTGTTCGACCGCCACCGCCATGTCGCGGTCGCAGTTCGAACCGGGGAAGGTGATAACGGCGGAACGGAAGGTCATGCGCTCACCCTTTCGATCCGGTAATTCTCGATCACCATGTTGGCGAGCAGCTGCTTGCACATGTCCTCGATCGCCGCGTCGGTGACGCTGTCATCGATCTCGAGCTCGATCAGCTTGCCGGCGCGAACGTCCTTGACCCCGTGAAAGCCGAGACCCTCCAGCGAATGCTGGATGGCTCGGCCTTGCGGATCGAGCACGCCTGGCTTGAGGCTGACGGAAACGCGCACTTTCACAGTATCTGCGCCATCATAACGGGGGCCTTTCGCGGATGGGGATTCGGATCGGGCATATGGCGCTGGCGTTCGGGCGGGGCAAGACTCACGGCATCGTCTGCCCACCGTCGATATGCAGCGTCTGGCCAGTGACCGTGCAGGCATCGCTGGCGAGGAACACCGCGAGCCTGCCGATCTCCGCGCCCTCGGCCGGGCGGCCCAGGGCCATGTTGGCGACACTCGCTGCAAGCAGCTCCGGCTTGTCCTTGAACCATTCGCGGAAACTGGGGCTGTTCGCCGCGGGGCAGATGACGTTGATGCGGATATTATCCTTGCCCCATTCGCGCGCGACGGTGCGGGTGAGGCCGCGGATCGCTTCCTTGGCGGCTCCATAGGCCGCCTGGCCGACCGATCCCGCCGTTCCCGCGCCCGAGCCGAGATTGATCACCGCCCCGCCGCGTTCCTTGAGCGCCGGATAGGCGGCCTGCATGAAATAGATCGTGCCGTAGAGTCCCGACCGGATCGACCGGTCGAAATAGTCGTCGTCCTGCTCGATGAAGGGGATCGGCGGGGTGAGCAGCTGGGCGTTGTTGACCAGAATGTCGAGCCGGCCGAATGTGTCGAGCGCCAGCGCGACCGCTGTTTGCGCGGTGCGCCGCTCGCGCACATCGCCTTCCAGAAAGGCGACCTTCGCGCCCAGTTCGCGCATCCGCTCCGCGCTCGCCTCCAGCCGGTCGGCGAATCGTTCGACCAGCGCCAGGCTTGCTCCGGCCAGGGCGAACGCGCTGGCGATCTCGAAGCCGAGGCCCTGGCCCGCGCCGGTGACCAGGGCGACTTTGCCCGCCAGCACAGTCATGGTTTGACCTTTCGGGAATTGAGCCAGTCCAGCATGATCCGCGCATAGTGCTCCGGATGCTCCACCATCGGCAAGTGCCGGGCGTTCGCGATTTCCTCATATTGTGCGCCCGGAATCAGTTCGGCGATCTTGCGGTTGCCTTCCGCCGGGGTGCCGGGATCGTCATCGCCGCAGACCACCAGCACCGGCAAGCGCACTTGCGGCAGGCGGTCGAGCACGTCGAATGCCTCGATCGCGCGGGCGCCGGCGATGTAGCCCTTGGGCGAGGTGCCAGCGATGGTCTCGCGTATCTGCCGCCAGCGCTCCGGGCGGCGCGGCTGGAAGGTCTGGGTGAACCAGCGGGTCATGGCGTCGTCGGCGAGCGGCTCGACCGAATTGGCCGCGCGAATCGCGGCGAAGCGGGCGGGCCACATTTCGGGCGGTCCCGGGACGGCCCTGGGCGAGGTGCCCGAGAGCAGCGCGGAGTGAAAGCGCCGGGCGTGATCGAGCGCCAGTTGCTGGCCGATCATCCCGCCGATCGAAACCCCGGCGAAGTGGACCTTTTCGAGCCCGAGGAAATCGAGCACCGCGACAACGTCCGTCGCAAGGTCCGCCATGGTGCAGTCATCCCCCCCAGCTCGCCGATGGCATTATCGCTGCCGCCGTGTCCGCGCATGTCGAGCCGCAGCACCCGCCAGCCGGCGGCGAGCAGCGGCGGGACCTGCTCGGCCCAGACGGTGCTGTCCGACGAGAGGCAATGCGCCATGCAGACGGTGGGCGCATTTTCGGGGCCGAGCAGGTCGCAATGGATGCGGCGGGCCGGGCCATGGCGATCGGGGGCAGGGATGAGCATGCGCTACGCTCCATGTTTGCGCCTCCTTGGCATGGCTTCCGCGACTGGCGCAATCGGCCTATGACCAGTCAATGGGCAAATTTCCAATCCTGATGCGGCTGATCTCGTTCCTGGCATTCGCGACTGCCGGACTGGCTTCCGCCGCCGAACCCTCGGCGCAGGCGCAGCAAGCGGCCCTGGCGGGACGCTATGATGGCGGCCAGATGGAAATGGCCGTGGCGCTGGAGCTCGGCGCCGATGGCCGGTTCCGTTACGCGCTGAGCTATGGCGCGCTCGACGAGCAGGCGGAGGGGACTTGGACCGCCACCGATGGCGAGGTCCAACTAACCAGCGATCCGCTGGTCCCGCCACGTTTCGTCGTGGTTCCGGGCAAGAGCTGGTCCTTGCCCAAGCTCTCGATCCTGCTCGACGTGCCGCCCGGCATATCGCGGCAGTACTTCACCGCGCATGTGGCGATGGCCGATGGCGGCACGATCGAGCGCCAACTTGGCGCCGACGGCCTGACCCTGAAGCTGGGCCGCAAGGATCGCGCGCTGGCGGTGACCCTGGAGCTGGAGATCTACGGCGTTAGGAGCGCGCCGCTGATCCTTGCGCGGGGGCGGGGCGGGGAAGCGCATTTCCGCTTCGAGCCGGGCGATCTCGGCAAGGTCGCCTTCGATCGGACGCCCCTGCTGCGCGAGGGCGGCGTACTGCTGTTCGAGCGGCACGGCCGGACGATCCGGTTCCGGCGGCGGCCATAGGGCGTCTTGCATTCGCCCGGCGCGGGCTGCATTCAACGCCACGCAGATAAGAAACGTGGAGAGATGCAATGAACGATGACCTTTTCGGCCTCGCCGGCAAGCACGCGATCGTCTGGGGCGGCGGCTTTGGCATGGGCGAGCGCACCTCCTACCGCCTCAGCCAGGTCGGCGCGCATGTCGCGGTGATCGATCTGGAACGCGCCCGGGCGGAGAAGATCGCCGGTGAGCTCAACGCCCAGGGCGGCAAGGCGGTGGCGATCCAGGCCGACGTGCGCAATGAGGACAGCGTCGAGGCGGCGCTGGCCGAGGCGGAACATGCTTTCGGTCCGGTCGATGTCATGGCGACGGTGATCGGCCTCGGGGTGTGGGACCAGGTCGTCGATATGAGCCTTGAGAAGTTCAATGAGGCGATTTCGCTTAATCTTACCTCGTTCTTCCTGCCGGCCCGCGCGGTAGGGCGTTCGCTGCTCAAGAACAGGAAGCCCGGCGCGATCGCCTGCGTCAGCTCGGTCAGCGGGCTGACCTCGGCGCCCAACCACGCCGGCTACGGCGCGGCCAAGGCGGGCATGATCAACCTGGTGCGCACCATGGCCGACGAGTGGGGCCCCTACGGCATCCGCGTCAACGCCGCCATGCCTGGCAGCGCCGCCACCCCGCGGCTGACGCTCAACGAGGCCGGCCAGGCGGCGATGAACGCGGCGATGAAAGCCAAGGTTCCGCTCGGCCGTTCGGCGACGCCGGACGAGCTGGCCAAGGCGATCCTGTTCCTGCTCTCGGACCTGGCGAGCTATGTCACCGGGCACAACCTGCATGTCGATGGCGGGTGGACCTCCACGTTCCTGATGCAGAGCGTGGGCGAGGGCGGGCCGAACGCGGCTTCGGTGGTGCGGTGGCCGGGGTGAGAACCGCCGGCAACCCGGAATGCCCGCG
This sequence comes from uncultured Alphaproteobacteria bacterium, assembly GCA_963775005.1. GTDB lineage: Bacteria > Pseudomonadota > Alphaproteobacteria > Sphingomonadales > Sphingomonadaceae > Novosphingobium. Next base: position 116,562 of record CAVZHF010000002.1, on the reverse strand, counting down.
AAGGTGAAAGCGCGGCCCGCAACTCAGGTTGCCGTGAGGCGATAGCCAACCGCGGGTTCGTTGAGGATCAGTTGCGGTTGGGCGGGGTCCGTTTCCAGTTTCTGCCGAAGTGCGCGGATCGCCACACGGAGGTATTCGATCTGCTCTGCCTGCGCCGGACCCCATACGGCGCGCAGCAGGTGCCCGTGAGTCAGCACCCGGCCCGCATGTCTGGCGAGCTCGACCAGTACGGAATATTCTTTCGGGGTCAGATGGACGTCGACGCCGTCCCGCAACACCGCCCGGCGATGCAGGTCGATGGTCAGCGGACCGACCTCGAGCGGATCCTGACTGGTCCCGGGGTCGAGGTCGACCAGATTATCGATATAGCGGTCGAGTTTGACTACTTCCGCGGCGATGCCGGAAACAAGCGACTTGTCTCCCGCCTCGGCGCGCCTGAGCGCACGCGCGGCGGTTCCGATGGCGTTCAGGCGGGGTTTGACGTCCTCGCCGATCGTGGAAAGCAGCGCGGAGCGGAGCCGGTCGCGATCACGCAGCGTGGCCACGTCGCGGGCCTCGCTCTCAAGATGCGCGCGTTCCAGCGCAAGCGCGACCTGATCGAGCAAATTTTCAAGAAGCGAAATCTGATCCAGGACAACCGGCACGAGCCCATCTTCGCGCGCGATGCCCAGGGCGGCCAAGGCTTTCCGGTCCGAAGAGATCGGGCGGAACTGCCAGTCGGCGATGTCGAGTTGCCGCACGCCTCGACCGGTGGGTTCGCCGGTGGTCAGGGTCACCGCGGCGGCGGCATGGTCACTTGGCGCGAGCAGCGCTCCGGCAGGTGCGCTCGCCAGAACTTTCGCGGTGTCGCCGGCCGCGATCAGAACCGCGTTGCAGCAAAACAGCCGCGACAATTGCTCTACAGTTACCGCGGCGATGTCCGGTTCACCGGCACAGGCAAGAAGCCGCCGCGCAAACCCTGCGATTGTTGCATTGCGAGCAGCGTGCGCGGCCGCGAGTCGCGCCTGCTCCCGCAGCTTTCCGGCCAGCTGGCTGGTAACCACCGCCACGAGGAACAGGATGACCACGGTTACCACGTCCGCCGCATTATGGATGACAAACGTGCGATAGGGCGCCGTGAAATAGTAGTTGAACGCCAGTGTCGACGCCACCGCCGCGAGGAGTGCCGGCCATAGCCCCCGCCAGGCCGCGACCGCCAGAACCGGCGGAATGAACAGCAATACTACGGGCCCGTTGCCCCAGCGCTGCGCTATCACCAGTCCGACGATCGTCGAAACCGCGACCCCCAGCAAGGCGCCTGCAAATCCGGTGAGAGATTGCACAAGCGCGGACTGCCGCTCGCCGGGTGTGATCGGTTGGTGCGTCATGCCGGCAAGATGCGCCCGGAACGGCGTTTCGTCGAGATTTTCTGCGCGTCTTTATGCCATTCCACATGGAATCTTTATGTGGTTCGGACCCATTTTCAGGGCATGGCAACAATCAATTCCGCGCAATCGTCCGTCGCTTCGGCGCCGATCTCCACCATATCCAGGGACAGGCTACCTGTCCTCATGCTTGGGGCGATCGGAGTCGTCTATGGCGATATCGGCACCTCACCGCTTTACGCCTTGAAAGAGAGCTTTATTGGCCCACACCCTCTCGCAGTCAATTCCCTGCACATTTTCGGCGTGCTCAGCCTGATATTCTGGTCGTTGATGCTGATCGTCACCGTTAAATATGTGTTCGTCGCCATGCGCGCGGACAATCGGGGCGAGGGTGGCTCATTCGCGCTGCTTGCATTGATTTCCCGGCATCTCGATGGCAATCGCTCGACCGCATGGATTGTCATTCTCGGCGTGCTAGCCGCTTCGCTGTTCTATGGCGATGCCATGCTGACACCGGCGATTTCCGTGCTTTCCGCAGTCGAAGGCCTGACCATCGTCGAAGGCAGCCTTGCGCCGCTGGTCTTGCCGATTTCGGTGGCGATCCTGGTTGCGCTGTTCCTGATCCAGTCGCGCGGCACGGCGAAAGTCGGAGCGCTGTTCGGCCCAGTCGTCTTGATTTATTTTGCAGTTCTGGCCGCGTTAGGCGTGGCCAACATCGCCAACCGTCCCGAAATACTGGGTATCCTCAACCCCTGGTGGGCCGTGGAGTTTTTCCGCTACGATCCGCGCCTCGCCTTTCTCGCCATGGGCTCGGTGTTCCTGGCGGTGACCGGGGCAGAGACTCTCTATGCCGACATGGGCCATTTCGGACGCAGGGCGATCGGCATCAGTTGGCTGACGCTGGTCTATCCGTGCCTCATGCTCAACTACATGGGGCAAGGAGCGCTGCTCCTCGCCAACCCGGCGGCGGTCGAAAATCCTTTCTACCTGATGGCGCCCGAATGGGCCCGGCTGCCGCTGGTGTTCATCGCCACGGCGGCCACGATCATTGCCAGTCAGGCGGTCATTTCGGGGGCCTTTTCGGTCACGCACCAGGCGGTCCAGCTCGGCTTCCTGCCGCGCCTGCGGACGTTGCACACAAGCGAGAAGGCTGCTGGACAAATCTACATCCCGGCGATCAATTGGGGCCTGCTGGCGATGGTGCTGATCCTCGTTCTCGGCTTCGGGGCTTCGACGCGCCTGGCTTCGGCTTACGGAATCTCGGTGGTGGGCACGATGCTGATCACGACGGTGATGCTGGGTTTCCTGATCTTTCGGGTGTGGCGCTGGAACCACTGGCTGGCGGGCGCCACGGTCGGCTCGTTCCTGTTGATCGACGTGGCGTACTTCGCATCGAACATTACCAAGATACCGGACGGTGGTTGGTTCCCGCTGGTCGTCGCCGCAGCGTTGTTTGCGGTCCTGACCACGTGGGCGACCGGCCGGCGACTGATGCGCGAGCGGCTGGAGGAGACGGCGATGCCGCTTCGCACGTTCATCAAGTCAGCCAGCTCGGCGCATCGGGTGCGCGGCACGGCAGTCTTCCTCTCGGCATCGCCCGACACGATCCCTTCGGCGCTGCTGCACAACCTCAAGCACAATCAGGTGATGCACGATCGGGTGCTGATCCTGACCGTCGCGGTAGCGGAAGTACCCTTCATTGAGGCCCCAAAGCGTCTTGAGGTTCACGGTGCCGGTGACGGGTTCTACCGGGTCGTTCTCCACTACGGCTTCATGGAGGAGATCGATATCCCGCGCGACCTTGCGGGCATCGACACAATCGGGGCGCCGTTCAACATGATGACCACGAGCTTCTTCCTCGGCCGGCAGAAGCTGATCGCATCGAAAGACCAGCCGGGTATGGCATTGTGGCGAGAGCGGCTGTTCGCCTGGATGACCAAAAGTTCGGAAAGCGCGATGGAGTTCTTCAAGCTCCCGACCAATCGCGTCGTCGAGCTGGGCAGCCAGCTGCAGATATAGGCCAAGTCACGCTGGCGATGGCCGCATCCCCCCGATTTAGTCCGCAAGCCCCAGATACCGCTCGTACACATTATGGAAATGCCGCACCTGGCTGTGCTGGTACACCCCCATGGTCAGTCCCGGCTTGGTCCGCCGCAAGGTGTGCATCCCCTTCTGCACCCGCTCCAGGTTCCACTCGTCCTGCGCGATCAGAGCGCCTGCCGCGCCGAGTTCGGGGGCGTCCAGCCAGCTCTGGTCCGGCTCCAAATGCGTGATCCTGGCCGGGGGCGGCCTCTCGCCCTTGAATGGGGTTAGGTAGAACACTTCCATGGTGCACATGTCGTGCCGGTCGCCGTACGGTTTGAAGCGCTGATTGACCTGGTTGTAGACGAGGTAGGGATGGAAGTTGGGGAACAGGGTGTAATAAAACGAATCCATCACTTCCGCGTCGCACAGGGCGTCTGCCTTGTCGCCGATGGTCTTGCGCAGCTCCTCGCGCCCCACCTGGGCGCCGTACTGGCGGTAGGTCATGCCGTCGGGAACCACGATGCCGCCGGTTGAATCGCGCGGTTTATAGACGTTGGCGGCGATTTCCTGTTCGGTCGGGGTCCAGTTGAGGTGCGGGCTGGGGGTGCCGGCAGGAGTGATCGCGCGGCTGCACTGGCCAAAAATGTCGTACTGGGTGTTGTCGTCGCCCGCCGCCGCGAGGATCTGCGGGTGCGAGGCGATCAGGTGGAAGGCGTCCATGAAGGCTTCCTGCGCCGCCTTCCAGTTGCAGCGCAGCACTTTCATCACGTGCACTGAAGTGTAGCGATCGCTGAGCGGGTAGCTTTCCCAATGGCGATATGCCTCGCCAAGGTAGCTTTCCAGAGGCTCGCAGTCCAGGTCCATGTTGATGAAGACGAAGCCGTTCCAGCGGGCGACCTTCACTTCGGGCAGGTTCATCGTCCGCGCATCAAGGTGCGGGAAATCCCACATGCCGGGAATGTGCTTTAGCCTGCCGTCGGTGCGCCAGGTGAAGCCGTGGTAGGGGCAGCGAATCTCGGCCATGCGGCAGGGCCGGTCGATCAATTGGCGGCCCATGTGCAGGCAGGCGTTGTAATAGGCCTTGATCTCGTCCGGTGCGGTGCGGACGATGAGAATCGACAGGTCGGCAATGTCGTAGACATCGGCGTCGCCTACTTCGGGGATGCGCTCCTCGCGCAGCGCCATTTGCCAGACCTTTGGCCAGAGTTTCTGTTTCTCCAGTTCGTGGTATTTGGGGTCGATGTAGCGTTCGATCGGGATGTCGTGGTCGCCGAGGAACGCCGCGGTATCGATGCGCAAGTGCGGCGGCACCGGCCGGGTGTCGGCGTCGAGCAGCTGCTGGTAGGATATGCCGGGGCTGCGGCGGATATTGCCCGGATCGGCCTCGCTCATTTCGCGCTCTCCTTGCTGCGTTCCTCGACAATGGCGAGGCCGGTCAGCCAGATGCACATGTGCGGATCGCAACTGCGCAGCTCGCCCTCGATCCAGCCGCCGAAGCGGTCGAACAGGCCCCACTGGCTCCCGTCGGTGACGCGGACGGCGTTGGGCCCTTCCGCCGTGTAGTCGGCCCGGGTCAGGGGATGATGCGCCTCTATCGCCATGGTTACTCCACCGGCATGCAATCCAGCTTTGCGCCGCATGGTAAGCCGCGATATGACATGCTGTAAAGCAACAGCGCGGGCCGTGATGCCCGGGCACGGGGAAGAGAACAGCCATGGCGCCCGAAGCTGCCGATTATGTCGTCGTAGGCGGAGGCAGCGCCGGCTGCGTGCTGGCCAACCGGCTCTCCGCCGATCCCAGGAATTCGGTGGTGCTGCTGGAGGCGGGGGGCGGTGTTCCGAGCGGCTTTCTCAGCAAGGCGCCCTCGATGGGTATGTCCGCGCTCGGCAAGCCGGAGACCGACTGGTGTTACAAGACCGAGCCCGATCCCTCTGCGAATGGAAGGCAAATGATGTGGAACGCCGGGCGCATGCTGGGCGGCGGTTCGGCGATCAACGGGCTGGTCTATGTCCGGGGCGGGCGCGAGGACTATGACGAATGGGCGGAACTGGGCTGCACCGGCTGGGGCTGGGACCAGGTGCTGCCCTATTTCCTCAAGTCGGAGGATTTCGCCGGCGGCCCGAGTGCATCGCACGGGGCGGGCGGTCCGCTGGGGGTGAGCGAGCGGCCGAGCAAGCACCCGCTCGCCGACATATTCGTCGAAACCTGCTCGCAGTACGGCATGCGCCGGGTGGAGGACTATTGCTCGGGCGATAGCGACGGGGCCTACACCATGCTTGTCGCCCAGCAGGGTGGAACACGGTCCAGCTCAGCCACCGCTTTTCTCGACGCGGCGACCATGCGCCGGCCCAATCTCAGCGTCGTCACCGGCGCCACGGTGGACAAGGTGCTGATGGAAGGAGGGCGTGCGACGGGGGTGCGATACATCCGCGAGGGCGCTGCCCAAACGGTGCAATGCCGCAGCGAAATCGTCGTCAGCGCCGGATCGTTGCAATCGCCTGCGGTGCTGATGCGCTCGGGCATCGGCCCTGCCGAACAGTTGCGTGGCTGCGGGATAGAGGTGGCCATCGACGCACCGCAAGTCGGGAGAAATCTCCAGGAACACGCGAGTTATTGCTCCGAGTTCCAGGTCGATGTGCCGACCTACAACACGATGATGCGCCCGCTGCCGATGATCCGCGAATTGCTCAGGTACCTGCTGTTTCGCAAGGGCCTGATGACGATCGCGCCGATCGAGGCGATGGCCGGGCTGCGCTCGCGGCCCGAGCTGGCGCATCCGGATATTCACCTGGCGCTGGGCATGCTGTGCATGGACCACGCCACGCTGAAGCCGCACACGCTTCCTGGCGTCATGGCTTTCGCCGGCGTCGCCAAGCCGAGGAGCCGCGGCGAAGTTCGCCTGCGCAGCGCCGATCCCGCCGACAAGCCGGTGATTGACCACCGCATGCTCGGCCATCCCGACGATCTGGCGACGATGGTAGCCGGTGTGAAGGCGATGCACGCCTTGTTCGCGACGCGCCCGCTGGCCGACCACGTCGTCTCCCGGCTGACGCCCGAGCATTTGCCCCGGAGCGACGAAGAGTGGGAGCAGCTGGTGCGGGGCGGGTGCAGCGGCTCATACCGGCCGGTCGGCACTTGCCGGATGGGCGTGGACGCGGCGGCTGTGGTCGATCCGCGCCTGAAAGTTCGAGGTCTGGCGGGACTGCGCGTCGCCGATGTCTCGATCATGCCGACCATCCCCGACGCGGGCATGACCGCACCGGCGATGATGATCGGCGAAAAGGCTGCCGACATGATTTTGCAGGATGGGTAATTGAGACCGGCCTGCGCGGTGTGAAAGCGATCGCGGCGGGGGGCATGCCGCGGTTGCGGACGGCGTCGACGATGCCCGGGGGCACGGAGTTGACCCGGATATCGCGGTCGCCCAGTTCGCGTGCGAAAGCCTTGGTCATGACGGTGACCGCATGCTTGTTTGCGTCGTAGCTGCTCAGGTGGACTTCCCCGAAGGCTACCCCAGGCACGGTAGGCTGCAAGTTGGTATTTCCTGGACGCGCAATCAAACCCTCGGTAATGGCCTGGTCATCGCATGATACGCGGGGCCAACTCTTGACACGGTCGGACCTCGACAAGATCGATCAACTGCAGATGACCGGGCAGTATCCGGCAGCCCTCGCTATTGTCGATTTGGCGTTGTCGACGGATCCCGTCGATCTCGATGCGCTGCTGGCACGCATCACGATCCTGCGCAATGCCAAGCTTCTCGATGCGGCGAAGTCGGCCATTGAGGCCACTGCGCCTGTCATCGCCGATGCTGGCAACGCGATTGCGGAAGCGGACTTTGCCTACGAGCGTGGCTGCTTCATACTGCAGCAAGCCGGTCGGCTCGCGGAGGCGCTCGAATGTTTCCGCGATGCGGTCAGGGCCGGGTCCGATAATGTCGATCATTGCAGCGCCATGTGCAGCACCTTGTGCTGGCTCGACCGGTACGACGAGGCCATCGAGTGGCGGCAAAAGATTTTGCACATGCGCGCCGCGGAAGTCGATTGCGCGCCGGAGGATGTCATTACCGCCGGGCGGCCGAAAGAGTTCGACCCGGCGCGCCCCGAGCGGAACATCGTCTCCTACTGCCTGTTCGGCAACGATCCCTACTTTCACCAATGCGCGATCACCAACGCCCGGGTGACGCCGGTCATGTTCCCCGAATTCACCGCCAGGTTCTACTGCGCGCCAGATTTGCCAGGGAATGTCCTCGAGGCACTCGCCGCGGCCGGAGCGCAGGTGATGATCTCGCAAAATCACGGAGGCGAGGGCATGTCTCCGATGGCAGGCACGTTCTGGCGCTTCCTGACCTTCGACGATCCGGACGTCGACGTCGTCCTGTGCCGCGACGTGGATTCGCCGATCCTGCCGAGAGAGCGCGCTGCCATCGATATGTGGCTCGCTGGCAGCGCGCCCTTCTATGGTCTGCGCGATCACCCGATCCATGCCGAATTGCTCCTCGCAGGCCTGTGGGGCGGCTTTACCGGCGTGCTGCCGCCGCTTGGTCCGCTTGCGAGCAAGATTATCCAGATCGACCACACGAAATTCGCCGACCAGACCTTTCTGCGGACGGTGATCTGGCCGCGAGTACGCGACCATGCCATCTTGTCGATCGACAGCTTTCCGTCGCTGGCGGGTGCAGTCGATTTCCCGGAAGGCTACCCCAAGCATGGCCGGCAGCATGTCGGCGTTGCTTGGACGCGCGCGCAGATTCTGGGCAAGGGTTGAGGCTTCGGGTAGCACCGGATGCCGGCAGCGGGATTAACGGAATGGCGTTTCGTCCCGTTACGGCCCCGCCAGACGCCCGCTATCGACCAGCTGCTCCGAGTCCGTGCAGTACGCGCTTTCGTCCGAGGCGAACAACAACACCGCATTGGCGACCTCCGCCACCTTGGCTTCCCGGATATCGCCAATCCGCACCGTTGCGCCATGTTCGGCGAGCTAGCGCGCCGCCGGTGCCGAGCGTGACCTAGCCGTGAATCCCGCCTTGCTCCGCCATGGCGATTCTTCTCGCGTGTATGCGCGCACCCTTGCCTGCCGGTGGTCTGCGTGCAACTCTCTTGCTTGAAATTCAAATCGGGAGAGATCGAATGCCGAACAAGGGAGCAATATTGCGCGCGTTGATCGACAAGGGCGAGCATTTCGTCTGCGGCGATACTTTTTCGGCGATCACCGGGAGAATCTGCGAATTCGCCGGCTTTCCGGCGGCCTATCTCGGCGGCCACGCCTGCAGCGCGTTCCACTACGCGGTGCCGGATAATGGCGTGTTCAGTCAGGTCGAGCAGATCGAGCAGGCCAGCCGCATCGCCAATGTCATGAACATTCCGCTGATCGCCGACGCCGATACCCTGGGCGAGACCGTGGCCGACGCCTATCACTTCACCCGCCGCTATATCCAGCAGGGCATCGCCGGTTTCCATGTCGAGGACGAGCGCAATCCCAAGCATTCCAAGCACGTCAACGGCCTGTGGTCGATCGCCGACCAGCAGGCGCGGATCGACGCGGCGCGGCGGGCGCAAAAGGATTCGGGCCAGGATTTCGTCATCATCGCCCGCTGCGACGAACTCTACCCGAGCGAAGGCGGCGGCGGCGGCACCGGCGACTGGGCCGAAGCGGTCAAGCGCGGCCATGCCTATGCCGAGGCGGGCGCCGACGTGCTGTTCTATCCGCCCCGGCCCGATCCGGTGAACGATCTGGTCAAGGAATTCGGCTCGAAGATCCCGGTCGCGACCATGGGTTTTTCGGTGCCGGGAACCCATTTCAACATGGCGACCGGGGGCTGGGTGACGGCGGCGGCCAATCACCTCAAGATGATGCGCGAGCTTAAGGAAACCGGTTCGATCACCTCGGCCAATTTCAATTTCCCCGAAAAGTACGAGCTGATCGATCATCCGCTTTACGACGGGCTGATCGAGCAATGGGCGGACAAGACCGGGCGGCAGTCGCGGCCTAACCACGCGCCTTAGGGGACGCTGTGCTTTCTCCCCTTCCGCTTGCGGGAGGGGTCGAGGGTGGGCGCTTATCCCATTGACGCTATGCCCAGAAAGACTCACCCACCCCTAACCCCTCCCGCAAGCGGGAGGGGAACTGGAGGACGGAAACCATGAAACTAGGCGTCGCCACCAACTACTGCTGGTTCGGTCCGCCGATCACGGCGATCGCCAAGACCATCGAATTGCTCGGTTTCGAATCGATGTGGATGGGCGAGCATCCGGTGATCCCGGTTTCGGCGGCGGGTGCTGTGCGCCATGGCGTGCCCTTGCCGCCCAATTACCGGCACATGCCCGATCCCTTCACCTCGCTCGCCGCCGCCGCGGCGGTTACGACGCGAATCAGGTTCGGCACCAATGTCTGCGTGGTGCCGCAGCACAATCCGATCACGCTTGCCAAAACGATCGCCACACTCGACCGAATATCCGGCGGGCGGCTGATCTTCGCTTTCGGCACCGGCTGGATCGAGGACGAGCCCGAGGTGTTCGGCTATCGCTTCGACAAGCGGCTGGGGATCACGCTCGACTATATGGAGGCGATGCGGATTTTGTGGACCGAGGAGGAAGCAAGCTACCAGGGCAAATACATTTCCTTCCCGCCGATTCATTGCAATCCCAAGCCCTTGCAGAAGCCGCTGCCGATCCTGGTCGGCTCGGGCAACGACAAGACCGAGAACACCGCTGTCTTGCGCCGCGTTGCCCGAATGGCCGATGGCTGGCTGCCGTCTTTCCTGACGCCGGCCCAGATGCGCGAGCAGCTCGCCATGCTGAAGGGGTATTGCGAGGAGGCGGGCCGCGATTTCGCGGCAATGGACATCTCGCTGATCGTGCCGGCGATCAGCTTCGGGGTCGGCGAGCTGCCGCCCTGGGGGGCCAATGCCTACGACGACCTCAAGCCGGTCAACGCCAGGGAACTGGTGGCGGAGTACGAAGCGGTAGGGGTCAAGCGCATCCTCGTCGGGCTCAACGACATGGAAGACGATGGCGCGTTCAAGACGCTTGAGGACGCGGCAAAGGGCATGGGGCTGATATGATGGCGGGCGCCTATGACCGGCTGAGCCTGGATGGGCGAGTGGTGCTGATCACCGGCGGCACCGGCGGGATCGGTAGCGAGGCTGCGCGGCTGTGCGCGGCGCGCGGGGCTTCGGTGGTCGTCGCCGATCTCGATGCGGCCGCGGGTGAGGCGCTGGTCGCGGCGATCCGGGGTGCGGGGGGTCAGGCGGCTTTCGTTCGCACCGATGTCGGCAGGGACGAGGATGCCAGGGCGATGGTCGAATTCGCCGTGGCGACCTTCGGCGGCCTCCACGGCGCATTCAACAACGCCGGCGTCGATACCGGGCACACCGCTCTGGCCGATACCCCGCTCGAACAGTGGCAGCGCAACCTTTCGACCAATCTGACCGGCGTGTTCCTGTGCATGAAGCACGAGATAGCCTGGATGCTCGAACACGGCGGCGGGGCGATCGTCAATACCTCGTCGACTTCTGGGGCGGTCGCGACAGTCACCTCCGCCGATTACACCGCATCGAAGCATGGCGTCGTCGGTCTGACCCGCTCGGCGGCGGTCGATTACAGCGCGCGCGGCATCCGGGTGAACGCGGTGCTGCCAGGCGGCACCGAAACGCCGATGCTGATGGGCGCGCTGATCGGCAACGAGCCCCTGCGCAAGGTGGTCGAAAGCGCCCATCCTATCGGCCGGATAGGGCGGGCCTACGAAGTCGCCGAGACCGCCGCTTTCCTGCTTTCCGATGCGGCCGGGCTTCATCACCGGGGCCAGCATCGCCGTCGATGGAGGTTTCACCGCCGCATGAGCAATATCGATCTGCAGCACGGGGTTTTTCTCGCGCCCTACCACGACGTCGACGAGAACCCGACCGTCGCGCTGCGCCGCGACCTCGAACTCGTCGAATGGGTCGAAAAGCTTGGCTTTGCCGAGGCCTGGTTCGGCGAGCACCATTCGACCGGCTGGGAAATCATCGGCTCGCCCGAACTGATGATCGCCGCCGCCGCCGAGCGTACCCACCGGATCCGGCTTGGCACCGGGGTCGTCTCGATGCCCTATCATAACCCGCTGATGGTCGCGAACCGCATCCTCCAGCTCGATCACATGACCATGGGCCGGGTGATGTTCGGCATGGGGCCGGGACTGCTGCCGACCGATGCCGACATGATCGGCGCCGATATCAAGCGCCTCAGGCCGATGCTCGAGGAAGTCGCCGAGATCATCGTGCAACTGGTGAGCGGCGAGGAAGTGACGCACAAGACCTCGTGGTACACGCTCAACAAGGCGCGCACCCACCTGATGCCCTATACCCGGCCGCATCCGCCGATCTCGGTGGCCTCCGCGATCACGCCATCGGGCGGCATGCTGGCGGGCAAGCATGGCTTCGGCATGCTCTGCGTCGCGGCGACCGAGAGCGCAGGCTTCGACGTGCTCGACGAGAACTGGAAGATCGCCCAGCAGATCGCGGCGGAAAACGGCAAGACCATGGACCCGCGCGAGTTGCGGCTGGTGGTGCCGATGCACATCGCCGCCAGCCGCGAACAGGCGCGCGACGACGTCAGGCAGGGCATGGCGCGCTGGGTCGAATATTTCGACCGGGTGGCGCCGGCGGGCATGCGCGGCATGTCGGGCGGCGATCCGGCCGAGATCATGGTCAATAGCGGCCGTGCGGTGATCGGCACGCCAGACGATGCGATCAGGATGATCGAACGCTTGCAGGAGAAGCAGGGCGCGTTCGGCACGATGCTGTTCCAGTCGCATAACTGGGCGGACTGGGAGGAGACGAAGAAGAGCTACGAGCTATATGCCCGCTTCGTCATCCCGCATTTCGCCAATTTCAACCGCAACCGGAAGGATAGCTATACCGGCCTGACGGCCGCGATCGACCGGCTTGAAAGCGAGCGCGAGAAGGGGGCCAAGGCCGCCTTCGACGCCTGGGAAGCCAAGACCGGCCGCAAGGCGACCTGAGGGAGACATTGCAATGAAGTTCGGATTTCTCGTCAATCGCAAGATGATCGATACTGGCGCCGCCAATCCCTATGGCCGGCTCTACGACATGGTCAGCGAGATGGAGGACATGGGCTATGACATCGTCTATGTCGGCCACCACCGCTTTGCCGACAAGACCGCGTTTGGCGGCGATGTCGCCTCCGAGCCGAGCGCCCCGCTGATCATGCTCGCGGCGATGCTGGCGCGGACCAGCCGGATCGAGATGTGCACCAACATCATGCTGCTGCCCGCGCGCCACCCGCTCGATGTCGCCGAGGAGGTCAACACGCTCAACGAGTTGTCGAACAACCGGTTCATCCTGGGCTCCGGGATCGGCTACAAGCCCGAGGAGTTCGAGCTGACCGGATGGAATTTCAAGAGCCGTGCCAGCCGCATGGAGGAATGCCTGCAAGTGCTCCGCCTCGCGCTTACCGGCGAAGAGTTCTCGTTTCAGGGCAAGCACTTCCAGATCCCCTCGTGCAAGATCGTGCCGGGGCCGCTGCATGGCAAGCCGTCGCCGCTATGGGTCGGCGCGGTCAGCGAACCGGCCATGCTGCGCGCCGGAAGGGTGGGCGACGGCTGGCTGATCGGCTTCGCCGAGCACCTGGTCGAACTGCAGGAGAAAGTCGCGCGCTACAAGGCGGTGGCCGCGGAGCACAAGCGCCCTTCGACGCTGTGCCTGATGCGCGAACTGCACATCGCGCCGACCAGGGCGCAGGTCGATCCGAACTGGCTGAAGAATGTCACCACCGTCTGGCAGGCTTACGACGACATCGGTTCCAAGGCCGATCGCGATCCGCTGGCCAACGAAGTGATGTTCGGCGGCAAATCGGTGAGCCTCGAGGAATTCGCGCCCAACCGGGCCATCGTCGGCGACCCGGACGACTGCATTCGCGAGATGGAGCGGATCAAGCAGCTAATCAATCCGGACTACGTGCTGATGACGCCGACCGGCGTGCCCGATCCAGAGCAGCAAGTGGCGGAACTGCGGCTTTTCGCAAGGGAAGTGATGCCGCGGTTCCGCGATTGAGCCAGCCGGCAATTTGCGGGCAGGCATTTTGGGGCTTGCCTTTCGCACGCGAAGCAGGGAATCTTGGCCCTACTTCCGGTCCGAATGTTCGGTCGGGGCAAAAGGAGGGTCGTCATGGATTTTTTTGTTGAGAATGGCTGGATCGGCTGGATTGTTATCGGTGGTCTGGCGGGGATGGTTGGCAAGTTGCTGATGCCTGGCAAGCAAGGCGGGGGCATCGTCGTGACGATCCTGCTCGGTATTGCCGGCGCCGTGCTGATGGGTTTGCTGGGCAAGGTGACCGGCTGGTATGGCTCGGGCGAAGGCCCCGATTTCATCGCCGCGGTGATCGGCTCGATCATTTTGCTGCTGGTTTACCGCATGGTGAAGAGCAGGTCGGGCGCCGGCGTACCCCCAGCCTAGAGAAACGTTCCATTTATCTGAACCAAAATCCGGCTATGCTGAGCTTTTCGAAGCACTGTTCCTTTCTTCGTGCATCGTGCGCAACCGCTTGAAGAAAAAGCAGTCCTTGGACGAGCCCAGGATAGCCTGGTTTGGGGGTATGATGATGCACATTTCGAAGGTTTCGCACTAGGGCCTGGACCTATTAACCGCGCCTTCGAGGTTTGAGTTAAAATGGCCCGTTGCAGCGGCAGGAAGCCTTTCAATATCGGCATATTCCTGCGCCTTCGTTCCTTGCGCTGAGCCATTTTGCTTCAAACCGCGAAGACGCTGGTAATGCATTTGTGACCTAGTCGCCCCGCGCGAACGCCGCCATCTCCCGCGCGGTATCGCGGCTGATTTCGGGGCAGATTATCACCCCGATCTCGGTCGCATGGACGGTGCCGATCAGTTCGCGGCACCGCGCATTGACTTCGGCGAGCAGCAGCAGGCGATAGAATGCCACGCCGTCGTCGCGCAGGCAGTCGCATTCGTTGACATTGACGATGGTGGGCGGAAAGCCCCGAACATCGTCCTCGCTGGCGAAGCCCGGCCAGGCCAGCGGATTGCGGGCGTTGAGCTCGTCGATGCCATAGGCCATGGCCAAGTAGTTCGTCGGCTTCGGCATCAGGATGCCTTCGTTACGGTCCGCCGATGTGCCTTCGCCGCCGGGCCATTCGCCGGCGATGCAGGGGCACATCACATAAATGCCCTTGAGCAGGTCGAGATCGCCATCCCGCTTGAGCTTGAGCGCCGTGGCCAGCGACAGGTTCCCCCCGCCGCTCTCGCCCGCGACGACGATCCGCGCCGGGTCGATGTCCAATCCGGCGGCGTTGCTGGCAACATACCGCAGCCCCGAGACGCAATCGTTGAGCCCGGCGGGGAAGGGGGCAACCTCGCGCACCGAGGACGGATAGAGCGAATTGCGGAAATCGACCTGCACCACCGCGACGCCGAAATGGGCGATCAGGCGGCCGAATGCGGACATGTAGGGCTCGAAGCAGCTCGACATCATCATGCCGCCGCCGTGGATGTAGTAGACGCACGGATAGGGCCCCGGGCCTTCCGGCTTGATGACCTGCAGGTTTATGCTGTTGCCGTCGGGCTGCGAATGGACGGCCAGGGTGCGGATATCGAGGCCCTGGCTCGGGGCGAGTGGCTCGTAGAGGGCGGGGTCGGCCTTGGGTGCGTCGGCCATTGCCTTGATTGTCTCGGCGGCCATGACAAGCAGCGTCCCGCGATCGGGCACTTCGGGGAGCACGGTCGGCGGCAGGTGGCCGAACACCGCTTTCAGCCGCGGATCGATGCGGGGGTCGTCCAGCACGCGGTTGTTCATCGCTCTCTCCCAAATACAAACGCCCGGACCTTCCGGCCCGGGCGCGTGTTTGGCAAGAGGCTTCGGCGTCAGAATTCGATGCTGAGATCGACACCGAAGGTGCGCGGCGGCGTGTAGTTCGCCGAAGTCGAAAGGCCGGCGTTAAGAATGAAAGTCGCCTCCTTGCGGTCGGTGATGTTCTTGCCCCACACGGCGATCTCGGCATCGGCCCCACCGATTTTCAGGTGACGCAAGGCGACGCGGCCATTCACCAATGCGAAGCCATTGATGGATGCCCCGTTTACGTTGCTGCGGTCGGCATAGACGAAAGTTATCGGGTTAAGCGCCTGATTGATCCTCGACCGATATTGCATATCCATGCGGAACTGCAAGGTCGCGTCGCCGATCAGCGGCTCGGTTTCGTAGGTGGCGAATGCGCTGATCGTCCATTTTGGCCGGGCGGTGATATCGTACCGGTTGCCGTTGGCTGCGAACAATAATGGGGTAACCAGGGGGAAGGAGGAATCCGTGTAGCCTATGCCGGTACCCATCACGAGGCCGCGGGTGGGGGCCGCCGTGAGTTCGAGTTCGAAGCCCTTGGCTCTGAGCGTGCCTGAATCGACGATAAATGTGCTCAGGCTGCTCGCGAGGCTGTTGGCAAAGGCCTGGTCACCAAAAATCGCGAATAGCTGCTCCTTCGCCACTTGATCCGTAGGCGGGAAGTTCGGCGACGCGGACTGTTGCAAGTGTTTGTAATCCACATGGAACAGGGCGAGATTCGCGCGCAACTTGCGGTCGAGGAAATCCACCTTCGCGCCGATCTCGAACGCATTGGCGGTCTCGGGCTCGTAGGTCAGCCTCGCAACCTCGCCACCCGAAACGAAGCTGTTCGACCACTTTGCATAGAGCAGGGTATCCGAATTGGGCGAGTAGTTCAGACCCACCAGGAAGTTCGGCTTGGACTTCGAATAGGTTCCATTGATCGTGGTCTGGGCGACGCCGCTGGTATCCCACCGGAACTGGCTGTTCTTCTTGTCGTGGGTGATTCGCGCGCCGGCAACCAGCTCGAGTTCCGGGGTGATCTTGTATTCGAGCTGGGCATAGGCGGCGAGCGAGGTGGCCTGGTTAAAGGTGCGGCCCTCGTTTTGCAGGGGAAGCACGCCATTGGCGCCAATCAGATTTGCGTTGGAAGCAGAGAAGATCCCCGTAAGCGGAGAGGTGTTTTGCTGGCGCTCCGGGCCACCCGATACGTCTTCGGACCTGAACCAGATTGCCCCGACTGTCGCCTGGAGTTTCTCGGAGGAATAATTGACGATCAATTCATCGCTGTATTGCTTGCTGAGCGACGATGCCTGCGAAGCGATAAAATTCCAACGCTTTCCCGGCGTTACTCCCGCGCCCGCGCCGAAACCGTCGGCGATGGCATTCTGGGTGGCGACGGGAAGAGCGAGGAATGTTGCCGCCCGATCCGCATAGCCACCTAGCGAAGACGGAGTGACAAACACAAAATACGTGCCAAAGGCGCGCTGGACAGCCGGGGTCACCGCCAGCGAGCTGATCCCGTCGATCGCCGAAGGCGCAAATATGAATCCCTTGCGATAGGCTGCGATGTTCTTGACGGTGATGCTGTCGGAAGCCTGCCACGTGGCGGTGAGGCTATGCCCCTGCACACGCGATTCGCGAGGAATGACCCAGCCATTGGTAACTTTATCGGGGCGTTTGCCGCTCGGCGTAAGGTAGAGATTATTCGTCGAGCCAAAGGCGTTGAGAATTCCAGTCATGAACCCACCGATGCCCGGGACGGCTGCAAAGACATTCGGATTGTAAGCAATGGCGCCGGTGCCCTCCGGTGTGCCGTGGTCGTCGTTGCGGTCGAACTTATAAACCATCTTGAACGTGTCGCTCGGCTCGAACTTGACCGCCGCGAAATAGGAATGCGAATTCACGGTGCCGAGCCAGCGTGGCGAAGTGGTTCGTTTCGCAAATAGTGGGTCGGGCGAATTGGTGCGGTCCCAAACGGTACCGGCGGCGGCATTTTCGATTTCGCCGCGGCGGTAATTGCGAACATAGCTGAACAGCGCGCTGAACGGGCCGAATTCGGGCGTTTCGACGGTGGCGCGGATGCGGTACTGGTCGAGATTGCCGTAAGTTCCCTCGATACGGGCGCGCGGATCACCCGACGGATCGCGCGTGGTTATGCTGATCGCGCCGGCGGTGGCGTTGCGTCCAAACAGCGTGCCTTGCGGGCCGCGCAACACTTCGAGCCGCTGGATATCGGGCAGATCGAAGATCGAACCGCGCGGATTGGAAAGATAGACGCCATCGACATAGATCGAGACCTGCTTGTCCGACCCGGCGACAACGCCGAAGCTGACCTGGCCGCGCATGGTGAATGCCGGAACCTGGATGCCGCCGGCGGAAGGCTTCACGGTAAGGCCCGGGGCGATCGCCGAGAGATCGTTGACCGTGGTGATACGGTTGGCTTGCAAGCTTTCCTGGGTCACCGCGGTCACCGCGATCGGCACGTCCTGCACGCTTTGCTCGCGCTTTTGCGCGGTGACGATGATTTCCTCGAGACCGCCGTCGCCGCTGGCGGCTTCGTCTTGCGCCCAGGCTGCCGCCGGCAGCAAGCTTGCCGCAACCAGCGCCGTACAGCCGAGCAGCCGCGCGCGATGCGCGTAATTCTTTGCCATGATGTCCTCCCTAACCCAGCGGGGGAATTCCCCCGCCCTCCCTCGGCACAGCGTGCGGATTGCGCGCCGCGCCACGAAACGATGGATTCTCGATTAATAGAGCCAATCGTGCGATAGGCAATGCACTTGCCCTGCGCCAAAAGGGAAACGCGCACGATGAGATCGCACCTGTTGCCTTGCTGCAACACAGAGGAACGTGCTGGACTCGGTGCAGGGTGCAGATTTGTATTGTGCCGCCCGTTTTCGCGGACCAAAGGCGGATTGCCAGACCGGCGGCAGCCGCCGAAACGCCAGAGGAGAACGGAAATTGACCCTGCCGGAGCCTGACAGTTCAGCCCCGGACCTGTTTGTCCCGGCGCTGCCGCATATCGTGATCGATCCCGCCGGCAATCATGCTCTCGCGGGAATGAAGTGCGCATCGTGCGGCATTGTCGTCGAGGGCGAGCGGCTCGCCTGCCCGGCTTGCGGGGCGCGGGATTCGCTCGGGCCGGTGCGGCTTGCCAGGTCTGGCCGGATCGCCGCGCATACCGTGGTACATCGCAGCTTGCCGGGGGTGGAAGTGCCTTTCGTTTCGGTCGTCGTCGATCTCGACGATGGCGGCTCGGTGCGTGGCACACTGACCGGTGTCGACCCGCTCGACGATCTCGGCGGGGAACGGCGCGTCGCAATGGTGTTTCGCGACAGCCGCCAGCGCGATCGTTCCGGCAGGCCGTTCCTGTGCTACACTTTTGTACCCGAACGGAGCGCGGCGGCATGAGCGACGTCTATATCGTCGGCATCGACATGATACCCTTCGCGCGCAATTCGGGGCGGAGCCCGGCGCAGCTTGGCGGCGCGGCGGCGCTCTTGGCGCTCGACGATTGCGGGCTTTCGATCCGCGACATGCAGGCGCTCTATTGCGGCAATGTCATGCGCGCGCAGGCGATGGTCGGCCAGCGCATCCTGCACGAGATCGGCGAGACCGGGATTCCGGTGGTCAATGTCGCGAATGCCTGCGCCACCGGCGCGACCGCGTTCCGCGAAGGGTTCATCGGGGTCAAGTCCGGGCTCTACGATCTGGTGCTGGCCATCGGGGTCGAGCAGATGGGTGGCGGCCTGCTGGTGGGGGCCGGGCGGCCGGACGGCTTTGTCGAGGAAGGCGAGTTGGGCTCGATGACGACGCCGGCCATGTTCGCCATGATCGGCGACGAATATGCCCGCCGCCATGGCACCACATTCGAACAGTTCGCCAAGGTTGCGGTCAAGAATCACCGCCACGCCGTCCACAACGACAAGGCCGTCATCCGGCGGGAAACACCGCTGGAGGAAGTGATGGGCGCGGAGATGATCGCCTATCCCAATACCAAGCTGATGTGTTCGATCAACACCGACGGCGCGGCGGCGGCGGTGATCGCTTCGGAAGCGGCGATGAAGCGGCTCGGGTTGATCGGCCGGGCGATCCGCGTGCGCGCCTCGGAGATGACCAGCAACGCCTACACCCCGCGCGAGGACGCGTTGACCGACTTCAGCCAGGTCACGCGGAACTGCGTGAAGCAGGCCTATGAACGCGCCGGGCTCGGCCCGGACGAGCTGGCGCTGGTCGAGCTGCACGATTGCTTCGCCACCGCCGAGCTGGTGCATTACGAGAACCTCGGCCTGTGCGGCGCGGGCGAGGCCGGGCGGCTGATCGACAGCGGCGAGACCGCGCTGGGCGGCAGGCTGCCGGTCAATGTCTCGGGCGGGCTGCTCTCCAAGGGCCATCCGCTCGGCGCGACCGGCATCGCCAATCTCTTCGAGGTATCGCTGCATCTGCGCGGCGAGGCCGGGTCCCGGCAGGTCGAAGGCGCGCGGATCGGGATGGCTCATGTGGTCGGCGGCGGGCCGGGGATGGGCTCGTCCTGCGCCATTCACATCCTGGAAAAGGCCTGAGCGCGTGCCCCAAGCCAGGCACAAGGATCCGACATGAGCACCATTGCCAAGCTGGACGAACTTGTCGCCCATCCCGGCAGCTTCTTCATTGGCGGCGATTGGGTGAAGCCTTCGAGCGGCGCGACCTTCGACGTCATCACCCCTTCGAACGAGGAGCGCTTCGGCACGGTCGCCGAGGCGCTGGCGGCGGACATGGACCGGGCGGTGGCCGCCGCCCGGCATGCCTTCGATCATGGCCCGTGGCCCCGGATGAGCCATGCCGAACGCGCGGGTTACTTGCGCGCAATCGCCGCCGAATTGGACCGGCGCGCGGGCGAACTCGCGACGATCTGGACCAGCGAGATGGGCGCCACATGCGGCCTCGGTCAGCAGCTGATGCCGGGCATGGGAAGGACGTTTGAATACCACGCGGACCTGGCCGATACGTTCCCGTTCTTCGAGCGCCACACGCCCGAGCGCGGCGGTTTCGGCATGCTGGTGCGCGAGCCGGTGGGCGTGGTCGCGGCGATCGTGCCGTGGAATTTCCCGGCCAAGCTGATTTGCTGGAAGCTGGCTCCGGCGCTGCTGGCGGGTTGCACATTTGTATTGAAAGCCTCGCCCGAAGCACCCGGAACCGCCTATGTTTTCGCGGAAATCGTGGAGAAAGTAGGCCTGCCGAAAGGCGTGCTAAACGTTGTGACGGCCGAGCGCGAGGTTTCCGAGCTGCTGGTGCGCAACCCGGCGATCGACAAAGTGACCTTCACCGGATCGAGCGCGGCGGGCAAGCGCATTGCCTCGATCTGCGGCGAGCGGATCGCGCGCTGCACGCTCGAGCTTGGCGGCAAGTCCGCGGCGGTGATCTGCGACGATTATGATCTTGAGGCAGCCGCCGCTTCGCTGGCCATGGGTGCGAAGATGATGACCGGACAGGTTTGCTCCTCGCTCACTCGCATGGTCGTCAGCCGCCACCGCCACGACGCCTTCGTCGATGCGCTGAGCGCGGCTTATGCGGGGATCAAAGTCGGCGATCCCTTCGCCGAGGGCACCGAAATGGGCCCGCTGGCCATGGCCCGCCAGCGCGACCGGGTGGAACACTACATCGCCAGCGGCAAGGCCGAAGGGGCAAAGCTGGCGACGGGCGGCGGCCGGCCGGCGCAACTCAATCGCGGCTTTTTCATCGAACCCACCGTTTTCGCGAGGGTCGATAACGCCATGACCATCGCGCGCGAGGAGATTTTCGGCCCGGTCGCCTGCGTGATCCCGGCAGACGACGAGGCCGATGCCATCCGCATCGCCAATGATACCCCCTATGGCCTCAACGCCGCCGTCTTCACCGGCGATGCGGACAAGGCCTGGCGTGCGGCGCGGGAATTGCGGTCGGGCTCGGTCGGCCAGAACGCATCGCGCACCGATTTCACTATTGCTTTCGGTGGCTTCAAGCAGAGCGGCATCGGTCGCGAAGGCGGCACCGAGGGCCTGCGCCAGTTCCTCGAAACCAAGACCGTGGTGCTCGATGTTGAACCGGAAAGGCTCTAGCGCCGCATCCTTGGCGTCTATGCCGCCACCGCGGTGATCGGTTCCTCGCCGGCGAGCTTGACCCGGTGCAGCTCGCGCCCGCAATCGAGATCGAACGGCACCACCCGGTGGACCGTGCCGGTGTTATCCCAGACCAGGACATCGCCCACCTGCCAGTCGTGGCGGTAGATGTATTCCGGCCGCTGGGTGAGCGCCATCAGGCGCTTGACCAGTGCCTCGCTTTCGGGAGTCGGCAGCTCGACTATCCGCTTCATCGTCTCGCCCAGCAGCATCGATTTGCGCCCGGTGCGGTGGAGCCAGACCAGGGGGTGAGTCGTCGCCGGAATTTCTTGCCTTCACCCCACAGCGAAAGCTGCCACTCGGTAGGGTTGGGGAAGGCCTTGCGCTGGATGCATTCCTGCGAATGTTCGGCATGGAGTGTATCGAAAAAGCGCTGCTCGTCCTTGGGTAGATCGTCGTAGATCGCATAGGTGTTGGCGAATTCGGTCTGGCCGCCTGCGGGCGCGATCGTGCGGCAGCGCAGCACCGAGGCGAGTGCCGGGTATTCCATATAGGTGTCGTCGAAGTGGAAGTAGTAAGTGCCTTCGGTGTATTCGGCGAAGATCGGACTCTTGGTCTTGTCGGACGAGACCTTGGTGATGTCGGTGCCATGCTCGTTGCGCGGCGCGCCCAGGGTCTTGGCGAACTTGAGCTGCTGTTCGTCGGTCATGCCGAGGCCGCGCAGCAGCAGCACGCCGCGCTGTTCGAGCAGCGCCCTCAGTTCCCGGGCCATTGAGCCATCGAGCAGGGCGTCCAGCCCGGCTTTAACCTCGGTGCCGATGTGGGGCGTCAGATTGATGGTGCTCAGGGTCATGAACTCTCTCCGCATTGTCGTTCGATCATAGAGGAGCGCGAGTTAACGCGCCCGCGAAAACCGGCTCAGTAAGACCGCGGCATCCCGAGATCGTGCTGCGCCACGAAGTTCAGCACCATCTCTTCGGAGACCGGCGCGATGCGGAACAGCCGCGCATCGCGCCATAGCCGCTCGACATGGGCTTCCGTGGAATAGCCCATGCCGCCCATGGTCTGGATCGCCCGGTCGGTCGCCTGGCCGGCGGCGTGGCCCGCCAGCCATTTGCCCATGTTGGCTTCGCTGCCATAAGGCCGCCCCGTGTCGTGGAGCGCGGCTGCCTTGTAATTCATCAGCCGCGCACATTCGGTCTGGATGTGGGCTTCGGCGAGCGGGAACTGGATCGCCTGGTAGCTTCCGATTGGCTGGCCCTTGAACAGCTTGCGCTCGTTTGCGTAAGCAATGGCCAGCTTGGTCGCGATCTCGGCGGTACCAACCAGACCGGCGGTGGTGACGATCCGCTCGGTGTTGAGCACATCGAGCAGCTGCTTGAAGCCTTCGTGCAGCGTGCCGACCAGTTCGTCCGGCTCGATCCGGACATTGTCGAAGAACACCAGGCTCGAGGGCAGGGTACGGGTGCCGAGCTTGTCGATGGCCTGGTGGCTTAGCCCCGCCCGGTCGCGGTCGATGACGAACAAGCTGATGCCGTCGGTCTTTCCCTTGGAATCCGCCAGCTTCTTGGTCCGGGCGATCACCAGCAGCTTGTCGGCCTGCGGCACCGCGGTGATCCAGATCTTCTGGCCGGTCAGCCGCCAGCCCGAACCGTCGGCTTCGGCGAACGTCTCGATCTCAAGCGTGTTGCTGCCCGCGTTCGGCTCGGTCAGCGCCATGGCGAACATCAGCTCGCCCGAGACCAGCCCCGGCAACATCGCCGCCTTCTGATCCTCGTTGCCGAGCCGCGCCAGGGTTACCCCGCCAAAGATCGGATTGAGCATGAACATCTGGCTGAGCGTCACCCCGCCGCCCCCGGCGCACAGGTTCTCGACCGCGATGGCGAGATCGAGCATGCCGAGACCGGAGCCGCCGTACTCCTCGGGAATCGCCACCCCGCACAGCCCGGCCTCGCAGATCGCCTGCCAGATCGCGGAGGGAAACGCCTTGTTGCGCATCGAGTTCGCGCCAGTAATCGAGCCCGAACTTCTCGCCCACCCGCCGGGCGGTATCGGCGAGCATGGTCTGTTCGGGGGTGAGGTCGAATTGCATGGACTCAGCCTTCGCTCAGCGTCGCGACCACCGCGCCGACTTCGACCACATCGCCCTCGCTCACCAGCAGCGCTTCGATCGTGCCGGCATCGAGCGCCTCGACATCGTTCGCGCTCTTGTCAGTCTCGATGACGAAGATCACGTCGCCGACTTCCACCCGGTCGCCCGGCGCGACTTTCCATTCGACGATCTCGCCCTCGGTCATGGTCAGGCCGAGCTTGGGCATGAGGATGGGTTTGGTCATGTCAGCGCCCCTCGAAACTGGCCAGACGCTTCTCGATGAAGGCGGTGCAGCCCTCGTGCGCATCGCGGCTGTCGAGCACAAGGCCGATCATCGCCTGCTCGTGCCGCAGCGCGGCCGAAGGCGGCATTTCCGCGCCATCGCGCAAGGTTCGCTTGAGCAGCTTGAGGATCATCGGCGATTTTGCGCAAAGCTTTTCCGCCATGGCCAGCGCCGCGTTCATCACTTCGCCGTCCTCGACCACCAGGTTGACCAGCCCCAGCCGTTCGGCCTCGGCGGCGGTGATGCGCTCGCCCAGAAACATCATCTCGCGCGCCTTGCACGGGCTGACTTGCCGCATCAGCCGCTGCGAACCACCCGCGCCGGGGAACAGGCCCAGCGTGATCTCGGGCAGGCCGAGCATGGCGGACTGCGCCGCGATCCTGAGATCGGTGCACAGCAGCAGCTCGGTGCCTCCGCCCAGCGCCCAGCCGTTGATTGCGGCGATGACCGGCTTGTCGAGCGCCTCGATCTGGCGGAAGACATCGTGGATGCGCTCGCCGAATTCGAGGTAGTGCGCCAGGCCCTGGCGGCTCTCCAGATCGGCGATATCGCCGCCCGCGACGAAAGCCCGGCCGGCGCCGGTGATGACGATCGCTTTCACCGCCGCATCGGCATCGGCGCGCCGCACCGCCGCTTCCAGCACGTCCAGCGTCGGCAGGTCGAGCGCGTTGAGCGTCTTGGGCCGGTTGATCGTCAGGACGGCGGTGGCCCCGTTCAACTCATAAAGCACGGCTTCATCGGACATGGTCATTCCTTGCCAAGAGTCTTGCGGATCGCCGCAATTACGCGGGTGACCGAGGGGCGGTAGCGGGCTTCGAGTTCCGCCGCGAAAGGTACCGGCATGAACGGCGCGCCGACGCGGACGATCGGGCCTTTGAGATGGGCAAAGCCGATGTCGGCCATGCGCGCGGCGATCTCCGCGCCGACGCCGAAGGCTTCGACGGCTTCATGGACCACGACGAGGCGCCCGGTCTTCGCCAGCGAGGCCAGCACTGCCGCCTCGTCCCATGGCTGGATCGTTTGCAAGTCGATCACTTCGACCGACAGGCCTTCGCCGGCCAACTGCTCCGCCGCGTCGAGCGCCAGGGCAAGCGCCGCGCCATAGCTCACCACCGTGACCTGTTCGCCCTGGCGCGGCGTCGCGGCTTGGCCCAGCGGAATGGCCGCCAGTGTATCCGGCACGGAGCCCTTTCTGGCGTAAAGCCCCTTGTGTTCGACGAAGACGACCGGATCGGGATCGGCGATGGCGCTGCGCAGCAAGCCATACGCATTGGCCGCGCCCGAGGGGCAGACCACTTTCAGCCCCGGCACATGCGCGAACCAGGCCTCCAGGCACTGCGAATGCTGCGGCCCGGCGGAAAGCCCGCCGCCATGGGGCGTGCGCAGCACCATCGGCACCGAGCACTGCGCGCCGAACATGAAGCGGGCCTTGGCCGCCTGGTTGACCAGCGCGTCCATCGTCAGCGTGGCGAAATCCATGAACATGATTTCGAGCACGGGCCTCAGCCCGCTCATTGCCGCGCCGACCGCCATGCCGGCGATGGCGGCTTCCGAGATCGGCGTATCGATCACGCGTTCCGCGCCGAACTTGTCGAGCAGGCCCCGGGTCACGCCGAACGAGCCGCCGGCCCCGGCGATATCCTCGCCGATGACGATCACCGAAGGGTCTTCCGCCATGGCATCGGCGAGCGCCTGGCCGATGGCGGCTCCGTAGCGCAGATCCGCCATCACGCGGTCTCCCGCGTATAGACATCGGCCAGGCCGGATTTGTAACTCGCGGGCGGGCGGCCCGGGCGGCTTCGATAGCCGCTTCCACTTCGGCATCGATCCGCGCAGCGATCCGCTCGAGGTCCTCTTCGCCGATGCACTCAGCGGCAAGGTACTGCGCCGCGACGACAAGCGGATCGCGCCCGCGCGCCTCGTCCTGCGGGCGGTATTTCTGCGCATCGCCCTCGAAATGTCCGCGCCAGCGCGAGGTGCTGCATTCGAGCAGCGCCGGACCCTGGCCGCCGCGCACCCCGGCAATCAGCGTCTCGGCGGCGTCCGCGACCGCCAGCACATCGTTGCCATCGGCCTTGCGGTAGGGGATGCCGAAGGCCTTGCTCCATTCGCCAAGATCGAAGGCGATCTGGCGATCGGTGGGCGAAAACTCGCTCCAGCCGTTGGCCTCGCAGACGAACAGGATCGGCAGCTTCATCAGCGCCGCCACATTGGCGCACTCGTGCAGCAGGCCCTCGGCCAGCGCGCCGTCGCCGAAGAACGAGACGGCGATGTGACCGGTCTTCTTGAGCTTGTGCGCGAGTGCGCTGCCGGTCGCGATCGACAGCCCCGCGCCAACAATGCCGTTCGCCCCCAGCATGCCGATGCTCATGTCGGCGACATGCATCGATCCGCCGCGGCCCCGGCAAACCCCCGTATCGCGCGCCAGCAGTTCGGCGAAAAAGCCATCGAGCGGCATGCCCTTGGCCAGTGCATGGCCGTGCCCTCGGTGGGTCGAGGCGATGGTGTCCCGAGGCCCCAAAGCGCTCATCACCCCGACCGAAATAGCCTCCTGGCCGATGCTGAGGTGAATGAAGCCCGGCACTTCGCCTTCGGCGAACAGCCGTTGCAGCCGCTCTTCGCAGCAGCGGATGCGGCAGAGCTGCTCGTAGAAACTTAGCAGCATTGCGTGATTGTTGCCGGTGGCGGGCCCGCTGCTGGGCATGGTGGCGAATCCCTTGCGCTTGCGGGCCACTCGATAATCGAATATGAATTATGAGTTACTATTCATTTTTGTGGATGAGCGATGTCCAATCTCTCCCGGCTTGTGCGCCACCATGCGCTGCGCGATCCTGGCCGGCCAGCTATAAGCTATGCCGGCAGGGTCACCGGCTATGGCGAGTTATGGCTCCGGATCGGACGGCTTGCGAGCGATGCTGCGCGCTCGCGGCGTCGAACCGGGCGACCGCGTGGCGCTCCTGATGAAAAACAGCGCGGCCTTTGTCGAACTTGCGCTGGCGACAAGTCACGTCGGCGCGGTGCTGGTTCCGATCAACTTCCGCCTCGCGCCCGGCGAGGTCGACTACATCCTGGACGACAGCGGCGCGGTGCTGCTGTTCTGCGACGAGGAGCTGGCGGTCTGGACCCCCGTGGTTCCGGCGATGCTGATCGTCACAGCCGATGCCCGGCACGATGCCAGCCTGCTTGCCGGCGCGGGCGGTGAAGCCCCCATGGCATCGGTTGGCGACCATGACCTGATGCGCATCATGTACACGTCGGGTACAACGGCCCACCCCAAGGGGGTTATGCACACCTATCGCAACTTCTCCGCCAAGAGCGCCGACCAGATCGTCGAACTGGGGATTTCGGCGGACACACGGTTACTTATCGCCGGGCCACTTTACCACGTCGGCGCCTTCGACCTGCCCGGCGTGGCGGTGCTGTGGACCGGCGGCATGCTGTGCATCCAGCGCGATTTCGACGCGGACGCGGCGCTCGACCTGATCGAGCGCGAGCGGCTGACCGCAGCCTGGACCGCTCCCGTGATGGCCGGCGCCCTGATCGCCGCGCAGCAGCAGGCCCCGCGCGACGTCTCCAGCCTGCAATGGGTGATCGGCGGCGGCGAACGCACACCAGAAGCGCGCATCCGCGCCTTTTCCGAGGCTTTTGCGGGCGCGCGCTACATCGACGCCTACGGCCTCACCGAGACCTGCGGCGGCGATACGCTGATGGAACGGGGCCGTGAGATCGAGAAGATCGGCTCGGTCGGCCGCGCGCTGCCGCACGTCGATATCGAGATCCGCGACGAGCAGGGCCAGACGCTGCCGCCCGGCGAAGAAGGCGAGGTCTGCATTCGCGGGGCGAAAGTGACGCAAGGTTACTGGAACGCGCCGGAAAAGACCGCGGCGAGTTTCTTCGGCGACTGGCTGCGCACCGGGGATGCCGGTTACCTCGACGAGGAAGGCTTTCTCTATCTGACCGACCGGATCAAGGACCTGATCGTGTCGGGCGGCGAGAACATTGCTTCCTCCGAAGTCGAACGGGTGATCCAGCAATTGCCGCAAGTCCTGGACTGCGCGGTGATCGGCGTACCCGACGAGCGCTGGGGCGAACGCCCGCTCGCGGTGGTGGTGCTGCACCCGGGGGCACGGCTCGACGAGGCGCAAGTACGCGCCCATTGCCGCGGCGCCCTCGCCGCGTTCAAGGCGCCGGACCGGACGGTGTTTGTCGCCTCGCTGCCGCGCAGCGCCTCTGGCAAGGTGCTCAAGCGAGAACTGCGCGCCCAGCTCGGGGCGGGCGCGGCGTGAACGCGCCCGAACCCGTCCGCAAGCTCACCCGCGGCGAGCGTAATGACGCGGTGCGGCGGCGGCTGTTCGCGGCGGCGGCGAAGATCGTCGGCGAGATCGGCTATGCCGAGGCATCGGTCGCGCGCATCACCGAAGCGGCCGGCGTCGCCCAGGGCACGTTCTACAACCACTTCCCCAGCCGTCAGGCCCTGCTCGACGAGTTGCTGCCGGCGCTTGGTGCGGAAATGGCGCACTTCATCCAGGATCGCACCGCTGCGATCCAGCCGGAGGCCGACCGGGAAATGGCGCGGTTCCGGGCGTTCTTCGATTACCTGCACCAGAACCCCGGCTTCACCCGCATCCTCGACGAAGCCGAATTCGCCGCGCCCGAAGCCTGGCGCCGCCATCTCGACAACATCGCCGGCCCCTATCGCCGCATCCTCACCCGCGCCCGCGAGCGGGGCGAGCTGGGCCAGTTCAGCGACGGCGAGATCGAAGTCGTCGTCCACATCCTGATGGGCGCGCGCAGCTACCTCAGCCAGCGTTACGGCGCGGCGCAGCCGGCCGACGACGTGCTGTTCAGTGCCTATGCGAAGCTGCTTCGGCACGGGCTGTTCGCTTAGATCGGCGTTGTGCGATACCCGCCAATCGGCCAGACTGCTGCTCGACAACGCTCCGGCCAAGCAGAGCGAATGGGGGAAGCAAGCGTGAGCGAGGCCGAAGGCGAACCCCGGTACACCGAGCTTGCCCGGCACTGGCCCTTGCTGGCGCCTTGCATCGCCGGGATCGTGCTGTCGAGCGTGAGCGGCTATTCGCTGGGCGTGCTCATGCCCGCGCTGGAGCAGGAGTTCGGCTGGTCGCGCGCCGAAATATCGGCGGGGCCTTTCATCATCGCCTGCATCGCTCTGCTGGGGGGCGGGCTCGGCGGCGCGGTGATCGACCGGTTCGGTCCGCGCCGGGTCGCCATCGCCGGGGTGCTGGCCTATTGCCTGGCGCTGGCCAATGTCAGCACCGCCAGTTCGGAGCTCGCCAGCTGGTGGCTGCGCTGGGGTCTGCTGGGCGTCGCGGCGATGTTCGTGATTCCCACTGTCTGGGCCAAGGCGATCAGCAGCACGTTCGATCGCAACCGCGGCATGGCGCTGGCGATCGCCCTGTGCGGTACCGGGATCGGCGCGGCGGTTGTGCCGGTACTCACGCAGTATCTTGTCGCCAATCATGGCTGGCGCGGTGCTTACGCCGGTCTCGCCGGGATTTTCGCCGTGGTGGTCCTGCCGCCGGTGCTGTTGCTGTTCCGCAGCGCCGCCGACGCGCCTTCTCTCCGGGCCGGAAACGCCGAGACCGCCGCGCCGCCGCTGGCCGGGCTCACGGTCAGGGAGGGCTTCGCCAGCCCGGCGTTCGTCAAACTGGCGACGGCCGTGCTGCTGTTCGGCATCACCAGCATTGCGCTGACGGTCACCGCGGTGCCGATCCTGATAAGCAAGGGACTGGGACCCGCGCAGGCAGCCCAGACCGCCGCGCTCATCGGGGTGGGCTCGATCATCGGGCGGCTGGCGGGTGGCTTCCTGCTCGACCGCGTCGACGCGCGGCTGATCGCGGCGGGCAGCGTGCTGATCCCGATCGGCTTTGTCGTCCTGCTGCTTGCCGCGCCCGGCATGGCCTGGGCGACGGCGCTGGGCTGTCTGCTGCTGGGGCTGGCCTCGGGGACCGAGGTCGATGCCTGCGCTTATCTGGCGTCCAAGCATTTCGGCATGCGCAGTTTCGGCACGCTGTTCGGCACGATCAACGGCATGGTGTTCTTCGGTGCGGGCATTGCGCCGATAATCGCCAATTACGCCTACGATCTGACTCGGAGTTACGATGCGGTGCTGACGGGCATGATCCCGCTCTGCGCGCTGTCGGCGATCCTGTTTCTGTGGTTGGGCCGGCCGCGCCCCGAACGGCAGGCGGATTAGGTTGCAATGGCGATAATCGCCGCGCATGAATTGAAGGCAGGGAGAGGGAAGCAAATGTCTGCAAACGATATTGTCTTCGTCACACCGGATCGCCGGATAACACGGGCCGAATATCGCGATCGCCTGGCACGTGCGGTGCGTGTGCTGCGCGAGCTTGGTATCGGCGCTGGCGACGGCATCGGCGTGGCGTTGCAAAACTGCCCAGAATTCTATGAACTTCTGGGCGCGGCCAGCACGCTTGGGGCCAAGACAGTGCCGGTCGCCTGGCGGCTCAAGCAAGAGGAAGTGCGCTACCTGATCGAGGATTCAGGGGCGAAGCTGGTGTTTCACGATAGCGCCAGCGCCAGCCAGATGGCGGGGCTGCCGGCGATTTCGCTCGACGAATACGAACGCTTGCTCGCCCTTGCCGCGCCCGAGCCGGATGTCGATGGCGCGGGCATCCAATTTAACATGGAGCTCTATTCCTCGGGCACCACTGGGCGGCCCAAGGCAATCGAGCGCTCGGCGCCGACGGCGGAGGAAATGGCGCGGCTGATGGCGGGAAGCATGAATTTCCTTCCTATCATGGGGGTCGGCGGGCCAGGCGAAGTGCACATGATGTGCGGGCCGCTATACCACTCGCAGCCGATCGGCTTTTCCACCCAGGCGCTCAATGCCGGGCACCGGGTGGTGATGATGAGCGGCGGCTTCGATGCCGAGACCTGCCTGGCGACGATCGAGCGCGAGAAGGTCACCTGGATCACTTGCGTACCGACGCACCTGTTCCGCATCCTGTCGCTGCCGGAAGCAGTGCGCGGCAAGTATGACATCTCTTCGCTCAAGGCGGTGCTGCACTCCGCCGCGCCCTGTCCGCGCGACGTCAAGCAGGCGATCATGAAGTTCCTGCCACCCGGTGTGCTGTGGGAAATCTATGGCGGCACCGAAGGGTCGATGACCATGATTTCGCCGCAAGAGGCGCTGGAAAAGCCCGGCAGCGTCGGCAAGTCATTCCCGCCGGGAACCGCGCTCAAGATCATGGACGCGGAGGGCAACGAGCTGCCGCCGGGCGAGGCGGGGCTGGTCTATGGTACGCCCTTGATGCGCTTCCGCTATCGCGGGGCGCAAGTGCTCGACGACCAGACCTGGCGCGGCGATCTCTATACCCTCGGCGATGTCGGCTACCTCGACGAGGACGGCTACCTGTTCCTCACCGACCGGCTGAAGGACATGATCATCTCGGGCGGCGCGAACATTTATCCGGCCGAGGTGGAGGCAGCGCTGTTCAACCATCCGGCTGTCGGCGACGCCGCAGTGATCGGCGTGCCCGACACGCATTGGGGGGAGAAGGTGAAAGCTATCGTCGAATTGCGGGCCGAGGCGAGCGAGGACGACATCATTGCCTTCTGCCGCAGCCATCTGGCGCATTACAAATGTCCCACCTCGGTCGATTTCGTCGAACGCCTGCCGCGTGATCCCAGCGGCAAAGTGCG
The DNA here is from genome assembly GCA_963775005.1 of uncultured Alphaproteobacteria bacterium. GTDB lineage: Bacteria > Pseudomonadota > Alphaproteobacteria > Sphingomonadales > Sphingomonadaceae > Novosphingobium. The sequence continues at coordinate 85,210 of CAVZHF010000002.1, read as the reverse complement.
CAAGCGCGAGCTGCGCGAACCCTACTGGGCGGAAGCGGGAAGGGCGATATGACCATGGGTATCGAAGCCAGGCCATACGAGTTCCTGCTGATCGAGCGGATCGGCCGGGTCGCGCGGATCACGATCAACCGGCCGGACCGCCGCAATGCCTTGTCGCGCGCCGTCCAGACCGAACTGATCGATGCGGTCGAGGCAGCGGGCGCGGACCCGGAAGTGCACGCCGTCATCATCCGCGGCGCGGGCAAGAGCTTCTGTTCGGGATATGACATTTCGCCCTCGGGCGAGGCCGGCCACGGCGCGGCGACGCAGATTTCGCTGCCCCGGCGCGCGGTTGAAACGGTCAACATGGCGCGCGGCTGGTCGCGAATCTGGAATGCGCCGGTCGCGGTGATCGCGCAGATCCACGGGGCTTGCCTGGCGGGCGGCACCGATCTCGCGCTCAACTGCGACATGATCGTTACCGCCGAAGACGCAACCATCGGCTTTCCGGCGCTGCGCATGGGCGGCACCCCGCCGACCAACATGTGGCTCTACCACGTCGGTGCGCAGTGGGCGAAGCGGCTGCTGTTCACCGGCGATACCTTCACCGGCCGCTTTGCCGAGAAGATCGGCTTCGCGCTGGAAGCGGTGCCGGCCGATGAGCTGGACGATCACGTCTTGCGCCTCGCCACCCGCATCGGCGCGATGGGCCGTGATATCGTCGCGATCAACAAGCATGTACTCAATCGCGGCATCGACCTGATGGGCCGGGCGATACTCCAGGACATCTCCGCCCCGATGGACGCCATCGCCAACCAGGCGCCGGAAATGGGCGCTTTTCAGGCCCGGGCCGCGGAAATTGGCCTCGGCGCGGCGTTCAAGGAGCGCGATGCCCCATTCACCGAAGGCGTGCCGCTGGACATTGCCAGGGAGACGGAGTGAGCCATCCTCGAAGCGCACCGGCGTGTCCGGTGAAGCGTTCCGGGGTTACCGCGAGCGCCGCCCCGCTACCTGCATACATAGCTCCAGCGCCTCGGCCTCTTCGCGGCTGAAATGCAGGCCAAGCTTGCCGCGCCGCCAGAGCACGTCCTGTGCGGTGACCGCCCACTCGCGGGTCATCAGCCAGGTCACTTCCCGCTCGGTCAGCCCGTGGCCGAAATGGCGGCCGCAGTCGGCGATGCATGCGGCCTCGCCAAGCACTTGCGGGGCGAGCGTGCCATAGGCGCGCACCAGACGGTCGGCCCAGGCCGCTTCGAGGAAGGGATAGCGCGCGTGGCATTCGTCGATCAGGCGCGGCAGCTCCGACATCGCGAAGTCGCCGCCGGGCAGCGGTTCGCGCGCGGTCCAGTGGCCCTGTTCGAGACCGGGCAAGCGCTCCCCTAGCAGGTCCACGGCTTCCTCGGCGAGGTGGCGATAGGTGGTGATCTTGCCGCCAAAAATGCTGAGCAGCGGCGCGCCCTCGGATTCGTCAGAAAGCTCCAGCCGATAGCCCCGGGTCGCCGCTTCGGGCTTGCCGCTGTCATCGTCGACCAGCGGGCGCACGCCGGAATAGGACCAGACGACGTCCGCGGGCGTCACGGCCCGGGCGAAATAGCGGCTGGCGCCTTCACAGAGATATGCGATCTCGTCCTCTTCCGCCCGGATATCCTGCAGTCCGCCGTGGTGATCGCGGTCGGTGGTGCCGATCAGAGTGAACTGGCGCTCATAGGGAATGGCGAAGAAGATGCGGCCATCGGGAAGCTGAAAGAAATAGGCGTAGACGTGATCGAACAGCCTGGGCACGACAATGTGCGAACCGCGCACCAGCCGCATGTGCCGTTCGGTTTCCTCGTGGGCGAGTTTGACCACGTCGAGCACCGAAGGACCCGCCGCGTTGACCACGGCGCGGGCGTGGCATGCGCCTTCGGACGTATCGATCCGCCAGATGCCGGTTTCGCGGGTGAGGTTCTCCGCCCGGCAGCGGGTGCGCACCTCCGCTCCGCGGTCGGCGGCGTCGCGGGCGTTCAGCACGACAAGCCGGGCGTCGTCCACCCAGCAGTCGGAATAGACGAAGCCATGCACATAGAGCGGCTTGAGCGACGCGCCGGCGGGATGACCGGACAAGCGGATGCTCTCGGTGGCTGGCAAGCGCTTGCGGCCACCGATATGATCGTAGAGGAACAGGCCGAGCCGCAGCAGCCAGCGCGGGCGCAGCCCCTCGGCGTAGGGCAACACGAAGCGCAGCGGATGAATAATATGCGGGGCGATCGCCCACAGCCGCTCGCGCTCGGAAAGCGCCTCGCGCACCAGGCCGAACTCGTAGTGTTCGAGATAGCGCAGGCCGCCGTGGATCAGCTTGGTCGAAGCGGAAGAGGTGCCGCGGGCCAGGTCGCCCGCCTCCAGCAGCAGCACTTTCGCGCCGCGCCCGGCCGCGTCGCGCGCAATGCCGCAGCCGTTCACGCCGCCGCCGATCACCGCGATATCGTAAAGCCGGTCGTTCAAGCTTTCGCCCAATATTGGTCGCGCAGCGCCTTCTTGTAGAGCTTGCCGGTGGGCAGGCGCGGCAGTTCGGCGGTGAAATCGACCGAGCGCGGAGTCAGTTGTTTGCCCAGCCGCTCGCGGACATAGGCCTTGATTTCGTCGGCAAGGCCCTCGCTGGGATCAACTCCCGGCGCTGGCTGGACCACCGCTTTCACTTCCTCGCCCAGCTCGTCGTTGGGCACGCCGATCACCGCGACGTCGGCGACTTTGGGGTGCAGCGCCAGCACGTCCTCGATCTGCTGCGGATAGAGGTTCACCCCGCCAGAGATGATCATGAAGGCCTTGCGATCGGTGAGGTAGAGAAAGCCTTCGTCGTCGAGATAGCCGATGTCGCCGACCGTGCGCCAGTTGGGGTTCAGGGGATGCGAGGACGCGAGGGTCTTGCCCTCGTCTTTATGGTAGGAGGCGGGGATTCCGTAAATCGTCTCGCCATAGATCGTGCCGGACTCGCCCGGGGGCAGTTCGGCGCCGGCATCGTCGCAGATATGGATCGGCGCCATGGCGCGGCCGACCGATCCGGGGTGCGCCAGCCATTCCTCGCAGGAGATTCTGGTGAAGCCCGCGCCTTCGGTCGACGACCAGTATTCCCAGATAATCGGCCCCCACCAGTCGATCATCTGCCGCTTGACTTCGACCGGGCAGGGCGCGGCGGCGTGGATCGCGTACTTGTGGCTGGAAAGATCGTATTTCCGGCGTATTTGCGGATCGGCCTTGAGGAACCGCACGAACATGGTCGGCACCCATTGGCTGTGGGTGACGCGGTAGCGTTCGATCAGCGCCAGCGCCTCTTCCTCGTCGAACCGGTCCATCAGGATCACGGTGCCGCCCGACAGGATCGTGCCCGCGGTGAAGCCCGAAGGGGCTGCGTGGTAAAGCGGGGCAGGGCAGAGATAGACCGATGTCTCGTCAACCCCGAACATGCCGGTGACGGTCGTGACCGCGGCGTTGCCGCTGTCGGGCGATAGCTCGAGCAGCGCCCGCTTGATCCCTTTGGGCTTGCCGGTGGTGCCCGAGGAATAGAGCATCTGCGCGCCCAGCCATTCCTGGTCGAGCCGATCTGCGGGAAAGCGGGCGATCGCCGTCTCGAAGTCCTCGAACCCGGCCAGCACGCCGCCGACCGAGAGCATGACCTCGCAGCGCGGGGACAGCCTGCCCAGTTCCTCCGACTGATCGAGCGCGGCCGAGGCGATCAGCACCCGCGCGTCGCAATCGTCGACAATATAGGCGGCTTCGCTGGCCGGCAGATAGCGGTTGATCGGCGTCAGGTAGAGCCCCGAGCGCATGCAGGCGAAATTGACGTCGAAGAACGCCAGGTTGTTTTCCAGATACATCGCGACATGATCGCCGCGCCTGAGACCGGCGGCGTAAAGCAGCTGGGCGAGCCGGTTGGAGCGGTCGTCGAGTTCGCGGAAGGTGCGCGTCTCGCCGCTTGCCGGACGGATCGCGGCGGGCTTGTCGGGGTGCGCTTGGGCGAGGGTTCCGATGTACATGCTGGCGGTGTTAGGTAGGCTGTTGACCGAGTGCAACCTCGGCCGATAGGCTGCAAGCGGGAGATGGATCATGGCGACAGCAGCTAAAGCATGCCCGGCGGTCCTCAAGCTGACCCCGCTGACCGGCTCGATCGGCGCTCAGGTGGAAGGCGTCGATCTGTCGCGCGATGTTACCGGCGAGGCCGCCGCCGAGATCAGGCGCGCTTTCGCCGAGCACCACGTCCTTGTCTTCCGCGGCGAAACCAGGGCGACGCCCGAAGCCCAGCACCGCCTCGCTGCGCTGTTCGGCGAGCCGCAGCCGCTCGAAGTGTTCCAGTTCCTCGGCCGCCAGCAGGCTTCGATCGCATTCGATCCCGGCTCGAAAATTGTCGCCTCGAACGACAAGGCCGCCCCTGAAAGAGCGCTGCCGGTACGCTGGGAGGAATTGCAGAACATCGGCCTGGCGGGCGATTTCGACGGCTGGCACATCGATAGCTCGTTCACCCAATGGATCCCGCATGTCGCGGTGCTGCGCGCCGAAACGATCCCGCCGGTGGGCGGCGATACCGGCTTCGCCAGCCTTTGCGCCGCATACGACGGGCTTTCGCCGATGATGCGGCAATGGCTATCGACCGCGACCGCGATCCACCATGTGCCGCCCGGCTTCAAGGAAGGCATCGGCCTGGCGCAATACGGCCCCGGCGCCGAAGCGCGCTTCGACGCCGAATTCCCGCCGCGCGAATGGCCGCTGATAATCGCTCATCCCGAAACCGGCCGCAAGGCGCTGTTCGTCAATCCCGGCTATACGGTCCATATCAAAGGCCTCATGCGGCGGGAAAGCCACGCCCTGCTGCGCATGCTGTGCCAGCACGTCGCTTCGGTGGACTATACCTACCGCCACCACTGGCGGCCAGGCGATCTCGTCGCTTGGGACGAAGTATTCGCCCTCCACCGCGCGCCCATGGATTTTGCTCCGCACGAACGCAAAGTGGTGCGCGTGACGGCGGGCCGGGCGGTCCCGGCGGCGGCACATAAATAGGGACAGTCCCTATTTATTGATGCGTTCGGCCGAGGCCACCAGCCGCCGCGCCTGCTGCAGGTGCAGCAGTTCGGCCATCTTGCCTTCGACCCGGATCGCGCCTTTGCCCCGGTTTTCGGGCAGGGCGAAGGCGTCGATCACCGCTTGCGCCCATGCCAGTTCCTCTTCGCCGGGCGAGAACGCCTCGTTGCAAGGGGCGATCTGGTCGGGGTGGATCAGGCTCTTGCCGTCGAAGCCGAACAGCAGGCCCTGCTCCGCCTCGGCGCGGAATATATCGAGGTCGCGGAATTCGTTGCACACGCCGTCGAGCACCGCGACGCCATTCGCCCGCGCCGCCGCGACTGTCATGGCCAGGAACGGCAGGAACGGCGTGCGTTCGGGCGTCAGGCGCGCGCGCATGTCCTTGGCGAGGTCGTTGACCCCCATGACGAACAGCGAAAGGCGGGTGCTCGCGGCCATGGCGGCCAGTTCATGTAGCGCGCCCATGGCGGCGCAAGTCTCGATCATCGTCCAAAGTTGCATGCCTGGCGGGGCCGAAGCCAGCGCCGCCTGGTAGCGGGCGATATCGGAGGCCGAGGAAACCTTGGGCACCAGCACGGCGTCGGCGCCCGATGCGGCGATGGCGGCAAGATCCTCCGCGCCCCATTCGGTGTCGATCGCATTGGCCCGAATGACGAGTTCGCGCGGCCCGAAACCGCCCGCCCGGGCCTCCGCCACGGCCGCCGCGCGCGCCTCCACCTTGCTTTCGGGCGCGACCGCGTCTTCGAGATCGAGCACGATGACGTCAGCGGCCAGGCTCCGCGCCTTGGCGAGCACCTTGGGGTTGGACGCGGGCATGTAGAGCGCGCTGCGACGGGGGCGGTCGGGAGGGGTCACGCGGGGCCTCGTTTGCTGGAAGATTGCCGTGGCGCGAACTGGCCTCTATCGTCGGCCCGGTCAACAGTCGCGGGAGTGACAAGGTGAGCGAACAAGCAGTCCAGCAAGATATCGGCCACATCCCCCCAGAACTGGTCTGGGAAGGGAAATTCGACGAGTTCACCTCCCACGGTGACGATCCCTTCCTTGCGATCACCCGGTTCCACAAGATGCCGCCGGTGTTCTGGGCCACCGAAGTCAGCTACGGCCAGCCGGGCTGGATCTGCACGGATTTCGACACCATCTCCGAGGTCTTTCAGGATCACGAGCATTTCTCGGGCGAGAGGCACAGCGCCATCGCCAGCCTGGTCGGCGAGCCGGTGCGGCTTAATCCGATCGAGATCGATCCCCCCGCGCATCATGGCTATCGCCGCAACCTCAACCCGGTGTTCACCCCCAAGGCGATGGGCGCGGTGCTCGAAGCGGTGCGCGATACTTGCGGCAGCCTCATCGCCAAATTCGAGGCGTTCGACGAAAATGGCAGAGGAGGCTGCGAATTCGTCAAGGACTTCGCCATTCCTTTCCCTACCTATGTCTTCCTTGATCTGATGGCTCTGCCGCGCGACCGGGCGGGCGATTTCATCGCCTGGGAAGACCGCATGATGCGCTCGCCCGATAACCTCGACCGCGCCGCGGCGGCGCAAGAGATCTACAAATACCTGTGCGGCCACAAGGACCGCGAAAAGGCGAACCCTTCGAACGAAGTCAACCGGGCGATCACCCAGGGGACATTCGAGGGCCGCCCGCTCGACCATTACGAGATGATGGGCATGTATTATGTGCTGTGGGCCGGCGGAACTCGACACAGTCTATTCGACGCTCGGCTGGATCATGCGCCACCTCGCCACCCATCCCGAGCTGCAGGACCAGCTGCGCGCCGATCCTGACCTCCTCGGCCCGGCGGTAGAGGAATTCGCCCGCGCTTTCTCGGTGGTGGTGACTCACCGAACGGTGGTGGATGACTACGTGTTTCGGGGGGCGCCGCTGAAGAAGGGCGATCCGATCAATCTGCCGATCAGTCTGGCCAACCGCGACCCGTCCGTGTTCGCCGATCCGCACACGGTGGATATCGACCGTAACCCGCGTCATATCAATTTCGGCACCGGCGCGCATACCTGCCTGGGGGTGCATCTGGCCAAGCGGGAATTGCGCACGGTGGTGGAGGAGTTCTTGAAGCGGTTCCGCAATATCCGGATCAAGGAGGGGGACAACTACCGCTATCACACCGGGCGGACCTTCGGGATGGATTACCTGCCGCTGGAGTGGGATCGGGTTTGAAGGGGTCTTTACGCGCCGTTCCATCCCCGCTAACGGCCCCCGCGATGTTCGGATCCGCGATCAAACCGATTACCCCCAAACCGTGCCGCTTCGGCGGGGCGGTGACGGGCGTGCGCGGAGTTCTGAGCGCAACCCTCACCAGCCTCGCGCGGCAGCGGGGCGGTTCGATTTTCCGAAACACCGGCCTCCCCGCCTCTCCGCGCCCCATCAGGAGACGTTTGACATGACTGCCCGTTTTCCCCCCTCAACGCCGCTCAATGTCGGCATCGTCGGCGCGACCGGGCTGGTCGGCACGATGATGCGCGACATTCTCGCCGAGCGGGCGTTCCCGGTCGCCCACGCTGCGGCTGTTCGCCTCGGCGCGCTCGGCCGGATCGAAGCTGCCCTGGGCGGGTGGCGAAGTGACCGTCGAGGATGCGGACAAGGCGGACTTCGGCGGGCTCGACGTGGTGTTCTTCTCGGCCGGCGGTTCGACCTCGAAGGAATTGGCGCCAAAGGCGGCGGCGGCGGGAGCGGTGGTCATCGACAACAGCTCGGCCTGGCGGAGCGATCCGCAGGTGCCGCTGGTGGTCGCCGAAGTGAATCCGGAGGCGTTGGCCCATATTCCCAAGGGCATCGTTGCCAATCCCAACTGCACGACCATGGCCGCCATGCCGGTGCTGAAGCCCTTGCACGCCGAAGCCGGGCTCAAGCGCCTCATCTCCAGCACCTATCAGGCGGCGTCGGGCGCGGGGGTGGCCGGTATCCGCGAGCTTGCCGGGCAGATCGCCGCCGCCGCCGGTGCCGACGTTGCCGCGCTGGCGGATGACGGCAATGCCGTCGCCATGCCGCCGCCCGCCAAGTGGGCGGCGCCGCTGGCGTTCAACGTCGTGCCGTTCAACTATGTTCTTGCCGAGGACGACTACACCGAAGAGGAAATCAAGCTGCGCGACGAGACGCGCAAGATTCTCGACATCCCCGGCCTGCCGGTTTCGGGCACTTGCGTGCGGGTGCCGGTGTTCACCGGGCACTCGCTGGCGCTCAACGCCGAGTTCGAGCGACCGATCTCGCCCGAGCGCGCGACCGAGCTGCTTGCCTCTGCCCCCGGGGTGGTGCTGCGCGAAGTGCCCAATCCACTTGAGGCGACTGGCACGGACCCGGTCTACGCCGGACGCATCCGCCGCGATCCGACGGTGGCGCACGGGCTCGCGATGTTCGTCGTCGGCGACAATTTGCGGAAGGGCGCCGCGCTCAACGCGGTGCAGATCGCCGAAGTGCTGATGGGGCGCCCGGTAAGCTGACTTTCCCTCTCCCGGTGGGGAGAGGATACGAAGGCTTGGCAGCTTGCTGCCTAGCCGTAGTTGGAGAGGGGGTTCCGCCATCTCGACGCCGTACACCCCTCTCCCTCCCTACCCCCTTGCGCGGGCGCTCGCTACATCTCCCCTACAGGGGAGAGGGGATCGATGGTCAGTACCCCAATCCCGTGAGAATCTTCTCGCTCTCGCTCCACAGCCGCCGCGCCGTTTCGGTGTCGGCGGCATTGGGCGCGATGGCCTGCTCCTGCATGTCGTAGAAGTGCCGTCCGCTTGGTGCGCCGGTCTCTTCGGCGGTCGCGACCCAGACCATCGTCTCGGCGACCTGCTCCGGCGTCAGGCCGGGCGCTTCCTTGAGGTAGGTCTGCATGTCGGCGTCGCCGTGGCTGGCGAAATTGGTCAGGACCACGCCCGGGATGATCGAGTGGACGACGATGCCGGTGCCCGCCAGCCGGCGGTCGAGTTCGAGGCTGAACAGCACGTTCATCAGCTTGGCCAGGCAATAGGTCGGCGAGGCGGCGAATTCGCCCGTGAGGTGTTGGAGATCGTCCCAATCGAACGGCGGGGCGCTGTGATAGGCAAGCGAGGAAGTGGCGACGATCCGCGCCGCGCCCGGGCCTCCGGCCTTGGCCGCCCGCTCGATCAGCGGCATCAGTTCGCGGGTCAGCAGGAAGGGAGAAAGGTGGTTGCCGGTGAAGGTTTCTTCGGTGCCCTCGCTGGTGACATAGCGCTGGTCGCGCACGCCGCCGGCATTGTTGAACAGCACATCTACGCGGTCGGTCACGCCCTTGATCCGGTCTGCAAGGCGCTTGGTGTCGGCCATCAGCGAGAGATTGGCGACGAAGAAATCGACCCTGGCCTCCGGCGAAGCGGCGGCGCGAACTTCGGCTTCGCCCGCCGCGCTGCGCTGCGGATCGCGGCCCTGGCCGATCACGTGCCATCCCTTGCGGGCGAGGGCCTTGGCGGTTTCCTTGCCGATGCCGCTGCTGGCGCCGGTGATGACGGCTACGCGTTGTTCGCTCATGCATGCTCTCCAATTGGCGGCTCGCCGGTCGCCGCCGGCTCGCGCTCATGATAACGCCCGGTCAGGAAGAAGCACAATGCGCCGCAGAGCGTCACCGCCGCGGCGAAGACCAGGAAAGTGTCGAACCTGCCGCCGTCGAGCAGCGTGTAGCTAAGCAGCGCCGAGCCGAGCGAGGAGCCCAGCCCCATGAACATCATCTGCATCGAAAAGACGAAGCCGTAATGCGCGAGTTCGAATTTGCGAGAGGTGAGAAAGGCGCTGACATCGGTCTCCGCGCCCTGCGCCAGGCCAACCAGTATCACCACCCCGACCAGCACCCAGGGCGCGTCGAACGAGGATGCGAGCGTGAGGTAACCCGCCGCCGGGAGACCGAGCAAGGCGATCGCAACCACGTGGGGCGGCACCCGGTCGAGCGACCAGCCGCTGACAAACCGGCCGATAACGACGCAGATCTGGTATGACGACAACAGCAAGGTGGCGAAAGCCATCGTCGCGCCGTTCTCCATCAGCATGAGGTTGAGCTGCGAGGCGAACAGGACTTGCGGCAGGTTGACCAGGAACATGCCCGCTATCAGAAGCAGGAACAGCGGGTTGCGCGCGAATTCGCGGAACTTGGCTAGGTCGAGCGTGGTCTGTTCCCTGGTGGGCGTCTGTACGGGCCGGTTGCGGCCGATCAGCATGATTGCCGCCAGTCCTCCCGAGGCCGAAAGCGCGGCCATGACCCGGTAGGCCGCGCGCCAGCCTTCGTTCTCGATGATCGAGCCAATGATGGGCGCCGCGATCGCCGCGATCAGCGGCGAGCCGCACAGCACACAGGACAGGGCAAAGCCGCGCGCGGCATCGAAGCGTTCGACCACCACCCGGGTGAACACCATCGTCGCCGTGAGGATGCCGAGCGTGCTGTTGACCAGCAGAATTGCGTAATACTGCGCGATATTGCCGGTCATCAGGCTGAAGGCGAAGAACCCGGCGGGCAGCACGGAAAAGCCGATCATCGCGGCGCGGCGCGGGCCGAGGCGGTCGGTGATGCGCCCGGCGACCGGCGTGAACATCATCGAAACCAGCCCGACCACGCCGGTCAGAGCGAATTGCGAACGGGTCCAGCCAAACTCCGCGATCAGCGCCGGGGCGAACAGGCTGGTCAGGTGGTGGTTGATCGCCGAGCCGAATCCCAGGCCGAGTCCCGCTCCCAGCAGGCTTGGCCAGTGAATTCGGAATTCCTTGAAATAGCTCAACGCCTGCTCCCGGCTTCGTGTTTAATCGCGGCGCGACTGGCCGCGCTCCGGCTCATGCCATCTCCCCCTTCAACCGGTCGTAACGCGCGCCCACGCTGCCGGTCAGGTAGAAGCAGAATGCGCCGACCACGGTCGCCGCCGCGCAGATCAGCAGGAACAGATTGAAATTGCCGTCGCCGCCCTCCGCGCCGACCAGCGTTGCGCTGAGCAGCATCGAGCCGGTCGAGGCGGCCAGGCCCATCGAAGTCATCAGCAGGCTGAAGACGAAGCTGTAATGACCCATGGCGAAGCGGCGCGAGGTGAGGATCGCGGCGACATCGGTTTCCGCCCCCTGGGCGAGGCCAACGCAGGCGATCGCCGCGGCCAGCGCCCAGCGCGTGTCGAACGGCGTGGCGAGGATCAGGAAGCCGACCGCCGGCAGCCCCAGCGAAACGATGGCGACAACATGCGGCGCGACCCGGTCGAGCGCGTAGCCGCCGATAAAGCGGCCGACCACAACTGTCGAAGTGTAGAGCGAAAGCAGCGCGGTCGCGAAGCCAACGGTCGCGCCGTTCTCCATCAGCATGATGCTCATCTGCGAAGACACCAGTACCTGCGGGAAGTTGACCAGGAACATGCCGAGCATCAGCAGCAGGAACACCGGATTGCGGCAGAACTCGCGAAACTGCGCCCAGTCGAGCTTGGGGGCGGGCGGGCGGGCATTGCCCTGGGCATCGACATATTTGCCGATCAGCAACACCGCGGCGATACCGCCCATCGCGGAAATCAACGCCATGACCCGATAGGCGGCGCGCCAGCCCTCGACCTCGATCAGATGGCCGATCAGAGGAGCCGAAATCGCGCCGATGGCCGGCGGGCAGGAAAGCAGGCAGGCGAGCGCAATGCCGCGCGCCTTGTCGAACCGTTCGACCACCACGCGTGTCATGACCATGGTCGCGCTGAGGATGCCGATGACGTATTTGACGCCCAGGATCGCGTAGAACTCCCAGATGTTGCCCGACATGAAGCTGAGCGCGAGGAAGGCGGTGGGGATCACCGAAAAGCCGATCGCCGCCGCCTTGCGCGGACCGATCACGTCGGTCACGCGCCCGGCGATCGGGGTGCAGATCATGCCGAGCAGGCCGATCGATCCGACCAGCGCGAACTGCGCCTTGGTCCAGCCGAAATCGGCGATCAGCGCCGGGCCGAACAGGTTCATCATGTAATGGTTGAAAGCCGTGCCAAAGCCAAGACCCAGGCCAGCGCCGAGCAGATTGGTCCAGTTAAGCCTGAACTCGCTCAAATAGCTCAACAGACCGCTCCCTATCGCGCCCGCGCTATCGTGGCCGGGCCCCATTGAGGAACAGGCTTACAGCATAGGCGACGCGTTCGTCTATCTCCGCTTGGGACAGCCGGTTGCCCGACACGATGACCCGCACCGGCCCGCTCACCGCCATGCTCATGAAGACATTGGCCGCCATGGCCGGATCGGAAATGGCCAGTGTTCCGGCTGCGGTCTCGCGCTTCAGCAGGCGGGCGAGGAACTTGATCGTCGGCAGCGCGCCGAACTCGTAGACCTCGTTGAAAATGTCGGGAAAACGGTAGCTCTCGGTATTGATGATGCGTTGCAGCTTGAGCCCCTGCAGCGTCGAGATCAGATCGATGCGAAGCCGCGCGATGTTGCGCAAGGTCTGTTCGAGATCGCCGCTGTCGGTGGCGAGAATGCGCTCCTCGGGGATCGAAAGGCGTTCGATGGCCCGGCTGACCGCCGCATGGAACAGAGCCGCCTTATCGGTATAGCGGGCGTAGACCGTGCGCTTGGTCATTCCCGCGGCACTGGCGATTGCCTCGATCGTCGCCTGCTCGAAGCCCTTGTCGAGGAAATGGTCGAGCGCGCACTCGAGCAGTTCCTCGTGCCGCGCTTCGGCCTGCTCGCGGGTCGGGCGGCCAGGGCGTGAGCGGGGGATGGTCGTCAGTTGGTCCATTTTTTCCATCCTGCCAAATTAGGGCTTGCCGACAAGTGCGATTCGCGCATAATGAAACGCATTGGGTGCCATTAGGCGCTGACCGGAAATTCTGCAAGGAGTTAAGTCATGGGTGCGGCGGCGGACAAGTTGACGGGCAAAGTGTGGGCGGACGACCGTTTCGATTACAGCGCGGCGGATATCCGGGCGCTCCAGGTCGAGGCGCTGGGTGAGCGGTTCCAGGAACGCAAGGACTGCCTCAAGCTGCTCGGCCACCGCGCCAACGAGGCGCAGATCAGCGAAATCCGCAGCGTCGAGGACATGGTGCCGCTGCTGTTCCCGCACACCGCCTACAAAAGCTATCCCGAAAGCTTCCTGATGGAGGAGAAGTGGGACCGGCTGACGCGCTGGCTGGGCACGGTTTCGCCCTATCCGATCGAAGGCGTCGATCTGAATGGAATCGCCGATATCGACGAGTGGATCGACCGGCTTTCGGCCAAGGGATACTACATCTCATGCTCGTCCGGCACCACCGGCAAGTCGGCGATGCTGATCGCCTCGCAAAAGGACATGGACTGGTCGAAGCTAGATACCGTGGGCGTGTTCTCGTGGGGATCGGGTGTCGAGCCTGCGCAAGACCGCAAGATGATCGGCTGCGCGCCGGTCGCCACCGTGCCCAAGAACGTCACCATCGGCGAGGCGCAGCGCCAGGCATTCGCCAATCCCGAGTGGGAACGGTTCAACTATCCGGTGCCGCCGATCACCGTCGGCTCGCTCACCAAGATGGTGGTGATGCGCAAGAAGATCAGCGACGGCACCGCAACTCCGCAGGAGATCGCCGATTTCGAGCAGACATCGAAAGACCGGCAGGAAGTGCTTGATAAGGCGATCATCCTGGCTGCTGAGGAAATCGTCAAGCACCGCGACAAGAAGCTGATGGTCTCGGGTCTGTGGTCCGGGCTCTACGCCGTCGCCAAGGTGGTGCGCGACATGGGCTACAGCGCCAAAGACTTCCACCCGGACAACTGCATCTACGTCGGCGGCGGGCTCAAGCGGGCGCTGCTGCCGGACGATTACCAGGAATTCGTCCACCAGACCTTCAACATCCCGCACAATCGCGATTTCCAGAACTATTCGATGCAGGAGCTCAATTCCGGCATGCCCAAGTGCCGCGAGTGCGGGCGCTATCACGTGCCGCCGTGGATCGTGCCGATGATCCTCGACAAGGATGGCGACAACCTGCTGCCCTACGATCTGAACGGCGGCGAGATCGAGGGACGCGCCGCGTTCTTTGATCTGGCGCTCGACGGACGCTGGGGCGGGATCATCACCGGCGACCGGATCTCGATCGACTATGCGCCGACCGGATGCAGCCACCCTGGGCCTTCAATCCGCAACAACATCGCCCGCTATGCCGATCTCGAAGGCGACGACAAGATCGGCTGCGCCGGCACGATCGACGCCTATGTGCGGGGCGTGGCGTAAAATCTCCTCCTCCCCTTCAGGGGAGGAGCTTAATGGAGAAAACCAATGGGTGAGGCAGCCGAGAAACTGATGAGCCACATGGCCGGGGCCACCGGCTATGACCTGCCCTACGAAGACATTCGCGAGACCCAGCTCGCCGCGCTGCAGGAGCGCTTCGAGGAGCGTGTCGGCACGATCAAGCTGGTCGGGCTGCGCGCGAACGATGCGGGGCTTTCCGCGGTGCGGCGCCTTGAGGACGTGGTGCCGCTGTTGCTGCCGCACACCGCATACAAGAGCTATCCTGAAAGCTTCCTGGTCGAGGAGCGCTGGGACCGGCTGACCAAATGGCTCGGTACGGTCTGCGCTTATCCCACCGACACAGTCGATCTGGACGGCATCGAAGGGATCGACATGTGGGTCGATCGGCTGCTGAAGGCGGGCCTGTGGGTTTCGTGCTCGAGCGGCACCACCGGCAAGTCAGCGATGCTGGTCAGTTCGAAGTTCGATGTCGATTGGCACTGCCAGGACGGGGTCAGCGGCTGCGCCTGGGGGTCGGGCGTCGCGCCGGCGCAGGACCGCCTTGTCTTCGGTATCGCCCCGGTCGCGGATATGCCGCGCAATCTCGCTATCCGCAACGCCCTGAAAGAGGCTTATGGCATTCCGGGCTCGAAGCGGTTCGACTACCCGGTCCCGCCGATCACCATCGGTTCGGTCACCCGCATGATCACCCTGCGCCGGGCGATCGCCGATGGTTCGGCAAGGCCCGCCGACATCGCCGAGTTCGAGGCGACCTCCGCGATGCGGCAGAAGGCGGTGGACGCGGCGGCCGGGGTCACCGCCGAGGCGCTGATCGCAGCGCGCAAGGAAAAGATCTATATCTCCGGCTTCTGGAGCGCGATCTACGCCGCGGCGGTCGAGGTGCGCAATCGCGGCTATTCGGGCGCGGATTTTCACCCGGAGAACACCTGCTTCATCGGCGGCGGGCTCAAGGGGGCGCAGCTGCCGGAGAACTACAAGGAAGTGGTCTACGAGACGCTCAATCTCGATCCCTCGCACAATTACCAGATGTATTCGATGCAGGAGCTCGGCTCCTCGTTCCCGCGCTGCCGCGAGGGCGGGCGCTATCACATTCCGCCGTGGATGGTCTGCCTGCCGCTCGACAAGGCGGGCGAGGCGCTGGTTCCCATCGGGACGCGCGAGGTTGAAGGCCGCGCGGCCTTCTTCGACCTGGCGCTCGACGCGCGCTGGGGCGGGGTGATCAGCGGCGACCGCGTGCTTGTCGATTTCGGCCCTTGCGCCTGCGGCCAGCGCGGCCCGTCGATCCGCGACGACATCGTGCGCTATTCCGATATCGAGGGCGACGACAAGATTACCTGTTCGGGCACGATCGACGCCTATGTGCGGGGCATGGCCTGACGGACATTGAGGAGTGATAATATGGCCACAGTAACAGGCAGTTAAGTCGAGAAGCTGATTAGTTAAGTGGCCGGTTCAAGCGGGCGCTATTGGCGGCTGGCGCGGGGCGAGCGCGAGGAAGTCCTGATCCCGGGCGAGGATGAAATCGCTTGGCTGGCTCAGCGATTTAACCAGATTGCCAGATTGCTCGACGGTACAAGCGAAGAGCGCAAGGTCGCCAGATCAACTTCCCCTGGGCCGAGCCTTCCTACCCCCGCGAATTTGGGCTATCGGCTTTCCGTCAGACAAGCAACAGGAGAGGAAAGCATGGCGGCCTATGTCGTTTTCATTCGCGAGGGTGTGGTCACCGATCCCGAAGCCATGGAGAAGTACCGCAGTGGCCTGTCGACGCCGCCGGCGGGCATGAAGGTTCATACGGTCTACGGGGCGCAGCAGACCATCGAGGGCCAGCCGTGCGACGGGATCGTCATTCTCGAATTCCCCGACAAGGCGGCGGCGAACGATTGGTATTATGGCGAGGAATATCAGGCGAAGGCCAAGTTCCGCCGCCAGGCCGCGCCCTATCGCGGGTTCATCGTCGAGGGGGTATGATGCCCCCCCGCGCCGCGCGTTTGGCGGGCTTGGCGCTGCTTGGCTGCGCGGCGGCTCTGGCTTATGCTGAGCAGCCCGCGCCGAACTCGCCGCCGCAACAGCCCAAACTCACTGCGGCGGGTTATCTGCCGCGTGACGCGGCGCCCGATGTGCTTGCCTTGCTGCCGCCGCCGCCAGAGCCCGATTCGGCCGCGATCAAGCGCGACGAGGAGGCCACGCAGGCCGCGATGCAATTGCGCGAGACGCCGCGTTGGGACCAGGCGGTGGTCGATGCCGATCTGTTCACTCCGAACGCGACGGGTACTTTCTCCTGCGCGGCAGGTCTGACGATCGGACCCGAAACCACGCCCAGGCTCGACGCGCTGCTGCGCAAGGCCGGGCCAGACCTTGCCATGGCGGTCTATCCCGCCAAACGGAGATACCAGCGGCCACGTCCCTTCATGGTCAACGGACAGCCGACTTGCACGCCGAAAGATGAAGCAATGCTGCGCGGCGACGGCTCGTACCCCTCCGGTCACAGCGCCATCGGCTATGGCTGGGGCTTGATTCTCGCCGAGGTCATACCCGATCGGACGGCCGAACTGGTCGCGCGCGGCCGCTCGTTCGGCGAGAGCCGGCGGGTGTGCAACGTCCATTGGCTGAGCGATGTCGAGGAGGGCAGGGTGGTGGCCGCCGCGGTTGTCGCCCGGCTCCACGCCGAAGCCGCGTTTCGCACCGATCTCGCGGCGGCCCGAGCCGAGCTGACTGCAAAGAAGTTCAAACCGGTAACCCCCGGATGCGATCGCGAGAACGCAGCATTCCTGGGGTGGGGCAACTGACGCGGCGCTGGACAGCGCCTGCCGGATAAGGCACCTTCGCGGCATGAAAAAGCCGCTCATTGCCGCCGCGTCCGCGCTGGCCGCGCTTGCTACTTCCGCATCGACCCAAGCTGCTTTGCCGCGCGGGGCGCGGGCGCCGCAAATCGTGACGCAGGGCGCGCTCGATGGCCGGGCTTTCACTTTCGATTTGCGCGCCGCGCTGCGGCGCGGGCCGGTGGTGATGTATTTCTATCCCAAGGCCTTTACCCAGGGTTGCACGCTTGAAGCGCGAGCCTTCGCCGAAAAGAGCGACGAGTTCGCGGCCGCGGGCGCAACCATCGTCGGCATGTCGAACGACGACTTGCCGACTTTGCAAAGGTTCTCGACCGAGGAATGCCGTAGCAAGTTCGCGGTCGCGATCGCATCGCCGGCGACCATCCGCGCCTATGACGTGTCACTGGTCCTGCCGCCGGAGATGGCGGCGCGCGCCGCCGCGATGCAGGGCCTGTCAAGCCGCACCAGCTATGTCATCGCGCCGAACGGACGGGTCAGCTTCGTCCATTCCAACCTCGACTACCGCGACCATGTGCGGCTGACGCTGGAAGCGGTCAAGGCGCTCAAAAGCAAGCGCTGACCTACCCCGCGAACTTTACAATTCACCCCGCTCCGCCTAGCGGGACGGCGGATTTCCTTGGAGCATAACCCATGCGTGCCGAAGGGCAGGCCCATATCGACCGGATCGAGGCGGCGCTGGCGCTGGTGCGCAAGTTCCTCGACTGGGACCGCGCGCTGCGGCGCCTCGACGAACTCAACGCGCGCGTCGAGGATCCGAAGCTGTGGGACAATCCCAAGGACGCCGAAGCGGTGATGCGCGAACGGCGCCGGCTTGAGGCATCGGTCGGCGCCGTCAACACCATCTCGGCGGAGATGGAAAATGCCGTCGAATATGTCGAACTCGGCGAGGCCGAGGGTGACGAAGCGACGGTCAAGGAAGGGCTGGATGCGCTTGCGGCGCTTGCCGAGCGGGCCGATCGCGACAAGGTCCAGGCGCTGCTTGCCGGTGAGGCGGACGCCAACGACGCCTATCTCGAAGTTCACGCCGGAGCCGGCGGCACCGAGAGCCAGGACTGGGCGGAAATGCTCCAGCGCATGTACACCCGCTGGGGCGAACGGCACGGCTACAAGGTCGAGATGGTCGATTACCATGCCGGCGAGCAGGCCGGGATCAAGAGCTGCACGCTGCTGATCAAGGGCGAAAACGCCTATGGCTACGCCAAGACCGAAAGCGGCGTGCACCGGCTGGTGCGAATCAGCCCCTACGACAGCTCGGCGCGGCGCCACACTAGCTTTTCGAGCGTCTGGGTCTATCCGGTGATCGACGACAATATCGATATCGAGGTCAATCCCGCCGATCTCAAGATCGACACCTACCGCGCCTCTGGCGCGGGCGGGCAGCACGTCAACACTACCGATTCGGCGGTGCGCATCACCCATGTGCCTTCGGGCATCATCGTCGCCAGCCAGATCGACCGCTCGCAGCACAAGAACCGCGATATCGCCTTGGGCATGCTCAAGGCGCGGCTCTATGAAGAGGAAATGCGCAAGCGCGAGGAAGCGGCCAGCGCCGAACATGCCAGCAAGTCCGATATCGGCTGGGGGCACCAGATTCGCAGCTACGTGTTGCAGCCCTATCAGCAGGTCAAGGATCTGCGCACCGGCGTGGTCTCGACCGCGCCCGACGACGTGCTCGACGGCGCACTCGATCCGTTCATGGCTGCGGCGCTGTCGCAGCGGGTATCGGGCGAGCGGGTCGAAGTGGAGGATGTCGATTGAGGATGCGCGCGGCCTTGCTGCTGGCTTTGCTGCCGCTTGCCGGTTGCAGCCGCGGCGATACCGGCAGCGACCGGCCGGTGTCAGCCCGCGAGTTCCCCCAGCCCTATCGCCCGGTCTCCACCACCAAAGCCAATGAATTCTCGACCGAAGTCCAGCGCGACAGCGTCAACGAGGCGCAGAAAGTGATGGACCTTGCCGATATCCGCGAGGGCACGACCGTCGCCGACATCGGCGCGGGCGAGGGCTATTACACGGTGCGGCTCGCCGCCCGAGTCGGCAAGAAGGGCAGGGTGCTTGCCCAGGACATCGACAAGGGCGCGATCGAGCGGCTGGGTACCCGCGTCGAGCGCGACCGGCTCGACAATGTTTCGATCAAGCTTGGCGCGCCCGACGATCCGGGGCTGCCGGGCGCCAGTTTCGACCGTGTCTTTCTGATACACATGTACCACGAAGTGACCGAGCCCTATGCCTTCCTGTGGCGCCTGCGCCCCTCGCTCAGGCCTGGAGGACAAGTGATTGTCGTCGATGTCGACCGGCCGACCGGTCAGCACGGCATCCCCCCGGCGCTGCTTTTTTGCGAATTCGGCGCGGTAGGTTTCCGTCTGGCGCGTTTCGAGCTAAAGCCGGAATTGCAAGGCTACTACGCGCAATTCGAAGTGGCGGGCGAACGGCCGGCCCCTTCGGCGATCAAGACTTGCGGCAAACAGTCCGGTGCGCAGGCAAGGGCCAAGGCAGCGAACTGAAGGAAAGACGGGTTGGGAATGGTGTTCAAAGGTCTCTCGCCGATACTCTATGGCGGCCGCGAGGTCTGGCCGCTGGTAGAGGGCGGCAAGGGCGTGTCCGCAACCAACCACGCCAGTTCCGGCGCCTGGGCGGCGGCCGGCGGCATTGGCACGGTCAGCGCGGTCAACGCCGACAGTTATGACGCCGAGGGCAAGATCGTTCCGCAGCGCTACCAGTCGCTGACCCGGCGCGAGCGGCACGAGGAACTGATCCGTTTCGCCATCGATGGCGCGGTGGAACAGGTGAAGCGGGCCTACGACATCGCCGGTGGCAAGGGCGCGATCAATATCAACGTGCTGTGGGAAATGGGCGGCGCCCAGCCGATCCTCGAAGGCGTGCTGGAAAAGACCCGCGGGATGGTGGCGGGCGTGACTTGCGGCGCGGGCATGCCCTATCGCCTATCCGAGATCGCCCAGCGCTTCAACGTCACCTACCTGCCGATCATCAGCTCGGCCCGCGCCTTCCGCGCCTTGTGGAAGCGCGCCTATCACAAAGTTTCGGAGCTGATGTCGGCGGTGGTCTACGAGGACCCCTGGCTGGCCGGCGGGCACAATGGCCTGTCGAATGCCGAAGATCCGCTCAAGCCCGAAGACCCCTATCCCCGGGTCAAACTCTTGCGCGAGACGATGCGGGCCGAAGGCGTGGCGGACTCGGTGCCGATCGTCATGGCCGGCGGCGTCTGGTATCTGCGCGAGTGGGATCACTGGATCGACAATCCCGAACTTGGCGCGATAGCCTTCCAGTTCGGCACGCGGCCCTTGCTTACCGAGGAAAGCCCGATTCCGATCGGCTGGAAAAACGCGCTGCGCGAGCTTGATCCGGGCGATGTCCTGCTGCACCGTTTCTCGCCGACCGGTTTCTATTCCTCGGCGGTTCGCAATTCCTATTTGCGTAATCTTAAATCACGCTCGGAGCGGCAGGTGCCGTATTCGCGGGTTCAGGCCGGCGAACATACCGTGCAGCTCGACGTCGGCGTGCGCGGCAAGAATTTCTGGGTAACCCCCAAGGACCGTGAGCGCGCGCGCAACTGGGCGACGCTGGGCTATTCCGAAGGCCTGCGCACGCCCGATGACACGATCGTCTTCGTTGCTCCCGCCGAACGCGAGTCGATCAAGCGGGACCAGTCGGACTGCATGGGCTGCCTGTCGCACTGCGGCTTTTCCGCGTGGAAGGACCACGACGACTTTTCCACCGGGCGCCTCGCCGATCCGCGCAGCTTCTGTATCCAGAAAACACTTCAGGACATCGCCCATGGCGGCCCGGTCGATGACAATCTGATGTTCGCCGGGCATGGCGCCTACCGGTTCAAGCAGGACCCGTTCTATTCGAACAACTTCACGCCGACGGTGAAGCAACTGGTCGACAGGATTCTGACTGGGGACTGATCGGCCTGGCCGACTACTCCTTCCTTGGCTTGGATGGGCTTTGAGCCAAGTTCAAAGCTTAATCGAACTCCCATCCCCGCTCGCCGTGGCTGGCGAGGTCGAGGCCCTCGCGCTCGTCATCCTCGCTTACCCGCATCGGCAGCACGAAGTTGACCCCCAGCACCAGCAGTGCGGTCGCCACCGCCGACCAGATCGCGACCACGGCGACGCCAATGGCCTGCCCGGCAAGCTGTGTTCCCATACCCGCGCCTTCGGCATAGCCGATGCCGCCAAATGTGGGTGAAATGAACACCGCGAGCAGGATCGATCCGGTCATGCCGCCGACACCGTGCACGGCGAACACGTCGAGCGAATCATCGACTTGAAGCTTGCCTTTCACCACCTGGATCATCGGATAGCATATCGCGGCCGCGGCCAGACCGATCACGATCGCCGAGCCGGGCGAGACATAGCCGGCCGATGGCGTTATCGTCGCCAGGCCCGCGACCGCGCCAGTCGCGAAGCCGATGCTGGTTGGCTTGCCGACAGTGAAGCGTTCGATCAGCAGCCAGGCCATCGATGCGGCGCAGGCGGCGACGTGGGTGTTGATGATCGCGGAGGCCGCATCGTCGTTGGCGGCGACCGCCGAGCCGCCGTTGAAGCCGAACCAGCCGACCCACAGCAGCGCCGCGCCGACCGTCACCAGCGCCGGACTGTGCGGCAACATCAGCGTCTTGGGAAAGCCCATCCGCTTGCCGAGCAGCATCGCCGCGACCAGCGCGGAGACGCCCGCGGTGGTGTGGACGACGATACCACCGGCGAAATCCATTGTCTTCATGCTGGCGGACAGCCAGCCGCCGCCCCAGACCCAGTGCGCCACGGGCGCATAGACCACCAGGCTCCACAGCGCGCAGAAGGCGATAACCCAGCCGAAGCGGGCCCGGTCCACCCAGGCGCCAACCATCAGCGCGGGCGTGATCGCGGCGAACATCATCTGGAAGAAGGCGAATGCGCTTTCGGGAATCTGATAGCCGTCGCGGACATTGCCGAGGTTGAGCAGCATCCAGGCATTGCCCCCGCCGAGCCAGCCATTGGTCACCTGGCCGAAGGCCAGCGTGTAGCCGACCATCACCCACAACAGCGAGACGACCGCGGCGATCGCCCCGCATTGCAGGCAGACCGACAGCACGTTCTTGGTCCGCACCAGCCCGCCGTAGAACAGCGTCAGGCCGGGCATGGTCATGAGCAGGACCAGCGCCGAAGAGGTCAGGATCCAGGCAGTGTCGCCGCTGTTGGAGGCGTCGGCCAGGGCTTCCTGCGCATGGGCGAGCGACGGCAAGGCCATGGCGCCGAGCGCCGCCAGGGCAGCCACAAACTTCCGCATCGAACTAACTCCCCGCTTCGATCGCCCGAACGGCGCGATTCCCATGCCACGCGGTCTAGAGAAGCATTTCGCGCGAGACAAGCGGGCCGGTTTGCAGGGGCCAGCCCATCGACGAAGTTCAACAAGGAAGCGGAGTTGCAGGCGCTTCGGGCGATGTCATGGATGTGCCAATGGTGCCCGGGGGCGGAATCGAACCACCGACACCATGATTTTCAGTCATGTGCTCTACCAACTGAGCTACCCGGGCATCGCTCTCGCGGCGGCCGCTTTCGCGACCGGCGAGCGATTGGAAGCGCGCCTATGGCGAAGGCGGGCCGGAATGGCAAGGCGGAATTAGGGCCTGTCTGACTGATATTTACCCACCGTGATTGCCGCTGGAAGTTCTCCGGCAAGGAGCGGCGCGCAGGCCGGGCTGGTTGCCCGGACAAGCGGCGCGACGCTGTCCGGAGGGCTTCCAGCGGCAACCACTTCGGGGCGGGCCGATTTTGGCCGACTGCCGCGTCACTCGTCGGTCACTATATGCTCGCATAGCTCCCTCCTCGCTCCTTGCATCCGGCCAAAATCGGCACCGTCACGGTGGGTAAATATCAGTCAGACAGGCCCTCAATCCTCGCCCGGGTCTTCCGAAGGCAGGTCGGGTTCGGCTGCGGGGCCGGGCAGGGCGTAGCCGTCGTCGAGCCATTTGAGCAGGTCGCGGTCGCGGCAGCGGGGGGAGCAGAAGGGCCTATGCTCCGGGCTGCGAGGTTTGCCGCAGATCGGGCATTGGCTGCGCTTAGGACTGGCTGACATGCACGTGGCCATAGCCGATCGCGGATGCATCGGCGACAAGTTCGATCTCCGCTCCGAGCGCGATCCGCAATGCGCCGGTCTCTTCGGGCCATTGCCGGATAAGATCGACGATCGCGGGCGGCGCCACCATGCGGCGCGTCCCGTGGCCCCTGGAGCGCCCGGCCTGCCTGAGCAGGGCAATGGCCCGGCTTTCGAGCGAAAGGCGGCCCGGGGTGGTGCCGCAAAGCAGTTCGGGGATCGACGGCCCCCGGCGCGGCCGCACGATCTGCGCGAAGCCGAAGCCGTTGAGCGCGGTGCGCTTGTGCGGGCCGAGCACTTCGCAGGCCTCCGCCAGCGCCGCATCGACCGCGCCGCGCGCCTTGCGGTCCGGCAAGGTCAGAAAATCGATCCCGACCGGGCCACCGATGTCGAACAGCCGCAACAGGCGCGGAATTTCTCGCGCGGCGGCACGGTTCAGCGCCTCCGGATCGCCTCTTCCATCGACATCGACGACCGTCATCGCCCGGGTGCGCTCGATCGAGATCGCGCCGCCTTCGACCGTGAATTCTCCAAGCACGGCAGCCTCGATCAGCCCCTCGAAATCGGCCTCGGCAATGGCCTTGGCGTCGATGCGAACGGGCGGTGCTTTCGCGCCGAGATCGGACCTCACCTTGTTCGCCGCCTGGGCGTCCGGGCAGACGATTTCGTCGAGTGTGGCGGCAAGGCGGCGCAGGAACAGTACCCATGGCTCGTCGCTGATATGCCAGCCCGGTTCGGCCTGGGGCGCCACTTCGGGATCGGGCCGGACGATCGGCAGCTTCCAGCGCCCTGGCTCGGGAATCGGTGCGCGGGTCATCTCGACGCCCAGCAGCGCGCCTTCGGGGAGGTTCGCGGCGGGCTGGAGGATCGCGTCCGTATCCCCGCCCAATGTGACCAGCGCCTTGCCTGGCCCAGGCGCGGCCGGTGATCCGCGCCGTGTAGTGTTCGCCCGAGGCGAGCAGCGCCCGGTCCCGGCGCTGGCGCAAGATGCGGAATTCGGCAAGCTCGCCTTGTTCGACCAGTCCGGCTCGCATCTCGCCGGGGCCGGCATCCCACAGCAGCGTTCGTTTCATGCGACCGGGAACCCGGCGGCTTTCAACAAGGCGCGGGTTTCGAACAGCGGCAGGCCGACCACGCCCGAATGGCTGCCGGAAATCCAGACGATCAGCCCCTCGGCATGTCCCTGGATCGCATAGCCGCCGGCCTTGCCGCGCCACTCGCCGGTGCCAAGATAGGCGGCGATCTCGGCCGGTGACAGCGGTTTGAAGCGGACAATGGTTTCCGACAGGCGCTCGCGCAAGCGTGCCGTCCGGCGATCTCAGCGCGACGGCGGAGAGCACCCGGTGCCTGCGCCCGCTCAGGAGTTCGAGGCACTGGCGCGCCTGGGCTTCGTCCTCGGCCTTGGGCAGTACGCGGCGACCCAGCGCGACCACGGTGTCGCCCGCCAGCACATGCGCCGCGCCGCCGGTGACGGTTATGGCCTTTTCGCGGGCCATGCGTTTTGCGTAATCGCGGGGAAGTTCGCCCTTGCGCGGGGTTTCGTCGATTTCCGCCGCCTCGATCCGCGCGGGCTCGATGCCGAGCCGCGCGAGAAGTTCGCGTCTGCGCGGGCTTGCGGATGCGAGCACAAGTTCGGGCGTGGCCACGCCCGTTGTCAGAACTGGCCGGGACCGCCGCGGCCGGGCATGAAGCGATAGGTGATGCGGCCCTTGGTGAGGTCGTAGGGCGTGAGTTCGACCAGAACTTCGTCGCCGACCAGAACGCGGATGCGGTTCTTGCGCATCTTGCCGGCCGTGTGACCGAGAATTTCGTGATCGTTTTCCAGCTTTACCCGGAACATGGCGTTGGGCAGCAGCTCGACTACCGTGCCGCGCATTTCGAGCAGTTCTTCTTTCGCCATCCGCTATGGTTTTCCGTTCATTCCGGGTCCAAGTGCGGCGCGCCATAGCGGCGGGACGCGCAAAAGGGAAGCCTTGGCGCGACCACGGCCGCAATGCGCTAGTAACCGTTGAGCGACAAATTGTTACGCTGACACGCCTTGCCTTGGGCAGGGCGATTCAGCAACGTTCTTGCGGCAAGGGCAACGCGTTCGAGTTTCGAACAGGTGAGACGCGACGGATGAAACGATTTGCCCTGCTGCCGCTTGCTCTATGGTCGGCGCCGGTCATCGCGCAAGACGCGCCAGTTCTTGAGGAGGCCGAGGGCGACGAGGTCGCTGCGCGCTCAGCCGGGCGAAATCCTGGTGATCGCGAACCGGCTGCGCGGCCAGGTCGATGCGCCCCAGCAGCCGATCGTCACTTACGAAGAGGCCGATATCGCCGCCTATGGCGCCTCCTCGATCGCCGACCTGATCGCCAGCACCGCGCCGCAGACCGGCAGCGGGCGCGGGCGGGGCGGCGGGCATCCGGCGATCCTGTTCAACGGCCAGCGCATCGCCAACTTCCGCGAATTTCGCAACATCCCGCCCGAAGCGATCCGGCGGATGGAGGTGCTGCCCGAGGAAGTGGCGCTGCGCTATGGCTTTCCCGCCAACCAGCGGGTGATCAACTTCATCCTGAAGGATAATTTCGCCAGCAAATCGATCGATGCGGAATACCATCTTCCGACGCGCGGGGGCTTTGCCGAGGACCAGTTCGAGGCAACGCTGCTCAAGATAAACAAGGAGAGCCGGCTCAATCTCTATGCCCGGGCGAACAACGCATCGATGCTGACCGAGGCCGAGCGCGGCGTGATCCAGCAGCCGGGGACGCAGCCGACAGTGTCCGGCGATCCCGATCCGGCGCAATTCCGCTCGCTGGTGCCCGACACCAAGGATTACATCTTCAATGCGAGCTGGACTACCGGGCTTGGCAAGGATGGCCTGGCCGGATCGCTGGGGCTCAGCGCCGGCTTTACCCGCAACGACAGCCGCTCGATCTCCGGGCTCGATACGGTGGTGCTGACCGCGCCGGGTGGAGCAACCGCCTTGCGCACGCTTGGCGATCCGCTGACCCGCAGGAGCCGCAACGATTCATTCCAGGGCGGAGTGAACTTCAACAAGCGGCTCGGCGGCTGGCGGCTGACCGCGACGCTGGATGGCACGCACGCCGATAATGTCAGCCGCATCGACCGGCGTGCCGATACTTCGGCCTTGGTAGCGGCGGCTTCCGCCGGCACGCTGGCGATTGCCGGACCGCTTCCGGCGCTCGCTGCCGCGCCGGTGGACGGGGCGAAGGCGACAAGCAATTCGCTGACCTCGCTGGTGACGCTGGCGGGAAGTCCGTTGCGCATGAAAGCGGGCGATGTCTCGGCGACGATCAAGGCCGGCTTCGCCTATTCCGGCATCCGCAGCGAGGATACGCGCTCGCAGGCGGGTGACGACCCGGCTGAAGCGGGGCGATCTCAGCGCCGGGCTCAATCTTGGCCTGCCGATCGCCAGCCGGAAGAACGATGTCTTGCCGGGGCTGGGCGAATTGTCGCTCAATTTCAGCGCCGGGCTCAACCGTCTGTCGGATTTCGGCACGCTGAAGGACTGGAGCGCGGGGTTGACCTGGGCGCCGGTGGACAAGCTTTCGTTGCAGGCGAGCTATCTGGTCAACCAGGCGGCGCCGTCGCTGGCCGACCTCGGCAATCCGCGGACGGTGACGTTCAATGTCCCGGTCTTCGATTTCACGCGCGGCGAGACGGTGCTGGCTACCGTCACCGGCGGCGGCAACCCGCTGCTGCGCCGCGAGCAGCAACGCGACCTCAAGTTCTCGGCCAGCTGGGAGCTGCCTTTCCTGAGAAACTCCAATTTGCATGGTGGAATATTTCCGCAACCGCTCCAACGATGTCACCAGCGCCTTCCCGCTACTCGTTCCGGCGATCGAAGCGGCCTTTCCGGGGCGGGCGGAGCGCGATGCGAGCGGTCGGCTGATCGCCATCGACCGGCGGTCGGTGACGCTGTTCCGGACAGAGGGCTCGCGGCTGCGCTGGGGGCTCAATCTTTCGGGTTCGCTGGGCAAGGCCCGGCAGCGGGGGGACGGCGGGCCAATGGCCGGCATGTTCCCGGGAGGCGGGGGAAGGGGACAAGGCGGTTTCGGCCCTCCTCCTGGCGGGTTCGGCCAGCCCGGAGGACCGTCACCGGGCGGCGGCGGGCGCTTTGGCCGGGGCGGCCCCGGTCCCATGGCGAGGTTGATGGGCGGCGGCGGGGGTCAGGGCCGCTGGAACCTCTCGGTCTATCACACCGTGCGCTTCAGCGAGAATGTTGTGGTCGCGCCGGGCGGGCCGCGCCTCGATCTGCTCGACGGCGACGCGCTCAGCGGCGGCGGCGTCGCCCGTCATGCGATCGAGCTCGAAGGGGGTGGTTTCTACAAGGGCTTCGGACTGCGCTTCAACGGCAATTGGGCGGCATCGACGCGGGTGCGCGGCGCGGGCCTGCCGGGCACATCCGACTTGCGCTTCGGCAGCACGTTCAGGCTCGACATGCGGACTTTCGTCAACTTCGACCAGCAGGGCAACCTGACGAAGAGCCTGCCATTCCTCAAGGGCGGGCGCTTCGCCATCGAGATCGAGAACCTGTTCAATTCGCGCCAGCGGGTGACCGACGCCAGCGGCCAGACGCCGCTCGGCTACCAGCCCGACCTGATCGATCCGCGCGGGCGGGTAATCGGCGTCGAATTCCGCAAGATGTTTTGAGCTGACGCGGCTTTTCGCTAAGCCGCCACCATGTCGCGCACGCCCGCCGGAACGCCGCCCGATCCCCGGGGCGCCGAACGCTTCCATGAGGAGCGGGCGACCTATACCGTGCGTTCGGGCCAGCCGGATATCGAGGCCGGTGTCGCCGCGATCCGCGAGACCCAGGCAACGCTGAAGGCCAAGCCCGGAGTCTACCGCATGCTCGATGCGCGCGGCGACGTGCTCTATGTCGGCAAGGCGCGGGCGCTGCGGAACCGCGTGGCGAACTATCTCCAGGTCGAGCGGCTGCCCTACCGGCTTCGGCGCATGGTCAGCCAGACCCGGTCGATGACCATCGTCACCACCAATTCCGAGGCCGAGGCGCTGCTGCTCGAGGCGCAGCTGATCAAGCGCTTCCGCCCGCCGTACAATGTGCTGCTGCGCGACGACAAAAGCTTTCCCTTCATCCTGCTGCGCGCCGATCACGCTTTCCCGCGGATCATGAAGCATCGCGGCGCGCGCAAGGCCAAGGGCGAGTATTACGGGCCGTTCGCCAGCGCCGGATCGGTCAACACCACGATCAATGCATTGCAGAAGCTGTTCCTGCTAAGAAGCTGCACCGACAGCTTTTTCTCGCGGCGCGACCGGCCCTGCCTGCTCTATCAGATCAAGCGCTGCTCGGCGCCCTGCGTCGGGCGGATCGGCGAGGCGGACTATGCCGAGCTGGTCGGCGAGGCGAGGGATTTCCTTGGCGGCAAGAGCCAGGCGGTGCAGGCCAAGCTGTCGGCGCAAATGGAGCAAGCCGCCGAAGCGCTCGATTTCGAGCGCGCCGCCATGCTGCGCGACCGGCTGCGCGCCGCGACCTTCATCCAGGGCAGCCAGGCGATCAACGCCGAGGGGCTGGGCAGCGCCGATGTCTTCGCCATGGCCTCCAAAGCCGGACAAGTCGCGGTGCAGGCGTTCTTTATCCGCGGCGGGCAGAACTGGGGCCACCGCGCCTTTTTCCCCAGCCACACCGAGGGGCTCTCCGAGGAGGAAGTGCTCACCGCCTTCCTCGCCCAGTTCTATGAGGAAGTGCCGCCGGCGCGGACGATCCTGGTCGATCGCCTGCTGCCCGAGGCGGAGCTGCTCGCCGAGGCGTTCCGCGCCGCGGCAGGGGGCAGGGTCGAGCTTTCCGTCCCCCAGCGCGGCGACCGGCGGCGGATCATGGAACAGGCCCAGCGCAACGCGGTCGAAGCGCTCGAACGGCGCATGGCGGAGAGCGGCTCCAAGGCGAAGGTCAATCGCGAAATGGCGGAATTCTTCGAACTTTCCGAAGCGCCGCAACGGATCGAGGTATACGACAACAGCCACATCCAGGGCGCCAATGCGCTGGGCGCGATGATCGTCGCGGGGCCGGAGGGCTTCCTCAAGGGCCAGTACCGCAAGTGGAATATCAAGCTGGCGCAGAGCAACGACGATTTCGCCATGATGCGCGAAGTGCTCGAACGCCGCTTCGCTCGCGCGGCGCTCGACGAGGATCCCGAGCGCGAGAGCGGCCTCTGGCCCGATCTGGTGCTGATCGACGGCGGCAAGGGGCAGATGACCGCGGTGCGTGAAACCCTGGAAGAACTCGGCATCGAGGACGTGCCGCTGATCGCCGTCGCCAAGGGCCCGCATCACGGCCGCGAGGGGCGCGAGGTGTTCCACTTCCCCGACGGGCGTGAAAAGACGCTGCCGCCCAATTCCCCCGTCCTGTTCCACCTCCAGCGCCTGCGCGACGAAGCGCATCGCTTCGCTATCGGCGCGCACCGCGAAAAGCGCAGCCGGGCGATAACCGCTTCGCCGCTCGACGAAATTCCCGGTATCGGTCCGGCACGCAAACGCGCGCTGCTGCTGCATTTCGGCACGGCGGGCAAAGTGCGTGCGGCGAGCCTCGAGGATTTGCAGTGCGCGCCGGGGGTGTCATCGGTGGTGGCGCAAACGGTGTTTGACTTCTACCATCCCAATGGATGACGCGCCGATGAGGGAGAGCCGAAAGCGATGAGCGCCAGGAAATCAGGCGGCTGGAGCCTCGAAGACAGCGGGTTTGCCGTGCTGGTGTCGGCGGTGACGCTGGCTTTTGCCTGGCTGATGATTCCTTATTTCGGCGCGATCCTGTGGGGCATGGTCGCCGCGATCGTGTTCGGTCCGGTCTACAAGCGGCTGACAGCGAGGCTTGGCGGACGTCAGGGGCTGGCGGCCACGCTGACCCTGCTGCTGATCGTCGCGCTGGTGATCGTCCCTGCCATGCTGATCGGCGGCAGCCTGGTGCAGGAAGCGGCGGGTTTCTACGGTCAGCTGCAATCGGGCAAGATCGATGTGGCCGAAATCGTGGTCAAGCTGCGGGCATCGTTGCCGCCCTCGATCGAGCGAACGATCGGCGACTATGGCTTTCTGGATGCCGCCCGGCTGCGGGAATTGCTCGGCTCGGGCCTAGGAAATGCTCTGCGCAGCGTGGCCTCGCAGGCACTCACGTTCGGTCAGGGGGCCTTGTCCCTGCTCGCCGCGCTCGGTGTCATGCTGTACCTCACCTTCTTCCTGCTGCGCGATGGCGAGCGCCTCGGCGGCAAATTGCGGCAAGCGCTGCCGCTTCGGCCCGAATTGCGCGACCGGCTGATCGACAATTTCCTGCGGGTGGTGCGCGCGATTATCAAGGGTACGGTGCTGGTCGCGATTCTGCAGGGAATCGTCGGGGGGCTGATCTTCTGGATGCTGGGGATCGAGGGGGCGCTGCTATGGGGGCTCCTGATGGGCCTGTTCTCGCTGGTGCCGGCGGTCGGCACCGGCATCGTCTGGGTGCCGGTGGCGCTCTATCTGCTGATCACCGGTTCGACCCGGGAGGGCCTGATCCTGGTGTTATGCGGACTGTTCGTGATCGGCATGATCGACAATTTGTTGCGTCCGATCCTGGTTGGCAAGGACACCAAGCTGCCGGATTTTGTCGTGCTGATCGCCACCGTGGCCGGGCTCGAACTGTTCGGCATCAGCGGTTTCATCGTCGGCCCGATCATCGCCGCGCTGTTCATCGCGGTGTGGGACATCGTCACCGAAATGCGCGGCCAAACAGTATGATCCCGATTAGCCCTTCGCGCCGAGTCTGCGCGCGATGCGCCAGCCATAGGCCTTTGCGAGATTGGTGGCCGGCCAGCGCCCGGTGCTGCGCGGCTTGAGCCCCGCGCGCCGCAGCATGGAGTTGAACGCGCGCGCATCCAATTCGGTCGCGCTCCATTCCGATCGCCAGGTGATCGACAGCGAGATCGATAGCTCGGGGCCGTTCCTGACCCAGTGCGGCATCTTTACCGGAACGTAGAGCGCTTCGCCCGCGGCAAGCGGGAACGGCTCGCCAAGCGGCGCGAATTCGTCGTTCCAATCGAGATTGCGATGATGCGCGCCAAAAGCGAACTCTTCATGCACTTCCGGGCCGGCAAGCCGCTCGTCATTGGCCGGGAACATGGTCAGTACCTTGTGACCGCGGATCTGGACGAGGATGTTGTGTTCCGGATCGAAGTGGAACGGCGTGACGGCACCCGGCGCCGAAACGAAGATGAAGCTTTCGAGATTGAGCATCGGGCCGGTCTTGTCGCGAATGGCGGGCTCCACTTCGCGCAGGGCGGATTCCATGAGGTCACGGTATTCGGGCGCGTTCTCGATGAATTTGAGCGCCATCCAGGATCCGTTTTGCTCGATCGAGCGGATCGTTTCGGCAACGCTCAGCCTGGGCGCGGGCACATCTCCGGGGGCAATGCCGATCGGCAAATCGCCCTGGTTGTGCTCGACATGCTCAGGTCGCAGCCGCGTCGCGAGCTCGACCATTGCGGGCAGTGTCAGCAGCGGATGGCCGCTCAGATTGTGCCGCAACTTGTGGACCTTTTCCGGATAGTCCCGGGTCAGGCCGGCGAGGCTTGAGGGGTCGAAAGCGGTGTCAGTCATCGTTTTTCACACCATTTTTGCGCATGAGCGCGCCGAGCTTGTCGATGCCCCGGCACACGGTATAGTTCAGTTGGCGGGCGGCGCCCTTGAGCGATACCGCGACATGGACGATCGATTGGCGTTCGCCCCAAAGGCTGTTGATCATCGGATGATCGGGCTTCGCGCAGCTGTCGGCCCAGGCGATCTCGGGGTCTTGCAGCATCGAAGGCAGCGCCTCCAGCGCGATCAGAACGCCGGGCGAGAACCGTGCGAGGCTCTCGTCATAGGTAATCTTGTAGCACCACAGCGCCGGCGGCGCGCGCAGGTTGATCAGCATGGCGATCGGCTTGCCGCCTTGCAGCAGGCGCAGGAAATCGAGCTTGCCCAGGCCAAGTGCGCTCGCCATCGTGTCGCGAAAGAACCGCGTCCAGCTGTCGTCGATGGCGAGCGCGGTCTTGCCTTCGCCCTTCCAGCCCGCCGATTCCAGCGCAAGATACTGGCCGCACCATTCATCGAGCGAACCATCGGTAGCGAGGCGCTCGAACTGGACCGCGCCCAGTTCGGCGAGCCGCTTGGCCTGGCGGCGCAGTTCCTTGCGCTTCTTGGCACGGACCGTTGTTTCCAGATAGGTGGCCGCATCGGCCTGGCTCGCCAGCACGGCGCGTTCGTATTGCTGGCCGATGTGGAGTGACCGGCCGGTTGCCGCTACCGCCTGCTTGAGCCCCCGCATGACCGGTCCGTCCGCATAGATCAGGCGCAAGCTCAGGAAACCGCGGGCCCAGTCGCTGCGGTCGAGCAGATCGAGCAGTGCAATCCAGAAGCCGGCTTCGTCGCCCGCGCGGATCAACGGCACGCCGCAGTAGCACTGGAGATGGATCCAGTTCGTCGTGTTGGCGATGGGCAGCCGGCCGTATTTGCAGCTCGTGACTAGGGGCATGATGCCGACCAGCCCGCCATCGGCGTCCCTGACCTCGGCCAGCCGGACAGTCTCGCCGCCGCGCAAATGCATCAGCGCGCTCGCGACGAACCAGGGTTCGGAAAAGGCATTGGCTTCGCCGGCGACATCGGCAAGCGCCTGCCATTCGGCCGCCAGCGCCTGGTCGATAGCGGTGACCACGGCCGCTTGCGCGGTGAACAGGGTCCCTGCCAAAGGGTGGCTGCCAGCCAATTGCAACATGACCGCGCGACTACAGCAGAAGCCCTAAAATTCATCTAACTCCAGGCTCTCAGCGGATCCGGCCCCGGAACAAGCTGCGGCGCAGCTTACCGCCGATCGTGATCGAGAACGAGCCGGATTCTCCACGCTCGCGCCAGAGCCGGTCGATCGCGGGATGGGCGTGCTTCGCGCAACTGACCGCCCAGGCAATGTCCGGACGGTCAAGGATAAGCAGGTTCTCGCAATGCAGCAGCAAACCGGGTGAGAAGCGGGCATGAGCCTCGTCGGATACTGTCCGGCAGGCGAATGCGCCGGGAGGTAAGATGAAGTTCGCCAGCATGGCGATTGGCGTCCCGTCGAGCGATAGCGTCAGCCGCTCAAGCTTGCCTTGCTCCGCGGCGCCTTCGAACGTCTGGCGAAGCCGCTTCCCGGCCGGAGACAGGTATTCGCCATCTTGCGCTTCCCCATCCAGCTCCAGAAAGCGGTCGATCCATCCGGACAGGCCCTCGGCCGATTGCGTGCGGTCGAAGGCGACTTCGCCAAGATTGCACAGACCGGTCAGCAGCCGGCTCATCTCTTCGCGTTCCGCATCGCTCAGCACCGCCGCGAAATAGGTTTCCGGCGTCGAACCGGCCGCGAGCATCGGGCGTTCCTCGCGCTCGCCGGGGCGGGAGGAGCGGCCGGCCTCCTTGAGGACGCTGTCCAACGCCCGGTGCAGCGGCCCTTCGAGCGGGAGATGTGGCAGGCGCAGGAATTTGCCGAACCGTCCCCAACCGTCGGCCCAGGCGAGCAGGGCCTTCCAGAATTCGCGTTCGCGCCCGGCGGCGACCAGCGGCGCGCCATGGTGGTAATCGGGGTGCGTCCACATCGCGAGGTGCGGGCTGCGTTTGCCTGAAAGGCGCTTCCCGCGGGTTACCGGGATCATGCCGGCGAGCTGTCCGCCAGTCTCGAACATCAGCAGTTGCACGGTCTCGCCGGGATCGAGCGCGCGCAGCGCTGGGAGCAGGTGCCAGCTTTCGAAGAACGGGTTGGGCTCGACGGCGCACAGGGCCAGGCGATCCCAGGCCTCGCGCATGCTTGGCGCTTCCCAGCACGGCCAGTCGAGCGCGCGGATGGGAAAATCGGGCAGCACTGCGGGCGCGGCGTCGGCCAGCGGCGCGCTGTCTGGAAGCTGGAGTGCCAAAGTCGCCAAGCCGTTAACCTTCGCTTGCGGCGGAAATGCGCGTCTTGGGGACCCAGATAGCATATGGAAATCAAGGAAATGCTAACGCCGGTTGGTCAGTGCAATCCAGCCCTGGGGAGCGGATTTCCACTGCGTCACCGTTGCTGGGACATCACTTTCCCGGTTCGCTCACCCCTTCGGGCAACACCAGCACCTCGACGCCGTCCCTGGCCCCGAGATAGCGCCGCGCCATGGTCTGGATATCGGCCGGGGTAAGGGCCAGCAGCCGATCCTTGGCCTTGAGATAGCGCTCGATGCGATCGGCTTCGGTCTGCGCCCGGTCGACCAGAGTGAGCCAGTTGCGGTTGCTCTTGAGCGCGTTGTCGTGCGCTTCGATCATCGGCTGGCGCGCCCGCTGGAATACATCGGCGCCGACGGGCGTATCGCGCAGCACCGCGACTGTCTCGGCGATGGCTGCGCGGGTGGCGGGCACCTCGGTCACCGCGACAGAGGCGGCAATCGCGAATGTGCCGTAACCGCGCCAGAACTGCGACGGGGTGCTGCTCGCCGAGGGGGAATAGGCCTTCCCCAGCTTCTCGCGCAATGTCTCGGTGAGTTCGATCCGGGTTATCCGTTCAAGCAGTTCGAGCGCGATCGCTTCCGCGGGATCGCTGTCGTCGCGCGTTGGCCAGGTGTAGCGCAGCATGGCCTGATCCTGGGGACCGGTGTGGCGGATGACGCGCGCGGCGCGATTCGCGGTGAAAGCGCGTTCGCGCTGCCCGGCATAAGGCTGGAAATCGGCTTCGCGCTGGGGGAGCGCGCCGAAGGTCCTGGCGGCCAGCGCGATCGCCTGCTCCTCATCGACATCGCCGACAATGCCAAGTTCGATCGCGCCATTGGCGAGGCGGCCAGTAAGGTCCTCCTTGAGCCTGGCGATCGTGAGTTTGCGGTAATCCTCGACCTTTTGCAGCGTGAAGCGCGGGTCATCGCCCGAAAGGATGCCGCCGATCGCGTTGCCCAGCGCCGATCCGGGCGTCGCGCTCAGCTGGGCGAAGAAGTTGTTGATGTTGAGCCGGTACTGGACTTCGCCCTCTGGCCGGTAGCCCGGATCGGAGATCAGCGCGGTGAGTAGCTGCAGCTGCAATTCCAGGTCGCGCGGCGTCGTCTGGACCGCGGAGACGAAGGTCTCGGGCGTGGATTCGAACCCCATGCCGGCCGTGCGTCCGGCGAGGATCGATTGCAGATCGTCCTGGCTGTGTTTGCCGAGCCCGCCGACCGGCAGGAACGGCGTCATTTCGGTCGCTAGCGGATTGGCCCGCGTGCTCAGCATGTCGCCGCCGTCGATGCTCAGCTGGACGAGGATGCGCTCTTTTTCGATGTCGGTGCGCTTGATGTTGAGCCGGACGCCGTTGGCGAAACGTAGCTGGCGGATGCCCAGCGCGGGCTCGCGAGTATCGTCGGCAACCGTGCCGGGCGTGCCGAAATCGGAATAGGCGAACAGGCTGCCCGCCGTGTCGTGCTCGCGGCCGAGCGGATTGCGCGCGGCCTCAGTTCCAGGCCGCGCGAAGCGCCGCTTCGCCGCCGCCGGGCTGCTTGCGTCCTTGCAGGCGCAGCAGCGGCCGGATCAGGGGCACCACCTCGCGCTTCAGGGCCGCCATCACGCTTTTCGGCGTGATTTCGGGGATGAAGGCCTCCAGCCGCTCGAGCGAACTTTGCGGCGTGGCGGGCACGATGTCGTCGCGGATCAGCGCCAGGGCCGCTCCGAGCAGCGCGCCGTGGCCGCGGGTCGCGGCCGATGCCGCCTCATTTTGCGAGGCGGTGCGGATATTGGCCACTTGCTCGGCGACCTCGGGCTGCGAAAATCCGAATTTGAACACGCGGCGATATTCGCGCGCCGCCGCGATCAGTCCGCGCCGCCATTTGCCGTCGATCGTATCGACAATCAGATTGGTTGTCCGGCCCGCCTTGAACAAGCCCGCCGTGCCGAACCCGGCGCCGCGGAACGGCGGGTCCTGCAAGCGGGATAGGCGCTGGAAGCGGCGGTTGACCGCGCCATAGGCGATTTGCCGCAACAGGTTCTCGCGCCGCTGCGCCTTGCTGTCGGGCTCGTCTATCCAGGGACCGTGGCGCGAGGCGACGATGCGTTCGGACATGGCGGGATCGATATAGACATCGCCGCGGTCCTTGCTCGCCAGATCGACCGGACCTGCGGAAGGCTGCTTTTCGGCCGGAGCCGCCGCCCAGCTCTCGAACTTGGCACGCACTTGCTGCTCGACCAGATCGGCGGGAAAATCGCCGACCACGATCAGCGTGGCTTGCGACGGCACATATTCGCGGCGCCAGAAGGCCTTGAGCGTCTCTGCGCTCGCGGCATCGAGAGCTTCGGCCTTGCCGATCGGCAGCCGCTTTGCATAGAGCGCGCCGGGATTGAGGAACTCCAGCTGGTCCTCGAGATTGCGCAGCTGCCAGCTATTGCGATCGCGCATCTCGGATAGCACCACGCCGCGTTCGCGCTCGACGGATTCCGGCGCGAAATTCAGCTCGCTCGCGGTCTCGCGCATCAGCATCAGCGCCGTGTCGAGCAGATCCGGATCGTTGCGCGGCAAGTCCAGTTTGTAGGTGGTGCGGTCGAACGTGGTTTCGGCATTGGTGTCGGCGCCGAAAGCCAGTCCCTTGCGTTCGAGCAGCTTGACCATCTCGCCCTCGGGCACGTTGGTGCTGCCGTTGAACGCCATGTGCTCGACGAAATGAGCAAAGCCGCGTTCGCTCTCGCTTTCGTCGAGCGAACCGGCGGCCACTTCAAGGCGCACCGCCGCCGTACCCTTGGGCGTCGCGTTCTCGCGGATGGCGTAGCGCATGCCGTTGGCGAGGCGGCCGAAGCGCCAGGCGGGATCGACCGGCACGTCGCTGTCGTCGAAGGCCCAGACGGGCCGTTCCCGCGGAGGTTGCGACGCGGCGGCGATGCGCTGCGCCTGCGGTGCGCAGGCGGCGAGCGTGAGGAGAGCGAGGAGAACTGGGAGAAGGCGGCGCATTCGGCCCACCGTGGAGAATGTCGTTGGATTGGGCAAGTGTCGTGCGCGGCCTTCGACAAGCTCAGGCTGAGCGGGCCTTATTGCAAATTTCAATCCAACTCCGCTCATCCTGAGTGCTGAGCTTGTCGAAGCATCGAAGGATGCCGCGCCAGGCTGGCCCTACTTGCCCCGCAATTTCCGGTGCGCGGAAAGGTCGAACACTTCGCTGCCGCCCTCGTTGTCGTCGAGCAGGCCGAGCCGGCGCGCGACTTCCTGATAAGCGCCCTCAACATTGCCCAAATCGCGCCGGAAGCGGTCCTTGTCGAGCTTTTCGCCGGTGACCATGTCCCACAGCCGGCAGCCGTCGGGGCTGATCTCGTCGGCGAGGATGACGCGGCTGTAGTCGCCGTCCCAGATGCGGCCGAATTCGAGCTTGAAGTCGACCAGCCGGATATTGATCGCCGCGAACATGCCGCTGAGGAAATCGTTGATCCGGATCGCCATGGCGGAGATGTCCTGCATCTCCTCGTTGCTGGCCCAGCCGAAGCAGGCGATGTGTTCCTCGGCGACCATCGGGTCTTCGAGGGCGTCGTCCTTGAGATAGTATTCGATCAGCGTGTGCGGCAGCGCCTCGCCCTCGGGAATGCCGAGCCGCTTGCTGATCGAGCCGGCAGCGACATTGCGCACCACCACTTCGAGTGGAATGATCTCGACCTGGCGCACAAGCTGTTCGCGCATGTTGATGCGGCGGATGAAGTGCGTCGGGATGCCGATGTGCGAAAGCCGGGTGAAAACATATTCGCTGATGCGGTTGTTGATCACGCCCTTGCCCTGGATGGTGCCTTTTTTCTGGGCGTTGAACGCAGTCGCATCGTCCTTGAAATACTGGACGATGGTGCCGGGCTCGGGGCCTTCGTAGAGGATCTTGGCCTTGCCTTCGTAGATCTGGCGGCGGCGGGACATTGGCACTTCCTTGGGGTTCGCAAAAGCCAAACCCCGGCGTAAGCAGCTCGCATGGGCGACTGCGCGGCCGGGGCGTCGTTTGCATATAGGGGATCGGCGGGCAAAAGCAAACTGGCGCGGCGCCGCTTTCGCTTCTATGCCGTGCCGATGCAGGACGATGTCGCCGAATTTATCCGGGCCGAGACCGGCAAGAGCTATGTCTCGGACTGGCTCGAAGTCGGCCAGGACATGATCGATGCTTTCGCGGATACGACGCGGGACTGGAATTTCCTCCATGTCGATCCGGAGGCGGCGGCGCGGACCGAATACGGCACCACCATCGCCCACGGCTTTCTCGCCCTCTCGCTGCTGGCGCCGTTGCGCAGCGAATTGCCGCGTCCGCGCTTTCCGCGCCTGCGCATGGGCGTGAACTACGGACTTGAGAAAGTGCGCTTCGTCCAGCCGGTGCCGTCGGGCAGTCGAATCCGGGGCAGGTTTACCGTCGTCAGCGTGGCGCCCGACGATCCCGGGCGGTTCCGTGAGGAACTGGACGCCGTTATCGAACTTGAGGGGATCGAGCGACCGGCCCTGGTTGCGCGCTGGATCACGATGTATTTCCAGTAAGCGCGCGGGGAGGGAGCATGGCGGAACTCGATGGCAAGGTCGCGCTGGTGACCGGCGCGGGACAGGGCCTCGGCGTCGGCATTGCGCTTGCGCTAGCCAAGGCCGGAGCCTCGGTCGGGCTAGTGGGGAGGACTGTCGCCACGCTTGAGGAAACCGCCGCTCGGATCGCCAGGGCTGGCGGTCGTTCTTGCGTCGTCCCGGGCGATGTCACCGACCGGGCCAGCGTCGAAGCCTTCGTCTCCGAAGTGACCCGCGAGCTCGGGCCGGTCTGGGCGCTGGTCAATAATGCGATCTCCGCCATCGACCAGCCGGTCGAGGAAGTGGAGGACGCCAATCTCGATATGGCGTTGCGTTCGGGGGTCTATGGCTCGCTTTACACGATGCAGGCCTGCTATCCCGCGATGAAGGAGCGCGGCGGGCGGATCGTCAATTTTGGGTCGGGCGGGGCGACGATGGGGATCGAATACAACGCCGCCTACA
The DNA here is from genome assembly GCA_963775005.1 of uncultured Alphaproteobacteria bacterium. GTDB lineage: Bacteria > Pseudomonadota > Alphaproteobacteria > Sphingomonadales > Sphingomonadaceae > Novosphingobium. The sequence continues at coordinate 46,137 of CAVZHF010000002.1, read as the reverse complement.
ACATCGCCAAGGAAGGCATCCGCGGTCTGACCAAGACCGCCTCGACCCGTTGGGGCCGCTACGGCATCACCGTCAACACTGTCTGCCCGATGGCCCATACTCCTCTGCTCGATCGCTGGTGGGATGGCATTTCCGACGAACAACGCCGCGCGCACCTTGACGCCATCCCGATGGGCCGGATGGGCGATCCTGAAATGGACGTGGGGGCGCTGGTGGTGTTTCTGGTGGGATCCGGCGGCGGCTACATCACCGGGCGGACGCTGCATGTCGATGGCGGCAGGGCTTACTACGACCGGTGAGACAAATAGCTCCTTAAATCGCCCCTCCCCGGCGGGGAGGGGCTTTACGGTCGAATGAAGCGAGGTTTTCGCTTGTTGACCAGCGGCCGCAGGTACGAAGGATCGCTCCGCCCGCGCCCGGGAACGCCCGAGGCGTGGACGTCGGGGATGTCGGCGTAGGGGATCGGTCCGGCATTTATCGTTCCCGACCATTCGACCACGCAATAACGGTTGGCGATCTTCCAAGCGCCATCGCGTTTCTCCAGCCGGTCGATGTAGCGCCCGCCGGCGATCCACATGCTTTCGTCGAGATTGCGGGCGTTGAACTGGTAATAGGTTTCGGTGTGGGCCTCATCGCCGTCGATTTCGCAGCTGTGGTTGCCGATGCAGTGCTGGGTCAGGATCTGGTCGCGCTGGTGCAGGCCGATCACCCAATCGCAGAATTCCTCCCGGGAGCCGACGAATTCGCCGTGATCGTCCTCGGCATCGGGGTGGTAGCACGAGAGGATCAGCTCGCGGTCGCACCGGTCGACGCCGCGGCAATAGCGGGTGAGGCAGTCCATGATCGCCATACGGTCGATCAGCGCCTGCAACTCCTTTGATTGGTCCATGCTGGTCACTCCACTGATGCTATAGCGCGACGACCGTTCCATCCGCCGCCGCCGAGATGCGCGCGGCATCGATGATCCGCATCGCGGCGAGACCGTCGGCAAAGGTCGCCGGCAGCACCGGGCTTGGTGACGGGTCGCCCAGCATCTTCGCCTTCAGCGCACGGCAGAGCATGGTGTAAGGTGCGAGTTCGACTGCCACGAGCATTTTCCAGCGCGGTGTCTCGTGGCGCGGATCGGTGGTTATTGGCGGCGGCGGGGGCAGTTTGAGATCGTCGGGCACCGGGATCTCGCGGGTGCCGCTCATGTCGGCCACCAGGACTTTGCCGTTCTCGATCCACAGCGAGCCCTTGCTCCCGGCGAAATGGGCAAGGTCCATGGTCGGGCCGAAGACCCCGGCGCAGTACTGGATTACGCCTTCGGCCCCGCTGGCCATGGCGAAGCGCAGCGAGAAAGTGTCGTCGGCCGTGCCGCGCGTCGTCGAGATGCGGCCGAGCGCCGCGCTGAGCGAGGTTATTTCCCCCGCCGACAAGCGCAGCTGATCGGCCAGATGCGGCATCGAAGCGCCCAGCCAGCCGCCGCCCTCGGCTTCGTCGAACCACCATTCGGGCATGAGCTGCTCGTTGTGCGGGATATGCGGCAAGAGCTGCACGAAGCTGATCGCGCGGATCTCGCCAATGATACCTTCGCTGAGCGCCCGGGCGGCGGTGGCGCGATCGGGCATGAAGCGGAATTCGTGGCCAAGCATGTGGACCTTGCACGCGGCCTCGGCGGCGGAGAGCAACGCCTCTGCTTCCGCCGCATTGCGCGTAAATGGCTTCTCGCACAGCACGTGGCAGCCGCTGGCGATGGCCTGCAAGGTCAGTTCGCCATGGCTGTGCGGCGTGGTCGATACGGCAACCAGGTCGGCGCCGGTCTCTTCGATCGCCCTGGCGAGATCGGTGTAGGCTCCGGCCACGCCGTTCGCCGCCGCGCGCTCGGCCGTGCGCTCCCGATTCGAGCCGACCAGCCCGGCAACCTCGAAGCCCGCGCCGCGCAGCGCCGGAATCTGGATGCGACAGCCAAAACCGGTGCCGACAACTATCGCCTTGAGCATTTGATTCCCCCTATTTGACTTCGAACACCAGCAGCACGTTGCCCGGCATCTTGCTGGCAAATCCATAGCCCGACGAAGCGATCACCATGCCCTTGTAGGCGATCGGCGCCGCGCCCCCGCCAATCGACCCCCCGCGCGCGGGCACGCGGTTGACCGTTGCGTAATCGCGCAGCGTGTCGTGATCCCACAGCACCTTGCCGCTGGCGGCGGCGTAAATTCGCAAGTGGGCGTCATCCGCTCCGGCAAGGACGAGATCGGGAGTGGCGGTGATCGATCCGCCGAAGCCTGGGTTGCAGTCCTTTCGGCCGGCGCAAGTCTGGTTGCCGACCGGCTCCCCCCACAATTTGGCCCCCGAGACGAGATCCAGCGCGTAGAGTCCTTGGCCCCCGGGGGTGGCGTAGGTCTTGCCATCGGGCGCGTCGCTCACCGGAACGTAGGCGCGGCCACTCGCGGCGGCGAGGCCGAAGTTGATCCCGCCGACGACGCCGCCATGGCCGAGCCGGGTGCGCCACAGCTCTTCGCCGCTGTCCGGATCGAGTCCGAAAGCGATGCCCGATTTTGACCCGGCAACCAGCACCTCGCGTCCATTGGTGTCCTTGGCCAGCACCGTGCCCGCGCCGATATCGAAATCGGGGCCGTCCTCGTCAGGGCAGTTCTTCGAAAGGTCCTTCATCGTGCAGGCGGCGTTCCAGGCGTCGTTCCGGGTCTCAGTGAAGCGCCACTTGATCCGGCCGCTGTCGAGATCGAGCGCGAGTACGGAATCGCTCAGCTCGGTGGCGGGCGAGGAATAGTTGTCGCCGGTGCCCAGGGTCAGCTGGCCCCTCCTGGCATCGATCGCCGGGGTGTTCCAGACGGGTACACCAGAGGGTCCGATCTGCTGGGCGCCGGCTGCGTTGGTCCCGTTGGGTCTGGGTTCGCCGACCAGCCATGTGCGCCACTTTTCCGTGCCACTTACGGCGTCGAGCGCGACCAGCGAGCCGCGGAACGAGCAGCAGACATAGCCCGCACCGAAAGCGGCGGCCTCTTCGTGCGAGGAGATCGGCACATAGAGCGTGCCGTCATGCATGGCCGGCGTGGCGGTGATTGTCGCGGCGGGGTGCTGGTCGGCCTTGATCTTCCAGACCGGCTTGCCGGTGAAAGCCTCCACCGCATACATGTTGCCCACCGCGTCGCCGAACCAGGCGAGCGGCCTGGCCCGCGCGTCCCCGGCGCGCCAGGGCGAGATAAGGACGGCGGTGCGCACTTCGCCAACGGCGTCGAAGGTCCAGCGCACGCAGCCGGTCTCGCGGTCGAGCGCATAGACGCGCCCCGTGTGGCTGCCGGTGAAAATCGCGCCGCCCGCCAGCGAGACCTGCGATCGCGCCCGCGCCGCGCCGGGAAAGCCAAAGGCCCATTTGAGCTGCAACCGCCCGGCGTTCGCCGCGTCGATGCCGGCAGTCTCGGCCGAAACCGAATGGCTGTTGGCCGCGTCGAGCCCCCAGCCGGCGAATATCGGCGGCTCGCTCCGGTCGAACCGCCTGCGCGCGCCCCGGCACATGTTGAGCGTCGATGCCGCAGTGGCCGAACCAAGCGCGCGCGCGGCGAGATATTCGGCGACCGCGCGCTTGCCTTCCGCCGCAAGCCCGCCCGCCTGCGCCCGCATCGATCCTTCGGTGAGGGCGCGGTGGATGAATTCGGGGGTCTGCTGATTGAGTACCCATTTCTGCGGCGCGCGGCCGGTGCCGGCGTCGTGGCATGCGGCGCAGCGCTGCTTGTAGATATTGGCGCCTTCGGGAAACTCGCTGTTGCCGCCAAGCAGCGAATCCTGCGGCGCGGCCAGGGCGCTCCCCGCGCTGGCCGTCTGCAGCGCGCCGAACAGCAGCAACGTTAGAAGCAGTCTCGCCAGCCGCCGCGTCGTCATCGCGCAAATCCCCACCCGTTATGCTTAACCCATACTTGCACCGGCCGAAGTGCTTGTCACCATCGGCCATGGACATTCCGTCAAAGCTGTGCACCTTTAGTGCAAGAACAAGAGAGAGGAGGCGGTTATGGCGAGCAAATTCGTCGCGGCGGAAGCGGCGATCCGCCAGCTGCATTCGCGCTATGTCGATGCGGTCTGGCGGCAGGACGCCAAAACGGTCGGAACGCTGTTCGCCGCGGATGGCGAATGGCGTGTCGGCGGCCAGGTGATGCGCGGGCCGGCCGAGATCGAGCATTTCATCAACGGCGCATTCAGGCAGTTCAAGCGCCTGCTGATGACCTTCCGCACGCCGATCGTGCACTTGACGGAGGACGGCGCGGTATCGCGCACTTATGTCACCGAGAACTCGCAATATGCCGATGGAAGGCCATATGGCCCGGTCGGAATTTATTTCGACCGCTTCGTCGAACAGGACGGCAAGTGGCTGTTCAAGTGGCGGATGTTCCAGACCCACTATTCCGGCCCGCCCAGTTTCGATGGTGGCGACTGGTACGAGGTCAAGGACTACGGCCCGCCGCCGGGCATGCCGCCGCTCGACGAAGTGACTTACGACCGCTCGGGCGTCGGCGCCAAGGCGATCCGGGGCGGGCAATAGAGGAGTAGACAATGAGCGATTTCGTCACCGCCGAATGCATGGTCCGCCAGCTTCACGCGCATTACGTCGATGCCGTCTGGCGCAAGGACATCGAGCGTTTCGGCGACTGTTTCACCGAGGACTGCGAATGGCGCATCGCCGGGCATGTGCTGGCGGGCCGAAAGCAGATCGTCGAATTCATGGACGGCGTCTTCCCGCTGTTCCGCCGCATCCTGCTGACCATGCGCACCCCGGCGCTCGACGTGGGCGCGGGCGGCGTTTCGGCGCGGACCTATTTCACCGAGAACAGCGTCAAGGCCAGCGGCGAGCCGCTGTTCGCCATCGGCAGCTATTATGAGCGCTTCGTTGATGATGGCGACCGCTGGCGGTTTTCGTGGCGGGCGTTCCAGACCGAATACGCCGGGCCGGTCGATTGCTCCGGGCCGATGTACGACAACCCCGACTGGGGTCCGCCCCCAGGCATGCCGCCGCTGGACTATGTTCCGCTGGACAGCTCGGGGAACCTGACGTCGGTGGAAGTGGGGCTGGTGGAGTAAGGGGAAAGGGTTCGCGCAGAGACGCGGAGGAAGCAGAGATCGCGGAGGCGCCACTTTGGGCCGCGGGCCCCCTCCCAATTGCATGGCTTCAGCCAGAAACCGCCTATGGAGCCGGAAAGCGGCTTCGCCGCAGCGACAACCTCTTTGCGACCTCTGCTTCCTCCGCGTCTCTGCGCGAACCCATTGCTACCGCTTACGCCACGCCCCAACCACTTCCTCGCCGAACCAGGCGACCATCTCCAGGTATTGCCCGAAATCCGCCGAGGGGATCGAGGTCCATATCCAGTTGACCCCGTGCGCCTTGAGCTGCTCCACCTCGCCGAGGAACTTCTCGGCATTCTCCTTCGTGGGCTCCTTGGGGCGGAAAGGCGGGGCGACGGCCATGTCGAAGGCGCCGGTGCGGCCATGCCGGGCGCGCAGGTCCATCAGCCGCGCGGCCTTTTCGCCGAAGTGCTCCATATCGACCACCGCCGAGCGGCGCACCTGCGGATCGTTGGTCGGCACCAGGAAATAGGGCGCCCAGCCATCGCCCAGCCGCGCCGCGCGGTCGAGCGCCTTGTCGCTGCCGCCGCCGACCCAGATCGGCGGGGGCGGGGTGGGGACGGGCCGCGCTTCGTTGCCCGGCGCATCGAATGTCCGGCCCTTCTTCGCGATCGCGCCGCCCGCCCAGATTGCGCGCAGGGTCTCGATCGCCTCGTCCGCCACCGCCCCGCGCCCCGCCCAAGGCGCGCCGAGCGCGTCGAACTCTTCCTTCTGATAGCCGACCCCGACCCCGAGCAGCAGCCGCCCGTCCGACAGGATCTGCAAGGTCGAGGCCGCTTTCGCCAGCAGAAACGGGTTGCGATAGGGCAGCACGATGATGTTGGTGAACAGCTGCAGGCTCTCGCTGCAGGCCGCGACATAGGCGAAAGCGGTCAGCGGATCGGTGCAATCGTGCCCGCCCGGATCGTTGTGCAGCCAGTGGGCCGATGGGGCGGGATGCTCGGAGGTGAGGCAGGCGTCGAGCCCGGCCTGCTTCAAGGCCGCGCACCAGGGTGCGGACCTGCCTGCCGGCGCTGCCGGCGCCGTCGCTGGCGACTTTGACCAGTGGGATGTTGAGGGCGAATTTCAAGCTGTTGCTCCATGAAGTTCATGTTCCGGGAACGAAGCGCAGTCGCGCCGCGAAGTTGACAAAGTTGACACGGTGTCAACTTGCCATCGTCCAGTCAACCATCTGTATTTCCATGCCTTTCCGGGCATTTTCGGGCCGAGGGCGACACTCTGCACATACGGGAAAATGCGTGTGGGATCGGGTGGTGGGTCATGAGCGGCAGTCTGGCACATTGTTCGGGTGTAGGACAGCGTGTTGGCAGAAAACCGGGGACATGCTATTGCGTGTCCCCGTCCGGCGCGTTCGTTCGCGCGGGAGTGGAAGGATCTCACGCAAAAGCGCGAGCCGGAGGCGACCGCAGGTCAACGTGAGCAGGGTGGGGTGGATGTTTAGGGGTTAAGTAAACTGTCGCCGTAATTCTGTCGCCGTAATTCCTGGTAATTGGAGAATATCCGATTGCTATTACCACTTCTCTGTGCCACTTTCTTGGTGCGGAACCTGGAGACCGGCCGATGGATCGATTGAGAGCTTATGCCTTGCGTGCAGCCGCTCTCGGATCGGTCGGATTGTTTGCTGGACATCTACCTGCGGTTCAAGCTCAGCCCGTGAGTTACCCGACGAACGGCTTTGCTCAGTACTGGTCAGCTCCGGATTTCCAAGCCACGATCACGCAGCGGCCCCGGCTTGTAGCCGCTGCCGGTCGCCCCGCGCAGCGCGCTATAGGCCCGCGTATAATTGAAAATCTATGCCCGCCAGCCGGACGGTATTTCACGAGAGATATGGTGGCCTCGGCGAAGCAAGGTTCGATCCATTTACAGGTCTTCGTCGATGGCAAGGGGGTTCCCAAGGCAGTCCATGTTACCAGAACTGCATTTCGCGACGACCTCGATGCTGCGGCGATAACCTTGGCACGCAACTGCAGTTTTGCGGGGCACGATGCATTCGGGGGAGAAGGAATGTTTGAGGTGGTGCTAGGCGGAGCCGGCCCACTCACGGTGAGGCAACTGCTGCGGGACGAAACGTATCGTAGATCGATGTTTTCCAGGTTGTACTGGTCATCACCCAAAGGAAGATCCCCGATACAGCGTCCCGGTGGACAACGTGTTTATCAAGGCGGTGAGCTAATCTCCGGCGTTGCCCCTCCGCCCGTAACTCCAACCAACTGCCCCTCTGCGGATGACTATTATCCGGTCAACGCGCAGGTTCAGGGAAGAGGCGGGCGGGTTAAGGTCGGTGTCGACGTCGATGGGCAGGGATCGCCATTGGGCGTGTCCGTTATGGAAAGCTCCGGCTCCGAGGGATTATGAACTCTGCCGCTATCAGCTTGGCGCGGCGATGCTCCTACGTCGGACATGACAGGTATGGAGGCGAGGGTCAGTTTGCAATTCGGTTTGGGCAGCCTGACCAGTTGGCACCACGTCCGCAGCAACAAACGCGGGTTTCCCCACGAGTGGACCCTGCACCAGCATACACCTATGCACCGCCGTTAGAGCAGTCCGCTGCGCCCCGTCCCACCGCTCCCACCGTCAGCGAAAGCTTTCAGCAGCTTGGCCGCGATATGGACCGGCGAATGATGGAGTGTGCAAAGCGAGGGGGGTGTTAGGAAAAGCGCTGCAAGGAACGCACTTAAGGGATTCCACAAGGGATTCCAGTGATAGGAGATCCCAGTGACAGTGCACTCATTTCTTCGCCTTTGTCCTCACCGCCGCTCCTAACCGCTCCGTTGCTCGGACACGCAATAGCATGTCCCCGGGTTTGCATTCTACCTCGGCATTTGACCGCGTCGCTGCCTGGGGGACACGGAATACCGTGTCCCCGGCACCCCCCTCACATCGCCCCCACCCGCACCAGCGCCCCACCGTTGCGCGCCGAAGTGCGGATCGCGTCGAGCACCTGCATGTGCGCCACTCCGTCGGCGAAAGTCGCGGGCGGGACGGGGGAGGGGGCTTTCTCGCCCCGGATCGCGGCGGCCATCGATTTGCAGAGTTCGGTGTAGGGTGCGATTTCGACGTAGGCCATCGATTGCCAGTCGATCCGCTGGTTGCGCGGGTCCGCCGTGAGCGGTGGGGGCGGGGGGAGTTGGAGGTCGGCGGGGACAGGTACGTCGCGCTCGCCATTGGCGTCGGCGATGTGGACGCCGCCGAAATCGAACCACAGGTGGCCCTTGCTGCCCGCGATGTGGTTCGAATTCGAACATCGGCCCATAAGCGCCGGCGCATTGCTGCAGCACGCCTTCGAGCCCGCTCTGCATGGTGAAGCGCAGGGTGAAGGTATCCTCCACTGGCCCGCGCGACAGCGTCACCGCATTAAGCGTGGCGCTCAGGCTGTCGAATTCGCCGAGCCAGACGCGGATCTGGTCGATCCAGTGCGACGACGATGCCCCCAGCCAGCCGCCACCTTGCGCCGGATCGAACCACCAGTCGGGAAAGTCGTCCTGCCAGGCCCGGATGAAATCGCCGACCTGAACGAAGCTGGCGAAGCGCGGCTCGCCCAGTGCGCCGTCCGAAATCAGGCGCGTCGTGGTGCTGCGCTGTTCGGTATAGCGGAATTCGTTGCCGAGCATGTGGACCTTGCCGGCCTTCTCGGCGGCGTCGAGCATGGCGCGCGCTTCGCTGGCATCGCGGGCAAAAGGCTTTTCGCACAGCACGTGGCAGCCGGCCTCGATCGCCTGGAGCGTCAGCGGCCCATGGGTGTGCGGCGTGGTCGAGATGGCGACGACATCGGGCCGGGTCGCCTCGATCGCCTCGCCGAGATCGGTGAAGTGTTCGGCAATGCCGTTCGCCGCCGCCCGTTCGGCGGTGCGCGCCGGATCGCTGCCGACCAGTCCGACGACGTCGTAGCCCGCGCCGCGAAAGGCGGGAACCTGGATGCGGCAGCCGAAACCGGTGCCGACGACAAGCGCGCGCAAGGCCTCTACGGGCATGGTTATTCTCCCTTTGGCGACCCCGTTTAATGCGCCAGTCGGATCAGGCGTACCCGTCGCTGATCTTGTAGACCCACAGCACAGAGGCCGGACCGTCGAGCGCGTCGGAGATCGGCATGAGGCCTTCGGCGCCGCGCCGGCCCATTTCGCCCAGCACCGCGTTGATATCGTCGGTCTCGATATCGTAGATCGCGAGGTATTTGTGGCCCGGCTCGCCCGAGAGCGTCACCGCATGTTCGAGCCGCCGCCCGCCGGTGACCCCGGGTATCGCGCAGATGTCGCCGAAGTGCTGGTTGTCGTACCATGCGTTGTAGTCGTCATCGCGGCCGGGCTGCGCCCGCGATTGCACCACCATCGAATATTTCGCCATTTCAAGGGTCCTCTCGGTTTGATTGCGAACGGTTGTTTGCGGGCGCGTCGCTCAAGCGTCAAGCGCGGCCATGTCCTCGGCGGTCAGCTTGACGTCGACCGACTTGAGGATGTCGGCGAGCTGGGCCGGGCTGGTCGCGCTGGCGATCGGCGCGGTGACCGAGGGCCGCGCCATCAGCCAGGCGAGCGCGACTTGCGCCATGGTCGCGTTGTGGCGCTTTGCCACCGCATCGATCCGGCCGAGCAGGGCCAGGTTCGCCTCGTTGTTGTACATGCCGGCCGAGCCGCCGCGCGCCTTGCCCTCGAAGTCGGCCTTGGTGCGGTACTTGCCGGTGAGAAAGCCCGCGCCCAGCGAGAAATAGGTGATCACGCCAAGGTTGTGCCGCAGGCAAAGATCCTCGGCCTCGCCTTCGTACTCGCCGCGCCAGGCAAGGTTGTAGTGCGGCTGGAACGAAGTGTAGGCGGCCTGGCCCTGACCGCGAGACGCCAGCGCCTCGGCCAATTGTTCGTTGGTGTAGTTGGAAGCCCCGGCGGAACGTACCTTGCCGGCATCGATCAGCCGCTGAAAAGCCTCCAGCGACTTCGCCGATCGGAGTCTCGCTGTCGGCGCGGTGGGACATGTAGACGTCAATGTAATCGGTCTGCAGGCGGTTCAGCGAAGCCTCGCAGGCGCGGGGGAGGTAGTCCTTGCTCAACCCCTTGAGCGTCTTCGCCCATCGGCAGCCCGCCCTTGGTGATCAGCACCACTTTGTCGCGGTTGCCGCGCGCCTTCATCCATTCGCCCAGCACCGTCTCGCTCTCGCCGCCTTTGTGGCCGGGGACGAAGATCGAATAGACGTCGGCGGTGTCGATCGCATTGAACCCGGCATCCATGAAGGCATCGAGAATGGCGAAGCTGGCGCTTTTGTCGGCGGTCCAGCCGAAGACATTGCCGCCGAGCACCAGCGGCGCGATCTCGATCCCGGAGGCGCCGAGTTTCCTGAATTGCATCGCGATTCTCTCCACGTTTTGCGCGAGCCTAGTTGACCCGGCGGCGCGATTCAAACAGGCTTTCGGCCATGGAACGTTTTCCCGTCCTGTCGAAGCAGGAACTCGACGAAAAACAGCGCGCGCTGTGGGACGAGCTGACCCTCGGTCCGCGCGGTTTCTACACCGGCGGGGAGGAGGCCAAGCGGCTGCCCGATCTCTATAACGCCTGGCTGCAGTTTCCCGCGTTCGGCAAGCTGATGATCGATCTAGGCGCCGCGGTGCGCGAGAACCAGGCGCTATCCGGCAAGCTGCGCGAACTGGTGGTGCTGACCACTTCGGCGCGGCTGGGGGCCATGGTCGAGTTCGATTTTCACGTGCCCTTTGCGGAAAGCGAGGGGCTGTCCGCCGAACTGATCGCGGCGCTGCGGGAGAATGGCGAGCCGCCGTTCGGCGATGAGGCCGAGCGCCTGGCCTGGCAGGTCAACGACCAGCTCTTACGTGGCGCGGCACTGGCCCACAAAACCCGCGAGCTCGCGATCGCGGCCTTCGGCTACGACGGGCTGATGCTGCTGATCGCCAATGTCACGCTGTATGTTGCGACCGCCTACACTACCAACGTCGCGCGGGTGAAGCTGGCCGAGGATTTTTCCGCCGATCCGGAACAGCTCAAGGATTTTTTCGCGGGCAAAGTGCCCTAAGGCGGCCGCATGTCGAGATTTTCGTTCATCACCGCCCTGGCGCTGCTTGCCGCCGCGGGACACGTTCAACCGTTTGCCGGCGAGGCGGAGGCCCGCCCCAACCTGTCCTTGGCAGCGATCCGAGGTAAGGCGTTCGCCGAGCGGCGCTGTTCGGGGTGTCACGGCGTGGTCGCAAACCGCTCTTCGCCCAACCCGGAATCGCCGCCGTTCGAGGATATCGCCAACCGGCCGAACGTCACCCGTGCGACCCTGCGGCAATTCCTGAGCGATTCCCACAATTACCCGGCCGCGATGAATTTCACGGTCGAGAATTCCCGGATCAGGGACCTGGCGGCCTATATCGTGACGCTGAAGAAGCCGGGGTTCCGGCCGCTGGTGAATTGATTTTTTCGGGACATCAACCCCTTTTATGTAATTAGGTTGATGTCCTCCAATAGATTACGCGACGGCGCCGCTCTCCCGGTACCGGGCGATATCCTGAGCGCCGAGGCCCAAATCGCGCAGAATTTCGTCGGTATGCTCGGCGAAATCGGGCGCACGCGGCACATCTCCGGCTTCCTCGTCGAACAAGATGGGTGGAACCGGTATCTTCAAGCCGCCGTCGGGGTAATCGACGTGCCGCAAGAAGCCGTTGGCCACGGCCTGCGGGTCGTCGAACGCCTCCTCGGGCGACTGGATCGGTCCCCAGGCGCCGCGCGCGTTGACCAGGATTGCTTTCCATTCCTCGAACGTCCTGGCGGCAAACTCTTCCTCGAGGATCGCCACCAGGGCACGGATGTTCTCGACCCGCTGCTGGGAATGGACGAAGCGCGGATCGCCCGCCAGTTCGGGACGGTCAATCAGTTGCATGAGATCGACGAAGTCGCGGTCGTCGTCGCCCAGGAACAAGAGGTTGATGAAGCGGTAGTCGCTGGTCTGGTAGATCTGCATGAGCGCCGAAGTCAGCCCGGGCATTACGACATCGGGCAGCGGCGGGCGCGCGACGGGGCCGGGATTGCGCCGCGCCGGGTGGCGCTGCGCGGCCATGAGGTTGATTCCGTTGAACCACAAGGCGGTCCCCATCAGCGAACTGTCGACCACCGAGGTCTCGCCGGTCATCGCCCGCTTCAGCAGCGCGGCGCAGATGCCGCCGGCGAAAGCCATGCCCGACATGCCGTCGCCGTGCCCGATCATGTGGGTCGGCCAGTCGGCCCCGTTCAAGTCCATCGCCGACTGGCCGAGCGTGCCGCGATACCACCAGGCAATCGAATCGTAGCCCGGCCGGTCGGCCTCGGGGCCTTTCGGACCATAGCCGCTGCCGCGCGCATAGACGATGTCCGGATTGATCTTGCGGATATGTTCGACATCGATTTCAAGCCGTTGCCGCGTTGGCCTGAGATATGATGTAAGAAAGACGTCGGCGTCCTCGCAAAGCTTGTAGAGCAGTTCGCGGCCTTCCGGCCTGGTCAGGTCGATGCCGATCGAGCGCTTGCCGCGGCTGTAATGCTTGAACATGTCGCTGGAGCCACCGGGCTCAAGCGAGCCATTGAGCGTGCGCGCCGGATCGGGCCCGCCGGCGTTCTCGACCTTGATCACGTCGGCCCCCCAGTGCGCCATGACGCCGCCCGCGGCGGGGACGAATGCCCACATGGTGACGTCGATGACCTTGATGCCCTTCAGAATGTCCATTTCTCTCTCCTCGGTACGGCTTTGTGCTAACGCTCTTGCGGCGATTGACCCTATGCTGGCTCAACAAGAACGGAATTGAAAGCGAGGAGAGGATCATGACACCGGACGGCTACGATTTGGGCGGGCGCGTCGCCTTGGTGACGGGCGGCGGCAGTGGCATTGGCGCGGCGACGGCAATGCTGCTCGCGCGCTACGGCGCCGATGTGGCGATTGCCGGGCGTACGGCGGCGACGCTTGAAGCCACCGCCAAGGAGATCGCCGAAACGACGGGGCGGCGCTGCCTGGGGGTGCCGGCGGACTTGCGCGACGAGCAGCAGGTCAAGGCCATGGTCGCGCGGGTGATCGCGGACCTCGGGCGGATCGATATTCTCGTCAACAATGCCGGCTGGGGCCACCACGGGCCGCTGAATGGCATGGCGACCGAAGTCTATCGCGGCGAATTCGCGATCAACATGGACACCACCTTCTTCTGCACCCGCGAGGCGGGGCGGCACATGATCGCAGCTGGCAAGGGCGCGATCGTCAACAATTCCTCGGTCGCCGGGACCAAGGGGGTTGCCGGCATGTCCGCCTATTCGGCGAGCAAGGCGGCGATCCAGATGTTCACCCGGGTTTCGGCGGCCGAATGGGGGCCGCTGGGGGTGCGGGTCAACTGCGTCGCCCCGGGCCTGATCGCGACCGGGAATGCCAGCAAGGATTTCGAGCAGAGCGGTCTCGATGTCGATGCCTTCTGCAAGAGCTTCCCGTTGCAGCGGGCCGGCCTGGCCGAGGACGTGGCGCGGGCGATCGTGTTCCTCGCAAGCGATGCGGCGAGCTATATTACCGGGGTGACGCTGGCCGTGGACGGGGGGCCGACCTAGGCCTGTCCCGTCACCGCCACCAGTGGATCGCCATGCATGCCGTTTGCCAGGACATGGGCCTCGATGTCCGAAAAGCCCGATTGGGCCATTAGGTCCCGATTAGCGAAGCATGGCCGCGCAAGTCGAGCGAGCGCCAGATCGCCACGGCCTTGGTCGGAAAGCAGCGGTTGGAGTAACTGACGATGAATGGCGCCCCCGGCTTGAGCGTGCGCCGCACTTCGCCGAAGACTTCGACCGGTTTCTGAAGGTATTGAACGCTCACACAGCACAGCGCCGCGTCGAAGCCGGCTTCGATGAGCCAACGACGGGTTGTGGTTGAGGTTCTGGACGAACCAGCGCGACAGCCGCGGATTGCTGGCGAGTTCGTATTCGTTCATGCCGTGGCCAATAACCTCGGCGAGGTCGAGGCTGTCCGGAAGGTGGCTGACCCAGCTCGACATCAGATCGAGCACCGAGCCTCCCGGTGCGATCACCCCGCCATAGAATTCGCCGAGCGCGGCGATCGCCCCATCGTCGATATGCGTGACGAGGCGGGGCGGGGCATAAAACCGCGCATCGTCGCTCTCGTCATCGCGCTCGAAGGCGCCGGGCGGGAACTCGCGGTCGGTTTCCATGCCCTACCGCCTTAATCCGGACTTGCCCGATGCAGCCCTGGACGGGCGTTTTGGCGTCATTGACTGGATACTCCGGGAGTGCGGTATGCTGACCGATGACCAGCCGAATCGAATCGTTACTCGATCTGGCCGCTAATTTTAGGCTTCTTGAGTCAATATCGATGAGCAATTAACTGTGTACGATAACGGGGATAACCTTCGGATGTGCCAAAATGGCACACATTGACCTTGAGTTTCAATCACTTGTGGATTTAACCGTCCCAATTTTGTCCACTGTCGCAATTTGTTCTGGTTGTGCAAGGCCCGCAATAGTAACATCCCCGGCAGGCAATCAGGGAAATCGGCATGACTGACCAGGGCTCCATGGAGCAGCAGAAGGCTGCCAGTCGCGCGGTCAAGCCGGCGCTGTTGACTTTGCTGCTCGCCGGCAGCGCGGGAATCTACGCCACGTTTCAAGCCGGACCGACCGGCAATCCCGAACCGGCGGCCGATCCGGGTAACGATGCCAAGGACCAGACGGTTGCGGGGCAGGCTCCGGCCGCCGGCGCCGCGGTCGTTCCTGAATTTGGCAAGGCCACCCCGGCGGCGCCCGTCGCGGCGCCGGTAAACGAGATTACGTCTTCCCTGGCGTCCGCGGCGAGTTCCGCTGCAAAGAGCGTCAAGGAATTGGTTTCGGATGCGTTTGCCGCGGCCATTCCGGAAAAGCGTTCCGGAGCGATTGCACGCATCGAGTTTCCCGAGCCGAAGCCGGCGGCGAAACCGGCGGCGGTGCAACGGATCGTGCTTCCGGAACCCGTTCCGGCCGCTGCCGTTCCCGTCGATTTAGCGGTGACCGCGCCGAACGAAGCTGAGGCGGCCCCGGCCGCCGCGGCGCCGGCGATTGCGGTCGATACAGCCGAGCAGCCGGCGACCCTTGCCGAACCGCAAGCACCGATCCAGCGCAGCGAGCCCGCGCCCGCTTTGGTGGTTGCCCCGGCAATAATTCCCGTCGAACCGGCGATCGCCGAGACGTCTGACGAGAGGCCGGAAGTAGTGCAGGCCTTCGCCGATTCGAGTTTCGTTCCGCTGTCCGAAGCCCGGCTGGCCGGTCTCAGGCCGATCGGTGGCGAGGCTGTCGCCCAAGCCGCACCGGCGCTTCCCCCCGCGAAACCGCGGCCTGTCGCAAGCTTGGCTCCCAGCCGGGCGGCGGCGGCCTCCAGGCCGGGTGCCTCGCCGAAACTAGCTGCGCAGACTCCCAAGGCGAACCTCGTTCAGCCCACACCGCACCAGACTGGCGCGCGAGGAGCGGCGACACGCTCGGGGCTCAACGGTTACCGGATGGTCGGCAATATCATCGAGTTCAGAATGCCGGTGCGCGTTAACGGCGAGCAGTTGGGCAGGCTGACGATGCATATCGCGCCCGACGACCAAATTTCGCTGCACCTGAAAGAACTGGTTTCCATGTTCGAGCAGCAGCTCGATCCACAGGTTGTCAGCGCGCTCAAGGCCTCGCCGGCGATCAATGAATTCGTCTCGTTCGAACGCCTGCGCGCCGCCGGTATCGATATCCGCTACGATGCGGCAAGGAATCAGGTGATCTTGGCTGCCGACCAATCCTGACTGTTGGTTATCGGCAGCGGCTTGCCTGATACGCTGCGAGGGCAATCCCCCGGACATCCTGTTCGACACTCGCAAGTGTGATGGCACTTGTAGGGTTTATGTCGACTTACCAGCGCGTTGCGCTGCGGGCGCGCGCAGTGCGCCCATTGACGATTTATGCCTCGATTGGCTTCCCACGGACCATGTTTGCTGTTCCGAAGTTGCTCCGGTTGTCGCGGCCGTGTTCAACCGATTCTGTCCCGGACGAATCGGCAGGCGTGACTGTTCGGCAACAGTGCGCGAGGCTCCGCGTCACGGAACAGCCGTCATCTCCGTCTGACCAGCCTCGGGACTAGGTCTGGCGGATCGGCAATTTCAGGCCGGCGCGGAGGCTCAACAGCGATACCAGGCGTCCGCCAGACAGTTCGGGAGCGCGGCGGTTGGATCGCCACTGCGCGACGATGTGGCGGAAAACCGACAGTATTTTCAGTGAGAGCTGGTGGCAAGCGGAGCGCCAGCGGAGGCGCTTCCGGGAAGTCCGGATGCATGGCCCGGCCGGTCTGGCGGGTCCAGTTGAGCGGTGTCCCAATGGTCCAATGTGACTGTCTCAAATCCCTTGGTTAACAAGCTTGAAAGTATTGTGAACTTGGGTTTACCATTTGGCTCTGGACGCGATGACCAAACGAGTTCGGGCGTCTTCCGGGATGGGATCAATTCCTGCTCCCGGGAAACAAAGGTCGCAAAGGATTGGGCTTCGAACACCTCGTCAGGGGCGAAAGGGGCCGCGCGCAAACGGTGCGCGAGAGGAGCGTCGGACGGCCTAGGCCATTTCGTCGAACCTTGAGTGGAATAGGGGCTAGGACATGGATTACGCAGGCTCTCGTGGTGGTGAATTCGAAGGCGATTTCAGCCATCTTGCACCGGAAATCGCGGCGGCCGCGGCAGCGGCGGCCCGGACGGGCGGTGTGCCCCTGTTGCCCGACGCGCAAAATGTGGTCGTGCTGCCTAATGGCGTGACGCTCGACGATATCCACGTGCGCGGCCGCGATCTGGTTGTCGAAGCCGCCGACGGACGCGTGTTCGTCATTCCCGACGGCGCGGTGTTTGTGCCGCAGATCGTTGTCGATGGCGTGGCGGTGCCTCCGCTGAACCTCGCGGCATTGCTGATCAGCGAGCAGCCGCAGCCGGCAGCGGGCCCGGTGCCTAGTTCGGGCGGCAATTTCGCCGATCCCAACGGTCCGATCCAGGATGCCTTCGATCTTGGCGATCTGCTGCCTTATACCGAGCTCGCCTTTCCCGAGCCGGTCGACGAAGAGGTGTTGCCGGATCTGCCGGACGAGGAACCCACGACGATCATCATCACGCCGGACAATCCGGCAGGCGCCGTCGCCGCTACGGCGTCGGTGCGCGAAGAAGGCCTGCCCGCGCGCGGCAGCGAACCGCCGGGAAGCAACTCCGCCGCGAATTCCGAGACGACAACCGGCTCGATCGTGTTCGAAGCCCCGGACGGTCTGCTTTCGACCACGCTGAATGGCGTCGCCATCACCGCGGTCGGACAGACCTTCACCACGCCCAGAGGCGTGCTGACCATCACCAGCATCGCGCCCGGCAACTATGGTTATAGCTATACGCTTGCCGACAACACCTCGGGCGACAACACCAGCGACGATTTCGCCGTGGTGGTGACCGACACCGATGGCGATACCGCATCCGCGACGCTGGCGATCAGGATAGTCGACGATGTGCCGACCGCGCGCAACGATACCGATTCCATTCCGCCCGCGACTTTCGGTCCGGCCACCGGCAACGTCATTACCGGCGTTGGCACGACCAACGCGCCCGGCAGCGCCGATACGGTCGGCGCCGACAATGCCACGCTGACGCGTATAGCCAGCAACAACGTTCCGGCGAATGTCGATACCTCGTTCGACGCCGCCGGCGATCTTGAAGTAACGGGCAGTATGGCGTACTCAAGATCAAGGCGGACGGCAGCTACAGCTATCTCCGCAATGCCAATACGCCAGGCGGGCGCGAGGACGTTTTCACCTACACGCTGACTGACGGCGACGGCGATACCACGACCGCGATCCTGACAATTTCAATCGGCGATGCGGCCCCGGCGATCACCGACCTGACGCCCAAAGCCAATGGCGGCGACGTTTTGGTCGATGAAGACGATCTGTCCGACGGCTCGGACACCACGAAGGAATCGCTGACCGCGAACGGCACCTTCACTGTCGCCTCTCCGGATGGCATCGCCACCCTGGTGATCGATGGCCGTACTGTGGTCAGCAACGGCGCCTTCACCGCCACGAGCTGGACCACGCCGCTCGGCAACACGATCTCGATCACCGGTTACAATCCCACGACCGGCGTCGTCACCTACACCTATACCCTGCTCGACAACGAGAGCCACCCGGCGGCCAATGGCGAGAATTCGCTGTTCGAGGATTTCGCCGTCACGCTGACCGATCTCGATGGCGATTCGGCCAGCGACACGCTGTCGGTTAACATCATCGACGACGTGCCCACCGCGCGCAACGACACCGATACCCTGCCCCCCGCGAGCTCAAGCGAAACCGGCAATGTCATTACCGGCGTCGGTACGACCAGCGGTAACGCCGGCGCCGATACCTTGGGTGCGGACGCCGCGGCGGTCACCGGCCTCAGGGCAGGCAATGCCGGCGCCTTCTCCAGCGTCGGCAGCACGGTTACCGGCCAGTTCGGCACGCTGACGCTCAATGCCGATGGTAGCTACACCTATACGCGCAGCGGCAACGGCGGCGGCGGCCAGACCGACACCTTCTCCTACCAGCTGACCGACGGCGACGGCGATGTCTCGACCGCGACCCTGGTCATCTCCATTCCCGACCGGCCGGCGACGGTGACATCGGTTCCAACCACGGGCGGCGGCACGGTTGTCAATGAAGCGGGCCTGCCTCCGGTGACTGGGGATCCGGCGGGGACTGGCGAGATCGCCGATGGCAATCCGAACAATGAAAGCAACCAGAGCGAAGTCACCACCGGCACCATCACATTCTCGACCCCCGATGGCTTCGGCAGCCTCCAGATCAACAACGTGACCATTACTGGCGTCATCGGTCAGCCCATCCCGACGACCCAAGGCAACCTGATCGTCACTGCCTTCAATCCGACCGCCGGCACGCTGACCTACAGTTACACGCTTCCCGACAACACCATCGGGAACAACGCCGTCAACGGCGGTAACACCTCGATTACTCTGTCGGTCACGGTCACCGATGCGGACGGCGACAGCGATACCGAACCGTTTGTCATAACCATTATCGACGACGCGCCGATCGCCAGGGACGATACCGATCAGGTTGCTTCGGGCACCCTGGTCGCCACGGGCAACATCCTGACCGGGACCGATTTCGGCGGCGGCGATGCCAATGGCACCGACGGTGTCGGCGATACGCCGGGCGCCGATGGGGCAATCCTGACCAGGATTGTCAGCATCAATGTTCCGGCCAATTCGGACAACGATGACACCGGCGGGTTCGATGTCGTCGGCGAATGGGGCATGCTTCACGTCGATACCGATGGCGACTACACCTACACGCGCAACGCCGAGACGCCAGGCGGGGTGGAGGACAGTTTCACCTATACCCTGACCGACGGCGACGGCGATGTCAGGACGGCGACGCTGACGATCGGCATTGCCAACTCGACGCCTTCGGGCGGCAGGGCGGATGTGGTGCTGGACGACGACGATGTGGTGGGAGCGAACGGGCTTGCCAGTGGACCGGGCGATCTTGCGTTGCTGCTGCCGGCCTTGCCGCTGCCCGACCCGAGCCAGGGCGACGCGCCGCTGACTTACAGCTTTCCGGCTCCCGGAGCGGCGCCGACGGGTTTTGCCTACGACACGGCGACGGCCAATGTTCTGAAGATCTACCAGGGCACGGTTGCCACCGGCACGCTGGTGGTGACGGTGACGCTGACCAACCCGGCGACGGGCGCCTATACGGTGGTGCAGAACGCACCGATCGCGCATGCGGCGGACAATAGCGGGCCGGACGACAACATCGAGAACAACCAGGACTTCGCGATTACCTATCAGGTGAAGGACGCCGACAACCAGACGGCGACCGGCACGCTCAACATCAGGGTCAACGACGATACCCCGACGGCAACGGCGACGGCGAGCACGACGGTGACGGCGGTGCTCGACGAGACGTCGAGCACGACGACGGCGTCGACGATCACGACGGTTGCGGTCAAGGGCGACGATCCCGACGTGCCCAACAGCCCGGACGTATCCGGCACGGGCTACATCTCGCGGGTGGTGACCGGCGGGGCGGTGGTGAACGCGGGCGGTGCTTTTGGCGCGGACGGCGCGGCGGCGAGCAACTCGCTGGTCTATGCGCTCACCGTGAGCAATGCGGTCTCGGGCCTCAGTGTGACCGATGGCTCGGCGATCAGCCTGGTCAAGGATCCGAGCGGGGTGGTTGTCGGCGTGGTCCAGGCCGGGGCGTTCAGCGGCAAGGCGGCGTTCGCGATCAGCATCGATGCCTCGACGGGCGTGGTGACGGTGGAACAGTACCTGTCGCTGCAGCATCCCAACCAGGCGACCGCGGCGAACGGGTTCAACAGCTACGACGAAGGCGTGCCGCTGGCGGCGGGCAGCCTTGGCGTGACGGTGGCGCGGACCGACAGCGACGGCGACACGACGACCTCGGCGGCGGCGGACATCTCGGGCCAGATCCGGTTCGAGGACGATGGGCCGACGACCAACAACGACACCGACACGGTGCTTTCGGGCCAGCTGACGGCGTCGGGCAACGTGCTGACGGGCGCGGGCACGGAGAACGCGAGCGCTCCCGACAGCGCGGGTGCGGATGGCGGGCTGGTGGTGGTCGGTCTGGCGAGCAACGGCAATCCGGTCAGCATCGACACCGACGCGACGGGCGGGTTCGACGTGACCGGGTCTAACGGCACGCTGCACGTCGATGCCAATGGCGCCTACACCTATACGCGCTTTGCCAACCCGGCCGGTTCGAGCGACATCTTCACCTACACGGTGAAGGACGGCGACGGGGACCAGAAGACGGCGACGCTGACGATCGGCATTGCCAACTCGACGCCTTCGGGCGGCAGGGCGGATGTGGTGCTGGACGACGACGATGTGGTGGGAGCGAACGGGCTTGCCAGTGGACCGGGCGATCTTGCGTTGCTGCTGCCGGCCTTGCCGCTGCCCGACCCGAGCCAGGGCGACGCGCCGCTGACTTACAGCTTTCCGGCTCCCGGAGCGGCGCCGACGGGTTTTGCCTACGACACGGCGACGGCCAATGTTCTGAAGATCTACCAGGGCACGGTTGCCACCGGCACGCTGGTGGTGACGGTGACGCTGACCAACCCGGCGACGGGCGCCTATACGGTGGTGCAGAACGCACCGATCGCGCATGCGGCGGACAATAGCGGGCCGGACGACAACATCGAGAACAACCAGGACTTCGCGATTACCTATCAGGTGAAGGACGCCGACAACCAGACGGCGACCGGCACGCTCAACATCAGGGTCAACGACGATACCCCGACGGCAACGGCGACGGCGAGCACGACGGTGACGGCGGTGCTCGACGAGACGTCGAGCACGACGACGGCGTCGACGATCACGACGGTTGCGGTCAAGGGCGACGATCCCGACGTGCCCAACAGCCCGGACGTATCCGGCACGGGCTACATCTCGCGGGTGGTGACCGGCGGGGCGGTGGTGAACGCGGGCGGTGCTTTTGGCGCGGACGGCGCGGCGGCGAGCAACTCGCTGGTCTATGCGCTCACCGTGAGCAATGCGGTCTCGGGCCTCAGTGTGACCGATGGCTCGGCGATCAGCCTGGTCAAGGATCCGAGCGGGGTGGTTGTCGGCGTGGTCCAGGCCGGGGCGTTCAGCGGCAAGGCGGCGTTCGCGATCAGCATCGATGCCTCGACGGGCGTGGTGACGGTGGAACAGTACCTGTCGCTGCAGCATCCCAACCAGGCGACCGCGGCGAACGGGTTCAACAGCTACGACGAAGGCGTGCCGCTGGCGGCGGGCAGCCTTGGCGTGACGGTGGCGCGGACCGACAGCGACGGCGACACGACGACCTCGGCGGCGGCGGACATCTCGGGCCAGATCCGGTTCGAGGACGATGGGCCGACGACCAACAACGACACCGACACGGTGCTTTCGGGCCAGCTGACGGCGTCGGGCAACGTGCTGACGGGCGCGGGCACGGAGAACGCGAGCGCTCCCGACAGCGCGGGTGCGGATGGCGGGCTGGTGGTGGTCGGTCTGGCGAGCAACGGCAATCCGGTCAGCATCGACACCGACGCGACGGGCGGGTTCGACGTGACCGGGTCTAACGGCACGCTGCACGTCGATGCCAATGGCGCCTACACCTATACGCGCTTTGCCAACCCGGCCGGTTCGAGCGACATCTTCACCTACACGGTGAAGGACGGCGACGGGGACCAGAAGACGGCGACGCTGACGATCGGCATTGCCAACTCGACGCCTTCGGGCGGCAGGGCGGATGTGGTGCTGGACGACGACGATGTGGTGGGAGCGAACGGGCTTGCCAGTGGACCGGGCGATCTTGCGTTGCTGCTGCCGGCCTTGCCGCTGCCCGACCCGAGCCAGGGCGACGCGCCGCTGACTTACAGCTTTCCGGCTCCCGGAGCGGCGCCGACGGGTTTTGCCTACGACACGGCGACGGCCAATGTTCTGAAGATCTACCAGGGCACGGTTGCCACCGGCACGCTGGTGGTGACGGTGACGCTGACCAACCCGGCGACGGGCGCCTATACGGTGGTGCAGAACGCACCGATCGCGCATGCGGCGGACAATAGCGGGCCGGACGACAACATCGAGAACAACCAGGACTTCGCGATTACCTATCAGGTGAAGGACGCCGACAACCAGACGGCGACCGGCACGCTCAACATCAGGGTCAACGACGATACCCCGACGGCAACGGCGACGGCGAGCACGACGGTGACGGCGGTGCTCGACGAGACGTCGAGCACGACGACGGCGTCGACGATCACGACGGTTGCGGTCAAGGGCGACGATCCCGACGTGCCCAACAGCCCGGACGTATCCGGCACGGGCTACATCTCGCGGGTGGTGACCGGCGGGGCGGTGGTGAACGCGGGCGGTGCTTTTGGCGCGGACGGCGCGGCGGCGAGCAACTCGCTGGTCTATGCGCTCACCGTGAGCAATGCGGTCTCGGGCCTCAGTGTGACCGATGGCTCGGCGATCAGCCTGGTCAAGGATCCGAGCGGGGTGGTTGTCGGCGTGGTCCAGGCCGGGGCGTTCAGCGGCAAGGCGGCGTTCGCGATCAGCATCGATGCCTCGACGGGCGTGGTGACGGTGGAACAGTACCTGTCGCTGCAGCATCCCAACCAGGCGACCGCGGCGAACGGGTTCAACAGCTACGACGAAGGCGTGCCGCTGGCGGCGGGCAGCCTTGGCGTGACGGTGGCGCGGACCGACAGCGACGGCGACACGACGACCTCGGCGGCGGCGGACATCTCGGGCCAGATCCGGTTCGAGGACGATGGGCCGAGCTTCTTCGGTGCGCTCGTCCAGGACCAGCAAACCGACAACAATACCGGCCTAGCTTCGGTGGCAACCGGTACGCTGCATTTCGCACCCGGCGCCGACGGGCCGGGGACGGCGATGACGATCACGGCCAACGTCTCGCAGCTGAAGGTAGGCGGCGTGACGCTTAGCGCGGTGCAGAATGCAAATGTCCTCACTGCCTATGCCGACAACAACGGCACGCCTGGCTTCCAGAGCGGGGCGGGCGGCGATACGATCGCATTTACATTGACGGTCAGACCCGGCGGCGGCGCCTTCGGGACAATATGTTTTTCGATCTCGTTACGCCCCTCGATCTGACATCGGTCAGGACTTCGATCGGCGGATCGCTCAGCTTCGGCGCCGGTCCGACCACCCAGCAGTTGCTGACCGGAGGAACGCCGGTTCAGAACATCACGGTCCTGATCGGCTACAACACCAGCGCGACAAGTTCCGCGACCGCGTTCAATACCGCGACCTGGGCCGCCGATGGCAACGGGGTGAACGGCTCGACCGCCGGTTGGGGGTATTCGAACAACAACTTCAATTCGTATCCCGATGATACCGGCGAAATCATTATCACCGATTTCCACGATGCCGACGCCTTTGGCACCGCCGTGCCGCCAGGCGGAAACCCGTTCGGTCAGCTGGTCACTTTCGCGACCTACAAGTTCCCGAATTTCGACTCGGGCGACATCGTCTATTACCAGGCGACTTACGAGAACGCCGATAGTTCCCCAGCGGGAGCGAGCGCGATAACGCAGATTACCGGTGCCCAGTTGACCAGCGCAACGGGTATGCAGATCGATGCGCCCTCAGGCAAGTTCCTGGATTACGTGACTTTCTATGTACAGGACGGTAATGGAAAGTTTCAGATCATCGATGCGGGCGTCACGACGGCCAATATCGATGTCACCATTCCATTCACATTGAATTTAACCGACGGCGATGGCGATCGAACCGCAACGGACAACTTCACTGTCCGGGTAGCCAACGGGCTTGTGCCTTTCACGCCGGCCGCTCCGATCGTGATCGATCTCAAGGCCAACGGCTTCAATTTCCTGTCGCAGGCCGCGGGCGTGATGTTCGACTACATCGGGAATGGCTCGCTCGCCAAGACAGCATGGGCTGGCAACGACGACGGCATCCTGGGGATCGACCTCGACGGCGACGGCAGGATCGATAGCGCGAAGGAATTCGTGTTCGGGGGCAATGGCCAGACCGACCTGGAGGGTCTTGCCGCCAAGTACGACAGCAACCACGACGGCTTGCTTGACGCCAACGACGCCGAGTTCGCCAAGTTCGGCGTCTGGCAGGACGCGGACAGCGATGGTGTGAACGATTCCGGCGAATTCCACACCCTTGCCGAGCTCGGCATCAAGAGCATCGACCTGACCTCGGACGGCAAGAGCTATTTCGCCGCCGACGGCGACGTAACGGTGCATGGCCAAACCAGCTTTACCTGGTCGGATGGCACCATCGGCCTGGCTGCCGATGCGAGCTTCGCGGTCTCGGGCGGCGGCACTACCATGGATGCACTGCTGTCGCTCGGAACCCTGGCGGCGAACGACGCCGGGCCGGAACAGCAGGCCGCTCATCTGCCGGCGGTGCTTGAAGCGCTGAACGAGGCCGATGCCAGCGGCTTTATCGACAATCTGGTGAACAGCCTCGGTTCGTCCGGCGGCTCCGAAGAAGGCGGCGCCCATGGCGCGGCCAGCGACGGGGCTTTGCTTGGGATGCTGGAGAACGAGGTAGGCTCCGATCACGGGTACGGGGGTATGCCGCTGGATCTGGGCCAGATCATGGATGAGGCCAACGCCATGGCGGCGGCCTAGGAGAACACGAGACAAAAATTTGTAAAGGGGACCTGAAATGTTTGGAATTCGTTTCCGTCCAGCGCTTATCGGAGCGCTGGCGGCTGCGTCGTTGCCCGCGGTTGCCGCGGCGCAAGCGGCGCCCGACGAGCTGATGGGGCTGGACAACAATTCGCTCCGCGGCGAGATCGGCAAGCGCTACGACGAAGCGCTGGCGCTGACGCTCGACAAGAGCATCGTGTCGGCCGACAATCCGCGCTTCCTCTGGGCTTCGCAGGCCAAGGCGCAGTGCGGCATCGCGCTCGGCTTCCTCAAGAGCGGCACCAAGGATCCGGTGAGCATCGGCAAGTGCGACGACGCCTATCGCCGCATGCAGTTGCAAGGCCGCCGCCACCGCCGCCGCCTCCGCCGCCTGCCGGTCGCCTGCAACAAGGTGCCCTATGATCGTGTTCTTCGACTGGGACAGGTCGGACATCACCGCCGAAGCGGCGACGACGCTCGACGCGACGATCACGACGCTGCGCGATTGCGGCAATCCGGCGGTGACGCTCGATGGTTACACCGACCGTTCGGGGACGGACGCCTACAACCGGTGCCTTGTCGGAGCGGCGCGCCGACGCGGTGCGGGCCTATCTCGTCGCAAGGCGTTCCTGAACTCCACGGTTTCGACACAGGGCTTCGGGGAAACCAAATTGCGCGTGCCGACAGCCGATGGCGTGCGCGAATTGCAGAACCGCCGCGTCGAAATCACGGTCAAGTGAGCGAGTTGGGGTAATCGTCATGCTGAACACAAAATTTTCGTCACTAGCATCGCGGCGCTGCTGGCCGGATCGGCGCAGGTCGCGATCGCGCAATCGACCGGTGAGGCTGTCAGCCTGCAGGAAGCAGTCACGGTCGCGGTGAATTCCAATCCGGAAATCGCCCAGGCCCAGTACAACAAGGAGGCGATCCAGATCGAGCGCAAGCAGGCCCAGGGCCTCTATGCGCCCCGGGTCGATCTCGAAGCGATCGGCGGGCATCCGGCGCCTGGACAACACGACCCGGCGTACGCTCGGCATCGCCGATCAGGACGCTCTATCCGCTCGAAGCGCAGGCGCGCGCCGAATGGGTGGCGCTCGACTTCGGCCGGCGCCGCGGCGAATTGCTGCGGCAGGCTTCGCGCGTCGATGGCGCTTCGCTGCGGGTGGTCGAGCGTTCGGAATTCGTCGCGCTGCAGGTCGCGCGGCAGTATCTCGACATGCTGCTGCAGCAGCGCATTGTCGCGGCAAGCCAGGACAATGTCGGCTTCCACCAGTCGCTGGTGAGCGACCTTGGCGACCGGCGTGCAGCAGGGCTCGATCTCGATCGCCGATCAGCAGCAGGCGCAGGAACGCCTGCAGGCGGCGCTCGTCCGTCAGGCGGAAGCCGAGCAGAGCCTCGAGGAAGCGAAGATCATCGCTGCGCCGGCTGACCGGTCTCGACATTTCGCAGGTCCAGCTGCCCCCGACGCTGGCCGAAAACATGCCGGCGTCGATTGACGAGGCGGTCGGGCTTGCCCGGACCGACAATCCGAAGGTTCGCGAAGCCGCAGGCCGATGTCGATGCCGCCCATGCGCTGGCCGATAGCGCCAAGGGCGATCTCTATCCGCGCATCGGCGTCGATCGGCGGTCGGCCGCATCGGCGAGGATATCGACGGCTTCCGCGGCACGACCAAGGATGTTCAGGCCAGCGTCTTCCTGCGCTGGAACGTCTTCGATGGCGGCATCAACCGCGCCAAGTATCAGGAGATGGTGCGCCGGGCGAGCCAGGCGCGCTATCGCCTCTATGAGCTGGTCAGCGGCAGGCGGAAGAGGACGTCCGCATTGCCTGGACCACGCTCAGCGCACGCAGACCCGGATCAGCGAGGAACTGGCCAAGCAAAGCCGGGTCAGCGACGATCTGCTGCTGTCCTATCGCAGCCAGTTCAACGTCGGCCGGCGCTCGCTGCTCGACGTGCTCGATGCGCAGAATACGCGCTATAACGTGCAGGTCCGGCTGGAGACCGCGCGGTTCTCGCGAGATTTTCGCGCGCTATCAGACGCTGGCGGCGACCAACCGGTTCCTGACGGCGATGAATGTCGCGCCGGGAGCCGGCGCGGGCGAGAAGGAACGCGGAGCGGTTCAATTACGGACCGCCCAAGCCCGCCGAGCTCGAACTGCAGAACGCTGCCGAACATAGGCGGTAAGGCGAGGCCGAGTTTATTGAAGGTAGTCTAAGTATGGCCGAAGGGCCGATTTCCGAGCTACGCGCGACAGATCCGCTGCTGGCGTGCATCGGCCAATTGGCCGAGCGCTTGGGCGTGTCTTTCGCGCCTTCGATGTTCTCGGGCCTCGCTCGCGATGGCGAAGGGCGTCTGCCGCTGCACCAGGCCGAACCGGCGCTCGAATTGCTCGGTCTCAACTGCGAGCCGTGTCGCGGCCGGCCAAGCTGCCGCGCCAGGCCAGAGCCTATCCGGCCATCGTCGCGCTGGCGGGGGAAGGCGTTGTCGTCGTCCATGAATGCAGCGACGGCGATCTGCTGGTCTGGCGGCCGCGACTGGCGCCACCGCAATGGGAACCGCTGGACGGGATCGAGGCCGGCTATTCGGGCTGGCTGGCCACGGTGTTCGGCGATCCTACCGCCTTGCGCGAGGCCGGCCAGCCGTGGGAAACTCAGGCGCGCGGCGCACTGGTTCTGGAGCGAGCTTAACAAGTTGCGCGGCCAGTTCTGGCCGGTGCTGGTCGGCTTCGCTGCTGATCAATCTGCTTGCCCTGGCGCTGCCGCTGTTCTCGATGAACGTCTATGACCGGGTCATTCCCAACCGGGCGCAGTCGACGCTCTGGGTTCTGGCGGTTGGCGTCTGCGTCGCCTTTGCGATCGATTACGCGCTTGCGCAACGCACGCACCAATGTGCTCGACCAACATCGGCCGCGATCTCGACATGAAGCTGTCGCAGAAGATCTACTCCAAGATCCTCGCGGCGCCGCTGGCCGAGCGCAAGGGGCACACCGGCAACCTTGTCGCCCGGGTTTCCGAATTCTCGATCGTGCGCGATTTCTTCGCGTCGACCACGATCGTCCTCATCGTCGATCTGTGCTTCCTGGTGCTGTTCGTGGCGCTGATCGCCTATCATCGCCGGATGGCTCGCGCTGGTTCCGCTGGTGGCGATCGCGGTCATGGCGGTGCTGGGCCTGCAGGCTGCAGCGCAAGGTCGTGCGCGCGGCGAAAGAGGCGCAGGCGGATCATGGCTTGCAGCAGACGCTGCTGGTCGAATTGATCGCCGGCATCGAAACGCTCAAGAGCATTGCCGGCGAAGGCACCATGCTGGGCCGCTGGCGGCAGCTGGCGAATGAGCGCACAGTCGCAGCGAACGCCTGCGCGAAATCAGCGCCTCGGCCGTGAGCCTGGCCTCGACCTTTCAGCAAGTTCGAGCATCGCGCTGGTCGTTGGCGGCTATTACCTGTTCGATGCCGGCAAGATCACCATGGGCGCGATCATCGCCATCGTCATGCTGTCGTCGCGTTCGCTGGCGCCGGTCGGCGCAGCTCGCCTTCCTGCTGACCCGCGGCCAGCAGGCCCGCCAGACGCTGGATTCGCTCCAGCCGCTGTGGGAGGAGACCGACGAGCGCCGGCATGGGCAGCGCCTCGCTCACGCCCGAAGTGCGCTCGGCGCAATATCAAGCTCGAGAACTCTCGAATTCACTTATCCCGAGGCGGCCGTGCCGTCGCTCGCCGGCATCAACCTGACGATCAGGCCGGGAGATCGGATCGCGATTATCGGCCGGGTCGCCTCGGGCAAGTCGACGCTGGGCGCGTATCATCTGCGGGCTCTATCGAGCCGACCGGCGGCGCCATGCTGATCGACGGGATCGACAGCCGCCAGTACCGGCCGCAGGACCTGCGCGGCAACTTTCCGCTTCGTCGGGCAGGATGCCGGCGCTGTTCAGCGGAACGATCAAGGATAATCTCGTGCTCGGGTGCGGGCGTTGTCGGCGACGCGGATCTGATCGCGGCGTTGCGCGCATGTCGGCGCCGACCAGTTCCTTTCGCAGGATGCCGGCGGTTTCGACCGGCCGGTGGGCGAAGCGGCAACGCGGCTTTCCGGCGGCCAGCGCTCGTTCCTGTCGCTGGCGCGCGCGCTGGTCGACTCCGGCCAAGCTGCTGTATCCTCGACGAGCCGACCGGCGCGATGGACAGCCAGACCGAGAAACTCTTTGTCGAGCGACTGTCCCAATCTCTGACACCCGAGCAGACATTGCTTATTTCCACCCACCGTCCGGCGCTTTTCAGCCGTCTGCAACCGCCTGATCGTGCTCGACAACGGGCGGATCGTGGCGGATGGTCCTCGGGACGATCAGGTCGTCGCTTCGGCGGGCAGCGGGATGAAACCATAGCCATGGCAACAAGCAGACCATCCTCGATCTCGGCACACTTGCCCAGGCCCCCGATCCGCAGCCGGCGACCTGGCTGCCGCGGCTGGAAATCTGAAGGCATCCGGCGTGATGCTGGCAATCGGCCTCGCTGGCGCCCTGATCGCCGGCGGCGGTGCGATTTCCGGCAAGTTGGCATCGCTGTTCGGCGAAAGAACGAGCCGGCCGTTCGCCAGTCGGCCGAGCAGGTGCGCGCAGATCGAGGCGATGACGGTCGACGACAAGGCGCAGATCGTCGTCGCAGGGCGAGGCCGCCGCAGAGCGCAATGCCGCCATTCCGGTATCGGGGCTGCCGCTCGAACAGGCACGGCCAGTTTCTGCTCGCCAATGCCGAGCGAACACTTACGCCACCGCGCTGAGATGCCTGACGCAGGCAGTCTATTATGAGGCCGCCAACGAGCCGATGCAGGGCCGCCAGGCGGTCGCCCAGGTGATTCTCAACCGCATGCGCCATCCGGCCTATCCCAAGAGCGTTTGCGGCGTGGTCTATCAGGGATCGCGAGCGGCGCACCGGCTGCCAGTTCAGCTTCACTTGCGACGGCTCGCTGCTGCGCACGCCGATGGCCGTGCGCTGGCGCGAGGCCGAGGCTGTCGCGCGGGCCGCGCTGGCCGGCTATGTCGAGCCAAGCGTCGGTACGGCGACGCATTATCACGCCGACTATGTGCTGCCGAAATGGGCGTTCGAGCTCGCCAAGATCGAGCAGCTCGGCCGCCATATTTTCTATCGCTTCAACGGGCAGCTGGGGCAGGGCCATCGCTCTTTAACGGCGCGCTACAGCCGGTGCCGAGCAAATTCCGCTGCTCAACTATGCCGCCTTGCAATGCGGGCGGACTGAGTCTGGCGCGAT
Source organism: uncultured Alphaproteobacteria bacterium (assembly GCA_963775005.1). Lineage (GTDB taxonomy): Bacteria > Pseudomonadota > Alphaproteobacteria > Sphingomonadales > Sphingomonadaceae > Novosphingobium. The sequence goes on along the minus strand of CAVZHF010000002.1, from coordinate 15,622 downwards.
GCATGCCGGGATCTGACTGGACGCTCGATTTACCGCGGGCCTGACGGTCGCGCCGAGCGTTACCGATCGTCATGCTCCGGCCGACGTCGGCGGCAGGCTCGACATGACCAAGACCTGGCGGCTCAACATCCCCGATCCGACCGAAGCCAGCTCGACCGCTATCGCGCGGCGCTGGAGACGCCGACGGGCGCCGAGAAGCTGGCCGAGTGCCGCCGGAAGCCATGCGGCGGCCGCGCCAGAACTGGCAGCGGAACAACCGTGAGCGGAATCTCCGTGCATGCATCACGCGGCGGCTGGCGCGGCTGGGACGCCAACCGGCGGCTGATCGTCATTTGCGCCGCCGGCATTGCCATCTGCTTGTCTGGTCGTGCGTTCGCCAAGCTGACGAAGTCACGCGCGGCATGGGCAAGGTGATTCCCACCAGCAAGGCGCAGCTCGTCCAGGCCGCGGCGCCGGCGACGGTCACGCGAAATCCTGGTCCGGCCCGGCCAGCTGGTCAAGCAAGGGCGACCTGCTGGTGCGACTCGACGATTCCCAGTCCTCGTCGGCGCTCGGCCAGCTGGAGGCGGAGAACCAGCGGCTGGAGGCGCGGGCGGTGCGGCTCAGAGCGAAGGAACCGGTGTCGGCCGGGGGCTGCGCGGAGGGCACCGCCTGTGCCGAGGAACGGCAACTGGCGGTCGTGCGCCGCGCCACGGCCCAGAGCCGGGAGAACGCGCTTTCGGCCGCGATCGAACAGCGCCGGCGCGATCTGTCAGGAAGGCCAGGCGACAGTGGCTTCGCTCGAAAACAGCGCCCGGCTGGCGCAGGAGCAAGTCAACATGCTGGCGCCGCTCGCCGCCAAGGGCATCGTGCCGCAAACCGAATTGCTGACCGCGCAGCGCGAACTGGTCGATGTGCAAGGTCGTCTGGCCGCGGCCCGGCAAGGCATCGGCCGCGCCGCCGCCGCGATCAGCGAGGCCCAGGCCCAGCTCAGTCAGGCGCAGTTCGATTTCCGCCAGCAGGCGCTCAACGAACGCAGCGAAGTCGCCACCAAGATCGCGGTCAATACCGAGACGATCAAGGGCGCTTCGGCCCGGCTCGAACGCAACGAATTGCGCGCGCCGGTCGACCGGCTACGTCAACGATGTCAAGGTCACCACGGTCGGGGGCTTCGTCAACGCAGGCGAGCAGCTGATGCAGATCGTGCCGATCGGCGAAAAGCTGCTGGTCGAGGCCCGGGTCGAGCCGAAGGACATCGCCTTCATCAAGGTCGGCGACCGGGCAAACGTTAAAGTCACGGCTTACGACTTCTCGATCTATGGCGGACTATCCGGCCGGGTGCGCAATATCAGCGCCGACAGCATCTATGACGAAGTCGAGCGGCAGGCCTATTACAGCGTAACGTCGAAACCGACGGCGCCTTCCTGGTCAAGAACGGCAAGAAGCTGCCGATCATGCCGGGCATGATCTGCGACGTCGAGATCATCACCGGCAGCAAGAGCGTGCTGGCCTATCTGCTCAAGCCCGTGCTGCGCGCTTTCGACGAGGCGCTTACCGAGCGGTGAGGGCGGCTGTCTGGTAACCGTGCAGCCACTTTGTTCGAGCCGCTGAACGACAGGATCGGCCGGTAATCGTAGCTCTGGCTCGCATCGAGAACTTCGTTCGTCGCATTGTCGAGCAGCCAGTTGCGGCCATCGAGGCTTACGACGAGCAAAGCGTGGTCGGAGTTGCGCACGAGATCCCGGGCGATCGTCAGATACATGTCCGACTGCGCGATCCCGAGCGCGGCAAGCAGCTGCATCTTGGCGATGGCGATGTCCTCGCAATCGCCCTCCCGCCGCCGCAGCGTCGCGGTTGGCCTCGGCCCAGAAGTCGGCCTTGCCGAATTCCGCGCTGTCCTCGACATAGCGCACATGCGCATTGGTCCAGCTGTTGACCGCCTGGAGCGTCGCCGAACTGGCCGGACCGGGCATGTCGCGCACCAGGGCAGCGGCAAACCGGCGTGAAACGCCGCTGCGCCGCACCCGGTTCCAGGCGGCGTCGAAGGCGGTTCTTTTCACCGGCAACCGCTTGCTGGCGAGGAAATCGTCCGTCGCCAGGGGCATTGTCCGCAAGCCCGGCTGGAATGCCAGAGCCGTGGGCTGTGGCAAGACGAAGCGCTGGCAGTCGGCGCCGCCCGCGCTGGGCGCCAAGGTTGCTCCGGGGAGCGGGGCCGCCGCCGCCAGCTCCGCGCCGGGAAGCGGCGCCGGCGTCGCAGCGAGTGCTTCGGACCGGGTTTCCGGCTTGCTGGCGCATGATCAGGTCGAGCTTGCTGACCTGACCTCCGAGAATCGCTTGCGATTTGCTCATGCTGCCGGGATCGACCGTGGCGGCATTGCCCAATGCCGGGCCGAACGCCGGTTGCGCCACGGACTCGCAGCGTGACGGCAAACCCGTCGCGGCAAGCGCCATGGTGCCCGGCGTGAACGCCAGCCCGATGGCGGCATGAGCCGGCGCGAAGGCGGAAGTCTGGCCGCCAGCAATGGTTGCGAGAGCGAGAATGACGCGGAGCTTGTTCATGGCCCGCTTTCTCGGATATTTTCATCAAACCGAGGTGCAGGAGCATGGTGGACAGCGATGCCTAATCGATTTGGTTAAGAATTTCTGGTGAGGCGGGTCGCAAGTACCAAGACCTGTTCTGGAATCGCGAGAAATGGCTTACGCTTGCCGGATTGAGCCGCTGGGCCGCTTGGGAGAGCAAACGATGCAACAAGGTGCGACACTCGATCTTCCCTATCTGACGATGGACGAAGACGCTTTCGCCATGGATCCGTTCCCGCATTTCGCCACGGCGCGCGCGCAGCATCCCTGGCTGGCGCGCTGGACGCTCGGCTATGTGGTGACCGATTACCAGGCGATGCGCGATCTCTTCGCCATGGAGGCGAAGATGGGCATGCTCTATGACAACATCGTCGAGATCATGGAGGCCAAGGGCACGCGCTGGGGCAATTTCCAGCAGCGCCACATGCTCAACCAGACCGGCGCAGCGCACAAGCACATCCGCGATGTCCTGGCCTCATCGTTCACCCCCCGCCAGGCCAATCTGCATCGTCCGCTGATGCAGCAGGTCATTGCGGAGCTGCTCGACGAATGGGCGCCCAGGCGTGCCTTCGATTTCGAGGAGTTCGCGTCGTTCTTTCCGATCACCGTGATGTGCCGGCTGATCGGGGCCGACCCATCGGTCATTCCCGGCCTGCGCTCGGCGATGGAGGCGATCGGGCTTTCGACCAGCATGGACAAGCGCTGGCTGCCGGCGATGCAGCAGGGCGTCGTCACGATGGAGGAGTTCGTCGATGGCCTGATTGCCGATCGCCGGGCCGGCAAGCGGGCGAGCGATGAGCACGGATTTGCTCGATCTGCTGCTGGAAACGCAGAGCGGGGGCGGGCTGACCGACCGCGAATTGGCCGACATCCTCATCTTCCTGTTCGTCGCCGGCTACGACACGTCCAAGAACATGCTGACGCTGACCATGTGGCTGCTGCTCGACCGGCCAGATCTCTACCGGCGCTGCGGCGAGGATCACGCATTCGCCCGCAAGGTGGTCGAGGAAAGCTTCCGCATTCACAGCACGACTTCGTCCCAGCGGATCATGCGGCGAGGACGTCGTCTATCGCGATGTGGTGCTGGAAAAGGACGCCATCGTCTGGTTCCCGCTCTCGCGTCGCCACGCACGATCCGCGCTATGCCGATGACGCCGACAGCTTCGATCCGGAGCGGGACCGTAGCAACAGCCACATCGGCTTCGGCCTCGGCGCGCATATCTGCCTTGGCCAATACATCGCCCGCGCGCAGATCCACGAAGGGCTGCACCTGATCGCCCAGCGCCTGCGCAATCCGCGCAGCACCGGGCCGCTCGGCTACCGGCCGTTTCCCGGCACCTGGGGGCTGAGGGGCTTGCCGCTCGAGTTCGATCTCGAACCGGTTCCAGCCTAGGATACCCGCGCCCTCTCGATTGCGGCGAGGATCTTTGACGGCGTCAGCGGCAGGTCGAAGCATGTGACGCCGAACGGCGCCAGGGCATCGTGGATCGCGTTGAGCAGGGTCGGCGGCCCGATGATCGCGCCGCCCTCGCCGACGCCGCGAAAGCCGCCTTTGCTGGCCGACGGCGTGACGATGTGGGTGTATTCGAAATCGGGCACGTCGGAGATTTGCGGCAGCAGGTAGTCCTTGAAGGTTACCGCCGTTGGCGCGCCGTTTGCGTCGAACGGCATTTCCTCGAGCAGCACCATGCCGATCGCCTGGGCGATTCCGCCGGCGATCTGGCCCTCGACGATGCCGGGATTGATCACCACGCCGCAGTCCTCGCTGCAGATCCAGCGCAGCACTTTGCACGAATCCGGTCTCGATATCGACTTCGACGACGCAGGCGTGCGATGCGCTGGCGAAAGTCATCGGCGGCGGATTGTAGCGGAACTGCGCTTCGAGCCCCGGGTCCATGCCCGGGGGCAGCCGCATCGGCTCGCCATAGGCGATCTTGGCGATGTCCGCTGAGGCTGCGCGTCATTTCCGGCGCGCCGGCGATCTTGACCATGCCGTCCTCGATGCTGACGGCGTCGGCGCTGGCGTTGAACAGGTGCGCGGCCAGCTCCTTGATCTTGTCGCGCAGGCGTTCCGCCGCGCCCATCGCGACCGCGCCGCCGATCACGCCCTGGCGGCTGCCGCCCGAGCCGGCGCCATAGCCGGCTCCGGCGGAATTGTCCTCGAAACGGTGACGTCCTCGTAACGCACGCCGAGCCGGTCGGCGATGACTCTGCGCCATGGTCGTCGCGGTGCCCTGGCCCTGCGAGTGGGTGCCCATCGCGGCGGTGACGCGCCCGTCGAGTCTCCACCCGCACCAGCGCGCCTTCGGTGGCCATTGGCGGGAACATGCCGGTCGCGGTCGGCTCGATATAGGCGCAGACGCCAAGGCCGAGATAGCGGCCCTCCTCGCGCGCCGCCGCCTGCTCGGCGCGGAACGCGGCGACATCGAACTCGCTCAGCAGCTTCTCCATGCATTCGGCGGGGGTGACGTCGGCCAGCTGGAGGCCCATGGTCGTGGTGTGCGGCTGGTCGGCCCGGGTGACGAGGTTCCGCCGCCTCAGCTCGATCGGATCCATGCCCATCTGCCGCGCGGCCATGTCGATCAGCACTTCGCGCGCGAGCGATTCCATCGCCCAGGGGCCGCGATAGGCGGCTAGGCCGGTGGTGTTGGTGTAGAGTCCCTTTCGCATCGAAGCCGAGCCTGCGGCATCTTGTAGGCCGCCCAGACGAACATCATCGCGGCGGCTTCGGCATCGGCGAAATGCGGATAGGCGCCGTTGTTGAGCGCATAGTCGACGTGGCTGGCGAGCATCTTGCCTTCGGCGTCGAAAGCGGCGCGGATCGTGCATTCCTGCTCGCGCGCCTGGTTGGCCGAAACCAGGTTCTCGTAACGGTCCTCGATCCATTTGACCGGGCGGCCGATCAGCAAGCGCCGCGGCGATCGCCGCCATTTCCTCGCGCCAGGGCCGCGACTTGAGCCCGAAAGCGCCGCCGACGTCCTTGGCGACACGGACGCGAACCTTGGACAGCGGCAGGCCGAACGCCATGCCGACATATTGCGCGCACTGCTTGGGGCTTTGCGTGCCGATATGGACCAGCAGTTCGCCCGAACCTCTGCCGGGACGGCGACAACGCCGCGGTTCTCCATGGCGCAATGGGCGATGCGCTGGTGCAGGATCGTCGCCTCGACCGACTGCGGCGCTTCGGCCAGCGCCTTGAGGATCTCCGGGTCGGGCGGCATGACCATTTCGGTGGCGACGTTGCTTGCGGCGCCAGGGTGCACCGGCGGCCCGCTGCGCGCGTCGGCAATCGAGACGACCGGCGTTTCCTCGTCGATTGACACGGACACGAATTGGCGGCGTCCTCGGCCAGTGAGCGGCTTTCGGCGACGACGATGGCGATCGGATCGCCGACATGCGCGACGTGTCCGTCCGCCAGCACCGGCACCGGATCCTGCGGCATGCCTTCCACCGGGTGGCCGTTGGTGAACTTGATGCCGAGCGGCGCGAGGTCCGCTCGCGGTAAAGACCGCGCGCACGCCGGGCATCGCCTGCGCCGCGTGCAATCCAGCGAGACGATCGTGCCGCGCGCCACCGAACTGCGCACGAAAGCGGCGTGCAGCATGCCGGGCAGGATCACGTCGTCGACGTAAGTGCCGTGACCGGTGAGCAGCCTGGCGTCTTCTTTCCGGCGACGCGCTGTCCGATAAAGCGCGCGCCGGCGAGCAGGGTATCGCTCATGCCTCTTCTCCCGTGGAGTTGTATTGTTTGCCGCGAAACCATAGACCGCCAGGTCCGGGGGGCGCAACTCGCGGGGGGTGTTCGGGAATGGTGCCGGCTACAGGATTCGAACTCGTGACCCCCTGATTACAAACTGGCCCATGACTCTTAGCACTCTGCCGTTATCCGTCGCAACTCGTCGCACGGATGGCAGAATTTCACGACGTTAGCCTTTGCAGCCTGACGCAGGCTGTTGCAACCCGTAGCAGGCAATTGTCCGCTCCTGATGCCCCGTTGGGACCCCACTTGGAGCACGAAATTGCGTTAGACTGAAAAACCTAAAGGCTGTCACTCGGTCGTTGGTACGGGGCCTGTGCTTGGACCTCGGTTCTAGCGGCCGGGCGGTCCTTGAGGCACGTCACGCTCACGTCTGCTCCGTGCTCCATACAAGCGGTTCAACTAGCGAGCTCATGGGCTTGAAAGCGTGCTCACTGCCCTGCCGGTTGGGGAAAGGTCAGAACTGTTTGCGCAGCCCGATGGCGAATGTGCGTCCGGCAGGATCGAAGTAGGCCGGCTGGTAACTGAACAAGGTCCGTCCGTTGCCGTCGCGGACAGCCAGCCGTTCGTTCAGGATATTCTTGACACTCAGGCTCAAGGCCGCACCCTTGAACCAATTCCGGCCTTCGCGGAACGCCTTGAGTTCGCCAAGCTCGAAATTGACGACCAATCCGGCCAGCAGAACATCCGAGAATGAAAGAGTTCTCGATCCCGCCAGCGGTACATCTGCCCGGTCAATCAGCCGGCTCTCGCTACGCCAATGTGCTGTCGCTGTTGCGCCGATGCCTCCGCTGAAGAACCCTAATTGAAACTGGACATCGTGCCTCGGCCAGTTGCCCGGATAGCCGAAAACATCCTTACCGTTGAGATCGAGTTGCGGCGCACCCTCGCGCAGAGTCACCCTGTTACGCAGTTGCCAGCTATGAGACAGCGAGCCGATCATCCGGGAAGTTGCGCCCACGGGACTGGTTAACTGGACGGGAGTACCGCTCGAGCGCGGTTTTCCCAGCGGAAGCGAAAGCTGTACGCCCCAGCGCAACTGCCTGATTTCTTCGCGGGCAAAATTGAACGGCCGGGCGTCTATGCCGACCAGCCGCCCGTCCGCATTGCGAAGGTACCGTTCAGGGAACGTGGTCTGGAAGTTGGCGGCCGCACCCGATACCGATCCAATTCGGTCCCGCACCGACACATCGCGATATTCCAAGCTGATCGATATATTGCGCTTGCCGGTCAGCAGCCGATGATTGAAGGCCGCTTCGAACGATCTTCGGTGCTCTGCACGCAGATCGCGGTTGCCGTCTTCGATCAGCAAAATCTCAACATCGTTGCTGCTCAGAAAATCATGGATCCGTCGCCCGGGAGTCAGCGTCTGCGGATTTCCCAGCAGCGGCATGGACGGTGCCGAACGATCGTCGATGAACGACAGGCGCACGGTCGTGCGTTTATGCGGCTGCCATGTCAGGCCATATGAGAGGGCGGTGAGCCAACCGAAATCGGAGTGGTTCTGTACCTCCAGTCTGGCATTGGCGGACAGGTCGCCAAGCGCTCCGATCACCCCCGCCTTGTGGCTTGCAAGGGGCAGATTGAACCCGGCGGATGCCACAAAGCTGTTTCGCGATAGCCGCGCACTGCTCTCGCTGCCGCCCACTTCGACCACGGAGGCAATCCGGTTGGCTGCGGCGCTTACGTTGAAATTCGCTGTAAGGGCGCCAGCCGGAAGGTCGATGACCGGTCCTTGGGCCGACGCGGCGAGGTCGGTTCTGTCGCTGCGAAAGCGGGCGGTCTGGCTCCGATCGAGCCGCAGAAGGCGCAGCGGCAAGGGGCCGAACGGATCGAGCCCGGTTTCGCCAGCGTCGATCGCCTGCTGTACCGGCGCGGGATCCGGATCGCCGCCGGTAACTGTTTCGGCCTGAAAGCAACTCCATTTTGCGGAGATCGACCATGTCAGGCGGGCCAGTTCGCCGTCCAGCGCCAGGCTGGCGGTGGCTGTGCGAATGCGGCTTGTCCGCTCAAGCGGGGAATACTCTCCAATCAATCGCCGAATTGGGAAACGGGCATCCGGACTTGTTGCATAGGGGTTGTCAGGGGGAACCACCAGATCGACCGATGCCAGACCCAGCCGGCTGGTCTTGGTCTCCGTGCTAAATCGCCCGCTCAGCGTCATTGTAGTCGGGCCTGACAGCGGCCTGGTGTAACTCGCACCGGCCTCCGCCCCGGAGCTGCGCGGAACCAGGGTCCGGAATTCGGGTTCGCGGGCGATCAGTTCGCGATCGGCCGGGGTTGCCAGGCGGTCCAGAGCGCCAGGCGGAATGCCGATGCCGCGCTTGGCTTCGGTCAAATGGCTGTTGCCTGCGATCGCGGCGTCGATCGACAACCGGGCGGGGCCGGCAATGCGGACGAAACTCGCGGCTCCCTCCGATCTCCGCCATCCGCCGGAAGTGGCTTGTGCCTGGGCAACAGTCACGGTTGTCGCCCGGAAATTTGGCTTGAGGACGATGTTGATGACCTTGCGGTTGGGCTGGTATCCGAAATGGGCGGCGACATCGGGGCCCAGAACCTCGACGCGTTCGACCAACTCCGAAGGCAGCCGGCTGTATTCGGTGAAATCCGTCACCCGCCTGCCGTTCAGCAGCACCACGGGACCCGCGTTGGCCGCGCCGTTGCCGCCCAATTGCATATCCAGGGTTTCGACGATCTGTGCGATATTCCGCGCAAGGAAGGTCTTGATATCGCTTTCGGAAAATTCGATCTCGGTTGCGAAATTCCCGACAACGGAGCCTCGCCGCTGTCCGATCACCAGGATCGTGGGTATCTCCGGATCGGCGGGGATGCCTTGCGTTGTCGCAGCGGACTGGCTCGAGGCCGCTTCGCCGGCCGCGACAATATTCGCGCCTGCCAGCGGGGACAGGCCGGCGAGTATGAGCTTGCCGACGCATTCGAAGTTCATCGTGCCCGGCCTGTCGATTTCAGGGCGTGATTGGAAATGCGCGGAAGTGCGGGTTTCGGTCCGGGACCGGACCGAAGCTGGACGGCGCCTGGAGGCACCGCCCAGAATTCTGCGGCTTGGCCGAATACCGGTATGTTCCGGGGAGCCAACTCTACTTGTGCGGCCCGGGTTCGGTATTGGCCCTTGGGGTGCCTGGATCGGGGTTGCCCGGATCGGGGCAAAGGAAGTCGGGGACCTGGGGAAAGCCGACGACGCTGCCAATCCGGAAAATGGTGCCGATCAACGTCGTCAATTCCTGCCCGGTAGCATGATCGCCGTGGTTCGCTTGCTCCTGACTGACCCTGGCACCGAAGCAATTCGGCTCGCCTTCGGTAAGCAGGTCCTGGGCCGCAGCAGCGTTGCCCGAGGTTTGCGTGATCGGATTTTCGGGAACGCCTTCGGCCAGGACCGGGTCGATGGGATCGCCAGCGAAACCGCGCTGGCGATCAAGAATGCCTTCTTCATGGTCTTCTCCTTGCTTGTGGATTGTCCTCGGGACGCTCGCAGGCTGAAGCATTCCGGCCCGCCGCGCGGCACTCAAACGGTTACCGGGAGGTTATCTTGCGGTTGTTTCTCGGAGTTTTCGGGCAATCCGGGCCCCGACTGGACAAAATCGGGACTGACCGACGGCATGGGTTAGGCGGACAGTAAGGCGCGCGTGCTATGTCACGGAAGCCGAGTTGTGTTCTGGCGCAGCTGTACGAAACGGGATAATCTCGCTCTTATGGACGCAGGCCCATTCCCCTCTGTGCGCCACGCAGCGCACGATCTGAGCAAAGCGGAGGGCTTTGAGCTGGGTCCCTTGACCGTCGATCCTCCAGCCCGCCGGGTCATCGCACGGCAAACGCAACGAAATGCTCGAACCGCGGGTGATGCGTGTGCTGGTCGCGCTCGGCGGAGCCGGGGGCAAAGTGCTCTCGCGCGACGACTTGATCGATTTGTGCTGGGACGGGACGATTGTCGGCGACAACGCGATCAAACGGGTGATCTTTCGGCTGCGCCATGCCCTCGACGAATTGAGCGGCGGGGCGGTCCAGCCTGGAGACGATCACCAAGGTCGGGTTCCGGCTGGTTTACGAACACGCCGTCGAACTGGCTCCAGCCCCCGCTCCCACACCGCTGCCGGATGCACCCTTCCCGGCCGAGACTCCGGTCTGGACACGAAGATTGACGCGGCGCGCGGCGGCGGGCGGAGTTGTCGCGATCGGGGCGGGGGCGGCGTTCGCTTTTGCCCGCTGGAACCAGTCGCTGCCACAGACCGAGGGCCTGAGCGCGCGCGCACTGTTCGAGCGCGGCATGCTGATGCGCCGGTCGGCGTCGCCAGGCAATGCGATGGCGGCGATCAGCTACTTCGAGCAAGCCGTGGCGCTCGATCCGAACTTGGCCGACGCCTGGGGCGCGCTTGCAATCAGCTATTGCGAGCCGAGGCGCGGCATTCCGACATCCACGCGACTTATCGCTTCGGCGGCAAAGCGCGCCCTGGCGCTCGATCCCCATCAGCCCGAGGGCCAGCTCGCCTTGATCCGGATCGAACCCGAATTCGGCCGCTGGCTGGACCACGAGCAGCGGCTCCGATCTATCGTCCACCGCCATCCCGACCATCCGCTTTCGGTCGGCTCGCTCGGCATGCTGTTGGAAAGCGTTGGGCGGTTCGAGGAAGCGATCGCCTTCTACCGGCATATGCTGGATGTTGAACCGAGCTTGCCGTTCGGATGGGCCCGCCTTAGCGTTGCCCAGCACTATGCAGGGCGCGAATACGAAGCCGACACCTCGATCGAAGCGGGGTTCATGCGCTTTCCCGCGCATATGCTCCTGTGGCTTTCGCGCTTTCACCGTTTTCATCGGCAGCAAGCGCTATGCCGATGCCGCCACCTTTGCTCGCGATTCCGGCAACTTTCCCCCGATGCTTCCGCCGCAATTCCAGACGTTTTATGTGGGAGTTGCCGAGGCACTCTGTCACGAGGAAGGGGATCGATCGAACTGTATCCCAACTCCGCGGGAATATCGCCAGCGATATCCAGAGGGTGCAGGGATCGGTGCCCATGCTCGCCGAGCTGGGCGCGACTTCAAGCGTTTTCGATGCGCTGGAAGCCTTCTATCTGGGCGGCAGGTACGATGGCCGACGCATCGCGCGCCGGGACTGATGGAGCGACATCCGACCTGGCTGCTGTTCGCGCCAGGAGTTTTATCCTTGCGCGGCGACCCGCGCCACGCCGCCTTGCTCAAGCGGACCGGGCTGGAAGATTACTGGCGCAAATCGGGCACCAAGCCGGATTACCGCCGAGGCTGAGGCCGGTAGCAGGCTCCGGTCAGAATTGCTTATGCAGGCCCAACTGAACAAGTCGACCGAGTGTCTGGCCATTGGCATAGCCGCTGGCGGGCAGGGTGAGAGTGCTCTGCCGGAACGCCGGTGGTTCCTGATCGAACAGATTGTCGATGTTCAGCGTGAGCGAGAGGTCCTTAACCCGCCTTGGCCAAGACCGTCATACCTGAAGAACAGGTTCACGACATCGAACGAGGAGACGCTGGTCTGCTGCGGGGCAAGGCCGGCCGGCGGGTCCAGCCGGTAGCCTGCGGTATGGTAGAGTGTCGCCTGCGCGCGTAGCTTGCCGATCTGTGCGCCCATGCTCGCCCGCAGCTTGAACCGGCTGAAGTTGGCAGCGAGGAAATCGACGTAAGGCGCACCGGCTAGCGGCCTTTGCTTGCGGCCCAGCTCGTAGACGGCGTCAACTGCGATATCGATCGATCCGAAGCCCGTGGCGTGGTTGTAAGCGGCGGCGAAATCCAGTCCATCCAGCTTGAAACTGCCCAAATTTCGCTTGCGCGCATCGAGGATCGCATAAAGGCAACCGGGCAGCGGCGTGCACGACGTATTGTTGATCGTGTCGGCAATGGCGAGCGCTTCGCCGATTGTGTCTGCGCCGGATTGACCGTGATCAACTGCCCCAGATAGGCCCAGTAGTTGCGATGGGTGAACGGCGGCAACACGATCGTGTCGTCGAGATCGATCTTCCAGTAGGTCAGGCCGAGATTGAGGCCTGGAACGAACGGCGGCTCGATATCCGCGCCAAGCGACAGTGTCTTCGCCTTCTGCGGCCGGATGCCCGGCACGCTGCCCTGGAGGAGTGCCAGCGAAGTCTGGCCGGGGGCGGGGGCCGGCCAGGTGCCGTTGGCAACGAGATCGGGCGGCGGCGAGAACACCGCGAAGGCATTGCCCGAGAGCCAGACGAACGTCGTCGGATTTGCCCTTGCATTGTCGGCCAAGCTCGGCGCGACGAATGATCTGTTCCACGCGCTGCGCAGTCTGATCCACTCCAGCGGCCGGTAAGTGACGCCCAGCCGGGGATTGAACGTGCCGCCGGCATCGCTGTAATGGTCATAGCGGGCCGATGCGGAAAGCGTCAGTTCCTCCATTCCCGGCCGGCCATTGGTTTTGCCGAAAACGGGGATCATCAGTTCCCCGAACACCGCCTTGACCTCGCGTTTCAGCTTCGCAACCGGCAGGGGCGCGACCTCCGGCTGAATCAGGCGTGAGGGCGTTTCCGGGCAGGTTGGCGGGCAACGACAGGCCGGGATAACCGCTATCCTCGAAACCACGGACCGTCGCGCCCTTTTGCGATTGCAGTTGCTCGTGAAGGTATTCGGCCCCGGCAGCAAGCTTCACCACGCCGCCGGGCATGGTCAGCAAGCCGCCATCGGCAACCAGCCGCGCGTTGAACAGCCGCTGCCGGGCAAGCCCGAAAGTCTCCAGGTTACCGACCGCCGCCAGCGCTACCGGATCGCTTGCCTCGGGATCGTAAGGGTTGAACAGGCCGGCCCTGATCGCATTGGGCAGCGCAATGCCGTTGACTGCCCGGGTGCGCGACCTGGTCGTGCTTTCGCCGTAACTGGCCACCGCCCGCAACTGCCAGCCCGCGCCGAGGCCGGCGGTCAAACTAGGTGCGATGCCCCAGGTTTCGAGCGCGACATCCGCATTGTTCGCCTCGTCGCCTCCCCATGCGAAACTGATTTGCTGGATTTCGGCCGGGCTCGTGGTCAGCTTGTGTGCGGCCATGAACGGACTTGGCGTCACGCCGAAGGCTGCCGGTCCGAGGAACTGGGTCGAGAGGAATGGGCCCTGCGACTGATACGCCCAGCGGTTCATGAAATAGCCCCGCAGGTCGAGCTTGGCCGTATCGCCCAGTTCCTGTGACAGGCCGGCCATGACGGAGTGACGATTTTCGCTGGGATAGATCGACGCGGCATCGCTTGCGTCGCACTGGTTCGCGCTGTCCCGCACCGCCGTGCCGCTGGCGAACGGCAGCGCATGGACGGTTCCGGCGGGCATCAGGTGGACATTGCCCGGGCTGCAGCGAAGATCCGTCACCGGGAATGGGATACCGGCCAAGTTTACCGGAAACTGCCTGACGAAGTCGCGGTCGCGCCCATGGATCGAATCGTGCTGCGAGTAATTATAGGAGACGAAGGCCGAGCCGGTGGCCCAAGTCCGGCCTGTCGTCGCATTCGCATCAAAGGTGCGATAGTCTGCAGCGAAACCATAACGGGCGTCGAGTTCGAGGCCATCGAAACGCTTGCGCGTGATGAAATTCAGTACGCCACCGACCGCGTCCGAACCATAGATCGACGAGCCACCGTCAGGGACGATCTCGACCCGTTCGATCATTCCGGGCGGCACGATATCGATGTCCGGGCTGGTCGACTGGACGCCCATGCCGACAATCCGGTGCCCATCGACTAAAACCAGCGTCGTCGAAGACCCGGAGAGCGAATTGCCGGGCAGGTTGCGCAGGTTCGGGCGGTTGGCAGTTACCAGATTGAAGCCTGCGACAGGGATCTGCAGGCTGTTGAACGAGGCCAGTTGCGGGATCGATTGCAGAAGCTGGGCCATCGTCGATGCGCCTGAAGCCTGGACATTATCCCGCGTTATGCCAGTCAAATTGGTGCCGGCCGGTGCGATGCCGCGAACCAGCGTGCCGGTGACAACAACCTCGCTTTCGCTTTGGTCTCCGTACCGCCAGACTCTTGCCCTTTCGCCGGATCTGCCTCGACTTGCGCGAAGGCAGTCCCGGCGAGCAGTAATCCCGGCCACACTGTGCCGAACTTCAGCGATGCGGCCACGCTCGCGCCAAGTTTCCGACTGGCTATGTCGTTGTCCCTGTCGCCCAGCACGCACGCGCTGTCTCGTGATCGGGCAATGGTGCCAGCCGATCGCGTTGCAAACAAGATCAATAACCAAGCCAATGACTTTCGTCAGAACAAGGGCGGGTAGAGAGATATTCCAAGATCGTTCCGTCGTGCAAGACGACAAACCGCATGCGATCTGTGAATGTCAGCTTTTCCACAAAAGGCACCCAAAAACTGCCAGTCCGCTCCCGGCCTAAGAACGGATGGGGGATCACTGAAGAACAAAGCCTTGCCGCGCTCGGTTTGGAAATCACCCATCTCAATCTGACGCATTCCGTTGGCGATTGTATACTTGACAAACGCAGAGCGGGTTATGAGCGCCTTTCGCCCTTCTGATACAGGCGCGCGATAACCCAAAAAAGGAACGCTCCGCCCATCATGTTGCCGATTAATCTGGCAATCAAGGAAGTCGCCAACGGGGCATCAAAATGGCGGAAATAACCAATCACGCCTGCGATCAGCGCACCGATCACCAAAGCCTTAACCTCGCCCTTGCTCATTTTGGCTTCCCCGGCTTTGGTTTCGCCTTCGCCACCTTCCGCAGCGACCGCTTGAACGATTCCTCGTCCTCGTTGCATTCGAGAGCGCGGGCGGTCTCCTTGAAGCGATCAATCTGCGCGTCTGGCGGCTTTCTTGAGCTTGCGGCTTGCTCCATGGAAGTCGATCTCCACTTTCTGCATGTTGCCCTGCTCGGTTAGGTTCCAAGGGGGCTTGTAACACTCTCGCTGCTTCATGGTGGCGACAGCCTGCTCGATCCGCCTCCACCAAAGAAGAATGTGCGCGGCTTGTAGCCGCCCATCGGCATTCTGCCATTGGGGCGGTAGATATATCACCTTAAGTCCGGTCTGGAAAACAGCCATGACTTGGGGTGGCGCTTTAAGGAAATCCTTGTCGGCTGACAGAATGGCATGACCGCCATCATTGGCAAATTTCGTTATCCAATGTTCGACAACAATCACTGCGGGGTTCCAGCGTAGGACCCTCAAGCCACCGTTTGGTATCCAATCATGTGTCGACTTCCCCCTCATGCGGACAGTCGCGAAGGGGCATCCTCCGCACAAAGCAACACGATCTGATGCCCCATTGGGACCCCGCCGAGAGGCGGCTATCTCTACATCCTGTCTAAGCCATTGAAAA
>CAVZHF010000001.1:0-363410 GCA_963775005.1 uncultured Alphaproteobacteria bacterium | reverse complement strand
TTGCCGGATATTCAGCCTCTCGCGGGAAAGGGCAATCGAAACTTGCGTTCACGCCGCGCGCTGCGCTTGCAGTTCGATAACCTGGCCCAGGCAAAACAGCCCGGTCGCAATTATATCGGTATAAACGAAAGCCTGGACCAGGTCCTGGGTCAGCGCCTGCGGATCGCCGGGGCGGATCGCCATGACGGTGAAGCGGCCTTGCATCGCCGGATCGGTGCAGTTCTCCAGTGCCTGGAGCACCGGCTCGATGCTTTCGAAGCTGGGGAAGCGCAGGCCGAAGTGGGGAATGCCGTAGGGCAGCGTCTCGGCCTTGTGGCGATAGGCTTTCACCACCTCGCCGAGCGCCGCGTCGGCGCCGATGGTGCGCCTCAGCTGCGCTTCAAGATCGTGCTGCGCAGCGCGGATCTCGGAGAGGTAAAGCACGTTGTTCATTCCGTCGCGGTCATCGTCGTCGGGATGGACACAGATGTAGGTGCTGCCGGTCTCGTTGACCTGCGGCGTTTCGACCGGCGTGCAGCCGAGCATCCGGGTGAACGCCATCGCCAGCTCGCGCTCGCCGCGCTGATAGAGCGTTTCGACGTGGTTGAGGCCCTTGCCTTGCCAGTTGGTGTATAGTCCCATGGCGATCTCTCCCAGCGGCGTCAGGCTATTGCCTGTTGCCATCGGAGGTCAATCGTTTCGAGTGCCGAATCTCGGCATCAGCCCGCGCCTACCAGAAGCAAGCGTAATGCCGGTATGGGCTTCCATCTCCGCCAACCACTCCCGTTGTTGCGCCAACTTCCTGGTTGTGTATTGTTTGCCATAAAGCGCTTTACTGGGGGGATATCGCAATGTCTCGCTGCTTCAAGAACGCCGCTTTGGTCCCGCTCGCGCTCATGTTGATCTGCGCTGTCTCGCCCGCCGCGGCTTGCGAGTTCAACCTCACCGGCAAACTGTACGTCTCTCAGGCCAATGGGCCGCAGCTCACGCTGCTGCTGACGCAACGGGGAACTACCGTCTCGGGCCGCGCCCAATGGTTTGTCAGTGCTTCGGGCGCCTTGCAGAACGAGGGCGGGGTCAGCGGACAGGCAAGCGGTCGCGACGTTGAGCTACGGATCGTTTGGCAAAACCCGTCGATCCATCGCATCGCCTGGTATCGCGGGACGTATCGTGACGACGGCGTGATCGACGGGATCACCCATCCCGATCACGATCCGACGCTGCGGACGCGATGGGAATTGCTGCCACGGCGATGTCAGCCCGATCCGCCAACGTTGGCGATCCGGAACGATGTCAGCGGCAAGCTAAAGCTCGACTTCGCCGTGGCGACGCACGGTCGCACCTACGGCACGTTTCGCGTTTTTCGCGACGACGCGGAAATTCTGGCTCGGCCGGTCAGCATGCCGGGGAATGCGGGCAACAAGGGTTTTGCATTCATCGCCGCGGACGTGCCCGAGGCCGCGAAGTTTCATGTGTGCTTCGAAATCGATGGAGGCAACACGGTGTGCGGCGGAAAGGTTCAGCGCCCGATGTCCGAACGCGAAGTTTCCGCTGCCAGCGTGGCCTTGCCAGGATCCGGAGTTATGGGCCCCGACAAGGTGCGGCCGGAGGGTGGCGGCGCCAACGTCGATGCCGCCCCGCCGCTGGCAACTTCGTCTTATACAGCTGGCGGGCCAGGCCCAAGCAGCGCGGGGCGCTGTCAACCCGGCCTCGTCTGGCGGCAGGCGAGTATTTCCGATCGCGTATGCGTGACGCCGGAATTGAGAATGCGCATTCGGGCCGAAAACACGACGGCGGCCGGCAACTACGATCCAGCCGGAGCCTATGGCCCGAACAGTTGCCGTTCGGGGCTGGTCTGGCGCGAAGCGTTCGACGGCGACACCGTTTGCGTGAACCCGTCGATCCGCGCCCAGGTCGCCGAGGAAAATCGCACCGCGGCGGAGCATCGGCAATGATCGCGGGCCGCGCCCGCGCGGTGGCGGTGCTGCTGGCCTTGGCCGGCATGGCGGCGGGGGATGTGAGTGCGGCGGCCCAAGGCGCCAAGCCCGCTTTCTCGCGGTTCAAGGAAGGCGTCACGGATCGCCAGGTCCTGCCAGTTTCATGCGAATGGGACTTTTCCGGCCGTTGGAACATTCGGCGCTGGATCAAGGGCTTTCACTCCCAGCGCTACGACAGAGCTCGCGGCTTTGAACCAGTTGATGCCGTTGGAACCTCGGTCTCGCTCGATCTGCAATCGATCAAGAAACCGAGAGACGGCTGGACTTACCAGATCTGGGGTACGTCGACAGGGGGAATCCTTTGGCCCAACGCGCGGGGGCGGGTATCCGGTTATGCCACGCAAACCCACTTCTACCTGTATGTCGTTTACGACCATCCCGATTTAAACGGTCTCAATGATGAAGCCTATTGGGGTTGGATAAGTGCCGATGGCGATGTCGATGGCAAGTCATTCTTCGTTGACAAGGTATGGAGCGACCCGGACGGTGGCGGACGCTGGACCAACGCCAGCAAGGTCAAATGCGCCAACAGGATGACCGATTTAGAGCGGCTGGCGGCATCGCTGCGTGAACAGCAACCGCAGTTCGTGGCGCCGATCCTGCCGCCGACGAACCCCGCGCCGCCCGCGCTGCTGCGGGAGTGCGCGCCCGGATTTGTCTGGCGAGCAGCCGGCGCTGGCGACCGGACCTGCGTCACAATGGAGGCGCGCGCCGCGGCGCTCGACGACAATAAGCACGCCAGCGAGCGCATCGATCCAAACGCGGGCTACGGACAGTTTGGCTGCCGCTCCGGTTTTGTCTGGCGAGAGGCATTCGATGGCGACGTGATCTGCGTGACCCCGGAAACCCGAATGCGTGTGCGCAACGACAATGCGCTCAGATCGACTCTGGGAGAAGTGAGAGGAGAGAGCAAATATGAACCGGCAATCTTGCATCAAGCGAGGCAGTTTGGCCGTCACCGCCATGTTGGCCGCGACACTCGGCCCAACCACTGCGTACGGTCAGTCGTTCGGTTCCACCAACGTACAGGGTATCCGAATTGACCAAGGCAAGAATCCACCGCGCACATTGCTTGAGTTGCCGGGGTTACTGAGCTCGGCCTCGATCTGCGCCGAAGTGCAGCGCACCAAGCCGACCGCCAACATGGTGACGGACCACATCGTCGCAACCTTGAACGCGATTGTCCGCCGCCGTGTCGGCGACGTACAGCTGGTGCGATACCGGCTGGAATACTCCCCCGCCTGTACCAGCACGACCAGCGCGAACGCGATTGCCGATCCCAACAGTCCGCTGATCCTCACCGTCAAGATGCCCGGCAACAGTTTCGTCAGTAGCGTGACGACACCGAGCACCGATGTCCTGGGGGTCGAGATCGGCGCTGGGCGGACGTTCGACCCCCGGCTCTCGATCCGCTTCGATGTCGAGTTGACCTTGCGTGTGCCGATCCCAAGGCGGGCTGGAGGGCAATTCGGCCCGGTTTCGGGAACCGTCAGGCTCGACAACGTCCAGATGCCCGAAGGCGAGAACATCACCGGGGATGTTGTCGCCTTCGGAGCGGACGTCACGCGTGACATCTACGATTGGTTCAACAACGGCGAGCTTGCCCGGACGATGCAGCAGGGCTGGCGCTTATCCGAAAGCATTCCTCCGTTCGACATCGATCGCATGAACGCGGCTGCCCGCGCGGGAGCGGGCACACAGGTGGATGTGGATGTCGCACCTGGCGATCAGCTCGTCATCAACTTCAACATGGGCGAGAAGCTGGTCGACGAACGTTGCCAGGATACTTTTGTCTGGCGCGAAGCCGTCCCCGGCGACCGCGTATGCGTGACTCCCGACGTTCGCGCGGCCGTGCGTGCGGACAATTCGGTCGCTCACCAGCGGCGTTTGCATGCGCCTCGCCCGAATGCCGCCTGTCTGGCGGGCGGTCCGTGCAGACCGGATTTTCGCATCCCTTGCATCGCGGGTTTTGTCTGGCGCGAGGCGGTTCCGTCGGACTACGTCTGCGTGACGCCCGCCGTCCGAACGCAAGCCAAGGATGACAACAGCTGGTCGCGGCGGCGAAGGCGCGACTATGAATCGCCGGTCAACTAGCAAGCGCCTGGCTGCCGTTGGGCAACGGTTGGGATGCCGCGAAAAGAGGGCCGGTACAAGACCGGCCCCGTGAAGTTTGGGAGAGGATGCCTGAAAGGCATGGGCGTTATGGGTTTGTCGCAGAAATGTCGCAAGTGTGGCGATTTGCTTAGCTGTTGATAGTTTTTGGACAATAGAATCAAATATCTGAAATAACGCCGAATAAATCGTGCTCATCGGCGTCTTCGACAAGCACCTCGACGAAGTTACCTGTTCTCAATTGTGAACCAACGTTCCTAATGTAGACTTTTCCGTCGATTTCCGGCGCATCCGACTGCGAACGGCCGGTCGCACCCACATCGCCGTCGTCATCGGGTTCGCCCACTTCATCGACGATGACCGAAAGTCTCCGCCCGACCTTGGCCGCGAGCTTGGCCGCGCTGATCGCCTCGGTCTTGGCCATCAGGCGGGCAAAGCGCTCTTCCTTGACCGCTTCGGGCACCGCGCCGGGGAGCGCATTCGCGGCGGCGCCGGCGACCGGCTCGAAGCGGAACGCGCCAACCCGGTCGAGCCGAGCCTCGTCGAGCCAGTCGAGCAGGTATGCGAAATCCGCTTCGGTCTCGCCTGGAAAGCCGACGACGAAGCTCGAACGAATCGCGATATCGGGGCAAATGGCGCGCCACTCGGCCAGCCGTTCGAGCACCCGCGCCTCGTTGGCCGGGCGCTTCATTGCCTTGAGGATGCGCGGGGAAGCGTGCTGAAACGGGATGTCGAGATAAGGCGTCAGCAATCCCTCGGCCATCAGCGGAATCACCGCATCGACATGCGGATAGGGATAGACGTAGTGCAACCGCACCCAGGGCGTCTCGCCCTCGGGCGTGCGCAACCCGCCGAGTTCGCGGGCGAGGTCGGTCATGTGCGCGCGCACCTCTCGCCCGTGCCATTCGCGCGGCTCGTGGCGCAAATCGACACCGTAGGCCGAGGTATCCTGGCTGATGACCAGCAGCTCCTTGGTCCCTGCGGCGACCAGCTTTTCCGCCTCGCGCAGTACCGCGTCTATCCGCCGGCTGGCGAGCTTCCCGCGCAGCTGCGGGATGATGCAGAACGCGCAGGCGTGGTTGCAGCCCTCGGAGATCTTGAGATAGCTGTAATGGCGCGGGGTTAGTTTGATGTCCGCCAGATCGCCATAATTCTGGGGAATGAGATCGACGAAGGGGCCTTGCCCGGGAGGCGCGGCCTCGTGCACCGCCTCGACCACCGCTTCGTACTGGTGCGCGCCGGTGACGGCGAGGACCGCCGGAAATTTCGCCCGGATCGCCTCGGCCTCGTTGCCCATGCAGCCGGTGACGATCACCCGCCCGTTTTCGGCGATCGCCTCGCCGATCGCCGCCAGGCTCTCCTCCTTGGCGCTGTCGAGAAAGCCGCAGGTGTTGACCAGGACGACATCGGCGCCGGCATAATCGGGGCTCATCGCATAGCCGTCGGCGCGCAGCCGCGTCAGGATGCGCTCGCTATCGACCAGCGCCTTGGGGCAGCCGAGGCTGACCATGCCGACTTTGGGCTGGGGGGGGAGTTGGCTCGCCATGATTGGCGGCCCCCTACACGAGCGGCCAGAGTTTCGCTACTGTGACGCGCTGGCACACGTCGAGGAGGTAGCATTGGGCCCAGTGAACTGGATAGCAGTGGTTCTCGCCGCCAACGTCGCGGTGGCGGTGGGGATCGTCTGGTACGGCCCGCTGTTCCGCGCCGGACGGCAATTGCTCGAAGGAAAGGGCGCGGCGCCGCGCAGCTATGCGCTGGTAGTGGCCGCGATGCTGGTTTCGGCGGCGATGATGGGCCACAATTTCGCGAGGGTTGGGCCGGAAACTCTGGACGCCAAACCCTGGCTATACTGGATGATGTCGGGCGGCCTCGCGCTCGCCTTCGTTTGCCCGGCCCTGTTTATCGGCCTCGCCCGCCACGGCGTCGCCATGCGCGCACGGCTGATCGACTGCGGCTTCTGGCTGGCCGCCTACCTGACGATGGGCGCGGTATTCTGGGCGATGAACTAGCGAGCGGGGAGCTGCCCCGCCGGATCGACCGGCCGGTTGTCGCGGCGCAGTTCGAAGTGCAATTCGCTGCCGCGCGCCCGGCCAGTGTGGCCGGACAGGCCGACCCGCTCGCCCTGGCGGACCTCGTCGCCCTGCTTGACCGTGATCCGGCTGAGGAATGCGTAAGACGACTGCCAGCCATTGCCGTGATCGACCACCACCAGCTTGCCGAACTGGCGCGGCTCTTGGCCGGCGAACAGCACCTTGCCCGCCGCCGAGGCGCGCACCGCGGTACCCTCGGGCGCGACCAGGTCGATGCCGTCGTGATAGTCGCTGGTCCGGCCGCGCGCGGCGAAACTTCGGCGCACATTGCCGGGCGCCGGCCAGGTGAAGCGCAGGCGCGCCGGCTCCGCCGGTCCGGCCGCGGCCGGCGCGTCCGGCTCGGCGGGTTTGGCGATGATCGTGGGGATCAGCAGGTTCTGGCCGTTCTTCAGCGCCGCCCCCGGCTCGATCCCATTGGCCACCGCGATATCCCGCCACGCCACGCCATAGAGATAGGCTATGGTGAACGAGGTATCGCCCTGCGCCACGGTATGGCGGCGGGTGCGCGGTATGGAGAGCTTCTGCCCGGCGCGCAGCGCGTAGGGTTCGGTGAGGCGGTTGGCCTCGACGATCAGAACCCGCGGCACCTTGGCGCGCTGGGCGATGCCGCTCAATGTTTCGCCGGCCTTGACCACGTGCTCGGTTTCCTGGTCGGCCGGCAGCGGGGCGGTGGTCTCCGCCATCAGCAGCGGCGCGATCGCCAGCAGAAAAGCCAGCCGCGGCTTCACCGGTAGCGCTCCGCGAGCGGGCCAAGCGAAGCATCGTGGGTAAAATCGAGCTGCAGCGGCGTCACCGCGACATAGCCATCGGCGATCGCCTCAAGGTCGCTGGCATGGCCGTGCGTATGCTCGATGCCTTCAAGGCCGAACCAGTAATAGCGAAAGCCCCGGGGATCGGTGCTTTCGACCACCGTCCCGCGAGCATAGTCATGAAAACCCTGACGAACCACGCGAATCCCCTTCACCTCAGCGACCGGAAGCGGCGGGAAATTGATATTGACGAGCGTGCGTGGCGCAAACGGGGTTTCGAGCAAAGGGGCGAGCGCGCGTTCTCCCCAGAATTCAGCGGCTTCGAAGGTCACTCGCTCGCCGACGCCCTCTCCGGCATAAACCTGCGAGAGCGCGATCGAGCGGATGCCGGCCAGCGCCCCTTCGAAGGCGGCGGAGACGGTTCCGGAATAGGTGACGTCGTCGCCCAGATTGGCGCCGCGGTTGACGCCGGAAAGGATCAGGTCGGGCGGGCCGGGCAGCAGCTTCTTGAGCGCCATGGTAACCGCGTCGGTCGGGGTGCCGGTCACCGAAAAGCGGCGCTCGTCGTGCTGCCTGAGGCGCACCGGACGGTTGAGGGTGAGCGAATGGCCGGCGCCGGACTGCTCCTCTTCCGGGGCGCAGATCCAGATATCGTCCGAGAACCGCGCCGCGATGCGTTCGAGCACTTCGAGGCCGGGCGCGCGGATACCATCGTCGTTGGTCAGCAGGATGCGCATCAGGTCGGCGTCAGCCGCGTGACGCCGCCCATGTAGGGATGCAGCGCCGCGGGCACATCGACCGTGCCATCTGCCTGCTGGTAATTCTCCAGCACCGCCACCAAAGTGCGCCCGACCGCAAGGCCCGAGCCATTGAGCGTGTGGACGAATTCCGGTTTGGCCTTTTCTCCCGCCGGGCGATAGCGCGCATCCATCCGCCGCGCCTGGAAATCGCCGCAGTTGGAGATCGAGGAAATCTCGCGGTAGGCCCCCTGCCCCGGCAACCAGACTTCGAGATCGCAGGTCAGCCTCGCGGTAAAGCCCATGTCCCCGGCGCAGAGCAGCACCTTGCGATAGGGCAGCTCCAGCGCCTGCAAAATCGATTCCGCCGCCAAGGTCATCCGTTCGTGCTCGGCCGGAGAATCTTCCGGGCGGCAGATGGTGACGAGCTCGACCTTGTCGAACTGGTGCTGACGAATGTAGCCGCGCGTATCCTTCCCCGCCGCGCCCGCCTCGGAGCGGAAGCAGGGGGTGAGCGCGGTGAGGCGCAAGGGGAGCTGGGCTTCGGGCAGAATTTGCTCGCGCACGGAATTGGTGAGCGAAACCTCGGCGGTGGGGATCAGCCAGCGCCCATCGGTGGTCTGGAAATTGTCCTCGGCGAACTTGGGCAGTTGCCCGGTGCCGAACAACGATTCCTCACGCACCAGCAGCGGCGGAGCGCATTCCACATAGCCGTTCTCGCCAGTCTGCTTGTCCAGCATGAACTGGGCGATGGCGCGCTGGAGCCGGGCCATCTGGCCGCGCAAGAACGTGAATCGCGCCCCCGAAATCAGCGCCCCGGTCTCGAAGTCGAGACCGAGCGCCGGACCTAGATCGGCGTGCTCCTTCGGCTGGAAATCGAACTGCCTCTGCGTTCCCCAACGCGAAACCTCGACATTGCCCGCTTCGTCCGCGCCATCGGGGACTTTGCCGTCCGGCAAGTTGGGATGGCGCGCGAGCGCGTCCTGCAATTCGGTGGTCAGCTCGCGCTCTTCCTGCTCCAGGCCCGGCAGGATATCTTTAAGCCCGGCGACTTCGGCCTTGAGCCGTTCGGCCTCGCCCTTGTCGCCGCGCCCCATCGCCGCGCCGATCAGCTTGGAGGCCTCGTTACGCCGGTTCTGCGCCTCCTGCAGCTTCGTCGCCACGGCACGGCGCGCACTGTCGAGCGCCAGGATCGCGCCGGAAGGCGCCGCCACTCCCCGCCGCTTCAGCGCCGCGTCGAAAGCTTCCGGATTCTCACGTATCAGGCGGATATCATGCATGGAGCGGCGCTATGCCGCCTCGCCGTCCGCCGTGCAAGGGCACCTCAGCCGTAAGGGCCGCGCCAGCAGGTGTTGAACCCGAACAGCCGGTAGATCGGGCAGGTCCGGGCAATTCCGGTAACCAGCGGGATCAGCCCGAGCCAGCCCCACGGCGTTTGCGGCCCGACAAAGACCAGCGCGATCAGTACAAGCCCGACCAGAATTCTCAGCATGCGATCGATGCCGCCGACATTTTGCGCGAACATGGCAGTTCTCCTTTGCATGAAGGAGACCACGCCGGGACTGCCGGCGCATTGATGCGGGTCAATCGCGCGAAAAGTGGATCGGCACGGCCGACATCAGGTCCATGCCCCGACGAAGCCTTCGCCGCTCTCGCCGATCTTCTTGATCCTGAACCAGCTCCCCGCCTTCACCACCGCCGCATTGGCCGTGACCAGCGTCACCGAGGGAATGATGGTGCCACCCGTCGAAATGCGGAACATTCCCGAATACCTGCCAATCATGCCCGTGCCGGTACCGGCCGACACCGCCGACGCGGGAGTTTGCTGGGTGACCGATGCCGAACCGGTTTGCGTGCCCGCGTTCAGCGGATTGTTGTTGTCGATGCCGGAAACATATTGGCCCCAGCGATCGGTCAGGGCCGTTCCCGCCCCGACGGGATCGAACGCCAGGTTGCCGGAAGTCGCGGACATCGTCGTCAGGTAGAGGAAGGCGTCGAACTCATAGATGCCCGCTGGCAAGGTCAGGGCGCCGTTGGCCGTGGCGCCGAACACTTTCTGCTCGGCGGTGCTGCTGGTAAGCGTGCGGTCGGCGGTCTGCATCACCCAGTTGCACAGCGGCACGCTTACCGCGTTGGCCCCGGCATTTGTCGCCGAGCGGATTTCCCCGTCGTCCCCGATGGTTGCCGCCGAATTCTGGATAAGCTTGCCGGTGGCTGCATCGTAGCGGGCGATGGCGTTGTCGGTTGCGCTGGCGGGGCCAAGCACGCCGGCCGTCGCCTGGGTGGTTGTGTCGGGAAAGACAAACCCGGTGACGGTGCTTTCGATGGATCCGGCCACCCTGAGCAGCGACGAACCCACGCTCGTCGTCCCGACCAGGAGTTCCCCGTCGGGGGTGAACCGGGCAACCGTCCCCGCCGTACCGGAGTAAAAATCCAGATCGCCGCCAACATAGCTAATCTGGGAATTGCCGTTCTGAACCAGCGCCTGCATCTGGGTCGCCGCATTCGGACTCAGCATGACAAACCGGCCACCCGACGGGTGTCCGCCAAACGTGGCATACAGCGCGGCAAATCCGGCCGGGGTGATTACCTGCCCATCGTCTTCGATTGTCACCTGGCTCGTCTGCACCAGCTTGCCGGTGATTCCGTCGAAGCGCACCGCGTTATTGTCGGTCGCGCTTGCCGGGCCGACGACATCGCCCGAACCGCCGCCGCCACCCGACGCAAATGCGCTGACATTGCCCGCGAAGCCCGAGGCAAGGACATCGGACAGCGCTTTCATCAGGCGTGCACCGTAACACGGTAGGCATTCGAAGCAGGCGCCACGGCGAAGCTCAGCGTCACCGTATTGGCGTCGGTCGCGGTCCAGTCCGTCATGACGGCGGCGTGGGTCGAGGCATCGCGCAAGGCCAAGGTGATGTCCTGAGTGCCGAGATTGTGCGTCACCGCGATCGAGGTGCTCGATCCGTTGCCGACATTGGCGCTAAACTTGCGCACGGCGATCGAATTGTCGAGCTGGATGCCGCCAGCCACCACCGAAACGCCGCCGCTGGCCGCGGCCACCGCGCTGATCACCGAGCCGGCGACATTGATGCCGTTGCCGCTGGTATAGCTGGTGCCGCCGCTCAGCTGGCCCCAGGTCTGGGCCGTCGTGCCGATGGTGATCGCCGCGTCGGAAATGATCATGAACACCTTGTCGGCCTGGGTCGTGCCCTCGGTAACGCTGGTCGCGGTTCCGGGCGCCAGTTCGCCATTGGTGTCGGCGTCGGTCGCGCGGGTCGGCGCGCCGCTGGCATTGACCGTATAGAGGCCGTTTTCCGAACTGGTGGTCTGGTTCTTGATCAGTACGCGGTCGCCGGTCGCCAGAGTCACGCCGTCGATGCTCTGGCCGTTGGCGAAAGCGGTCGCGAGAGTCCCGTTGGCGGTGGTGGCGGCGCGCACCGGCGCCTTCCATTGCAGGCCTCGCGCGACATTATCGACATACTGCTTGTTGGCGGCGTCGGTCTGGGCCGAGGGATCGGCGAGACTGACGATCTTCTGCGATTGAAGATCGAGACCGTTCATTATTTTCATTGGATCAGCTCCTTAAAACGCAAGGACGAAGCCTTGCTGGGGCGATGGAAAAGTCACGGTGATCTGGGAGGCGGTGGCCTGGACGTCGGTCAGCACCGGCTCGCCGCTGCCGAGGAAGACGTGCACCGTGGGGATGCGGCCAAGCGGATTGGCGAGAACCCATGTCGCCGCCAGCGAAGCGTCGATCCGCACCGGGGCGGCGCCGCCTGGCCCGATCGGCCCGGGCGGCCCGATCACCGCCGCGACCGGCAATTCGGGATTGCGCTCCAGCGCCGCCGCCATGCCTTCGGGGCCGCGCCAGCGGGTGACGATCCGGCGCGGCGGAACCCGCCAGCGTAGCACCAGCGTCATGCCACGGCTGCCCGGGTGAGCGCGATAAAGCCGGACTGTTCGGTCATTTCGATCGACCCGGCGAAATCGAGTCTGGCGTCGATGCCGTAGATGCCGGCGGGCAGCACCGCCGTGGCGGCGTTGCCCAGCGAAACCAGCCAGCCCGCCGGACCCTGGGAGGTCACGGTCATGTCGGTCGGTGCGGCGGTATCGTCGAGCACGAAGCGATTGCCCGAGACCTTCGCCGGTTTCATTTTGGCGGAAATGCCGGTGACCGTCGCGGGATCGCCGGCCGTTGCATCGAGCGCAACGGAAATATCCTCGCCGATCCGGAATTCTCCGATGATTCCATTCATGGGGTGCACGCTCCGCAAGCTGCGCGCCGCCAACCGGACGCTATGCGCGCCGGGTACGGGCAGGTTCTGGGATTTTGGGGATTCTGGGGGTGAGTTCGCGTTCGGACACGATTCGCGACCATGGCGAATCGTCTAGAACCAGCGTGACGATGTAGGAAAGCAGTTTTTACCGATTTGGTAAAATCGTGGTGGGCGCGGCAGGGTTTGAACCTGCGACCCCACCCGTGTGAAGGGTGTGCTCTACCACTGAGCTACGCGCCCGCGCCTGGCCCGGAGGCATGCGGAAGGCGCGCCCTTAGGCAATGACGCGCGAATTGACAAGCGCCGCGAGCGGCCTAGAGGCCCGGCGCATGAGCGAACAAAACGACACGCCCGCCGCGTCCGGCCCCGATGTCCCGCCCGATCGCCTAGCGATCCAGGCCGGCAGTCCTCACTTTGACGTGGACCTGCTGCAACGCGGTATCGGCATCCGCTTCAAAGGCTCGGTGCGGCACAATGTCGAGGAATACTGCATTTCCGAGGGCTGGGTGCGCGTGCAGGCGGGCAAGTCGATGGACCGGCACGGGCAACCGCTGACAATCAAGCTCAGCGGCACGGTCGAGGCCTGGTTCGAGGATCTGGGCGAAGACGCGCCGGTCGCGAAAGTCTAACGGCTGCGAGAAGCTCCGCTGCGGGCGATGATCTCGCCGATCGGATCGTCGCTGAAGTCCGGCGCAGTTCTCGCCGCTGGCTTCGCGGCGGACCTTGGCGGGGGAAGCCGCAGCGAACCGGGACCCTCGTTGTAGATGAAGCCCGCCAGCGGCCAGCGTGTCGTCCCCAGCCCCTGGACCGGCGCGTACCACACGCGAACCTCGCTCCAGTCGTTGTCCGGCGAGACATCGATCGCCCGAACATTGTCCTCGATCTGGCCGCGCCGCCCATTGACCCGCGACCAGTTGGCATGCCGGAGCAGCACCGTGCGGGAATCGATGATCCGGCTTACCGCGGCAACGTGGCCCAGCCGCGAGTTACCGTGGGGCCGGAAGGCCATGACCGCGCCGACACGCGGGCTGCGGCCGCGCGCATAGCGGCCTTCGGCCTGGTTCCACCAGGTATGGGCGTCGCCAAAGATGCGGATGCCGGTGATTTGCCTGGCATAGGGCACACACTCGAGATGAGCTGGGCTGCCCGTGCTTCCTCCGATGTCGGTCGCGCCAAGCGGGAGAGCCGGCGCAATCGCGGCCAGCAAAGTCGCGAGAATTCGGAGAGAGGCATTGCTCGGCATGCCGGGCAGGTAAGCCCCGCGTGGTTAGTATCGCTCTGCCAGGTATGGTTAACGCGGCGGCAACACTTTGCCGTTTCGCTTGCCAAGCGGGGGCCGAGAGGCCAGTTGCGCCCCAGCCATGCTTCCGCAAGTCATCATCATCGGCCGCCCCAACGTCGGCAAGTCGACGCTGTTCAACCGGCTGGTCGGCAAAAAGCTGGCCCTGGTCGACGATCAGCCGGGGGTGACGCGCGACCGGCGCTTTGGCGAGGCGGAACTGATCGGCCTCAATTTCACCGTGGTCGATACCGCCGGCTGGGAAGACGAGGACCCCGCCAGTCTGCCCGGGCGGATGCGGGTACAGACCGAGGCTTCGCTGGCGGGCGCCGATGTCGCGCTGTTCGTCGTCGATGGCCGCGCCGGGATTACGCCGCTCGACGAGGAAATCGCCCGCTGGCTGCGAACCGCTTCGGTTCCGGTAGTCCTGGTCGTCAACAAGGCCGAAGGGCGCGCCGCCGAATCCGGCTTGCTCGAAGCCCTGTCGCTGGGGTTCGGCGAACCGGTTGCGCTTTCGGCCGAGCATGGCGAGGGCATGGGCGATCTGTTCGAAGCGCTGCAACCCCATATCGAGGGCATGCAGCCTGACGAGGCGGACGAAGGCGAGGACGAGGACGAAACCGGCGGCCCGCTCAAGCTGGCCATCGTCGGGCGTCCCAATGCCGGCAAGTCCACCCTGATCAACCGCATGCTGGGTGAGGAGCGGCTGCTCACCGGACCCGAAGCCGGAATCACCCGCGATTCGATCGCGGTCGACTGGACCTGGACCGATCCCAAGGACGGCGAGAGCCATGCGGTGCGGCTGATCGACACCGCCGGCATGCGCAAGAAAGCCAAGATCTCCGAAAAGCTCGAGAAAATGGCGGTCGCCGATGCGCGCCACGCCGTCGATTTCGCCGAAGTTGTCGTCCTGCTGCTCGATGCCACCCAGGGTCTCGAGCATCAGGACCTCAAGATCGCCTCGATGGTGCTCGAAGAGGGCCGGGCGCTGATCGTCGCGATCAACAAGTGGGACGTCGCGGAAGGCCCCTCGGCGCTGTTCAACGGCATCCGCGCGGCGCTTGAGGATGGCCTCGCGCAAGTGCGCGGCGTGCCGCTGCTCTCGGTTTCGGCGCGGACCGGCAAAGGGCTCGACGACTTGCTGCGCACCGCTTTCGAAATCCGCGAGGCCTGGTCGAAACGCGTGCCGACCGGGCTGCTCAACCGCTGGTTCGATGACGCCCTTTCCGCCAATCCGCCGCCCGCGCCCGGCGGCAAGCGGATCAAGCTGCGCTACATCACCCAGGCCAAGACCCGCCCGCCGGGCTTCGTCGTGTTCGGCACCCGGCTGGACCTCCTGCCAGAGAGCTACCGGCGCTATCTTGTCAACGGCATGCGGCGTGAACTGGGCTTCCAGGCCGTGCCGATCCGGCTTACGCTGCGCAGCGCCAAAAACCCCTACAAGCCCGACTGAGCCGCGCCGCGCAGCGGCAGCAAGCGTCCGTCGGTGAGCGAGCGCCACAACCATTCGAGCGGACCCTGGCGAAAGAAAGCCAGCCAGACATTGCTCCAAACGATCATCACGACCCATGCCCCGAGGACGAACAGCAGCTGCCGCGCATGGCCCATCGTGCCGATCAGCCCCAAACCCCAGCCATAGAAGATTGCGGTCATCGCAACTGTCGTGCCGATATAATTGCTGAACGCCATCCGTCCCGCCTTCGCCAGGCCCCGCCCGAGCCGGCTGGCAAGCAGGCGCGGTGCGGCCATGACCAGCAGCGCTGCGTAGCCCAGCGCCATCAGCACGTGCGGTATAGCCGCCCAATAGAGGATGACGCCGTACATCGCCCTGAACGGGAAGTGGCGGGGCCAGACCAGGGCAAGCAGCGCCAGAGTCAGAACCGCTCCCAGCGTCAGACCCCATGCCGCCAGCCGGACCAACCGCGCCTGCGCCCACTGGCCGGAGAAAAAGCCTGTCCGGTAAAGCACCATGCCGAGCAACATCAGCGGTAGCGTTTCGGCAAGAGAGAGAAAGGTCCCCCTGACCGGACGAAGCGGATCGTCGCGGAGTTTGGTCATCACCTGCGCGGTGAATCCGGAACGATAGTCCGCGATTTCCCGCGCTACCTTGCGGTGAAGGACTTTCTCGCCCCGAGCGTGGTTGCGCACTTCCTCGACCGATGCCGTGCCGAGCCGCACGCGCTCCTCTTCCAGCGCCTCGCCTGCCGAACCGGCCATGCCAGCGATGTGCCATATCGCGAAGATCGCAAGCGCGACTCGCAGCAGCGCCTTCACCGGCAGCTCGCTCATCATCAGCGCGATTCCGCCGGCGATCG
This sequence comes from uncultured Alphaproteobacteria bacterium, assembly GCA_963775005.1. Taxonomy (GTDB): domain Bacteria; phylum Pseudomonadota; class Alphaproteobacteria; order Sphingomonadales; family Sphingomonadaceae; genus Novosphingobium. The sequence goes on along the minus strand of CAVZHF010000001.1, from coordinate 347,869 downwards.
CGTAGAGGAACAGGATGTCGCCCCACCAGAACAGGAAATAGTGCAGCGCGCCAAACAGCAGCAGCCAGCCTAGCCGCCGCAGTTGCAGCACTTCGCCATACCTGCCGGCGGCGTCGGCCCGTTCGATGAACAGCATCATGCTCGCGCCGAACAGCATCGAGAACAGCGCGCGCATTTTTCCTTCGAAGACAACGAACACCGCCGCGAAGGACATCTCGTCGGCAAAAGTCCCGGCATGGGGAATGTGCGGCGAGAGCGTCGCCTGGCTCGGCCCGGCGAACCCCGCGATATTGACCGCCAGAATTCCCAGCACCGCCACCCCGCGGATCAGGTCAAGCGACCGGACCCGCTCCGTGGCGGCCGTCTGCACGCGATCAGTTCCGTATGGCGAGGCAGGATATTCCGGCAGCCGATAGCCTGGCGCAGGCCGACCGGGCGGCATCCTCGCTGGCATAGCCGCCTGCCTGCAACTTGGTCACCCCGCCCTTGGGCACCAGCAGCTTCGCGTGTCCGGCCAGTTCCGGGCGGCTTCTTACCCGGTTCCACATGGCTTCGGCGTTGCTGGCAACCCCGAAGGCGCCCAGCTGCACGCGCCAGTTTTCGCCTCCCGAAGCGGACGCGGTCCGAACCGGAGGCGGGGGAGCCGCCGCCGGCTGGGGCTTCGACGCAGGCGCCGGACGCGGCGCGGCGGCCACTGCGGGCGGCTTCGGGTTGGCGACCGCGACTGGCCGCTGCGGCGGCGGCCGCACGAAATCGGCGCCGGCGCCGCGCGGTCCCTCGGCGACGGCAGGCGGCGCGGGCGCCGCCGCCACGGGCGGGCGCGGCGTCGCTGTAACCACCGGCGCGGTCGGCGCCGCGGCCACATTGGGCACCGATGCCGCAAGATCGGCCGCGGCAAGCTGACGCGCGCGCGTCGCTTCGGCCTGGGTGGCGAGCTCCTGCGCCATCGCCGCGCTCTGCTGGCGCTGCTCGATCGGAATGTACTGGTCCATCTGCGAAAGCGCGCCCCCCGCCTGGGGCAAACCGGCCTGCTGCGCCAGGCTGACCAGCGCATAGGCGCGGACCCAGTCCTTCGGAACATTGTCGCCATTGAAATGCGCGAGGCCGAGAAGGTATTGCGAGCGCGGATCGCCGCGGTCCGCCGCCGAGCCGATATAGGGCATCGCCTTGGCCCGCTCGCCGCGCTGGAACAGCATCAGGCCATAGTTGTCCGAAGCCTGCATATGGTTCTGCACCGCCGCCTTGGCGAACAGTTCCTCGGCCCTTGCAAGGTCCTGCTTGACGCCCCGGCCCAGCTTGTAAGCCTGACCGAGATTGAACTGCGCATCGGCGTCGCCCCGTTCGGCCGGTCCTTGCCATTCGGCGATCGCCGCCGCGAAATCGCCGCGCGTCCAGGCATCGACCCCCGCCTTGACGTCGGCGCTTGCCGGAGCCGCGGCTGCCATGACCATTGCGAGCACCAGCCCCTTTCGAAAGGCCCCGATATCCATACCGCCGCTCACCTCCGAAAATTTCCCGCACAGCACAAAATGTTAAACGCCCGTCCGGCCTGGCGCCACGGCGAATGCCCACCCCGGCTCATCGCGCCCTCATCCATAGCTAACCGGCGTGGTAAATAATCCCCTAATCGGTCGGATATCCACGGAATTGCGAGGATTTCCGTCAAATCCGCCAAGAGACATTAACCTAAAATTAGGAACGTTCTGCGATCCCGGGGGTCAATCGCATTTGCATGTTTCAGGCATTTCGGGGGTATAGGCTTTGCGCGTATTGGCATTGGCATCGCAGAAAGGCGGATCGGGCAAGACCACTTTGTCCGGGCATCTCGCCGTGCAGGCCCAGCGCGCTGGCGCGGGTCCGGTGGTCTTGATCGACATCGATCCGCAAGGCTCGCTGGCCGACTGGTGGAACGAGCGCGAGGCGGATTTGCCTGCATTCGCCCAGACCACGGTCGCGCGTCTTTCGGCCGACCTCGCGGTCCTGCGGCAGCAGGGCTTCCGGCTCGCGGTGATCGATACGCCGCCGGCCATCACCATGGCGATCCAGAGCGTAATCTCTGTCGCCGAACTGATCGTCGTGCCCGACCCGACCGAGCCCGCACGATCTGCGCGCCGTCGGCGCCACCGTCGATCTGTGCGAGCGTGCGGGCAAGCCGCTGATTTTCGTGGTCAATGCCGCGACGCCGAAAGCAAAGATCACCTCCGAGGCCGCTGTCGCCCTGTCGCAGCATGGCACGGTCGCGCCGATCACGCTGCATCACCGCACTGACTTCGCCGCCTCGATGATCGATGGCCGGACCGTCATGGAAGTCGATCCCGGCGGCCGCTCGGCGGCGGAAGTGACCGCGCTGTGGAACTACATTTCCGACCGGCTCGAAAAGAACTTCCGTCGCACTGTCTTCGCCGCGCCGAGCACTGTTTCCGTGCTTCCGGGCGCCAATCGTCCGGCTGGCGGCTTCGGCCGCCGGGTCGCCGGGTCGTAACGGGGCGCCGGGGGCATGAACGAACCGAAATCCTTCGCCTCGCTATCGCCGGGCCTGCTCGCCCGCAAGGGTGCGGCCAAGCCCGCGATGCGGCCGCAATTGCAGCCGATGCAGCAGTTTCACGAAGCGACCGCGCGTCAACTCGACGTGGATTGCAACTACAACGACTTCGGCGATGACGATGCGCAATTCGATGAGGGGTTCATCGAAGACACGCCAAATCCACGAGGCCGAGGTGGTTGAGCTCAAACCCTCGGTCCACTCCGGACAAGTGCCGGAGGTAATGCACCAGTTGCAGACCATCGCCGCGCGGGTCAATCAAGCGCCAAGGCAGCGCAAGTCCGCACTGGCGCAGGGCCGCAACGCGGCTTTCACACTGCGGCTCGATGGCGAGCGGCACTTCAAGCTGCGGCTGGCCTGCACACTGGCCAACCGCAGCGCACAACAAATCGTCACCGAAGCACTCGACAAACTTATCGCTGAGCTACCCGAAGTCGCCGAGCTGGCGGCCCGGGCCGGCAAGCGCCACTGATTTAGGTAAGGGGGACTATCCCATGAGCTCGCATCGCATGAACCGCAAATTTCTTCGCAATGCCGCCGGCTGCGCGGTCGCCGCGGCAGTTCTCACCGGTTGTGCTGGCGGCGCGAAGCTTGCCCGGCTGGAGCAGCCCGGGTCGCGCCAGGAATCCAAAACGCTTCGCCAGGGCGAAAAGGTGGTGGAGCAGGCCCAACGGGCGGTCGCCAATAACCCGCAAAGCGCTTCGCTGCGCACCGAACTGGGCCTCGCCTATCTCAAGGCCGGCCGATTCCAATCGGCGGTCGCCGCGCTTAACGATTCGATGTCGCTTGGCGACAACAGCGCCCGTACCGCGCTCAGCATGGCCCTTGCCAAAGTCGGCGCGGGCCAGGGTAGGGAGGCCGTGGCCATCCTCGACGATTGGCGCGATTCAATTCCGACCGCCGATCTCGGCCTGGCAATGGCTCTGGCCGGCGAGAGCGGCCGGGGTGTAGCCATTCTGTCCGACGCGCTGCGCGGCGGAGAGAACACGCCCAAGCTGCGCCAGAACCTTGCCTATGCCTATGCGCTGGACGGCCGCTGGCGCGAAGCGCGGACCATGGCGGAACAGGATGTTCCCGCCGACCAGGTCGATCGGCGCATGAGCGAGTGGGCCCTCGCGGCCAAGCCCGACGACTATCAGAAGCGCGTCGCCGGCCTGCTCAACGCACCGATCCGCATCGACCCCGGCCTGCCCGAAGCCCTGGCCCTGACCAGCACTCCGCAGAATGAACAGCTGGCCGCAGAAGCGACCGCGGCCACGCCGCAACCGGCATCGCGCCCGGTTTCGGTGAATGTCGAGCTGCCTGCCGCTGGCGAATCGCCCGCGCCGATCGTCGGGCTCGATGGTTACGCGGCGCCAGTGGCTTCCCAGCCCGTCGCCGCGGCCCCGAGCCTGCCGCCGGTTGCGGCCCCGGTCGCCACCCGCAACTTCGAAACAGCCTTTGCGGCGCCCGCGGCCAAGGCACAGGTTCCGGCCCGGCCGGCTCGCCAGCTGCGTCCGCAGCGCACGGTCCGGGTGGCGCTTCCCGCGCCCAAGCTCACCGTGCAGCGCACCGGCACCCATCTGGTGCAGCTCGGTTCGTTTTCCAGCGCGCATGGCGCACGCCGCGCCTGGGGCATTCTTTCGGCCAGCAATCCCTCGCTGCGCGAATACCGCATGGTGATCACGCCGGCGGTGGTGCGCGGCAAGAACTACTGGCGCGTCGCGGCGGCCGGGTTCGATGCCAATGCGGCGTCGGGCATGTGCTCGTCGGTCAAGGGCCGCGGCGGCGCCTGCTTCGCCTATGCGGCGACCAATGCGCCCAGCGGGGCGCGTCCGGCGCCGAACCAGCGCGGCTTCTTCGGCCCGCAGCGCGCTCGCCGCTGAACCAGCTCCTCCCTCCCTCCTAGGGAACCTACTTGCCCCTCTCCTCCGGTCATCGGAGGGGAGGGGCACTTTTATGTCCCGATACGGGCGCCGCCTTTGAACAGGGCAATAGCCCGCCCCTGAACCGGCTGCTTGTCGAACGGTGTATTCCCGGCGCTGGCCGCCATCTTGTTCGAATCGACGATCCACGGACGATCGGGATCGATCAGCGCGATATCCGCTTGCCAGCCCTGCTTCAGCGCCCCCGCATCGACCCCGAGCAGATGCGCAGGATTGGCCGCCAGCAGCGCGAAGGCGCGGGCCATGTCGATCACCTCGTCACGCACCAGGTTGAGCGTCAGCGACAGCAGGGTTTCGGCGCCGGCCATGCCCGGTTCGGCATCGGCGAAAGGCAGGCGCTTGTCCTCCGGCCCGCGCGGATCGTGGCCCGAGGCGACGACATCGATGGTCCCGTCCGCCAGCGCCGCGAGCACCGCCTTGCGGTCGGCCTCGGCCCTCAGCGGCGGAGAAAGCCTGGCGAATGTGCGGAAATCGCCGATGGCGAGATCGGAAAGCATGAAATGCGCGGGCGTCACCCCCGCCGTCACCGCGACGCCGCGCGCCTTGGCGGCGCGAACCAGGGCGAGTCCGGCCGCGGTCGTTACCTGGCGCAAATGCAGCCTGGCCTCCGCCATTTCGGCGAGCGCGATATCGCGCGCCACGGCCAGCGCCTCGGCTTCGACCGGAGCGGAGGGCAGGCCCAGACGCGTCGCCATTTCTCCGGCGGTCGCCACCGCATTGGCTGACAGCCCGCCATCCTCGGCATGGCTCACCACCACCATGCCGAGCATCGCCGCATAGCGCAGCAAGCGCAGCATGATCCCCGAATCGGCGATCCAGCCGCGGCCGGTCGCGACCGCCCTCGCCCCGGCGTCGCGCATCAGCGCGATCTCGGCCAGTTCCCGGCCCTCAAGCCCGCGCGTCGCCGCCGCCAGCGGGTGTACCCACAGGTCCGGCTTGCCCGATTGCGCGGCGAAACGCACCCGGGCGGGATGATCGAGCGGCGGCGCCTGATCCGGCATCAGCGCCGCCCGGGTGATCCCGCCGAAGTGGAACGCAGGCTTGTCGATGGCGAAAACGCCGAGATCGACAAGACCGGGCGCGATCAGCGCGCCTTTGGCATCGACCACGGTGTCGCCTTCGTGCGGCGCGACATCGCCCATGGCCGAAATCCGCCCATTCTCGCAGCGGATCGAGCCCTGCTTCGGCTCTCCGCTGGCCAGGACCAGCAAGCCGTTCGCGATCGTCAGGGGCGGCGCCACGCTCATGCCCAGGCCCCCCGCTGCGTGCGGGTCAGCACGTCGAGGCAGGCCATGCGGATGGCGACGCCCATCTCGACCTGACGGGTAATCAGCGAGCGGCCCGCCAGATCGGCGACATTGCTGTCGATCTCGATGCCGCGGTTCATCGGCCCCGGATGCATCACCAGCGCATCCGGCCTGGCCCTGGCCAGCCGGTCGAGCGTCAGCCCGTAAAGGTGGCGATACTCGCGCGGAGAGGGGATGAACTGCCCTTCCATCCGCTCCTGCTGGAGCCGCAGCATCATCACCACATCGGCGCCGGCCAGCGCCGCATCGAAATCGAGGAATGGCGTCACGCGCATCGCCTCGATACCCTCGGGCATCAGCGAGGGCGGGGCGCAGACGCGGACATCGGCGCCGAGCGAGGTCAGGCACAGGATGTTGGAACGGGCGACGCGGCTGTGCAGGATGTCGCCGCAGATGGTCACGGACAGGCCCGAAATCGCCCCCTTGGCGGACCGGATCGTCAGCGCATCGAGCAGCGCCTGGGTGGGGTGTTCGTGCTGACCGTCGCCGGCGTTGAGCACCGGGCAATCGACCTTGTCGGCGATCAGCCGCACCGCGCCCGAACTGGCATGCCGGATGACGATGGCGTCGGCGCGCATGGCGTTGAGCGTCATCGCCGTATCGATCAGCGTCTCGCCCTTCTTTACGCTGGAGGTCGCCGCGTTCATGTTGATCACATCGGCGCCAAGACGCTTTCCGGCGATCTCGAACGACAGCCGGGTGCGCGTCGAATTCTCGAAAAAGGCATTGATGATGGTGAGTCCGGCCAGCCGGTCGTCGCGTTTTTGCGGCTGGCGGTTGAGCTCGACCCATTGTTCGGCCTCATCGAGCAGGAACAGGATCTCGTGCGGCGCGAGGCCGGCAATGCCCAGCAGCCCTCGATGCGGAAAGGCGGCGGCGCCCGCTGGATAGCGGTCCGCGTGCGGAAGGGTCTTCGATGTCATTGAAGCCAGTGCCTTAGACGTGAGTTCCAATCGGCTCAAGCTACTTTGCCAATTGCTCCACTGTCCCTAGATAGCATGCCGAAAAGAGATCGATGCATGACCTTCGCACATAAAGTCTGGCGGCTGCTGGTGGCGATCAAGGATGGCCTGGCGCTGCTGTTCCTGCTGCTGTTTTTCCTTGCGATTTACGGGGCCCTGATGGCGCGGCCGAGCGCGGGGGCGGTGCGCGACGGAGCGCTGCTGCTGAAGCTGAACGGCGTCGTCGTCGAGGAACCGGCGGCCATCGATCCGCTGGCAAGGCTGATGTCGGCGGGCTCCCAGGTCGCCGAATACCGCGCCCGCGACATTGTCCGCGCCTTGCGCACCGCCGCCAGCGACGAGCGGGCCAAGGTCGTGGTGCTCGACCTGTCGCGGCTTTTACGGCGGCGGTCTGGTGCACATGCAGGAAATCGGCGCGGCGATGGACCAGGTGCGCGCCGCGAAAAAGCCGGTGCTGACTTACGGCTCACTCTATGCCGACGACGCCCTGTTGCTCGCCGCACATGCCAGCGAGTTCTGGATCGATCCGATGGGCGGTGCATTCGTGCTCGGGCCGGGCGGCAACCACCTCTACTACGGCCGGCTGCTCGATAAGCTGAATGTGACGGCGCATGTGTTCCGTGTCGGCACCTACAAGAGCGCGGTCGAACCCTTTTTGCGCAACGATCTTTCGCCCGAGAGCCGCGAGGCGGGCGCGGCGCTCTATGGCGCCCTGTGGGAGGCGTGGAAGGCCGACATCGCAAAGGCCCGGCCCAAGGCGAACGTGCAACTCGCGACCGGCAATCCGGCGTCATGGCTCAAGGCTTCGGGCGGTGACGCCGCGCAGGCCGCACTGGCTGCGGGGCTGATCGACAAGATCGGCAACCGGGTGGACTTCGGCAAGCGCGTCGCCGCGATTGCCGGCGAGGACCGGCGCAGTTCCATGCCGGGCAGTTTCGCTCACACGCCGCTGCGCGCCTGGCTCGCGGCCAACAAGCCCGATGAGCCGGGCAAGGCGATCGGCGTGATCACCGTGGCCGGCGAGATAGTCGATGGCGACGCGGGGCCGGGCATGGCCGGCGGAGACCGCATCGCCAAATTGCTCGATCGCGCCCTGGAACAGGACCTTGCCGCGCTGGTCGTGCGCGTCGATTCGCCGGGCGGTTCGGTCTTCGCTTCCGAGCGCATCCGCGAAGCGATCGAGCGGCACAAGGCGCGCGGCATTCCGGTGGTCGTCTCGATGGCCAACCTCGCGGCCAGCGGCGGATACTGGGTTTCGACCCGGGCACGCGGCTGTTCGCCGAGCCCGCGACGATCACCGGCTCGATCGGCATCTTCGCCGTCGTTCCCAGCTTCGAGAAGGCGCTGGCCGATTACGGCATCACCAGCGACGGGGTGAAGACCACGCCGCTGTCGGGCCAGCCCGATCTCGCCGGCGGGCTGTCGCCGGAGATTTCGGCGCTGATCCAGGCCAACATCGAGCACGGCTACGCCCGGTTCCTCGGCCTGGTCGGCAAATCGCGCGGCAAGAGCCCGCAGGATATCGACGCAATCGCCCAGGGCCGCGTCTGGGATGGCGGCACCGCGCGGCAGAACGGGCTGATCGACCAGTTCGGCGGGCTCGACGACGCCTTGGCCTATGCCGCCGGAGCGGCGAAGCTGAAGGCGAGGCGAATGGCATCCGCGTCTATCTGGGCGCCGACGCCGATCCCTATGCCTCGCTGCTCGAACGGCTGACGGGCGACGAAGACAGCGCCCCGCCCGCCGAAGCGAATGACTGGGCCGGGCTGATTACCGCGCGCCAGCTCGCGATTGCCGGCGAGGCGGCGCAGGGTGTTGAGAGATTACTGTCGGTGCGCGGGGCGCAGGCCTATTGCCTTGAGTGTCCGGTCCCCGCGGCGGCGAAACCTGTGAGTGGGCAGGCCGGGTGGCTGGCTGGGCTGATGAGGGCGGTTAGGCTGTTCTGATACCAGTCTCGTTGTAGCAGCCTATGTAGCCCCAACCTAGCGGGGCGGCCTTCGGCTGGGCGGAAGTGAGTCGAAGCCGATCGATCCACCTATAGCGCCGACGCAAAGCCTTGCGACCTCGCTCCCCCTCCCCCAGCCCGTCCCCGTCGGGGAGGGGAGATTCGCGCCTTAACCTAGCCATTCCAGAGAGCATGCCTTTTCATCGCCAAGCGCGTGGCTCGCATCTCGATAGCCTGCAATAACCTTCGCGTTGATGCCGTCGCTAGTGCAGGATATCGGCCTCTTCCGGCAATTCCTGCCGACATGCCCTAGAGAATGCTATGATGTCCGTACCAAGGATGCAAGCAATGCGTTATGCAACGTCCGGCTTTGCTTTTCGTCCAACGCCACCGGATTGGCCAGGCAGCCCCGGCGAAGTGAAACTCAAACGTCCGATCAGACCATGCCGGCGATGCGGCGATCACGTCTAGCGGAACGTGGCCGATCTACCAGACTGCGGTCATCTGAACAGTTGACCTTTATGCAAAAAGGCCGATCCGGTTTGGAGCATAACAGCGGTGTAGCGCCATAGTTGCCAACATCACTTCTATCTCAATTCTTCAATAATAGACTGCGCGGCAGTCAATTTGAATTGAAGTTTTCCTTCAAAAGTTCGTGAGCGGTGTCGATCCAAGCCAAAACGTTATCCAGAGCCGTTAACGGGACGCATGGATCAGGCGTAAAGATATCGATATCAACAAGTCACCGAAAATTCTGGCATGGCCTGCTCGTGCTTGAACGTCATCGGGTGTCGCAACCTGAACCTGCTCGATAGTGGCTAGGAATTCTGATGGCGGTACATTCTCAACGCGCGAAAGTGAGAAGGGACAAAGCTGTCGCCTTCACCCGCAGTTACCTTCAGAGCCAAATCGGACGCCCAGCAGATCAGATGGTCTGAGCCATTGAGAAGGCAGGTTCACATATCGGAAACCGAGACGAACCGGAGTCAGACCGAGATCGTTGCAAATAGTGCTCATCGACCACTTGCTTGCAGATGCCGGCGAATGCTCCTTCCAACGCGGTGCATAGGGCGCGAGCCGATGATATTACAGCGAGTCCGCGCCTATGCGGCTCAATTCTGTTTGGCGCGCCCTTTGCCTAGCTCATAGGTAGGTGTGAAACGAAGCTTTTCGTCCATCATGCGAAGCTGGTGAGGGATATCAGCTGATGGCATCCGGGTGGCCCTGTAATCACTCCAGACAGAAACATCTGTTAGCCTGCCGATTACATGCTTCCGGAATCAATCAACGGGAGTTTCTAACCGCAGCTCGCGAATGGGCTTCCTTGATGCCGTCCTGCTTCAGATGAATTCACGGCAAGACAGTCATATGATCCCTTCACGTTACTGACATCAAACTCGATTTGATAGAGCGGGATGATTAATGTCGCGAGGCAATTCTCGGCAGCGAAGATCATGCGCAAGTGCTCATCCCCAATGCGGCACTAGCTCACCAGAAATTTCTACCGGCTCAATTAGAGCAGCGCCCAAAAGCTGTAGGCATGACAGCGCGTATTTTGCCGGAGTGCTGCTCGTCCGCAACCGCCCCAATTTTCGCCATCTCACCGCGATTATCCGCTCACAATGGCTGGCGAGCGCCTAACGATCCGCCTTCCGCCGACCCGCATCCTGCGGGCAATCCTTCGCGCACGAAGTCTCCGCGCCCTGTACGAACGTGCCACTCACCCGTATCGTTGCGCCGTTGCCCAGCCGGTAAGTTGGCGCGTCGGTACCTTCCAGCATGTCCACATCCGCAGGGATGGCATAGGCCGCATAGCCCGAGGCGCGGCGTCGGCCTCCGCCGTTCGCCACGGACCCGCCATTCCGGGCCGCCTGGATTTGCGCCGAAGCGGCGTTTATGCTCCCCGAGATAGCCGAGCCCAGCGACCGCGAGGCGCTGCCGGTTGCTTGACCGGTGCCGGAAAGGATCACCGCGGTTTCGGCCGCGGCCTGCGCCGAGGCGGCGGGAGCCCAGCCAATCGTCAGCAGCACCGCGCCGAACGCCCTGAAGCTTTTGCCTGCCATCGCACTACACTCCAATTCCTGCGCGGCAGGCTGCATCACCGGGGCGATGAAAGCAAGCGCCCGGGCCGCCATGGCCGTTCACCGTCCCATCCTGGCATTCCATCCGGCGCACGATGCGCCCCCGCCCCACGGCGCTTGCCCTTTTGCCGTACTGCCGATAAGGGCCTGCGCTTGAATTTTCGGGCTTCGTCGTCCCGCGGGCGTGGCGGAATTGGTAGACGCGCTGGTTTTAGGTACCAGTATCGCAAGATGTGGGGGTTCGAGTCCCTTCGCCCGCACCAGTTTCCGCAAAGTTCGGGCTGACGAAGCGCAACAGCGAATGTGAGAAGGCTTACCTGACATGCAAATTTCCGAGACCGCCAACGAAGGCCTCAAGCGCGCCTATTCGGTGAAGATTCTGGCCAAGGACATCGCCGGGCGGATCGACGACGAAGTCAGGCGCATCGCGCCGCAAGTGCGCATGCCCGGCTTCCGCCCGGGCAAGGTGCCGGCCAATCTGGTCAAGAAGATGCACGGCCCGGCGCTGCACCAGGACGTGCTCAACAGCACGATTCGCGAGGCGATGGACAAGCTGGTCGCCGAACAGAAACTGCGCCCGGCGATGCAGCCCGAAGTCACCCTTGGCGACGGCTACGAGCAGGGCAAGGACGCCGAGCTTTCGGTCAGCCTCGAAATATTGCCGACGGTCGCCGCGCCGTCGCTCGACGGACTCAAGCTTGAGAAGCTGTCGGTGCCGGTCGCCGATAGCGAAGTCGATGAAGCCGTCGCCCGCCTCGCGGCCGGCCAGAAAAGCTTCAAAGGAGCCAAGAAAGGCAAGAAGGCGGAGAACGGCGACCAAGTGCTGTGCGACTTCACCGGCAAACTGAACGGCGAAGCGTTCGAGGGCGGGTCGGCGCAGAACCAGGCGATCGAACTGGGCGCGGGCCGCCTGATCCCCGGCTTCGAGGAGCAACTCCTGGGCGTCAAGGCCGGGGACGAGCGGACGATTACGGTGACTTTCCCCGAAGACTATCAGGCCAAGGAGCTCAAAGGCAAGGCGGCGACGTTCGACATCGTTGTCCACGAGGTCAAGGAACCGGGCGAAACCACGATCGACGACGATTTCGCCAAGAATCTGGGCCTTCCCGACCTCGAGCAGCTGCGCAATCTCATGCGCGGCCAGCTCGAACAGGAAACCGCCGGGCTGACCCGCACCCAAATGAAGCGCCAGCTGCTCGACATTCTCGCCGAAGGCCACTCCTTCGACGTGCCGCCTTCGATGGTCGAAGCCGAATTCGGCCAGATCTGGCAGCAACTCGAACACGAAGCCAGCCACGAGGATGACCCGGCGGCGGCACTCAAGGAAATCGAGGCGGAGAAGGACGAGTACCACGCGATCGCCGTGCGCCGGGTGCGGCTGGGGCTGCTGCTGTCGGAAATCGGCCAGGTCAATGGCGTCGAGGTGACCGGCCAGGAAATGCAGATGCTGGTCTCCCAGGCCGCGCAGCAATACCGCCAGGAAGACCGCCAGCGCTTCTTCGAGTATGTCCAGTCCGACCCGGTCGCCGCCGCCCAGCTGCGCGCGCCGCTCTATGAGGACAAGGTCGTCGATTTCCTGTTCGACAAGGCCGAAGTGACGACACGCGAAGTGACCCGCGAACAGCTGCAGGAAGCGATCGAGAGCGAGCACGGCCACGTCCACGGCCCGGGCTGCGGCCACGATCACGGCGAAAAGCCGGCCAAGAAGAAAGCCGCGCCCAAGAAGGAAGCAAAGGCCAAGGCCGGACCCGCCCCGGAAACGCCTGCCGAAGCCAAACCAGCCAAGGCGCCCGCCGCCAAGAAGGCGGAAGCCAAGCCCGCCGAAGCAGCTCCGGCCAAGGCCGCGCCCGCCAAGAAGGCGGCGACGAAAGCAGATGCCGAGCCAGCCAAGAAGGCCGCTGCTAAGCCCGCCAAGGCCGAGGCAGCTCCCGCCAAGAAAGCCGCGCCCGCCAAAAAGCCCGCCGCCAAGAAGGCCTGATCCTTGGACCTCGCCACTGCCCGTCACGCCCTGGTGACCGGCGGCGCAAGCGGGATCGGGCTGGGGATCGTCGAGGCCTTCCTAGAGCGTGGGATCAAGGTCACCGCTGTCGATGCGATCGGCGAGCGTCTGGATGCGCAATTCTCCGGCCGCGCGGAGGCGGTCTTTCCCTGCCAGCTCGACACCCGCGACCGGCCCGGCTGGGCCGAGGCCAAGCGCGTGGCCGAGGCACGCTTCGGCCCGGTCGATATTCTGGTGAACAACGCCGGCATCGGCCCGGATGGGCACGAACTCTCCGACATGGACATCGACAGCTTCGACCGGACGATCGCGATCAACCTCACCGGAGTGTTCAACGGGGTTCACGCTTTCATCGGCGACATGAAGACGCGCGGGTGCGGCCATATCGTCAACACCTCGTCGATGAACGGCGTGATCGCCGGAATGGCGCGGTACGGCGCCTATGCCACGGCGAAACATGCCGTCACCGGTCTCAGTGAGGCGCTGCGCGAGGAACTGGCGTCCTACGGTGTCGGCGTCTCGGTGCTGTGCCCGGGGCCGGTCCATAGCCAGATGCCCGAAACCTCGCGCCTGCTTGGCAGCGATGCGCCTGCCCGGCGCTGGCCGGAGGGCACCGTCGGCATGGAGCCGATCATGGCGGGGCGCATCGTCTTGCGCGCGATCGAGCTGAACATGAGCCACATCCTCACCCATCCGGATTACTTTCCCGCGATCGACATGCGCAACGAAGCGATCCGCGCGGCGGCGGATCTGGCGGCGCGGGAATGGCCCTCGCGCGCCAGGTGAGCGGCCAAGCCATCGCAACGCCCCGTCGATAGAACGGTTAATCCCCTTGAACATCGCGCGCGCACGCGCGACATAGGCGCACCCATCGCAAGAGGACTCCCATGATCGACCTGTTCGGCGCTTCCGGCGCGCCCCATTCTGCCAATGCGGGAAAATTCAGCCACGATCCCATAACCGGCGCGCTCGTGCCCGTGGTCGTCGAGCAGACCAGCCGCGGCGAACGCAGCTTCGACATCTTCAGCCGCCTGCTGCGCGAACGCATCGTCTTCATCACCGGCGAGGTGGAAGACCATATGGCCTCGCTGATCGTCGCCCAGCTCTTGTTCCTCGAATCGGAAAACCCGTCGAAGGACATCTCGATGTACATCAACTCGCCCGGCGGCGCGGTGACGGCCGGCATGGCGATCCACGACACCATGCAATACATCAAGCCCAAGGTATCGACCGTGTGCATCGGCCAGGCCGCGTCGATGGGCTCTTTCCTGCTAGCCGCGGGTGAGCCGGGCATGCGCATCGCGCTGCCCAATTCGCGAATCATGGTGCACCAGCCTTCGGGCGGCGCGCGTGGCATGGCCTCGGACATCGAGATCCAGGCCCGCGAAATCCTGCGCATCCGCGAGCGGATGAACGGCCTCTACGTGAAATACACCGGCAAGAGCCTGACCGATATCGAGAAGGCAATGGACCGCGACACCTTCTTGGAGGCAGACGAAGCGCTCAAGTTCGGAATCGTCGACAAGGTTTTCGAAAGTCGGCCGGAATCGGGCGAAGGCGAGGGCAATCTCGGTTCCGGTGGCGCTCCCAAGGAATAATCAACCTTTGCGCTTCAGCACAATGCAAGCTTCGCTGTGTACACGGCAAGGTTGATTATACCGCCCATGGGGCTAGAATTGACGAATCTGTCCCCCAAAAAGCTTTGGGACGGGCTTTGGGATAAAGCATGACGAAACTCAGCGGATCAGACGCGAAAAGCACGCTCTACTGCAGCTTCTGCGGCAAGAGCCAGCATGAGGTGAGGAAGCTCATCGCCGGGCCGACGGTGTTCATCTGCGACGAATGCGTCGAGCTGTGCAACGACATCATCCGCGAGGAAACCAAGGCCGGCATCGCCGGCAAGAAGGATGGCGGCGTACCAAGCCCGCGTGACATCTTCGCGACGCTTAACGATTACGTGATCGGCCAGGACCGCGCCAAGCGCGTGCTCTCGGTGGCGGTGCATAACCATTACAAGCGCCTGAAGCACAGCGGCAAGGGCGGCGATGTCGAGCTGTCGAAATCGAATATCCTGCTGGTCGGCCCGACCGGCTGCGGCAAGACCCTGCTCGCCCAGACCTTGGCCAAGACTTTCGACGTGCCCTTCACCATGGCCGACGCGACGACGCTGACCGAGGCGGGCTATGTCGGCGAGGATGTCGAGAACATCATCCTCAAACTGCTCCAGGCCTCCGACTATAACGTCGAGAAGGCCCAGCACGGCATCGTCTACATCGACGAGATCGACAAGATCAGCCGCAAGGCGGAGAATCCCTCGATCACGCGCGACGTGTCGGGCGAAGGCGTGCAGCAGGCGCTGCTCAAGCTCATGGAAGGCACCACCGCCTCGGTGCCGCCGCAAGGCGGGCGCAAGCATCCGCAACAGGAATTCCTCCAGGTCGATACCACCAACATCCTGTTCATCTGCGGCGGCGCTTTCGCCGGCCTTGAGAAGATCATCGGCGACCGCCTGCAGAAGCGCTCGATCGGTTTCGGCGCCCATGTCGCCGATCCCGACAAGCGGCGGGTGGGCGAACTGCTGCAGAAGGCGGAACCCGAAGACCTGCTCAAATTCGGCCTCATCCCCGAATTCGTCGGCCGCCTGCCGGTGATCGCGACGCTCGAAGACCTCGACATCGCAGCGCTGGTCAAGATCCTCAGCGAGCCCAAGAACGCACTGGTCAAACAGTTCCAGAAGCTGTTCGATCTAGAGGACGTCTTGCTGACCTTCACCGACGATGCGCTCGAAACCATCGCCAAGAAGGCGATCGAGCGGAAGACCGGCGCGCGCGGCCTGCGCTCGATTGTCGAGGGGATTCTGCTCGACACGATGTTCGACCTGCCGACGACCGAGGATCTGGCGGAGGTAGTGGTCGATTCCGATGTGGTCGAGGGCCGCAAGGAGCCGGTGCAGGTGCTCAAGGGCAAGGAAGAGGCGGCTTAGGCTTTTCTAAATCCTCTCCGAGCTTGTCTCGGGGAGGTGGCAGTTCCGCAGGAACTGACGGAGGGGTGCGGCCGCGCTTGCAGCGCTGCGCCCCGCCACCACGACACTTCGTGTCGCGGTCCCCCTCCCCGAGACAAGCTCGGAGAGGATTTCAGGGAGAACGTAATGCCCGCCCCCATCCACGTCCCCCGCATCATCCACACCATCCACGCCACCACCGACATCTACAAGTGCCGCACGCTCTATCAGGACGTGATGGGCGGGCTGGTCTTCGCCGAGAACTATTTTCCCGCCGAGGACCGCGACTGCGCGCTGCTCTATGTCGCCAACCACATGGTCGAGCCGATGGCGCCGCGCCATCCGGAGGACATGACCAAGCCCTTCGCCCGCATGACCGCGCGCATCGGCGAGGCGTTCCACAGTTTCGAGATCAAGGTGGAGAACGGCAAGGAGGCCAGCCAGGCCTTCCGCGACGCGGGCGCGGTCACCGCAAGCGACTATGGCGTGTTCTTCTTCGTCAAAGCGGAATCGACCGGCGGCGTGCTGCTCGAAGTGTGCGAAACCAAGATGCCCAACGACCCCTGGGACCGGGTGGCGGGCAATCTGGGCGCCTGGGGCCCGCAAGTCGGCACCGGCCATGCCTCGGGCGTGCTGGCGCTCGATCATATCGCCTGCGTCACCGCGGATATCGGCCAGGCGCTGCATTTCTTCACCGAGTGCGTCGATGGCAAGCTGCTGTCCGACGAGCGCACCGAGCTGCCCCAGCCGGCGCGGCGCGTGCTGATCCAGGTCGGCGATACCAGGGTGGCGTTCCTCCAGCCGGACGACTCGGCCAGCGGACCGCTCGGGGCGTTCCTCGGCAAGAAACAGAACGGCATCTACGCGCTGGTCTGGCAGGTGGCCGATCCCGAAGCGGCGAAGGCGCATTTCGCCGGCGGCCTGCTCAATCTTCGGCTGACGCAAGCGGCATGCGTCTCACCCGGCTTCGCCATCGAGCCGGACGATTTCCTCGGCGCGCGGCACGAGTTTGTTGCTGTACAATAAAAATGGCGGACTCCGCCCGGCCGGGGTTGGGTGAGTGGCCGAACGGAGCCCGCGCGATACCCCGCTGGGTTAACGAGGCATTGAGACAGTATCGGTAACGTGGATCACGCCGTTTGACTGGGTAACATTGGCCTGGGTGACTCTTGCCCGGCCGCCCATCTCATCGACCAGCACGATACCGCGGCCGTTCATCCGAGCGGTCAGTTTGCCGCCCGAAACGGTGGTGAGTTCGGCTTTGCCGCGCCCGGCGCGGATCATGCGGATGAGCTGAACGGAGCTCACGTTGCCGGATACGACATGATAGGTGAGAATCTTGGTCAATGCCGCCTTCTGCACGGGCATGACCAATGTTTCGACCGTTCCGGCAGGAAGCTTGGCGAAGGCAGCGTTGGTCGGCGCAAAGACGGTGAAAGGTCCGGCGCTGGACAAAGTCTCTGCCAGGCCCGCAGCCTTGACCGCGGCGACCAGCGTGGTGTGGTCGGCCGAATTGGCGGCGTTCTCGACGATGTTGCGCGCCGGAAGCATAGCCGCGCCGCCGACCATCACGGTGCGATGCGCGCCATGGCCCGAGCCGGCAAGCGCAGGCACGCCGGCGATCAGCGCGGTTGCCGCTATCGCCGCGCCGAGCTGCGCGGCCAGTCTGGGGGAACTCTTCATGATACTCTCCTTGATGCAACCGGGGGTGTTGCAAGGAGACAAACGCAGCTGCGCCGGGATTGGATCACTTGGCGCGGGTTTGAAGTTTGCTGGGAAAAAGGGGTCAAAATCCGGATCGACTTTCCCTCTCACCTTGACGATAGCGAAGCTTGCCCTTCAGGGGCTAGCGTAACTAGAGCCTTTCCGGCCTAGACCACCACTTCGCTTTCCAATCGGCAGTCTTCGCCTTCCCGCGTCTCGATCTGGATCGTCGGGTGGCCAATCCCGAAGTCATGTTCCAGCCGATGCGCCAGTTCGTGCAGGAAACTGCCGTCCGGATAGCCCCCCGGCATCACCAGATGCGCGGTCAGCGCGGTCTCGGTGGTGCTCATCGGCCAGATGTGGAGATCGTGCACCGCGCCGACCCCCGCTTGCCCGGCAAGGAACGCCCGCACCCTGGCTTCGTCGATATGTTCGGGCACGCCGAGCAGGCCCATTCTGACCGCATCGCGCAGCAGAGCCCAGCTGCCCACGGCGATCACCAGGGCGATGGCCAGCGAGCAGGCGGGATCGATCCAGGTCTCGCCGGTCAGCACCACGCCGATCCCCGCCATCACCACCCCGGCCGATACCGCCGCATCGGCCATCAGATGCTGGAACGCGGCGCGCACATTGAGGTCCCGCTTGCGGCCTCGCGCGAACAGCAGCGCGCTGGCTCCGTTGACCACAATGCCCGCCAAGGCCACCGCGATCATCATGCCGCCCGCCGGCTCGGCCGGGTGACCGAACCGCCGGATCGTCTCGACCAGGATCGCCCCCAGCGCCACCCACAGCAGCGCCGCGTTGGCGATCGCGGCGAGGATCGACGAACTCTTCAGTCCGTAGGTGAACCGCGCGGAGGGCGGCCGCGCGGCGAGCACGCTGGCGCCCCAGGCGAGCAGCAGCGAGAGTACGTCGGACAGGTTGTGCCCCGCATCGGCGATCAGCGCCATCGACTTGCCGGCGATCCCGGCGGCGACCTCGACGCCGACGAACAGGAGGTTGAGCGTCACCGCCAGCGCGAACGCCAGCCCGCGCGGAGAGCCATGCGCGTGGGCATGGGCATGCGAGTGATTGTGAAGGCCTGTCATGCGGTGGAGTGTTGCATGGCTGCCGCAGTCGGACAATAATCGCGTTCGCACTGACAAACCTGTCAAAAACGAGTCACAGAGGACGGCTAGCTAGCGCTATAGGCCTCGCGCGGCGGCTCACCGCCGGGGCTTATCCGATTCGCTCAATCAAGGCCCGCAGGGACGGGTAGCTAACGGGGACTGACGCCATGCACCTCAGGTTCTTACTCGCCGCTTCCGTAGCCAGCCTCTCGCTTGCTTGTGCAATCGCCGAACCCGTGATGGCGCAGGAGACGACATCGACCATTCGCGGCACGGTGAGCAGCGACGGCGCGCCGGTCGCCGGGGCCAGCGTCGATATCCTCAATACCGCCACCGGGGCGAAATCCACCGCCACGACCACGGGTTCCGGCGGTTTCGACGTGTCGGGCCTGCGCGCGGGCGACAGCTATACGGTGACCGTGACGGCGGCTGGCTTCGGGCAAGCGAAAGTTACCGACGTGGTCACGGTCCTCGCCCAGGCCTACGAACTGCCGGTCGATCTCACCGCCGAGGCCGCGGGCGGCGAAGTCATCGTCGTCACCGCGATGAAGCTTCAGGGTGCGGGTTCGATTTCGCAGGGGCCGACGACAGTCCTGAGCGTGGCCGACATCGCCAACGTCGCCAGCGTCAACCGCGACATCCGCGATCTATCGCGCCGCGATCCTTTCGCCCGTCTCGACGATTCGCCAACCGGCGGGCGTGCGATATCGTTCGCCGGGCAAAACTCGCGCTACAACCGCTTTTCGGTCGATGGCGTCCCCATCACCGACAGCTTCGGCCTGGGCGGCGATGGCCTGCCCAGCCGCCGCTCGCCGATCCCCTTCGACGCGATCGGCCAGTTCCAGGCCAAGGTCGCGCCGTTCGACGTGCGCGAGGGCAATTTCCAGGGCGGCTCGATCAACATCGTGCTGCGTTCGGGCGCCAACAACTGGCAAGGCACCGGATTCTTCGCCTATTCCGCCGACGAGCTGAGCGGCAAGGAAACCAAGGCCGGCCCCGGCGTGCCGACCGGCCGGGTCACCCTGCCGAACTTCACCTACAAGAATTTCGGCGCGCAGGTTTCCGGGCCGATTGTGACCGACAAGCTGTTCTTCATGGTCGCCGCGGAACGGGTGCGCGCGGCCCAGCCGATTCCGGAAGGCTCCGCTCGAGAGCAACGCCGGCATCGCCATCCCGACGCTAACCCAGGCGCAAGTCGATCAGGTGTCGTCGATCGCCAAGTCGCGCTACAGCTACGAGACCGGCGGCATCGTCAACACCAATGGCGACAGCGATGACCGCCTTGTCGCCAAGCTCGACTGGAACGTTTCCGACACCCAGCGGCTGGCGGCGACCTATACCTACGCCAAGGACGCGATTACCCTCGGCCAGAACAACTTCACCACGGTGCCCTTTGGGCTGGGCCTCGCCTCGAACGCCTATGTGCAGAGCAACCGTCTGCACACCGGCGTAGTCCAGCTCAATTCCGACTGGTCGGATACCTTTTCAACCGAGGTGCGCGGCTTCTACAAGAACTACAAACGCGGCCAGGATCCGCTGCTCGGGCGCGGCTTCGCGCAGATGCAGGTCTGTACCGCTCCGACTTCGGACCGCACAACAGCGGGCGCGGCAGCTTCGGTCAACATCAATTGTCCCGCCACCAACGCCGTCGTCAGCTTCGGCCCGGAGGTCTCGCGCCAGACCAACGCACTTCGCGTGCGCACCTACGGCGGCCTCGTGCAGGGCCGGCTCAAGCTGGAAGATCACGACGTCAAGGCGTTCTTCGAATTCCAGGACGTCAAGACGTTCAACGCCTTCCTCCAGCGCTCGTCGGGCGATTACTACTTCGATTCGATCGCCGATTTCACCGCAGGCGCCGCCCAGCGGTTCCGTTACGGCAATGCGATTCCTTCGCTGGTGCCCGAGGACGCGGCGGCTAACTTCCGCTACCAGGGCTTCACCATCGGCATCCAGGACAACTGGCGGGTCAACGACGCGCTGACAGTCAACATCGGCGGCCGCTATGACTGGTACGCCGGCAGCAGCCGCGCTGCGGTCAATCCCAACTTCGCGACCCGCTACGGCTTCGATAACAGCAAGTTCGTCGATGGCCTGGGCGTCTTTCAGCCGCGCTTCGGCTTCACCTGGAAGCCCACGCCGGAGCTGACCCTGCGCGGCGGCGCGGGCGTCTTCGCCGGCGGCACGCCCGACGTCTACATCTCGAACAGCTTTGCCACCACGGGCATTCTGACCAACGCCATCGATGTGCAGCAGGCGAACAACGGCAACTATACGGGCAGCGGCGCCGACAACATCAGCGGCGCCGCGATCCTCACGAATGTCGGCGGCACATCGATTCCGGGGGCCGCGAATACGCTGATCCGCAACGCCTCGGTCAGCGCCAATTCGCCGACCAATGCTCTCGCGAAGGATTTCAAGCTGCCGTCGCAATGGCGCCTAACGCTGTCGGCCGACTGGGATCCCGAGAGCTTCCTCGGCGACAGCGGCTGGAACCTCGGCGCCGACTTGCTCTATTCCAAGGTACGCAAACAAGTGTTCTTCACCGACCTGCGCGTGCAGGCGAATGGGCTGCTGACGCCCGACGGCCGGGCCCGCTACACACCGATCACCGGCTTTGGCGACAACAACTCAGACATCGTGCTGACCAACTCCAACCAAGGCCGCTCGATCGTGGCGATCGCGCGGGTGCGCAAGGCCTTCGATTTCGGCCTCGACACCGGCCTCAGCTACACCTTCCAGGATATCAAGGATCGCAATCCGGCGACATCGTCGACGGCGGGGTCGAACTATGCGGCGGGGGTTTCGCTCGATGCCAACGGTCCTGCTTATGGCATTTCCAACGATCAAGTCCGCCATGCGATCAAGTTCGACCTGACCTATAGCAAGGCGTTCTTCGGCGATTACAAGACGACCCTCTCACTGTTTGGCGAAAGCCGCGCCGGACACACTTTCAGCTACAGTTTCCGCGATCCGGCCACCCGCTCAACCGTGTTCGGCACGATCGGCACCGGCACGCGGTACCTGCTGTACGTTCCGACCGGGATCAACGATCCGAAAGTGTCCTACGCCAATGCAAACGACGCCGCACTGTTCAACGGTTTCGTCAATTCGAGCGGACTCGGCAAATATCGCGGCAAGATCGCGCCGCGCAACGCCTTCCGCTCGGCTTGGGTGACGAAGTTGGACCTCCACTTTGCGCAGGAACTGCCCGCGTTCGTGGGCAACGCCCGCTTCACCGTGTTCATGGATATCGAGAACTTCACCAACCTGCTCAACAAGAACTGGGGCCAGATCCGCGAGTTCACATTCCCCTACACGGTGTCTCCGGTGCAGGTGCAGTGCCTCACCGCGCCAATCGCCACCGGTACGGCGCCCGGAGCAAGCGCCGCCGCCAACGCCGGCCAGGCCTGCGCGCAGTATCGCTACACCGCCAACCAGACGGCAAACGTGAACGGCGTCACCCAGTTCACAGCCCCGACCGACACGATCTACTCGCGCCAGTCGCTCTACACGATCCGCATCGGCGCGCGCATCAGCTTCTGATCCGCTGCATCCATTACGCACAAAAAATGGGCGGAGGGCCATTGCCTTCCGCCCATTTTCATGCGCCATTCACCTGCTTGGTCGCTGTATCCGGTCGATAACGGGCCGCAGCCGAAAACCTAACCGCAACAGGGGAATTCCCGCTCATGTCCGTCATTCGCTCTTCCCGCGTGATCCCGTTCCTTGCCGCCGCCGCGCTGGCGCCGCTGGCCCAGGCGCAGGCCGCCCCGGGCTGTCCCCCGGCCGCCGCCAGCCCGCTGACCCTGGGCACTGTCGCCGAAGTCGCGCCGGGCGGCGTGCGCTCCTATTCTCTCCGGCTTGAGACCGGCCAGGGCGTGATCGTCGACCTCGCCAATCTCAAGCCCAAGCCGGCCGCGCAGTCCGAAGGCAGCGCGGAAGGCGATCACGAGCATGAGCACGGGAGCGGCGACTCCAAGCCGCCGCCGCCGCGCAATCTCAAGCTGTGCGACGGCGAGGGCGCCCTACTTGCCCCGCAACCCGGCGAAGTGTTCGAGAAGGGCGGCAGCGTTTCCGCGACCGACGATGGCGAGCGGCTGCGCTTTGTCGCCAGCGCCGGCGGCAATTACGTGATATCCGTCACCGCGAGCGACGAGCCGCGCGAACTGCTGGTGCGCCGCCGCCTGGTCGGGTCCGCGCCGTCGCCGCTGGTCTCGGCCAGGCTGGATACGACGCAGAAGGGCACGGTCTCGTCCGGCGCCCCGGTGGTATTCACCTTCGAAGGCGGCGCCGGGCAATGGGTCGAGCTCAAATCGACCTCCGAGAAGGACACCGTGCTGCGTCTCGCCGGTCCCGACCGTCAGGGCGCCTATTCGATCCTGGCCGAGAACGACGACAGCGACGGCCTGAACCCCATGCTGCGCCGCAAGCTGCCGCTGGCGGGCACTTATTACCTCCAGGTCGATTCGCTGGCAGAAGACGCGGGCGATTTCGAATTGTCGCTCAAGCGCACCTCCGCGCCCAAGCCGCCGCCGCCGCCCGCCGCATTGCGGCTCGGCGCGCAGCTCGCCGACAAGCTCAAGGATGGCGACGACGTCAGGCTCTATTCGCTGGCGGTCGTCGCCGGTCATTCCTACCGGCTCGAACTCAGCGCCGAATACGATGGCGTGGTGGCGATCGGCTTGCCCAATCCGGTGGAGAACGACAGCGATCCCGGCAAACCGGACGCGAGCTTCAGCGAAGTGAAATCGCAGGATTCGGGCACCACTGGCGCCGAACGGCTGAACTTCACCGCGCGCAGCACCGGCCAGCTGCTGGTCCGGGTCAAGAGCTTCGGCATCAAGGAAACCGACGGCAGCTACACGCTGACCGCGACCGATCAGGGCGGCTAGCGCTTGCTGCTGTTTACCTGAACCAAGTCCGCTCGTCCTGAGCCTGTCGAAGGACGCAAGCGCAACCGTCGTGCAAGCACCCTTCGACAAGCTCAGGGTGAGCGGGGTAGTGCGATTGCTTCGGGCTTGCGCAGGCGTGCAGGACTACTTGTAGACGCAGGCGTCCAGCGCTTCGTTGCGCACCACCCGGCTGCGCGCGGCGATGGCGTTGCCGTGGCGCCGGGTGAAGCCGGTAGCGCCGGTCACCGCGCGCTTCTTCGGGCTGGGCAGCGCGGCGGCGATGCGCGCCGCCTCTTCCTTGGTGAGCCGCGCGGCGGAGTGCTTGTAATAGCGCTGCGCGCCCGCCTCGACGCCATAGGTGCCAATGCCGGTCTCGGCGACGTTCAGGTAAACCTCCATGATCCGCCGCTTGCCCCAGACATTCTCGATAAGGAAGGTGAACCAGGCTTCCAGCCCCTTGCGGACATAGCGGGTCCAGCCGGTTCCCTGCCAGAGGAATACGTTCTTCGCGGTCTGCTGGCTGATCGTCGAGCCGCCGCGCAGCTTTCTACCCTTGGCATTGCGCTCCATCGCCTGTTCGATCGCGTCGGCATCGAACCCGTTGTGGTCGCAGAACTTGGCGTCCTCTCCGGCGATAACGGCGGCGACCATGTTACGGTCGATGCCCGAAAGCGACGTCCAGTCCTTGTCGAACCCGTGCGGATCCAGCAGCATGGTCAGCGTCACCGGCGGCGGCACGAATTTGAACAACAACGTCAGCGCCATGCTGCCGGCAAGGAACCAGACAATGATGCGCCCGATCCACCAGCCAAGGCGATAGGCCTTGCCGCGTTGGGCGTGCGGACGGCTGGGCGTGAAGAAGCGGACCATGGCGGTCATTTAGCTAGGTTTACCCACCCGGGGAAAGTCCCGAAGTTACCGCTTTACCCAGCCGGCAGCAGCTTGCGTTCGCCGGCGATCCGCATCATCGCCTTTTGCAGCTTCTCGAAGGCGCGCACCTCGATCTGGCGGACCCGTTCGCGGCTGACCTGGTATTGCTGACTCAGCTCTTCCAGCGTCTTGGGTTCTTCGATCAGGCGGCGTTCGGTGAGGATGTGGCGCTCGCGCTCGTTGAGGCTGTCCATCGCCTCGAGCAGCAGCGCGTGGCGCATGCCGGCTTCCTCGGCATCGGCGACAGTCTGGTCCTGCAGCGGATTGTCGTCCTGCAGAATATCCTGCCACTGGCCTTCGCCGTCCTCGCGCAGCGAGACGTTGAGCGAGGCATCGCCGCCCATCATCATCCGGCGGTTCATGTTGACCACCTCATGCTCGGACACGCCCAGCTTGGTGGCGATGGTCCTGACGTCGTCCGGGTGCAGATCGCTGTCCTCGTAGGCGTCGAGGTTCTTCTTCATCCGGCGCAAATTGAAGAACAGCTTCTTCTGCGCCGCGGTGGTGCCCATCTTGACCAGGCTCCAGCTGCGCAGGATGAATTCCTGGATCGAGGCCTTGATCCACCACATGGCATAAGTCGCGAGACGGAAGCCGCGTTCCGGCTCGAATTTCTTGACGCCCTGCATCAGGCCGATGTTGCCTTCGGAGATGAGTTCGCTGACCGGCAGGCCGTAGCCGCGATAGCCCATGGCGATCTTGGCGACGAGCCTGAGGTGGCTGGTCACCAGCTGCGCGGCGGCGTCGGGATCCTGATGCTCGGCATAGCGCTTGGCGAGCATGTATTCCTGCTCGGCCGAGAGCAGCGGGAACTTCTTGATTTCCGCCAGATAGCGGTTGAGGCTCTGCTCGCCGCCCAGCGCCGGAACGGCCGGCAGGTTGCGATTGGGGCTTTTCATTTTGACCACCGGTCCTTTCATTGTCGGCTCGCCGTTAAGGGACCCTTAAAAGGCGTCCCCCGGTGGCGGCCACTCAAGGTTGATACTATAACACCAAAGTTCAGTTTGTGTTCCGCAAATCGACGAGATGACCTTTCAGTTCGACCAAATCGTCTGGCAGCGCACTGACAAATCGCAACTTTTGTCCCGAGACAGGATGATCGAAGCCCAGGGTGGCGGCATGCAGCGCCTGGCGGCGGAAGCCGAGACTGGCGAGAATCGGGCGCAGATGCGCGGAGGGTCTTCCATAAAGCGGATCGCCCAATAGCGGATGGCCGATGGACGCCATGTGAACGCGCACCTGGTGGGTGCGCCCCGTTTCGAGCCGGCATTCGACCAGCGAAGCGCCATTTAGGCGTTCCAACAGCTTGTAATGGGTGACGGCATGCTTGCCTCTCCCATCATCGACCATGGCCATCTTCTTGCGGTTGGCCGACGAGCGGCCGATATTGCCGCGCACCGTGCCAGTTGGCGGTGCGGGATGGCCCGAGGCGATCGCCAGATAGGCGCGCTCGATCGAATGGTCGGCGAACTGGCGGGCGAGGCCCTCGTGCGCGGCATCGCACTTGGCCACGACCAGCAGGCCGGACGTATCCTTGTCGATCCGGTGGACGATCCCGGGCCGCGCGACGCCGCCGATCCCCGAAAGCTGCCCCTTGCAGTGGTGCAGCAGCGCATTGACCAGGGTGCCGTCGAGATTGCCGGCCGCCGGATGGACGACCAGGCCCGCCGGCTTGTCGATGACAATAAGGTGCTCGTCCTCGTGGACAATTGCGAGAGGAATGGCCTGCGCCGCCGCTTCGGCCGGAATGGCTCGTGGCACGCTGATGCGAAAAGGCGCTCCCGCGGCGGGTTTGTGCGAAGGCTGGCTTGCCGGCCGGCCGGCCAATTCGATCCGGCCTTCCCCCATAAGCGCCTTCACCCGCTCGCGCGACAGCCCGCTGGCTGCGGCCAGCGCCTTGTCGAGCCGCTCGCCGTCGCGGGCGATCGTACCTTCGATGATGCTTTCCCCCGGTTCCATCGCTAGGAAGATGGGCATGACCCTCGAAGTGACAAGTGGCGCGATTGCCACACTGCTCGAAGAAGCGGCGAAGGCCGCGCCCGCCGAATGCTGCGGGCTGCTGCTGGGGCATGGGGGCATGGTGACCGTGGCAAGGCCCGCGGCAAACGTCGCGGCCGATCCGCTGCGACGCTTCGAGATCGATCCGGCGGCGCTGTTTGCCGCGCATCGCGAGGCGCGCTCCGGCGGACCGGGACTTCTCGGCTATTTCCATTCGCACCCGAACGGCCATCCGCGCCCGTCGGCGACGGACTGCGAACATGCCAGTGGCGACAACCGCGCCTGGGCGATCGTGGCCGATGGCGAGGTAACCTTCTGGCGCGATGGGGAGAACGGTTTCGAACCGCTTCCCCATCGCGTACTGGACGGGTAAGGCCATCCGAAATGCCCGAAACGAGAACAACACCGTGACAGCCAGCCCGCTCGACCTTGCCAGCCTGATGTGTTCGCGGCTGTGCCATGACATGCTCAGCCCGGTTGGCGCACTGTCCAACGGGCTGGAATTGCTCGCCGAGGAAAAAGACCCGGAAATGCGCAAGCGCTGCTTCGAGCTGCTCGAGCAAAGCGCGCGGATTTCGACGGACAAGCTCAAATTCTTCCGCCTCGCGTTCGGCGCCGCGGGAGGATTCGGCGACATGGTGCCGGTGCACGAGCCCCGCGCGCTGGTCGATGCCCTGGCGGGCAACAACGACCGCATCCAGGTGACCTGGAACATAAGCGTCGAAAGCTTGCCCAAGCCCGCGGTCAAGGTGCTGCTCAATCTGGCGCTGATCGGCATTGAGGCGCTGGTGCGCGGCGGCACGCTCGATCTGGGGGCGGAATTGCGCGCCGATGCCAATGGGGGCTCGAGCGAGATTGTTATCCGGGCGACAGGCGCCAAGATCGCGTTCGATGAGAATGTCGGAAGGGCGCTGGATGGCAACCTGCCGATTGCCGAGCTTTCAAGCCGGACCGCGCCCGCCGCGATGATCCGCGAATTGGCCGAAACCCTGGGCGGCGGACTGCAATTCGCCCTTACCGAGGGCGCGCTGGTGATGGGCGCCGTGCTGCCGGCCGGATAATGGTCCGTCGAGACGCGTCTTCGCCGCTCCTCAGGATGATCGGATAATGAATGAGCTGGTCCACCGCGAAGCGCCCTCGCCCAATTGGGACGAGCGGGCGCTGCCGGTCTCGATGGTCGTCCTGCACTACACCGGCATGCCGAGCGCCGCCGAAGCGCTGGAGCGCATGTGCAGCGCCGAAGCCAAGGTTTCCGCTCATTACATGATCGACGAGGACGGCACTGTCTCCCGCATGGTCGCCGAGCTAGACCGCGCCTGGCACGCCGGCCGGTCCTATTGGCGCGGGATCACCGACGTGAATTCGGCGAGCGTCGGCATCGAACTGGTCAATCCGGGCCACGAATGGGGCTACCGCCCGTTCCCTGAGGCGCAGATGGAATCGCTGATCCCGCTGCTCGCCGCGATCATGAAGCGCCACCGGATTTCTCCCAGCAACGTCGTCGGTCATTCCGACGTGGCGCCCACGCGCAAGGAAGACCCGGGCGAGCTGTTCGCCTGGAACCTGCTGGCCCGTTATGGCCTGGCGGTAGCCATTCCGGAGCCGCGCATGGCTTCGCCCTATGCCAACCAGGGCGCCTTTTACCTCGCGCTCGAACGCTATGGCTACGATATCGCCGACGGCCATGCCGCGGTGCGCGCGTTTCAGCGGCGCTGGCGGCCGGCCTGCATCGACGGCCAGGTCGATGGCGAGATTTCGGCGATCCTGTTCGCCCTGCTCTTGGATCGCGACCAGGGAAAGACTATGTAAGCGGCGCCGGGGAGCCGGGCAGCCGCGTCATCCGCCAAGGGAAACTTGGGCGTATGCCGAGGAAAGTCCGGGCTCCACGAAACGAGGGTGGCGGGTAACGCCCGCCGGGCTTGGGGTTTCGGCCCCCGGTCAAGGGAAAGTGCCACAGAGAGCAGACCGCCGATGTCCTGGCGAAAGTCGGGAACAGGCAAGGGTGAAAGGGTGCGGCAAGAGCGCACCGCGCGACCAGCAATGGAAGCGGCACGGCAAACCCCACCCGGAGCAAGGCCGAATAGGGGCGGCGCGTCCTTGCGCAGGCAAGGGCAGGTGTGTTTCGCACCGGACCGCCCGGGTTGGCTGCTTGAGCCTTGCCGCGAGGCAAGGCCTAGAGGAATGGCTGCCGGTTCGCTTTCGGGCGAACTACAGAACCCGGCTTACAGGCTCCCCGGCATCATTTTCGAAATTCGCGGAAGAGCGAATTTCATTGCGGCACCGGCCCGACGCCAGTCGGAAAACTCAATCGTGCCCCATTACCGGATGCGGCACATAGGGTGCTTCGAGCGCCGCGATCTCCTTCTCGCTCAGTGAAACGTCCAGCGCGGCAATCGCCTCCTCAAGCTGCGGCATTTTCGTCACGCCGACGATCGGCGCGGTGACGCCCGGCTTGGCCAGCAGCCAGGCGAGCGAAACCTGCCCCATCGCCACCCCCCGCTTCGCCGCGATTCGTTCGACCGCCGCAACCACCTTGCGGTCGCTCGCCGCCGTCGCCTTGAACAGGCCCTTGCCGAAAGCGTCGCTTTCCGAGCGCTGGGTCGAAACGTCCCACGGACGGGCCAGGCGGCCGCGCGCCAGCGGGCTCCACGGGATGACGCCGATGCCCTCCTCGCGGCACAGGGGGAGCATTTCGCGCTCTTCCTCGCGGTAGAGCAGGTTGACGTAGTTCTGCATCGAGACGAACCGCGCCCAGCCGTTCCGCGCCTGCAGATTGAGCGCCTGGTGGAACTGCCAGGCCCACATCGAACTTGCCCCGATATAGCGCGCCTTGCCCGCGCGGACGATGTCGTTCAGCGCCTCGAGCGTCTCCTCGATCGGCGTCCGGTAATCCCAGCGGTGGATCTGGTAGAGATCGATATAGTCCATGCCGAGCCGGACGAGACTGTCATCGATCGCCTGGAACAGCGCTTTCCTCGAAAGCCCGCCCTGGTTGGGCCCCTTGCCCCAGTTGCCGAACGCCTTGGTCGCCAGCACCACTTCGTCGCGCCGGGCGAAGTCCTTGAGCGCGCGGCCGGTGATTTCCTCCGAGGCCCCGCCGCCATAGAGATTGGCGGTATCGAAGAAATTGATCCCCGCCTCCACCGCCCGGCGCATCACGGCGCGGCCCGCCTCCTCGTCCATCACCCAGGGATGGAACGGCTGGCCGGGATTGCCCCAGCTCATGCAGCCGAGACAGAGGCGCGAAACGGAGAGGCCGGTGTTGCCGAGGCGGATGTATTGCATGGCGGCGAAACTGGCGGATGCATGGGGGCTTGTCCACCGGCCTGCGTACGAATCAGACAACTTCCGTGGCGTACTTGCTATCGATATCTTCCGGCGATAGACTTGCATGCCATAGGGGGGAAAGGCTTTCGGCCAGTCACGGGCACACTCGCCTGGTAAGGCTGAAAGCTATTGCCTCCGTCGAGCATTAGGTCGCGAACAGCATCTGCGCGGACCACGGTTTGTAGTTCGAGGAGGAGGGAACAATGAGAATCAAGACATTGCTTTTGGCGTCGGCCGCCGCCGGTGCCGCATTCGTCAGCCAACCGGCCTTCGCCCAGGCCGAGGGCGAGGAAGCAAACGACCGCAGCGGCGACATCATCGTCACCGCGCGCAAACAGAATGAATTGATCCTCAAGGTGCCGGTGGTCCTCACCGCGCTTGGCGTCGAGCAAATCGAACGGTCCCAGATCAAGGACCTCACCGATATCGGCAAGAAGGTGACCGGGCTGCAGTTCGGTGTGGCGTCGGTCGAATCGGGCAACCTGGTCTCGATGCGCGGCTACGGCACCAACGCGCTCGATCCGGGCGTCGACGCCTCGGTCTCGCTGAACCTCGACGGCCTGCAGATCACCCAGGGCATGGCCTATTCGGTCGGTTTCTTCGACATGGCGCAGGTCGAAGTGCTCAAGGGTCCGCAGGCGCTGTTCTTCGGCAAGGCGAGCCCGGCGGGCGTGATCTCGGTTCGCACCGCCGACCCGGGCGACAAAATGGAAGTTATCGCCCGCGCGGGCTACGACTTCGTCGCTCAGGAATCGCGCAACGAGCTGATCCTCTCGGCGCCGCTTGGCGACACCCTGGGTATCCGCCTGGCCGGATTGTACGACCATTTCGGCGGTTTCTTCAAGAACACCGCCACGCCCAACACGCCCACTGGCATTGCCCTGGGCGGCACGGCCTTGCCGAGCCGGTTCGGCGAAACAGATAGCATAATGCTCCGCGGCACGCTGCTGTGGAAGCCGTCGAGCGATTTCAGCGCGCGGCTGAAAGTCAACTACACACGCGACAATCAGCTCGGCTCGCAAGCGGGACAGCTGATCGATTGCCCGGAAGGGCCCGTTTCGATTTTCTTCAGCCTGAACGAGGATTGCAAGGCCGATCGCAATGTCAACATCGTCGGTTTGAATCCCACAGCCTTCCCGGGGATGGTGCCATTCAGGGGCGGGTTGCCCGCCGTGCGCACCTGGCAGAAGTTCGGCACGCTGGAACTGAATTACGACATGTCGCCCAGCCTCTCGCTCACTTCAGTGACCGGCTACTACAATATGAATACCTGGGTCGACTTCAACTGCAGCTACTCGGGACAAGCCGCCTCGGGCTGCATGACAACGAAGCGGTTGAAGCGCGAGGATTTCACTCAGGAATTCCGCCTCGCGTCCGACTACGAGGGTCCGCTCAATTTCACCCTGGGCGGGTTCTACCAGGACGGCGAGATCACCAACCAGGTGGTTCTGCCGGGGAACGTGGCCTTGTTCGGCTCTCCCGCCTTCGCACGTCTGTTCGACGGAACGCACGATATCGACATCAGGGCAATCTCGCTGTTCGGCCAGGGCCGTTTCCAGGTCACGCCGCAATTCGAGATCGCCGCCGGCGCGCGCTGGACCGACGAGAAGCGGACCAGCTCTCCGACGTCGGTTGACATTTTTGGCGCCGTCACCGGTGTTCCGGGCAGGGTCATCACCGACTTTGCCGTCGAACATCCCCCACTCCGTGCAAAGAACTGGTCTCCGGAACTTACGCTAACCTGGACGCCGACCGACGACCTGACCATCTTCGGTTCGCTCAAGCAGGCCTACAAGTCGGGGTCCTACAATATTGTCGTTGCTGCCGCGAAGGGCAGGCCCGACAGCTTTCGCGACGAGAAGATCCAGGGCGGCGAGATCGGCCTGAAGGCCCGCCTCGCCGGCCGACAGCTTAACTTCAATGTGGCCGGCTATTACTACAAGGTCGACGACATGCAGGTGCAGGTCAACCTGCCGTTCTCCGGCCTGATCCCGGTGCTGACCACGCTCAACGCGGCATCGTCCAAGATATACGGTATCGATGCCGATTTCACTTACCGGCCGGATTCGATCGAGGGTCTCGAAATCAACGGCGCGATCAACTGGAACCACGCGCGGTTTACTCAATTCTCCGCCCCCTGCGACGGCGGCCGGACCTTTGCAGCCGGCTGCAACCTTGTTCCGGTGACAACGAACGACGCCTTTCCTGCATTTGACGCTGCTCTGGTATCCGGTCTGAATCTTGCTCGCTTCCCAATCAATACCACTGCTGGTCCCAATCTTGGGATCCGTACCTTCCGCTACACCGAACGCGACCTTTCGGGTTCGCGCCTGGCAAGGGCGCCGGACCTGTCTGGCAACATCGGCTTCCACTATGAGATGCCTGCCGGCAAAGGCATGGTCGTCGGAATCGGCGGCGATGCGCAGTTCTCGTCGAAATATGTCGCCTTGCTCGGCACCGACAACCAGCCCGAAATTTTCCAGAAGGCCTATGCCAAGCTCAACGTCAACCTGAGCCTCAAGGACGACAACGGCGCCTGGGAAGTCGCCTTCATCGGCAACAACCTGACCAACAAGCTGACATTGAGCAACGTCAACAAGGCGCACTATGCCGGCGGCGTGGTCTTGCCCGGCTTGACTTCCGGCGGACCGGCGCTTGGTCCGGCCGGCCGTGCCGAGACCGCCGGCACCCTCGACCGCGGCCGCGAGCTGTGGATCCGGCTGACGCTGCGTCCGATGATGTTCGGCAATTAGGGGCTGGCTCAGGACCCGCTTCAAGGACTGGCGGGCATTGCTTGACTTGCCCTCACCCGCTCCATAGGCCTCTCCCAACGAACAAAACGGGAGAGGCCGATGGACGCGGCTGAGGCGCAGGCGCCGGCCGGGCAGCGCATTCTGCGCGGCGGCGGGCCGGATGGCGCGCGGGCTCTCGCGGAAGCTCGCAACCGCACGCTGTGGCAGGCGCTTTCGGACGTCGCGGCGCGCTTCCCCGACAAGGCGGCGCTGGTGGGCGCGAACGACGTCGGCGAAGTAGATCGGCTGACCTACAGCCAACTGACCGACCGCATCCGCGACTTTTCGATCGGCCTCGCCATCACCGGCGTGCGGCGCGGCGACCGCGTTGTGCTGTGGATGACCAACAGTGTCGACTGGGTGGTCGCGGCGCAAGCGGCGATGCGGCTGGGCGCGGCGGTGGTGCCGGTCAACACCTTCCTCAAGCCGCCGGAAATCCGCTATGTGATCGAGCAATCGGGGGCGCGGCACCTGATCATGCTCGACCGGTTCCGCAAGCTCGACTTCCCGGCGATGCTGGCGGAGATCAGCCCCGCTTTCGCCGCGGCCGACCAGCCCGGCAATCTCAGCGAGCCCAGCCTGGCCGACTTGCGCCATGTGCTGATGCTGTCGCATTCGGGCGGCAAGCACCCCGGCGCCCACGATTTCGCCACGATCGAGGCGCTGGGCCGCGAGGACAGCGGCATGTGGCGCGATATCGCCGATACCATGACCACCGCCGTCCGGCCCGGCGATCTCGGCCTGGTCAAATACACCTCGGGCAGCACCGGCTTTCCCAAGGGCGTCATGCTCGATCAGGGCGGCATCGCCGCATCGGGCGTCATCCACGCCCGCAGGGTCGATGCCGGGGCGGACGACGTGTTCTTCTCGATGATGCCGTTCTTCCACGGCGGTGGTTCGATCTGGGGGCAGATGACCATGCTGATGAACGGCGGCACGCTGGTCTTCACCGAAGCCTTCGACCCCGCCCTCGCCGTCCGCCTGATCGATGAGGAGAAGGCGACGATCATGTTCGGCGTGCTCGCCACCGAAGTGATCGACCTGGCGCTGCAACAGGGCAAGACGTTCCCCTCGGTGCGCACCGGCCACATTCCGAGCGAAGACGGGCGCAATGTGCTGCCCAACATTGATTTCAACATTCTGCCCTTTGGCCTGACCGAGACTTACGGCCCCGCCGCCGCCTCCAGCCGCCGCGATCCGGCAGGCAAGCTCGGCACGTCGGGCACCCTGCTCGACGGCAACCTCATGCGGGTGGTCGATCCGGTGACTTTACAGGATGTCGGCCCCGGCGAGGTCGGCGAGGCCTGGCTCAAAGGCAATGTCACCAGCGGCTACTGGAACAAGCCGGTCGAAACCGCGAAGATGTTCACCGAAGACGGCTGGATGCGCAGCGAAGATCTCGTTTCGGTCGATAAGGACGGCTACATCTCCTATGTCGGCCGGATCAAGCTGATGCTCAAGGTCGGCGGCGAGAACGTCTCGATCGAGGAAGTCGAGAACGTCGTCGAAAGCCACGAGGCGGTCGCCGAATGCGGCGCGGTCGGCGTGCCGGACGAGCGGCGGCAGGAAGTGGTGCGTATCTACCTGACCCTGCGCAAGGGCCGCGCGCTTGCCGAGGCGGAACTGCGCGACTGGCTGGCGCAGCGCCTCGCCCGCTTCAAACAGCCGCGCGACATCCTGTTCGTCGATGCGCTGCCGCACCTGGCCAACGGCAAGAAGGACCGGGTCATGCTGCAGAACCTGGCGAACGAGGAGCAGGCGCAATGACGCGAAACTACGGACCCGTAGACGATTTCACCGTCTTCGAACTCTACCCCGACGTCCAGGTCAACCGCGACAACATCGAATATTACCGCGGGCTCGCTGAGCGCCGCTTGCTGATCAACCGCTGCGGCGATTGCGGCACATGGATCTATCCGCACCGGCCGATCTGCTGCGAATGCTGGTCGTGGAATATCAAGGCCGAGGAAGTCAGCGGTTTCGGCTCGGTGTTCATGTGGACGACGCTGATGCAGCAGCGCAATCCGCAGAGCCCGATGGAGCCGATGCCGGTCGCGGCGGTCGATTTCGCCGAGCAGCAGGGGCTGCGCTACCTCTCGCGGATCGTCAATTGTGCGCCCGAAGACATCTTTCACGACATGCCGGTGCGGCTGACCTGGATCGAGATCGGCGCTCTGGAATGGCCCGCGTTCGAGCCGATACCCGGGGGGGCGCGCTGATGGCCCGCAATCCGCTGAAAGACCAGCTTGCGATCGTCGGCGTCGGCTCCTCGCCCTATGGCCGCGACTTGCAGCGCTCGCACCTGTCGCTCGGGCTGGAGGCGGCGATCAAGGCGATCCGCGACGCCGGGATCGACAAGAACCAGATCGACGGCATCTGCGGTTCGGGCATGACCCCGCTGGCGCAGGGCGGTTCCGGCTTCCTCTCCTTGCAGGGCGCGCTGGGGATCGACGAGATCACCTGGGGCAAGAACTCGTGGCTCGGCTCGTGCTTTGTCTATGCCGCCGAGGCGGTTTTCTCCGGCCTCAGCGACTATTGCCTGGTGGTGCAGACCTACAACCGCGATCCCGGCATGTCGCGCTCGGCCTGGGCCGATCCGTTCCGCCGCAACCTGACCAAATTCGGCGACATCGGCGGCGACATCGGCGGCAGCGATTTCGCCAAGCGCTGGGTCCATTCGGGCGAGCCCTATGCCGCCTGGATGCGCCGCTACATGCACGACTACGGCACCAACAAGGACGCCTTCGCCTATCTCGCGGTCAACAGCCGCAGCCACGCTTCGCGCAATCCCGCCGCCGTCATGCAGCAGCCGATCACGCTGGACGACTATCACGCCTCGCGCACGATCTGGGAACCGATGCAGATGCTCGACATGGACGTGCCGGTCGACTGCGCCGAGGCCTTCGTCATCACCACCGCCGAGCGCGCGCGCGACCTGCCCAACAAGCCGGTCACCATCCACGCCATGACCCTGGGCGGTACCAGGGTCGGCGAATTCTACGAAAACTCGCTGCCGTGGACCGAAAACGCCTTCTGGGTGACGCTCAAAGGCCTGTGGGCGCGCAGCGAGCTGACCCTCGCCGACATCGACCTGTTCTTCCCCTATGATGGCTACACTATCGACGGCGTCGGCGTCACCGAGGCGGCGGGTTACTGCAAGCCGGGCGAATGCGGCGATTTCTTCAAGGACAACTGGGACGAGGCCCGCCAGGTGCTGCGGCTGAACGGCAAGGCCGAAGTCATGACAATGGGCGGCGGCATCGGCATGGGCCGGGCGGGGGGTGCAAACTATTATTCGGAAGCCGTCCGCCAGATGCGCGGGACCGAGGGCGCGCGTCAGATTCCGGACGTACCCAAGGCGGCGCTGATCGCTATCGGCAGCTTCTTCCACGATCCGTCGGCCATGGTGCTGCGGGCATAGGGCAAAGCACGAGGGAGAACGGCAATGGCGATGATACCCTCCGCGACCGCGGGTCCGGATGAAGGAGACGGCGGCAGCCTCGATTTCACCGGCAAGCTGCTGATTCTGCTCAGCGGGATACTGTCGGCGCTGTGCCTTACCGCGATCAATTCGGTGCTGCCGTCGATCGAGCGAGATCTCGCCACGGGGCCGGACGATGCGGTGCTGGTCAAACAGTTGCTCGGCGCGGTGGCGCTCGCCATGGCGGCGGGAGCGCCGCTGGGCGGTTATCTCGCAGACAGGATCGGCCTGCGCCGCACGCTGTTCATCGCCGCGACGGTCTACACCGTGGCCGGGACGGCGGGCCTGTACCTTTCCAGCCTGCCGATGCTGCTGGTCTCGCGGCTGTTCCTCGGCCTTGCGGCGGCGGCGATCCAGGTGCTCGGGCTGACCATGGTCAACACCCAGTTGTCCGGCAATACCCGAGCCAGATGGATGGGCCTGCATGTCTCGGTCGCCATATTCGGCACGCTGTTCATTCACCCGCTGGCCGGCCAGTTGGGCGAGATCAGCTGGCGTTTGCCCTTCGCCCTCTACGGTGGCGGCGCGGCGCTGCTGGTCGGCTTGCTGTTCGGTCGCGGCGAGGCGGCTCCGGCGCCCACCACTGCCGAAGCGACCGGAGAAGCGCCCTCGGGGCCTGGCATCCTCAGCTGGTTTCCGTGGCACTATCTGGTGCTGTCTTTCGCGATTGGTGCAATGACCTTCCTGCCGACGGTTTCGGTGCCCTTCCAGCTGCGCGAGCAGGCCGGCGCTTCGCCGGCAACAATTTCCTACGTCCTGCTCGGCGCCTCGGTGCTCGGTATGATCATGGCTTACCTCTATGGCACCGCCCGCCGCTATCTGTCAGCGCACGCCGCGTTTGTGCTCGGCTTCGGAGTGGCGGGCACCGGCGCGTTGATCGCGGCCAGCGCATCCAGCTTTCCGGGCGTACTCTTCGGCATCGGCCTGCATGGCCTCGGCGTTTCGTGGTTCGTGCCCAACATCATGACCGCGATCGGATCGAAAGTGGCCAAGGACCAGCAGGGCCGCGCCGCCGGGATGGTAAAGGCGGCGCATTTCCTCGCCATGCCGATCTGCGTTCAGCTGGTTCAGCCGTTCGTCAAACAGTACGGCGAAGTCATCGCGATGAAGGCGGTGGCGATCATCGGGCTGGCCATGTTCGTGGTGATGCTGGCGCGAATGTTGACCGCGGGCCGTGCACAAGCGGTATTTCCGGCGGAGTAAACTTGCCTTACCCGATTCATGCGCCCGCAGGGTCGGGATAGAGGCGGCGCAACTCGGCGAAGGCCGTACCCGGCCCTTCGGCCAGACGCGCATCGATAGCCTGGCAAACCTGTTCGGGGCTCATCGCGCTGGTATCGAGTTCGAGATCGTAGATCGTGTTGGCATAGGCGTGTTCGTAGAACCACGACGCCGCTTCGGCCAGTTCGGCCCCCATGGCGGCGAGAATGTCCGGCCCGGCCGCCGCCATAGCTTCGCGGATCGGATCGGGGATGACATGGATTTCGCGAGTGGTGACGCGCTCTTCCAGCACATCTCTAGCGGGCTTGAGGTTTACGAACAGCACCGGCACGTCGGCCATCCGCCAGATAGCATCCTGCAGCACCGGCGGATCGACGAACATCAGGTGATCGACCACCATGTTCTGCCCGGTCCTGGCGGCGGCGGCGGCCATGGCGTGCATCGCGGCGAGCACCTGCATGCAGACGGGGCCGTATTTTGTCGGCTGGTAGCCCTCCTCCTTGCGGCTGCCGAACATGGTGAACTTAGCTGGGATCAGCGTGCCGACGGCAAGGTCCATGCCGAACATCAGCCACGGCTCATGCGAACGCCGCGCCCATTGCGCGCAGGTCGTGGTCTTGCCCGAACCCGACGTTCCGGAGATGAGAACGATCTGTCCGTTCATTTCCCGCCCCGCACCATCGCTCTGAACTGCTCCATCGGCTGGAATTCCTGGATGTCGCCCCAGCCCTTCGTCCCGCCACCGAAATCGACCTCGAGCAGCGACCAGACCACTTGCACGCGCGGATAGAAGTTGACCATCAGATCGCTGCACGAGCGGGCCTTCACCTCCAGTGTGCGGCCCATTTCGTCTTCCAGCGACAGATCGAACAGCCGAGGTGTGACATCGCCCATTTCGGTCACGACCCGCTTGCCGCCGATAATCGAGCTTGTCTTGCCATCCAGCTTGATAAAACCGCCGACTGCCCGCATTTCATCGCCCTCTCCCATGACCTGGGCGTGGAAGGCGTTGTCGTCGTCCGCAACAGCCCAGAAATAGCTGCCGCGCTTGACCCCATCCATCTGACGCACGCCCCAGGAGGTATCGCGCAGGGTATAGCAGTCGACGGACATCTCCTCGCCGCGAAGCACGATCGTGCCGGTGACCCGGCCCATTTGCTCCAAATGCATG
Source organism: uncultured Alphaproteobacteria bacterium (assembly GCA_963775005.1). Classification (GTDB taxonomy): domain Bacteria; phylum Pseudomonadota; class Alphaproteobacteria; order Sphingomonadales; family Sphingomonadaceae; genus Novosphingobium. Next base: position 309,482 of record CAVZHF010000001.1, on the reverse strand, counting down.
CGGTTCTCGGCCGACATGCCGGTCGCCTCGATCTCCATGCCAAGGAAGTGGTGCGGCGGCTCGATGGCTGTCCAGAGCAAGTCCATCTTGAAGTCCGGCTGGTCGTAGCCCAGCCGGTATTGCCGCTGCGGCTCGACGACCCGGACTTCGAGCGAGGTGTGCGATTTGAAATCGAACTTCTCTCCGCCCTCGGGAATGGACTGGAAGTGGTGCCAGTCGTGGTAGAGGCAGTCCCACGTATGCGCTCCCGTGCCGTCCCAGACAATCGGCCCGCCTTGCAGCAGGTTCATGTTCGGGCGGAAGAAGTAATAGACCATGGCGTGGATTTCCTTCTCGGGGATCGAGAAAGAGAACCAGCAGCTTTCGTTCCAATAGAGATCGTCGGTCGCGGTGGTGCAAAAGCGATCGACATTGAGGTTGGTGCTCACCTTTCAGCCTCCCATGAATGCCGGGCTGATCGCCCCGGTATAGACCCCGCTGGCAAAGCCCTGATCGGTCAGCAGGAAGGCCCCCGAAACCGCGCCGCACAAGGGGCTGTTGATCAGGAGCAGCGGCCAGGCCTGTTCTTCCGCCGTCGCCATGCGCCCGAGCGAGGGGAACGGCCAGGCCTTGATGAATTCATCGGTCATGATCTCGGAGGACATGTCGACGAAGGCGGTCTTGGTCGGGCACGGGCCGATTGCGTTGAGCCGGATGCGGCGGGAGTTGCCGAGTTCCACCGCCGCGTTCTGGGTCCAGACCACCAGCATTTCCTTCGAGCTGGTATAACCGTCGCGCACCCGCTTTTCCGGATCGGCCTCGCACCAGGCGTAGGCCTCGTCCGGGTCCTTGATCGCCAGCATCTGCATGTTCAGCTCAAGATTGCGCTGCCAGCCCATCGCCGCGTCGGAAGAGATCAGGGCGATCCCGGCGCCGTCCCTTAGCGAAGGCAGCACGGATTCGACGAACAGCCGCGTGCCGATATAGTTCACCCGCATGCAATACATCGGCCCCTTGATGTGCGGCGGCAGGCCGGCGCAGGGGAACAGGAAATCGATCGGGGCGATCGTCTTCAGCGCATCGGCGGTTTTGCGGACCTGGTCGAAATCGGAGAGATCGCACGGATAAAAGCGGTTGTGCGCGACTTTGGGCTGCTGAATATCGACGATATGCACCTGCGCGCCCAGTTCGCCGAGGATCCGCGCGGTCGCCTCGCCCATGCCCGACGAACCGCCGGTGACGACCACGGTCTTGCCACTATAGCCAAGACCTTCGAGATTGCCCATGATCCTCTCCTCGCTATGGTGGCGATCCTAGAAGGCGCTGGCGGCGGCGCAAGAGGGGAGAGAGCATGGGCAGGACATTCGTCATCACCGGCGGCGGCACCGGGCTGGGGCGGGCGTTCGCGCGCACGCTCGCGGCGGACGGGCACCGGGTGGTGCTCACCGGGCGGCGGCTGGCGAAAGTGCAGGCGGTGGCCGACGAAGTAGGCAATGGCGCTTTCGCGCTGGCCTGCGACATTACCGATCCGCAGGCAGTCGCGGCCACTTTCGCGGAAATCGCCAGACGCTGCGACGGCAAGATCGACGGGCTGATCAACAATGCCGCCACTTTCACCCCGTTCCTCATCGCCGAAGCACCCGAGGACGAGGTCGATGCGATTGTCGACACCACGCTCAAGGGCACGATCTGGTGCACCCGCGCGGCAATCCCGCTGCTCGGGCGGGACGGCGTGGTGATCAATGTCGGCAGCGACGGGGTGATGAACCGCACGGCGATGCTTTCGGTCTACCAGGGCGCCAAGTGGGGTCTGGAGCGCTTCACCAAGTCACTGATGACCGAACTGCAACCGCACGGCATCCGCGTCACCCTGCTGCGGGTTTGCCGGATGTACGACGAGGATTCCGAGTGGAACCTGCCGCCCGAACGGATGAAGCAGTTCGCCGAGGAAAACGCCAAGCGCGCCTGGGCGCCCTCGACCATGCCGATCGCCAGCTTCAACAGCGCCGGGGCGCAGATCAGGTGGCTGGTGAACCTGCCGGCGGATGTGCAAGTGAATGAGGTGATACTCGACGCGCGGTTTGCCTGAGGAAACGGCAGGTTGGTATCAGACCTTGCGTCTCGGCTTGCGTTTCGCACGGGCCGGGACAGTCTGTCTTTGCGTTTCAGGCGACGCATCCTCGCTAGGTTTGGCGAAAATAGCCTGCCCCTTCGCCTTTTTGCCTATGGTGTATTTGTAGATGACGAAAACAGTGGCGGCCGCCACTGGCCAGCGGACAAGTTTCAACGGGCATCTCCATCGTTTCCAGGCGGCCCAAGGAGAGGACGCGCCCGAAACATCGATCCCCTAGACCAAGCCGCGCCGCTTTTCCACTCACCGGCGGAAGCATTGCGGCAAATGCTTGTTCTCGCCGGCCCTGCGTGACGGCGCCGGTTTGGCAACGCTTTGTCATTCCGTTCACACGCCGTGGGGAACAAACCCTCTCACTCCGCCCTCGTCGCGCAAATATCCCGCATGAGGCGCGGCGAAATGGGCCGGGACGATCAGCGCCCCGGTATCGATGAAGGTCTCGATCAGGCCTTTGCGCGTCGCCACCGTCATCGCGATGTCCTCGCAAGAGCCGCCGTCGAGTTCCGGGTGCAGCAGTTCGAGCGGGTGGTGGAAAGTGTCTCCGGTAAACCAGGCGTCGTGGCCATCGCTGGTCAGATGCAGCGCGGTGTGGCCCAGGGTGTGGCCGGGGGTCGAGACCGAGGCGAGGCTGGGGGCGATGCGGTGGTCGCCCGGGATGACTTCGGCCAGACCCGCCTCGAGGATCGGCAGCACCGAGTTCTCGAAGATGCCCGCATTGGCCGGGACATGCCGGTAATCCGCCCGGCGGAAGTCCCAGCGATCGATCTCGCGCCGCGCCATGTAGTAGCGCGCGTTCGGGAAAGTCGGCACGCGGCGGCCGTCGCGCAAATGGGTGTTCCAGCCGCAGTGGTCGGAATGAAGGTGGGTGCAGAACACCGCATCGACCTGCTCCGGCCTGATCCCGGTCGCGGCGAAGCGCTCAATGAACGGCGTGTCGAGCATGTGGAACAGCGGGAAGTCCGGCAGGTGCACGCCGTTGCCGACGCAAGGATCGACGACGGTAACGCGGCCGTCGGCAATGACGATGAAGCTCTGGACGACCATTTCCCAGGTGCGATCATCGTCCGACCACAGCGGGAACAGCCAGTCGGCGTGGCGCTGAATCAAAGCATCGTCCGCCCCGAACATCGCCAGCGGGAAACGGGTGGACAATTCCTCGACCCGGAGGATTTCGGCCTGGCCGACTGTGGCGAGATGCATCCTGCGCCTCCCTGTTAAAGCTTGCCTTCCGCCTCCAGCTCCTTGAAGCCTTCTAGCATCGCCGCCTTGGCCAGGTTCGACCTGGGCAGGCCGCAATAGGGAATGGCGGTGTAGTAGATCTCCTGAATCTCGTCCCGGGTGAGCCCGTTGGCTATGCCCATCTTGGTGTGCATCTTGATTTCGTCGGCGGTGCCCATGCCGATGGTCATGCCGAGCACGGCGCAGCTGCGTAGCTTGCGGGGCAGTTCGTCGCGCGACCAGATGGTGCCGAAAGCCCATTCCATCGCCCATTTGGCCTGCAAGTTGCCGAAGCTGTCGTCACTGGCAATATAGCTCCTGACGCCATTGGCTTGGTCCTCGCCATAGACTTCGCCGAAGATCTTGAGGCCCTTTTCGAACTCTTCGCTCATTGTTCTGATCCTATCCAACCTGTTGCAGCGCGCCGCCTTGCGCCGAAGATGTCCGCATGGCGTCAAGCACCTGCATCGAGGCGAGCCCGTCGCGGAAAGTCGGTATCGCGACCGGCGCCTTGACCGCGCGGCCCTCGACGCCGCCGCGCAGGGCCTCACAGAAGCGCGTAAATGGCCCGATCTCGAAATGCGAGGCGCGGGTGGGAGAATTGGGGTTCGGATCGGGCGGTGGCGGTGGCGGCAGGACGAGGTCGGCGGGAACCTCAAGTTCGCGCGTGCCGGCCTTGTCGGCGACGAAGACCTTGCCCTGTTCGGTCCAGACCGTGCCCTTGCTGCCCGCGCAGCGCCACAGCGTCGCCATCGGACCCCACGCGCCGGCCGACTGCTGCATCGATCCTTCGACGCCATTCTTCATGCGAAAGCGCATCGAATAGCTGTCATCGGCTTCGACTTTGCGGTCGGACACGAGGAACAGGTTGGCGCTGAGCGTATCGAATTCGCCCAGCCAGGCGCGGATCTGGTCGATCATGTGGCTGCCGCCCGCCCCCAGCCAGCCGCCGCCCTGCCCCGGATCGAACCACCATTTCGGCAAGGACGTTTCGGGATCGGCGCAGAACTGGATGAACTGGTCGACCACCAGGAAGCGCGGGGTCCCGATCATGCCCTCGGCGATGGCCCGGCCGAACAGCGCGCGATCGGGCATCCAGCGGAATTCGTGCGCGACCATGTGGAACACACCGGCCTGCTCGGCGGCGTCGAGCATCGCCCGCGCTTCGCCGGCATCGAAGGCGAACGGCTTTTCGCAGACGACGTGGCAGCCGTGGCCGATGGCCTTGAGGGTCAATTCCGCGTGGGTGCCGGGCGGCGTGGCGATAGTGACGACCTTTGCCCCGGTTTTCGCGATCGCCTCGTCGAGATCGGTGAACCAGGCGGCAATGCCGCTTTGTCCGGCGCGCTTTTCGGTCTTGCCGGGATTGCTGCCAACCAGGCCGACCACCTCGAAGCCGGCGGCACGCAAGGCGGGCACATGAATGCGGCAGCCGAAGCCGGTGCCGACGACGAGGGCCGGGATTGGTGCAGTCATTCGTCCTCTCCTGGTTTCACCGGGTTACATGCAGACATGCACCTTGGTCTCGTTGTTCGAACCGCGCAGCACGTCCATCATTTTGGGCAAGTCCACCAGCGGAATGTCATTCGAGATTATCGCCTTGGGATCGCAGTGGCCCTTGTCCATCTGGCTGGCGATGTAGTGGAATTCCTTCATCGAATAGCCGACCGCGAAAGACATCGTAGCGCATTTGAAGCTCGCCAAGCCCGGGATCACCGGATCGGGCGAAGTGCAGAAACCCAGGCTGACGATGCGGCCAAACTGGTCGATATGCGTCACCGCCTTCGCCAGCATGCCTTCCGCGCCGACCGCTTCGAGCACGACCTGCGGCGGACCGCCCAATGCCTCGATGGTTTCGCCGAATTCGTTGTCGCCGAAAGTGACGAAGGCATCCGCCCCCATTTCGAGGCACAGGTCCTTGCGCCGCTCTGAACGCGACAGGGCGACGATCTTGCCCGCCCCCAGCCGCCGCGCCCAGTAGATCGCATAGAGCGCGACCGAGCCGCCACCGAGCACCGCCACCCGGTCGCCCGGCTGGATATGCGCCATCTTGGTGCCGTACAGGCTGATCGCCATCGGCTCGATCAATGCGCCGTCGGCCATCGACAGCACCGACGGCAGCTTGGTGGCGATGCTGGTCGGCACCCGGGCGAGTTCGGCAAAGCCGACCATGCCTGGTCCGGGACTGTTAAGACATAGCACATTGTTGCCGTGGCTGCGGCACGAGGCGCACTCGCCGCAGGCGATCGACGGCAGCACGGCGATGCGGTCGCCCAGCTTGAAAGTGGACACGTCCTTGCCCAGCTCGACGATCTCGCCGGCGTATTCGTGGCCGAACTGGGTGTTCTCGCCGAAATCGAACATCGCCCCGCGGGTGAACGAAGTGTCGGTGCCGCAAATCCCGCAGCGGGCGACCTTGATGATGACGTCGTTGGGGCCGGGCCGCGGATCAGGAATTTGCTCGATGGTAATCGGCTTGCCGTGGCCGGGATAAATGGCGGCTTTCATGTGCTCTTCTCCACCAGATCGAAACGCTGGATGTAATCGCCGTACTGCTCGCGCACCCGCTCGGCGGTCATGCCGTAGTCGGCGAGGTTGTAGTTGTGAACGCCGTGCTGCAGTTCGGGCTTTTCCTCGATCCGCCTGGCGAAAGCGGCGCGCAGCGGCTCGTCGATATCCATGCCGATGAAGCTGTAGATCCGCTCGAGCTCGGCCATCGGGTCGCGGTGAAAGTCGACCGTGAACCACATCGATCACCGCGTCGGGATGCTTGTCGCGGACCTTGTCGCAGCGGCGAATGTCGCGCGCCCATTTCGCCACTTCGCGGGTCAGCATGTTGTGCGCGCGCTGTTCGAAGCGGCCCTCCTCGTAGATCGGGTGCAGGTGCATCAGCAGCGCCACCAGCGAGGGGATCGCCTTGGCCGGATCGCGGTGGGTCTGGATCACTTTCGCGCCGGGATAGACCGCGAACAGCAGGTCGAGCTGTTCGATATGCCCGGGGTTCTTGAGCAGCCAGCGCTTGTCCGGCTCGTTCATGCCGATCAGCTGGACGCATTTGTAGTAATAGGCGTAGGCCGCGTCTTCCTGCTGGGTCTGGCGCCAGGCGTCGTAGGTCGGGGTCGACCACGATCCGCAGGCCCAGATGTTGCAGTTGAAGCTGTGCCACAGGATCATGCAGCACTCGTGCACTTCCTCCGCCGCGCGGTGATGCGCGGCGCGCTGTTCGGGGGCGGCGGCATATTGCGCGTCGAGACTGGCGACGGTCTTGCGGAATTGCGGATAGTCGGCCCATTTCTCCATCGGCGGGCGCGGCATCGGGCTGTCGATCAGCCACGATTGCAGGCCCTGGAAACGCGGATCGACCGCCATCAGCCGGTGCAGCGCGGTGGTGCCGGTGCGCGGCACGCCGACGATGACCACGGGATCGAGGATCGGCCTGGCATCGAAGCCGGGGTTGTCCTGCATCGACTTTATCGCCGAGGCCCGGCTGCGCAGCACGCCGACCACCTGCCCCCAGGCGAGGCGGCGGCCAGCCTCGTGAAAATGCGGGTCGTAGTCCATCGACTGGAGCATGACCTGAAGGCCGGGAAGATAGTCCGGCGGGCCGAAATCGGTCACGCCGAGTTCGCGCGACACGATATCGTGGAGCTGGTCGGAGGCAGTGCGGAACTGCGCGGGGGGATCGTAGCTGGCGTCCATTGCTTTCCTGAAATCCTCCCCTCGGGGAGGTGGCAGCGCCAGCGCTGACGGACGGGGCGGCGGCGGACTGGCCCCCTCCACACGCTTCGCAGGTCCCCCGCCCCCAGTGGAGGATTTCCTCACGCATCGGGAATACCTCCCAGATCGGCCCGCCATCCACCGCGATGGTCTGCCCGGTGATATAGCTCGCCGCGTCGCTGGCGAAGAAGACGATCATGTTGGCCATCTCGTCGGGCGTGCCGGTGCGGCGCAAGCGGCATGCCCGGCTCAGCGCGTCCATTTCCAGCCTGGCCACCTTCCATGCCTCCAGCACCCGCGGGCTGGCGATCGCCCCGGCGGCGACGCAGTTGGCGCGGATGCCGTATTTGCCCCATTCGGCGGCAGTCACCTTGGTGAACATCTGCAGCGCCGATTTGGCCGCGGAATAATGCGCCCCGCCCTTCACCCCGTTGATCCCGGCGCCGGAGGATATGCTGACAATCGCGCCGCTTTTCTGCGCGATCATGTGCTTTCCGGCCTCGCGGGTGAGAATGTAGGCGCTCTTCACATTGAGATCGAAAATCGAATCCCAGCCCTTGGTCGGGATCGCTCTCCAGCGGCCCCATGCGGGTGCCGCCGGCGTTGTTGATGAGCATGTCGATCCGGCCGAACTCGTCCACGGTGCGCTGGACCAGGGCGACGCAGGCCTCCTCGTTCTTCACATCGGTCGGCACGGCGAGGCATTGGCTGCCGCTTTCCTCGGCGATCCGCGCGGCTGCCGCTTCCAGCTCATCGACCGTGCGGCTGCAAATCACGACCTTGGCCCCGAGCTTCGCCAGCTGCAGCGCCGTGGCATAGCCGATCCCGGTGCCCCGCCGGTGACGATGGCGACCTTGCCGGTGAAATCGAGCTGTTCGGTAATCATCACCAACGCCTCCGCCGCTGGCAGGCGCGCACGCGGATGCGCAATTCCTCGGCGCGGTCCTCTGGCGTCACCAGCGGCGTATCGGCGGGCAAATGCGCGCGCAATTCCGCCAGCTTCACCCGCTTGATCGTCGGCAGCGGCTCGCTGTCGCAATCGTACCAGCGGCCATAGATGCCGCCCTCGGTATAGCCCGCCGGATCGAGCCAGTTGGGCACGCCCGGGTCTTCCAGCGCAATCACCGCGCGGAACTTGCCGTCGCTGGAGAGTGTCGCCATCGCCCCGTTGGTGCTGGACAGGCGGTGGACATATTCGAGCGCGTTGAACAGCGGATCGTTGAGCTGGATGTTCCAGTAGGGCGCGCGCTGCGGAATTTCGGTCTCGATGATCAGCGCTTCGTCCGCATCGAACTGGAAATTGGCCGGCCAGTAGGTCTGCTTGACCAGCGCGCCGGCCATGCGGATCGGTTCGAACACGTTCCAGCCGACGCGGTCCATCACCCCGTTCTGCATCTTGAAATACTGCTTGGTCTTGCGCGCCGGAAACTTCGCCATCTCGCCGATACGGCGATAGATTTCCTCAGGTGTCAGGCGCGGCTTGGGCGGCACCTTGTCGAGGCATTCGATCGACAGCACCGGGTCGGTCTCAGTCGCCCAGTCGTAAAGCCGGTAGCGGGTGTACATGCCGCCGGCCTTGGGGTGGATCGGCGCCCAGTGGCCCTCGTAGCCTGCCGGACGCTCGGCGCTGAAAATGATCTCGAAGTCCTCGCCCAGGCCGATGCCGATGTCGTTGGTATCGAGCTCGTTGTGGCCGTTGGGCTGGGGCACTTCGTCATAGGTGCCCGAAAGCGCCGCCTGGGTGGTGAAGCTCAATATCTTGCAGGTGCCCCGGTTGCCCGAGACCCGGTAGGTCAGGTCGCCCCGGATCGGCGACTGGACGTAGATGTCGTCGGGATTGGGCTGGAGGGTGAACACCGGGTTCCACAGCGGCGCCCAGTCCGGATGTTCGGCATCGGCGTGGAAGAACATGAAATAGGCGTAGCTGAGGCTGGTCATGGTCTGGCGGTAGATATCCGCGCGGTAGAGCGGATCGTCCGGCCGCCAGGTGTCCGAAAGGTTCGCAACCGCACCTTCGAGGTCCCGCAAGCAAGTCAGTATTCCGGGCACGGTTGCGGAATTCATCGATGCATCCCCTCGCGATCCACCTTGGCGGTGGATTCGTCGCCCGGACAGTAACGCCTATCCTTTTCGCCGCAATCTCTTTGGCCGGACATCGCCGGGAAGATAGAGCGGATGGCGCGGCTCGCCCTTGAGGGTGAGGCCGAACGTGGCGAGACGCGTGGGCGATACCAGGCAGCGCTCGATGACAGCCGCACTTCGCCCGGCCAGCGCCCCGTGATTGCCCCAGGCGAGCACCGTGCGGTGGCACAGCGAAAGGGCCAGATCGATCACCATGTCGTTTTGCGGCCCCACCGGATCGGCAGCCTTGCGCAGGTCGGCTGGATCGGTGGCGCGCAGGGCGAACAGGTTCCACACGATCAGACCCGGATAGCCCAGTCTGCCCGCAAGGCGGTGACAGCGGGCTATCGTCGGATCGTCGCGGTGCTCGTCGGCGGTCGAGGGGTTGAGCATGCCCATGCCGAGCAGTCGCCCGCGCGGATGGTGCATGCGCCACAGCATATAGCGCCAGGTCCCGCAGCGGCTGAACACCGCGCCGAAACCGGTGGCGGGATCGTGGCGGAAGTCGAGCTGACATGCGGCGGCCCAGGCCTCGATCCGGGCGAGCGCATCGCGGCAGGAGATCGACTGGCGCATGACCCTCCTCGCCTGCTAGCCTCTCACCATGAGCCTTAGCGATCCCGCCCTGATCGATGCAAGCTGTCGTACTATTCGCGAGCGGCTGGACAAAGGCCTGCTGGTCGCCGGCCTTTGCGGCGCGCAGGGTTCGGGCAAGTCGACCCTGGCCAGGGCGCTGGCGGAGCGGGCCGGGGCGGAGGGCATTGCCGCGGCGGTGCTTTCGCTCGACGATCTCTATCATACTCGGGCCGAACGCGAGGAACTCGGCCGCAAGGTCCACCCGCTGCTGCGCACGCGCGGCGTGCCGGGCACGCACGATGTCGCGCTGGGCCTCGCCACCCTTGCGGCGCTTGAACTCGGCGAACCGGTTCCCCTCCCCCGTTTCGACAAGGGGCGGGACGACCGGGCGCCGGCAAGTGCATTGGACGCGGCTCCTGCGAACACCCGGCTGCTGATCTTGGAGGGCTGGTGCGTGGGCGCCCAGCCCCAGAGCGAGGCCGCGCTGGCCGATCCGGTCAATGCTCTTGAGCGCGACGAGGACCCGCAAGGCCTTTGGCGCAGGCACGCAAATCGCGCGCTGGCAGGCGACTATGCGCGCCTGTTCGCCCGGCTCGACCTGCTGATCCTGCTCGCCGCGCCAGGTTTCGAGGTAGTGGCCGCGTGGCGCGGTCAGCAGGAGCAGGACCTGCGTCGGAACTACGCCCCCGCCGCGATGAACGCCGCCGCCATTGCCCGCTTCATCCAGCACTACGAGCGGCTGACCCGCCATATCCTGAGCGAGATGCCCGCGCGCGCCGATCTGGTCGCCTGGCTGAGGCCCGACCGCTCGGCACGGCGGATCGAGCTGCGCCAGAGAGGGTTGCGTTTCATCGAGAATCGGCGCCCAAAGTTCCGCTCATCCTGAGCCTGTCGAAGGACACTCGCGCTCCAGCGAGCCCACCGTAACAACCTGGTGCTTCGACAAGCTCAGCATGAGCGGTTCTGGTTCATTTTTCGCAAGCCCACGCTGACTATTCAGCGGCACCAATTACAAGCTCTACCGGGGTCAGGCCCTCGATCGTTCCCGCCAGCCGGTCCCCCGGCGCGACCGGGCCGACGCCGGCCGGGTGCCGGTGTAGAGCAAGTCACCCGGCTGAAGGTGATAGAAGCGAGAGAGATTGGCGATCAGCTCGGCGACATTGAAGATCATGTCCGATAGCACCGCCTCCTGCCGCACCGTGCCGTTCTGCGTCAGGACAATGCGCTGCCCGGCGACGGAAAAGTCGCTCGCCCGCGTAATCGGCGCGATCACCGCCGCATGTTCGAAATCCTTGGCGCTGTCCCACGGATGGCTCTGCTCGCGCGCCTTGGCCTGCAGATCGCGCCGGGTCATGTCGAGCCCGCAGGCGTAGCCATATACCACCGACAACGCGTCCTCCTCGGCCACGCGGAAGGCCGCCGCGCCAATCGCCACGACCAGCTCCATCTCGTAGTGATAGTCCTGAGTCCCCGGCGCATAGGGGGTGGTCGCGCCCGAGGGGCAGATCGCAGAGGGCGTCTTGGTGAAATAGAACGGCGCGTCCTTGACCACCGACAGCCCCATTTCGGCGGCATGCGCAGCATAGTTGCGGCCAACGCAGAAGATGCGGTGGACGGGATAGTGCGCAGTCTCGCCGAGGACAGGGATCCTGGGGCGTTCAGGCAGGCCGAATAGCAGGTTCATGCGGCATCCCAGGCAATGTGAAGATGATCCACCCCGACCACCGGCCCGGCGTGCGACCGGGGCGGCGGCTTCGCGGCATCGAACCGCACGATCGGCATCTGCCGCGCCCATTCCTCGAGAAACAGCCGCAGCTCCAGCCGCGCCAGATGCTGGCCGATGCATTTGTGCGGGCCATGGCCGAGGCTGTTATACTCCACCGGCCCGCGATCGAAATCGACCTTGAAGGGATCGGGATAGGCGCGGTCGTCGGTGGCCGAGAGCGCATTGGCGGTCATGATCAGATCGCCCTGCTTGAGGAACGCCCCGTGCCGCTCGATATCGTGGCGCACCAGCCGCACGGTGTGCGACAGGCCGTGGCGGCGGATCAGTTCCTCGACCGCGGCGGGCACGACATCGGGATCGTCCTTGAGCCGCTGCTGCAGTTCGGGCTGCTCGCACAGCCGCCACATCGCGAAACCAATCTGCGAGGCGACCGTATCCTGCCCGCCGAAGAACACCAGCTGGGCCATGCCGACGATCTCTTCGCGCTTCTCGAACCGCGGATTATTGCGCCACTGCGAGATGCCGGTGAAAATATCGTCGCCGGGATGCTCCAGCCGCTCGTCGAGCAGCTGGCCGAGGTACCCGGTCACCGCCGCCAGCGCCTCCCCGCGCTGCTGCGGCGTGCCGTGACCGGCCATGTGCTTGCCCCAGGTGAGGAACTCGTCGCGGCGGTCGTAGGGCAGATCGACGAAATCCCAGAAGATCATCAACGGCGCCACGGTCGAGAAGGTACTGACGAATTCGCAGGCCCGCTCGGGCTTGGCGCGGAGGCGCTCGATCAGCTCGACAATAACCGCGCGCGCCTTGGGGCCATAGTTCTCCTCGATCCGCCGCTTCTGGAAATAGGGGTTGAGCACCGCGCGGTAGCGCGAGTGATCAGGCGGATCGAACGTGATCGGCGGCATGAACGGGCAGGAGCCCTTGGGCGGGCTTTTCTCGGTGCTCGAGAAGCTCTGATGGGTTTCCTGGATCCACCGGGTCTCCGGCGCGCGGGTGGCGATCCAGTGGCCGCCGTGGTGCGGTGTCCAGACGATGTCGGGGCCCGCATGCAGAATGTCTAAGGCGCGGTAGACATCGCCGGTTTCGTTGAGGCCGGGCGGGTTCATGTAGTCGAAATCGACCACCAGCGCTGGATCGACGTGGGGGGGGATCTGGGTAGCGAGCTCGGCAGTCGCCATCGGTGCTCTCCTGTCTCAATCTTTCTCGTTCTGCCCTTGCCGCACCATCTGCATCCCCGCCATGCTCCCGTCCTCGCGCCATTCGCGGATGAGGTCGTCGAAGGCGTTATACCCCGGCCCGTACATGTCGCCGAAGATGGTATAGCGGCTCGCCGCGATGCCCTCGTTGTTGTTGTAACCCGGCGTGCACTGCGCCCAGAAATCGCCGTCGTAGAAAAAAGTCTCGCGCACGTGATCGACCCAGGCCTTTTCGGCCTCGGCGCTGGGTTCGACCGTATCGGCCCCGCGCTTCAACGCCTCGCCGATGATGTAGGCGAGATGGCGGCCCTGCTGGTCGTACATCAGCGTGGTCGAGCCCGAGACGCCTCCCTGGACCCAGCCGGTCCACATCAGGCCAGGAAACCCGTGCAGGCTCATGCCGTGGAGCGTGCGGAAGCCTTCGCCCCAATAATCGTATAGCGACAGGCCGCCGCGTCCCTCGATGGTGTCAATGCCATATTTGCGGCGCAGGTCGGTCGTGCTCTCGAATCCGGTTGAATAGATGATGCAATCGAACTCATGCTCGATCCCATCGGCCATGATGCCCTTCTCGGTGATCGCCTCGACACCCCTCGATGCCGAGACATCGACAATGTCCACGTTCTCGCGATTGAAGGCATCGAGATAGTCGTCGTTGAAGCAGGGCCGCTTGCACAGGAAGCGGTACCAGGGCTTGAGAATTTCGGCCTTGTGGGGGTATTTGACCGTATCGTCGACGCGCTTTCGGATGCGCTCCATGGCGCGGTGATCCTCCAGCTTCGCGCAGCGCCATCAGCTCCTCAAAGCCCATTTCCGGCCAGCCCATCGCCTTGCGGCGGGCCTGAACATTGCGGTTGAGCTCGCTCCAGCCGTCGCAGATCAGGTCTTCGTCGTCGGGCCCGTAGATCCCGTTGATGCCGGTGTGGAAGCTGTTCATCCGCTCCTGATGCCAGCCGGGATTGAGCTTTCTCGCCCATTCGGGATTGGTCGGCATGTTGCCGCGATAGTCGATGTAGCTGGGCGTGCGCTGGAAGACGGTCAACTGCTTGGCGTAACGCCCAAGGAACGGCACGCATTGCACAGCTGTCGCCCCGGTGCCGATGATGGCGACGCGCTTGTCATGAAGCTTGTCCAGCACCGGATCATGGAAGTCGCCGCCGGTGTAATCGTAGTCCCAGCGCATGGTGTGGAAGCTGTGGCCCTTGAAGCACTTGATTCCGGGCACGCCCGGCAGCTTGGGCCGGTTGATCGGCCCGACCGCCATGATGACGAAGCGGGCACGGATTTCGTCGCCCTGCCGCGTGCCGATGCGCCAGCGCTTGCCTGCTTCGTCCCATTGCAGGCTTTCGATCGTGGTGCCGAACAGGGCGTGCTCGTAAAGCCCGAAATGGCGGCCGATCATCTGGCAGTATTCAAAGATCTCGGTACCGTAGGAATAGCGGTCCTTCGGCATGTAACCCAGCTCTTCGAGCAACGGCATGTAAGTGTAGCTCTCGACGTCGCACTGCACCCCGGGATAGCGGTTCCAGTACCAGGTGCCGCCGAAGTCGCCGCCGCGATCGACGATGCGGATGTTCTCGATCCCCGCCTCGCGCAGCCGGCCGCCAACGATCAGCCCGGCGAAGCCGCCGCCGACGATGACGACATCGATCTCGTCATGGACCGGCTCGCGCTTGGGCAGCGCGGTGTAGGGATCGAACTCGAAGAATTCCTCGATACTCGCCGCGCGCCTCGATATATTGGGCGAAGCCCTCGGCGCGGTGGCGCTTGAGCCGTTCCTCTTCATAGCGCGCGCGCAGCGCATCGACATCGACGTCGGGCGTGTCGGTTGCCCCGCAGCTCATGAAATTGGGATTGGCGTTCATCTCAGACAGCAGCCCTTTCAGGTAGCACCGCATCGTGCAGCGGGGCTTCCATTTTCTGCACTTCGGGGAGGACTTCGCGGGCGAACAGCTCGATGCTCGCTGCGCATTCCTCGTGGCTCATCGTGCCGAAATTGGGCACGATGGTAATCTCCGAGAACGAGCACGCCGCCTGCGCCGCCTTGATCCGGCGGATCACTTCGTCGGGCGTGCCGATCATCAGATTGTCTTCATGGTAGCCCGATGGCCTGGCGACCGACTTGGCGTCAGCGCCGGTCACCGCCGCCTCGAGGATCGCCGTCGCCGCGCCCTCGCGCTCGGCATAAGCCTCATAGCCCTTCACCCCGGCGAAGTTCGACGGATCGGCGAAGCCATAGTGCAGGTTGACGTCGCGGTTGGCCTCGAAAATCCACTGGTCGCTCTTGTCGAGATCGGCCTTGTTCTTCACGCAATAGAGAAACAGCACGTTCTTCGGCTGGCACGGCCCCATGCCTTCCTCGGCGCGGAACCGGTTGACCGCGAGGACATCGTCGCAGGCCTTGGCCAGCGGCTTGTTGCCGACGAACAGCGGGCGCAGGCCCTTGCGCGAGAGGATTTCGAGCGATTCCCGCGTCGCCGCCGAGCCATAGATGCGGCTGAGCAAGTCCTGGCTCTTGGGTGCCGGGCGGATCGAGGTTTCCGGCACCTTGAATATTTCGCCGTCGTAGGAAAAGCGCTCCTGGCTGAAGGCGAGATTCAGGATATCCAGCGTCTCGTTGAACCGCTGGCGGCTTTCCTCGCGCGGAATGCCCAGCGATTCGAACTCGCCCTTGGCCACCCCGCGGCCGAGGCCAATGGTCTCGTAGCGGCCATTGCTCAGCGTATCGAGCAGGGCGATCTGGTGGGCCAGCCGGATCGGATGCCACCAGGGCGCGACCACCACCATGGTGCCGAACGTCACCCGCTCGGTGCGCCCGGCGAACCAGGTGAGGAGCTGGAGCGGATTGGGCACCATGCCATAGGGCGTGCCGCAGTGATCGGGCGCCCAGATGCCGTCGAAGCCCAACGGCTCGGCCATATCGCCGATCGCCATCATGCTCTCGACGCATTTCCAGTCCGGGCACCTCGGGCGGGCGGCTGTAATCGCCCGCCATGATGCGCTCCCAGTCCTTCGAATTGGGCGCGGATAGGCCGAGGTTGACTTTCACCGGGCCGCTAGCCCCCGATCTTCTTCGGCGCGCCCATGCCGACCACCCGCGACAGGTTGTAGTGCAGGCTCGCCACCGTGCGCTCCATGTAGGGATTGGGCTGCGCGCCCTTCCAGGCGGCGTTCTTCATGCCCTTCTGCACGGCGGCCATGTTGGCGAAATCCTGCTGGAGCACCGGCGGCCAGTCCTGCGGTTCGGTATATTCCCACTCGGTCTCGGGCGCTTCGCCTTCGGGATAGAGCTCGTAGACCGCGCCCTCGAAGATGCACATGTCCGGGATCGTCGCCATAGGGCCGCGCCTGGTAGGTCAGCATGTTGTTGACCGCGTGGCCGATCTGCTGGTTGGGGAAGATCTGCCATGAAGTGCCGCTTTGGGCGGTGTGCTGCGGATCGACCGTGGGCCAGACGACGCCGCGCGCCTCGTCGGTGGCGCGGGCGCTGGACAGCCAGTGCTTGGAGACTTCCGGCGCGGGCGTGCCTTCGGGCAGTTCGTCCTTCAGCCGCCGGGCGGCATCGACCAGCGTCTGGGTGGTATTGGTGTTGGCGTATTTCCAGGTGAAGTCCTGCATTTCCCAGGTCGACTGGCGCGGATCCTCGCCGGCGCCGAGGCGCAGCTTGGCGGCGTCTTCCTCCTGGCCCTTGGGCGCGTCGTAGCCGATGTTCGAATGCCGCCCCTGATTGCGGCCCCAGCCGCGGAACTGGCCGAATTCCATGAATTCGGGATGGGTGCCGGGGACATGATAGGTCTCGCAGAAGGCCTCCATCGCCACCTTCCAGTTGCATTCGAAGACGATCCACTTGCGCCAGCGGCAGCGCATGTTCTCGAGCTGGAAGGGATCGAGCATCGAGGCGGCGGGTTCGAGGTAGTCGCGCAAGGGGCCGGCGCTGGAATCGATGTTGACCCACAGGAAACCGCCCCATTCGCCAACCGCCACTTTGCCCAGGCTGGTGCGGTCCTCGGTCAGCACGCCATTCCAGTCGGCCTGATGCTCGATGAAGGTGCATTTGCCTTCGCGGTTGTAGGTCCAGCCATGGAAGCCGCAGACGATGTTGGTCTTGTTGCCGCGCGCGTTGCGCTTGCCGGCGGGGGTATCGATCAGCTTGCGGCCGCGATGCGGGCAGACGTTGTGGAAGGCGCGGATCGTGCCGTCGTCGCGCGCGCATGATGATCACCGAATTGTCGGCGATGTCATAGGTGATGTAGTCGCCAACGTTCGGAATGTCCTCGGTCCGTCCGGCCTGCAGCCAGTGCGTCCGCCACAACTTGTCTTTCTCGGCCTGGAGATATTCCTTCGAGGTATAGGCCTCGCGGCCGATGACCACGGCGTCGACCAGATCGTCCGCCGCTTCGACTATCTTGCCCATCTCGCCCATGACGTCGTCCTTCCTTGGAATTATGCCGTTGCCGCGACAAACTATCAGACCTGCTCAACCGGCAAAAGCCTCATCGAACAGGTCCTTCATCGCCGCCCAGCTGCGGCGTTCGGCCCTGGCGTCGTATTTGAGGCCGGCCATGCCGATCGCGGCGGCGTCCTTGTTGGTGAAGCTGTGCTCCACCCCGGTCAGCAGCAGCATCTGGCAGTCGATCTCGTGCTCGGCCATGTTGGCGAGGAAAGCATCGCGCTGGTCCTTGGGGATCAGCGGATCGGCATCGCCGATGCAGACCAGCACGCTGCCCTTGATGTTCTTCGAATCCGCCGGAATCGCCGAGCCCAGCCCGGAGTGGAAACCGACAATCGCCTTCACGTCCGCCCCCGAGCGGGCCAGCTCGATCGCCGAAGTGCCGCCGAAGCAGAAGCCGATCGCCGCCAGTTTCGATCCATCGACATTGGGCTGGGCGCGTCAGCGCCGCCAGCCCGGCATTGAGCCGCGCGCGCCATTCGGCATTATCCTGCACCAGCGCGCCGAGGATCGCCATCGGCTCACCCTCCGACCCGGCGAACATATCGACCGCGAAAGCGACATAGCCCATCGCGGCCAGCGCATCGCATTTCGACCGGGTATTGGCGCTGAGGCCATTGCCCTCGTGCAGCACCAGCACGCCCGGCCGCTTGCTTGCCGCCCGAACCGTCCGCCAGATAACCCGAGCAGCTCCGCCCATCGGCCGAATAGGTAATATCCGCCATTCCATGCTCTCCACCGGTCTCTCGCGGTTTACCCGCCTGCGCCCTGCCCTATCGTCTATTTCCCCGGAACGCGAGTCGCGCAAGGCCCGCGCAATTGCCGATGGACAAGGGACCGAAATTGCCGAAAATGGCTTCAACAAATTCGAACGATCGGGAGAGTACCATGAGCGACGCCGAAGCCTCCGTCATCCGCGAAGCCAGGCGCGACTGGGTGACCGAACACCGCGAAATGTACCTCCGCTCGGGCGGCGCGCAGGGCCATATCGAGGACCTGACCGCGGTCAACGGACACGATTTCGGCACGCACCTGCCTGCTCAAGTACAAGGGCCGCAAGAGCGGCAAGGTGTTCATCACCCCGCTGTGCTACGGCGATATCGGCGGCGAGGTGGTGATCTGCGCCTCGAAGGGCGGGGCGGACAACCATCCCGAATGGTACAACAACGTCGTCGCCAACCCGGAAATCGAATTCCAGATCGCCACCCAGGCCTTCCGCGGCACCTGGCGCGAGCCCGCAGGGCGCCGAGCGCGAGAAGGTGTGGAATTTCATGGTCGATTGCTTCCCGTTCTACGCCGACTACCAGAGCTGGTGCCCGCGGATCATCCCGCTGGTGATGATGAAGGGCAAAGCATCGATCCCGGTGTTCAAGGAATCGGACGCGACGGGGTCGAAGTCGTACTGATCACCCCTGCGGCCGCATCAATTCCCGCACGAATCCGATCAACCCGGTCTGCCGCGCGCGCTTGAGGCGCTCGGCGGCGAGGATCTGGACGACCTGGGCGAAGCAGGCCTGCACATCGTCGTTGACCACGACATAGTCGTAGCCATCCCAGTGGCTGATTTCGGCCTGGGCGCGCGCCATGCGGTCGGCGATGACTTCGGCGCTGTCGGTGCCGCGCCCGGTCAGGCGGCGGCGCAGTTCGTCGATGCTCGGCGGCAGCAGGAAGACGCGGACGACGTCGGTTTCCATCTTCTGGTAAAGCTGCTGGGTGCCTTGCCAATCGATGTCGAACAGGAAGTCCTGCCCGTCCCTGAGACCCGCCTTCACTTGCGCCTTGGGCGTGCCATAGCTGTAGCCGAAAACGTGCGCCCATTCGAGAAAATGGTCCTGCTCGACCATGCGGTCGAACGCGGCCCGGTCGATGAAGATGTAATCCTTGCCGTCCACCTCGCCGGGCCGCATCGGCCTGGTCGTCACCGAGACCGACATGCGGATCGCCGGGTCGTCCTCAAGCAGCATGCGCGAAATCGTCGTCTTGCCCGCGCCCGAGGGCGAGGACAGGACGAACATCAGCCCGCGCCGGCCGAGCGTGTCAGGCGCGGCCGCCATCACCATCCTTGTCACCCTTGCCCCGCCTGGCCCGGCGCCGGTCGTAGAGCGCCTTGGCCAGCATGCCGCCGCCGACCACGATCGCGCCCGGCACCGAGCGCGTGGCTATCCGCGTCACCGCGGCGCCGGCTATCGCTCGCTTCAATCCGCCCTTGGACCTTGCTTCGCCGCCCTCCGAAGTCTTGGCCGAAACCAGCCGTCCGGCCGCCAGATCGAGCAATTTGCCCCCGCCCTTGCGGATAAGGCTGGCGAGCAAGCGGTTGTCCACGCGCCTGTCCGGGCTATTTCTTGCGGCCGAAATCGACCGAGACGACATTCGAACCGCCATCGCCGCCGCCCGAGCCATCGCCTTCCGGCGAATCGTTCTCGGCGTTCTCGTGATGCTCGTGTTCGTTGGCCAGATCATCGACCGCCGCCTGAAACTGCAGGCCGAAATCGACCGCGGGATCGACGAAAGCGGTGATCGCCGCGAAGGGAATCGTCAGCTTGGCCGGCACCTGATTGAAACTCAGGCCGACCGAGAACGAATCCTCCGCAACCGCCAGCTCCCAGAACTTGTTCTGCAGGACGATGGTCATTTCGTCGGGGAAACGCTCGCGCAGATGCACGGGAATGTTCACGCCCGGCGCGCCAGTCTTGAAGGTGATGTAGAAGTGGTGGCTGCCGGGCAATTCACCGCCGGTATCGACAATCTGGCCCAGCACCCTGCCGACGACGGCGCGCAGGGCTTCCTGCACGATTTCATCGTAAGGGATCAGGCTATCTGGCGCTGGGTCGCTCATCGCATGTCCCAAGTGGCGACGCCATAGTGGCGGGTCAAGGTTTGCGAAAAGCTAATCCACCGCGGATCGCCCAAGCATTTCGTTGATTCCGCCGGTGCCGGGACTATAGGCCAAGGCCATGCGCACCGCCAGCATCGTCCGCAAGACCAGTGAAACCGACATTGCCGTCGAAGTGAATCTGGATGGAAACGGCGCCTATGCGGTTTCCACCGGCATCGGCTTTCTCGACCACATGATCGAGCAATTTTCGCGGCATTCGCTGATCGACATCAGTTGCAGGATCGCGGGCGACCTCCACATCGACCAGCATCACACCACCGAAGACAGCGCCATCGCGATCGGCCAGGCGATCGCCGAAGCCCTTGGCGACAAGGCGGGCATTGGGCGTTACGGCATGGCCTATGCGCCGATGGACGAGGCGTTGAGCCGGGTGGCGCTCGATATCTCCGGGCGGCCCTATCTGGTGTGGAAGGCCTCGTTCACCACGCCCCGGCTCGGCGAAATGGACACCGAGCTGTTCGAACACTGGTTCCACTCGATCGCCCAGGCGGCCGGGATCACCCTGCATGTCGAGCAGCTTTACGGCGAGAACAACCACCACATTATCGAGGGCATTTTCAAGGCTTTCGCCCGGGCAATGCGCCAGGCGGTGGAGATCGATGCCAGGAAAGATGGCGCAGTGCCATCGACCAAGGGAGTTCTCGGTGGGTAGCGCCAGCCGCCTCCGCGGCTGGCTTGCGGCACCGGCCCACTCCCCCGCCCGGCCACCCATATGGTACCATGCATGGGTGGCCGGGCGGGGGAGTGGGCCGGTGCCGTACCCGCGTGAGCGGGACAACCACAATGACTGAGATAGTCGCCCTAGTCGATTATGGCGCTGGCAATCTGCAATCGGTGATGAACGCGCTGCGGGTGGCGGGCGCCGAGGACGTCGAGGTAACGTCCGACCCCTACGTCGTGCGCGCGGCGGACCGGGTAGTGCTGCCGGGCGTCGGCTCGTTCAAGGCCTGCGCCGAGGGTTTGCGTGGGCTTCCGGGCATGATCGAGGCGATGGAAGAGCGGGTCTTCGTCGGCGGCGCGCCGTTCCTCGGCATCTGCGTCGGTATGCAGCTGCTCGCCAGCCGCGGGCTGGAACATGGCGAAACGCCCGGGCTCGACTGGATCGCGGGCGAAGTGCGCGAGATCGAAGTGACCGACCCCGCGATCAAGATCCCGCACATGGGCTGGAACGATGTCGCCCCGATGCCGCACAAGGACGGCGCCAGCCTGATCGAGCCGGGCGAGGCCTATTTCCTCCACTCCTACCATTTCGTCGCCGACGAGGGCGAGAACATCGCCGCGTTGACCGACCACGGGCGCAGCGTGGTCGCGGCGGTGGCGCGCGACAATCTGGTGGGCGTGCAATTCCACCCGGAGAAGAGCCAGGCCTATGGGCTGGAGTTTCTGAGCCGGTTTCTGGAGTGGAAGCCGTGAAAGCCCTCTTCAAAGGAAATGCCGTTGGATTTGGGGCCAACTTTACCTTCCCCGTCATCCTGAACTTGTTTCAGGACCCATTCCTCGACCAAACCCGGCGACGCCGGATTGGCGCTAAACTCACGGTTTGCTGCTCACCGTTAAACGCCGGGCTTGCAGCACGATGGGTCCTGAAACAAGTTCAGGATGACTAAAAAAGGATAACGGCGAGAGCATGATCGTCTTCCCCGCCATCGACCTCAAGCAGGGCCAGGTCGTCCGCCTCGCCGAGGGCGACATGGCGCGCGCCACGGTCTATGGCGACGATCCCGCCGCGCAGGCCATGCTGTTCGCCGAAGCGGGTGCGGAATATCTCCACGTCGTCGATCTCGATGGCTCTTTCGCCGGCCGGGCGGAGAACCGCGAAGCGGTCGAGGCGATTGTCGAAGTGTTCCCCGGCCACGTCCAGCTTGGCGGCGGCATTCGCACTTCGATTGCGGTCGATGGCTGGTTCGATCTCGGGGTGAGCCGGATTGTCATGGGCACCGCCGCGCTCAAGGACCCCGATTTCGTCAAGAATATGGCCAGGGCCTATCCCGGCGGCATCGTCGTCGCGGTCGACGCGCGCGACGGCATGGTCGCGACCGAAGGCTGGGCGGAAGTCTCGGAAGTTTCCATCTTCGCCATGGCCCGCCGGTTCGAGGACGCCGGCGTCGCTTCGCTGCTATTCACCGACATCGGCCGCGACGGCATGCTCAAGGGCTGCAATATCGAGGCGACGGTGGACCTCGCGCGGCGGACGGACCTGCCGGTGATCGCCAGCGGCGGGGTCAAGGGCCTCGACGACATCCGCATGCTGGCGCTCCATGCAAACGATGGGATCGAAGGAGTGATTACCGGCCGGGCGCTTTATGACGGACGGCTGGACCTGGCGGCGGCGATCCAGATGGCGGAACGCACATGACTGTCCGCGTCCGCGTCATCCCCTGTCTCGACGTCGCTAATGGCCGGGTGGTCAAAGGCGTCAACTTCATCGATCTCAAGGACGCCGGCGATCCGGTCGAGCAGGCCCGCGCCTACGATCTCGCCGGAGCGGACGAGCTGTGTTTTCTCGATATTACCGCCAGTCACGAAGCGCGCGGCACCCTGCTCGATGTCGTGCGGCGCACGGCGGAGGTGTGCTTCATGCCGCTGACTGTGGGCGGCGGGGTGCGCGCGGTCGAAGATGCCCGGGCGCTGTTGCTGGCCGGCGCCGACAAGGTCGCGGTCAACAGCGCAGCCGTCTCCCGGCCAGAAGTGGTGGCCGATATCGCCGCCAAATTCGGCAGCCAATGCGTCGTCGCCTCGATCGATGCGCGCAAATCCAAAACCGGATGGGAAATATTCACTCACGGCGGCCGCCGCGCGACCGGGATCGATGCCGTCGCCCACGCGATCAAACTCGCCGAACTGGGCGCGGGCGAGCTGCTGGTCACTTCGATGGACGGCGACGGCACCCAGACGGGTTACGACCTCGAACTGACCCGCACCATCGCCGATGCCGTTTCGGTGCCGGTGATCGCTTCTGGCGGCGTCGGCACGCTCGAACATCTGGTCGAGGGCGTGACCAGCGGCCATGCCAGCGCCGTGCTCGCCGCCTCGATTTTCCACTTCGGCGCCGCATTCCATCGCCGAGGCGCATGCCGCGCTGCGGGCGGCGGGGATCCCCGCGCGGGGTTAGACTGTCGGCTGGGCTGACAGAGGGGCCAAAGCGCAGCAGCCGGTTAACCACGCAAATCCGCCGGGAGCGCGGCCGAACGCATGCTGGCATGGGTTATGCGTTTACCACTGCACGACCATCTTCCGGCCGAGGGGCAATTCTGGCCGGACTGGTACGCTCCGCCCGCAAATCGGGGGCACTCCCTGCCCCGCCGCGGACGGAAATCGAAAGGGGCGCCCTGACTGCGCTGGGGTGCCCCTTTCTTCTGCCCGGCATGGCAAGCTTGACCGGGCGGCTTGGCCGCAGCAAGGACTGTCGCCGTGCCCCAGGATACCACTCTCGCCCGCCTCGAAGCGACCATCGCCGCCCGCCGCGGGGCCGATCCCGCGTCGAGCTATGTCGCCAAACTCAACCACCGCGGACTACCCGCGATCGCCCGCAAGCTGGGCGAGGAAGCCACTGAAGCGGTGGTTGCGGCGCTCTCCGGCAGCCGCGAAGAGCTGGTCGCCGAGGCCGCCGATGTGCTGTTCCACCTCATGGTCCTGCTCGATGCCAAGGGCGTACCGCTCCGCGAGGTGCTGGCCGAACTTGACCGGCGCGAGGGGACCAGCGGGATCGAAGAGAAAGCCTCTCGGAGCGAATGATGCCGATCGACGCCAGCCTGCCCTACGACCACACCAACATTTTCGCCCGCATCCTGCGCGGCGAATTGCCCTGCAACAAGGTTTACGAGGACGACTGGTCGCTCGCCTTCCACGATATCCGCCCGCAAGCGCCGGTGCATGTGCTGGTGATCCCCAAAGGGGCCTATGTCGGCTGGGACGATTTCACCGCCAAGGCCTCCGACGCGGAAATAGCCGGCCTCAATCGCGCCATCGGCGAAGTCACGCGGCAACTGGGCCTCTCGAATGGCTACCGGCTGATGGTCAACATGGGCCAGACGGCCACCAGGAAGTGCCGCATCTGCATGTCCATATCTTCGGCGGACGGCAATTCCGGCTGATGATCGCCGATTGACGCCGGCCAAAAGGTGACAGGGCGTGGCCAATTCGCCGTGTAACGCACGCCGCACCTTGCCCTGCGACTCGCCAAGCGGCTAGAATCGCGCGCAATGCGTGTCACGCCCGAACCTCCTGGCGGCCTGTTCGACGGGCCGGTCCACCGCATGGCCATGCGCGTCTACTTCGAGGACACCGATCTTTCGGGCGTGGTCTATCACGCCAACTACCTGCGCTGGTTCGAACGCGCCCGATCCGACATGCTGCGCCTGCTCGGCATCGACCAGCGTAGCGTGCAAGAGGCGGGCGAAGGGGCCTATGCCGTCGCCGATCTGGCCATCCGCTACGCCGCCCCCGCCCGGCTCGACGATACGGTGCTGATCGAAAGCCTCATCGAGGAAATGGGCGCCGCCTCTTGCCGGATGCATCAGCTTGCGTTCAGGGACGGGGTGCTGCTTGCCGAAGCGCGGTTGCGGGTCGGCTTTGTCGGACCCGATGGCCGGCCGAAACGGCAACCCAAGGCCTGGCGCGAAGCCTTCCGGGCGATCGTGCCGGGCGAACAGACCAATCAGGGGAAAGCATGACCAGCCTTTCGATCCTTGCCGCCGGCGCCGCCGGAGTTCCGAAGCATCTCAACCCGATCAAGCTGTTCCTCGAGGCCGATGTCGTCGTGCAGGCGGTCATGGCGGGGCTGATTCTGGCGAGCATCTGGACCTGGATGATCGTCGTCGGCTTTTCGCTGCGGATAGGGCGGATCGAGCGCAGGTCGGAGGCCTACGAGCGCGATTTCTGGAAGGCGGAGGATTTCGAGGCCTATCAGGCCGAACGTGGAAAGGGCGATGTGCCGCTATCGCGCCTCGCGGCGGCGGGGATCGACGAGTGGCGCAAATCGAAAAGCGCCAAGAGCCAGCGACCCCGAAGGCGTGCGCCAGCGCATCGCCGCGGTCATGGGCAGCACCCTCGCCGCCGAGGCGGATAGGCTCGCCGACCGGCTCAACTTCCTCGCCACCGTAGGTTCGGTCGCGCCGTTCGTCGGGCTGTTCGGCACGGTCTGGGGGATCATGAACAGCTTCTTCCAGATCGGCGAGCAGCAGAACTCCTCGCTCGCGGTGGTGGCGCCGGGGATTTCCGAAGCGCTGTTCGCCACCGCCATCGGCCTGTTCGCGGCGATCCCGGCGGTCATCGCCTACAACCGCTTTTCGCACCGGGTGAATGGCTTCGAGGCGCGGATGCAGCGCTTCGCCGACCGGCTGCACGCCAGCCTGACCCGCGTGCTGGAGGCAACTTGATGGCTTTCGGCATTCACCGCCATGCCGCGCGCGGACGGTCCCGCCGGACGCCGATGGCGGAAATCAACGTGACCCCGCTGGTCGATGTCATGCTGGTGCTGCTGATCGTGTTCATGGTCACCGCGCCGCTGCTCAAGGCCGGCGTCCCGGTCGATCTGCCCGAAAGCCGCGCCAAGGCGCTGGGCGAGGATGCGGACCAGATAAATCTGGGCATGACCCGTGACGGCAGACTGTTCATCGACGATAGCGAAGTGCCGCCGGGCGGGCTTGGCCTGGTGCTTGCGCGCTATTCGCGCGGCGATGACGGCAAGCTGCCGCTGGTGACGCTGCGCGCCGACAAGGCGCTGGACTATGGCCGGGTGATGGCGGTGATGGGCGAGCTCAACCGGGCCGGATTCACCGCGATTTCGCTGGTGACTACCGCCAGCGCGGCCGAACCCGTGCTCACTTCCGGTTCAGAAAGCGGCCAATAGGCTCTAATCATGGCTACGCGCTCGCTCATCGCGGAAGAACGCATCGGCCTCGCGGTGGCGCTGGCGGCGCATCTTGCGCTGGTCGCGCTGATCCTGTGGCGGCCACCCAGCGCCCCCGCGATTCCCCCGCCGGAGCGCGTGACGGTGACCTTGTCGGAGGAAGCCGCGCTTACCTCGACATCGCCCGAACCGATGGCCGAACCGGCCCCCGCCGCGGCGCCCGAACTCGGCGAACCGCCCGAACCGGCGCCGGAAGTCCTGCCACCGCCGCCCAGCCCCGCGCCCTTGCCGAAAGCGCAGCCGGAACCCCTCCCCGTCCCGCGCGCCCTCCCCGCGCCTCGTCCCAGCCCGCGTGCCGTACCGAGTCCGCTGCCGCAGCCCAGGCCATCGCCGCGCGCGGCGCCCAGCGCGGCGCCTCAGCCCCGGGCGCGGCCGCGCCCCGCGCCTTTGGCCAGCGCCCGGCCCAGCAACCGGCCCGGAGGCAGCCGCATCGGCGCCAATTTCCTGCCGCCGAACCCGGCCGCCCAAGCCAGCGGCGCATCGCGCAATCCGCCCGCGGCGGCGAACGGCCCGGCTGTACAATCGGCGCTGGTCTCGGCAATTTCGCGCGAACTCAGGCCACATTGGCAAGGCAAGGTGCCGCAGGGCGTCGATGCCGAAAAGCTCGTCACCGTACTCGCCTGGAGCCTCGATTCCGACGGTTCGCTGATAGGCGCCCCGCGCGTACTGCGACAGGAGGGCATCACCGAAGCCAATCGCGCTCAGGCGTCGCGCCACGCCGAGCAGGCCGTCCGCGCCGTACAACTCGCTGCGCCGTTTGACTTGCCCAGCCAATACTACGACGGGTGGAAACGCATATCCTCGTTCCGTTTCGACAAGAGACTCGCACAATGAAACTCTGCTTGCTTGCCGCCTTCGCCCTGGTCGCCACACCTGTGTTGGCGCAGGACACATCGCCCCCGGCCCAGCCGGTCGAGGAACCGGGAGGCCTGACGGGCTCCGTTTCGGACGAGTCCGACTGGCAGGACACCTCGATCGCCATCACCGATTTCGTCGCCGACGCCGACACCCCCACCAGCGCCAGCGCCGGTTCGACCGCGCAGGTCGGCCGCGCGGTTTCGCGGATCATTTCGGCCAATCTGCGCAACAACGGCCTGTTCAGGCCCACCGGCCCCGATGGCCTGCCGCAACCGCTGCACAGCGAAGTCCAGGCGCCCAACTATGCGGTATGGCAGGGTCGCAGCGCCGAAATGCTGGTGCAGGGCGATGTCCGCGCGGCAGGGGGCGGGGCGCTGACGATCGGCTGCTACCTGTTCGATGTCGCCCTGAAGCAGCAGCTCGCCGGAAGGACCTGGACCGTGCCCCCCGCCGATTGGCGGCGCGCAGCGCACCGGTGTTCGGACCTCGTCTATTCGCGGCTATCGGGCGAGAATCCGTTCTTCGACAGCCGTATCGCCTATATTTCCGAAACCGGTCCCAAAAGCCGCCGGATCAAGCGGCTGGCGGTGATGGATTCGGACGGGGCCAACCACAGCTTCCTCACCAGTGGCCAGGCGATCGCGCTTACGCCGCGCTATTCGCCGGATTACCGCTCGATCCTCTATCTCTCGTACCTCAACGGCAAGCCGAGCATCTATGTCATCGATCCCGTTACCAAGGCGCAGCGGCTGATCGTCCAGAACCGCAATCCCACGTTCGCCCCGCGATGGTCGCCCGATGGCCGGTGGATCCTGTTTTCCATGGCGATCGCGGGCAATACCGACATTTACCGGGTCTCCGCGCAGGGCGGGCCGAGCCAGCGGCTGACCAATGTGCCCGGCATCAACATCGGCGGCAGCTTTTCGCCCGATGGCTCGAAGATCGTGTTCGAAAGCGACCGCTCCGGCAGCCAGCAGATCTACATCATGAACGCCGACGGATCGGACCAGCGCCGCATCAGCTTCTTCGGCGGGCGCGCCGCTACGCCCGAATGGAGCCCGCGCGGCGACCAGATCGCCTTCACCCATATCGCCGGCAATTTCCGCGTGGCGACGATGAGCCCGGGCGGCGGCGCGCTGCGCCACCTCACCGACAGCTGGCAGGACGAAGCGCCGACCTGGGCGCCGAACGGACGCATCGTCCAGTACTTCCGCACCGAACGCGGCAGCGGCAAGGCGTCGCTCTGGCAGGTCGATCTGACCGGCCGCAACCAGCGCCGGCTGCCGACGCCCGCCAACGCATCCGATCCGGCCTGGGGGCCGGTTAGACCGTGATCGAAGACAATCGGGGGCTGCAAAGGAGAATGCCATGAACCGCAGGAACATCGCTCTGGCCCTGACCGCGTCTATCGCGCTGACGGCCTGCGCCACCAAGGCCCCCAAGGTGCTGCCGCCCGATCCCGGCGGCGAGGCGACGGCGGAGACCGGATCGGGCGCGCCCGTGCCGGGCAGCCAGGCCGATTTCGCCGCCCGGATGATGGGGCAGGATTCGGTCTATTTCGACACCGACCGCTACAACATCGACAGCACCGACGCCGCCGCGCTTTCGGCGCAGGCGCAGTGGCTGATGCAATACTCGGCCAAGCGCGCGACGATCGAGGGACACTGCGACGAACGAGGCACCCGCGAATACAACCTTGCCCTCGGCGAGCGCCGCGCCAATGCCGCGAAGAACTATCTGGCGACGCTGGGTGTCGATCCGTCGCGGCTGACCACGGTCAGCTTTGGCAAGGAACGGCCGGCGGCGATGGGTTCGGACGAAGCGAGCTGGTCGAAAAACCGCCGCGCGGTGACGGTGACGATCGACTGATCAGCGCGAGCTGGCGGGCGCTTCCGCTGCATGCGCGGCGAATGGCGCCTGCGCGGTGTGCGGGCCGAGCAGCGCAAAGGCCGCCATCACCAGCACCGAAAGCGCGGAGGATATCGCCAGCTGCTTGCTCATGTCGGGCCTCGCATGTCCTTGCCTAGGTGATAATAAGCATTGTTATTAGATATTGCAACGCAGCAAATAGCGATGGCGGCTTAAATTTCGATGAACGGCGCTCCGGCAGGCTTGCGCGGCGATGCCGCGAGCGCCTATCGCTGGCCGGATGAGCAAGGCGCGCAGATCGAACGATTGGGGGTTTCCCCGCTGGCGCGGCTATGGCAGCTCGCGCGAAGCGGCCCAGGTTCGCCTGTGCGACCGGGTGGGCTGCAACGAGGCCGGCAACTGCCCCGCGCCAAAATCGCCCAACAATCCGGACCGCTGGTATTTCTGCCAGGTCCACGCCGCCGAATACAATTCCAGCTGGGACTATTTCGAGGGCCTGTCCAAGGAAGAAGCCGCCGATCGCGAGGCGAAAGAGCGCCAGACCCACGAGGGCTACCACGAATCCGCGCACTATGGCTGGGCCGGCTCGGGCGACGGCAGTCGCAGCCGCGACGAAATGCGGGCGCTGGAACTGCTCGAACTCGATCCCGACGCCGAGTTCGAGGCGGTGAAGAAGGCCTGGCGCGCCAAGGCCAAGCTGGTGCACCCCGACGTCCGGCCGGGCGATGCCGATGCGGCAAAGGCTTTCCAGGCGCTGCAGCTGGCCTATGAAGTGCTGCGCCAAGCCGAAGAACGCCGGGCCTGGGGCGGGTGAAGCTACTCTGAGGAAGGAGCCGGCTGCTCACCCCGTCCCAGCAGCAACAGCATCGCCGCCCCCACCACCACCGCCGTGCCGGCAATCAGCAGGTACAGGTTGAAGTTTCCGGTGGCCGCCAGGGTCACGCTCAGCAGGCTGGCTCCCAGCGCGGTCGAGGCGGACATGCAGGCTGTCATCAGCCCCATCACCGAACTGTAGATCCGCACCCCGAAGCGCCGCGCCACCAGATAGGCGATCACATCGCCTTCAGCGCCATAAGTGAAGCCGAGGAAATAGACCGCTGCCCAAAGCAGCCAGTAGCCATCCAGGTTGGAGCTTATCAGGAACAGGCCAAGGCTGGGCAGCGCCATGGTCAGGAAGCCGACCCAGTAGGGGTTGTAGCGGTCAATCGCCAGACCGGTGAGTATCCGTCCGCTCAGCATGCCAAGCATCGACGCGGTGATGATCGCGCCCACAGCGCGGCCATCGACGCCGTTCTCCAGCATCAGGTTCTTCAGCTGCGCCTGCATGATCGTCTGCGGCAGATTGCACAGCAGCATCGATACCGCGAGCACCCAGAAGGCCGTGCTGCGGAAGATCATCGGATAGTCCTCGCGCGCGCGCCGCTTGGGCTGGACCGCCTGCGCTTCGTTCTTGGGTGCATTGGGGATCAGCAGATAGGTGACGATGCCCGCGATCACCGCGAAAATCGCCAGCGCCTCATAGCCGCTGCGCCAGCCATGGGTCTCGACATAGCTGTTGAGCACGGGTCCGACGATCAGGCCGAACAGGGCCGGTCCGGAGGCGACAATCGCCAACGCCAGCCCGCGCGCCTTTTCGACATATTGCACGGCGAGGCGGGCATAGACCGTCGCCGTGGTCGTCATGCAGACAATGCCCTGGAAGATGAAAATGACGATATAGGAGCCGATCGCCCCGTCCTGCAGGCTGTATGCCAGATAGGTCAGCGGCATCGCCACTTGCCCGATCAGCGCGGTGCGCTTGACCCCCAGGACATCGGCCAGCCGCCCGACGAAGGGGAGTGTCAGCGAGCTGAACAATCCGAGCGTGCCGACCATGGCGAAATCCGCCTGTGACCAGCCGTGGTCGGCTATCAACGCGGGCGCCATGGTGCTGATAACGATGCCGATCAGCGACATGCCGGTGCCAAGACCAATGGTCGCGGCAAGCAGCGGGCGCCAATGGGTGCGCAGTTCCGCGAAGTAGGCGATCGTCGTTCTCCCCAGTACCTTCGGCCGCTAGTGCGCCTGCCTTGCGCCTTTGAGCGGCAACAGCATGAACGAACCCAGAAGCACGGTTACCGCGCATGTCACAAGGAAGAAATCGAAGCCCCCAGTCGATGTCAGCGTTACGCTGAGCAAGGCCGCGCCGGACGACGCCGCGATCGACATGGCGAGAGTCATCAGCCCCAGCACCGAGCCATAGACCGCCAGGGCGAAATTGCGCGCCACCAGATAGCCGACGATATCGCCCTCCGACCCGAACGAGAAGCCGAAGCACAGCGTCGCGAATGTCAGCACCGCCGGCGTATCGAGGCTGGAGGCCAGCAGCAACAGACCGATCGCCGGCAGGCCCATGCAGACGAAGCCGACCAGATGCGGCGGCATGTGATCGAGCGCGAGGCCGGTAAGGAACCGCCCGGCCAGCGTACCCAGCGCAAAGGCGGAAAGCATCACCCCCACCCCGCCCGGTGCGATGCCGTTGTCGATCAGCACCAGCTTGAGCTGCGAGAGGAACACCACTTGCGGCAAGTTGCACAGCACCATCGCGCCCGCGAGGAACCAGAAGGCCGGGTTGCGGAACATCGCCGGATAGTCGTCGCGGGCGCGGCGCCTGGGCTCGGGCGCGGCGCCTTCGGCGCGTTTCTCGCGGGGCAGCAGCAGCATGGTGATCGCCCCGGCCACGGCGGTGAACAGCGCCAGCGCCCGGTAGGCCGCCTGCCAGCCCTGCGCCTCGACCAGCATGTTGAGCAGCGGGCCTCCGACGGCAGCGGAAAGCGCCGGCCCAGTGGCGACGATCGCCAGCGCCAGCCCGCGCGCGCGCTGGCTGTGCTGCACCGCGATCCGGCTATAGACCGTCGAGGTGGTGGTGATGCAGAAGATGCTCTGCAGACAGTAGATCGCGATATATTGCCACATCGCCCCGCTCATCAGCGAATAGGCGAAATAGGTCAGCGGCATGGCGACAATGCCGATCAGCGCGGTCCAGCGCACCCCAACGACATCGGCCAGCCGCCCGGCGAAGGGCAGGCTCAGGCCGGCCAGCAGTGAAATCGTCGAGAGCATGGCGAAGGCCGACATCGACCAGCCGAAATCCTTGAGCAGATTGGGCGCTATGACGCTCGTCGCAAAGGTCGACATCGCGCCATAGCCGGTCGCCATGGCAAACGTCGCCGCGAGCACCGGCCGCCAGTTGGCGCGCAGTTCCGAGAAATAGGCGATTTCGTCTCTCCCAGCCTCGCACCCGCCTCAGGCAAGCGCCGCCACCGCCCATACTACGCCGACGATCAGGAATGTCCCGGCAATATCGAGCAGCAGCCCCGCCTTGAGTACGCGCGGCAGCGAGACATGGCCTGTCGACCAGGCGATGGCGTTGGGGCCGCTGCCCGACGGCAGCATCAGGCCAAGACTGGCGGCCATCGCGGCGGGCAAAGCCAGCAGGATTGGATCGGCGCCAAGCGCGATGACCAGCGCCGCCACCACCGGCATGATGCCGCTGGCGGTGGCGATATTGCTGGCGAATTCGGTGATGACTACGACGAGGGCGACGACCACCAGCGCCACGAAGATCAGCGGCACCGACGACAGCGGCAGCAGCATCTTGCCGAGCCAGACGGCCAGTCCCGATTCAGTCATCCCCATGGCCAGCGCAAGGCCGCCACCGAACATCAGCATGACGTCCCATGGCGCGCGGTTGGCTTCTCGCCAGGTCAGCATCGGCCGTCCGGTGCCGTCGGGCAGGACCAGCAGGGCAAGACCGGCGATGGCCGCGATAGTACCGTCGGTCAGGGCGCCCTTGGGCAGCAGCGGCTCGATCCAGGGTTGCGAAACCCATGCCAGCACGGTCAGCGCCATCAATGGGACGAGCCGCCTTTCCGCCACGCTCCAGGCGTGTTCGCCTCCGATCGCACTACGCGCCGCCGCGGGATCGAAATCGCCCTTTCCGAGGCGCTGCACCCGCGCGACGATCAGCGCCGCGACCGGCACGCCGATCAGCACGATCGGTAGCCCGTACAGGCTCCATTCGGCGAAACCGATCTCGACGCCCAGGCTCTCTTCGATCAGCCCGGCCGACAGCGCGTTGGTTGGCGAGCCGACCATGGTGCCGAGACCGCCGAGCGAGGCGGCGAAGGAAATGCCCATCGGCAGCGCACCGGCCATGCCATCGGTCTCGCCGGGCTCGATCCCTGCCGCCGCCAGCATGGCCAGCGCCATCGGCATCATGATCAGCGCGGTCGAAGTGTTGGAAATGAACATCGAGATGAACGCGGTCGCCCCCATCACCGCCAGCAGCAGCTGCATCGGCGTGGTTCCCGCGCGCTTGAGGATCGCCAGCGCCAACCTGCGGTGCAGCCCGGTTCGCTCGATTGTCAGCGCGAGGAAAGCGCCGCCGAGAATCAGGAACATGATCGGCGAGTAATAGGTCGCAGCGGTCCTGTTGGCGTCGGCTACTCCGAGCATGGGCAGCACGAGGAACGGCAGGAATGCAGTCGCCGAAAGCGGCAAGGCCTCGCTCATCCACCAGGCCGCCATCCACCAGACGAGACCGGCCGTGGGCCAGGCCTGGTCGGGCATCCCGGCGGGAGCCGCAGTCAGCAAGGTCAGCACAAAGCCGGCCAGGCCGATCCAGAAGCCGATGCGGCGTGCGGTCATGCGGATCGCCTCTCCCCGGTTCCCGACCTGCCCCGCCTAACGGGGCCGCGAGAAGTGACGCAATCCCTACTTCGGCGACAGCACCATCAGCATCTGGCGGCCTTCCATGCGGGGATAGGCTTCGATCTTGGCGATCTCGGCGATATCGTCCTGCACCCTTTTCAGCAGATTCATGCCGATCTGCTGGTGTGACATTTCGCGGCCGCGAAACCGCAGGGTGACCTTGACCTTGTCGCCCTCGCCGATGAACTTGTTCACTGAGCGCATCTTTGTCTCGTAATCGTGATCGTCGATGTTCGGACGCATCTTGATTTCCTTGATGTCCTGCGTCTTTTGCGTCTTGCGCGCGAGATTGGCCTTTTTCTGGGCCTCATAGCGGAACTTGCCGACATCGAGGAACTTGCACACCGGCGGATCGGCGTTGGGCGAGACTTCGACGAGGTCGAGTCCGACTCCGGCCGCCTGTTCGATCGCCTCGTTGGTGTACATGACGCCGAGGTTCTCGCCCTCTTCGTCGATCACACGGACCTTGTCGACGGTGATCATCTGGTTGTAGCGCGGGCCGCTCTTGACGGGCGGCGTCATCATGCGCCGGGGTGGGGGTGCTATTGTGCGTGCTCCTGATGCGGTTTCGCTTCGGCTGCGCTCTTAGTGCGAATCACGCCGGGATGGAAAGCGCGAAATTCAGGGGGTGGCGCGCCATAGTGGATATCGCACCAGCTTGCCGCTCGCGGAAGCCAATGCGTCGATCGAGCTTGCCGGTTGCAGGGCAGCGACAATTTCCGGAGAACGCGCGTCCATTCCACCCGTGAGAGCGCCAAAGGCGGGAAGGATCAGGCGATTCTTGCCATCGACCGCGCAAGGCCGGGCAATTCGCCTCCCCCGGACCGAGACCGAAAGCCGTGGATGGAAGTGGCCGGACAGCTCGGGCCGCGTCTCACCCGGAAGCGCGCGGTGACGAAGGATAATTCCGCCGGTCTCCAGTTCTTCCGGATTGCCGCTCTGCGCGCCATCGTGGTTGCCGGCGATCCACACCCAATCGGTAGCGCGGGTCAGCGCCGCCAGCATGCCCGCCGCATGCGGATCGAGCCGCGCCGCGCCTTCGCCGTCATGAAAATTGTCGCCGAGGCAGAACACCCGCCGCGCGCCGGTCTCGCGAATGGCGAGCGCCAGGCGTTCGAGCGTCTCGCGGCTGTCATAGGGCGGCAGCATCTGGCCGTGGCTGGCGAAAAAGCTCGCCTTTTCGAGATGGAGATCGGCGACCAGCAGCGCGTTTTCGCCCGGCCAGAACAGGGCGCGGCCTTGCACCAGCCGCATCTCTGTACCTGCGAACGAAAAGGGAACCATGGCTTTCCCTTGCCCCATGGCGTTTCGCTTGGCAAGGGCCGCTGCATGACTGACTGGACCCCCTACACCGAGCGCGCCAAAGACTGGTTCGAAAGCCTGCGCGACCGAATTTGCGCGGAATTCGAGGCGATCGAGCGCGAGGCCGGTAGCGCCGCCGCCTTCCAATACACCCCTTGGCAACGCGCCGCCGTCGAAAATGGCCTTGGGGGTGGTGAGGCCGGCGAGACGGGAGGCGGCACCCGCGGCCTCATCAAGGGCAAAGTGTTCGAAAAGGCGGGCGTCAACGTCTCGACCGTGCACGGCGCGCTGTCGAAGGACTTCGCCGGCACAATCAACGGCGCCTCGGCCGAACTGCCCGCCTTTTCCGCGACCGGCATCAGCCTCGTCGCCCACATGGCCAATCCGCATGTCCCGGCCGTTCACATGAACACGCGGTTCCTGACGACGACCAAGGCCTGGTTCGGCGGCGGCGCCGATCTCAACCCGCCGATCCCCTACGACGAGGACACCGCCGAGTTCCACGCAGAGCTCAAGGCGGCCTGCGATGCCCATGGCGCGGACTACCACGCACGGTTCAAGCAATGGGCCGACGACTATTTCTACATCCCCCACCGCAAGGTCCATCGCGGCGTCGGCGGGATTTTCTACGATCACCTGGAATGCACGGTTGAAGCCGAATGGCACGCGAACTTCGCTTTCACCAAGGCGGTGGGCGAAGCTTTCCTTGCGGTGTTTCCCCGGTTGGTGCGCCGGCGCATGGGCATGGCCTCCACGCCCGAGGAAAAGCGCCGCCAGCTTGAATGGCGCGGGCGCTATGCCGAATTCAACCTGGTCTACGACCGGGGAACCTTGTTCGGATTGAAAACCGGCGGCAATATCGACGCCATACTGATGAGCCTGCCGCCTGAGGCGGTCTGGAGCTAGGCGCGGAACAAACGGGGAAATACATCGATGATTGCACGTATCGCCCGCCGCCTCGCGCTTGGCCTCATCGCCGCCGCGCTCGCTTTGCCGGCCCTCGCCAGGGACACCTCATTTACCGTGGCAATGATCCCCGACACCCAGAACTATATGGACCACACGCATCAGAAGGCGACGGGCTGGCCCATCGACGCCAGCGAGCAGTTCCTCGAACAGATGCGCTATATCGCCGCCAATCTTGAATCCGCGGGCGGTGACATCGCTTTCGTCACGGCGGTGGGCGATGTCTGGCAGAACCAGACCAAGCCGGTCGATCCGGCGCATGCGGCGCGCGGGCTGGGGCGGGTGTCGAACCCCATGCTCGATCGCTTCGTGCGCTATTCGGAACAGGTTCCCAGGGTAGAGATGCCCAAGGCGGCCGAAGGCTATCGCCTGATCTCCGGCAAAGTGCCGTTCTCGGTGGTGCCGGGCAATCACGATTACGACGCGATGTGGCCGGTCGAGGCGGCCAAGGACCCGGACGGCAAGCCCAAGACGCCGTTCCAGATCCATCCCGGCGGGCTCGACAACTTCCGCTCGGTGTTCGGCGCGCGGTCGGAATTCTTCCGCGGCCAGCGCTGGTATGTCGCCTCGCACGATGGCGGCGCGGACAGCGCGCAGATATTCACCGCCGGCGGCTATCGCTTCCTGCACATCGGCGTGCAGTTCAATCCGCCCGATGCGACGCTGCGCTGGGCCGAAGGCGTCATGCGCCGCCATCGCGGCCTGCCGACGATCGTCTCGACCCACGATTTCCTGAGCACGAAGGGCGAACGCCTGCCCAATCCGATCATCGATCCCGCCTCGGTCGATCCCCAGGACAACAATGCCGAGGACATGTGGAACAAGCTGATCGCGCGCAACGACCAGGTGTTCCTGGTGCTCTGCGGCCACCAGCACGGCCAGTCGCGCCGCGTCGACGCCAACCGGCGCGGCAATATGGTCCACCAGATCCTCGCCGACTACCAGGATCGCGGCCAGAGTGTGAAGGACGCTGGAGGAAAGGGTTATACCGGTGATGGCTGGCTGCGCCTGATGCAATTCGACATGGGGGCCGAGGTTCCGGTCATCCGCGTGCGCACCTATTCGACCCTCTACAAGGCCGAAAGCGACGAACTGCCCAATTACGCCGCCTGGTACCGCCCGCACGAACAGCCGAAGATGAGCGATGCCGACTTCCTCGCGGCGGAGGAATTCACCCTCGAGCTGACCGACTTCCGCAAGCGCTTCGATCGCCGGGCCAGGCTGAAGTAACGCTACCCGCCCAGATGTAACCCGGCATCGGCGAGCAGCGTCTCGCCGGTCACATGCCGCGCCGCCGGCGAGGCGAGGAACAGGGCGCTTCCGGCCAGGTCTTCGGGCGTCGAGGCGGCCTTGAGCGGGGTGGTTCGAGCAATATGCTCACGCAGCGCCGCCGCCCCGCCGGGATAGCCGAGCTTGTCGAACCAGGGGCTGTCGATGAAGCCCGGGCATAGCGCATTCACCCGGATCCTGGGCGCGAGCGACCGGGCAAGCGCCTTGGTCATGGCGTTGAGCGCGCCTTTCGAGGCGACATAGGCGATCGACGAGCCCGCACCGGTAACCCCAGCGACCGAAGAAGTGTTGACCACCGCCGCCCGGTCCGACGCCTCCAGCAATGCGCGGGCCGCGGCGATCGTCTGGTAAGGGCCGACGACATTGGTGCGGTAGATCGTCAGGAAATCGTCGGCGGTGAGCGCGTCCAGATCGTTGTGGGCGACGATCCGCGACGTTCCGGCATTGGCGAACAGCGCGTCGATTCGTCCGAACTTCTTCGCCGCCGCGACAATTCGGCGGCAGTCGGCCAATTCGCCGACATCGCCCTGCACCACCAGTGCCTCTGCCCCGGCGGCCTCGACCTGCCGCGCGGTTTCCAGCGCTTCGGCCTGGCTCGCTGCATAGTTCACCACCACCGCCAGCGCGCCTTCCCGTGCCGCGCCGATGGCGATGGCCCGGCCGAGCCCGGTCGATGCGCCGGTCACGACAACGACTGCGTTTTCAAAGCCTGGCATTGCCGACCTCTCCCTATCCCGCGTCCGGTCAGCATGGCGTTGCCGCCACTCTCCCGCAAGCCTATGGTTCCGCCCTTGCCTGAGGAGATGCTCGA
This sequence comes from uncultured Alphaproteobacteria bacterium, assembly GCA_963775005.1. Classification (GTDB taxonomy): domain Bacteria; phylum Pseudomonadota; class Alphaproteobacteria; order Sphingomonadales; family Sphingomonadaceae; genus Novosphingobium. The sequence continues at coordinate 271,713 of CAVZHF010000001.1, read as the reverse complement.
TGAACCGCCTTGCCTTGCCGGCCATCCTGGCGACCGCGCTCTCGATGATTTCCGGCCCGGCCAGCAGCGGCGCCCCCGCCGCAATCGCCAGGGCGGCGCTGGTCCGGGCCGACATCGCCCCCGCCGGCACGGCCACCATCCGCCTGCGCCGCGGCAAGCCGGTGCTCGAACTCGATCTCTCCGGCATTCCCCAAGGCGTCCACGCCGTTCACATCCATGCTGTCGGACGCTGCGAAGGGCCGGGCGGGGCGTTTTCCAGCGCCGGGCCGCATCTCAATCCCGCCGGACTCAAGCATGGCGCGCGCAATCCGTCCGGGCATCACATGGGCGATCTGCCCAACGTCACCGCCGGCCGCCGCGGCCGGATCAAGACCCGGATCGCGCTCGACCTGGATCCGGCCCGGCTCCGCGCCGCACTGTTCGACGCCGATGGCGCATCGCTGGTCGTCCATGCCGGACCCGACGACTATGCCACCGATCCCAGCGGCAACAGCGGCGCGCGCATTGCCTGCGGCGTACTGATTATGGGATAGCGCGCGGCACGATGGCGGCAAACCCCCAATCGGAGGTTGCCTGTTGTGGTTCCGCATACTATGGTTAACAAAATATAAGGTCGTCTTCAGTTCCGGTTCGGTTCACGGAGGTTGCGGCCATGGCCCACAAACAGATCGATAATCGCCGCTCGGGCGATAATTCCGACAGCCCGGATCGCCGGGCATTTTCGTTGGCGCTGGTTACATTTACGCTCGTATTCGTGGTCGGGTTTCTGATCACCAACTGGCTGTCGTTCGTCCCGGCCAACTGACCGCCGCAGTCTTGCGTCCGGCCCTTGGCGCAGCCGCGACTCGCGGACGGTCGCCCCGGGTTGGCGGCGGGAACTTCGCTTTGAAATTCTTCGCTTGCTCTCGCGCCCCCCTCTCCCCCATCGTGGCGGCGAGATGCTGCGCCAGTACGAACTCGTCGAACGCGTAAAAGCTTACGATCCCGATGCGGACGAGGCGCTGCTCAACCGCGCCTATGTCTATTCGGTGGTCAAGCACGGCACGCAGAAGCGCGCCTCGGGCGATCCCTATTTCAGCCATCCGATCGAAGTCGCCGGGCTGATGACCGACCTGAAGCTCGACGAGGAAACCATCGTCACCGCGCTGCTGCACGATACGGTGGAAGATACCCTCGCGACCATCGAGGAGATCGAGGCCTATTTCGGCCCCGATGTCGCCAGGCTGGTCGATGGCGTAACCAAGCTCTCCAAGATCGAAACGCTTACCGACAACGAGCGGGCGGCGGAAAACCTGCGGAAATTCTTCCTGGCGATGAGCGAGGACATCCGCGTGCTGCTGGTCAAGCTGGCCGACCGGCTGCACAACATGCGCACCCTTAAATTCATCCGCAGCGAGGACAAGCGCCGCCGCATCGCGCGCGAGACCATGGATATCTACGCCCCGCTCGCCGAACGGGTCGGCATGTACGAATACATGCGCGAGATGCAGCTGCTCGCTTTCGAACAGCTCGAACCGGAAGCCTACGCCACCATCGCCGGAAGGCTGGCGCAAATCCGCAGCCAGGACGGCGGGCAGGTCGATGCGATTGCTCTCGCGATCAAGCAGGCGCTGGCCGAAGCGGGCGTGCGGGTCGAGGTTTCGGGGCGAGAGAAGCACCCCTATTCGATCTGGAAGAAGATGGAGGAGCGCCACGTCTCTTTCGAACAGATCACCGACATCATGGCCTTCCGCGTGCTCTGCGAAAGCCCGCAAGACTGCTATCGCGCGCTCGGCGTGCTGCACCAGACCTGGCAGATGATCCCGGGCCGCTTCAAGGACTACCTGTCTACGCCCAAGGCCAACGGCTACCGGTCGCTCCACACCGCGCTGATCTATGAGAATTCGATGCGCATGGAAGTGCAGATCCGCACCCGCGACATGCACCGCACCAACGAATTCGGCCTCGCCGCGCACTGGGCCTACAAGCAGGGCGACCGGCCGGATGGCGAAGTCGGCTGGCTCAGGGACCTGATCGAGATCGTCGATGCCAGCCACGACGCCGAGGAACTGCTCGAGCACACCCGGCTGGCGATCTATCAGGACAGGATCTTCGCCTTCACCCCCAAGGGCGCGCTGCATCAGCTGCCCAAGGGCGCGACCGCGGTCGATTTCGCTTATTCGGTGCACACCGATCTCGGCGACACGACTGTCGGGGCCAAGATCAACGGGCGGCACATGCCCTTGCGCACCCCGCTGGGCAACGGCGACGTTGTCGAGATTATCCGCAGCCGCAAGACCGCGCCGCAGCTTCCCTGGCTCGGTTTCGTCGTCACCGGCAAGGCGCGCGCGGCGATCCGCCGGGCCGTGCGGCAGAAGGAAAACCAGGAAGTCGCCGCGATCGGCCGCAAGCTGTTCGACGAGATCGCCTCGCGCCTGCCTTCCAAGATTGGCAAGAAAGCTGTTGCCGACGCGGTCAAGCGGCTCGGATTCTCGCGCGAGGACGAGCTTATGATCGCCGTGGGCACCGCCAAGTTGTCGGACCGCGACGTGATGGAAGCGCTGGTCCCCGGCAGCGCGCGAGACCTGCCCGATGCCGAAGGTTGGCCAAGCCAGAAAAGCGCCATCTCGATCCGGGGCTTGACGCCGGGCATGGCCTTTCACCTCGCCGACTGTTGCCACCCGGTGCCTGGCGACCGCATCGTCGGGCTCAAGCAGCCGGGCCTCGGCGTCGAAGTCCATGCGATCGATTGCCACAGCCTGGCCAGCGGCATCGATGCCGACTGGCTCGACCTTTCCTGGGGCGAGCGTTCGACCGGCGCGGTCGGGCGGGTAAGGGCGGTGCTCTACAACCGGCCGGGCACGCTGGCCGAAGTCACCGGCATTTTCGCGGGCAACAAGGCCAATATCATCCATCTCGAGCTGAACAACCGCGACGACCTGTTCGGGACTTACGAAGTCGATCTCGAAGTCAACGACCTCGCCCACCTTACCCGCATCGTCAGTTCGCTGCGGGCCAGCGATGCGGTGGCGGAAGCGGACCGGATCTGACGAGAGATCAGCTGGCGGCCTCGCCCAGCCGCCCGACCGCCGCCGCGGCGACCGGCGAAAGACCATCGCGGGCGCCCGCCAGGATTTGCGCTTTCATCCTGGGATCCCAGAACAGGTGCAAGTGATTGGCGGTGGCCTCGGCCGCCTCCGCCTCGCCCTGCGCGGCGAATTCGCGGGCGATCTGGTTCGCCATGTAGTGCAGGCGTTCGAGGTCCATCTATTGCGCTGGCTCGGCGGGCGCGATCCGGCGGGCGTGTTCGGCGAATTCCTCGTAGCTTTCCTGCCATTCGCTGGGGCCATTCGACGGCGTCACCTGCACCGCGGTCACCTTGTATTCTGGGCAATTGGTCGCCCAGTCGCTGAATATTCGGTAGTGACGACATTGGCCTGGGTTTCGGGGTGATGGAACGTGGTGTAGACCACGCCCGGCGCCACCCGGCCGGTGACTTCGGCGCGCAGGGTGGTCTCGCCCTTGCGGCTGGCGAGGCGGACCCAGTCGCCATCCAGGATGCCGCGGTTTTCGGCGTCCGACGGGTGCATTTCGAGCAAGTCCTCCTTGTGCCAGACCTGATTGGCGGTGCGCCTTGTCTGCGCGCCGACATTGTACTGGCTGAGGATGCGCCCGGTGGTGAGCAGCAGCGGAAAGCGCGGGCCGGTCTTCTCGTCGGTGGGCACGTAATCGGTGACGACGAACTTGCCTTTACCGCGCACAAAACGATCGATGTGCATGACCGGGGTGCCATCGGGCGCGGCATCGTTCGCCGGCCATTGCAGTGAGCCCGCCTCGTCGAGTTTTTCGTAGGACACACCGGAGAACGTGGGCGTTAGCCGCGCGATCTCGTCCATGATCTCGGAGGGATGCGCGTAGTTCCAGTCAAGGCCCATGGCGTTTGCCAGCGCCTGCGTGACTTCCCAGTCTTCCATGCCGCTAACTGGTTCCATCACCTTGCGCACCGGCTGGATCCGGCGTTCGGCATTGGTGAACGTCCCGTTCTTCTCGAGGAAGCTCGAGCCCGGAAGAAACACGTGGGCGTAATTCGCGGTCTCGTTGAGAAACAGGTCGTGGACGATCACGCAGTCCATCGCCGCAAGCCCGTCAGCGACATGCCGCGTGTTCGGGTCGGACTGCAGGATGTCCTCGCCCTGGATGTAGATCGCCTTGAACGAGCCGTCGATCGCGGCGTCGAGCATGTTCGGGATGCGCAGGCCAGGTTCGGGATCGAGGCAGGCGCCCCATTCGTCCTCGAACAGCTTGCGGGTGGCATCGTCCGAAATGTGGCGGTAGCCCGATAGCTCGTGCGGGAAGCTGCCCATGTCGCAGGCGCCCTGGACATTGTTCTGGCCCCGCAGCGGATTCACGCCCACGCCGGGCCGGCCGAGGTTGCCCGTCGCCATTGCGAGATTGGCGATGGCCATGACGGTCGAAGAGCCTTGCGAATGCTCGGTCACGCCGAGTCCGTAATAGATCGCCGCGTTGCCGGCGCTCGCATAGAGCCGTGCGGCGGTGCGAAGCTCGGCGGCTGGCACGCGGGTGACCGGCTCCAATGCTTCGGGGCCGTGGCGCTCCTCGGCAACGAAACCTGCCCAGTCCTGAAATTCGTCCCAATCGCAGCGCTCGCGGATGAATGCCTCGTCGCAAAGGCCTTCTGTGACAATCACATGCGCTATGGCGGTGAGCACCGCGACATTGGTGCCGGGGGTCAGCGCGAGGTGATGCGCGGCCTCGACATGCGGCATGCGGACGAGATCGATCCGGCGCGGGTCGATGACGATCAGCTTGGCGCCCTGCCTGAGGCGCCGCTTCATCCGGCTGGCGAAGACCGGGTGCGCATCGGTCGGGTTCGCGCCCATCACCAGGATGACGTCCGCCTGCATCACGCTGTCGAAGTCCTGCGTCCCCGCCGATGTACCGAAAGTGGTCTTGAGCCCATAGCCCGTCGGCGAGTGGCAGACGCGGGCGCAGGTATCGACGTTGTTGGTGCCGAACCCGGCGCGGACCAGCTTCTGGACGAGGAAGGTCTCTTCATTGGTACAGCGGCTCGAGGTAATCCCACCGAGCGCGCGCGCGCCGTGCCGCGCCTTGATTGCCTTGAGTTTCCCGGCGGTGAACGCCAGCGCTTCGTCCCAGCCCACCTCGCGCCAGGGCTGATCGATCTTTTCGCGGATCATCGGCGTGGTGATGCGGTCCTGGTGATTGGCATAGCCCCAGGCGAAGCGGCCTTTGACGCAGGAGTGGCCGCGATTGGCCTTGCCGTCCTTCCACGGCACCATCCGCACCAGCTGCTCGCCCCGCATTTCCGCGCGGAATGTGCAGCCGACCCCGCAATAGGCGCAGGTTGTAACCACGGCGCGTTCGGGCTTGCCGATCTGCTTGATCGCTTTCTCCTGCAAGGTAGCGGTCGGGCAGGCCTGCACGCAGGCACCGCAGGAGACGCATTCGCTGGAGAGGAAATCGTCGCCGGTCTGTCCGGCGCTGACTTGCGAGGCGAAGCCGCGGCCTTCGATCGTGAGGGCGAAGGTGCCTTGCACTTCGTCGCAGGCGCGCACGCAGCGCGAGCAGGCTATGCATTTGGAGGGATCGAAATCGAAATAGGGGTTGGACGTGTCGGCGCCGAGGCCGAGGTGGTTCTCCCCCGCATAGCCATAGCGCACATCGCGCAGGCCCACCGCCGCCGCCTGGTCCTGCAACTCGCAATCGTTGTTGGCCGAACAGGTCAGGCAATCGAGCGGGTGGTCGGATATGTAGAGCTCCATCACTCCGCGGCGGAGCCTGGCCAGGCGCTCGGTCTGGGTGTGCACCTGCATGCCTTGGGCTGCGGGCGTGGTGCAGCTCGCGGGGGTGCCTTTGACCCCTTCGATCTCGACCAGGCACAAGCGGCAGGAGCCGAAGCTCTGGAGACTGTCGGTGGAGCAAAGCTTGGGAATTGCTCCACCGGATAGCGCAGCGGCGCGCATCACGCTAGTGTCGGCGGGTACGGTGATCCGGCGCCCGTCGATGGTCAGGCTGACTTGTATCTCGGACAGGACTTCGGGCGTGCCGAAATCGGCCTGCCGTTCATAGCCCATCGCGTTTCTCCAGCGCCGCCAGATCTGCGGGCGTATTGATATTAGCAGATTTGGCCGCCGATTGCACCGCCCTGGCCCCGATCGCTTCGGCGAACTGGCGCATCGAGTGCTTGCCCTCGCCGGTGAGGATCGCCTCGATCGCTGCGACGGCGTCCGCGGGCCAAAGGCCTACCACCGGTTGGTCGGCGAGATAGGCGGGTGCGGGGGCGAGCAGATCGGGCAGGTTTTCCGGCAGCACCGCGGAATCGACGCCGCAAGTGAGCACCGCCTGGTAACCCTCGTCACGCGCGAGATGCAGCGCGGCGGCGATACCGGCGAGCGGTCCCATGCCGGGGCGCGGCCAGTCGGGCAGGGTCGGCGCGGGCGCGGTTTCGCGGCCCACCACGACAACAAGCTCGCACCAGCCCGACAGGGCATCGACCGCACGGGCGATCAGGGTTTGCCCGCCAAGCTCGGCCAGCGCCTTGTCGCTGCCGAAGCGCGAGGAGAGTCCGCCGGCGAGGACGCAGCCGAGGATCATGGCGAGGTTCCAGCGTTGCGCATGTGCTTCGACAAGCTCAGCATGAGCGGGACTGGTGCGTGGGGCATATCCCAAACCCCGCTCAGCCTGAGTCTGTCGAAGGCCGCACGCGACCTCACGAAAAATCCTCAGGCCAATGTTTCAGCGCGCTCAACACCGGATAGGGTGTGAACCCGCCCAGCGCGCATAGCGAGCCAAATTTGAGCGTCTCGCACAGATCCTCGAGCAGCGTAACATCCTCCTCCCGGCTGCGCCCGGCCTTGGGTGCGTTATGCATCTGCGGCAGCGCTTCCACTACGCCCGCTCGTCCTGAGCTTGTCGAAGGACCGCCGCGTATCCGGTCGATCAGCTCCACCCCCCGGGTCGAGCCGATCCGGCAGGGGGTACACTTGCCGCAGCTTTCCGCCGCGCAGAATTGCATGGCGAAGCGCGCCTGGGCGCCCATGTCCGCCGTATCATCGAACACTACCACGCCGCCGTGGCCGATCAGCGCGTCGGCTTCGGCATAGGCTTCGTAGTCGAAGGGCAGATCGAAGAGGTCCGGGTGGATGTAGGCCCCGAGTGGCCCGCCGACCTGCACCGCCTTGACCGGGCGCCCGGAGGCGGTGCCGCCGCCGATCTCGTAAACCAGCTCCTTGAGCGTCAAACCGAACGGCGCTTCGAATAGTCCGGCGTGTTTGATGTTCCCGCCAAGCTGGATCGGCATGGTCCCGCGCGAGCGGCCATGCCCAAGCGCGGCATAGGCCCCGGCCCCGCCCTCGCGCAGGATATGCCCAGCGGCGGCAAGTGTGAGGACGTTGTTGACCAGCGTCGGGCAACCGAACAGGCCCGAGACGGCGGGCAGCGGCGGCTTGGCGCGCACTTCGCCGCGCTTGCCCTCGATCGAGTTCAAGAGCGACGTTTCCTCGCCGCAGACATAGGCGCCCGCGCCCACACGCAGCTCGATCCGGAACGGCGAAATCAACCCTTCGGCAAGAGCTAAAGCCGACTTAAGCTTTGCAATCGCGTGCGGATATTCGCTGCGGACGTAGATGAATCCCGCGCTCGCTCCGACGGCATGGCCGGCGATGGCCATGCCTTCGATCAGCGCGAAAGGATCGCCTTCCATCAGCATGCGGTCGGCGAACGTGCCGCTGTCGCCCTCATCGGCGTTGCAGACAACGAACTTTCGCGGGGCAGGTGTATCGGCGACGGTCTTCCACTTGATCCCCGCCGGGAAGCCGGCCCCGCCGCGGCCCCTGAGACCCGACTGCGTCACTTCGGCGATGACATGTTCGGGCGGGAGGGAGCGTGCGCGGGTAAGGCCCGTCCAGCCGGCACTGGCTTCGTAGTCTTCAAGGCTGAGCGGGAGGGTCTTGCCGGCGCGGGCGAAAGTCAGGCGCTGCTGGCGGGCGAAGAAGGGGTGAGCAGCGATTGGTCCAATGCACAAATCCTCCCCCGGTTTGGGAACATCCTCAACCCTGACCGGCCCCCAACCGATCCCGTCGATCTCGACCAGAGGCTCGAGCCAGTGCATCCCCCAGCCCGAAACCCGCTCGACGGTGCAGCCCTCCGCTTCGAACTTCGCCGCCACAACATCCGCCCCGCAGGCGAGCGCGACGGCATCGTCCGAGATGCGCACGGTAGTCATGCGCCCTCGATCAGCGCGACCAGCCCGGCCTGGTCGAGCCGGGCGTGCACTGCATCGCCCACCCGCGCCGCCGGCCCGACGCTGCACAAGCCGAGGCAATAGACGGTCTTCAGCCGAACCTTGCTGCCCGCCGCACGCTCCGCAGCAGCCACCATGGCCTCAACCCCGCGCGCCTGACAAGCCTCGGCGCGGCACAGCTGGACTTCGGGGCGCGGGTCCGCCCCGCCTGTAGCATCTGGGGCGCGGAAATCGTGGTAGAAGCTCACCACGCCGTGAACCTCGGCACGGCTGAGGTTGAGCGCATGGGCTATCGCCGCCTCGGCCTCGCGGTCCACGCAGCCGAATGCCGCCTGCACATCGTGCATGACCGGCAGCAGCGGGCCTTCGCGCCCCGCGTGCGCCGCAAGTATCTCCGCGAGGCGCTGTTCCGTGCTCAAAAGACCACCACGCTGCGGATGCTCTCGCCCGCATGCATCAGATCGAAGCCCTTGTTGATCTCCTCCAGAGAAAGGACATGGGTGATCATCGGATCGATTTCGATCTTGCCGTTCATGTACCACTCGACGATCTTCGGCACGTCGGTACGCCCCTTGGCCCCACCGAAGGCCGAGCCTTGCCACACCCGGCCCGTAACCAGCTGGAACGGCCGGGTGGACACTTCCTTGCCGGCTTCGGCGACGCCGATCACGGTCGAGACGCCCCAGCCGCGATGGCAGGCTTCGAGCGCCTGGCGCATGACTTCGGTGTTGCCGGTGCAATCGAAGGTATAGTCCGCGCCGCCGTCGGTCATGGCGACCACGTCCGCCACGACTTCGGCGGTGCTCTTGCCCTTGGGGTTATAGAAGTGGGTCATGCCGAACTTGCGACCCCAGTCCGCCTTGCCATCGTTGATGTCGATGCCGATGATCTTGTCCGCGCCGACCAGCCGCGCACCCTGGATGACGTTTAGGCCGATGCCGCCGAGGCCGAAGACCACGACGTTGCTGCCCGGCGTCACCTTGGCCGTATTGATCACCGCGCCAACCCCGGTGGTCACACCGCAGCCGACATAGCAGCACTTGTCGAACGGCGCGTCCTCACGGATTTTCGCAACGGCGATTTCGGGCAGCACGGTGAAGTTCGAGAAGGTCGAGCAGCCCATGTAGTGGAAGATCGTCTTCCCCTTGTAGCTGAACCGGCTGGTGCCATCGGGCATCAGGCCCTGGCCCTGGGTGGCGCGGATCGCGGTGCACAGGTTAGTCTTGCCCGAAAGGCAGCTTTTGCACTGCCGGCATTCGGGAGTGTAGAGCGGGATGACGTGATCGCCGGGTTTGACGCTGGTGACGCCCGCGCCCACTTCGCGCACCACGCCGGCGCCTTCGTGGCCGAGGATGCTCGGGAAGATTCCCTCGCTGTCGAACCCGTCGAGTGTATAGGCATCGGTATGGCAGATGCCGGTCGCCCTGATCTCGACCAGCACTTCGCCCGCCTTGGGGCCTTCCAGGTCCAGTTCGACGATCTCCAGCGGTTGTTTTGCTTGGAAGGCAACGGCGGCGCGGGTCTTCATCGGGGCACGACTCCTCTCAGGTCAATCGCTTATGGCTTGCCGTTCCGGCCCAAGCTTGGCAAGCGCTGGCGGTGATGAAGGCGCTGCGCGATCCCCAAAATCTGCTGACCGAGGGCCTCGCCGCGATCCGTGCGCAATTCCAGGTGCCCGCGAGCTTTCCGCCCGAAGTGCTCGCTGCGGCCGAGGCAGCCACCGCGCGGGGGCCAAACGAACACGCCGACCGCACCGACATGCCCTTCGTCACGCTCGACCCCGCCTCATCGACCGATCTCGACCAGGCCTTCGCCATCGAAAGCGCGGGCGGCGACCTGCTGCTGCACTATGCCATCGCCGATGTCGCCTGGTTCGTGCGCGACGGCGATCCGATCGATAAGGAGGCCTGGAAGCGGGGCACCACGACCTACCTGCCCGACGGCAAGGCCGGGCTCTATCCGCCGGTGCTCGCCGAAGCGGCGGCGAGCCTGCTGCCGGACGGCCCCAGGCCTTGCGTGCTGTTCACCGTGCGGGTTGCACCGGACGGCGGTGTGAAGCTCGACGGGGCGGAGCGCGCGATCATCCGCAGCCGCGCCAAGCTCGCCTACGACAGCGTGCGTGACGAGCAACTACCTGCCGGGTTCACCGAACTCGCGCATCGCATAGCCGCGGCGGAAGAGCGGAGGGGCGCCGCGCGGGTCGATCCGCCCGAACAGGAAGTCGAGCGCGACGCCAAGGGTCATTTCACTCTGCGCCTGCGGCCCCAGCTGCTCTCCGAACGCCGCAACGCGGCCATGTCGCTCGCCTGCAATCTCGCCGTCGCCGATGCGCTCCACACGGCAGGGACAGGGCTGTTCCGGGTGATGGCCGAGCCCGATGGCCGCGCGGTGATGCGCCTCAGACACACGGCGCGCGCTTTCGGACTCGATTGGCCCGCGGCCATGCCGCTCGACCGCTTCGAGCGCCTGCTCGACCCCGCCGACCCGCGCCACTCCGCTTTCATGCTCGCCATTCGCCGCGCCGGAAATGGCGCGAGTTACGAGCCCTTCCGCGACGGGGTGAAGCCCTGGCATGCCGCCATGGCCGCGACCTATACCCACTCCACCGCGCCGCTGCGCCGCCTCGCCGACCGCTATGTGCTGCGCGCGGCGCTGGCGGTGGCGAACGGGATGGCGGTGCCGGCCGAAGTCTCCGAAGCCTTCCAGCGCCTCCCCGCCACGATGCAGAAGGCCGAGGCGCGCGAGAACCAGATCGGCCGCGCCGCGATCGACCTGGCCGAGACCGCCTTCCTCGCGGGCCGCGAGGGCGAAGTGTTCGACGCGGTCGTAACCGATTTCGGCGAGCAGGGAGCGCGTATCCAGTTGTGCGCCATGCCGGTCGTCGCCCGCACCGCCGCGCACGGCGTGCAGCCTGGCGATCCCATCCGCGTCAAATTGCTCGCCGCCGATACAGAGCGCCGCACGCTGCAGTTGCAGCGCGTCTCCTGAATTGGATTGCGCCCGCGCGCCACCCCGGCTAATGGCCCGCCTCTAGCCCCCGGATGGCCCGATGGCGGAGTGGTTACGTAGCGGACTGCAAATCCGCGCACGCCGGTTCGATTCCGGCTCGGGCCTCCAAACTTCCTTCCATAGCTGTCCGCGCGCGTCCCACCCCGATCCGTTGCGCAGACCTGAAAGCTCCGCTTCGCCAGGTCGATCGCCAATATATATTCGTCGGCATATGCCGCTCCTTCGCTGGCACCACCGTGGTGCCGGCCAGGCATCATACGATGCCGGTCGAAGGGGGCATCCACCCCATCACTTCATTGCGATTAATTGGCTGCTTGCAGGAACGACTTGCATTAAAAACCTTTGCCGCAAGGGGAGGTGGATGCCTATAATCGAACTCATGTCTGTTTTATGTGTCATGCCAAGCATGACATGTGACAAGATCATCCAGAAGAGAAGGAGGGAGCAAATGGCGCTTTCAACGGTGAACCCCACTCCACTGGTTGGAGCCGAAATCGAGATCGATCAGGCCAGCTTGCTAAGCGGCCGTCACGCGGCGGAGATCCGCGATCTGCTCGAGCTGCGCGGCGTGGTTTTCGTCCGCGGCCTGGATTTCTCCGACGAGGATTTGCACACGCTGGCTGCAACCCTCGGCAAGATCCGGCTCGACGGCAAGGACGGCGTCAAGAAGGAAAGCCTGATGAAGGTGACCTTCGACAAAGAGCACAGCCATCTCACCGAGTACTTTCTTGGTACTTTCACCTGGCATTTCGACGGCTTCTGGGAAGACTTGCCCCCCCGCGCATCGGTGCTGACGCCGCGCGTACTGGCGCCGACCGGGGGCGAGACCGAGTTCATCAACACCTACGCCGCCTATGAAGCCCTTCCGCAGGACAAGAAGGACCTGTTCGACAGGCTGATGACAGCGCACACCATGTACCGGACGCATAGCCGGGTTTACCCCAACCCGACCCAGGAACAGCTCGACGATTGGCGCGGCTATGGCGAAAAGATCCATCCGCTGGTCTGGCATCACCTGTCGGGGCGCAATTCGATCGCGCTGAGCAGTTCGACCGACTTTGTGGTCGGGATGGATCGCGCCGAGAGCGATGCGCTGCTCCAATGGCTGGCCGAATGGTGCGAGCAGCCCAGGTTCGTTTACCGCCATGAGTGGCGCATGGGCGACGTTCTGATCTGGGACAACACCGGCACGATGCACCGGGCCGCCCCCTACGATATCGAATGCGGCCGGCGCCTCCACCGGGTTACGCTTGTCGGCGAAGAGCAGCTCACACCGGTGCGCCCCTTGGCGACTGCCTGAAAATTGATTCGATGGCGGCGAAACAGCAGGATGAGGTGAGCTCCGCGCTGGCGGCGCTGCAATCGCGGATTACCCTGCTGGAGGATGAACGCGCCATCCTCGACACGCTTCACCGTTACGGACAGACAATCGACTCTGGCCTGGACCGGGAATGGGCCGATCTCTTTACCGAGGACGGAGTGTTCCTTTGCGTGGACCGGTTCGGCAAAGCAATCCTGCGCGAGCAAGGCCGGAAGGCCCTGGCCAAATGGGTCCGCGATTTCAAGGCGGGCGAGACCTTGCAGATGAAGCATTGCGTGATCGCACCTGTGGTCACCATCGCTGGCGACACGGCCGAGGTAGTGAGCCAGTACGCCAATCTGGTCGAGAACCAGGACCGGTATGCGCCGCCGCATATTCGCTTCACCGGAAGCTACCGGGACCTCTTCGCCAAGGGCGAAGACGGAAAGTGGCGGTTTCGCCAGCGGATTTCGCGGACCGATGCGCCGTTGGTGAATTTACCCGCGGACTGATGCAGCGCATCGACTTTGGGCAGGTTGACGCTATCCTGCCTTGTCCCACACCAACGGCAGCTGCTTGACGCCCCAGATCGTCTGCGTCGTCCATCTCGCCTGTTCGCCTGCGGGAATGCGAATGTTCTCGAATCTGGATAGAAACTCCGACAGAACCATCATGGCCTCCCGCTTGGCGAGGTGGATGCCAACGCAATTGTGCGGACCCGTTCCGAAGGTCATGCTTCGCGCATTGCGATGGATATCGATCGTGTGCGGATCGGAAAATGCTCGCGGGTCCCTGGAACTCAGGAACGTCGGCATGGCGACAATATCGCCCTGCCGCATCGGCACGCCGTGAAATTCGGTGTCCTGCGTGACCGTCCGGATCGTCGAATTGGTGCCATAGGCGCGCGACAGCTCGTCAACGGCGAGACGGATCAGTCCCGGTTCGCCGCGCAAGCGTTGCTGCAGCTCCCGGTCGAGGGCGAGATGGCGCATGTACCAGCCAAGCCCGCTGGCGACGCTGTCCAGCCCGCCGATATAAAGCGTGATGCACATGCCGATGGCCTCGTCGTCGGTCAGCCGGCGATTGTCGGTCTCACCGTTGGCGATCAGCGACAGCAGATTGTCTTGCGGAGTGGCCCGGTGCTCTCCAAGCAGGTCTTTGAAGTAGTCATAGATCGCCCGCATCGCCCCCGCCCGCATTTCCAGCGTATCGCCGCGCAGGAAGGCGTTTTCCCAGGCGAGAAACCGAAGCAGCATGTCGCGAGGCAGCCCCATCAGTCCGAGAAACACATAGGACGGAAACAGACTGGAAAACTCGCCAACGAACTCGCACCCGCCTCGATCCCCGAACTTGCCGATCAGTTCCGTGCAGATTTCCCGCAGCATCGGCTCCAGCGCGGCCACCGCACTGGGCTGGAACAAGGGCTGGATCAGCTGGCGGTAGGTCTTGTGCTGCGGGGGATCGCTTTCGAACGGAACCAGAGGCAAATCGAAACCGAGCAGGCTTGAGGCATCCCGGCTGAGCGAAGCGGCAAACCGGCCTGGGTCCATTTGCACCTGTTGAAGGTGCTCGAACCGCGTCAGCAGCCAACCGGGCCGGCCGCAATAGGCGCCCCGGGCGGCCCAGACGATGTCGGGGCCCGCATGCATTGCACCGCAGGCTCCGGCATAGGGATCGTCGAACTGCGCCGGGAAGATATCGATGTCATGATCCCAGCACAGTTCAAGGGGAACATGCGGCGGCACATCGGCAGGGTTTGCGGTCATTATTTCACCCGAAACGCCGGCATCACCTCACTGGCGAACAGTTCGGCATATTCGCGGAAGCGCATCAGCGGCAGGCCGGGCGGCACGAACATCATGAAGTGCTCGACCGGCGCTTGTTCGAGCATGCCTTCGATATGGGCAATCGCGTCCTTCGGCGTCATGATCCGGACATCGCCGCTGGCCTTGAACTCGTCGAGCGTCATCGACTTGAGCATGACCTCGACATTGTCGCCAAGATCGTAGTCGGCCGGGTTCTCGCTCATCCACCGGGCGTAGGTCTCGTGCATGTAGAGCATGTAGGGGCCAAGCTCTTCCCACGCCGCATCCGGATCCCGCGCGACGAAGAAGTTGAGATCGTGCTCGCGCAGCCGCGCCGTCGCTGGATCCTTGCCGCACTCGCGCAGCTTCTCGACATAGGATGCGAAGCCCTCGATCTTGCCATGGTAGCCATCGCCCAGACGCGCCGCGCGCATCAGCGCCTTCTGGCTGAAACCGCCGACATAAAGCGGGATATGGCCCCGCAGCGGCAGCGGCATGATCTTCGCGCCCTGAATTGAGAAATGGCGGCTTTCATGGCTCACCGTCTCACCCGCCCACAACCGGCGGACGATCTCGATGAATTCGTCGGTGCGGCCGCCGCGCGTGTTGAACGGCACTCCGATGGCGTCGGTCTCGCGCTGGCGATAACCGACGGCAACGGCCATCTCGAGGCGGCCATTGGACAGGATGTCGATCACCGCGCAATCCTCGGCGAAACGCACCGGGTTATACAGCGGGGCGAGAGCAACCGCCGAGCCGAGCTTGATGGTCTTGGTTCGCACGGCGACAGCGGCGAGCATGGTCAGCGGCGAAGGCAGGTAGCCGTCCTCGGCGCCGTGATGCTCCGGCACCCAGATACCGTCGAACCCGGCCGATTCGGTCCAGACCATGAAGTCCAGTAGTTCGGCGTAGAATTCGGCCCACGGCTTGCGCCACTGCGGCGGATTGCGGAAATCGTATAGATAGCCGAACGTAACTCGCTTGTTCACGGCCTCTCCTTTTCGCCGATGCTTTCGATCCAAAGATGAACCATTTTGCCTGTGCGTGTGCAGCAAAAAACCGGCCTCTGTCCGGCGCAGAACAGACACACTCGCAATCGCGTGTCAAGAATTGGCGAGGCTAAACGGACATATGTCGTTGATTGTTGACCCCAACCATTGCGCGACATAAGCTGATCGATACTGCAAGAATGCGAACCGCTGGCCGGGCCGATCCGGCAGTACATCGCAGCACGGAGAGGCCGACAATGTCCCAATTGAGATTCGACGGGCGCGTTGCCATCGTTACCGGCGCGGGACGGGGTCTGGGTCGTGCTTACGCCCTGCTCATGGCCTCGCGCGGCGCCAAAGTGGTGGTAAACGATCTCGGCGGAAGCGTTGCTGGCGAGGGCCATGACCCCGGCCCGGCCGAGGCAGTGGTTGCGGAAATCCGCGCCGCTGGCGGCGAGGCGGTGGCCTGCACCGAGAGCGTGGCGACGCCGCGGGGCGGCAAGGCAATCGTCGAGGCGGCGCTGGACAGTTTCGGCCAAATCGACGTGCTGGTGCACAACGCCGGAATCTTTCGCCCGGTGCCGTTCAAGGACATGAACATCGACGATTTCAATGACGTGATCGCCGTGCATCAGACCGGCGCCGTGCACGTCGCCCATCCCGCCTTTCAGCGCATGGCCGCGACGGGCTATGGCCGGGTTGTCCTGACCTCATCGATCTGCGGGCTCTATGGTTGCCCCTATAATATCAGCTACGCAGTCGCCAAGACGGGCATGATCGGTCTCAACAATGTCATCGCGCTCGAAGGCGCGGCGGACGGTGTCAAATCGAACGTGATCCTCCCCGCCGCGATCACCCGCATGGCGAGCGACTGGGACACCTCGAGCTACCCGCCGATGAGCGAGGAACAGGTCGCGCCGATGGTCGCCTGGCTCTCGCACGAGACCTGTTCGGTGTCGGGCGAGATGTATGCCGCAATCGGCGGCCGCATGGCTCAGGCCTATGTCTCGGAGACGCGGGGGATCTACGATCCGGCATGGACGATCGACACGGTTGCCGAGAAGATCGGCGCGATCCGCGACCGGGGCGATGCGGTGTCCTTCCCGGTCCTGCCCGCCGGGCACGACGATCACATCGGCTTCAGTTTCGATACCGGCTACCGCAAGAGCCAGGGCCTCGAGACCAAATGGAACTAGGGTTCAGGCCCTAACTCGTTGACGGGACCAGGAGAGGATTTCCATGCACCCCAAGTATCCCAAGATGTTTACCCCGATCCAGCTGGGCCCGGTCGAGATCGCCAACCGCTTCTATCTTTCCCCGCACGCCAGCCCCTTGGTCGATGCCCGGGGCGGCCCTTCCGACGAGTACATCAATTACAAGATGGAGCGAGTGAAGGGCGGCACCGGCTTGCTGATCGTCAGCATGTCGGCGCTGGAACGCAGCCGCTTCGTCCAGCCGACCTGCTTTCCGCCCGAGACGGTCCCCGCGCTCAAGGTGCTGTGCGACCAGGTCCATGGCGAGGGCGGCCGCATCTTCGGTGAGCTGTGGTACTGGTGGGGCGCGGCCGGCCCCTGGGGGCCGCTAAGCCCCCCTGCCCCCTCGATGGGCGCATCGCAAACCCAGTACAACCTGTTCGGCAACCGCACGACCACGCGGGAAATGACCAGGGACGAAATCCGCTTGATGCAGGCGACTTTCAAGCAGGCCGCGGAAAACCTGCGCGATGCCGGGTTCGACGGGATCATGCTCCACGGCTCGCACGGGGCGGTGCCCGAGCAGTTCCTCTCGCCCTATTTCAACCGCCGGACCGACGAATATGGCGGCAGCCTCGACAACCGGCTGCGCTTCACCATGGAAACGCTGGAGGCCTTGCGCGACGTGGCTGGCAGCACGATGGCGCTCGGCATCCGCCTCAACTGCGACGAGCTGATCGAGGGCGGATACGACACCAAGGACGCATACCAGATCCTCAAGAAAATCGCCGATTCCGGCCTGATCGATTTCGCCGATCTCGATGTCGCGGTGGAGCCGGACCAGTACCACATCGGCATGCCGCCGGTGTTCGTCGATCCGCAAAGCTATCGCCCCTTTGTCGAGGCCGTGCGCAGCGCGGCGGGCGATCTGCCGGTGCTGAGCGTGCTCGGGCGGCTGACCTCGATCGCCGACGGCGAAGCAGCGCTCCAGGCGGGCGTCTGCGACATGGTCGGCGCCGCCCGCGCGCTGATCGCCGAGCCCGAGCTGGTCAGGAACGCCCGTGAAGGCAACGAGGAGCGCAGCCGCACCTGCATTGCCTGCAACTGGTGCATGGCCTCGCTCTATTTCGACGGCGCGCAGAACTGCACGATCAATCCGGGCAGCTGGCGCGAAGGCCATTGGGGCGTGGACACTTTCGCGCCCGCCACCAACAAGAGCAGGCTGATTGTCGTCGGCGGCGGACCGGCGGGGCTCGAAGCCGCCCGGGTCGGCGCGCTGCGCGGCCATGACGTGACGCTTTACGAGGCGCGCGACCATCTCGGCGGCGCGCTGACTCTCTGGTCGCGCCTGCCTGCCCGCGCCTTCTACAACAAGAGCATCGATTGGTGGGAACGCGAGCTGCGGCGCCTGGGCGTGACCATCAATCTCGGCCACAGCGTCACCTCGGACGAGATCCTGGCGGCCGGGCCCGATGCCGTCATCGTCGCGACCGGTGCGCTTTACAGCGCGGAAGGGCGCAGCAACCACCGCGATGCACAGCTTCCCGGACACGACAGCCCGCTTGTGCATTTGCCCGAAGATATCCTGCTGGGCGGCAAGCGTCCCAAGGGCAAGGTCATCGTCCTCGATGGCGACGGGCTGCATACCGGCACCGGCATCGCCGAACTGCTCGCCGCCGAAGGCGCGCAGGTCGAAGTGATCTCGCCGCTGCTCGCCCCGATGGCGCTGCGCGTCACCGCGACGCAGGACACGCCCTATATCCTCAAGCGGATCAAGCAGCTGGGGGTCAGGATCACCCCGACCAGCTACATTCGCGGCGTCGGCAATCGCGAGGTCGTGGTCTACGACGTCCACACCGAGGAGGAGCGCACGATCGGCGACGTCGATGCCGTCGTGCTCGCGACCGGACGACTTTCCCTCAATAGCCTTGAGCGCGAACTCGATGGCAAAGTCGCCCAGTTGTTCACCGTCGGCGACGCCGCCTCGGCGCGGATGTGGGCCACGGCCAGCTACGAGGGCCAGAAGTTCGCCCGCTATGTTGGCGAGCCGGGCAAGCCGTCGACAATCGGCGAGGCCTATTTCACCCCGATGACCGCCGAGCCGTGAGGGAGAACCAGCGATGACCGGCTTCCTGGCCGCCGAAGCGGGCATCCGCCAGCTTCACACCCGCTGTGTCGATGCCGTCTGGCGCAAGGATGCGGCAGCCTTCGGCGATTGCTTCACCGAGCAGGGCGAATGGCGAATCTCGGGGATGGTCCTGAAGGGCCGCGACCTTATCGCGGGGACCTTCGGCGCGATTCTCGGCAGTTTCGAGCACGTCCTGATGAATTTCCAGCCCCCAGCGCTGGAAGTCGGTGACGGTGTCGCCAGCGGCCGGACCTATGTCACCGAGCTGAGCGCCTTTGGCAATGGCGACCGGACGTTGGCGATCAGCAACTATTACGAGCGCTATGTCCTCGAAGGCGATCGCTGGCGCTTTTCCTGGCGCCTGTTCCATTTGCACTATCTCGGCCCCACCGACCTGTCGGGGAGCTATTTCCGCAACACCGACTATGGCCCGCCGCCCAATATGCCGGGCCTCGACGAGACTAGCCCCGACCATTCGGGCATGGGCGCCGCCAACAGCTGAGCCGGCAAGCAGGCCGCAAGGGGAGGATTTCCGAAATGTCGACCGAAGCCAACCGGGCAATGGCGCTGCGCTTCTTCGAATTGATGTCAGCGCTTGATTTTAAGCCGATGTTCGAGCTGCTGAGCGACGACGCGGTGTGGACGGTTGCCGGGAGGCCGGAGACCTTCCCTCAGGCAGGTCCGCAGCCCAAGCATGTCCGCGCCGAGATGTTCGACGCTTTCGCTACGGTTTTCCGCTCCCTGCAATTCAACATCGTCAGCACGACCGCCGAGGCGAACCGCGTTGTCGTGGAATTCACCGCGCGGGGCGAAGCAAATGGCGGGCAGGTCTACGAGAACGAATTCCTGTCGCTGTTCACCTTTCGCGACGGGAAAATCGTCGGCGTCTACGAGCACTGCGACCAGCAGTCCGTTTTCGCCTTCGAACGGTCGCTCCAGACAGGCTGACCGCTCGTTCAACTTCGATGCGATACCCGGCGATAGTTCCGCAGATGCTTGAGCCGACGTGTATCCCGGCGTTCTCCGGCCCGTCCCGCATCGACAGGCGTTCCGGAAGCCTTGCCTTGCCCCACCGCCGAGCGCGAAGACAGGCCCTCGGCCTGTCGCCGGATGATTTGCCGTCCCGATTCAATGACGAATTCGTCGCCCGCCGGATCCCACAAAAACGCCTCTTTTGTCAGCGACGCGGCGACCAGGACGCATAGGTAAATCTCGTCCAGGAAGGGCTTGTCATAGTCCTGAACCAGTCCCTTCCTGACCAGGGCGTCGGCGATACAGGTGGCGATCAGTTCCCGCTGGTAGACCACGGCGCGCGCGCGGCTCTGGGTGGTCGGATCGAGCGATAGCGCCAGCAAGACAGGATTGGCGCGATTGAGCCCCAGGATGAGCTCGAACAAGGTTTCCATCGCGGCGATAACATCGGGAGGATTGGCCGTCTCATAGACGTTGCGCACGTCTTCCCGGAATTTGATCATGTAGCGTTCGAACAGAGCGTCCCGCATCTCGGAGACGTCGGCGAAATAGCGGTAGAGCGTTCCCTGAGGCACACCCGTGGCGAGAACAACGGCCCTGGGTGTCAGTTTTTCGGATGAGTTCTTGAGTATGAGTTCCTCAACGCAATCCAGTATCGCATTATAAGTCTTTAGAGCCCGTTTTTGTTTGGGGATAGTCTTCGACATGTGCGGCGCCTGCCCTGCTGCTCTCGCAGACCAAGTTGGAATGCTGCCGTCTCTGTGCATGGCCCCATGCGATATTTCAAGACCCGGCCCTCCCTGCAACTGGCATTGCACGGAGGGCGCATCCGGACTTGGCGACTTTCACCGCATCGTGGTTTCGACGCGGATGCGGGTCAAGCGCAGGGTCTTGATCCGCCACGTCCCGTCGATCCGCGCGTAGGTTTCGTAATAGTGGCCATGGCCGGTAAGCATTTCGACGGGCGACTCCGGCGAGAAATACAGGTGATCCGTCATCGCCCAGATTGCGCTGGCCCGGTCCGGTCCCTGCAGTTCGATTTCGCAGGTATGGCCGTGATGGACCGTGACCACCCCCTCGCCGTGGCTGAATTTCTCGATCGCCTCGTCCCGGCTGCGGATTGCGCCTTCGGTGACGTCCGGCAGGAGATCAATGCCCGTCACCGGATCCTTGCAGGCGCCGGCGAAGTCGAGCTCGCAATCCTGCGCCAGAACCGTCGCCATCAGAGGCATGTCCTTGGTATCGGCGGCGCGGAAATATCGGGCCTTGAGCTGCTTGATCGCCTGGATAGCCGCGATCCGTTCGATGTCGTTCATGGCTATGATCCTAGCGGCTGCGGCTGGTGAATGTGACAGGCACCCGCTCAAGCGTGCGCGGCTCGACGGTCGGGAGGTAGGTCAATTCCTCGATCGGCACTGCCAGCGCGATGTTGCCGAAGCGGCGGATCATTTCCTGTGCTGCAATCTTGACTTCCATGCGCGCCAGCGCCGCGGCTACGCAGCGGTGAGCGCCCCCACCGAACGTGAGCGTCTGGCCAGCATTCTGCCGTTCGATACTGAACTCGCGCGGCGAGGCAAAAATGCTCTCGTCATCGTTCCCCGAGGCGAACAGGATGCAGACCTGGGCGTCCGAGGGGATCGTTGTGCCGGCGATCTCCACATCGCGTGTCGCGGTGCGGAACAACCCGTGGGTCGGCGGCGCAACGCGCAGAACTTCTTCGGCGAAACGGGTCATCAGGCGGTCGTCGTCCACTGCCGCGCTGAGTTGTTTCGCGACGTCCGGTTGTGTCGCCAGGATCAGGGTCAGATTGGACAGTGCGGTTGCCGTCGTGTCGTTTCCGCCCACGAGCAATGCGCGTATCCAGGCAATCTTCTCGTGCAGGGAAAGCGTCGGGTTTGCCTCGTCGGGAATCCGGGCATGGACAAGATCGGAGGTCATGTCCTCACGCGGGGTCTTTTCCCGATCGTGGATATGGCCAATGATGTAGTTCTGGAGATCGCAGATTTCGCGGGCATGGCCGAGCATCTCCTCGCGGGTCTGCATGCGCCCCATCTGCGCGACGATCGCCATCGACCAGCGGGCAATCCGGTCTGCGCCGACTTCGCCGTAATCGAAGCCGAGCTGTTCGCAAATGATCCGCGCCGTCATCGGAACGCCGATATCCATGCGGCCATCGGCATGTCCGCGGTCTGCCAGGGGATCGAGCACGTCGATGGCAATTTGACGAATCCGGGGCTCAAGGCTTTTCACGCGGTGCGCGGTGAAGGCCTTTTCGATCAGCTTGCGGTATCGGGTGTGGGCCGGAGGGTCATAGACCGGATCGCGGACGAAGCCGCCGCCGTCGCGGTTCAGGATTTCCGCAAGCTCTTCGGCATGGCCGTTCGCCCAGCGATCCTGATAGCCGCGTTCGAGCGAAAACGCCTCGTCATCGCGCAGCACGGCCATGACATCCTCGTGCCGGGAAATCAGATAGACATCGAGCTGCGGGTCGTAATGGACTGGAGCGCGTGTACGCAGCGCCCGGTAGAACGGAAACGGGTTCGAGCTGATCGATGGGTCCAGACGCGATTCGCCGCCATGGAGGTCGATCATCGCGCTATCCGCCTGGTTCACGACGGATTGCTGCCCGGACGCTTCATTCATTCAAATTATCCCACCCATGCCTGGCCGTGAACTGCGCAACATCCTACAGTCAAAACGGTAGCCGATGCGGGCGCCATCGCGGGTGACATCTTGCGCCACCGCGTTGACAATGCCCGCCACGGCTTTGTCCTTGTTCCGCCATGGCCGCCAAGATAGATTGCGCTATAGCGCGAGGTGCAGGAAGGCGCGCGGCAGAGAGATAACGAGAAGATCGCGCGCCTGCATCTTGCCGGATCTCTGGAGAGGGAAATGGTGTACGACACCGCATTGATGTTCAATGTGAAGGGGCCGGCGATCCTGCCGCCGCCGCCCGGAAGTGTGCGAGCCGGCCAATACCTGCTCGGCTTCAAGGAACTCGTGCGCAGTCGCGGTGGAGACTGGATCAGAATTCTCGATGCGAACGAGATCAGTGCGTCGCTGGTTGGCGACCCGGACCTCGCGCTCGATTGGACCAGCGCCGTGGGCCTGCTCGATTATTGCAGCCGGACCCTGGACGACGACTTGTTCGGGCTGCATCTCGCGAGTCAGCAAGGGGCGCAGGTATATAGCCTTGTCGCCGCCCTCGCTCGGTCTGCGCCAACGCTGCGGCAGGCGCTCCAGTCTATCAGCGACTTCCTGCCGTTCCTGCATAGCCCGGGAGCGGAAGTCGAACTGGCCGTCGGTGCACAAACCTCTGAATTGCGCTGGTTTCCAGGTGCGGATTTCGCAACCTTCGAGCAGGCCAACCACCACGGACTGATGTTGGCTATGCGGTTGCTGGCCTCGGTCGGCGGTGGGCGCTTTCAGCCCAGCTACGCCGTCTCGGTTTCGCAGGCACGCAATCGCGAGGCGATCGAACGCGCGCTTGGCTGCCCGGTCCACTGGCGCGCGCGCAACGACGCCGTCGGCTTTTCTTCGCAGCTGCTCGATCAACCACTCGAATCCTCCAACAAGTTCGTGTTCGGTCTGCTCGCCAGCTACCTCACCCAACTTAAAGAAGCGGAAGGTCCCAGCCTGGTGCAGCAGGTCGAGGCCTATGTCGCTGGCACGGTCGGATCGGGAAATTGCATGATCGCAGGCTGCGCATCGCGGCTGGGGCTCTCGGCGAGAACCCTGCAGAAGCGCCTTACCGAACTCGGCACCAGTTTCTCGGAAATCGTCGAAACCCAGCGCGTCGAAGCGGCGAAAGACATGTTGCGCAGCACCAGGAACACGCTCGACGACATCGCGGATCATCTTGGCTATGCCGAGAAGAGCAGTTTTTGCCGCGCTTTCAAACGGGCGACGAAGCTGACGCCCAACATGTACCGTTCGCACCCAGGTCTGTGAATGGTGCTTCGGGTTCGATGGAACCGCTTTGGAGACCGGCCAAGGACGCGAAATGTCAATCCGGAGGCGCGGTGCGTCACCCGCCTTCAGCCAACTTGGGTTATTCCTGATCGATGGTATTTCTGCCGCGCCAGCAGCGTTGACGCGGCTGGTGCTGCGGGATTGCGCGGTCGCGAACGATAACTGTCAGATCGGACAAGGGAGAAGGTATTGCGATGGCAGGCGAGGTCACCGACCAGGATTGCACGGCGCAATCGGCGGACGCCGCCTCACTGTCCCAGTTGCATACGCTGCTTGCCCGGGTGACCCGGCTGGAGGACGAGCGCGCCATCCTCGATACGCTTCATCGCTACGGCCAGGCGGCCGATGACGGCGACGATCGGGCATGGTCGAACCTCTTCGTCGAAAACGGCGTGTTCCTCTGCCTCGATCGCGATGAGAATGTACTGCTGCGCGAGCAGGGGCACCCGGCGCTGGCCCAGTGGCTGCGCAATTTCAGGGCGAATGAGGTAAGGCTCACCAAGCATTGCGTGCTCGCCCCCGTGATACGGATCGAGGGCGAACGCGCCCTGGTGAAGAGCTATCTCACCCGCATCAGCGAGAACGCCGATCCCTATGCGCCGCCCTTCCTGCTGCTGATGGGCAAATATCGCGACGAGATGATCAAGGAGGGCGATGGCCAGTGGCGGTTCACCCAAAGAACCGCGCTAACCGATGCGCCGCTGCGCGCGCCGCCAAGCCCTGGCGCCCGGTGATGCGCCCGTGACCGGCAGCCAGCCAAGACCCCGCGAACTCGAAGACAAGATCGCCATTGTCACCGGGGGCGCGAACGGCATCGGCGCGGCGACGGCGGAGCTGTTTGTCGAAGAAGGGGCCAGGGTCGTGATTGCCGACCTGGATGAGGCGACCGGTGCCGCCCTGGCGACAAGACTGGGCGACGCCGCCCGTTTCCAGCGGGTCGACGTCGCCGACAAGGCCGATGTCCAGGCGCTGGTCGATCTCGCTATGGCCGAATTCGGCGGTCTCGACATCATGTTCAACAATGCCGGCGTCTCGGGCGCCTCGCACAACCGCTTCCTCGACGACCCGCTCGACGATTTCGAACGCGTCGTCCGGATAAATCTGGCCGGGGTGATGTACGGTAGCCAGATCGCGGCGCGCGCGATGGTCAGGGCCGGCAAGGGCTCGATTATGAACACTTCGTCGATCGCGGGCATTGCCGCCAGCTACGGCCTGCTGACCTACCGCGCGGCGAAAGCCGGGGTGATCAATTTCACCAAGTCTCTGGCCATCGACCTTGGCGAATATCAGGTCCGCGTGAACTGCATTGCCCCCGGCCATATCGCGACGGGAATAAATCCCTTCCGCGACGCGACGCTCCCACCCGCGCGGCTCGCCGAACTGGACCGGCTGATCGAGCAGACCATGCAGGTCAACCAGCCGCTCAAGCGCCGCGGCTCACCGCGCGACGTTGCGCAGACGGCGGTGTTTCTCGGCAGCGACCGATCGCTGCACGTCACAGGTCAGGTCATTGCCGTCGATGGCGGAATAACCGCCGGCGACCCGATCAATCTCAATGCCATGCTGCGCGAGGCCAGAGACGAATTCCTTGGCCAAGCTGACCAGCGGAACCCGTCCCAGGAGAAGCCCGAATGAGCAACGACATCGATTTTATCCGCGAGTGGCTCGACACCACGACGCAAGGCCCGGAAGAGAAATTCGTCGCGTCGATCACCGACGACGTGCTGATGCGGTTTCCCTATATCCCGGCGGGAATGGGCGGCGACATCAACGGCGTGGAGCATGCGACGACGGTGTTCCGCGAGGTGTGGAAGGGTTTTCCGACGTTCGAATGGCACGATGTAGTGATCAAGAAAATCGAGGGCGAGGACTATTACGTCACCACCGGCCGCTCCACCGCGACCCGGCCCAACGGTGACGCTTATGCCAACGACTATGTGCTGCTCACCCGCCTGCGGGACGGCAAGGTCTGCGAGCACATCGAATATTTCAATCCGACAGCCGTTTCCTGACCGGCCGGCTTCCCAACATCTGGCATCTTGAAAAGGGCCCGCGAAAATGGCGCCGAATACAACCACCACACTGACCCCGCATCAGGAGGAGTTGTTGGCGACGGCGACGCTCAAGGATCCGGATCTGGCCGCCCACGCCAACGAATTCTATGCGGCCATGCGGCTGGGCGACCCGGTGCACTTCGATCCAGTGCTCGGCAGCTGGCTGGTCTCGCGGTTCGAGGACATGCAGACGGTCTACCGCGATCCTTTCACGTTCTCCGCCAATTACGGGCTGAAGCTGTTCTACGCCGGCGCCTTCGCCAAGGAATTCCGGGAGATTCTCGAACGCGATGGCGGCGGCTTCTTCGAGGACGTGGCGCCGACCGACGCCCACAATCCCCGCATCCGCAAGCTGCTGGAACAAGCCTTCACCGCCCGCCGGGTCAAGTCGCTCGAGCCCGGTATCGTCAAGCTGGTCAACGGCATGATCGACCGGATCGCCGAACGCGGACGCTGCGATGCCGTGCGCGAATTCGCCCAGCCGATGACGATCGCGGTGATCTGCGAGCAGCTCGGTTTCGAGCAGATGGACGCCGAGCGGGTGGAGCGCTGGTCGCACGCGGTCATGCAGACCGTCAGCGCGATGCAGACGCATGAGACCATGGTAGCGAACGCCCGGGAGATGGCAGACCTCCAGCTCTTCCTGCTCGACCGCCTGCGCGAACGCCAGGACGCTCCGCGAGAGGACATCACTTCCGACCTCGTCAACGCAGTGGACGAAGATGGCAACAAGCTTACGGAAGCAGAGACGCTTTCGCTGACCCGCGCGATGATCGCCGCCGGCAACGAGACGACGGCGACGGCGGTCGCCAACCTGTTCTTCCTGCTTGCAACCAATCCCGAGCAAACCGAACTGCTGCGCCAGGTCGCCGACGACGACCGTCTGCTGACCCGCTGGGTCGAGGAATTCCTCCGCCTCTACCCGCCGGTGCGCTGCATCTCGCGCGGGATCACCCGCGAGGTCGAACTGGCCGGCAAGATCATCCCGAAGGACGCACACATGCTGCTGGTGTTCCCATCGGCAAATTATGACGACGAGGCTTTCGCGAACCCGATGAGCTTCGATCTGAACCGCGGCAATCTGAGCCAGAACATGGCGTTCGGTGGCGGTGCCAATCGCTGTGTCGGTGCGGCGCTGGCCCGCATGGAAATCAAGGTCGCAGCCCGCGAGATCATCAAACGCTTGAAGGACTTCAAGCTCGAGATCGATATTGCGGACATCAAGTTCGTGCCAACGGTGACGACGCGCTCATTCGCGTCGCTGCCGATGTCGTTTTCCCGAGTCGCCTAACGCGCCCGCCAACCAGGAATACAAATTATGGGAACCGAGAGACCGATCGTCGTCCACCAGCTCAACGCCACCGGCGTTTCACCGGCGGAGTTCATCCGGATGGTCGCGGCCACCGGCTGCAAACTCGTCACGCTGTTCACCTTCGATGGCGGAGACCAGGTGCCGCGCTCCAACACCGGCCTGTCCTACCCCCAGCCGGTGACGCCGCAGAACAAGGCGGAGACCCTGGCGGCGCTGGCCGAGACCGGGGTTGCGGTCGATGGCATCGAGTTCTTCCCGCTGACCGAGGAGGTGAACCTCGATATCTACGTGCCGGCGCTGGCGATGGGGCGCGAACTCGGCGCCAAGCGGGCATCGTCGCACCTGTTCATCCGCGACGACGCTCTGGTCGTCGACAAGCTGGGCAAGCTCTGCGACCTGGCCAAGCGCGAGGGGCTGACGCTTTCGTCCGAGTTCTGCCCGATGACCGCTGGCAATCCCTCGCTCGAACGCTCGATATGGCTGGTCGATCAGCTCGGCCGATCCGACTTCGGCATGGGCGTCGATACGCTCCATTTCGTGCGCAGCGGCGGCAGTCTAGAAGTGCTTGCCGGGCTCGATCCGCGCTATTTCGGCATTGCCCAGATCTGCGACGCGCTCGGCACGCACACATCGCAGGATTACATCGCCGATGTCCACAATCGCGAAGTGCCCGGAGAGGGCGACCTTCCGCTGCGCGAAATCCTCAGTGCCGTGCCGCAATCGATGCAGATCGAGATCGAGGTTCCAGCCGCCCATCGCCGCGCGGCGGGCGTATCCGCGGAGCAGCACGTGCGCGAAGTCGTCGAAGGCACGCGCGCCATCGCCAAGGCGCTGACCCCCAGCCGATGACCGGCTATTTCCCCCTCCCCGTCACGCTGGAGGAGATCACCGCCGAATGGCTGACCGCCGCGCTGCGCCAGCGCGCTCCGGATGCGACCGTGCTGGGCTTCGCGGCGGTCGATTATATCCGCACCACCGCCACCAAGATCCGTCTGCGGTTGGAGCTGGACGAAGCCGCCAAGCGTGCGGGCATCCCGGAACTGGTCATCCTCAAAGGCGGTTTCGAGGCTCACAGCCAGAAAGTCGGCATTCCCGAGATGCATCTGAAGGAAGTGCAGGCCTACCGCGACGTTTTCCCGGCGCTGAAGCTGCCGGCGCCGGCCTGCTATTTCGCTGACTACGATCACGAGCGCAAACAGGGCATCGTCATCATGGAAGACCTCGTCGCGCGCGGTGTGACCTTCTGCCATGCCCTGCGACCGCAAAGCTTCGAACAGGCAAGCCGGCGCCTGCGCGCACTCGCCGCGTTTCACGCCAAGACCTGGGACAGCCCGGAACTACGGCCAGGCGGCCGCTTCGGCGATCTTCACGAATTCTTCGGCGGCCTCATGGGCTTCGTCCAGTACCATCTCGAACCGGAAACCTGGGAACGTTTCGAGGGCTCGGCCCAGCGCGCCTGCGTGTCGCAGACGCTGCTCAGCCGCGAATGGATGGCCCAGGCCTTCCCGCGCATGGTGACCTTCGCCCGCACTTTGCCGCAATGCGTCATTCACGGCGACTTGCACCTGAACAACCTCTACATCGACAGCGACGGCACACCGGGCTTCTACGACAGCCTGGCGACCACGGGACCGGGGATGCTGGAAGTGGCCTACCACGTCTCCGCCGGCGTCGATCAGGCGAACCGCGCGCGCTGGGAAGCGGCGCTGGTCGGCAGCTATCTCGACGAACTCGAACGAAACGGGGTCGCGCCGATCCCGTTCGACGAAGCGATGCGGCAGTACAGGGTACTTCTGCTCTACGGTCACTTCGTGTGGATCACCAACGAGTCCCACTATCAGTCGGATGCGATCAATACGGCCAATGCCGCGCGCGCGGGGCAAGCGATGCTCGATCACGACGTGATGGCGCTGATCGCGCGGCTCCCGGGCTGACGCGAGGATAGCGCGCTAGCAAGAACCGCATCAACGGGCGAATGCGGCGCGCAAGGCGGCCAGCTGGTCGCGGGCGTGCGCCTTGGTGAGGCGCGCTTCGGTCACCAGATCGGAGCCGTGGTAGGCGCCGGGATAGACATGCAGCTCGACCGGCACCCCCGCCTCGATCAAGCGGAGCGCGTAGGCGGTGTCTTCCTCGAGGAACAGATCCAGCGAACCCACGCCGATAAACGTCGGCGGCAGACCTTCCAGACTCTCCGCACGAGCGGGCGAGGCATAGGGCGAAACTTTCGCGCTGCCGAGTTCCTCACCAAGCAGGCAAGCCCAGCCGAACCTGTTTCGCTCGCGCGTCCAGCCGAATTCGCCAGTGAACGGATGCCTGCTGGCCGGGCTTGTGTCATCCAGCATCGGATAGACCAGTTGCTGATGGATGATCGGCACCTCGCCGCGATCACGCGCCAGCAGCGCCAGGGCGGCCGCCAGCCCGCCGCCGGCGCTCTCGCCGCCGATCGCGATCCGCGCGGGATCGGCCCCGAGTTCGGCCGCGTGCCCGTGCAGCCATTTCAGCGCCGCGTAGCAGTCTTCCACGTTGCCGGGAAACACCGTCTCGGGGGCGATGCGATAGCCCACCGCCACGACGACGCAGCCGAGCTCGCGTGCCAGTATCCGGTTCGCGGTGTCGGCGAAATCGGGCGAACCCATGATGAACCCGCCGCCGTGAATGTAAAAATAGGCCGGACGCCCGGCGCCGGTCTTCGTGTGCGCATAGACCAGAACACGCACCTCGGGCGCGCCTTCCGGCCCGGGCACGAGGATGTCGCGCCGCTCGATGCCCGGTACTGCCGGCGCAACGGCATCCGGCGATGCGTACATATCGACCATCATCTGCCGCAGAGCCGGCAGCCTGTCGACCGAGTACTCCGCGTCGAGACCGCCAAGCTGGTCCAGCGCCGCGCGCAATTCGGGATCGACCAGATGTCGTGTCTTCACAGATTGGATCCTCTCTTGTTTGTCTGCGGTCAGGCAAAAATCAGCCCTTCGGGCCGTTCCGTTTTGCGCCGGGCCCTCAGCCGCTCGAAATAGGGCAAGGGGCCCTCCCCGCAAAGATCGCTCAAGGCGGCAAACCGGGCTTTTTCCGGATTGCCTTCGTAGTTGTAGTAGCCTGGCGTGCAGGTCTTCATCAGCTCCTGACGCGGCGCCGCCTTCTCCACCACCAGCTCCACCCATTCATCGACCGCCGCTTGCGTGGGCTCGACGGTAGCCGCGCCGGTCCGCAGGCAGCTGGCGATGACATGCGCGATATAGGCGCTCTGCTCCTCCGCGACCGAAGTGAAGTTGAACGATCCGCCGGCCTGCGCCAACCGCATGAAGAACATGTTGGGGAAGCGGTCCGTCTGGACCGCGAGCAGGGTGCGCGGACCATCCCGCCAATGCTCGCTCAGCCGCACCCCGTCGCGTCCGTAAGCCTCCAGCCCGGCTTCCTTGGTGAACTCGGCGAGAAAGTCGAAACCCGTTGCATAGACAATGCAGTCGGCTGGGTAGTGCCTTGCCGTCAACGACCAGGCCATCGGCGGTGATCCGGTCCACGCCCCTGCCCTCATTATCGACGAGCGTCACGTTCGGCCGGTTGAACACGTCGAGGAACTCATCGCTGAAGCAGGGCCGCTTGCAGAAATAGGCGTACCACGGCTTCAGCGCCTCGGCCGTGGTCTTGTCCTTGACGCTCGCTTCGATATGCCGCCGGGTGACTTCCATTCGCGCCAGCGCGCCCCACAGCATCTGGTCCGGCGTCGCCGCGTCGGGACCGGTCGGCACGGGAACGCTGCGCAAGATATCGGTCCAGCCGTCGGCGACCATGTCCTCCGGCTCGTCGATGCCCGACATGATGCTGTTGAAATTGTCCGACCGGGCACGCTGCCAGCCCGGCTTGAGCGACTTTGCCCACGCGGGGTCGGTTGGCCGGTTGTCGCGTGGATCGATCGACGAAGGCGTGCGCTGGAAGACGGTGAGTTGCTTCGCCGACGCAGCTAGGTGCGGGATGGCCTGGACCGCGGTCGAACCGGTGCCGACAATCGCGACAGATTTGTCATGCAGGCCCGACAAATCTTCGCCCGGAGCGCCGCCGGTATAGGCGTAATCCCAGCGGCTGGTATGAAAGCTGTGCCCCTTGAAGCTCTCGATGCCGGGTATCTTGGGAAGCTTGGGATTGCTCAGCAGGCCAGAGCAGATGAGCACGAACCGCGCTGCGATCTCGTCCTGCCGGTCGGACTTGACGATCCAGCGCTTGCGTTCCTCGTTCCAGCGGAGATCATTGGCGACGGTCTGGAACAAGGCGCCATCGTACAGCTCGAAGCGCTCGGCCAGTTTCTTGAGATAGGCCTGGATCTCGCTGGCGCCGGAATAGCGCTCGCTTGGCATGTATCCCGTTTCTTCCAGCAGCGGGAAATAGATGTAGGATTCGATATCGCAGGCCGCGCCGGGATAACGGTTCCAGTACCAGGTCCCGCCGAAGTCGCCGCCCTTGTCGATCATCCGCAGGCTGCGGACCCCCTGCTGACGCAGCCGCACGCCCGCCATCAGTCCGGCGACGCCGCCGCCGATAATCAATACGTCGACTTCATCGGTGACGGGCTCGCGTTCGAACTCCGGATCGGCATAGGGATCCCGGTCGAAGCTGGCGAACTTTCCCTTCAATTCGGGATAGGGATCGCGGGAAAGGTGCCGCAGCCGCTTTTCGCGTTCCTCGGCATATTTCTTCTGCAACGCTTCGACGTCGATTTGCATGGCGGCATCCATTTGCATTCCCTCTCACCGGTCTAGTGAATCCAGCGACAGGTCCCGCTGCGGGCATCGGACTGAAGCACTCCTGCTGCGATTAGCCAAGCGCAAAGAATGGCTACCGGTTCCTTGCTCCATCGGCTACTCCATCTGTTCGATGAAAGGCGACGTCTGTCGAATTGAGAGTAAAAGACGTCAATCGGTGTTGTGGCATTTTATTGCCCTGCGCCATATTGGAAGAGCAGCAGCATGGATGTCGATTTTACCTTCCGGCCCGGCGAAGGCTTGCCGTTGACGGCGCTCGAGAAAATCCGCGATGCCGGTCCCGTGTTCTGGAGCGAAACGCTGGGTGCGTGGGCAGTGACATCCTATGCCGCCGTGCAGGAAGTGCTGACCGACCTTACCCGCTTCACCTCCGTGGGAACTCCGGTGGAGGAAACGCTCGGACCGGAGGGCATGCTGCTGAACGACACCAGCATGCACAACAAAATGCGGGCGGTCTGGACCAAGGCGATGTCCAGAGGTGCAATGGCGGCCCGGTCCGGCGAACTGGAACGCATAGCCAGGGATTTGCTCGAACAGGTGCGATTGCAGCTCGATGCGGGTGAGACCGTGGATCTGATGCCCGTGATCCAGCGTTACGCGCTGCGATTTGTCTCCAGCCTCTTCGCCATTCCCGAAGCGCGGCTCGACGTTATCGTGCGCTGGAGCCAGTTGTCCAGCGATGCCCCGGTCCTCGAATTGGCCGACGAACATGCCGCACGGCACCGCACGGCCAAGCGGGATGTCTACGATCTGGTCGACGAGGAAGTGGCGAACCGCCGCAGGCGGCTGACCCAAGGCGAAGAGCCGGATGACCTGGTAGGCCTGATGGCAGCGGCCGAAGGGCGCGACGGGATCACCCCGGCGATGGTCTCCGACAACCTGTTCAACATCATCATCGGCTCGGACACCACCGAGCGGTGGATCGGCAATGCGATCGTGCGGCTGCTGGCGAACCCTTCGCTTGGCGATCGGCTGCGGGCGGAGCCAGGCCTGCTCGAGCCGGCGCTGCAGGAAGTCATGCGCATCGATACCGTGGCGCAAGTGATCATGCGGCGCGTCAAGGCGGAGGACGTTGACCTGTGCGGCCAAGCCCTGAAAGGCGGCGATCAACTGCTCCTCTTTCTTGGCGCTGCAAATGGCGATCCCGCCTCGTTCGAAAGCGCCGCCGCGTTCGATATCGACCGCCCGGTGAAGCAGAACCTGGGTTTCGGATACGGCTTTCACAACTGCCTGGGTATCAACATCGCCCGGCAGGAAGCGATCGCCTTTATCAGCGTCATGCTCGACATGCTGTCCGGCATCCGCATCGCCAGCTGTGACTACGGCGACACATGGGCCCTTTGGGGACCACGCCACCTCGAAGTGGTCAGGCGGCAGGCCGATTGAGATCGGACAAGCCGCGCGCTCAAGCCGGATCGAAGGCAATCGGCAGCTTTTCGATGCCCCATGTTCCCAGGAACGGCCGCCAGACGATTTCTCCGACCAGCCGAGGATTGCGCAGGCGCTGCGCCATCAGGTTCAACCCGTGGGCGATCTGAGTCTGGGCGAGATGCTGGCCCAGGCAGACGTGAACTCCGCGTCCGAAAGCGACATGGCGCATGGTCTGCTCGCGCTCGGGATCGAACACATCGGCGTTTTCGAAGCAGCGCGGATCGCGCCCGGCGGTCGAGTTTCCGAACATCAGCTTGGTATCGACCGGAAATGTCACGCCCTCGTACTCGAACTCCTGGTTGACCGCTCGCGACATCGTCGCCGTGCTGGTGTAACGGAATATCTCCTGGGTCACTTTGGTGGCATACTCGACGCTTTCCGCGCATTTTTCCCAATATTCCGGAAATTCCAGCATCATCTTCATGGTCAGGGCCAGCATGTTCTTCGACGTATCGTAACCGGCGACGAACAGCACGATCAGCAAGTAGCGCAGCTCCGTCTCGTCCATCGAGCCCTTGGTCTTGGCGGCAATGATCTCGTCGATCAGGCTGCCCCGTCCGCCCGCCTTCTCGCGCGCCAAGATCAGTCGGTCGCAGAAATCGTACAACACATGATAGGCGCTGAGCAGCTCCGGGACGATGGCGGGATCCATCGACATCACCCGTCCCTGGGTTTCCAGCGCCTCCTTTATGTCCGGAATCTCGTCCGTGCTCGTACCCAGCAGCCCGCAGAGCACCGAGATTGGATAGTATGAGGCAAAATCGGTGAAATCGAACGCACCACGCGGCGCCCATTCGTCGAGAAGGTTAGTCGCTGCCGCTCGAATAAGATCGATATGTTTTGCGATACTTTGCGGCGTAAAGGCATCGCCAACGCTAGTTCTTATCCGGATATGTTTGGCCCCGGAATGTCCTATCAGCTGTTCGACCTGAAACTTGGCCCAGGGGGTTCCCCCGGCCTGATAGTGATCGACCAGATCTTCGAAATTGGGCCGGAGTTTCTTGTCGAGCGGAATGATATCCTTCATCGCCTGATAGCCATGAATGAAATAGCCAAAACTGGTCGTGGCAAGCCAGGGGTGCTGCCTTCGTGCCGCTTCGATGCCGGGCATCGGATCGGCCCAGAATGCCGGATCCTCGACAGGCAGATGGGCCAGGGCCAGCTCGGATACTAAAGTCACCTCGCAAACTCCTCTTCCGCGACCGACCGCGAGCGACACAGCGTAATGCGCAACTCGACATATGTCGACACTTGACGCACGAGGTTACCGGAATATGCCGTCAGCAATCAACGCCAACCTTGCCGCAGCGCCTGAAGCCGGACCAGGACAAAGGGCCGGAATGGCGGGCCGGAATTATGGGGAAGACAATGCCAGAGAGAAATTCCGTCCGCTCGGTGGGCCGTGTAGGTTTGCTGGCTTTGCTCGTCCTTTCACTGTCCTGGTCCTGCACCTCGCAGCAAACGAATCCGGTCGGCTTGGAGATTTCGGGGACAGGCGACAACTGGCCGGCGCACGGCGGCGGCATCGATGAGAGTGGCTATAGCCAGCTCGGCGCAATCAATTCTGCGACGATCGACAAGCTCGGCCTGGCCTGGTCGCTCGATCTGGACGACGAGCGCACCCTTCAGGCGACCCCGCTGGCCGTCGACGGCGTGCTCTACTTCACCGGCAGCTACGGCAACATCTACGCGGTCGATGGCGCTTCCGGCAAAGTCCTGTGGAAGTATGATCCGGAGACGCCGGACCACAACCCCGACAAGCTGCGCTACGTACTCCCGGTCAATCGCGGGGCCGCCTATGCGGACGGTCGTGTATTCGTCGGCACGCTCGACGGACGCCTGATCGCTGTCGATGCCAGGACCGGCAAGCTGGCGTGGAGCGCCGAAACGGTCGCGCGCGATTCGAAGCATACGATCACCGGCGCACCGCGCACCTTCGGCGACAAGGTGATCATCGGCAACGGCGGCGGCGATTTCGGCGCGCGCGGCTATGTCACCGCCTATGACCGGAAGACCGGCAAACAGGCCTGGCGCTTCTATACCGTCCCCGGCTCGCCCGAGGAAAACAAGGGCGATCCCGCGATGGAGCGCGCGGCGGCGACCTGGTCGGGCGAATACTGGAAGACCGGAACCGGCGGCACGGTCTGGAACGGCATCACCTTCGATCCCGAGATGAACCGGGTCTACATCGGCACCGGCAACAGCGGCCCGTTCGATCCGTCGGTGCGCAGCCCCGGCAACGGCGATAATCTCTATCTGACCTCGATCGTCGCGCTCGATGCCGACACGGGGAAATACATCTGGCACTACCAGATGAATCCCCGCGAGGCGTGGGATTACAAATCGACCGCCAACATGATTTCGGCCACGATCCAGATCGACGGGAAGCCGCGCAAGGTGCTGATGCAAGCGCCAACCAACGGCTTTTTCTATGTGCTGGACCGCAGCGACGGAAAGCTGATTTCCGCCGGCAAGATCGGTAAGGTCACCTGGGCGGAGAGCATCGACATCAATACCGGGCGGCCGGTCGAGGCGAAGAACATCCGCTATGAAACCGGCGAAGCGACCCTGTGGCCCGGGCCGAACGGCGCGCACAACTGGCAGGACATGTCGTACAATCCCAAGTCCGGGCTGGTGTACATTCCCTACATGCAGCTGGGCATGAAGTTCATCAAGAAGCCCGACGTTCTCGGCGGCCTGGCGATGGAGCCGGTCATGCAGGATCAAGAAGACGGCAAAGGCGCGCTTGTCGCCTACGATCCGGTCGCGCAGAAGGTGAAGTGGAAGGTGCAGCATCCCTTCATGTGGAACGGGGGAACCCTGTCCACGTCCGGCAACCTGGTTTTCCAAGGCACCGCAGACGGCTTTTTTTCAGCCTATGATGCGGAATCCGGCAAACGCCTGTGGCGCTTCAACGCCGGCCTCGGCATCATCGCGCCGCCGATCAGCTATGCGGCGGGCGGCAGGCAATACGTATCGGTCCTCGTCGGGTATGGCGGCACCAACATTCTGGGCGGTACCTCGATGAACATCGGCTGGAAGTACGGCGCCCAGAAGCGGCGCCTGCTGACCTTCGCCCTCGATGGAAAAGCGGTGCTGCCGCCTTCGGCGCCGCGCAGTACCGAAATCCAGCCGATCGACGATCCGGCGATCAGGATCAGCCAGACCGATGCCGCGCTGGGTCAACCATTGTTCACCGGGAATTGCGCGGCCTGCCACGGGCTCGATGCGGTCTCCGGCGGGGCTCCCGCGCCTGACCTTCGTGAATCGCCGATCGCCTTGCAGTCCGACACGCTGTGGCAAGTCGTCCATGATGGGGCTCTGCTCAAGCGCGGGATGCCCCCGTTCAAAGACCTGACCCGCCAGCAGTCCGATCAGATCCATGCTTTCATTCGGGCACGGGCACGCGCGGCGCTCGGGACCGGCCGGCAACTGCCCACGGCGGCCGGAGCCACGCGGTTTTGAGCCACGCCTGGTTCGCCGCACGCCGCTCTAACCTTCTCCTCCATCGGATAGGCCGAGAACCATGACCGAGATCATTACTCCGTTTCGCTGCGACGTGCCCGAAGCCGTGCTGACCGACTTGCGCGAGCGCCTGTCCAGAACCCGGTTTCCCGATCAGCTCCCCGATGCGGGATGGGACTATGGCACCGAGAAATCATACCTTCAGGAACTGTGCGACTACTGGCGCGACAGTTTCGACTGGCGTGCGACAGAAGCGCGGTTCAACGCGTTCCCGCAATTCACCACCGAGATTGGCGGCGAGCAGCTCCACTTCTACCATGTCCGTTCGCCCGAGCCCGATGCGCTGCCAGTCATCATCACCCACGGTTATCCCGGATCGGTGGCCGAGTTCCTCGACATCTTCGGACCGCTGTCCGATCCCGTCCGTCACGGTGGAGACGCGGGTGATGCCTTCCACGTCATCGCCCCGTCGATCCCCGGTTACGGCTTTTCCGGGCCGACGAGGAACAAGGGCTTCAACGTCGCCAAGGCGGCGGACGTCAATATCCGGCTGATGGAACTGCTCGGCTATGAGCGCTACATCGCGCAAGGCGGTGACTGGGGAGCGGCGATCTCCACCACCATGGCGCTCAAGCGGCCCGAGCGCGTTGCCGCACTGCACCTGAACTTCATTCTTGGCCAGCCGGCCAATCCCGCCGACCCACTCGCCGGCCTGACCGAGGGGGAAAAGCGCGCGCTTGAGTGGAAGGAGGCCTACGACGCACGCGAATCCGGTTATCGCTCGATCCAGGGCACCAAGCCGCAATCGCTGGCTTACGGCCTGACCGATTCCCCGGCCGGTCTTGCCGCCTGGATCGTCGAGAAATTCAAGACCTGGAGCGATTGCGGGGACGACGTCGAAGCCTCGTTCAGCAAGGATCACCTGCTCGAGAACATCATGCTCTACTGGGTGACCGGCACGATCAATTCGGCGATGCGGCTCTATTACGAAGGCGGTGCGGCGCCCAATCAGGCGGCGGCGCTGTTGCCCAGGGTCGAAGTACCGACCGGATACGCCCACTTTCCCGCCGAAATCCGCCCGACGCCGCGGGCCTGGGCCGAGCAGGTCTATAATATCGTGCGCTGGACGAAAATGCCGAAGGGCGGACATTTTGCGGCCTTCGAGCAGCCCGGGCCGTTCATCGAGGAACTGCGGGCTTTCTGCCGCGAATTCCGGTGATATGAATTTTCCTAGGTAACCGATAGATACACTTCGATCAAACTCGATTGGCATATCGCGGGAGAGCCAATCTCAATGCTCGGCTAATTCGATTAAGGGGGTGAAAGCTGGAACCATGAATTCTTCTGGAAATCCATGAAGCCTGGCGGCGGCGGGCCGCCCAATGGCGACCTCAAGGTACTGATCGAGCACGATATCGGCGATGCCAAGGCCTTTGACGAAGCATTCGCCAAGGCCGCAACATCGCATTTTGGCTCGGGCTGGATCTGGCTGGTCGTGACCGACGGCGTGGTCGGGATTGTCGCGACCCACGATGCCGATCTGCCGCCTGTGCATGGGAGAACCCCGCTGCTGTGCTGTGACCTGTGGGAACACGCCTATTACCTCGATTACCACAACCGGCGCGCAGAATGGGTCGCGGCGTTCCTCGATAATCTCGTTAACTGGGATTTTGCCAACGCCAATCTGACGGCCGCCGCGGCAGCCATGAACGAGCCGGTCCCGGGGCGGAAGGCGACGTCGATGATCGGTTAGCGTCACGGCACGGCCGCACCATCCAATATTTTCACGATGACGGGCCCGAACATCCATCTCGCAGGTTCTCCCACCACAAGGAGAATGAGCATGAAGAAAATGGTTCTTGGACTGTTGATAGCCACAATGGCGGTTCCCGCCGCGCCGGCGCCGGTGCGTTGATCGGGCATACGATCGCCCGCAGGCGGACTTGCCGTTAACTCATTGCCGAACCGTGACCGAGTCCGGTTCCGTCACGGATCGCCTGCGCGGTCCAGCATATCCATGAAGTTGCGCGCGGCATTGCGGTCGGCCTCGTCCTTGAAGGCGACATCGAGGTCCGGCGCCGCGCCGAGCATGTGCATCACCGCCCACAGGGCAAAACGCCGCCCGCGATCCTTTTCCAGTCCAAGGTCCACCGCCATCCGCTCGATCCCGCCACTCATCGCAGCGGGCGTTACCGCCGAAAGATCGCTGGTGCCGAAATAGCGCCTGAGCTGGTCGTCGAAATCCATTACAGGTGCTTAGCCGGACATTGCCTGCCAGGTCGATACCCAAGGAGCGCCAGCCATGGCCATAAGCAAAGAACAGCGCCACATTCTGCGCGCGGATGAAGCCACGCTGCTGCGTCAGCTGCGCGAAGTGCGCCGCAAGCAGCGCGCGCAGGAAGCGCCGGAGGGCGCCGGCCAGCTTACCGCCGGCCAGCGCATCGCCGATACCGTCGCCGCGACGATGGGTTCATGGCGCTTCATCATCATCCAGAGCACGATCCTGTTGTTCTGGATCGCGCTCAATATCACCGCCTGGATGCAGCACTGGGATCCCTATCCCTTCATCCTGCTCAACCTGGCGCTGTCTTTCCAGGCCGCCTACGCCGCGCCGTTCATCATGATGAGCCAGAACCGCCAGCAGGATGTCGATCGGAAAGAGGCCGCGGCCGATTACCAGATCAACATCAAGGCCGAGCTGGAAATCGAACTGCTCCACCAGAAGCTCGACGAGCTGCGCGAGAAAGAGGTTCTCTCACTGACCGAAGCGGTGAAGGCGCTCACCGAATTGCTGCAGGAGCGGGCAAGCACATCACCTGCCAAGCGCTGATCCAATTCCGGGCCAGACAGTTACTCTTCCTGGCCGGGCGGGCGCTTTTGCCAGAATGTGCCGGTTCGCCCAAGCTCTAAGGCCATAGCCGTAAAGCCCGCGCATATAGGCCGTGTCGAACAGCTTGTGCCCGGCATCGGGATAATCCTTGTCGATGAAGCTCATGTTGAAATCGATCCCGCGCGCCTTGGCGTAAAGATAGCTCAGATCGACCGATCCGCCCATCGAACTGCGCAAGTTCAGGCTGATCGAGCGCGAGGCGATAGGGATCGTCTTTGGCTTCACCAGCCGGAATTCGCCGTTGAGCTTGTTGTTGACGATCATGTAGATGTGCAGCGGCCTGGCCCCGGCAGCTGGCCGGTCGCTACTGCCCCGGTAATCACTTCGTCGGGCAGGCTGAATATCTGGGCGGTAGTGCCGCCATCGACGTGCATTTCGCTGATCGCCCTGCCGCCAAATTCGGCGCGGATCATCACCGGAGTGAAAAATCCCGGGATCGCCGAGGAGGCCTGCAGCACTTGCCGGAACAGCAGATACCGCCCCGGCGCATCGCTCACGGCAATCGCGCCCATGTTCCAGATGACCATGCGCTGGGCATCGAGATTGGCGGTGCCGACCAGCAGCCGCCGTCCGCGGAGATGCTCGCGCCCGATCCGGTCGATCAGGGCGTCGGTCATCACCGATGCGATCAGCCGCGCGAGCGGCTTGGTGCTCGCGGCGCTGGGTGATGCCGGGATCGCGAGAGGGAATCTGCCCCTGTAGATGTCCCTTGCCGAGATAGTGGTGAACAGGCGCTCCAGCGTCGCATCCTGATCCGGTCCGAGGAAGGCAAAGGGCGCAATCAGCGCGCCGGTGCTGACGCCGGTAACAATCGAGAACTCCGGGCGCGTGCCCGCCAGGCTCCAGCCATTGAGCAAGCCCGCGCCATAGGCTCCGTTATCCGAGCCGCCCGACAGGGCCAGCATGGTCTTCTCGCCCAGCGCTCCGGTGAGCGAGGGCGACATCTGCCGCGCCGCATCGGGCGCATCCGCCCAGAAACGGGCCGCCGGGATGCCGGGAATTGTCGCGTCCACCTGCTGCGCTTCGGAGAACGGCTCGCGGCTGATTGTCGCGCAGCCCGCAAGTGCGAGCGATGCGACCAGCGTAAATGAAAGTTTCGAGGATTTATCGTTTTTCGGACGGTCTTGGCGCTCGCCGGGGTTCGCGCGGAATTCGGCCATCGCTTGCTCCTGAGACACTTGTATCCCGGGAACCGGTCACCCTGTCATTTGTTCCATCGGCTGCGGCCCGGATGCTGCCAGAAATCTCGCCTGCGGCTCCCGCCCGGAACAAATCGCCTGGACATGGATTTACCACTCAGACCTCGCGCCAAATTCAGGGTGCCGGGCATCGCTCCCCGATGATGGAGAAATCCCATGAACAAGCTTTTGCTTCTTTCTCTTGCCGCCGCCACGCTGACTGGCGGATGCGCCACCAGCCGTGATTCCAGCTATGGCGACCGCAATGGCGAGTGGGGCTATTATGATCGCAGTTCCTACCAGCGCTATGGGTCCTATGATTACGACAGGCCCGATCCGCGCTACGGACGCTATGAAGCCGAGCGGTATTACCGCCACGATCGCCGTTACCGCGAACGCACTCTGGCAGAAAACGACCGTATCTATCGCGGACGGAACGGGCGCTATTATTGCCGCAGGTCTGACGGCACCACCGGGCTGATCGTCGGCGGTATTGCCGGCGGCGTGCTCGGCAACATCATCGCCGAGGGCGATTTCAAGACCCTGGGGACCGTGCTTGGCGCCATCGGCGGCGCTGCCATCGGTGCGGCGATCGACAGCGACGGTAGCAACAGCGTGCGCTGCCGCTGAGGTTTCAGGCGCGATGCTTGACTACTGTAGCTCACAAGGCGCCGGTCAGCATCGCGCTATGCCCGATTTCCTCGCCAAAACGGGTCGTCAGGCCTGCTTCTGCCGGTAGCCATTGCGCCAACTTTCCATCACTATCGATGATGCGCCTGACGACGGCAGTCCAGCCAGGAATGAACCAATTACCGAGCCCAGGACCGTGTGTCTTTGCCGGACATGCAAGGTCCAGACCCAGCGTCCGGCACATCCGGCTTTTCCTGTTTACGCCAGCGCCTCGCTCCTGAATAAGCCCTCCTGGAGAGAGGACGGCAGATGGAATTCAGCAAGAAGTATGGCCCTTGGGCAGTGATCGCCGGCGGCTCGGAAGGCACCGGGCGTTCGTTCGCGCGCCAGATCGCGGCCCGGGGCGTCAATTGCATGCTGATCGCCAAGGACGGCCCGCTCGACGAGACCGCGAAAGAATTGCGCGAGGAATTCGGGCGTCGAGGTGATCGCGGCAAGGGTCAATCTGGCCGGTCTCGATGCCGCCGAACGGATCTTCGCGGCGGTGGGGAATCGCGAAGTGGGGCTGTTCGTCAACAATGCCGGGGCGGACTGGTTCGGCGAACGCTTTCTCGAAGTCGATATCGAGCAGTGGCTGGATCTCAGCCGGATCAATGTCGATACCATGCTGCGCTGCGCCCATCGTTTCGGCGGCGCGATGCGGCGGCGGCGGCGGGGCGGCATTCTCATCGTCAATTCGGGCGCCTGCTATGGCGGCAGCAAGTATCTGGTGATCTATTGCGCCGCCAAGGCCTTTCAGCTCAATTTCGCCGAGGCTTTCTGGTCCGAGATGCGGCCCTATGGCGTCGATGTCTGCACCATTGTCCTCGGCCGGACCAACACGCCGGGCTATCACGCGCGCCGTGCGGCGAAGGGGATTTTTGTCGGCAACGAAGGCCTTGCCTCGCCCGACGAGGTCGCCGCGCTGGGTCTGGCGCGGCTGCCGCATGGCCCGATCGTCAACTGGGGCCAGGAAGACGAGGAGGACGGATTCCTAGCCTATTCGGCGGCAAAGCGGCGGGAAAAGGTCGTGATGATGGAAACGCTGGTCATGGCCGACAGCGGCTACAAGCCAGAGACCGAAGTCTGACGCATAATGAGCCAATCGGCCTCTGGCCAGCCCACACGGTGGATAGCAATGCGCGGCGCGCGCAGGCCCTCGCTCATTCCGGGAAGCGCTCCCCGACCATCTGCTCGCTCTTCGCCCAGAGCGCCTTCGCCCTGGCCAGATCGACGGCATAGGAGCGCACGCCCTTGTAGGCGTTATCCTCCACCTCAGCGACATGGCAGTCCTCGCAATAGCGGCCGCCCACTTCCCCGGCCGGAGCAACAAATGCGGCCCAAACGCTGGTCGCCGCGCCCTGCGGCACGGTCTTGATCTTGACCGGCTGGCTAGGAGTCCCGTCGGCTGCTTGCGAGGAGCTGTCGATCATACGCTGCATGATGTCCGGGGTGGTATGGCGCATCAGCTCGGTCATGATGCCGCCGGGATGCAGCGCCGTCGCGCGAATGCCGCGACCCGAAAGACGCTGGTCAAGCTCCACCGCGAACAGGATATTGGCGGTCTTCGAGCGGCCATAGGCAGTGAACGGATCGTAGGGGGTGCTGGCGAAACCGGGATCGTCGAGGTCGATATCGCCGGCCCGGTGCGCGGAGGAGGACAGCATGACAACGCGTCCGCCGTCCTTGACCAGCGGCAGCAGCCGGTTGACCAGGACGAAGTGGCCGAGATGGTTAGTGCCGAACTGGTTCTCGAAGCCTTCCTTGGTCTTGCCGAAAGGGCAGTTCATAACTCCGGCGTTGGCGATGACCGTGTCGAACCGCTCGCCCCTCGCAATCAGTCCATCGGCACAGGCGCGCACGCTGGCAAGCGAGGCGAGATCGCATTCCGCCACTTCGATGCCGAGCGCGGCGTGCTGTTCCAGCGCCCCGCGCGCCTTGGCCAGGTCGCGCGCGGTTCCCACTACCTTGGCGCCGTGCGTCGCCGCCGCGCGCGCGGTTTCGACGCCGAGCCCGGCCGAGACGCCGGTGATCAGCACGCGCTTGCCCGATAGGTCGATACCTTCGAGCACGTCCTCGGTGGTCGAATCCGCTCCGAATGCCTTCGCCATCCCAGTCTCCCCGCGATCGCGGCATCGGGCCATTTGCGCCGCTATTGGCCGCCTATAACGGATTTTGCGCAGGGGTAATCGTGTAATCTTGCGGGTCGAACGCGGCGGTGAGGTTGCGGTACTTGCTGAGCGGCCAGGGCGAATTGGTGACGACCCGGCCGGTGCTGTTGCGGTACCAGTTCTTCACGCCCGGATGGGTCCAGACCAATTGGGCGTGCTCGGCATCGACCAGCGCGTTGTAGGCCTCGAACGGTTCCTCGCGCACCTCGACCACTTCCGCCTCGCGCTCGATCATCTCGCGCAGGGCCAGCATGGTGTAGCGTACCTGGCATTCCGAATTGTACACCGCGCTGCCGCCGTGGCCGCCATTGGTGTTGGGCCCATAAATGATGAACATGTTGGGAAAGTGCGGCACGGTAATGCCGAGATAGGCGCGCGGATTATCCTCGCCCCAGGCATCGCGGATCGTGCCTTTCGTGCCTTCGACATGCATCGGCCAGAGCGGCATCTGTGCCTTGAAGCCGGTGGCGAGCACGATGACATCGGCGGGGTGCTCGACGCCGTCCTTGTCGACCACGCCGGTCTCGGTGATTTCCTTCACCGGTCCGGTAACCAGCTCGACATTGTCGCGGGTCAGCGCGGAATACCAGTTGCTGTCGCGCAGCATGCGTTTGCCATAGGGCGGGAACTCGGGGACGATCTTGGCGAGCAGATCCGGATCGTTATTCACCTGTTTGGAGATATGGGCGACCAGCTGTTCGCGAACCGCGGCGTTCGCGGCATTAAGCGAGTGTTCTGAATCGGTCCAGGCCG
The DNA here is from genome assembly GCA_963775005.1 of uncultured Alphaproteobacteria bacterium. Lineage (GTDB taxonomy): Bacteria > Pseudomonadota > Alphaproteobacteria > Sphingomonadales > Sphingomonadaceae > Novosphingobium. Next base: position 227,402 of record CAVZHF010000001.1, on the reverse strand, counting down.
GGTCCTTGCGCAGGTTCGGCAGCACCAGGTCGGATGTCGCCCAGAGCAGCTGGAAGCGGTACCACTTGTTGTAATAGGGCACATTGGCCAGGCCCCATTTCACCGCGTCGCTGGTCTTGGCATAGAGCAGCGGATTGTACCGAGCCCAGTGCGGCGAGCGCTGGAAGATGGTGAGCTGGCTGACGAGCGGCGCGATCATCGGGCCGATCTGCATCCCGCTCGCGCCGGTGCCGATCTGCACCACCCGCTTGCCTTCGAGGCTTACCGAATGATCCCAGCGCGCCGAGTGAAACATCGGTCCCTCGAAGCGGTCCATGCCCGGGATGTCGGGGATCGAGGGGCGGTTGAGCAGACCGCAGGCCGTGACCACGGCATTGGCGCGGATCGAATATTCCGAACCGTTCTTGCGCCGCACAGTGACGTCCCAGCGATGGCCCGCCTTGTCCCAGATCGCCGAAACCACTTCCTCCTCGAAGCGGACGTGCCCGGCGATATGCATCTCGCGGTAGCAGGTGCGGATGTAGTCGAGAATCTCGTCGCCGCGGGCGAAATAGTGGTCCCAGTCGGGCTTCACCCGGAAGGAATAGGAATAGAAGTGGTTGGGCGTATCGACCGCGACGCCGGGATAGGTGTTCTCGAACCAGGTGCCACCGACATCCGGGTTCTTCTCGATCAGCACGAAAGGGATGCCGGCCTGGTTCGAGCTTGGCCGCCATGGCGAGGCCCGAATACCCCGCGCCGATGACCACCACCTTGTAAGCATCGAGAAAGGCCTTCGCGGGCTGTTTGCGCCAGCGAACGGTCTTGGCGTCGGTGCGGTCGAAGTTCAGTTCCTCACGCACCATCGGCATGTATTCATGGGGAACTTGCGTCCCGACCGCGCCGTTGCACATGCGCTGGAGCAGATCGGGTGGAGGCGCCGGCGGCAGCGGCCGGCCTGCGGCGGCATAGTCCGCGAAAGTCGCGATCAAGGCCTGGCAGAGCCGCAGCTTGAGCTCGGGAACCTCGTCCACCTCGAAGGCCCAGGCCCCCTTGATGTGCGGCGCATAGGCCTGGAGCAGGGTCTCGTCGCCGGTCAGGTGGGTGTAGACCAGCAGCAGCGGCACATCGTCTAGTTCCATCAGGCGCGCTTCAAGGCGGCCTGTGTCCGCGAGCAGCGTATCGAGAACGTCCGGGCGGTGCTCGGGCGGTAGCGGGGGTGAGCCCGGGGCTTCGGAGGAGTTGCTCATGTCAGTCGCACCATCACTGTTTGCAGGCACTCTGGCCGCTATTCGCAGCCCGCCCTTTGAGAAACATCAATTCTGCCCCTTACCCGCGAAAAAATGAATCGCCAACGGTGCATTTGCCCTCCGGGAGCGTTGCGCCCGGCTTCCCGCCATGGCACAGGCGGGCGATGCCATTCGTATCCAGCTCAGGCGCGCGCATTTATTGGCGCTGGCGCGGTTCGGTCGCCAAGCCGCCGCTCGTCCTGCTGCATACTATCGGCACGGACATGGGCATCTACGATCGCGCCGCGCCATACCTCGAGCACCATTTCCGGCTGCTCGCCATCGATATCCGCGGACACGGCGCCTCCGACGCGCCGGAGGGGGATTACGCGCTGGCGCTGCTTGCCGGGGATGTGCGCGCGGCGATGGACGCCGTGGGCGTCGAGCGCGCGATTGTTTGCGGCACGTCGATCGGTGCGATGGTCGCGATGCAGCTGGCGCTTGATTTGCCCGAACGGGTGCGCGGTCTGGTGCTGGCCAACACATCGGCGAAAATGGACCCGGCGCTCTGGCCCAAGCGGATCGCCGAAGTCCGCGAAGGCGGCGTCGCCGCCATCGCCGAGGGCTGGGTCCAGCGGCATTTTTCGGAAAGTTTCATGCGCGAGAACCCGGCCATTACCGACACCGTGTTCGCCAACATGGCGGCGATGAATTCGCTCGGTTACATCGGCTGCGCCGCCGCGATCCGCGACATGGAGGTTCTGGACAGGCTGCCGGAGATCGCCATGCCGGCCATGGTCATCGCCGGCGAGTTCGACATGCCGACGCCTTTCGCGGGCCATGGCGACCGCATCGCCGCTGCAATTCCGGGAGCGAGCGTCGAGTTTGTGCCCGCGGGCCATCTCGCCTGCATCGAACAGCCGGAACAGTTCGCCCGGTGCGTCGAGGCCCTGGCCGCCCGCTGCGATTGAGCCGATTCAAATCGCCCGTTCGTTCAGCCCAACGAACAGCCGTGTCAGCTTGACCTCGGCGATCCGCCAGGCGCCGTCCTCGACGCGGTACTTCTCGTGGTAGTGCCCGGCAGCGTTGATCAGCAAGGTCTTCCTGTCGGCGTCGAGAATCCAATCCTCCATCGAACAGATGCCGTGGGCCTGGCTATCGCTATCGATCCAGATTTCGTGGCAGTGGCCGTGATGGGCCGAGGTGGTCGTGGCGAACGAGCTGCTGATCCAAGGCATGATCCTGTCGCGCCCGACGGTGACCGGGCCGGCCTCGCCGGTCCAGACGCCGTCGAGGCCGTGGGTGCCGAAACCTTCGGAACAGTCGAAACGCGCGTCCTTGCAGAACACCTCGCCCATCGCCGCCCAGTCGCGCATGTCCATGTGGCGGAAATAGCGGGCCTTGAGCTGCTTGATCTCCTCGATGGCGAGCAGTCTGGCGACAGGGTCGATCATGGGGCAATCTCCGCTATGAAATCCGCGATCTCGTGGATCGCCGCGCCCGCCGCGCCGGGGAAGAACGGGTCGAGCGTGATGAAGCCGTGAATCATGCCTTGGTGGCGACTGACGTGGGTGGGCACGCCCAGTGACGCCAGCTTGGCGGCATAGGCCTCGGCCTGTTCGGTTAGTATGTCGTGGCTGGCCGTGACGACGAAAGTCGGCGGCAAAGTTTCGAGGCTCTCGGCCAGTGCGGGGGCGAAATCGGGATTTCGGCTCAAGGCCTCGTCCGGCAGATACTGCGCGATCATGAAGCCGCACTCATCGACATTGAGAAACGGCGTTTCGAATCGGCGCAGCGACTGTGCATCGGGGCCTTCGGTGCAGGGATAGACCAGCACGTTGGCAGCGATCCGCGCTTTGCCCGCGCTATGCAACCGCCGGGTGACGACGGTGGCGAGATTGCCCCCCGCGCTGTCGCCGCCAAGCATGACCGGGACATCCCCGCCCGCCAGCTCAGGCATGCGTCCCGTGGTCCAGAGCACCGCCGCCTCGACATCCTCTACCGCTACCGGAAACTTGTGCTCGGGCGCGAGGCGGTATTCGATCGAGCCGACCGCGCACTGGCTTGTCTGTGCGAGCAGGCGGCAGAAGTTCTCGATCTCGTCGTTGCTGCCGATACAGAAGCCCCCGCCGTGCGCCCACAGGATCAGCGCCCGAACCGCGCCGTGCGGCCGGAACAGGCGCAAGGCGATCTCACCGCTCTTGACCGGCACCGCGTAGTCCGCGACCGAAGCCATCGCGGGCTCGCCCGACAACACCGTCGCCGCGTGGATCGCCGCGCGGGTCTCTGGCAGCGGGTTGTGCATGAGTCCGGTCCAGGCCGGGAACTGGGCGAAATAGCCGGCGATACCGGCCGCGACCGGATCGAGTTCGCCCTCGGGGTAATAATCCACCATCGCCCAACCCCTACCGCTGCGTAATGCCGCTGCGCCGCCACGCCGCGCGGTGGCCGCCATCGACGGTAACGTCGATGCCGTTGAGAAAGCTCGCCGCGTCCGAGGCGAGGAAATCGACCACCGAGGTGATTTCGAGCAGGCTGCCCTCGCGGCGCAGCGGGATTTCCTGGGCCTTGTCGGCGCGGGTCAGGCGGGCCTGCGAGCCGTCGTGCGCTGGCAGGGTCTCACCCTCGGCGCGGGCCATCGGCGAATTGATCATGCCCGGCGAAAGCGACAGCGCCCGTACTTCGCGCCCTGCCCAGTCCACCGCCAGCCGCTCGGCGAGCTTGTTGATGCCGAGCTTGGCATAGTTGTAGGCCCAGTCCATGTCGGGCTCGCTGCCGTGGAACTTGACCAGCCCGTCGTAGAACCCCGCGGCCTTGGGATCGTCGAGCAGCGCGTCGAGCGCCGGATCGTTTGGCGGCAGATAGCTCGCCAGCGAGCTTATCAGGATCGCCACGCCGCCTTTCACCATATGCGGGCCCACCGCGTCGGCGATCAGCTGCGCGCCCACCAGATCGATGTCGATCATCTTCCGCCACAAGCCGATCGACTTGCCGACCGCGGCGATATTCATCAGCACGCGCACTCCCGGCCCGCCTGCCAGTGCCTCGCCCAGCGCGCGGGTTTCGGCCGAATTGGTGATGTCGCAGGCGTGGCTCGACACGGCATAGCCTTCGAGCAGCAAGGCATCGACTGCCTGCGCCAGCCGCTCCTCATCGATATCGACAATCAGCAGCGGATGCCGCTTGCCCAGCGCCCGCGCCACCGCCATGCCCATGCCGCCGCAACCGACGATGAGGGCGACGGGGCCAGCCGCGACATAATCCTTGCGTCCAAGCGGATCGCTCATTTGCCTCTCCCTTTGCCGGCCGACCGGGCCCGCTTGCGTCTTGTCAGCCCACTAACGGCGAATTGAAATAATGCGGCTTGATCGACAGCACTTTGCCCTCGCGAATGTGCCATACCTCGACCAGGCTCGATGCGAACCGCTTGCCGCTGGCGCGCACGGTGCCTGCCAATTCCAGCTCGCTGGCCACCCATTCGGGATCCTCGCCCGGGAAATTGCGCACCGGCTCGAGCCGCTCGATCTCGTAGGTTTCGCCAAACACGCCGAGGAATTCGATAAATCCCTCCGCCCCGCGATAGACCCCGGCATACGGCAGACCGTTACCCTGATGCAGCTCCATATCGGGCGCGGCGAGGGCGCGCACTGTATCGAGATCGCCGCTCAGCACCGCCGCGACGAATTCGCTGCATCACCGCCAGGCTGGAGTTGTCCGACATGCTCTCTCCCGTGGAACCGAACTTATGCTCCAACCCTAGCCGCCAATCCGCCAAGGTCAAACTTCGGCGTTTGACCGGGTAGGGCGTGAGGGATAGCATCGCCCGCAAGATCCGGGCCGCGCATGCCCGGGCGCGGGAGAGCAGCCATGGCCCAGTACGGTTTCATCGATACCGATTCGCACGTCGTCGAACCCGACGATCTGTGGGACAAATATCTCGATCCCAAATTCCGTGACCAGGCGCCGGTGACGCGGGTGGGGTACAAGACCGACCACCGCGGCTTCGGCTTCTACAACTCCGTGCTGGTCGATGGGGTCGAGCAGCCGGACGGCTTTTTCGGCGAGATGTCGGTGATGGACGATCTTGGCGAGGCCTACGACGACTATGCCCGGGCCGGTTTCCCGCCCGCGTCCTATCTCGACGCGATGGACAAGACCGGCATCGATTACATGGTGCTCTACCCCTCGGCCTGCCTCTACACCAACCAGGTGCCCTCGCACCCGCGCCGATGTCGCCGCCGCCTATCGCCGCGCCTATAACGACTGGCTCTCCGATTTCTGCTCGGACACCAAGGGCAGGCTGATCGGCGCCGGGGCGCTCGATCTGCGCGATCCGGAAATGGCGGCCAAGGAGGCGATCCGTTCGGTCAAGGAGCTGGGCATGAGGGCGGTGACGATCAATCCCTCGCCGCTCGGCCCCTACCGCATCCATTCGCCCGAGCTGGACCGGCTGTGGGCGACGATCGCCGACCTGAACGTGCCCGTAGGCGTCCACTGCGGCGCGATGAACGCCAGCGAGGATTATTTGCGCGATCTGTTCCCCGGCCTGCCCTACGCTCAGGGCGTCGCCGCCTTCGTCTTCGGCAACATGGCGGCGATCGCCTCCTTCATCGCCGGCGGGGTGCTGGAACGGCATCCCAAGTTGCGCGTCGCCCATCTTGAGGCTGGCTCGGGCTGGCTGGTGCCGTGGCTCTACCGGCTGCAAGTCGCCAACCAGGGCGGGCGCGGCGACGAACTGATCCCCGGCCTCTCGATGCAGCCGGTCGATTACTGGAAGCGCCAGTGCTTCATTTCGACCGAGCCGGGCGATCCGGCGATTCCCGAAGTGGTCAATGCGCTCGGCGAGGACTGCCTGGTGGTGGCGACCGACTTCAGCCATCCGGAAGGCCGGCAATATTCGCGTGCCCATGCGGACATTGCCGGAGTGCCGGGCGTGTCGGAAGCGGCAAAGAAGAAGATCGTCTGGGACAATGCGATTCGGCTCTACGCACTCGACGTCGCCTGACGGCGCGGCGTGAAGCCCAATTTCGACATCGTCATTGTCGGCGCGGGTTCGGCCGGAGCGCCGCTCGCCGCGCGGCTGTCGGAAGACCCGACGCGGACGGTGCTGCTGCTGGAGGCGGGCTCGTGGTTCCGCGGCGCGGCGGCGCTGCCGGAGGAATTGCGCCATGGCGGCGTGCTCAGCGCGATGATGCCGGGCCATCCCGCCAACTGGAACCTGACCGCGACGCTGGGCGAAGGTATGCTCCAGCCGCTGCCGCGCGGCAAAGTGGTCGGCGGATCGAGCGCGCTCAACGGCGCCTTGTTCACCCGCGGCCTGCCGGAGGATTTCGATAGCTGGGCCGCTGAGGGCAATGCGGAATGGAGTTACGCCAAGGTCCTGCCCTTCTTCCGCAAGCTCGAGAGCGACCACGACATTCGCGACCAGTACCACGGCGAACTGGGGCCGATGCCGATCCGCCGCGCCGCTCCGGGCGAGCTGGTCGCCATCGATCATGCTTTCCTGGCGGCATGCCGCGAGGCGGGGTTTCCCGACGATCCCGATATGAACGGTCCCAAGTCGATTGGCGCCGGCCTGATCCCCTCCAACAATGCCCACGGCGTGCGGATGAACACCGGCCTGACCTATGTCGATCCGGCGAGCGAGCGGCCCAATCTCACCGTGAGGGCGCAGGCTACCGTGCTGCGCGTCCTGCTCGAAGGCGGGCAGGCGATCGGCGTCGAAGTGCTGGCGGATGGCGAGGTCAGCCGCATCTATGCCGGCGAAGTGGTGCTTTGCGCCGGCGCGGTGAAATCGCCGCAATTCTGATGCTCTCGGGCGTCGGGCCGGGCGAGGAGCTGGCGCGCCATGGCATCGCGGTGCGCCACGAATTGCCGCAAGTCGGCCGCCAGTTCACCGATCATGGCTCGCTCACCTTGCCCTTCAGCATGGCCAAGCGCCGCAGCCGGCGGCCCGATCCCAGGCGCTCGACCTGGGCGCACGCCGGGCTCCATTTCACCACCCAGGCGTCGGACGAAGTCAGCGACATTGCCCTGCTGCAATCGGCGATCCCGGTGAACTATTCGGTGTTTCACGGCATGGGGCCGCTGGCCAGGCTGGGGGTGCTGAGGAACATGCTCGGCGGCATTTCGCCCGGCAAGCTGCTCGCCCACGCGCGCTTCGGCTGGAACCATGCGCTCACCGCGATCATGCTGCGCGACGACAGCCGGGGCGAGATCCATCTGACCTCAGCCGATCCCCATGCCGCGCCCGAACTGCGCTATCGCTACCTCGAAAGCGCCCGCGACCGCGCCCGCATGCGCGAGGCCTTGCGCACCGCCGCCGCCTTGATCGCCAGCGCGCCCTATCGCGCTCTGGGAGCGAAGCGCGCCGCGATTTCCGATGCCGAACTCGACAGCGACGACCTGCTCGACCGCCATGTCGCGAAAAACATCGGCACCTCGATCCACATGGCCTCTTCGTGCCGCATGGGGCCATCGCCCGAGACATCGCGTCGTCGACCAGCATTGCCGCGTTCACGGCGTTTCGGGTCTGCGCGTGGTCGATACTTCGATCATGCCGCGCGTGGTGCGGCGCTGCCCCGCCGCCACCGCGCTGATGCTGGGCGAACGGGCGGCGGAATTTTTCGATTAGCTGGGAGAGAAACGATGCAATTCGCCGAATATGCAAGCCGCTACCAAACGCTGAAGCTTGAACGCCAGGACGGCGTGCTCGAAGTGACGATGCATTCGAACGGCGGCGAAGTGCAATGGAACGTCTCGCCCCAGGGCCACCACGCCGAACTGGGCCAGCTGTTCGCCGACATCGCCCGCGATACAGAGAACAAGGTGGTCATCATCACCGGAACGGGGAGCAATTTCATCGCCGCGCGCGACGAAAATGAAGTGGTGCCGGAGAGCTCGATCCACGACATGTGGGACCGCATGATGACGGAAAGCGTCGCCATGCTCGAAGGCTTGCTCGCGGTGCCGGTGCCGGTGATCGCGGCGGTGAACGGCCCGGCGCTGATCCATTCCGAACTGCCGGCGATCTGCGACATCGTACTCGCCGCCGAGCATGCCGTCTTCGCCGACACCACCCACACGCCCAACGGCATGCCGGCAGGCGACGGCACCGGCTTCATCTGGCCGCTGGTGCTCGGACCCAACCGCGGGCGCTATTTCATCCTGTCGAGCGAGCACATGAGCGCGGCCGAAGCCCACCGCCTCGGCGTGGTCGCCGAAGTACTGCCGGCGGAAAAGCTGCTTCCGCGCGCGCGCGAACTGGCCCAGCGCCTGGCGCCCTTGCCCCGCCGCAACCTGAGCCACATGAAGTCAGTCCTCGTCCGCTCGCTGCGCCACCGGCTGCGCGACGAGCTGGAGCTGGGGCTTTTGGCACAGGGCATGTCGATCGTGTGAAATTCCTCCTCCGCAGGGGGAGGGGGACCATCCGCAGGATGGTGGAGGGGACAGGCCGAATTTTCCAACCTTCGAAGTACGCGTCTAGCCGAGGGTGCCCCTCCACCCCCGCCTTCGGCGGCGGTCCCCCTCCCCGTTCCGGGGAGGATTATTCCGCCGCTTGCGTCTCGCTCGCGGGGATAACCTCCGCCAGTGCCCGGGTCTGCGAGATGCAGCTGCCGAAGCTGTGGAAGCCCGTCGCATGCAGCCCGCCGAGGCCGCCGGCGACGAACAGGATCATGTCCTTGGGCTCGGGCACCGCGTAAATCCGCCCGTCCTCGCGCACCCGCTCCTGTGCTTCCAATTGCTCGCGGTGCTGGCGCTGGAGCAAGTCGGCCGGCACGCTGGCGTAGCGCCACAGGCACTCCTGCACGTCCTCGATCTTCGGCATCGCCTTGCCGACAATCTCCGCGCAGATCGGGTTCAGCGCCACCATCATCTCGGCGAACGGCATCGCCGGGGTGAAGCAGTTGGCTGAAACATAAGGCAGTGATTTGCCGATGTGTTCGAGGAAATCGTTCGCGCTTTGCGAAGTGGTGTCGAGAATGTTCATCGTTCCCATCGTGCCGAAGCAGGTGACGGCATTGCCCGCAACGCCCCGACGCTCTGCCATTGGCGCCCAGGGGCTCTTTTCCTCCCACTCGCCGGCGAGAATGCTGGCGAGCCGCCCGGGCGAACCGAACGTCGTCTGCGATGTCACACCGGCGACCTGCCCTGCTACGTTTTGCATCAGCAGGCGGAAGGCGCGGCCGATGGCGTTCGCGGTAGTGGCGACGCCGCCGAAGCAGCCGTAGCTGTAGGGCACATCAAGCTCGTCGCGCACCGGGCCGTTGACGATAAAGGCCGGATAGACTGGCGCGGTGGTGGTGTTGATCCCGTACAACTCGAAATCGGGATCGGCGACGGCGGCGACCATCGCGATCAGCAGTTCGAGGCTCTCGGCGGGCGCGCCGGCCATCACCGCATTGACCGCGATCTTCTCCACCGTGCACTCCGCGCGCGCCGGGGGCAGATGGGCGATCACTTCGTCGGGGTAGCGGTCGTTCTCCGAGAGGAACCGGCGCACCCGGCTTTCCGTGGGCGGCACCAGCGGCAGCCCGTCGCCCCAGCCCTTGGCCATGGCGAACCGGTTGAACTCCTCGATGTCCAGTTCGGCCTCGTGGCGCTGGCTAGCCAACCAATCGACCTCACAGCCCGCCGGCCCGCAATCGCGGCTGATCAGCGGCTTGGGGACGGGGGCGAGCTTGGTTCCCGAGGGCTTGATCGTGACGATGTTCATTCGGCGGCATCCCGCAGCGCCAGGGTCGCGCCGAAGTCTTCGAGCATGGCATCGAAATGCCGCTCGCCGATCGCCTTGACGTCGGCCACTTCCTGCTCGTTGAGCGGATAGGGCAGGACGTGGACCCTGAGGCCCGAACGCCCGCCGCGCGCGGCGATTTCGTGGGCGAAGGCGCGAAAGTTCTCGGTGGCGATGGCGATGGTCGGGATGCCGGTATTGGCCGAAGTGATCGCATCGCGCACCGTCCAGCCGGTGCACGAGCCGCAATTGGCGAGGCCGACGATGGCGACGTCGATGGTGGTGAGCCACTCCTTGAGCTCGGCCGCCATCCGCTCGCCCTCCTCGCCCGAACGTCCGCATGAGCGCCAGTACGAAACGGTCGCCCCGGCGTCTTCCAGCTTGGCTGCCCAGTCCTCGCTGATCCAGTCCCACGCCCGCCAGATTTGGTCGAGCCGGAAGCCAACCCGCTTGCCGGCCAGCACGCCCGCATCGGGGCCAGGGCTGGCTATGTCGTCATCGCGGATCGAAGTGGGGTCGAGGACCATGCCTGTGGTCATTGGTTGCATCCTTTTGCGAATTGGGGTGAGACTATCTAAAGCCGCGGATCAGAGCAAGGATGGAGAGGCATCGCATGTCTGCACTCAAAGACACAGTCGCCGTCGTCACCGGCGCCAGCCGCGGCGTCGGCAAGGGCATCGCGCTGGCGCTCGCCTGTGAGGGGGCGACGGTCTATGTCACCGGGCGCACCACCTCGGCGGGCCAGCATCCCCTGCCCGGCACGGTCGGCGAAACCGCCGCCGAGTGCGACAAGCGTGGCGGCAAGGGTATTCCTGTCCAGGTCGATGTCACTGAAGACTCCCAGCTCGAAGCGCTATTCGATCAGGTTCAGCGCGAGCAGGGCCGCCTCGACATTCTGGTCAATAACGTTCTGTCGATCCCCGACGAAATGACCCAGAAAATCCCCTTCTGGGAGAAACCCCTCTCCAACTGGGAAATCTTCGACACCGGCCTGCGCGCGGCTTTCGTCGCTAGCCACTATGCGGCGCAGATCATGGTGCCGCAGAAGAGCGGGCTGATCATAGGGATTTCGGGATTTGTCGGGGTGACCTATACCTACGACGTGATCTTCGGCACGACCAAGTCCGGCATGGACCGGATGATGCACGACATGGGCGTCGAGCTGAAGGAGCACGGTGTCGCGGCGGTCTCGCTGTGGCAGGGCTTCACCATGACCGAGCGGGCGCAGGAGAACCTGCGCACCGTCCCCGGCATGGCCGAACAGCTCAACGCGGCGGGGGGCTCGAGCCCCGAATGGGTCGGCCGGGTGATCGCGGCTCTGGCGAAGGATCCGGACGTGATGAAGCGCAGCGGCGGGACCTGGATCAATGCCGAGCTCGCGGCGGAATACGGCGTTGCCGATCTGGACGGGCGGACAATCCCCTCGAACCGGGCCACGAGGGGTTCGCCGATCTGGCAGCCGGTTTAGCTTAGTCCCCCCTCCCCGGCGGGGAGGGGGTTAGGGGGTGGGGGAGCGAGGCCGCCAGGCCTCGCGTCCACGCTGGCGTAGGAACCCCCACCCCAACCCCTCCCCACCGGGGAGGGCCTTTTAAGGGAGAGATTTCAATGACCGAACTCAGATTCGATGGTCGCGTCGCCGTCATCACCGGCGGCGGGCGGGGCTTGGGCCGCGAATATGCGTTGCTGCTCGCCGCGCGCGGGGCGAAGGTCCTTATCAACGACAATGGCAGTTCGCTCGACGGCAGCGGGGCCGATGCGGGGCCTGCCCAGGACGTGGTGCGCGAGATCGAGGCCTTTGGCGGCGAGGCGGTTGCCTGCACCGAGAGCGTCACCACCCCCGAGGGCGGCAGGGCGATCATCGAAGCCGCGCTCGACAGTTTCGGCAAGGTCGATATTCTCATCCACAGCGCCGGCAACAGCCGCTTCTGCCCGCTGGAAAGCCTCAGCCACGAGGAATTCCGCTCGGTGGTCGATATCCACCTGATCGGCGGGTTCAATGTCGTCCAGCCGCTGTTTCCGCTGATGCGCAAGCAAGGCTATGGCCGGGTGGTGCTGACCGGCTCGATCGGCGGGATTTACACGATGCCCACAGTGGCTCCCTATGCGGTGAGCAAGAGCGGGCTGATCGGGCTCAATCATTCAATCGCCATCGAGGGCGCGGATCGCAACATCAAATCGAACATCATCCTGCCCGGCGCCTCGACCAGAATGTCCGAAGGCATCGACACTTCGGGCTTCCCGCCGATGGGCCCGGAAATGGTCGCGCCGGTGGTCGGCTGGATGGCGCACGAGGCCTGCTCGATTTCAGGCGAGATGATTGTCTCCGCCGCCGGACGGGTGGCGCGGGCTTTCGTCACCGAGAGCGAGGGTGTCTACGAGGCAGACTGGACCATCGAGAAGATGGCAGAAAAGATCGACGCGATCCGCGATCCCTCAAGGCAGTGGACTTTCCACCCGGTGCCCGACGGCTTCAACCAGCACCTTGGCAAGAGCTTCGAGATGGCGGCCAGGGGCTAGGCGAGGGCCGCCTTCAAGTCCTCGACCAGATCGGTGCGCTCCCAGGGGAAGTAGTCGCCCTCCGCCTTGCGGCCGAAATGGCCGTATGCGGCGGTCTTGCGGTAGATCGGCTTGTTGAGCCCCAGGTGGGTGCGGATCGCGCGGGGGGTGAGGCCGCCGAGCTTGGCGATGCCCATGATCGCTGCCTCGATGGCATCGTCGCCGACAGTCCCGGTCTCGTGCGTATCGACATAGAGCGACAGCGGCTTCGACACGCCGATCGCATAGGCCAGCTGGATGGTGCAGCGCGTGGCAAGGCCCGCGGCGACGATGTTCTTGGCGAGGTAGCGGCTGATATAGGCCGCCGAGCGGTCGACCTTGGTCGGGTCCTTGCCGCTGAACGCGCCGCCGCCGTGCGGGGCCGCGCCGCCATAGGTATCGACGATGATCTTGCGCCCGGTAAGCCCGGCGTCGCCGTCGGGTCCGCCGATCTCGAAGGAGCCGGTCGGATTGATGTGGTATTCGGTCTCGCGCAGCAGCACCGGCGGGATCACGTCGGCGACCACGCGCTTCACATAAGCGTGCAGCACGGCCTCCCTTTCGCCCTCGTCGTAGCCAGCGGCGTGCTGGGTGCTGACCACCACCGCGGTCGCGGCGACCGGCAGGCTGCCTTCGTAGCGCAAGGTCACCTGGCTCTTGGCGTCAGGCTCGAGGAAGGGGGCGGCGCCCGAGTGGCGGTCGGCGGCCATGCGCTCGAGGATCTTGTGACTGTAATAGAGCGTCGCGGGCATCAGGTCGGGGGTCTCGTCCGTGGCATAGCCGAACATGATGCCCTGGTCGCCCGCACCTTCGTCCTTGTTGCTGCCGGCATCGACGCCTTGGGCGATATGCGCCGACTGGCCGTGGAGGTTGTTCTCGAAACGGAAGCTCTCCCAATGGAAGCCCTGCTGCTCGTAACCGATTTCGCGCACGGTCCGGCGCACGGTGGCCTCGATCTCTTCCTGGGCGCCGGGCGCCCATGCGCCGTTCTCGTAAACCCCCTTGCAGCGGATCTCGCCGGCCAGGACGACCAGCTGGGTGGTGGTCAGCGTTTCGCAGGCGATCCGCGCCTCCGGATCCTTCGACAGGAACAGGTCGACCACCGAATCGCTGATCTGGTCGGCAACTTTGTCGGGATGGCCTTCGGAAACGCTTTCGGAAGTGAAAAGGTAGTCGCTGCGCATGGGAGGTCCGATATAAAGGAATCTTTATGTGATGCGCGCTCTAGCTTCGGCGGTGGCGCGTGGCAACCAGCGAAAGGGCGAAAAGCAGCACGGCCCAGCCGAGTGGAAGCACATTGCCGAACCGGGCGAATAGCGTCGGCGGCTTGGCAGGCGGAATCGATCCATCGACCCGTCCGGACACATCTTCCGGGATGCTCTGCCGCACGATCCCGTTGGCGTCGATCACCGCGCTGATCCCGTTGGTGGTGGCGCGCAGCACCGGCAGCCCTTCCTCGATCGCCCGCATCCGCGCCTGCGCCAGATGCTGCGGCGGACCCCAGCTGCCGAACCAGCCGTCGTTCGAGGGATTGAAGATGTAATCGGGGCGGCGCCCCCTGTCCGCGACCTGGCCGGAAAAGACGATCTCGTAGCAGATCTGCACCCCCGCCTTGCCGAAGCGACCGAGATCGAGCGTTCGCGGCCCCGGCCCGGCGAAGAAATCGAGATTGCCCGGCACCAGCCGCGAAGCACCGAGCGGTTCGAGCAGCCAGCGCAGCGGCAGATACTCGCCGTAGGGCACCAGGTGCGCCTTGGCGTAGCTGCCGCGGATCGTCCCTTCGCCGTCGATCGCGGTGACGACATTGCGCGCGCCAACCAGCTCTTCGCCCTGCATTTCGAGATCGACCGCGCCGGTCAGCAGCATTCCGCCCTGGCCGGCGACGCGCGCCAGCCGCTGCCGCGCCAGCGCGGGATCGGCGCCATAGGTGTCGATATAATAGTCCGGCGGATAGCCCTCGCGCAGATAGTCCTGCACGCCCGATTCGGGCCACATGACCAATCTCGGCCCTTGCGGCGGCGGTTGCATGGCAAGCCGGGCGGCCTTGGTGAAATTGCGTTCGAATTCGGCAGGCTCGTTGAGCGCTTCCTGAGGCACGTCTGGCTGGACCAGGGTGTAAGGGATCGTGCCTTGCTCCGCGCCATCTTGGCTCGGCAAGAGCATCAGCGCCGCCGGCAAGAGTATCATTGCGCCGCCGCGCAGATCGAACCTGCCGCGCTTTAGCGCCAGGAGCCAGCTTCCCGCCAGCAGCGCGACGAGCCCGGAAAGACCGTACGTGCCCAGTTCCGGCGCAAGCGATGCCAGCCCCGGCCGATCGAACGGTCCCAATGCCGCCATCGCCAGGGGATTCCAGACGAAGCCCGTGAAAACCCAGCTTCGCAGCCACTCTGTAACGATCCAAAGCGCGGCAAAAGAGAGGATCAGTGCGGCGTAGTTTCGCCGTCCCAGCACCCAAGTGCCCAGCGCAGCCAGCGCCGGATAGACCGCAAGATAGAGCGAAAGCGCCAGGACCGCGATCCAGCCGAGCCAGACCGGCATGTTGGCCTGATAGGTAAAGGCCGTAGCGATCCAGGCGTTACCGACTGTGAAATGGCTAAGTCCGAACAGCCAGCCGGTGAGCAAGGCCCGTTTCCAATTGGCCGCGCGGGCGGTCAGCTCGATCAGCCCGGCTATCGCCAGCAAGGTCAGCGGCCAGAGCGACAGCGGTTCGAACCCGCAGGCGGCGAGTCCGCCAAGCAGGACCGCCCACCAACGGGGGTGCGCGGCCAGATTGGTTTGGAGTTTGCTGAGGAATTGCATCGGCGCGCGCTATTTGACGGCTAGGCCCGTCGCGCGCAAGCTCAGCCTTCGACCCCGGCCTCGCCTTGCGTATAGCCAAGCAGATCGCCGGGCTGGCAGCCGAGCTCGCGGCAGATCGCCTCAAGCGTCGAAAAGCGGATCGCCTTGGCCTTGCCGGTCTTGAGAATCGAGAGATTGGCGAGGGTGATGTCGATGCGCTCGGCCAGTTCGGTGAGCGTCATGCGGCGTGCGTAGAGCAAGTCGTCGAGCTTGCAGAAGATCCGGCAGCTCTCGTCGCAGGTATCGGGTGGCATCACACCGTCCCCTCGACATCCTGCTCGAGCTGCGCGCCGCGATCGAACACGCGGGCGAGAACGAACAGCAGCAGGGCGGTGATCAAGGCTGCGAAATCGAACGAGATCTCGATGTCGCTGCCGGGAATTGCGCGCCGCAGCCATAGTTCGGCGGGCGCGGCGAGGAATGTCATGCCCAGATAGGCCAATGCCAGCCAGCCCATGGTCCGCAATCGCGCGGCGTTGACCGGCGTGAAGGGCGAACCCAGGCCGACGGTATCGATGATGGCGATGAGCTTGCGCAGGAAAACGAACCCCATTGCCGCGAGAATCGCCCCCATCGCCAGCAGCGACGATATCGCCGTCAGCACGTCCTTGCCGCTGTAGCGGACGCCGTCCTCGGCCAGCTGGACGGTTATTCTGTCGCTGAAGATCCAGCTTAGCGGTATCCCCGCGATCATGGCCACACCGGCCAACGCAGCCACGACCATGACGATCGTGAGCAACAACCGGGTGGCGCGCAGGAGAGGATCGGATTTCATTGGCCGGTCCATGGCGGGGTCCACCTCGCCCGCTCTTAGACAGTGGCCGAGAGCGGGACGGAGACGGTCGGCAGCCAGGTCATCAGGACAGTGGCGGCGGCCATGGCGATAATGGAAATCCTGCTGGCGAGTGAAACAGACATCGGTCGAACTCCAGGTAAGTGGCAGCGCCGGGACGGTCAGGCGACGGTCGCGACGAGGGCGGTGTTTTCGGCATCGAGCGGCACCGTCACAGTCGGCAGCCAGGCTGTCGTGACGATGACGGCGGCGAGGACGAACGCGGTCAGGCGGGTGGCGAAAGTCTGAGGCATTGATCGTTCTCCAATATGGTCGATATCGATATTCAATATGTCGAGTTGGCCTTATTGTCAATCGATAATATCGAAAAGCGATATGAAGCTGATTGTTTTGCGGAAAATGGTGCTCGCCGGGCGCATTGGCGGGGGCGCAGCCGCGCGCAATCGCCGTGTCTCCGTTCCTGGACCGGTTGATTCGCCGTTCAGGCGGCTTGCTTCACCGCGCTGGTCAGACTGACGAAGACATCCTCGAGGTCCGCCTCGCGCGTTGTCACATCGACAATGGCGAAACCCTGCGCCTGAACCGTGGCCAGCACTTCGCCGGCATTGGTTTGGTCCTTGTCATAGGTGATCTCGACCGTTCGTTCGCCGGTCTGCTCGCACTTGTGGAACAGCGGGCTTGCGGGCAGCGCGGCGATGTCACTGTCGAACGTCAGCACGACGATCTTCTCCCGCGCCATTTCGACCAGCTCGCGCGTGGTCTTGTTGGCGATGACCTTGCCGTGGTTGATGATCGCGATGCGCTCGCACAGCTGCTCGGCCTCTTCGAGGTAGTGGGTGGTCAGCACCACCGTCACGCCCTCGGCGTTCATCTCCGCGACCAGTTCCCACAGCTGGCGTCTGAGGTCGACATCGACCCCCGCGGTCGGCTCGTCGAGCACCAGCACCGGCGGCGAATGGACCAGTGCCTTGCCGATCAGCAGCCGCCGCCGCATCCCGCCCGAAAGCGTGCGCGAATAGGCGTCCTTCTTGTCAAGCAGGTGGATCGCCTTGAGGATTTCCAGCGTGCGCCGCTGCTCCTTCGGCACGCCCCAGAGGCCGGCGGTGTTTTCCAGCACTTCGAACGGCGTGAAGAACGGATCGAACACCACTTCCTGGGGGACGATACCGATCGCGCGTTTGGCGTTGCGCATGTCGCTATCGATATCGAAACCCCAGATCGAGGCGTGGCCCGATGTCTTCATCACCATGCCGGCGAGGATGTTGATCAGCGTCGACTTGCCCGCGCCGTTGGGACCGAGCAGGCCGAATATGCCGCCCTGCGGCACGTCGAACGAGACATCGTCGAGCGCGAGTTTGCCCCCTGCCTTGTTGGCGCCCTGGCCGGAGGGGGCGTAGCGCTTGACCAGATTGCGGATCGAGATGGCGGGCGGTTCGCTCATGCCCTGGCCTTAGGGGCAGTCGGGCGCCCGCGTAAAGGGGCCTAAAACCCGCGAACCGGCGATAGTTCGTCCGCCAGCCGCTTCAACTTGTTTCGCGACGTGTTGTCGTTCGGGTCGAACCGGACTGCAACCAGGTAGTCGGCCGCTGCTTCTCTTTTCCTGCCGCTGCCGTAGTAGCAGTTGGCCCGGTTGGCATAGGCTTGCGCCGAGTTGTAAACCAATTCGATGGCGCGGGATTCGTCGGCGATGCACCGGTCGAATTGCTTCAGCTGGGCGAAAGTCGCGCCGCGCGCGATATAGGCTTGGGTGAATTCGGCCTTGAGCGAAATGGCGCGCGACAGATCGGCCAGGGCCAGGTCCAGCGAGCCCATCTGGCGGTAAATAAGCCCGCGCGCCTGATGGGCGTCGGCGTCGTCCGGCTGAAGCTCCAGCACCTTGGTCAGATCGGCCGCGGCGCGATCGGGCGAGCCCGTCTTCCAGTAATTGAGACCGCGGTTGTAATAGCCGCCGGCGAGGCCCGGTTCGAGCAGGACCGACTGGGTGAGATCGGCGATCGCCCGGTCAGGCTCGCCTTTTTCGCCGTGGGCGTAGCCTCGCGCCAGAAAGTAGCGCGAATTGCCCGGCTGCAGCGCTATCGCCCGGTCGAGATCGGCAATCGCCCGGTCCCAGCGTTTCTGGTTGTTGTGGAGCCGTCCGCGATTGAAATAGCCGGTCGCTCCGCTTGGCGCGCGCGCGATCGCCTGATCGTAGTCGGCCAGGGCCAGCTCGTTGCGGTTCATGTCGCGATGGATGTTGCCGCGATTGACATAGGCCTCGGCATGGCCGGGATCGAGCATGATGGCCTGGCTGTAGTCGTAGATCGCCTTTTCGGGCTGGGCCATGTCGCGATAGCGATTGCCGCGGTTGAAGTAGGCGTCGGCGAAGTCCGGCTTGACCGCGATGGCGCGGGTGAAATCGGCGATCGCGCGCTCGTTGAGCCCCTTCTGGCCATGCACCGTTCCGCGCACATTGAAAGCGAAAGCATAGTCCGGCCTGAGAGCTATGGCCCGGTCGGCATCGGCAAGCGCCTGGTCCAGCGAGCCTTTGAGCCGGTAAGCGAAGGCGCGGTTGGCGTAATTCTGGGCAAGAACCGATTTCACGGCGCCGTCCGCCGGGATCAGCGCGGTGCAAGCGGCAATCACCTCGTCGGCCGAGGCAGTGCTGCCATAGCACGCATCGCGCGTCGCATCGGCGTGCGCGGCGACCGGCAGGGCGATGCAAAGCACCGGGGCAAATTTGAGTACATTACGCAAGGTTCGCATAGAGCGATGCGATACCGGGATTTGGTGCAGGAATGGTGAATCGGTGCGGCCGAACCTTCGATGGAGATGGCGACTATGGGGGGGGAAGCGGACAGTCTCCTTTCAGGCAGGCTGACTTGGAAATGAGACATCATAGAACGCTCTGCGAAACTGACCTTCGCTAGGCTTGACGTCCCCAATATGATTTCAAGAAGCGTCGGACCTCCCTCTCAACCTGCGCTCCCTCGGGGCAGCCTCCGAAACCCCCATGGGAGCCAGCTTCATCGATGAACAGTTCGGCCGGTATGCCATGGTTACGCAGTGCCCAATGCATACGGACAGCGTTCGATAAAAACAGGTCGCGAGTGCCCGCTGTGAGCAGCGTCGGTGGAAAGCCCTTTGAGAAGTCCCCGAAGAGCGGCGACAGGTAGGGATGGGTCAGATCATGGCCGACAGCATAAAGAAGGTTGGCCCGCATAAGGCTCTCTGTCAGCCGCGCATCCAAGCCAAGGTTCGTCTGAAAGCTGTCCCCGCTTTCTGTGAGATCAAGCTCCGGTGTGCCGAGATAGGTAGCCGCTGGCAATGGCAGGCCCTCATCCCGTGCGCGCAGGATCATGGCGGCTGCGAGGTTGCCGCCTGCCGATCCACCGCCGACGATGATTTCCTCCGGTCGGTGCAGGTTCAGAAGCTTGCGATAGGCGGCGACACAGTCGTCTAGCGGTGCGGGATAGGGATGATCGGGCGGCATGCGGTAATCGACCGACCAGACCTTCGAGCCATATCGCGCTGCGGTCGCCAATCCGAATGCACGGCAAAGCGCTCCGCCCCCCATGACCAGGCCGCCACCATGGATATCGAGATAGACGAACCGATCATCGACTTGGGTAGGCTGCGGAGTGATGGCGAATACAGTGGCCTCGCCAACCCGGATTTCTTCGACATCGGCCGCCACGCTGGATGCTACTGCCGCTACCATCGGCATCACGGCAACATCCATCTTCGCTGTATAGACACGCCAAGCGTCCGGCTGGTCCACGGGCGGGTAGGGCAGCGCGACCATTGTAGGCTTTGCCATGATGGCCTGCGCCTCGGGGCTGATGGATTTCGGGTTGGGGATGGTTCGAGCAGGTAGATGGACGCCGTTGGCAGTAAGGACGGGGCCTTCGGCGGCTTGAGAACTCGACATTAAATCCACCTGACTGGCTGCTGCGCCGAGCGCGACGGTCTTGGCAAACTGGCGACGCGAAGACTTCATACGTTCATCTCCTGATCTGCCGAGAGGACAGCAGATCGCGCTGGTGTCCGCAATGGCATTTAGGAGCGATTGGCAATGGCGTCGTCAACGGCAGCTTTTAGTCCGTTTCGTGCGCTGTCCTATGCCCGAAAATGGGGTCGATACCGGAACGCCCGATTCCGCCTGCCTCACCCTCAAATCGGCAATCCATAAAATTCGATCGCGTTGGTCCGGCCGATCCGCACCTGGTCCGCTTCGGGTATCCCTTCGAACTGGCGCGCCAGCACTTCGGCGCTGTCCGGCCAGGCGCCGTCGAAATGGGGGAAGTCCGAACCCCACATCAGGTTGCCCTCGCCGATGATCGCCCGATTGAGGATCGCGGTGCGGTCGCGCATGAACGAGGCCGCGACGTGGTCGTGGAAGATCTGGCTCGGCATGCGGCCCGAGGTCATCGCGTCGCCGCGCGACCATTGGCGGTCGTGCAGCCAGCGGTCGTCCATCCGCTCGATCACCGCCAGCGCCCAGCTCGCGTCGTTTTCGACCGAAATGACCTTGAGGCCCCGGTGCCGGTCGAACAGGCCAGAGAAGATCATCGAGACGACGGTGTACATGGTCGGCGTGAACACGCAGGCGAAATCGGCCCACATGTTGCCGGTGGCGTGGAAAGGTGTTTCGCTTGCGGCGACATGCAGGCTGACTGGCATTTGCTGCGCGGCGGCGGCCGCCCAGAGCGGCTCGTAACGGGGATCGGACCACTGGCTGCCATCGCGCTGGCCGATGCTCATCATCGCACCGCGCAGGCCCATCTTGGCGCAGCGTTCGAGTTCGGCGACGTCGCGGCCGATGTCGTCGTTAGCGATGATGGCGATGCCGAACAGCCGCCCCGGCGCCGCGGCGCAGAATTCCGCGAGCCAGTCGTTGTAGGCGCGGATCAGGGCAAAACGGTAATCGCCGTCCTTGAGCCCGAACATGCCGAGGCCGAAAGTCGGATAGATCAGCTCGGCCTCGATCCCTTCGCGATCGAGTTCGGCGACACGCGCGGCGGGGTCCCAGGCGCTTTCGGGAATGTCCGTCCAACGCCCGTTCATGCCGAAATCGTAGTTCTCCGGTTCCTCGTATTTGCGCCTGGTCGCCATCAGACCGAGCCCGACGCCGCGCCTGGCGGGGTCGAGCGGCTTGCTGAGTCGTCGATGAAGAACCAGTCGCTGTCGTCGTAGCTGACGATCCTCGGCGCGCGGTCAAGGTAACGGCGGTCGATCCTTTCGGCCCAAAGCCCGACGGGTTCAACGATGTGCGAGTCGGCGGACACAAGCTTGAATGGCAGTGGCATGTCAGGCCAATTCCTTCTCCCGCGCGGCGGGAATGCTTACCGTATAGGTGCCCGTGCCCGGCCTCAGGATCGCGCCCGCCAGCGCGCCGAGATACTGGCCGTCGCGGATGATCTCGCGCCCGTTGACCACGACATGGTGTATGCCGGTGGGATCGGAATAGAGCCGTACGCCGCCCGCCGGCAAATCGGCGCGGGTATAGGTCGTGCCCGGGCCGATGGTCCCGGCGTCGAACACGACCACGTCGGCATGCCAGCCCTGCTTAAGCTGGCCGCGTTCCATGAGGCCGATCAGGCGCGCGGGCTTGTCGGTGAGCTGATGGACCGCTCTTTCCAGGCTGATCGCCCCGAACCGGCGCATCGCCGAGCCGAGCAGGCCGGTGGTGAAAGCGAAAGTGTCGTTCATGTCGAGATGCGCCCCGGCATCGGACGCACCCGCGACCGTGCGGCTGTCTTCGATCAGCGCCACGCGCGCCTGGGCGATCTCCGCCGTGTCTTCGGGGAATTGCGGCATGAAACTTGTCCGCAGATCGTCGGCGACGGCGATGTCGGCGAACACGTCGAAAGGATCGCGCCCCTCCTCCGCCGCGATGTCGCGGATCATGCTGCCTTCGTAACGCTTGTTCTCTTTGGCGAAGGTCTCGGCGACCTTCAAGTTGTCCCAGCGGGCGAAGCGTTGCAGCAGTCCCTCTCCGGTCGAAGCAAGGTCGCGCAGCTCGGCGCGATAGGCGGGGTCGCGCAGCTTCTCGACGCGCTCGGGGATCGGCAAACGGAACAGCGGCGCCCAGCCGTTGAACGCGTCGAACACCATGCCACCCGCCATGTTGAGCCGGATCGTCGCGCCGCAGGGTATGGCGAGCGCGATCACCTCGGCGCCTTTCGAACGGGCATAGTCGGTGGCCTTGAGCTTGTGCTCGTTCGCCGCCGCTTCTTCCGGCCCGCGCCCGCCAATACCGATCGCATTCCAGTTGACCGGCCGCTGCGCCGCGAGCGAGGCGTCGGTCAGTATCTCGTAGGTCGCCTGATCGAAATCGAGCGAAGGCAGCAGTTCGGCGATGGTGCCGTCGAATTCGCTAATTACCGAATAGAGCGCGAGCACTTCCTCGCGGCTGGCGTGGCGCGAGGGGACGGGCACGCCGTCGGGATCGTTGTGCGTCACCGACAGGGTCGAGGAAAAGCCGAGCGCGCCGCCGCGGATCGATTCGCGCAGCAGCTCCTGCATCGCCTCCACTTCGGCCGGGGTCGCTTCGCGCTTAATGGAATCGGGACCCATGACGTGGCGGCGGATCGCCGAATGGCCCGCGACGAACCCGGCGTTGATCGCCAGGGTGCCCTCGATACGCCCGAGATAGTCCGCGAATGTACGCCAGCCCCAATCGGTCGCCGCCGCCAGGCTTTCGAGCGGCATGCCCTCGACCCGCGCCAGCATCGGCATGAGATAGGCGCCGGACTCGTCGGACAAGGGCGCGATACTGAAGCCGCAAAAGCCGCCGACCACCGTCGTCACGCCGTGATAGCATGAGGGGCTCAGCGTCGGGTCCCAGAACACTTGCGCGTCGTAATGGGTGTGGACATCGACGAAGCCAGGGGCGACGATTCTGCCGCTGGCGTCGATCGTCTCGCGCGCTTCCTCGGCCACTTCGCCCAGCGATACGATCCTGCCGTCCTTGATGCCCACGTCGCCCCGGTAGCGCTCCGAGCCGCTGCCATCGACGATGGTTCCCCCGGCGATCTTGAGATCGAGCATCGTTTCTCTCCTGCCGGTCCGCTGCGTTGAACCGGCGGACTCAATACCCGGTACTATGCGCCGAAGCAGGCGGCGATGCACGCAATTTTGATTTTGCAGTAGCGCCCCGCGCACCTATGCTTGGCGGCAAAGGAACGAGAGAAAGAGAGGAAATTACCATGCGTCTGGAAGGCAAGGTGGCCCTGGTCATCGGCGCGAGCCGGGGCATGGGCAAGCGGATGGCTCTGGAACTGGCCGGTGAAGGCGCCGACATAGTCATCGCCGCGCGCACCGAACGGCCGGGACAGTCGGAAACCTCGGGCACGATCCACCAGACCGCCGAGGAAGTCCGCGCGCTCGGGCGGCGGGCGGCGCCGGTAAGGGTCGACCTGGCTTCTTCGGCGGAAATCGAGACGATGTTCGCCAAGGCGCTGGCCGCCTTCGGCAAGATCGATATTCTCGTCCACTCGGTGCAATACATGGGGCCGGGTTACCTCAGCATGTTCCTCGACACGCCGGTCGAGGAGCTCGAGGTACAGCTGCGCGTCAACCTGCTTTCGGCGATGCACGCAACACGGCTCGCGGCCCGGCACATGGCCGAGCGGGGCGGGGGAACGATTGTCCTGATCACCTCGGCTGCCGCGAATTTGGAGAACCCCAACATGCCCGGCAACGGATCGACCGGCCTGGGCTATCCCACCACCAAGGCCGGGCTTAACCGCTTCGTCCTGGCGGTGGACAAGGAACTGCGCCCGCACAATGTCGCGGTGATCGCGGTCGATCCGGGCTTCACCCTGTCCGAACATGTCCGCGAGGGCGCGGTCGACGATGTCTATTGCGGCTGGCCGATCGAATGGGCGCATGGCGTGGAAGTGCCCGCCAGCACCGTGCGCTACCTGTGCACCCAGGCCGATCCGATGGAGCATGCCGGCAAGGTCGTGGTGGCGGCGGACTTCGTCAAGGAGCATCGGCTGGTTCAGGCATAACGGAATATAATAGAACGATAAGTTTGATCGACGAAGGCCATGGCCAATCGATAGGGTTAATCGGCGTTAACCCTACTTCCTGACCCCCCTTTCATGTCCACGGCCTACTGCCACCAGCAATGTTAGGGGGAAATCCAACTGCCAGACCGCCATTGGCGGGCACGGCGCGCTTCGTTCGCGCGCTGGTGGCATGCGCCCTGGCCGCCGCGCTTCCGGTCCCCGCCTACGCCGCCGGCGACACGCATACGATGCAAGGCAGCTCTGCGGCCGAAGTCCTCGCCCCGGGCCAAATCATCAAGATTCGGGACATGAATTTTGGCCAGATCGCGGCGGCCACCGCAGCCGGCACGGTGGTGCTCAACCCGGCGACCAGCCTCTGCACCAGCACTCTCGTGCTCGCCGGCGCCTGCCAATCCGCGGTGTTCGACGGCCTCGCCCCAGGCGGTCAGGTCGTCCGGTTGGCGGTCAGCAACAGCATCACGCTGAACGGTTCGAATGGCGGCACGATGACGCTCAACAATTTCACGCTCGATACGGCGCCGGAGCTAGTCCTTCAAGGCGGCAACGGGAACGGGAACGGTAACGGCAACCGGCGCTACACCCCCGCGGCGAGTTCGGGCTTCTTCGCCTTCCGCGTCGGCGGCACGCTCAATGTCGGCGCCAACCAGACGCCAGGCGCTTATACCGGCACTTTCACGGTCACCGCCCGCTTTCAGTAGGCACCGGTCAAGGCCGGGCTGGAAATCGCCGCGCCGCCTTGCTATCCGCCCCGCATGAGCAACGCACCCGAAACCGTCCAGACCGGCAGCACCCGCGTCAAGTGCGACGGCGCCACCGACATAAAGGGCGGGGCGGCACTTGGCCATCCGCGCGTCTGGCTGGAGATCGACCCAGAGCAAGGCTGGGCCGAATGCGGCTATTGCGACCGGCGGTTCGTGCTCAAGGGCGTCCCGGCGGCCTAACCTTCCGCGCCAATCTCCCGCCAATCGCTGTCAGACGGGATCAGCGCGCCCCGCGCGATGACCGAGCGGTCGATCGCGGGCATCGAGCCATCAACCTTGCCGCCCGCCTCGAAGCGGTCGATTTCCCCGAGGAGCAACTTTCGGCAGCGCTCGACCCCGAGATCGGTGTGGGTGAGGAAATCGCGGGTGCGATCGGCGATGGCGCCGATGCTCGTCTGGACCACGGCGTCTTCGAGCAGCACATGGTCGATGAAACCGCTGGAGTGCCCTTCGGCCATGGCCTTGCGGTCCTGCCCCCAATTGTCCGCGCGCGAACCCGAGACCACCACGTAATTATCGGAATCGGTGCAGTGGTCGCGCATGAAGAACGGGCCGAGCTTCTCGTGCTGGCTGAAGAAGCCGAAGAACTGGAGGTGGTTCCGGTCATCGATGGGCACGAAGAAGTAAAGGCTGGTCTCGCCCTTGGCCCCGTCGAGCGAGCCCGGCGTCATCGCGGTGAAGGGCAGCAGGAACTCGGAAATCCGCACATAGGACTGGCCATCCTCGCCCTTGCGCACCCCGGCCGAGCGCATGCCATAGGCGGTCTCCTCGATCTCGAAGCGCGGCTGGATCGCGAACAGGCTTTTCTGCCCGCCCGCGGAATTGTCCTGCCGCCGCGCCCAGCCGCTGTGGAGATGCCCGACATGGGCGGTGTCCATCGCCGCCTCCAGCCCCTGAAGCCAGGATACCGGCCAATGGCTGCGGGTCATCCAGATGTTTTCCTCCGGCAGATCGAGCCAGCCGAAATCGGGAAATTCGGGCGGCTCGCCCGCGCCGAGAAACACCCAGATCAGCCCGCCCTTCTCCACCGCCGGGTAAGCGCCCACCGGCACCCGCGCGGCGATTTCGGCCGAGCGCTCGCCTTCGGTCGGCACTTCCAGGCATTTGCCCGAAACGTCGATCAGCCAGCCGTGGAAGATGCAGCGCAGCGCGCAGCCCTCCACCCTAGCCAGAGCCATCGACACGCCGCGGTGCGGACAGCCCTCGTCGATGAAGCCGATGCGTCCGTCCGGCGCGCGCCACGAGACATAGTCCTTGCCGAACAATCGCACGCGGGTGGGCGTATCGGCTCCGGCGACCAGCCCTTGCACGCGGGCGTAGGGCACCCAGTAATGCTCGCGCATCAGCCGGGCTAGCGGGGCGTCGCCCTCGACCGAAGCAAGCTTCGCGTTCTGCTCGTGCGTGAGCATCACAGCGCCTTCGGCTCAATCGCCTTGAGCCGCTCCACCACCGGCCCGAACAGCGACTCGAGCTTGCCTGCCGGATCGGCGCCCATGGCCGAGGCCATGACAGTCGCGGCGCCCACCGCGCCGTAAGCCTCGGCACTGCGCAGCACATCGTCCGGGGTCCAGCTTTCGTCGGCGCTGAGCAGGGCGGTAACTTCGATCTCGCCGATGTCGCGGCTCAGGGCGTCGCAGTGGCGGCGCAGCACATCGACCTTTTGCGCGATGGTCTCGGGCGGGCCGAACAGGTTGCAGGCGTCGGCATATTGGGCGACCAGCCGCAGCGTCTTTTTCTCGCCGCCGCCGCCGATCATGATCCTGGGGCGCGGGCTGGAGACCGGCGCGGGCGAGCACAGAGTCTCGGCGAGCTGGTAGTGCTTGCCTGCGAACGGGCCATTATTATCGCTCCACATCTGCAGGCAGATCCGCAGCGCCTCCTCAAGCCTTTCGAAGCGCTCCCTGAGCGGCGGGAAGGGCACGCCAAGGCCCAGATGCTCGCGCTCGTACCAGGCCGCGCCGAGGCCGAGTTCGGCGCGGCCCTGCGACAGCACGTCGAGCGTGGTCATGGTCTTGGCGAGCAGGCCGGGATGGCGATAGGTGACGCCGGTGACCAGCACCCGCAGGCGCAGCCGTTCGGTGACCCCGGCGATGAAGCCCAGCGTGGTGTAGCATTCGAGCATCGGGTCCTCGCCCAGCGCGACCATGTCCATCTGAAAGAAGTGGTCCATCACCGACAGCGCGCGCACGCCGACATTCTCGGCGGTGCGGGCAAGATGGGCGAGGCCCGGAGCGATCCGGGCGGGGCCGCCCGCCCAATCGAAGCGCGTCACGTGAAGATCGAGGTGCATGGCAGGCATCCTTCTCTCAAGATTATCGCGGGCCGGCGCCCATGACCTGACGCCTTGACGATCCGCCTCGCGAACACTGGCTGCATCATTGCGGATAGGACAGTCAATCGGTTCGTGGCGCAATCGGCGATTGCATCCCCTCACCCCGGCGATAGTCTCCTCCAGCCCGGACGGAACCGGTGAGAGGATGGGAGAGAGCGATGAAATTCGGCGTCACGGGCTATCTCGATCTCGACAATCCGGGGATTCCGGAAATCGCGCAGAGAGCCGAAGCGCTGGGTTTCGAATTGCTGTGGACGGGCGAGCACATTTTCGTTCCCGTCGAAATCGCCGATCCGGTGCGGCACGGCATTCCCCTGCCGGAGATGTACAAGCACCTGCCCGATCTATTCGTGATCCTGGCGGCGGCCGCGGCGGTGACGACCAGGCTCAAATTCGGCACCAACATCTGCATCGTCGCCCAGCGCCACCCGCTCGAACTGGCCAAACAGGTCGCGACGCTCGACCGCATCTCCAAGGGGCGCGTGATCCTCGGCGTCGGCAACGGCTGGATCCGGGAAGAGGCCGAAATCCTCGGCTATCCGTTCGAACGCAAGGTCGCCAAGACCAACGAGCACATCGAGGCGCTGAAGGTGCTGTGGACCGAGGAACAGCCAAGTTACGCGGGCGAATTCGTCTCCTTCCCGCCGGTCCATTCGAACCCCAAGCCGCACCGGAAGCCGCATCCGCCCATCGTCATCGGCTCGGGCGGCGCGACAACCGACAATTCGCGCATCTTGAAGCGCGTCGCGCGGCTGGCCGACGGCTGGTTGCCGCTCGACATCGGGCCGGAACAGATGGCGAAGGAACTGGCCGAACTCAGGCGGCTCTGCGAAGAGAATGGGCGCGACTTCGACGCGCTCGACATTTCGCTGATCCAGGCCTCGCCGGCCCTGGGCATCGATGCCGCGTCGGGCCAGACCAAGTCGGCCAAGGCGGAAGACCTTGCCGGGCAATATGCCGAGGCCGGAGTTCGGCCGGATCGTGGTGCTGCCGTGGGGGCTGTCCAGTTCGGCGGCACTCGATTTCCAGAGCCTGGAAATGCTGGCTGCGGGGCTTGGGCTTTAACCGACCACTTCGTTCGCCCACTCGTGCAGGATCGGCGCGAGTTTGTGCCAGCTCCGGAACAGCGTTCGCGGTTCGCCATCGATCCATTCGGTGTCGGGCCAGGGCGGATCGACGTAGCGGACGTTGGGCAACAGGGCGGCCAGCTCGTCCGAGGCCGCTCGCGGGTGGAACATGTCGCTCAGGCCGCTCTTGAAGATCAGCGCCGGGCAATCCACGACCTTGCGGACTTCGGCGTTCGGCATGCCGACGACAAGCTCGTCGCTTGGAGCCATCGCCAGCATCCAGCTTTGCAGCGTGTCGATGAAGCGCTTTGGATCCTGGGCCAGCAGGCGCTCTCTGTTGCCCGGGTTGCTGGTCAGCACTTCTTGCCACTGCGGCAGCTTGGCGACGGCTTCCATCCCCCCGTTCCAGGCGGCCTCGACCGCCGGGCCATACTGACTGTAGGCAATTGCAAGGCGGCCGAAAGTGCCGCCGGTCAGCCACCAAAGGCCGATGCCCCGCACCGCCTCGCGGTGGCGCACCGCAGTCAGCATCGACACGCGCGAGCCGGCCGAGCCGCCGATCACCAAAGCCGGCGCCACGCCCAATGTCCGCAGCAGGCCGGCGCAGAAATCCGCCTGCACATTGGCGACCGAGGAACCGGCGATGCACAGGTCGGTCTCCCCCGTATTGGGCTTGTCCCAAATGATCACCTGGTTGCCGAGATCGGCCAGCGCCTGGGCGAGTTCCCTTACGCCCGGATATTGCCGGCTGAAATGGCCGCCGCCGGGCGTGAGAATCCACGGCCGGCCACTGCCGAACATTTCGTAGCCAACCGAAAGCTCGATGGCGCTTCCGTCGATATCGGCGGTGACTTTCGCAAGCGCCATGCCTTGGCCTTCCTCAGAGCCGGTAGAGCTTGCGCCCGTTCTCGCCGAGGATCTTGGCTTGCGCCTGCGGCGAGAGCGTCGCGATCTTGTCGGCGACGGTGCCCAGCGGATCGGGGTAGAGGCAGGTCGGGTGGGGGAAGTCGGTCTCGAACAGGATGGTGTCCTCGCCGACCCGTTCGACCAGATCGGGTAGCCGGCCCTGGTTGTTCTCGAACCAGAAGGTCGCGAACATGTTGTTGCGGAAATACTCCATCGGCCGCTGCTTGAGCCGTTTGAAATCGTCCGGCGCGTTTTCCGCCATCTCGTATTCGATTGCTTCGCACAGGAACGGTATCCAGCCGATGCCGCATTCGACCAGCACGACTTGCAGAGCGGGATGCCGGTCGAATATCCCGGAAACCAGGAAGTTGATTGCCACCTGCGAATTGCCGATGAACTGCATTGCCCCGCCGATCGCCAGCTTGGTGTCGTTCGAATGCGAGTTCCACGAGGTATTGTGCCATGACTTGGCTGAGACGCTCGCGCCGATGTGGAAGTGGACCGGCATGTGGAGAGCCGCGCAGACTTCCCAGAACGGATCCCAGGCGGGATGCGCCAGGTCCTGCCCGCCGAGATCGCTGGGTTCGGAGCACATGTTGATCCCGCGCGCGCCCAATGCGGCGACGCGGCGCACTTCGGCGACGCAGGCGGCGACATCCCACGAGGGCATGATCGGCAGGCCGAGCAGCCGGTTGCCCGAATCGGCCTGAATTTCGGCCTGGGCGTCGTTGTAGATGCGGATCGCCATTTCGGAGATCGAGCGGTCGTCGTTCTTGCCGAGGAAGTGACCGCCAAGCCCGATCGTGCTGGGGTAGATCACCTGGGCGTCGATGCCGCACTCGTCGAGCACTTCGATCCGCGCCTTGGGATCGTAAGCGCCGCGGTGGATCATGTCGAACGGCCACTCGAACATGGCCTTGTGCGGGTTTTCCTTGTTACCGTCGCGGTCGATCACCCCGGCGGCGCTGTGCTGGCCGAGAATGGTGCCATCGCAGACCCAAGCGTCGCGCATTTCGAGATGGCCATCGATGAAGTTGGGCATCTCGACTTTCTCGACCCGCGGCATGCGATCCTTCCAGGCGGCGGGGGCCCGGCTGGTGAACAGATCGCCCGGCTCGCTCCAGTGCGAGTCGGCGTCGAGAACGTACATCTTGTCGGGTTTCATCGCAGCAATCCTCTGGTTAATTCAGACGCACATGGAGTGGCCCGGGGCCGCGGCTGATCAGACTGCCGCTGAGCTTGGGCGCTGGGTGCCGCTCGTCCCAGCGCATGTTGGGGAAGCGGTCGAACAGGGCGTTCATCGCCGCCATCATTTCCTCGCGCGCGACATGCTGGCCGAGGCAGGAGTGGGGACCGGCGGCGAAAGCGAGCGAACGCTGGACCGGGCGGAACAGGTCGAACTTGTCGGGGTTTTCCCACCGCTTCGGATCGCGGTTCGCCGCGCCGAGGCACAGATGCATCGCCGATCCGGCCGGGATCTCGACGCCTTCGAGCACGGTGTCGCGCTTGGCCTTGCGCGGAAATACAGGATCGTTGGGATACCAGCGGGCGCCTTCAAGGATCGCCTTGGGCAGCAGCGAACGGTCGGCGATTGCCGCCTGCATCTGGTCCGGGTTCTCGAGCAGGGCGAAGGCGGTGATGCCCAGCTGCTTCCAGGTGGTGCCGCCGCCGGCGAAGACGATCAGCCGGCAGAAGCCCGCGACTTCGGAGACCGTCAGCTTGCGGGTGCTGCCGTCCTCTTCCACCAGGTCCGCCGCGACCAGCCGCGAGATCATGTCGTCGCGCGGCTCGGCCTGGCGCTCGCGGATCGCATTTTCGAGAATTTCCGTGGCGGCGCGCATGCTCTCCATCTTCTTCTCGACCGGTGCGTCGTAGGCCATCGTGCCCAGCACATGCATGCGGAACGCCAAGCCTTCCGCCTCCGACAGGCCGAACCCGTGAGTTACCGTGCGCAGCGGCAGGCGGGCGAACAGTTCCGAATTGAGATCGGCGCTTTCCCGGCCCTCCAGCTTGCCGACCAACTCTTCGACCAGGGGGGCAATAATCTTTTCGCGCCACCAGCTGCTGGCGGTGCCAGGCTGGAAATGGGTCTGGATAACGTCGCGCAGGCGCCGGTGGCCCAAGCCGTCCATGCCGAGAATGGCGTCGGTGAACGTGCCGGTGTCGCGGTAGTAGCCGGAATCGAAATCGTCGGTCCGGGTAAAGACTTCGCTGACGCCCTGGAAACTCATCACCGAGTAATACTGGAAGCCCGGCGTGTACATGTTGCCGGCGTCATCGGCCAGGCCGGTCAGACTGCCGATCGGTCCCTTGTGTACCGGGCCCTTTGCCAGCAATTCGGCCCAGACCGGAAAGGGATTCGCGACCACGCCGGAACCGCTGCGCCGGGCGTCTTCCTCGATATCGTACATGTCGTTGTAGTCGGGCGTTTCCGTCGTCAGGCTCACCTTGTTTCTCCCAATTCGTTCTGAGTCCTTTGCCGCAGGATGGACCATCCCACCGTCCGCGTCCATGCCCTCAGCGCGCGTAGACCGGGTCTTCCCGCGAACGTTTGCCGGTGGTGGGAAAAGCGCCGCGCGGCAGCCATTGCTCTTCGGGCGCGGGCCTCAGGCTTTCCCAGTCGAACACCGTGACGCGGTGGGCGATCTTCCATTGGCCGCCGCGCAGTTCGAAGCGGTCGACGTAGCGGCCGCTGAAGGTCCATTCGAATTGCTTGCCGTCGCGTTCGCACAGGTGCCACGAATTGACGTAGCTTTCGGCCCAGCCAGTGTCGCCCTCGACTTCGATCAGCACGTTGCTGACCGCGTGGGTGGTCATCAGGTATTCTTCCATGAGACCCTTGATCACCCAGGGAATGAATTCGCTCGCCTTGCCGACGAAGGTGCCGTGATCGTCGATCGCATCGGGGTGATAGACCGATTCCAGCAGCCCGGCGTCGCAGCGGTCGATCCCCCGGCAATAGCGCATCAGCGCGTCGTGGATGTCCTGCTTGGCGAGCATGTCGGCCAGCCGCGCGTCGATGTCCTTGCCGCTCAAACCCTCTCTCCCTTATTCAATCGACCCGCGGAAACGACGGGTGCTCGATCTCGTAGCCGATCCTGAGGTCGAGCCCGTCGCAATCGTGGTTGGGCGCGCCAGTGTAACGGGCGCCTTCGGGGAAATAGCTGGTCAGGAACGACCAGCGCTGGTGCGGCGTGGAATTCGCGCTCGCCCCGTGCACCGTCAAACTGTGGTGTACGGTGGCGTCACCGGGTTGCATGTGGTGCGCCGGCGACAGCGCGAAGCGGGCCAATTCGGGATATTCATCGACCAGGTCGAACTTCGAATGGAAGGGAATGCCGCCGAGCAGACCGCATTTGTGCGAGCCCGAATAGAACTGCACCGGGCCCATGTCCGGGGTGATCTCGCACAGCGCGATCCATACTGTGAGCGCGTTGCGATCGAGCGGGAAATTCGGGCCGTCCTGGTGGTACGATGTCGGGATGCTGATCTCGTCGGGCAGCTTGCAGGTGAGGATGTCGTGATAGACCCGGAGCGGCCGGTCGCGCCCGAGCAAGCGCCGCACATTGCACCCCATCTGCTTGTCGAGCGACACCGCGCAAAACGCCGGATCGCGCGCATCGCGCACCGAGCCGCGCCATTCGACCCATTGCTTGATGTCGGTGATCGTGCCTTCGCCCCGGGCCCCGGCGACCGTCATGCGCTCGCGGGTCGATGAGTCGAAGGCCGAAACGCCCTGGTCGCCGCCCAGCAGCCCCGCCATGCGCGGCTTGCCGCGATCGAGCATGGCGTTGCACTGTTCGGGCGTAATCAGCCCGCGCAACAGAACCCAGCCGTTCTGTTCGAAGAAGGCGACTTCGCTATCGGTCACCGGCCGCACGCTTTGCTGGCCCCCATCGACCGCTCTCGCTTGGGTGGCGGAGGACACCATTGCATCTTCTCCCGATCTTCTATTGCATGTAGTGTCATCACCGAAGGGCGGCGAATGCAAGGCTAAATGCCGAATCGCCCAGCCCCGAGCCAATGGAGAGGCGCATGACCGAAGCAATCGCCCTGCCCAAGGATCTGAAAAAGTTCGCGGGCCGGATTTACGACGTCGACAGCCACGAGATGATGGCGGCGCAAACCTGGGTGGATTGCTTCGGCAGCGACGTGAAGGAAATCGCCGATGCGGTGATCGATACGAGCTTGCCTTGGCAGCAGGATAACAACTCGCACAACGTGCCGGATTTCACCGGCGACGTCATGGAGATCACCCCCGCTCTGATGAACGTGAAGGGCCCGCCCGCACCCGGGGCCTTTGACATCTCGCGCCGGATCGAGGTGATGGACGCGATGGGCGTGGGCAAGCAGTTGATGTTCCCGACCGGGCTCGGCGGCTGGGCGATGACCCTTCTGATGCACCACGAATACGATCCCGGCATGCTCTCGGGCATAAAGGGCGACCGGCGGGCCAAGGCGGCCGGATGGCTCAGGACATACAACGACTGGCTTCTCTCCAAGGCCAAGGTGTCGGACCGGATCAGGCCGGTACCTACCCTGCTGGGCGATACGGTTGCGGACCTGATGGCCGAGGCGCGGCGGATGATCGATGCCGGCATCCGCGCGGTCATGCTGCCGGCCTCGGTCGCGCCGGGCGGGCGATCGCCCGCGCACCCCGATCTCGAACCGTTCTGGACGCTGCTTGAGGAGGCCCGCTGCGTTCCGGTGCTGCATCTCGGCAGCGAGGGCAAGTTCTTCGAACCGATGAAGGTCTGGCGCGATGCGCCTGCCTTCGAGGGTTACCGTTCGCTCGGCGAATTCAGTTCGGACCCTTGGTATACGGCGATGGTCTATGTGCCCGCGCAGAACTTCGTCCAGACCATGGTGCTGGGCGGTGTCTTCGTGCGCCATCCGGATTTGAGCCTGGGAGTGATCGAGATCGGCGCTTACTGGGTCGGCCAGATGATCCGCACGATGAACCTGTGGTTCAATGTGCTCAAGAGCATGGGCGTGCCGGGCAAGACGCTCCCCGAGCCGCCATCCGAGTATCTCAAGCGGCATGTCCGTTTCTCCGTGTTCCCCTGGGAGGACCTGGCAGGCTATGTCGAAAATGACGGCATGGAAGATGTGATCTGCTTCGCCAGCGACTATCCGCATCTCGAAGGCGGGCACGACATGATCGCCCAGATGTACAATCGGCTCGAACACTGCAGCCCGGATGTCATCGAGAAGTTCTTTACGCGCAATGCCGCGCCCTTGTTTCCCGATTGACCGGCGATGGCAGGGCTCAGACTCGACGGGCGCACCGCAGTGGTTACCGGTGCCGGGGGCAACCCGAGCCTTGGGCGCGCCCATGCCCTGCTGCTGGCGCAGCTCGGGGCAAACGTCGTGGTCAACGATATCGGCCCAAAGGCCGAGACCCCGAACTACCCCTACCCCGCCTCGGCCGAAGCTGTGGCGGAGGAAATCCGCGCGGCGGGCGGCAAGGCGATGGCGGATACCAACAGCGTGGCGACGGTCGAGGGAGCGGAAGGGATCATCCAGACCGCGCTCGACGCTTTCGGTTCGATCGATATCCTGGTCAACAACGCCGCCTTTTCGATCACCGCGCTGTTCGAGGCGCTGACGCCGAAAGATTTCGAACGGCACATCTCGGTCAACCTCTTGGGCACCGCCTGGACCTGCAAGGCGGCCTGGCCGCACATGAAGGCGCGCGGCCATGGCCGCATCGTCAACATCGCCTCGGGAGCCATTGCCGGCGGGGCGGGGGTGGCCGCCTATGCCGCCAGCAAGGGCGGGATTTTCTCGCTGACGCGCTCACTCGCCTCGGAAGGCGCGCCGCACGGGATCAAGGCGAATTCGGTCAACCCCGGCGGCTTCTCGCGGCTGGTGATGGCGACGCAGCAGGAGGGCTCGTACATCTACGAGCTGGCCAAGAGTTGCCCGGCCGAACTGAGTTCGCCCGTGGTTGCGTTCCTGGCGCACGATGCCTGCCCGGTGACGGGCGAATGCATCGACGCCGTCGCCGGCATGGCCAGGCGCGTCTACCTCGCCCAGACCGAGGGCTTCATGGATCCCAATCTTACCATCGACATGCTCGCCGAGCGCTGGGACGAAGTCATGGCGGGCGTCCACGCCTCGATCATCGGCTATGGCGGTCTTGAAATCTTCGACGGCGCCCAGCCCTACGACCCGGCGACCAGAGACTGAGGAAAAGGCAATGCGGGAAGTACCCTTCGCGATCACCAATCCCGAGCGCATTCCCAAGGAGCGCTACTACGACGAACAATTCTTCCGGCTCGAAAACGAATATTTCTGGCCGCGCGTCTGGCAAAACGCTTGCCGGCTCGAGGAAATTCCCGAGATCGGCGACTGGATCGAGTACAAGATCCTCGACAAATCCGTGATCCTCGTCAGGACCGCGGACGGAGTGAAGGCGTTCCACAATGCCTGCGTCCATCGCGGCATGAAGCTTGCCGACGGGTGCGGCAATGCGAAAGGCAGCGGCTTCACCTGTCCCTTCCACGGTTGGCGCTATGACATCGATGGACGCAACACGTTCATTCACGGCAGGCAGTTGTTCAGCGAGGAGAGCCTCAACCCCGACGAACTCGACCTCGTACCGGTGAGGGTGGAGCTGTGGGGCGGCTGCGCTTTCATCAATTTCGACGCCGATGCCGCGCCTCTGCTCGACTATATCGGACCGATCGCCCGGCGTCTCGATCCGCACAACGTCGCCGATCTCAAGATCGAATGGCGGCTCGAGGCGGTGGTTCCGGCCAACTGGAAGCTGGCCATGGAAGCCTTCATGGAAGGCCTGCATGTCATGCGCACCCATCCCGAGCTGCAGGCGGTGCTGCTGCCGGGCATGGACCCCTATGTGCCGGTGCCAACCTCAGCCGCGCCCACCGGGGCGGCGAGGCTTGGTTCAAGGGATGCGATCGAACGGTTGGTCACGATGAGCTCGGTACTGAGCGAGGGCATGGCCGGAATGGTCCACGCCAGCGATGTCGCGGTGATGAAAGACCTGAAGGATACGCTCGACCTTCCCGACGATCCGTCCGAGGCGATCGGTCACTTCTTCCACAGCGTGAACGCGGAAATCACCCGGCGCGGACGCGAGCGGGGTGTGCCGGTGCCCGATCTCAACGAACTCGCCGCCCATCCCGATCCCTTGCGGCGCTTCGTCTTTCCCAACTATTTCCTGCTGACCCAGTACGGCAACATGACCATGTACCGCATCCGGCCGCTCACCGCCGAGACCTGCCTGTTCGAAGAGGCCTCGCTGATCCTCTATCCGGCGGATGAAAAGCGGCCCCGGCTGCTGCCCGCCGAGCGGGTCGCGCTCGACGATCCCCGGTTGCCGCCGATCACCCAGCAGGACTTCCGCAATATCCCGCGCCAGCAGGAAGGCCTGCATGCCCCCGGGTTCAAATTCATGCGGCTGTCCAATATGATCGAAGGCCTGATCAGCAACTACCAGCGCCTGATCGACGGCTTTATCGGCGGCGTCGAGGAACCGAAGCTCGCCGCCGCCTCGCGGATCGCCAGCGCCGGGCTCGACTGGCCGATCGAGGATATCGGCTTCGGCCCCACGCCCGCGCGGAAAGCCGAGGTGGAGGCGTTTTCGACCGTGCCGAAACTCAAATAGAGGCGTCAGTCCGAGAGCAGCTTGCGGGCGTTTTCGAACTGCTCAACGTGGTTCACCGCGTCGCCCGCGCTGATGCCGCCGTCGACCGGAAGGATCGCGCCGGTGACATAGGCCGAGCGCTCGCTCGCCAGGAACAGCGCGGCCTCGGCGGCGTCGCGCGGCTGGCCGCGGCGCTTGAGCGGCTGGCTGGCGAACATGATCTGCCGCGTCGCGGCCTCGTAGCGATCGAGTTTGGCCTCATCGATATCGTTTGCCAGCGCCTGCCGGATCAGCCCGGTCTCGATCTGGCCGGGAACCAGGCAGTTCACCCTGACGCCATGTTCGCCCAGCTCGATCGCCGCCATCTTGGTGAACTGGACGACCGCGGCTTTCGACGCCCGGTAGATCGGCAGTCCAAAGCTGGGGTGAGTGCCGGCGATCGACGACGTGTTGATAATCGAGCCGCCGCCAGTCTTCGCCATTGCGCGCGCCGCCATCTGGGTTCCGCGCATGACGCCCAGCACATTGACATGCATCACCGCATCGAACTGATCGAGCGTATCGTCGAGCAAGCGGACGATCGGGCTCGGCCGGCCGGCGTTGTTGACCATAATGTCGAGGTGCCCGAAGTGCTCGACGGCAAGATCGACCAGCGCCTGCAATTGGGCGGCATCGGCGACATCGGTCCTGAGGAACCGGCAATCGCCGCCGAGGCGAGCGGCCAGCTCCGCCCCGGCCTCGTCGAGATCGCCGATGACGAGCCGCGCGCCCTCTTCGACGAACAGCTCCGCCGTCGCCGCGCCCAGGCCCTTGGCGCCGCCGGTGATCACCGCGACTTTCCCTGCGAGTTCGTTTGCCATCAGCCAGCACTCCGGCGCGTGAACGTCATCGGCAGGCTATCGACCGCGCGCAGCGAGACGTCGGGCAGCCATTTGAGCTCGTCCACCGGCAAGGCCAGCTTGAAGTTGTCGAGCCGCCGGATGATCTCTTCGGCCGCCACTTTCACTTCCATCCGCGCCAGCGCGATGCCGACGCAGCGATGGGCGCCGCCGCCGAAAGTGACATTGCGGCCAAGGTTGGGCCGCGCCGTATCGAACTCGCGCGGATGCGGAAATGCGTTCTCGTCCATATTGGCCGAACTGTAGAGCAGCAGCAGATGCGCGCCCTTGGGCAAGGTCCTGCCGCCGAGCACGACTTCCTTCGTCGTCATCCGCGACAGACCCTGAACCGGCGGTTCGATCCTGAGAAACTCCTCGACAAAGCGGTTCATCGCCCGGTCGTCACCGGCAGCCTGCTCAAGGCTCGCGCGGATTTCCGGGCGGGTCGCCAGCGCCAGCAGCAGGTTCGAAACCGCCGTTCCGGTGGTGTCGTTGCCGCCGACCATCAGCGTGCGGGCGAGCGAGACGATCTCGCCGAAATCGAGCCTGGGGTTCTCGTCGTCGTCGAGCCGGGCGTGGACGATGTCGGAAATCATGTCCTCGGCCGGCGTAACCTCGCGCTCGCGGATCAGGCCGATCAGGAATTGCTGCAGCTCGCAATAGAGCCGGGCGTTCTCGAGCATCTGCGCGCGGTCCTGCATCCGACCGATCTGCGCGACCGCCGCTTTCGACCAGGCGATCACCTGGGCCGGATCGATGTGTTCGAAGCCCAGCTGCTTGCAGATCACGCGAATGGTGAAGGGCCGGGCGATCTCGCTCACCCCGTCGGCCGTTCCACGATCCGCGACGCCCTCGATGATCTCGGCGGCGATCTTGCGGATTTCCGGCTCGAGCGTCTTCACCCGGTGCGCGGTGAAGGCGCTTTCGAGCAGCTTGCGGATGCGGGTGTGGTAGGGCGGATCGCTCATGATCGCGTCCTTGAACGAGCCGCCGCCGTCGCGCTCGACAATCGCCTTGAATTCCTCCTCGAAGCCTTTGGCGTGCTGCTCCTCGTAGCCGTGCTTGACCGAATAGGCGATCGGATCGGACAGGACCGCTTGCATATCCTCGTAGCGCGAGACCAGGTACATCTCGATAGCGGGATCAAAATGCACCGGATCGTCGCGGCGCATGGCTGTGTAGAACGGCCAGGGATTCTCCCTGATGCGAATGTCGGCGAAAGTCGCTTCCGTGGTCAGATGACCGTGCTCGTCGAGATAGGGGCCGACCCCAGCCGTTTCAGTTACGCTCACCTTCAAATCCTTCGTGTTTTTCGCCCGGGTTCATGCAGCATCGGGACTTGGCGTGGCAATATTTTACTGCCGCGCAGGCCTGGCCGCGACCGCCATGTTGTCGATCAGGCGCGCCTTGCCGATCCGCGCCGCGACCAGCAGCCGCGCGGGCCGTCCGCCAAGTCGCGGTCGAGCGGGGCGAGACTTTCAGCGTCGCACAATTCGCGCATAATCGATCGAAGCGAAACCGCCTGCGAGCAGTGCTGTTTCGAGCGCGGCGAGGGCTGCGGCAATGTCCCCGCCGCTTTCGATGTCGCCGATCGCCTCACGCATCGCGCGCGGCAGCGCCGCCGCCTGGGCGCGTTCCTGCGCCGTCAGATAGGCGTTGCGCGAAGACATCGCCAGCCCGTCGGCCTCGCGCACCGTGGGCACG
Organism: uncultured Alphaproteobacteria bacterium; assembly: GCA_963775005.1. GTDB lineage: Bacteria > Pseudomonadota > Alphaproteobacteria > Sphingomonadales > Sphingomonadaceae > Novosphingobium. The sequence continues at coordinate 188,019 of CAVZHF010000001.1, read as the reverse complement.
CCGATGATGGCGCCGGCGAACGGCCGCGTGAGATCGAGATCGCGCGCCATGCGGCGGATCACCGCGAGCTGCTGCCAGTCCTTCTCGCCGAAAAAGGCCTGGTCGGGACGGACCTGGTTGAACAGTTTCGCCACCACTGTCGCCACCCCGTCGAAATGGCCGGGCCGCGCCGCGCCGCACAATCCCTCGCTGACGCCCGAAACCGACACGTTGGTGGCATAGCCCGGCGGATACATGACCTCCACCGTCGGCGCCCAGACCAGCGAGACATGCTTCGGCCTCAAGCATGGCAAGATCGCGGGCCCGCGGGCGCGGATAGGACGACAGGTCCTCGCCGGCGCCGAACTGGCGCGGATTGACGAAAATCGAGACGGCGACATGCGCCGCACGCCGCTTTGGCCGCGCGCACCAGGTTAGGTGCCCTTCGTGCAGCGCCCCCATCGTCGGGACCAACGCCAGCGGCCCGTCTCGCCTCAGCGCCAGAACGGCACGGCGCAGTGGATCGAGCGTCTCGACGATTTGCATGCATGCTGCCCCTTGGATAAAGCGGCAAGAGCCTAGCGCCGGCGCGGCGCGGGCGGCAAGTGTCCATGAAAGCGAAACCCGAACCGTGTCTGCGCATCGCATCGTCTTCGCCAATGAAAAGGGCGGCACCGGCAAATCGACGACCGCTGTCCATGTCGCGGTCGCGCTGGCCTATCAGGGGGCCAGGGTGGCGGCGATCGATCTCGATCCGCGCCAGCGCACGCTGCACCGCTATCTCGAAAACCGCGCCGAGACCGAAAAGCGGCGCAACATCCGCCTGCCCGGCGCGCGCTTTGCCGTGTTCGAGGGCACCTCTGTCGCCGAACTCGACGCGCTCTCGGCGGAATTCGCGGAAGGCATGGACTTCCTGCTGTTCGACACGCCCGGCCGCGACGACCCCTTCGCCCGCCACGTCGCCACCGAAGCCGATACGCTGGTCACCCCGCTCAACGACAGTTTCGTCGATTTCGATCTGATCGGCCAGGTTGATGCCGAAAGCTTCAAGGTTCGCCGCCTGTCGTTCTACGCCGAACTGATCTGGGAAGCGCGCAAGAAGCGGGCGATGGCGACGATCACGGAAAAGCGGCGCGAAATGGACTGGGTGGTGGTTCGCAACCGCACCCATCACCTTGAGGCGCGCAACCAGCGGCGACTCGATGGGGCGCTGACCGAACTGTCGAAGCGCGTCGGCTTTCGCGTCGCCCAGGGCCTGTCCGAGCGGGTGATCTACCGCGAACTGTTCCCATCGGGGCTGACCCTGCTCGACAAGGGCCAGCTCGGCGAACTCGGCACCAGCCATCTTGTCGCGCGGCAGGAATTGCGCACGCTGATCGCCGGTCTCAATCTGCCGATGCCGGCCAAGCCGCAGGCCGAACTGGAGCTGGCCGGCCAGGCATGAGGATCGTCTGGTTCCTCCTGCTCGCGGTGGTCGGCTGCCGGATCGTCACCGGGCGCTGGCCGTGGCAGTTCCTCAAGACCCGATCGACCCGCTCGCAAGCGGTGTTTCGCGCCCGCAAGCTGCTGGGCGTGCGCGGCGAAGCGTCGCGGCAGGAGATCGTCGAAGCGCACAAGCGGCTGCTCGCCATGGTCCATCCCGATCGCGGCGGCACCAATGGGCAAGTTCACGAAGCCAATGCCGCGCGCGACCTTTTGATCGACGAACTGCCCGACGGCACATGAAAGACCCCATGACCCACACATTCCACCCCACGGTCCTGCGCGAATACGACATCCGCGGCGTCATCGGCGAAACCCTGGGGCCGGACGACGCCCGCGCGATTGGCCGCGGCTTCGCCACGCTGTTGCGGCGGCAGGGAGGATCGAAAGTGGCGGTCGGTTACGACGGACGGCTGTCCTCGCCGATGCTGGAAGAGGCGCTGGTCGCAGGGCTCAATGCCAGCGGCGTCGATGTCGTCCGGGTCGGCATGGGGCCGACGCCGATGCTCTATTACGCCGAAGCGTCAGCCGATGATGTGCAGGGCGGCATTCAGATAACCGGCAGCCACAATCCCGCCAATTACAATGGCTTCAAAATGGTAATGTTCGGACGCCCGTTTTATGGCGCGGATATCCTTGAGCTCGGGAACCTGGCGGAGCGGGGCGACTGGCTCGCGGGAGAGGGCAAGCATGAGCGCCGCGAGGTCCTCCTCGCCTATGTCGATCGCCTCGTCGAAGGACTGGCGGGGATCGGCGAGGACCGGCTTTCCGCCTTCCGCATCGGCTGGGACACGGGCAATGGGGCCGCCGGCCCCGCCGTCGAACTGCTGACGCAAAAGCTTTCCGGAGAACACCATCTTCTCTTCACCCAAGTGGATGGGACGTTCCCGAACCATCATCCGGACCCCACCGAGGAGAAGAATCTGGCCGATCTGAAGGCGCTGGTCGCGGCCAAGAAGCTCGACTTCGGACTGGCTTTCGACGGCGACGGCGACCGCATCGGCGCCATCGACGGCCAGGGCCGGGTGATCTGGGGCGACCAGTTGCTCATGATCTACGCCGAAGACCTCCTGCGCCAGATGCCCGGATCGACGATTATCGCCGATGTTAAGGCTTCGCGGGCTCTATTCGAGAAAGTGTCAGCGCTGGGTGGACAGCCGCTTATGTGGAAAACCGGACACAGCCTGATTAAATCCAAAATGAAGGAAACAGGCGCGCCGCTCGCCGGAGAGATGAGCGGGCACGTGTTTTTCGCCCACCAGTACTATGGCTTCGACGACGCGCTTTACGCCGCCATTCGCCTGATCGCCGCATCGGTGCGGCTAGGCAAGTCGGTCACCCAGCTGCGCGGGGAAATGCCGGCGCTGGTCAACACCCCCGAGCTGCGCTTCCAGGTCGACGAGAGCCGCAAGTTCGCGGTGGTGGTGGAAGTAGCCGAGCGACTGGCCGCTGCCGGCGCCGATGTCGATGCGACCGATGGCGTGCGGGTTTCGACCCCCGACGGCTGGTGGCTGCTGCGCGCCTCGAACACCCAGGACGTGCTGGTGGCGCGGGCGGAGAGTTCGGACCAGCCAGGGCTCGACCGGCTAATGGCGCAGATCGACGCGCAGTTGGCGGCGAGTGGGCTGGAACGCGGCGAGCAGGCGGGCCATTGATCGTGCGGAACTAACGTTCGGGAGATTGTTGCACGCCCATTCGGCGTCCATCTTCTTCGTCAGCGGCTGACAAAGCCGTGCTAGTCTCAATGGCAATGGCCGCATCGAGCGCACTCCCCGCCCAACTCGCCCAATGGTTCGCCGCGCGCGGCTGGCGGGTGCGGCGGCATCAGCTGGAGATGCTGGCCGCGGCGGATGCCGGCAAGCATGCACTGCTGGTCGCCGATACCGGGGCAGGCAAGACGCTTGCGGGTTTCCTCCCGACTCTGGCGCATTTTACGGCCGAGCGGTTGGGCGGTGCTTCGCCGCCTGAAGGGCTCCACACCCTCTACGTCTCGCCTTTGAAGGCGCTCGCCCACGACGTCCAGCGCAATCTGATGGCGCCGATAGACGAGATCGGCTTGCCAATCCGGGTCGAGACCCGCAGCGGCGATACCCCATCGAATCGCAAGGCGCGCCAGCGCGCGCGGCCGCCGCATGTGCTGCTGACCACGCCCGAATCGCTGTCGCTGCTGCTGTCCTACCCCGACGCCGCTCAGCTCTTCGCCACGCTCAGGCGGGTGGTGATCGACGAAGTCCACGCCTTCGCCACCGGCAAGCGCGGCGATTTGCTGGCGCTGTCGCTTACGCGGTTGCAGGCGCTGGCGCCGGAGATGCGGCGCGCGGCGCTTTCCGCCACGCTCGCCGATCCCGAGCAATTTCGCGCCTGGCTCGCACCCTGGGGCGAGATCGAAACCGTCGCGCTGGTCGAAGGCGAGAAAGGCGCGGAGCCCGAAGTCGAGATCCTGCTGCCCGAAGCCGGCCTCGTCCCCTGGGCCGGTCATGCCGCCAGCTGGGCGATCCCGCAGCTCTACGCGCAGATCCGCGCGCACAGGACCACCCTGGTCTTCGCCAACACCCGCTTTCTTGCCGAGTATCTGTTCCAGCTGCTGTGGAATGCCAACGAGGAAAAGCTGCCGATCGGCATCCACCACGGCTCGCTGTCGAAAGAGGCGCGGCGCAAGGTCGAAGGGGCGATGGCGCGGGGCGATCTGCGCGCGCTGGTCTGCACCGCCAGCCTCGATCTCGGCGTCGACTGGGGCGATATCGATCTGGTCGTGCAGATGGGCGCGCCCAAGGGCAGCTCGCGGCTGTTGCAACGGATCGGCCGGGCCAACCACCGGCTCGACTGCCCAAGCAAGGCGCTGCTGGTGCCGGGCAACCGTTTCGAATTCCTTGAAGCCTTCGCGGCGGCGGAAGCGGTCGACGAGGGCCAGCGCGACGGCGAGGACTTCCGCCCCGGCGGGCTCGACGTGCTGGCGCAGCACGTCATGGCCGTGGCCTGCGCCGGGCCCTTTCGCGAAGCCGAGCTGCTCGCCGAGGTGCGCTCGTCGCTGGCCTATGCCTGGCTGGGCGAGGAGCAATTCGCGCGGGTGCTCGATTTCGTCGCCACTGGGGGCTACTCGCTGCGCGCCTACGACCGCTTCCGCCGCATCGTGCGCGAGAAGGACGGCACCTGGCGACTCGCCCATCCCGAGCGCGCCCACCAGCACCGGATGAATGCCGGCATCATTGTCGATGCCGAAATGCTCGAAGTGCGCTTCAAAAACGGTCGCTCGCTCGGACGGGTGGAGGAGATGTTCGGCGCGGGGCTCAAGCCCGGCGACACCTTCCGCTTCGCCGGCATGGACCTCGAAGTCGAGGCGCTGCGCGAGTCCGAACTGATTGTGCGCGCGGCGAAGAAATCGGCGACAATCCCCAGCTACATGGGCGCGCGCATGCCGCTGACCACGCATCTGGGCGAACGGGTCCAGCGCCTGCTGTGCCGACCGGACGGGCTGGGCGCGGTTCCCCGACGATCTGCGCGAATGGCTCGAAGTGCAGGACTGGCGCTCGCACCTGCCCGGCCCGGGGCGGCTGCTGGTCGAAAGCTTCCCGCACGGGGCCTTCGAATACACCGCCTATTACACCTTCGAGGGGTGGAACGCGAACCAGTCGCTCGGCATGCTGATCACCCGGCGGATGGAGGACAAGGGGCTCGCGCCGCTCGGCTTCGTCGCCAACGACTATGCGCTGGCGATCTGGGGCCTCAAACCGGTCGAGGATCCGGCGACCTTGCTATCGCCCGACATTCTGGCGCACGAATTCGTCGACTGGGTGCAGCAGAGCTATCTGCTGCGCCGCGCCTTCCGCGAGGTGGCGGTGATATCCGGCCTGGTCGAGCGCCAGCACCCGGGCCAAGGGAAATTTGGGCGAAAGTCGGGCCGGCAGGTTACTTTTTCGACCGACCTCATCTTTGACGTCTTGCAAAAGTACGAGCCCGGTCACTTGCTGATCGAAGCCGCCTGGGCCGACGCCCGCGCCCGTCTGACCGATGTCGCGCGGGTCGCCCAGGTGCTCGAACGGGCGGGCCGCGAGATCGATCATGTGCACCTCGACCGGGTCAGCCCGCTCGCCGTGCCGGTGCTCTCGATGCTCGGGCGCGAGAGCCTGCCCGCCGGGATGGCCGACGACGAACTGCTGGTCGAAGCCGAAAGCCTCGCCGCCGCGGCGATGCGGCCGGAGCGCGGTTGACCCGGCAGCCGACAATCGTGGACACATAGCACCTTGGCCGATACCCTACACCCACCTGACCATAGGCTGGGGCAGAGACCCCGCGGGAGAGAGCATGCTGAAGGACAAATACGGCCCATGGGCGGTAATCACCGGCGGTTCGGAAGGAATTGGCGCCTCGGTGGCGCGCAAGCTAGCCGGCGAAGGAATCAATTTGGTGCTGATCGCACGCAAGGCCGATGCGCTCGAGGAAACCGCCGCCGGCATTCGCGCGAAATACGGCGTCGAAGTGCGCACCGGATCGATCGACCTCGCAAGCTACGACGCCATTGAGCAGGCATGCAAGCTAACCGATGACATCGAAGTCGGCTTCCTGTTCTACAACGCCGGCGCCAACAAGATCCGCGGCAACTTCATCGAGCTGGACAAGCAGGCCTACCGCGACCTGATCGGCGTCAACGTCATCAACCAGGCCGATTTTCTCCACCACTACGGCGCGCTGATGCAGCCGCGCGGGCGCGGCGGCCTGGTCATGACCGGTTCGACCGCCAGCTATCTCGGCTCGGCCACGCTGGCGACCTATTGCGGAGTCAAGGCTTTCAGCCGGCTCTGGACCGAAGCGGTATGGGCGGAATGCAAGCCGATGGGCATCGACGTGCTTCACCTGGTGGTCAATTTCACCGCGACGCCCTTCATGGTCCGCGCCGGGTACGACATCGGCGCGGCGCAAAGCCCGGACGATGTCGTCGAGGAAGCCTTCGCCGCGCTGGGCAAGGAACCGGTACACATCATGGGCGGCGAAGCGGCGCTCGAAATGATGAAACGCCGCAACGGTATCGAAAATCGCGGCGAGCTGATCCACTCGATCGCGACACCGCGGCGAGAGGACGGGCCGAGGGCGAAATAGGTCAGCCCCAGCCCAGCACCCGCGCCGCCGCACCGCCGAGAATCGCCTGCTTCTCCGCCGCCGCAGAGCACTTCGCTCTCGCGGATGTAGAGCAGCGATTCGGCGTAGCGGTGCTTGCCCGGATAATCGCCGAGCGTTACCGGGTTCTGGAAGCGGCCGATGCCGATGCGCCCGGCGAAACGCGTGGTGTCGCTCGCCCACAGCAGGCGCTCCGCGCCGAAAGCGTCGGTAATCGCGCGCAAGGCCGGCTGCGGTATCGCGATAAGGAAAGCGCCTCGCCGCGACAGCGCGGGGAGACCGCAGAGCTTGACGTGGACGTTCGGGGAACTGCGCGAGATCGAGCACTTGCGGCAGCCTAGCGAAGGGTGGATCGTCGGGCCGATCGAGCGGCGGCTGGCGCAGGCCGAGGTGATCGACGATCAGCTTCAGCCCGGGAAAGCGCGCGGCGATGCCCGTGGCCTTCTCCAGCCAGCCGGTGATGAACAGGAACAGCGGCACCCCATGCTGCGAGCAGGCGGCGAACACCGGATCCCAGGCGCCCGCTTCGAGCCGCTTCACTTCGCTCCCGTCGAGCGGCCAGCCGATCAGCGCGCGCAAGTCCGGCGACGCCCTTTTTGCCTCGCGCCGCGCGCACCACGGCATCGACATCCGATCGTCGGGCGAGATATGCGGCACGTACTTGAAACGATCGGGCAGTTCCCTCGCCAGCCAATCGGCATCCTCGTCATGGCCGCCGGGGAACATCACCACGCTGTCCACCCCGAGCGCGTCGAGATAGGCGATAGTCACTTCGCCCATGATCTTGTGCCGGAGCTCCGGCGCTCTCGCCCTGCCAGTCCCAGAACGGCCCGACATCGTGAATTTGCGCGTCGATATCCGCATATTTCCTCTCCCTCATTCGCCGCGCAGCTTGGCGATCTGCGGGCCGAAACTCTTGCCGAAGAAAGCGAGATAGTCCTCGCGATCGCCAAAACTGCGCCATTGTGAGACCCGTTCGCGTGCCGCGGTCAGGCGCACGCTCGCGAGCACGTTGTCGAGATGGCGCAAGGGCACGACGATCCGCCTTCCTCGTCCGCCACCACGATGTCGCCCGGGCACGCACGCAGACTCCGCCGCAGCTGACCGGCACATTGACTTCGCCCGGCCCGGTCATCGTCGGCTTGCGCGAGCGTCGTGCCGCGAGCGAAGACCGGAAAGTCGCATCGCGCCGATATCGCCGACGTCGCGCGTCGCTCCGTCGATCACCACGCCGGCGAGGCCGAACCCCTGCGCCCAGCCGCTGAAATATTCGCCCCAGACCGCGCGCAAACAATCGCCGCGCGCGTCGATCACCAGCACGTCGCCGGGCCGCACCGTGGTAAGCGCTTCGGCGATCATCATGAAATCGCTGCCCGGCAGGGTCACCGTCACCGCCGGCCCGGCCATGCGCGGCATGCCCGCCCAGACCGCGCGGATCGCCCGGTCCATCAGGTTGAGCGTCCATCGAATCGGCGAGCCAGGCGACTTCGTAGCCGCGCAGCTCCTCGAGCACCGCGCTGGGGGCGGCGCAGGCAGTTCGCCGAAGGTAAAGCTTGTGCACATGTCCGCTCCTCTTCCCGGTTCAGCCGAAAAACGCCGCCGCGCGCTCGCCGATCATCATCGCGGTGGCGTTCGGGACAGCGCCGCACCACCGTGGGCATGATCGAAGTATCGACGACGCGCAGATTGGCGATGCCGTGCACCCGGCAGGTGCTGGTCGACCACCGAATTGTCGATTGAAGTGCCCATCCGGCAGCTGCTCGCCATATGGATCGAGGTGCCGCATGCGGCGCAAGGTGCTCGTCGAGCGCCATAGTCGGAGGCGAGCACCGCGTCGCTCAGGATGCTGCGCTCGGCCCCGATCGCGCGATAGGGCTCGCTGGCGACGATCCGCGCCGCCAGCCGCACCGCCTCGCGCAGCCGCCGCACATCCTCGGCATCGTCGAGGTAGTGGTAATCGAGCACCGGCGCGGCGGCGGGATCGGCGGAGGCGAGCGAAATCTCGCCCCGGCTGTTGCCCTGCATCAGGATGATGGTGATGGCGAGGTCCCATTGCCGCAGCAGCTGATCGCCGAGCTTGGCCCAGGAGAGCTGCGCCACGCCCTTGGCGAGGCCGCGCAGCTTCTCGAACAGGCTCGCCTGCTGCAAGGCCGCGACATTGATCGGCACGACGTTCTGCATCAGCATCATGTCGCTGTGCACTCTGGAGCCTTCCGCGGTGTAGTGCAGCGCAACTTCGGTCATCGCCCGCCGGGCCGGATCGACATTCATCCGCTCGTCGCCGCGCACCCGCATCGGCAGATGGACGGTGCAGTGATCGGTGAAATTGCGGCCGACCTGCGGCATTTCGTGGACCACGCGGATGCCGGCGGCGGCGAGGACCTCGCCCGGCCCGACGCCCGAGAGCATCAGCAGATGCGGCGATTTCACCGCGCCCGCGCTCAGCACCACTTCGCCGGCGTGGAGCTCGATCGCCTCGCCGCCGCGCCGCGCGGCGATGCCGGTGGCCCGCGCGCCTTCGATCAGCACCCGCTCGACCAGGGTATCGGGCATGACCGTCAGATTCGGCCGCTCCGCCGCCGGATCGAGATAGGCCATCGCGCTGTTGATCCGCACGCCCTCGACATTGTTCAGCGGCAGCGCGCCGACGCCGAGCGAGCCCGGCGCGTTGACATCCGCGTCCTCGGCAAAACCGAGACTCGGCGCAGGCGGCGGCGAAGGCGGAGGAGACCGGCGTCCATTCGGCCTGGCCTGACCCGGCTGACCGGGATCGGCCCGCCGGCGCCGTGGTGCGCGCCGGTCAAGTCGCGATCCGCGCTCGAGCTTGACGAAGAAGGGCAGGACTTCGTCGTAACTCCACGCCGGATTGCCGCCGGCGGCTCCAGCCGTCGAAATCCTCGGGCAGGCCCCGGCTGAAGATCGTGCCGTTCACCGCGCTCGATCCGCCGACGACCTTGCCGCGCGGCAGCGGCTGGCGCACGCCCTTGCGCAGGTTGGCGTCGAAGTTCCAGTTGTTGGGATGGCCCGGCTACCCCGGCGCCGAACATGCCGCCGTATCGCAGCTCGGGCGGATAGGCCCTCGATGCCCGGCGAAGCGCGGCCCGGCCTCGACCAGCAGCACCTGTGCGCCGCGGGGTCTTCGGACAGCCGCGCCGCCAGCGCGCAGCCGGTCGAGCCCAGCGCCCACCACAATGACATCGTATCGGCCGTTCCGGCTCATGGCATCCCCAGGCGGCTCCGCGCGCAGGGCCGCAAGCTCTCTCGTTGGGCCAATGGTGCCTGCACAAAGAACCGATTTGTCACTTACCTCGTGCGCTCCTGCATGAAGCGGCGCTACGACCGGCTGCAGCCGCATATCGGGAGAGATACAGATGACGCAGATTTTCGCCGGCATCCGGGTGGTCGATCTGACCCAGGGCATGGCCGGACCGCTGGTGACCATGATTCTCGCCGACTTCGGCGCCGAAGTGATCCGGCTGGAGCCGCCGGGCGGCGACCAGATGTGGGAGCATCCCGCCTACCTGCTGTGGCAGCGCGGCAAGCACAGCGTCGCGCTCGACTGGGACAGCGAGGAAGGGCGAAATCAAGCGCGCCAGCTGCTGCTGGGCGCCGACATTTTCATCGAGAGCCTGCGACCTGGCGAAGCCGCCGCGCTCGGGCTCGGCTACGAGGATGTACGCCCGGTCAATCCCGCGCTGATCTACCATTCGCTTTCCGCTTTCGGCCAGGAAGGGCCGCTGCGCGACCTCAGAATCTCCGACGGCGTGGTCAATGCGCGCTCTGGCCGGATGCGCGACCAGATCGGCTGGCAGCACATGCGCGCCGACTTTCCGTGCGATCAACGACATTTCCTACCATACCGCGATGTTCACCGTTCCAGGCGCTGGTCGCGGCGCTGCGGGTTCGGGCGATGACCGGACGCGGGCAGAAGCTCGAAGGCACGCTGCTGTCGGGCGCCGGCGCACCGAACAACAACTGGCGCAAGTTCGAGGGGCAGCGAGATTCCCGCCCGATCTCTATCCCGGCGAGCTGTCGAAGGAAGCGGTCGCGCGCGGCGAGCTGACCGCCGACCGGCACGAGAGCGATCCCGAAACCGCCAACCCCAGCCAGATCTGCCTCCAGACCAAGGATGGCCGCTGGATCATGCATTCGCATATCCAGCAGGACCTGTTCGACGCCTGGATCGACGCGATCGGCTTTTCCTGGATCCGCGAGGACGAGCGCTACAAGACCGCACCGGCGATCCCCGAGCAACGAGGACCGCATCGCGCTCAACAAGCTGATCTTCGCGGCATTCCGCGAAAAGACCGCCGACGAATGGCGCGAAATCTACCGCCAGAACCCGGACTGCGCCGGCGAGATCATGCAGACGACGCAGGAGGCGATGGCGCACGAGCAATTCGTCGCCAATGGCCACGTCATCGAGGTCGACGATCCGCGCGTCGGCCGGATGAAGCAGCTCGGCCCCTTCGCCAAGATGAGCGAAACGCCCGGCGCGGATTTCCCGGCCCGCGCCGCTGCCGGGGCAGCATACCGCCGAGGTGCTGGCGCAGCTGCCGCTGGCACCGCCCAAGGTGGTCCCCACCGGCGGCAATCCCGCAAGCCGCTCGAAGGCATCGTCGTGCTCGAATGCGCGAGCTGGCTCGCCGCGCCGTTCGGCGGGGCGCTTGCTCGCCGATCTCGGCGCGACGGTGATCAAGGTCGAGCCGCTTTCGGGCGATCCCTATCGCCGCATGCCGCTCAACGAGAACATGATCCGCGCCTTCCAGGGCAAGAAGAACATCGGCCTCAACCTCAAGAGCGAGGAAGGCCTCAAGCTGTTCTACGAGATGGTGCGCAAGGCCGACGTGGTCATGCACAACTACCGCCCCGGCGTGCCCGACCGGCTGAAGATCGACTACGAGACGCTGAAAGCGATCAAGCCCGATCTGGTCTATGTCTATGCCGGTTCCTATGGCTCGGTCGGCCCGGACCGCTTCCGCGCCGCGTTCAACCCCACCATGGGCGCGTTTTCGGGCAATTCGGTGTTCCAGTCGGGCGAAGGCAATGTGCCCAAGGGCGACCAGTCGCCCGATCCGATCGGCGGCAGCGGCGTCGCCACCGGCATCATGCTCGGCCTCGCCGCGCGGGTGCTGACCGGCAAGGGGCAATACATCGAAACCTCGATGATGAATTCGAACGTCACCTGCAATTCGGACGATGCCTTGATCTACGAGGGCAAGCCGCCGCGGCAGGTTCCCGGCAAGGACCAGCTCGGGCTAGAGGCACGCTACCGGCTCTACGAATGCGCCGAGGGCTGGGTGTTCCTCGCCGCGCGGTTCGATGCGGAGTTCGCGCTGCTGTGCCAGGCGCTGGGCCGCGACCGACCTGCTGGCGGACGAACGCTTCGACAGCTGGAAGGAACGGCTGGAGCACAAGGCGGAACTCGGCGCGCTGCTGGAACCTGTGTTCATGACCAAGTCCGCCGAGGCATGGGAAGCCGAACTCACCAAGGCCGATATCGGCTGCGTCCGGGCGGACCGAACCGGCCATGTCCGCTTCCTGCACGAAGACCCGCAACCCGAAAGCCATCGGCTTCATGGTCGAGACCCGAAGCGTTGAATTCGTCAAGGACGCGCCCGATGGCCGATACTGGCGCCATGCCCCGGCGGTGAAGTTTTCGGATACGCCCTGCGTCTTCGGCCTGCCCTACGAAGGCCCGGGCACCCATACCCGCGAAGTGTTCCGCGACCTTGGCCTTGACGACGCCGGAGATCGATCGGCTGGCGCGGGAGGGCGTGATCAACGTGGCGGAATCCAAGCTTCAGCCGGCATAGGCATCGAAAGTCCGGATGCACTCGAGGTAGTCGGCGAGCCCTGCTTGCAATGCGTATTTCGGCGCAAAGCCCAGATCCTCGCGCAGCCGCGTCGCATCGAGCGGCGCATGAGCGTGGCCCGGAGTTTCGACCTTCGATACGGCGATTTCCGCATCGGGCAGCAAATCGCGCATCGCTTGGGTAAATTCACCCACCGCCCGCCGTTCGGCGCCGGCATTGTAGAGCCGGTGCGGCAGGCGCTGCGCGGTCAGCGCCAGCCACGCGGCCTGCGCCGCGTCGGCGGCATAGGTCCAGTCGGCCATGGCGTCGCCCTTCGGCATGACGATCGGTTGTCCGCGCGCCGCTTGCTCGAACCGCGCCATGTAATGGGTACTGGTGGGCGGATCGAGCAAGCCCGAGGCATAGGAGCCGCGCCAGGCCCGCCCCATCCCATAAGTAGAGCCGAACCGGACGGTGACCGCATCGAGCCCGAGCTGATCGGTATAATGCGCGGCGAGACTTTCGCCCCAGACCTTGGCCGCGCCATAGGGGTTATCGGGATTGGGAACGAGGTCTTCGCTGAGCAGCGCCGCGCTCTGTTTGCCATAGGCCGCGACCGAACTGGCGTAGAGCACCCGCTTCACCCCGGCCAGCCGCGCCGCCTCGAACACCGTGGCGGTGCCGAGCATCTGCACCCGGACATAGTCGAGCATCCTGCCCGGCGAAGGCGAGCCAAGGATGAAGGCGAAATGGGCCACGCGATCGACGCCGTGCCGTTCGATCGCCGCGCGGACAGTCGCCTCGTCGGCGACATCGCCTTCGATAACCGTCACCCGGTCGAGCACCGAGGCGATCCGCGCCCTGTCGGCGTAGCGATCGAGTACGATAACACTTTCCTCGCCGCCTTCGCGCAGCGCGTAGCGGGTCAGGTACGAGCCGAGGAAGCCGGTTCCGCCGGTGATCAATAGCGTCATTTGCGAACCACGCCGCGCCGGAGCAATTTGTCCTCGATCATGGACCGGACCATAACGCGCGGTGCATTCACTTGTCACGCGGGGCCGCGAATGCCTTGCATGGAGCGGAGAACGCAATTGACCCAGATCGAAACCGCCAAAGCGTGGCTTGAAGCAACGCTCGCCGAACTGAAAATGCGGCAGCAGCACCTTGAGCGGGATCTGGCCGAACCGCTCGATCCCGATTCATCCGAACGGGCGGTCGAAATGGAAGACGACGCCTCGCTCGAAGCGCAGGCTGCGCTCGTATCGCGCGAAGTCGCTTCGATCGACCGGGCGCTCGAGCGCATTGGCGAGGGGACTTACGGCGCATGCGTGAGCTGCGGCGAGCAGATTGCTCCGGCCCGGCTTGAGGCCCGGCCCGAAGCCGCGCTCTGCATCGGCTGCGCCAGCCGAACAGGCATAGGCTGCGTCCTTGACCCGCGCGGCGCGGCTGCGCAGGATGCACCGCATGATCGACCGGCAATACGTCCAGACCGCTTTCGTCGTTCCCGATCTCGAGGCCGCCATGCAACAATGGCTGCGCGCCGGGAGCACCGGCCCGTTCATCGTCATGTCGCACGTCGCGCCGTCGAACGGTCTCTATCGCGGCCGGCCCGCGCCGCTCGAAATGAGCTGCGCCTTCGCCCAGGCGGGGGAGATGCAGATCGAACTGATCGAGCAGCACAGCCTCGGCCCCTCCGTCTATCGCGACATGTTTCCGGCCGGGCGCGAGCGGCTTTCACCACTTGTGCTACTGGGCGGACGGCACGATTGGCGCGGAAGTCGAGCACTTCCGCGAACGGGGGATCGAGGCCGGCTATCTCGCCAGTTTCGGCGCCCTGAATTTCGGCTATTTCGATGCCCGCGCCCAGCTCGGCTGCTTCATCGAAGTGCTGGAGCGCGAACCGGGCACCGTGGCGCTGTTCGAAATGGTCGCCGAAGCGGCCCGGGATTGGGACGGCAGCAATCCGATCCGCTATCTGGAGATGTAGCGGCGATCACCACCGCCGCCTGAGCTGCGCCCCGATCCGCCGTTTGCGCAGCGCCTCGACACGTTCATCCGGGGTTACCCACTGCGTATCAGCGGGCAGGTGCTCGCGCAGCTCCGCCAGTTTCACCAGCCTCGCCGAAGGCAGCGGCGTCGAACTGCATTGCATCCAGCGGCCGAACAGGGTGCCCTCGCTGAAACCCCCGGTATCGAGCCAGTTGGCGACGCCGGGATCGCTGTGCGCCAGCACCGCGCGGAACCTGCCGTCGCTGTCGATCCGGGCGGTGTGGCCGTTGAGGCTGGTCTGGCGGTAGACGAACTCGACCGCGTTGAAATAAGGGTCGTTGACCTGAATGTTCCAGTAAGGGCGGACTTCGGGCAGCTCGGTCTCGACCATCAGCGCCTCGTCCTCGGCCACCTCGTAGACGCAGGCCCAGTAGAGCTGGTTGGCGAGGCCGGTGTCGGAGAAAGCCTCCAGCTCGAACGTATTCTTGCCGGAATTGGCGAGGACGCGGTTCTGGAAGCCGTAGAACAGCGGATTGAGCCGTTCGGACAGGGTAAAAGCGCCGGTTAGCTTCGCGTCGATTTCCTCAACGCTCATGCGGCGCTTGAGCAGCGGCGGGTCGAGGCATTCGATCGCCATGCGGCAATCGGCTTCCTTGCCCCAGTCGTAGGAGCGCATGCGCACCATGACGCAATCGACATCCTCGCGGATCGCATGCCAGGTGCCGGTGAAGCCATCGGGCCTTTCCGGCGCGAGCAGTATCTCGAACTTGCCCTCGCCATCGACCGCGATATCCGCGCCGTCGAGATACGACGAATGCTGCTCGCCCCCTCCCGGCTCGACCATGCCCATCATGCCCTTGCCGAACTGGAAGTTGATCATGTGGATCGTGCCGCGGTCCCCGACGATGCGGTAGCGTTTGCGCCCGTCGAGCGGGGCGTAATAGTAGACGTCGTCGGGATTGGGCTGGAACAGGTAGACCGAATTCCACAGCGGCATGAATTCGGGGTGATCCGGGTTCGACTGGAAATACTGCACATAGGCGTAAGACAAGTTCATCGTCAGCTGACGGTAGAAATCGGCGCGATAGTGCTCGTCCTCCGGCTTCCAGGTGAGGCCGATCAGATGCTCCTGCGCGCGCAGCAGGTCGACGTAGTGGTCTCCAGGGGCGAATGCTCATGGTGCTCCTCTCAGTCCGCCGACCGCGATGCCATAGCGCTCGATGTAGTGGCGCGAAGCGCTCGACAATCGCGCCGCGCGCCAGCCCGAAGCTGTCGAGATCGTAGGTGTGCAGACCGTGCCCTTCCGGGTTCTCGGCGATCCGCGCCCGCATCCGCGCTTCCGCCTCGGCGCTCAGCGTCAGGCCGAAGCGGTCGTAGATGCGGTGGATCGTGCCCATCGGGTCGGCGTGAAAATCCGCGTGGTGGACGTCGAAGAAATTGGCTTCGCTCTTGGCCCGGTGCGGTGCGCCCTTGTCGAGCATCCCCGCCCACTTCTCCAGTTCGCGCGGGCCGAGCAGCCGCCGGCTGCGCTCGGCATCCGCGCCTTCGAACGAGGCATGGATGTGCTGCAAGGTGCTCGATATCGAGGCGGTCGACTTCACCGGATCGCGGTGGGTCTGGATCACGCAGACGTCGGGAACCGCCTCCAGCCACCAGCCGAGCATGCCGATCGAGCCGGGGTTCTTGAGCAGCCAGCGCCGTTCGTCGTGGCAGCCGATCAGCTTCATCAGATCGAGTTCGCGCAGGAAGCTCGGCTGCTCGTCCTGGCTCTGCCACCAGGCATCGTAGCCGGGCGAATACCAGGTGCAGGCCCAGCGGTTCGAGACGAAGCTCTGGCGTTGCAGTTCGAGCTGTTCGTCGAGTTCGTCGGCGACGACATTGTGGGCCAGGGCAATGTCCGGCGATTCGGCGTGCTGCTGGTGCAGCCAGCGCATCGCCCGCTGAAAGCCGGGATCGCTGGTCCATTGCGCGCGCGGCGGGCGCGGCATCGGCGTGGCGGTGATCCAGTTCTCGATCCCCTGGAACTGCGGGTCCACGCCCATCAGCTTGTGCAGCGCGGTGGTGCCGGTGCGCGGCAGGCCGGTGATCAGGATCGGCTTGGCGATCGGCGTAGTGCGCCATTCGGGAAACCGCTTCCAGTTGTCCTCGGCGATCGCGCGGGCGACCAGGGTCATCACCACCGCATCCCAGGCCAGTTCGCGGCCCGCCGGGGTGAACAGCGGATCGCGGTCCATCGAGGCGAGGCAGACGGCAAGCCCGGGCGCGTAACCGCCGCCAAAGTCTGTCAATCCGCAGATCGAGTGGGCTACCTCATGGAGATAGTCCTCGCAGCGGTCGAATTTTTCCGGCGCTTTCATCGAGCGCTCCCCGGTCAGTTACCGTTGCGCCGGTGGTGGACGAAAGCCAGTGCGAGCACCACCGTAACCACGCCGATCGCGCCGCCGCCGTAGGTCGTGATCGTGGCGATCGCTTCGCCGGATGGCACCGTAGTCCTGGCAGCGCCCGATCGCACCAGCCAGACCAGCCAGCCGGTGCCGGCGAGCAACAGGAGGTCGAGCAGCACCATTCCGGCCAGCGCGCGCGTCGATTTCCTCATCGGCCGGCCCCCACTCAAATCCCGACAAATATGTCGCTGTCGAGCACTTTCACCGGATAGACCTTGAGCTTGTTCTTCGCCTTCATCTGGATGAACAGCAGCTTGGGATCGCGCTCGATCTCACCGGTGGCCAGATCGAACTTGGCCTTGTGCAGCGGACAGACCACCGCCGCCCCGTCGAGGCTGCCGCGGCACAGGTTGAAGCCGAGATGCGGGCATTTGCGCTGCGCCACATAGAACTGCGCGCCGACCTGGGTCAGCAGCAGCTTCTCGCCTTTGGCCTCGACCGGCATGATCTGGCCCATGCCCACGTCGGACACGCTCGCCACCCGAATATAGTCCATGGTTCGATCCTCCCGGTGTCTCTGGCCCCAACTATGCGGCGAGCGGTGAGGATTTGTCCAGCCGCTGGGGTCAGCCGCCGGCTTCTAGTCCGGCGTGCCGGCCAGCAGCCGCTTGCGGTTTGCCCGTACCCGCTCAAGATAGTGCGTCACCACCCCGCCGGCCACCGCCGCCGCGCCCGGGCCGTGCCGCCCCTGCGCCAGGTCACGCAACAGCGCGCCATGCGCCTCGATCTTTTCGCTGATCATCAGCTTCGCCTCGTCCACCGCGGCCCCGCCGCACCGCGCCAGTCGGGCAAGCCGCAGCGGCACCACCAGCGTAGACTCGGCGGCGAGCAGCCAGCAATCCGCCGCCACGTCCAGCCATTTGCCGCAACCTGTCTTTGCCGTCATCTGCCCCCCCAATTACCGCGGCGAGGCCTGTCAGGCCGCCGCCGCTTCCTTCGCCGGCAGCGCGAACGAGCACACTGCGTCCATCCCCAGCACGTGCAGCGCGCGCCCGTTGGCCATCCAGGCGCCGATCGAATAGGTCATGTCGACGATTTCGGCATCGCTGAACGCGGCCTTGGCCGCTGCCCAGAATTGCTCGTCGGCGGCGATGCCGTGCGGATCGAGGCCCATGCCCTCGGCGTACTGGATGGCGAGGCGTTCGCGCGCCGAATAGCCGGGCCAGTCGCGCCAGTTCTCGATCTGCTCGTAGAAGGGCTCGTCCGGCGCGGGCCCGTGCGACCAGACCGAGCTTTCGACATCGCCGTCGAAAGCGGCGAACAGCCCGGGAAAATCGCGCTCGCCGCGAAAGGCGGTGCAGGTCTGGCAGCCGTTGATCAGCGCCGTGCGATAGCGCGCACCTTCCAGCTCGCGCAGCGACAGCGTGGAATGCTGGTAGGGCGCGGTGCCATAGATCGCGGCAGTGTGGACGATATGGGTCGGATAATGCCGGCCGATGTTCTCGAACGGCCGGGCCTGCATTTCGGCGGGAAGGTGGACACGCATGGCATTCTCCCAAGTCGGCGAAGGCGAAAGTTTGCAGGCAAGCGGCGTTTCAGGCAAGCGGCGATTGCAAACGGCCGCGCCGCATGGCCACCCCCAACCGAAAGCCTGCGCCATGACCAGCGACGACGAGGACTATGTCTACGACGAGGACAGCGGCGAATGGCTGCCGGCCGCCCAGCTCGCCGCCAAACGCGCCAGCGAAGGCGCGGTGGAAGTGCGCGACGCGGTGGGCAACCTGCTCGCCGACGGGGATTGGTGACGCTGATCAAGGACCTCGACGTCAAGGGCGCGGGGCGGACGCTGAAGCAGGGCACCGTGATCAAGTCGATCCGGCTGACCGGGGATGCGCAGGAAATCGACTGCCGGTTCGACGGGATCAAGGGGCTGGTGCTGCGGGCGGAGTTTGTGAGGAAGCGGTGAGGGGGGCCTGAAGGCGTTGAGTGCCAGGTAAAGCTAGAGATAGTCTCGGACGTTATCGTGGAAAACGATCAACTACGGAATTCGCGAGATATGGAGAATATCCCAACGGCTTCGGAAATGATAACCCGTTTATCCCCTACACGCACGTTTGACGCCAGCCGTTAGATGCTCAGCGGTCTAAATAGGCCGATGATGCACTCGCCGATATTCCTCACGGCAATCTGCACATGGGTGCGCTCATGAAAGCCGCACCCGTCATAAAGAGGCCCTCCTCTCGGTGAATACACCACGGACGGTATCGAACGGCTTCAAAGGCTAGATCGACAGCGGCTTTCTTTTCTCTCCGTGCTCTTGCGGCTTCCGCGATGCTCTTATGGAGATGCACAAAAACGGCTCGGGCTGAAGTAACGCAGAAGCCTGTCTTTGTTGGGGTCACCCTGGGCATTTTCGTTCTCCGGCACGGCAAGGCCGGCGAGGCTTTGAACGGCCAGAAAGCTTGTATGATAAGCTCGGAAGAGTTCAACATTCTCTCGATTGGACATATCGAGGCAGTTCCCGAGGTTGATTACTGCGCCGACAACCGCCGCCTTAACATAGCCTCTGGTCCACCCTCTCTTCGGGAACCAAGGGCGCGATGCGGATCAGCCTCCGAAAAATACGCCCCCGGTCCTAACCAGTCATATTTGCGGTCGCTTGGTTTAATTGCTTCGCCTGCCAAAAGGCGATCAGCGACCTCTTGGTCGCAACCATGGTAGCCGAGGACGAAGGAAGTCGTTAAGCGACTTAGCGGCGGTCTTTAGCCTTCCCGCCGCCAAACTTGGCGCGTAGGTTCCCGTTTGCCGTATAAATACCCTCTTTAATGAGGGCTGCGCGAGCGGTAGCAGGCGACTTCATGTTGCGCTTGGTCTGTTCGGCCAGCGCTTTCAGTATCTCCTGATTCCGCTTCTCTAGGGTCATGGGGGTTCTCTCCCCCTTAGATAGGGAGGGAGCGATAACGGAGCCATACCCTACATGGCATACAACACTGAATACGAAGCCGTCTGTAGGGCGCTTGTGCCTTAACAAACATTGCGGTATGTTCCGTCACATGCAAGAGACCGTATCCCTACTGCGCGACAAGGCTGCGAAGGCAGAGTTGAAGGTGCTGCGCGCGGAAAAGGCTCTCGAATCGGCCAGAACCCGAGCTTTCAGATCTTCAGACTGCGCTCCGTGTACTAGAAAATCTGAGCGGTAAGATTTGGTGGGGGCCGCAGGCCAGGGTGGACCATCGGCGACGGTCGCAGAGAGGCAGTCAGATATTCTCCAACTGCTGGGTGTAGGCCGGAAACAGGCCCATTCCCCTGCTAAACTATTCGCATCGTATGAGCTTATCGCGAAGGAAAATATTACGATTGAGACGTTCCGTACAACCATTTGGCGGATGAAGGACGGGGAATTTGGCGATTTTGTGGTGCGCAGCGAAGATGGGGTGTATTGGAAAGATAGTGTCGCGCTCGAAATCTCAAACACTCCGCCACCGTCTCCACAAGCACGCGCTTGGAGATCGGCTGGGGTGCATGACGCTAGGCCAGCCGGCGGGTTCGCTGATGATCTCGACGAAGATATTCCCTTTTAAGATTTGAAGAATTGAGCCGCCCAAGGGGAAACCCGAGGACGGCTCAAACCGCGCTGGACGCGCAATAGAGGAGGCCACGGAATGTTGTTTCATTCCTTCGGGTGGCGGGGGCGGCAACCCCTTAGCTACCCTTTGCTCTTGTTAAGGAGCTTGTGACGACCGTGTCCGGAGGAGCAAACCTCCGGCGCGGTTCTTTTATCACATGACGAATCCGAGTAGTCAAAAGGAACCTAAGATATGGCTAACAAGCCACCCCTCGGCATACTCGAAGCAAAGTCTCCACCACCGCGTCGGGCATTTTGTCCGGAAAAATTGCCAACCCACGAAGGCACAGATCAAGTCCGTTGCTGCTTCGGCGCTCGGACAGGATCAGACCAAGGGGCAGAGCGCTAAGAAGCGGTAGTTTCGGCTATCGGAGTGACATGCAGAACGCAGCGTGTGGGTATCTGGAACACTCCGGACACCTGCACGCTGTTTTCGTCGTCGAGGCCCTCCATATTCGGCTGTTCTACACATAGTAACGGTGCACAGTTTATTCAACCCCCAAACTCACTCCTCAAACCCCAGCACCAGCATCAGCGCCTGCTGCACCCGCGCCATGTCATCATCGGTCAGAGTGCCGAGACGTTCGCCGAGTTTGCCGCGAGCGACGGCGGAAATCTTGTCGGTCATCACTTCGGATTGCTCGCGCAGTCCGTTGGCAGGGGTGGGTGCGATATGCGGCCGGGAATAGAGCGCCGGACTGCGCTGGGTGGTGAGACCGCAAGTGATAATCGAATGGGTATCGATCAATTGGTCTGACTGCATGATGACGACTGGCCGGGGCTTGCCGGTATAGTCGGGGCCGCCCGATTGGGTCCAGATTTCACCGCGCTGCATGGGGCGCATCAAGCGCCTTCGGGTGGCCCACCCGGACCCCAGTCATAGTCTGGCTCATTTTCCCAGATGTCTTCCTGCGCGGATTCAAGAAAGGCCATCACATCGTCTTCATCATCGCGGCGGTTGATCTCGGCGCCTTCGCGGCGGAATTGTTCGCGCACCTTGGGATCGCGCAAGTCCGGCACCCAGAACTGCCTGAGCCGCAACCCCTGCGCGCTTCTTCGCTGCGCGAAACCGGGCCGCGCGCTGCGCGCCTGACAAGTTTTCATGGACGCCCATTAGCGGTCTCCGTTACATAGTAACGTAAGCCGCTCGCGTGCGATTGGCAAGATTTACTCCGCAGGCAGGTAAATCTCCCCGCCCTTCTCCTTGAACACCTCGGACATCTCGGCCATCCCGGCCTCTGCCTGCGCTGAAGCTTCGGCAGACGGGTCTGCCTCCAGCGTCCCGCCTTCCGCTGCAACGAACGTCTCCACCCCCGCATTCTGCTTCGCCGCAAAATCGCGCACCTCCTGGGTGATCTTCATCGAGCAGAACTTCGGGCCGCACATCGAGCAGAAATGCGCGGTCTTGGCGCCTTCCGCCGGCAGCGTCTGGTCGTGGTATTGCTCCGCCGTGTCCGGGATCGAGCGACAGGTTGAACTGGTCGCGCCAGCGGAATTCGAACCTTGCGCGGCTCAGCGCATCGTCGCGGACTTTCGCGGCAGGATGCCCCTTGGCCAGATCGGCGGCGTGGGCGGCCAGCTTATACGTCACCACGCCGACTTTCACATCGTCGCGGTCGGGCAGGCCGAGGTGTTCCTTGGGCGTCACGTAGCAGAGCATCGCCGTGCCGAACCAGCCGATCATCGCCGCGCCGATGCCGCTGGTGATGTGGTCGTAGCCGGGCGCGATGTCGGTGACGAGCGGCCCGAGCGTGTAGAACGGGGCCTCGCCGCAGGCCTCCAGCTGCTTGTCCATGTTCGCCTTGATCTTGTGCATCGGCACGTGGCCGGGGCCCTCGATCATCACCTGGACGTCCTGCGCCCAGGCGCGCTTGGTCAGTTCGCCCAGGGTGTAGAGCTCGGCGAACTGGGCCTCGTCGTTGGCGTCGGCGATGGAGCCGGGGCGCAGGCCGTCGCCGAGCGAATAGGCGATGTCATAGGCCTTGCATGATCTCGGTGATCTCGTCGAAGCGCTCGTAGAGGAAGCTCTCCTTGTGGTGGCTGAGGCACCATTTGGCCATGATGCTGCCGCCGCGGCTGACGATGCCGGTGACGCGCTTGGCGGTCATCGGGATGTAGGGCAGGCGCACGCCGGCGTGGATGGTGAAATAGTCGACGCCCTGTTCGGCCTGTTCGATCAGCGTGTCGCGGAAGATCTCCCAGGTCAGGTCTTCGGCGACGCCGCCGACTTTTTCGAGCGCCTGATAGATCGGCACGGTGCCGATGGGGACGGGCGAATTGCGCACGATCCATTCGCGGGTGTCGTGGATGTTGCGGCCGGTCGAGAGGTCCATCACGGTGTCCGCGCCCCAGCGGATCGACCAGACCATCTTGTCGACTTCGCTGGCGACATCGGAGGCGACGGCGGAGTTGCCGATATTGGCGTTGATCTTGACCAGGAAATTGCGCCCGATCGCCATCGGCTCGCTTTCGGGGTGGTTGATGTTGGAGGGGATGATCGCGCGGCCCCGCGCCACTTCGTCGCGGACGAATTCGGGAGTGACATAGTCGGGGATCGATGCGCCGAAATCCTCGCCGTCGCGGTGGTATTCCTTGAGCATTTCGCGGCCCAGATTCTCGCGCACCGCGACATATTCCATTTCGGGGGTGATGATGCCTTTGCGGGCATAATGCATCTGGGAGACGTTCTGGCCGGGCCTGGCGCGCAGCACCTGGCGGCGGACATTGGGGAACGGGGCAACGCCGCCGCTGCGATCCGGACCGAGCTGGCCGTTGTCCTCGGGGCGGGTCTCGCGCTGGGTCACTTCCTCGACATCGCCGCGACCTCTGATCCAGGGCGCGCGCAGTTCGGGCAGGCCGGCGGAAATGTCGATCAGCGCATTGGGGTCGGTGTAGGGCCCGGAGGTATCATAGACCTGAACCGGCGGCTCGCCGCAGCTTGGCTCCAGGTCGATGGCGCGCATGGCGACCTTGAGGGGGCCGACATGGATCTTGCGCGATCCGCGAATGGGGCCGGTGGTGACGCCGATTTCGAGCTTGGAATTGATGTCGGCCATGGCTTGCGCGCTCCTTGGGGTGGCGGATGGGGGAGCGCTGGCAAGCAACCCTCCCTCCGCCCGTGCTAACGGGTTCAGGTTCAACGGGTCGGGCGGCGTTACCCGCCCCTCTCAGTCGCTTTGGTCTGCCTTCGCGAAACATCGCTACGGCCACCGACTCCCCGGGGATGTTGCGGTTCTAGGACAGCACGGCCAGACAGTCCAGCATGACAATGCTCTACCGCCTCGACGCCAGCGCCGCTGACATCGCGCAGACCTTTGCCGCGCGACACGGCAACGACCCCTGGCAGCCCGCGCCTATTGCCCCGGCCAGTTTGCCCCCGTGGTCACCACTGGCCGTGAGTTCATCGCCGGGCCGCGTCCCGAAGGCGAACCGCACTCGCCGGATGATCCCGCGCCTGTGGGGCGTGCCGCCCCCCCCTCCGCAAGCGACACTGGCCGCGCGGTGCTTACCGTGCGCAACCTCGACAGCCCGTTCTGGATCGGCAACCTGCGCAACAGCGAGTTCCGCTGCCTGGTCCCGGCGACCAGCTTCATGGAATGGGGGAAAGGCCGCGACCGCGACGGCAAGCGCCTGCAGCACTGGATCGCGCTGTCGGACCAGCCGCTGTTCGCTTTCGCCGGCGTGTGGAAGGACAGCGAAGTGCCGAGCTTCGCCCTGCTCACCTGCGAGGCCAATGCGGCTCTGCGCGCGCTGGGCTGCGAGCGCATGCCCGCCATGCTGCCGCCCGGCGCGGGCGCCTGGCGGCAATGGCTCAATGGCGATTGGGAACGGGCGCGAGGCTTGCTCGCGCCCTATTCCTCGTCGCTGACGCTGGTCCGGCGGGCCGGCGGGTAAATCAGTCCAGCATGTCGGCGGGAACCTTGCCGCCGTTGGCGGCCAGTTCGCGCATCGTCGCCTTGTGCAGCCAGATGTTCATTTCCGCCGATCCCTCGAGCGCGCCGGTGTAGCCGAGCTCGCTGGCCAGCGCCTTGCGGTTGTCGAGGCTCGAATCGATGCCGAGCAGCTTCATCAGATCGACGATCGAGCTGCGCCAGTTGAGCTGATGGCCTTCGCCCAGACGGGTGAGGATCGCCTCGACATCGACGTCGGAGAGCGCCGCCGGTGCGGCGGCCACGGCGGTCGGCTCGGCGGCGGCGGCCGGCGGGGCGACAGCCGGGGTGGCGGCCTGCGCCTTGTTGCCGAAGATCGCGTCCTTGATTTTGCTGAAGATCGACATGGCCGGTCCTTTCCTTTCGCGCTGACTGGTGCATAAGCGGGCATTCGTGCTCCCGCCCGATTCCGCATAGCATGATTCGGAAAAGGCGGGAAAAAGATTCAGACGAGGCCCTGCCCTTTGCGGCACGGCATCCGGAAGGGAGCTGGCCATGCAAGTACTCGACATCCTCAAGGCGACCGGCGGGATCGAAGCCATCGCCAATCAGCTGGGCATTCCCCCGGCCATGGCCGAAGCGGGCGCCGGGGCGCTGCTGCCCGCGATTGTCGGTGGTTTCGCGAAGCAGGAAGAAGCCGCGCCGGCGGCGGGCGGGCTTGGCGGTCTGGCCGATATCCTCGGCAGCCTGGGCGGCGCGGGCCTTGCAACCAATGTGCTCGGCCCCGAACCGACCCAGATCGAACGCGGCAACGATGTGCTTGGCCAGATTTTCGGGTCCAAGGACGTCAGCCGCACCGTTGCCGGTCATGCTTCGGAGCAATCGGGAATCGATTCGGGAACGCTCAAGAAAATGCTGCCGATCCTGGCCATGCTGGTGGCGGGCTACCTGTCGCACCAGAAGGGCCTGGGCGGCGGCGAGCAGGAGGGCGGAGCGCTCGGCGGACTGGGTTCGATTCTCGGATCGGTGCTCGGCGGCGGTGGCCAGCAGGCCGCGCCGTCCGGCGGTTTGGGCGGCCTCGGCTCGATGCTCGATTTCGACGGCGACGGCAATCCGCTCGACGACATCATCGGCATGGCGGGCAAACTGCTTAAGTGACCGGGTTCGGCCTCGTCCCTCAGAACACGTAGCCCAGCCCGGCGCCGAACGACCACTGGCTGGCGCTGCCGCGGATCGCGGTGATCGGCGTTTCCGCCGCGCTGCCATAAAGATGCCGCGAATACATCGCGCCCGCCCCGATCGACAGGCCGCCGTCGAGCAGATTGGCATTGAGGTCGCGGGCGATCGAACAGCCCCGTAGCTCATCGACTTGAGCCCGCCATGCGCCGAATAGGCCGGCAGGCCGCTGGCCAGCGCGCCGGCCTGGGATGACATCGTAATTGTAGCGGGCATAACGCTGGTCGGCGAACTCCGCCGAGGCCAGGACGCCCGCGACCATCGCCCGGCTGAGCGGCGTCAGGTAGCTCATCGAGGGGGCGATCACATAGCCGCTGCCACGTGCCGGAAATGTCCCAGCGCATATCCACGCCGAGCGACAGCCGGTCGTGCGGATTGAGCACCCGGCGGATGGTCGAGCCCCGCCGCGCCGCCGAGTTCGAACACCTTGTCGAGCTTGCCGAGCCTGGCGACGACCGGATCGCTTGATCTTGCCCGACCGGTTGGCGCGCATCTGCACCACCGGGCCGAGGCTGAGCCCGACCTTGGCGCCCGGCGCATCGGGCACGATATCGAGCGCGAGACCGCCCGCGCGCTGGGGTTGATGCCGATGCCGCCTGAAGTTCCCGGCGACGGCGGCGGCGGGAATCACCGAAGTGCTCGTCCGAACCCTCGTAGCTCGGCAGGCCACCGCACCGGCCGCGACAATCAGGAAATCGCCCTCGAACACGCTCGTCTCGCTGCCCGATTCGGGATAGGCGATGGTCGGCGGCGTGGGCCTGGACTCGCGCGTCCGATCTTCCTCCGCCCCGGTCCTCGGTCGGAACGCCGGAAAAACCGCTGGTGTCGTAAGCGAGCACCGGCGC
This sequence comes from uncultured Alphaproteobacteria bacterium, assembly GCA_963775005.1. Taxonomy (GTDB): domain Bacteria; phylum Pseudomonadota; class Alphaproteobacteria; order Sphingomonadales; family Sphingomonadaceae; genus Novosphingobium. The sequence goes on along the minus strand of CAVZHF010000001.1, from coordinate 161,703 downwards.
CGCCGGGGCGATCGCAACCGGCTGCGCGGCATCGAACCCGCGGGTGTCGTAGGGCAGAACCGGGGCCTGGCCATCCGGCGCGATCTGCGCCTGGGGAGCAAGCGCGGAAGCTAGCTCCGGCGCGATCGCCACGCTGGCGGCATCGGAAACCGAGCGGTCGAGCGGCGCGAGGGCTGCAGCAGCGACGGCGGGCTGGAAGCGCGCGACATCTTTGCAGCGCCGGGCAAGTCGGCACGGGTCAGTGTTACGGCGGTCGGCGGCGACTGGCTCAACCGCCGCGCCGGGCGCGACTTGCACCGGCGTCAGCAATGACCGGACGGACAAGCCCCGCCGGCTGGCGTTTCGTGGAAGGTCCGGGAACTGCGATTCCCCCGGTCCGCGCTCGTGCCTGCTCGCGCACCTGCCCGAAAGCTGGCGTTTCCATCCGTGATGGCGCCAGCCGCCCGGCACTTTCCGGCGGGACGGGCGCGTGGGCCGGCGGGACGGGCGCGTCGCACTGCCGACCGTCATCAACTGCGGCTCGATCGCTCAAGGTTGCAGGCCATGCGAGAAGCGCGGCTATCAGGTGCATGCGGCGCATAACGCGCAACTATTACCGCTGTTCCCGTAAAAACAACTGCTTGATGGATATTAACCGGTGGAAGGATGATAATTTGTGGAGATGGCTATCCCGCCGCCTGCCACTGCCTGACCGCATCGAGCGGCCAGACCAGCATCAGCACGTTGAGCGTCAGATTGTCGCGGATCATGGCGAGGGTGAACAGTTCGAAGGCCAGCGGCCAGCGCGAGACTGGCTTTCCACGGCAGCCGGCTCGCCAGCCAGAAGCCGGCCACCATCCAGCCGATATCGGCCATCGAATTGACGATCGAATCGCCCGAATAGCCGAAGCTCACGGTCACCGCCCGGTAGCGGTCGATGATCATCGGCGAGTTTTCCAGCACTTCCCAGCTCGCCTCGATCGCCACCGCGATCGGCAGCGCCCAGCGCGCCGGCGCGCCGTCGAACAGGCTCCACTTGCGCCAGAACAGGTGGGCGAGGGCATAGAAGATCAGCCCGTGGATGACGTGGCTGAAGCTGTACCAGTCCGCCAGGTGCTGGCTGTTTTCAGCCGACTGACCACGCCCGTGCCACAGTTTGACCGTGCCGCAGGCGCAGATCGGCGGGCGCTGCATGGCGAACAGGATGAAGGCGGCATAGGCCCAGATCAGCAGCGCTGCGACCAGCCGCGCGGCGGTGCGGCAGCAGGCTGCTGTTGGCCCCCGGCTTCATCGCAGTCATCCGGCTCCCTGGCGGGCGGCGTGGCTGTCGCCCGGGCCCAGCGCGCGCTGCATGTAGAGCACGTCGAGCCATTGGCCATGCTTGCGCCCGACGCTCTTCAGGCGGCCCACCTCGACGAAGCCCGCGCTGGCGTGCAGCGCGACCGAAGCCGGCTTCGGTACCGGCGATGCCCGCGACCATCTGCCGGAAACCGCAGGTCTCGCAGGCCTCGAGCAAGGCTGCCAGCAGGGCGCGTACCGATGCCGCGCCCGAGCCGGTCATGGCGGATGTAGATGCTGTTCTCGCAGGCATAGCGGTATCCCGCACGCGGGTTGTATTGCGCCGGCATAGGCATAGCCGAGCGATCGCGCCGTCTGCATCGCGCGGCGACCAGCCATGGCCAGCCGTTGCCCTGCACTTTCGCCATGCGCGCGGCGATCTCCTCGGCCGGCGGCGGCTCGATTTCCCAGCTCGCAGTGCCGTGCAGCACGTGATGGGCATAGATCGCGGCGATTTGCCGCGCGCATCGCCAGGCGTTGCCGGCACGATCGTCGAAGTCCGATGGGCATCGGCAGACGATGCCGCATCGCCGCGCATAAGCCAAGCACAGCCGTTGCGGCGAGGCGGGCGAATGCCTAAACCACCCCGCGATGCTCAACCGGGCGATCGCGGCCAGCGCTGGCCAGCGAGACGTGCCATGAGCCGCGCCTGCGTCATCGGCGCCGGGCTTGGCGGGCTTTCGCTGGCGATCAGGCTGCAAACGCGCGGGCGTCGAAACCACGCTGGTCGAAGCCCGCGAGAACGTCGGGCGGCTGCGCCTGGTCGCTGGCAGCGCGAGGGCTTCACGTTCGATGCCGGCCCCGGCGCGATCGTCGATCCTGCCGGGCTCGACGAGTTGTGGCAGCTTTCCGGCAGCCGCCTCGCCAGACGACCTCGAGCTGCTGCCGGTCTCGCCCGATCATGCGGTTCAACTGGCCGGACGGAACGAACTTCGACTATTCGAACGACGCGCGCCGCGCTGCGCCGCGAAGTCGCCCGGCTCGCGCCCGGACGACGCCGCCGGGCTACGAGGACTTCGCCGCGCTACGCCGCGCATGCTGCACAAGGACGGCACGACCCGGCTCGGCAAGGCTCCCGGCGATCGACCTGGCAGAACGCTGCGGGCGCCGTCCCGGGGCTGATCCGGCACCAGGCCTGGCGCTCGCTGCACGCGATGGTTTCGAGCTTCGTCAAGGACGAGAAGCTGCGCGAGGCCTTCTCGGTCCAGCTGCTGCTGGCCGGCGGCAATCCGGCCGCGGCGGCGACGGCGCTGCATGCGCTGGCCACGCGCTCGAGCAGCAGAACGGCGCGTGGTGGCCCAAGGGCGGCTTCGGCGCGCTTGCCGAGGCAATGGCGGCGCTGTTCGAGCGGCTCGGCGGCACGCTGCGGCTGCACGATCCGGTGCTGCACGTCCACACGCTGGGCGACCGGGTGAGCGAAGTCGAGACGCTCGGCGGCTGGCGCGAGCGGTTCGATGCGGTGGCCAGCAATGCCGATGTCGTCCACACCTATCGCGACCTGCTCGCCGGGCACCCGGCGCGGCAGCGGAGAAGGCGCGGCGGCTGGTGCGCCAGCGCTTTTCGCCCGGCATGTTCCTGGTCCATTTCGGGATCGAAGGCAGCTGGCCGGGGATCCCCCACCGCATGGTGCTGTTCCCGCAGCGGTTCAAGACGCTGCTCGCCGACATCTTCGAGCACGGCGTGCTGCCGCGCGATTTCATGCTGTTCCTCGACCATCCGAGCGTCACCGATCCCATCGGTCGCGCCGCCGGGCAAGAGCACGTTCCGCGCCGCCATCCCGGTCGCGCAACATGGGCAAGCTGCCGATCGACTGGGAGCAGGCCGGCCCGCTGATCGAGCAGCGGATTCTGGAGGAAGTCGGCCGCCGGCTGATCCCCGATCTCGACGACCGGATGGTCACCAAATTCCACTACAGCCCGCGCGATTTCGCGCTCGACATGAACGCCTTCCAGGGCAGCGCCTACAGCCTCGAGCCGCTGGCTCAGCCAAGCGGCCTGCTGCGTCCGCACAACCGCGACGGCAAGCTCACGCAACTTCTATCTCGTCGGCGCGGGCACCCATCCGGGCGCCGGCGTGCCGGGCGTGGTCGCACGGCGCCAGGCTGACCGCGCAGCTGATGCTGGACGGATCTGCAGTGAAGCGCCTTGCGGTCTATTGCGGCTCGGCCACCCCGGCGGACGCGCGCTTACGTCGAGCTCGCGCGCGACGTTGGCGACACGCTGGCGCGGCGCGGCATCGGCGTGGTCTATGGCGGCGGCAGGCTCGGGCTGATGGGCGCGCGTCGCCGGGCGCGGCGCTGGCGGCCGGCGGCGAAGTGATCGGCGTCATCCCGGAGGCGCTGGTCACGCGGCGAAGTCGCCAACCACGACTGCACCGAACTGCGCGTGGTCAAGGGCATGCACGAGCGCAAGCTCGCCTTCACCGAGCTGGCCGACGGTTTCCTGACCCTGCCCGGCGGCGTCGGCACGATGGACGAGCTGTGGGAAGCGGTCAGCTGGGCGCAGCTGGGCTATCACGCCAAGCCGGTGGGCCTGCTCAACGCCTTCGGCTTCTTCGACCACCTGCTCGCCTTCAACCGCCACATGGCCGAGACCGGCTTCGTCCGGCCCGGCGCATCCGGGCATCATCATGGCCGAACACGAGCTCGACCTGCTGCTCGCGCGCATGGCGGCGCACGAGCCGGTCAGGCGATCTTCGCGATGAAGGCGGAGGAGCTGTAGCAGCCAGATCGAAAAACTATACGCCAGACTTGTCGCCAATCGCACCGCGATGCGCTTTCGCGATTTCCAGCGCATCCTTGCCGCATTCGGATTCACGCACGAAGGCACCAGAGGCAGCCACCACAAGTACGATCATCCCAAGGTGCCCCGGCCGCTGAGCATTCAACCCAAGGGCAATTTGGCAAAGCCCTATCAAATCGATCAGTTTCTTGATATGGTCGAAGAGTTCGGGCTAAAGATCGATGAGTGATGGAACCGCGCTACCACATCAATGTGTTCTGGTCTCCGCGAGACGAGTGCTGGGTCGCCGACGTGCCTGACCTGAAATCGTGCGCTGCCTTTGGCGATACACCAGAGGAAGCCCTGGCCGAAGCGCGCGTGGCGATTGAAGGCTGGATCGAAACAGCAATCGCCAAGAACAAGACAGTTCCCGAAGCCCGCTACCGCCCGGCAATCTACGCGGCAGCGTAACCGCTCCATCACCCCTCGTGATCGCTGCGGCCGAAATCGGGCCGGGCGTCGTCCTGGCCCTCGGCGATGATCGAGCGGCGGATGGCGCGGGTGCGGGTGAAGTGGTCGAACAGCGCGTCGCCGTCGCCCACCCGGATCGCGCGCTGCAGCGCGGTCAGGTCCTCGGTGAAGCGCTGCAGCATTTCGAGCACCGCATCCTTGTTCGACAGGAACACGTCGCGCCACATCGTCGGGTCGGAGGCGGCGATGCGGGTGAAATCGCGGAAGCCGCCGGCCGAATACTTGATCACTTCGCTCTGGGTCACGTCCTCGAGATCCGAGGCGGTGCCGACGATGGTATAGGCGATCAGGTGCGGCAGGTGGCTGGTGACGGCGAGGACGAGATCGTGGTGGTCGATGTCCATCGTCTCGACATTGGCGCCGAGCGCCTGCCAGAACGCCTGGAGCTCGGCCAGCAGCTCGGGATCGGCGCCGGGCGGCGGCGTGACGATGCACCAGCGGTTGCGGAACACCTCGGCGAAGCCGGCGTCGGGCCCGCTGTTCTCGGTGCCGGCGACGGGATGGGCGGGGATGATCGCATGCGCGCGGAAGCGCGGCGGCGAGCGCATCGGCGACCGCGCGCTTGCTCGAGCCGACATCGCTGACCAGCGCGCCGGGCGGGCAGCGCCGCGGCGATCTCGCGCGCCACATCGCCCATCGCGCCGAGCGGCACGCAGAGGATGACCAGATCGGCATCGCGCACCGCATCGGCGGCGCTGTCGCAGATGGCATCGCACAGCCCGCGCTCGGCGGCGCGCTTGCGGTGGTCGGGATTGGCGTCGTAGCCGGTCGTCGTGGCGCCCGGCAGATAGGCCTTGACCGCCAGCCCGATCGAACCGCCCATCAGGCCCAAGGCCGATGATCGCGATCGCGCTGGAACGTCATTTCGCCATCTCCGCCATTTCGCGCAGGCTCGTGGCGATCGCGTCCATCTGTTCGGCGGTGCCGATGGTGATGCGCACGCCGTGCGGCAGGCCCTGGCCCGGCAGCCAGCGGGTGATGTAGCCGCGTTCCGCCAGGCCGTTATAGGCCGCCTCGCCGGTCAGCTTGCCCTCGAACAGCAGCAGCACGAAATTGGCCTCGCTCGGCACCGCGCGGACGCCGTGATTGCCGAGCGCCTCGAGCGCCGCGACGAAACTGCGCGCGCACCTCAGCGTTGTGGCGGCGCGAGTGCTCGACGAAGGCCTGGTCGCCCACCGCCGCGAGGCAGGTCGCCTGCGCCGAGTTGGACAGGTTGAACGGCCCGCGGATGCGGTTGAGCACTTCGATCAGCGCTTCTGCCCCGGTCGCCCAGCCGACCCGTTCGCCGGCGAGGCCATAGGCCTTGGAGAAGGTGCGGGTGACGAGCACGTTGGCATGCGCTGCGGCCAGCGCCAGCGCGCCGTCGTCGTCCCGCGGATCGACATATTCGGCGTAGGCCTGGTCGATCACCAGCAGCACATGCGCCGCGGCAGCGCGGCATGCAGCCGCGCGATCTCGCCCTTCGGCAGGAAGCTGCCGGTCGGGTTGTTGGGATTGGCGACGAAGACCACCCGGGTCTGCTCGTTCACCAGCGCCAGCAGCGCATCGACATCGGTGCCGTATTCGCTGTCCGGCGCCACCACCGGCGTCGCCCCGCAGCGGCGCGCGACGATGTCGTAGAGCGAGAAGCCGTAGCGCACGTAGAGCATCTCGTCGCCCGGCCCGGCGATAGGCGCTGGCGGCGACGCCCAGCAGCTCGCCCGAGCCGGTGCCGCACAGGATCCGCGCCGGATCGATGCCGTGGAGCTTGCCGAGCGCGGCGCGCAGGGCAATGCTGTCGGGATCGGGATAGAGCGAGGGCATGAGCTGCCTCCGCTTGCGCCGCCAGCGCCCTGGCGCTGGTGCCAAGCGGGTTCTCGTTGGCGGAGAGCTTGACCAGCGGCCGCCCGTCCGCGCCGGCGCTCTTGCCGGGGACATAGGCGTGGATCGCGGCGATCCAGCTCTTGGGCTCGGGGGCGTCGGGCATGGCGGGGTGCCCTTAGCAGTCCCGGCGCGGATTGACAGTGCAAGTTGTTCCCCCCAAGTCGCGCGGACCATGGCCACCGCGCACGTTCATCACCGCCAGCGAGACGCTCGAGCTCGCCCAGCCGCTGCCGCTCGACAGCGGACAGGCGCTGCCGGGCGTGCGCATCGCCTACGAAGCCTATGGCGAGCTTTCGCCGGCACAGGACAACGCCATCCTCGTCTGCCACGCCACTTCCGGCGACCAGTACGTCGCCAGCCCCCACCCGATCACCGGCAAGCCCGGCTGGTGGGACCGCATGGTCGGCCCCGGCAAGCCGATCGATACCGGACCGGTTCCATGTGATCTGCGCCAATGTCATCGGCGGCTGCATGGGCTCGACCGGCCCGGCCAGCCCCGGCCCCGACGGCAAGCCCTGGGCGATGCGCTTCCCGGTCATCACCATCCGCGACATGGTCCGCGCGCAAGTGGCGCTGCTCGAGGCAGCTCGGGATCGGGCGACCTCTATGCCGTGGTCGGCGGCTCGATGGGCGGCATGCAGGCGCTCAGCCTTGCCGCCAATTGGCCGCATATCGCAAGCCGCGTGCTCGCGATCGGCGCCACCGCGACCATGCCGGCGCAGAACATCGCCTTCCAGGAAGTCGGCCGCCAGGCGATCATGGCCGATCCCGACTGGCAGGGCGGAGACTATTACGGCACCGGCAAGGCGCCCGACGCCGGTCTTTCGGTCGCGCGGATGGCGGCGCACATCACCTATCTGTCCGAGGCCAGCCTGACCGAAAAGTTCGGCCGCCGCCTGCAGGACCGGCCAGATGGACAACCTGGGGCCAAGACTTTCGGCTTCGACGCCGATTTCCAGGTCGAGAGCTATCTGCGCCATCAGGGCACCGCCTTCACCGGCCGCTTCGACGCCAATTCGTACCTCTACCTCACCCGGGCGATGAGCTATTTCGACCTGACCGAAGATCACGGCGGCCGGCTGGCGGAAGTCTTCGCCGGCAACACCGCGCGCTTCTGCGTGGTCAGCTTCGACAGCGACTGGCTCTATCCCACCGAACTGTCGCGCCGCATCGCCCACGCGCTCAACGCCGCGGGCGCGCCGGTCAGCTTCGTCGAGCTTTCGGCGCCGTTCGGCCACGACAGTTTCCTGCTCGACGTGCCCGAGCTCGATCGGGTGGTGACGGGGTTTCTGAGGCAATGAGCCAGCTCCGCCCCGATCTTGCGATCATCGCCCGCCATGTCGCGCCCGGCTCTCGCGTACTCGACGTCGGCTGCGGCGACGGGTCGCTGCTCGAGGCCTTGCGCGACCAACGCGGCTGCGACGCGCGCGGCATGGAAATCGACTCGGGCGACGTCGCCGCCTGCGTCGCCAAGGGGCTCTCGGTGATCCAGGGCGATGCCGACGCCGATCTCGCCTTCTACCCGGACCAGTCGTTCGATTACGCCATCCTTTCGGAGACCCTGCAAACGATGATGCGGCCCGACAAGGCGCTCGAGGAGCTGCTGCGGATCGGCAAGCACGCGGTGGTCAGCTTCCCCAATTTCGCCCACTGGCGGGTGCGGCTGTCGCTGCTGTTCGGCGGGCGGATGCCGGTGACGCGGCTGCTGCCGGTCGCCTGGTACGAGACGCCCAACATCCACCACCTCACCGTCCGCGACTTCCGCGAACTGGTGACCGGGCGCGGGATCGGGGTGGAGCGCGCCTGGTTCCTCTCGGGCGACAAAGAGATCGGCGCCGCCGCGGCCAACTGGCGCGCGGAGCATGCGATCTATCTGCTTTCGCGCTGAGGGTCCGGCTGGGGTTTCGGTCATAACGGCGGGCGCAATTGCAGGTTGACAGCAAGCGCCGGTTCTCGCTCAATTCCAGTCAGGGAATACGAGAGGAACCAGCCATGTCCGACGCCGCTGACATCGACGAACCCCGCGCCACCCCCGCCGTCCGGGGCACGCTGCACAATTTCCTGCCGCTGCCGGTGATGCAGCACCACGCCAAATGGTTCGCGGCGGGGCCGGTCTCCTTCGCGCTCGAAATGCGGGTGCTCGACGACGGCGAAGGCCGTCCGTGCGAACGCTCGATCTCGATCCACGTGTTCGATGCGGAACGCAGCCGCGAAATGGTCCGCTTCGACTGCTTCGACCGCTTTCCGCACTACCACTACATCTTGAACGAGACGCAGCAGAACGTGGTCTGGGGCTACGATCCGGTGGCGAACGGGCCGATGCTGGACTGGTCGTTTGCCTCGATCCGGGGCCGCATGGCGGATTTCCTGCGCCGGGCGGGGGAAGAGGAGCTTGCCGTGCGAGTCGAGCGCGAGGGGCTGAATGGCGCGGCAGTGGACGGTCTGCGGCGGGCAATCGACGATTGGGAGCCGAGCCTGCCCAGCGAAGATGCCATGGCCGAGGCAAAGCAATGGTACGAGCAGTGGAAGAAAGTGCATCCGCGGTTCAACACGGCGGAGGGGCAGCGGTTTCTTTAGGCCATCCCTGAGAGCAACTCCCGCATCGTCTCGTGAAAATATATCACGCCGGGTTCGTTGAGGCCCAGGCTGACTTCGCTTTGTGCGCCGCTCGTCAGGCCTTTCTGGATATCGAACGCGACCGCATAGTCCTCGTCGCCCAGAACCGAGCCGATGAAGTCGAGAAAATCCGATTGCTCGGCTGCCGCCGCTGGTTCACCGGCAGGCTTGTAGAAACCCATGACCATGGTGTTGGTGGAGCGACCAACCTCCCCGGCCGGCCGCACCGCCTGCACCATCATGCCGTTCGCCAGCAAGGTGACGCTGGCGCCGGGAAACAGCACGTATTGCGCGGTGATCATCCCGTCGCGCAGCGGATACCAATCGCTCTCCGGCCGGTCGAGGAGTTCGACGATATGTTTGTGCGCCACGGTAATGAGAATGTGCGGGCCGAAGCGATCGATGGCGCCGCAATTGTTGAAAGTGGTGGGGCCGATGCTGTTCTTGTGCAGACTGGCGAAATGGTAGGATTCAAGGTGCCCTTCCATGACGATCTTCCAGTTGGCCGCCTCGATCAGCCGCTCGCCGCCATAATGGAGGGTCTCCGGTTCGGAGGCGGCGATGTGGCGGTCGATGCCCACCAGATAGGCGTCGATATCGAAGGGCATGCCGGGTGTCAGGCCGAGGAACATGAGGCCGGCGCGCTCGGCGCAGGGCAGTGGGGTTAGCGCGTGCTGGCCGCGGTCGATCGGGCCGAAAGTCTCTTCGCTGGTCACGCCGACGAGTTGCCCGGACTGGTCGTAAGTCCAGGCATGATAGGGACACGAAAAGCGCGTGGCCTCGCCGCAGCCCGCCGCAACCGGGGCGCCGCGATGGCGGCAGACATTGAGGAAGGCCCGCAGTCTACCCTCGCTATCGCGAAGCAGCAGAACCGGCACCCCGGCCAGTTCCAGGGCCTTATAGGCGCCGGGACCGGACAGTTCGCAGGACATCCCCGCGACCACCGGCAAGCGCTTGTAGAAGACATCGACCTCCCTCGCCCATAACTCCGGATCGGCGTATCGCGCGACTGGGACCTTGAGCTGGTGCGGCGCCACTTCGGCGGTGCCGTTCTGGATGTGCGCCAGCAGCCGCTTGGCGATGCGGATTTGTTCATTCCTGTCCATTGGCGCCTCCCATGGCGTGTTTGCGGCGAATCAGCCAGATGCCAAAGCCGCGCCCAGCCCGCCATCGACCAGCAAGTCCGTGCCCGAAATAAAGCTCGCCCGCGAACTTGCCAGAAACTCCGCCGCGTCCGCTATCTCCAGCATAGTGCATTCGCGCTTCAGCGGGCTCCTGGCATACATCGCCTGCTTGCCCGGGCTCTTCTCGAACTCCAGCGCGCCCATCGGGGTCGCGATCAGGCCCGGCGAGAGCGAGACGATCCGTGCACCCCTGTCGCCCCAAGCGATGGCTTGCATCCGGCAGTACTGGTTCATCCCCCATTTCGACACGACATAGGCCATCTGCGGCGTCGCCTGCTCGCCCATCGCCGCGGCCAGCCGGTCGGCGAGATCGGGCGAGGAAGCATCGCGCAGCATGGTCTGAACTTCCGGGCTGGGCGGATGGCCGTGGGCGGCCAGCGCGGCGATCAGGATCGCGGCACCGCCCGGGCAGCGAGCGGGCAGCAACGCCTCGGCGACCCGGGCCGCGCCCATCAGATTGACCCGGACGATCGTCGCGGAACGACGCCGCCGAGGGCGACAGGCCGGCGACCTGCACCAGCACCCCCAGCCCGCCGCGTTCCTTCACCGTGGCGGCCAGCGCGGTCACCGCCGCCGGATCGAAGTAATGTCGCAGGCGAAGCCCTGCGCATCGCAGCCCTCCGCGCGCATCATGGCCGCGCTGGCCTCCACTTTCGCTCCATCCAAATCGACCAGCAGCACCCGGTGGTGCTGCGCCATGCGCCGCGCCATGGCCATGCCGAGCGCCCCGCCCCCACCACCACCGCGAGCGACAGGTCCGGCCGGTCGCTGGTTCCGATTACGTGCTCATCCTCTTTCCTCTCCCGCGGCTTTGCCCTTCCCCCGCCATCCTGCACGGCATGACCCATCCGCGCCTCTCGATCAACGCCCGCTCGTCGTACCGCTGGTCTTTCGACGAAGACCTGGCGCTGTGGCGCGAGCTGGGCGTCGGCTGGGCCGGCCTGATCGGCGCGAAGTGCGGCAGCGATCTCGATGGCGGCCTGGCGCGCATGGCCGAGGCGGGTATCCGCGCCTCGACCGTGATCGTCGCGGGCTTCGATCTCGCCCGGCCCGAAAGCTGGGACGAGAGCCGCGCTGCGCTCAACGCCACGGTCGATGCAGTGGCGCAATACCATGGCTGGTCGGTCTACATCACCCCGGGCGCACGACGTTCGCGCCGTGGGGCGAAGTGCTCGAGACTTTTCGCCGAGGCCAGCGCGCCCTGCACCGCCCATGCCCGGCGAAACGGCCGTGCGCCTTGCCTTCGAGCCCTCGCTGCGCCCCGATGTCTCCTTCATCAACACCCTGCGCGATGCGATCGACGTCGTCGGAGCGCACCGGGCTCGGCCTGGTGGTCGATTTCGGCAATTGCTGGATGGAGCGCGATTTCCGCGAGACCGTGGCTGCGCGCCGCGCCGCATATCGCGCTGGTCCAGGTCGGCGATGCCCAGATCGGCGGCGTGCTCGGCCCGGGCACGGCGGCCGCCGGCGGACGGGTGCCGTTCGGCGAGGGCGACCTGCCGATCGAGCGCATGCTGCGCGATGTGCGGGATAGCGGTTATGCCGGGCCAATCGAGCTGGAACTGCCCGGGCCGCTCGGCGAGAGCGAGGGCTATGCGAGCGTTCATCCGCCGCGGCGCGGAAAAGGCTTCCGCGCTGTTCGCCGAAGTGGGACTATAGTGCCGGACAAAATGGGAGAGCGCGATGAACGTGCACAATCCGATCCGAGATGCTGCCCGTGCCCGAAGCCGCCAAGCTGCGCGGCGCCGGGCCGGTCTCGTCGAAGCCCTATTACGATCCCGAATGGTGGGAGCTCGAGCGCAAGGCGATCTTCATGCGCACATGGCTGCACGTCGGCCATGTCTGCGAGATTCCCGAGCCGGGCAGCTTCATCAAGCGCGAGATCGAATTCGCCCGCGCCTCGCTGCTGATCGTGCGCGGCAAGGACGGGGCGGTGCGCGCCTTCCACAACGTCTGCACCCACCGCGGCACCCAGCTGGTGGCCGAGGCCGAGGGCAAGAAGGCCCAGTTCTCCTGCCCCTATCATATGTGGACCTACGGCTCCCGACGGCAAGCTGCTCTCCGCGCCGGACTTCGAGCGGTTCTATGTCAAGAAAGAGGATTGCAGCCTCAAGCAGGTCTCCTGCGACGTCATGGCGGGGATGATCTTCATCAACTTCGATCCCGCGCCAAAGGAAGGCCTGCGCGAATTTTTCGGCGGCATCGCCGATCAGCTGGAGACGCTGCCCGTGGCCCGCGCCACCCATTTCAGCGAATACACCTACGCCATGGACGCCAACTGGAAGACCGTGTTCGACAACTTCCAGGAGAACTATCACCTCAAATTCGTCCACCCGCGCAATTCAGCGCTCGATCCTGACCAAGGACAATCCGCTTGGCTATCCCAGCGAATACGGCTTCCTTGGCGCCCACCGCGGTCAGACCCTGTCGCTGGAACTTGCCGAAGGCTATGTCACGCCGCCGGCACTGTTGCAGAACGCGATGATCGGAAGGGAGATCGGCGCAAACGAGGGGCTGCAATATCCCAAGATCGACTTCAAGTGCTTCCCGGCGCTGCACTTCGTCGGCCTCGCGCCAAATTTCTACACCCACACGATGATGCCAATCGACGAAACGCACATGCGCGGGCAGATCCGGATGTACTGGACCAGCGAGATCGGCGAGGCTTCCAAGCTCTACTTCCGCGAGTTCTCGCAGATGTCGATCCGCGACGTTCTGGCGGAAGACCGCCCGGCGATCGAATCCGCACAGCGCGGGCTCAACAGCGGGGCGATGGAAACGATCCGCTTTCAGGACCACGAAATGCTGCTGCGGCATCTCTATGAGACGGTCCAGGAGAAGGTGGCGGACTACCTGGCGGAGCAGCAGGCCGGCTAGGGCCAGAACCTAAGGATCGACGAAGGTCGCAGCGCCGCTTCGCGAGCCCCGCCGCGACCGCTTCGAGCTGGTTCCGCGAACCGATCAGCTTGTGCTGTTCGAGGCTTTCGGCGAGCAGCACTTCGCCGGTGCTCATGCCCGGGGCGCGATTGAACAGCGCCTTGGCCGAGCGGATCGCGTGCGGGCTCTGGCCGGCAATGTCCCGGGCGAGCGCCAGCGCGCGGGCGCGCGGATCGGCGTCGAGCATGGTCGCAAGGCCCAGCCCCAGCGCTTCCCCGCCCGAAACCTCGCGCGCGGTGTACGTCAGTTCGCGCAGCACGTCCTCGCGCACCACGCCGCGCCACAGGGCGAAATGGCCCATGTCGGGGACAATGCCCCATTTGGTCTCCATCACCGCCAGCCGCGCATCGGGCGCGGCCACGCGAATGTCGGCGCCTGCCGCGATCTGCAAGCCGCCGCCGAAACACACGCCATGGACCGCGGCCACCACCGGTACCGGCAGCCTGCGCCACTGCATCGCCACTTGCTGAAAGCGGTTGGCCTCGCCATGCGTGCGTTCGGCCAGCGACGATCCCGCCTCGGAGGCCAGCGAAGCCATCGAGGCCAGGTCGAGCCCGGCGCAGAACGCCTTGCCCTCGCCCGAGAGCACCACGCAACGCAGCCCCGGCATGTCGAACAGCGCATGGCCGGCGGCGATCAGCGCATCGAACATCGCCGGATCGAGCGCGTTGAACTTGTCCGCGCGGGTCATCCGGACATCGGCCACGCCGCCCTCGGTCAGGGCCAGGCTCACCCGGTCGTTGGGGACGAATTGGTGTCGCATGCGCCTGGCTCCTCGGCGGCGGTCCCGCCACGGAGCGCTTATCGCCTATCCCTAGGCTGCGGCAAGCGGCATGGCGCCGGGCGGGGCGAGGAGATAGCCGCCCGAAGGCGCGGTCCGCACCATGCCCCCAAGCCCGGCGATGCCGAGCTTGGCGCGCAGCCGGAAGACGTGGACGGCGATGCTGTTGGTGTCGGGTACATGCGCCATGCGCCAGACTTCGCTCAGCAGTTCCGCCTTGCCGGCCGGCACGCCCGGTGTTTCCGCGAGCCGCCAGATCAGTTCGAATTCGCGTGGATGCAGCCCGAGCGGGCGCCCTGCGACAAAGCCGTCGCGGGCGATGAGATCTGAGCCGCAAGCACCCGATCTCGCGCGAACGGGGCAGGGTGGCGGCGTTCTCCGCGAGGCGGGCGGCGCGCGCTTCGACTTCCGGCAGCCGCGCATTCGTGTCCAGCACGTCGCCGTAGCCGCGGTTCAGCAGCTTTGCGCGCTCTTCCGGATCGCCGATGCCGAGCAGCAGGATCCGCTTCAACGGCAGACGCGGCGGATCGGTCAGCAGGCTCTCCCGGTTGGCGCCTTCGAGCGCTTCGGCGTCGGCCAGCACCGCCTCGGCGCTGGCCACCGGGATCGGCGCATCGGCCTGTGCAAGCAACCAGCCGCAACGCCGCAAGTCGTAGTGCGGGGGAATAGGCAGCGCGGTCATCCAACGGAACTGACCCAAGGCTCTCGACCTCCCGGTTTTGCGGGACTGTTGCATCCGGCGCCAGCCAGCTGGCCGCGTCTTGGCCGCTGGCATGGCGAAAAAGCCGGGCGGCGGCGGGGCGTCCCGGCCCCGCCACCGCCCGGAGTGGTTTATGCCGCCTGCCGCATGGCAAGCTGCATTTCGCGATACTGTTGGGCGAGCGCGCCCTGCCCGGGCAGCAGCGTGTCCGTCCATAGCGCGCCAGGCCTTGCCCGGTTCGCGCAGCAACACCGAAGGGCACTGGCCCTCGTAATTGCCCAAACTTGGCCGATGCTGGCGATAACCCACCAGCGCCGCCAGTTCGGGAGGGAAATTCCGCGCGACCTGAGGCGGATAGGCGAGCATCTGGTTTTCCCAGGGCTTTAGCCAGCCAAGGCAGTAACTGATGACGAGCCCGCGCCGCGACATCAGAGAGAAATTGGCGCCGCCAGAATGCATCGTCGAGCCGAGGATCAGACAGGCCGATCCTTTGGGCATAGCCACAGGGATCGCCATGTCGTCGGGCAGCAAGTCTTGATCGAGATAGTTGCGATTGCTCTCGGGCCAGACCCGGGTGGCGCCGTTCTGTTCGGTGAAATCGTCGAGCGCCCACATCACGTTGACCATGCATTCGATCATGCCTCGGGGCAGCCACCACATGTCCGCGTCGCGATGCGGACCCTGGGCCGGAGCGCCGGGATGAATTTCGATCCCTTGCGTGAGATTGAGCTGGAGGCAATCGCAATTGGCTCCGAGAATCTCCTTGACGATGCCGAAGATGTGTTCGTCGAGCGCAAGCTCGGCGGCGGCGGACGAGCGCGCCAGCACACCGCCGATCCGCTTGGTCTCGGGTCCATAAAACGCACCCGTGCCGAATGGAGCGGCAGCGAAGTGCCGCGTCAGCTCGCTATCCAGCCTGCCCTGTGTCCCGGGCGGCATGGCATTTTCGATAATCAGGTAGCCGTCCTCGAACAGGCGTTGCGCCGCGGCGGACGTCTTCACGGCCGGCTGCGCCAGGGTGGGTGACATGGTTCGCTCCTTTGCCGGTTGCATCATGCCGCCAGGGATTGCGGCCGTTCGACGATGCGTAGCGCCGGACCCGGATGGCGCCACGCATCGACCGTCCTTGAGACAGTGCTGTTATCGACATGGATCTTGAGCGCGCCGATGAGCGAACCTTCGTGGTTCTGCGGCAGGCCCAGCGGGTCCATTTTCCAGCCTCCGGCAAGAAGCTGGGTAAGGAAGCCGTAGTCGCAAACGCATGTATAGGCGTCGATTCCGGTCATCAGACCGAAATCGATCAGCGCGCGAACCAGCATGTTGCGAATGTAGAGGCGCTCGCGCCGAGGTGCGTGCGGCGAGACAATCAGCCGGGTTATCTCGCGTATCCGGGGGCCGCGTGGGATTTTTTCCTCGCAAAGAAACGGGAAGACATCGGCAAGCATGTGCCTGCCGGTCGTCGGCAGGATGCGGACCGAACCCTTGTGCGCGCCAGTCTCGTTGTCCTGCAGGATCAGATAGTCCGCCCGGTCATTGTCGTAACTATCGGTTTCGGCGACGCCATCGTGGGCAATGTCCCACTTGAGCATATCGACGAAAACCCGCTTGCGATCGACGTGCATGCTCTGAAAGAGCATGGGCAGCCGCGCCATGTCGCCGCGCTTGAAGTGCTCGATCACATTTGCCTCCAACCCACTAACGGGTTGAAGTTTCCAGAACTTGCCGGAGCAAACACTCCCCCGAAAGGGGAATGGACGCCTCGAAGGCGCGGTTAATGGGTCCTGACCCTAGGTGAGCAATTCGCTGAGCGGAACTAGCCCGTCATACAGCGCCCGCAGGACGACTTGCGTGCGTTTGGGAACGTCGTAGCGCGCGCGCAAATCGGCGATATGCCGTTTCACCGTCTCTTCGGTTATCCCGAGAATCTTGCCGATTTCCCAATCGGTCTTGCCGCGCGCGACGAGGACAATACACTCAAGTTGCCGCTGCGTGAGCTGGACCGGCAGGGGGGCACCGACCCCCCTGTTACGTTCCACCAGAGTCCGCGCCGCCTGGAAAGCGAACGATCCGGCAAGCTGCGCCATGGGATAGTTCGTCCGGGGCGCCGTTCGGCCGCACGCGACCGCGAAGTTGCAGGAACCGTTCAATTCACCGGGCACGTTGGCCGGTACCGTGAAACCGTCGGTAAGCCCGGCCTTTCTGGTGGATTCGATAATCTGGCGATGCATGTCGGTCAGGTGCACCAGTTCGGGCAACTGGTGCCAGCCGAAACCGACATTCGTACGCTGGCTGGCAAGCAGCACGGGATCGAAATTGACGACCTCTTCCGAGACGTACTGATCGACCCAATATTGGGGGTAATTGCTCAGGGCGATGAACTCGCTTGTCACTACACGCCCATCCTTTGGGCCATAGGGCCTCAAATCGACATGGTGAAGCAATGCGAAGTGATCGAAACCCATTTCCCATGAGATGTCCTGAACCAATACCTGCAAGTCTTCCGGCCTCGCGACCTTGCGCGACTGGTCGATGAATGACTGGACGTCAGACAGTTGACTCATTTTTTGCGCCCCGGGCCCGGCTCCCAAGCCGGCCGATTGAATGGTATTATTTTTATATTACCGCAGGTTATGAAATACACCTCGCACTTGCAAAGATACTATTCCTTGGCTAACTCGCAACTAATGATGATAGTCTTTCGAAAAAGGCGCAAGCACCAATTTCGGGCTGTCACGCAGCGGTGCTGTTAACGCCCATGCTGGACAGATAGCGCCGGATATTGCGCGCCGCCTGGCGCAGCCGCTGCTCGTTTTCAACGAGGGCGATGCGCACATAACCCTCGCCGTCCTCGCCATAGCCGACCCCGGGCGCAACCGCGACTTCGGCATGGGTAAGCAGCTGCTTGGAAAATTCGAGGCTGCCCATGTTCTTGAGCGCCGGCGGCAGCGGCGCCCAGGCGAACATCGAGGCGCGCGGACTCGGAATATCCCAGCCCGCCCGTCCGAAGGCCTCGACCAGCACGTCGCGGCGCTTCCGATAGAGCTCGCGGTTCCTCTCGACGATGTCCTGCGGCCCGTTGAGCGCGGCGCAGGCCGCGGCCTGGATCGGCGTGAAGGCGCCGTAATCGAGATAGCTCTTCACCCGCTTGAGCGCCGAGATCAACCTGGCATTGCCGACCGCGAAGCCAACCCGCCAGCCGGCCATGGAGAAAGTCTTGCTCATCGACGTAAATTCGACCGCCACGTCCTTCGCGCCCGGGATTTGCAAGATCGAGGGGGTCGGGTTGCCGTCGTAATAGAGCTCCGAATAGGCGAGGTCGGACAGCACCCAGACTTTGTGCTCCTTCGCCCAGGCGACGAGGCGCTCGTAAAAGGCGAGGTCCACCGTTTCCGCGGTCGGATTGGACGGATAGTTGACGATCAGGATCGAAGGCCGCGGCACGGTGAAGCGCATCGCCCGTTCGAGCGCTTCCCAATAGCGCTCGTCGGGCGTGGTCGGCACCGAACGGATGGTCGCTCCGGCGATGATGAAGCCGAAGGTATGGATCGGGTACGAGGGGTTGGGCGCCAGCACCACGTCGCCCGGCGCGGTCATTGCCGTCGCCAGGCTGGCGAGGCCTTCCTTCGATCCCATCGTCATCACCACTTCGGTGGCGGGATCGAGCTCGACGCCGAAGCGGCGAGCATAATAATTAGCCTGCGCCTTGCGGATGCCGGGAATGCCGGACGATGCGGAATAGCCGTGCGCATCGGGTTTCTGGGCGACTTCGCACAGCTTGTCGATGACATGGCTCGGCGGCGGCAAGTCCGGGTTGCCCATGCCGAGGTCGATGATGTCCCGCCCCGCCTGACGAGCCGCGGCGCGCATGTCATTCACTTCGGCGATGACATAGGGCGGCAGTCGCTTGATGCGGTAGAACTCTTCGGACATGGGACCTTTCCTGTTGCGCCTGGGTGCGCGGTGCCGCCTTATGGTCGAAGGGCGCTGTTGTAGCCAGTATGTTTTAGCAAAATTGCACAACTGCCCTGTTGCGGCGGCCAAGCCGAACTGTGCGGGACAAGTTCGGCTGGTGCTGCTAGCATCGCCCGGCGTCGCGCGTCAGCGGCGTGCGGAGGCCTGGATGACGGAAACAAGCGACGGCACCGGCGTCTGGTTCGACCTGTTCGAGCGCGTGCTGTCCGCCCATCCGCTTGCCGGCAGCGAACAGCAATCGGCGCTCTGGGAGAAGAGTCTGGCGCTGTGGCAGTCGGTGCTGGGACAATACGGCATCGGTCCCGAGAGCGCCGCCAGGCAGGACGGCGAGCCGGTCCTGCCCCGCAGCGACCGGCGCTTCGCCGACCCCAAATGGCGCGAGACGCCGTTCTTTGCCTTGCTGCACCAGACCTATCTGCTGCTCGCCGAGGAAGCCGTGGCGGCGGCCGATGCCGCCGAATCTCCCGATTCGCGCAGCCGGGATCAGTTACGCTTCTTCACCGGCGTCGCGCTCGATGCGCTAAGCCCGGCGAATTTCCCGCTGACCAATCCGGTGGCGATCGGGCGGGCGCTGGAAACCAGGGGCGAAAGCCTGGCGAAAGGCGTCGAACACCTTGCCGCCGATCTGCGCCGCGGCCAGCTGACCCACACCGACCCCGATGCCTTCCGGCTTGGCGAGAACATCGCAGTCACGCCCGGCAAGGTGGTGCACGAAACCCCGCTCTATCAGCTCATCCAGTACGCGCCCGCGACCGCGAAAGTGCTGGCGACGCCGCTCGTCATCTTCCCGCCCTGGATCAACCGCTTTTACATCCTCGATCTCAACCCGGCGAAGAGCTTCGTTCGCTGGGCGGTCGAGCAGGGTATTTCGGTGTTCATGGTCTCGTGGAAATCGGCCGATGCGAGCATGGCCGATGTCGTGTGGGACGACTACATCGCGGCGCAGATCGAGGCGATCGATCTGGTCCGCGCCCGGCTCGCGGCGCCTTCGGCCCATGCCATCGGCTATTGTGTCGCCGGCACGACGCTCGCCGCCACGCTCGCGGTGCTGGCGCGGCGGGAAGAGGCGGACAAAATCAAGAGCGCGACATTCTTCACCGCCCAAGTCGATTTCGAACAGCCGGGCGACCTCCAGCATTTCATCGACGACACCCAGATCGCCGCCATCGCCCGGCTCGCGCCCGATGGCTATCTCGACGGCCGCCACATGGCGGCGACATTCAATCTGCTGCGGCCCAACGACCTGATCTGGAGTTATGTCGCGAAGAACTATCTGCTCGGCGAGGACTACCAGTCCTTCGATCTGCTCCACTGGAACGGCGATGTCTCCAATCTGCCGGCGCAGTGGCACGCCAACTATCTGCGCGATCTCTACCGCGACAACCGCCTGGCGATCCCCGATTCGCTGTCGGCGCTCGATACCCCGATCGATCTCGGCCGGATCGCGACGCCGGCTTACATCCAGGCCGGCCGCGAGGATCACATCGCCCCGCCCGGGAGCGTGTGGAAGATCACGCGGCATCTCGGGGGGCCATGGACTTTCGTGCTCGCGGGATCGGGCCATATCGCCGGCGTGGTCAATCCGCCGGCCTCGAACAAATACCAGTACTGGACCAATTCCGCCCATACCGAGAGCCTGGAAGCGTTCATCGCCGGGGCCGGGGAACACAAAGGCAGCTGGTGGCCGCACTGGGCCGCCTGGCTGCGCGCGCAGGACCCGGCCGAGGTGGCGGCAAAGGGCAAGCGCGTTCCCGGCGGCAAGGGCGACCGGACTATCGAAGACGCGCCGGGCCGCTACGTGAAGACGCGGTGACACCACCGGCCTGTTTTTTGTTGCACTGCACAATTTACCCTTGACTTCGCAAGTGCAATGCGTATTTGTGCACTGCAACATTACTTGGCCCAACCACGTGGCCTCGCGCGAAGGACATTCACGAAAATGGCGGACATCGTTCCAGCGAACCCTGAAGATTCAGCCGAAAAGGCGTTTGCCGCGGCAGTGGATTCGATCGTTACGATCCCGCCGCTTGCGAGCGTCAGGCAGCAGCCGGAAACCGCTAAGCCGGTTTCGGTCGCCAAGCCGGCAGAACTCGCCAAGCCTGTCGCCGCCGAGGTGGCGCCGGTCAAGAGCGCGCCCGCCGCGACCAAGCCAGCCCCCAAGCCAGCCAAGACAAAGCCCGCGAAGGCCGCATCGGCCAGGCGAACCGCCAAACCGCTCAAGAAATTCACTCCCAAACCGCATTCCAATCCCAAGACCAAGGAAAAGATCATGGCTACCAAAACAACTCCCGACCTTACCGAAGGCCTCAAGGACTTCGTCGCCGGCGCCCAGAAGCAGGCCAAGACCGCCTATGCCAAGGGCAATGCGCTGCTTGCCGAAGCCGGCGAGTTCACCAAGGGCAACGCCGAAGCGCTGGTCGCTTCGGGCAAGATCCTCGCCGCCGGCGCGCAGAACCTTGGCAAGGCCTATGTGGCCGAGACCAAGTCCGCCGTCGAAGTGGCCAAGGCCGACGTCAAGGCGATCGCCGCGGTGCGCTCGCCGGTCGATTTCGTCAAGCTGCAGGGCGATATCCTGCGCCGCAACACCGAAAGCGCTTTCGCTTTCACCACCAAGAACAGCGAAGCCGTGCTGAAGCTCGCAACCGAAGCGTTCGCGCCGATATCCGGCCGGTTCAGCCTCGCGGTCGAAAAGATCAAGCAAGCCGCCTGAGTTCGCGCGGGCCGGCGACCCTCCTCCCCTGCCGGCAAGCCGAATGCGTGGGCCGGACGGCGATCAGCCGTCCGGCCCCGTTTGCGTCAAGGTAAGCGGCCCTTAAGCAGATTGTGGCAGGCCGCTTGTCCTTTGCCACGAGATTGCGATATTCTAGCCCGATGCACAGATTCCCCGATCCGGCAGATTCGCACCTCGCCGCCGCCGTCCGCGCCGCCGGCGATGGCGATTCGGGGAACGATGCCGGCCGCGAGGACGGTGAAAACCAGACCGGCGTCGCCACCAAGACCCGCACCAAGCCCAAGAAGCCGAGCCAGTTCAAGGTGCTGATGCTCAACGACGATTACACGCCGATGGAGTTCGTCGTGCTGGTGCTCAAGCGCTTCTTCAGCATGGACCTGGAACAGGCGACCCGGGTGATGCTGCACGTCCATCAGAAGGGCGTCGGCGTCTGCGGCATCTTTCCTTACGAGATCGCCGAGACCAAGGTGAATCAGGTGATGGACTTCGCCCGCAAGAACCAGCACCCGCTGCAATGCACGCTGGAAAAGGCCTGATAGCTTGCTGACCGGGCGAGAGCCGCCTAGGGCAATGGCAGGACCGCAGCCAACCGGGCCCAGAGCTTGAAATTCATCACCGCCACCGATCGCTATATCTTCCGGCTCACCGTGATGCCGATGCTGGCGGTGTTCGTCATCGCCGCGTCGCTCTTGGTGCTCGACAAGATGCTCAAGCTGTTCGACTTCGTCGCGACCGAGGGCGGGCCGGTGAGCGTGGTGTTCAAGATGCTTGCCAATCTGCTGCCGGAATACGCCAGCATCGCCATCCCGCTCGGCATGATGCTCGGCATTCTGCTCGCTTTCCGCAAGCTTGCCACTACCAGCGAACTCGATGTCATGCGCGCGGTCGGGCTCGGCTATAACCGGCTGCTGCGCGTGCCCTATCTGATCTGCGGCGTGCTGATGGCGGGCAATCTGCTGATCGTCGGCTATGTCCAGCCGCTGTCGCGCTATTACTACGAGCAGCTGCAATACGACCTGCGCTCCGGCGCGCTCGGCGCCTCGATCAAGGTCGGCGAGTTCACCACGCTCAAGGACCGCATGGCGCTGCGGATCGAGGAGAGTTTCGACGAAGGCCGGCGGCTGGTCGGCATTTTCGCCCGCATTTCCAACGCCAAGGGCCAGGTGCTGTCGATCTCCGCGCGAGAAGGGCAGTTCCTCGCCCTGCGGAACAACCCCGATACGATCATCCTGCGCCTGTCGGAGGGACAAATCGTTCAGGACATGCCGGGCGCCAGCCCGCGCGTGCTCAGCTTTTCGCGCCACGATTTGCCGATCGACCTGCCGGCGATCGAGAAGTTCCGTACCCGCGGCGACAAGGACCGCGAATACGTCCTGCCCGAGCTGCTGCGCATCGGCTGGAGCGACAAGGCCTCGCCAGAAGCGCGCGTCGCCAGCCGGGCGAGCCTCAACTACCGGCTCGCCGAAGTACTGATGATGATTTTCCTGCCGCTGCTCGCGGTGGCGCTGGCGGTGCCGCCCAAGCGATCGTCATCCGCGCTCGGCGTCTTCGTTTCGGTGGTGATGGTGACGGTCTATCACAAGGTCTGCGAATACGGTCAGAACGTCGCCGCGCTCGGCCGTTCCGATCCGGTGCTGGTGCAATGGGGGCCGTTTGTCCTGTTTGCGCTGATCATCGCGTGGATGTACTGGCGCATCGCCTATGTCCCCGGCGGTCAGCCGATCGGCGCGCTCGAGCGCTTCGCCGGCAGCTTCAGCAAGCAGCTTGCCAAGCTGCTGGGCCGCCGCGACAAACTGAAACCGGCCTAGGGACTGTCAGACTCAAAATGCAGCTCCAGTTCTTCCCCTCGAAAACGCTGACGATCTATCTCGCCAAGCTGTTCACCTTTCGCATCCTGGGCATGCTGGTGCTGATCGTGCTGGTCATGCAGATGCTCGACCTTCTGGGCGAGAGCGGCAAGATCCTCGCGCAGAAGGGCAATGGCGAGGCGCAGCTGTGGGAATATGTCGCGCTGCGCACGCCGCAGCTGATCGCCCGTTTCCTGCCCTATTCGGTGCTGCTGGCGACGATCATCAGCTTCGTCGCGCTCAACCAGAATAGCGAAGTGGTGGCGATGAAGTCGGCCGGGCTTTCCGCGCATCAGGTGCTGGCGCCGCCATTCTCGCCGCGCTACTGGTCGCCGCCGTGAGCTTCGTGTTCAACGAGCGAATCGTCACCCGCGCCACCGCGACGCTCAAGGCCTGGCAGTCGGTCGAATACGCGCCGATACCGCCGACTTCGGCGGTCCGATCCAACGTCTATGTCCGCGACGGACAGAACATCATGGCGATCGGCATGCTCTCCGGCCAGGGCCGGCAGACGGTGCTCGAACGCGTCACCTACTACCGCCGAGACGCCAATGGCATCGTCATCGAACAGCTGCGCAGCCCGCGCGCGACTTTCGCCGCGCCGGGCTGGCGGCTGGAGGCCCCTGTCCGCTTCGATGTCGCCAAGGCCGTGGCCGAGCGCCTCCCCGCGACCATGGTCGCGCCCGGCGTCGATCCAGCCCAGGCCGCGATGAGCTCGATCGACGCCGACGGGCTCAATGTCTTCGAACTTTCGCGCGCAATTTCCGAACTGCGCGAAGCCGGACGGCGCACCAGCGAGCTCGAAGGCAAGTGGTGGCACAAGTTCTCCGGCCCGCTTGCCGCGGTGCTGATGCCGCTGCTTGGCGCGATCGCCGCTTTCGGCCTGGCGCGGTCCGGGCAAGTGCTGATCCGCGCGGTGATCGGCATGGCGCTGGGCTTCGCCTATTTCTTCCTCGACAACGCCGCGCTCGCCATCGGTAATTTCGGCGGCTATCCTCCTCTGGTGGCGGCCTGGGCGCCGTTCCTGCTGTTCGCGCTGATCGGCGAAACGGTGCTGGTGCGGACCGAAGAGTAAGGAGGGAGAGCGGTTATGTCGCGGATGTCGCGGCGGCACTTTCAGGCGGGCGCCCTGAGCGCGGCGGCGATTGGCGGCAGCGGCGCCGGTCTGGCCCTATTTGGAGAAGGAAGCGCCTTGGCGGAAGGGAAAGCAGGCCTGTTGGTGCCAGCCAGAACGATCCCGGTGCCCCGCTCGATCAGCAAGGAGGCGCAGGTCTTCCTCGCCGGCGCGACACAGCGCATCGCCGCTGCGGGTGCGGACGCTCAGGAGCGCGACCAGACCCAGGCGGCCGAGCGCGCCATGCAGCTGCTTCGCCCCCGCGCAGCGGGGTTCAAGGGCGCGTTTGCGACGATCGACTTGCCCCACGGCGCCAAGCTCTACCGGGTCACGCCCGATGGCCGCAAAGGCCGCCGGGCCAAAGCCGCCTATTTCGACATTCACGGCGGCGGCTTCACCTCGGGCGGGGGCGAGATGTGCCAGGTGCTGGCGAAGCTGCGGGCGATGGAGCACCGGGTCGAAGTCTTCTCGGTCGATTACCGGCTCGCGCCGCGGCACCCCTATCCCGCCGGGCTCGACGATACCGTGGCCGCCTATCGCGAAGTGCTGAATCTGGTCGCGGCGAAGAACCTCGTCGTCGCCGGATCCTCTGCGGGCGGCAATCTCGCCGCCGCACTGATGCTGCGCGCCCGCGCCGAGGGCCTGCCGCTTCCCGCCGGGCTGTTGCTGCTCACGCCCGGCCTCGACATGACCGGCGCGGGCGACACGCGCCAGACCAACAAGTTTCTCGACGTCAATCTCTACGGCGGCGGCGGCGACGGGCCCAGCGCCTATGCCGGCAACACCGATCCCAGAGAGCCACACCTCTCGCCAATCTACAGCGAGATACCGCCCAGCGGGAATGGCGGGAGCTGGCCGCCAACCTTGCTCTCCTCGGGCACCCGCGACCTGTTGCTTTCCGACACCGTGCGCATGCACCGCAAGCTGCGCCGCGCCGGTGTCCACGCCGAACTGCACATCACCGAGGCCGGCCCCCACGGCGGCTTCATGGGCAGCGCGCCGGAGGACACGGAGCTGATCGGCGAGACCCGGCGGTTTTGCCGAGAGATTTGGAAAATCCGGGCGTAAGACTGCTCTCCGCTTACCGCCCCTGCATCGTGCTGCGCGCCAGATGGGCAAGCAGCGTCCAGAGCCCACTGTAGTTGGCCCCCTCGTATGTCGTTCCCGGGCCAAGCTGCGCGGTCAGCCGCCGGTGCGCTTCGCCCAGCGAATGATAGGGCACGCTCGGCAGCAAATGATGGGTCGCGTGATAGCGCAGGCCGACCGGTGCCCAGAGCGGCGCAAGTAGCGCGGGCGGGGGGACGTTGACCGAATCGAGGTACTGCGCGGTGACGGTCATCGCCTCGCCCTCGTTGGTCCACAAGTGCGCGGCGAGCGTGCGCAGCTGGTTAAGCACCGCCGCCGCGGCGATCACCGCCAAGGCGATCAGCAGCGGGCGCCCGCCAAGCCACAGTGTGCTCGCCAGCAGACCCCAGGCCCATAACGTCGCGCCCAGTTCCTGCCAGAATACCATGCGCGCCAGTTCGCCTTCGGGCGGGCGGCGGCGGAAGGCTGGGTTGGTTGAAAGCGAGGAGAACCGTTCCCATACCAGCTTGCGCAACGGCGGGATGACCGCGCCCAGTGGCACCAGCACCGCGCAGCGCAGCAACAATGCCGGGGGCAGCAACGCGGCGATGAGCAGGAACGTGGGCAGCGTCCAGGGCTTCATCAGGCCGAGCGGCAGGTATTCGGGATCCTCCGCCGTGCCATAGCGCGTGCGGGCGTGGTGCAGCGTGTGCACCCCCTCGTACATGAACGAAGGGGTGAGCATGGGCACGCCGACCAGCACATTCCACGCGAAGCGGAAGCCCGGCAGGGCGTCGCGGTGGATGTGGGTCAGCTCGTGGATGAACAACAGCGCACGGTATAGCGCCAGCACGGCGACACCCCCCAACGCCGCCGCAAGCAATGGATTGTCCAGCCCGATCGCCCCGGCCAGCGCCGCATAGCCAAGCGCGGCCGAGACCAGCATGTCGGGCCAGTAGATGCCCGGCCGCGCTTCGGCGATGTCGCGGGTCAGCTCGACCGCAGCGCGCAGCATCGCCATGTCGTCGGGAGTCCCGGCACCCGGCTGGCTTGCCATGTCTATCGTTTCAACCGCATTCATGCTCTGGTTCCGGTCCGGTCATTGCCTCGCCATATTGCGCCGGCAGCTTGACAAGCCCGCCGGCCCATACGCACTGCGCCCTGGCATTCAACAAAGGCAAGATCGTGACAGAGACTGCAGTGGGGTCCAACATAGCTGTTACGCCCGTCTCGACCAAGAGCGAGCGGGAAGAGTTCGTCGATTTCGGCTACCGCATCAATGCGTCCGACCAGAATTACGTTCCGAATCTCTACAGCGAGGAGCTGGGCAAGTTCACCCCCGGCAAGAACCCCTTCTTCGAACACGCGCGCTGCCAGCTGTTTCTGGCCCGGCGCGGCGGCGAAGTGGTCGGCCGCATTTCCGCGCATATCGACGAACTGGCGCTGGACCAGCCGGTCGAACAGGGCATGGGTCCGGGCACCGGCATGTGGGGTGCGCTGGAGACCGAGGACGAAGCGGTCGCCAAGCTGCTTATCGCCACCGCCGAGGATTGGCTGCGCGGCCAGGCCATGACCAAGGTGCTGGCACCGATGAACATGTCCTACTGGGAAGAGCCGGGCCTCTTGGTCAAGGGCCACGATCACCCGCCGATGTACATGATGGGGCATCAATCGGCGCGCTATCAGCCGTGGATCGAGGGAGCGGGCTATGGGCTGGTCAAGCGCCTCCACACTTACGATCTCGATGTCGAGAAAGAGTTTCCGCCGCTGATCCAGCGGATTGTCGCTTCGGGCGAGAAGAACGAGCGGATCAAGGTCCGCGAAGTCAGCCTGCGGCACTTCGAACGCGAAGTCGGCATCATCTGCCACATCCTCAACGACGCCTGGTCGGACAATTGGGGTTTCGTCCCGTTCACCCCCAGCGAGATCGCTTATACCGCCAAGAGCCTGAAGCCGCTGGTCAAACCCGACCTGATCCGCATCGCCGAATACGATGGCGAGCCGGTCGCCTTCATGATGACCCTGCCCGATTTCAACCAGGTACTGAAACGCGCGAACCGGCCACACGGCAAGCCCTCGCTGCTCGGCTGGCTCAAGATCGCGCTGTGGCTGCGCAAGCCCAGGCCCGCCGACATGCGGGTGCCGCTGATGGGCGTGCTCAAGCGGCTGCAAAGCACGCGCATGGCCAGCCAGCTGGCTTTCATGATGATCGAATACATCCGCCGCGCCTCGATCGCCAATTATGGCACCAAGCGCGGCGAAATCGGCTGGATTCTCGAGGACAACCAGGGGATGGTGGCGATCGCCGATGCGATCGAGAGCACGATCAACAAGCAGTACAATATCTACGAGAAGGCGCTCTGAGAGTTCGTCAGACGCCAGCCAGTGCTTTTCTCCAGCTTTCGAGCCGCCCCGCGCGTTCCGCCTGCTCCATCGCGGGCGCGAAGTGCTCGACGCCGCCGCGCATAGCTTCCGCCGCTTCGACCAGCGAGCCGAACAGCCCCGCCCCCAGCCCCGCCAGCATTGCCGCGCCCAGCGCCGTGGTTTCGACGAACTCGGGCCGCTCCACGGGCACTTGCAAAATGTCGGCCAGGTCCTGCGCCATCCAGTCGTTCGAACTCATGCCCCCGTCGATCCTCAGCCTCGTCCAGCCCGCCCCGTCGGCGGCGAAGGCCTCGGCGAGGTCGTGGGTCTGCATCGCCATCGCCTCCAGCGCGGCGCGGGCGACATGGGCGCGGGTGGTGGCGAAGCTCATTCCCGCGATGACTCCGCGCGCCTCCGGCCGCCAGTGCGGCGCGCCGAGGCCCGACAGCGCCGGGACCACGACCACCCCGGCATTGTCGGGCACCGAGCGGGCGAGCGCTTCGGTCTCGGTGGCGCTCGAAATCAAACCCAGCGAATCGCGCAGCCACTTGATCAGGCTGCCCGCGACGAACACCGAGCCTTCGAGCGCGTAGCTGCGCTCGCCGGATAGCTGATACAGCACCGTGCCGAGCAAGCGGTTCCGGGATTGCGGAATGGCGCTGCCCATGTTGGCGAGGACGAACGCCCCGGTGCCGTAGGTTGCCTTGGTCTCGCCGGGGGAAAGACAGCCCTGGCCGATCGTCGCGCTTTGCTGATCCCCGGCCAGGCCGGCAATCGTCACCGCCCCGCCGAGCCATTCGGGCAGGGTCTTGCCGAACTGCCCGGCATTGTCGGTGACTTCGGGCAAGGCCGCGCGGGACACGCCGAACAGATCGCACAGGCCCTCATCGAAGGTGGCGCCGCCCAGCGGCAGCAGGCTGGTGCGGCTGGCGTTGCTCGCGTCGGAAATGTGCAGGCCGCCGGTCAGTTTCGCCACCAGCCAGGTCTCGACCGTACCCAGCGCCAGCCGGCCCGCCGCCTGCGCCGCCCGCACCGCGACTTCGTTGGCGATCAGCCAGTGCATCTTGGTCGCCGAGAAATAGGGATCGAGCAGCAGCCCGGTCGCCTGCTGCACCATGTCCTCGTGCCCCGCCTGGCGCAGCGCCGCGCAGGCCTCCGCCGTGCGCCGGTCCTGCCAGACCAGCGCGCGGTGAAGCGGTTCGAGCGTCTTCTTGTCCCAGGCGACCACCGTCTCGCGCTGGTTGGCGATGCCGAGGCAGGCGATCCGGTCCGCCCCGCCCGCCTCGGTCACCACCTGCCGCGCGCAGGCCAGCGTCTCGCGCCAGATCTCGTCGGCATCGTGCTCGACCCAGCCGGGCCGGGGATAGTGCTGGGTCAGTTCGCGCTGGGCCTGGGCGCGCAAGCTCCCGTCGCGGCCGAACACCATCGCCCGGGTCGAGGTGGTCCCGGCATCGAGCACCAGAATGAGTTCGCCTAAGGGGTTCATGCGGCACAGACTAACCGCACCTGCGGGGCTTGGCGAGTGGCCGCCGAACGTCCATATCCGCTCCATGCAGTTCCCGCCCAAACCCTGGCCGCATGGCTTGGCCGAACAGACTCGAACCGCTGGTGCGCCGCGTGCTGGCGGGCAATCCCTCGGCCTTCACCTTCACCGGCACGCAGAGCTATCTCGTCGGCGCGGGCGAGGGCGTCGCGGTGATCGATCCCGGGCCGGACGAGCCCGATCATATCGACGCGCTGGTCGCGGCGATCGGCGGGGCGCGGGTCGACGCGATCTGTCTGCACCCACACCCACCGCGACCACTCGCCCGCCGCCGCGCCGCTGGCCGGCGCGGACCGGCGGCCGGATCGTCGGCTGCGCACCGTTCTCGCTCGCGGACGACGGCCCGCGCTCGGATGCGGCGTTTCGATCCCAGCTACACGCCCGACCGCGTGCTTGAGGACGGCGAGAGCCTGTCGCGGCCCCGGCTGGACGCTGACCGCCGTCGCGACGCCGGGCCACACCTCGAACCACCTGTGCTATGCGCTGGAGGAAGCGGCGCGCTGTTCACCGGCGATCACGTGATGGGCTGGTCGACCACCGTGGTCTCGCCGCCCGACGGCGACATGGCCGACTATATGGCCAGCCTCGCAAAGCTGCACGACCGCGAGGACCGCGTCTATTACCCCGCCCACGGCCCGGCGGTGAACAAGCCGCGCCAGCTGGTGCGCGGCATGATCGGCCACCGCCGCCAGCGCGAGAGCCAGATCCTCAGGCTGCTCGGCCAGGGGGTCGGCGTGATCGAGGACATGGTCCCGCAGATGTACAAGGGCGTCGACCAGCGGCTGTGGCCCGCCGCCGGCCGCTCGGTGCTGGCGCATCTGATCGACCTCGCACGGCAGAGGCCGCGTCACGCGCGAAGGGAGCGATGGAACCTCGCGGCCTGACCGTCTCGCGCAGAGCGCCTGCTGCCGTGGCTGGTCGCAGCCGGGGCGCTGGCGCTTGCCGTTTGGGCGCGTGGTGGCCCGCCGCCGAAGGACGATCCGCTCGCCACCACGCTCGACCGCCTTCGAAAAGCAGAACCGGCTCACCGTGTTCAGCGCGCAGCTCTCGCCGGTGGTGGCAAGCGACGACGAGAGCCTGTTCGGCCTGGTCAAGATCAAGCAGGTCGCGGTGATCCCGGCGCGGATCGACTATACGCTCGACCTGTCGCCGATGGGGCGCGACCGGCTGACCTGGGACGCGGCGAAAGCACGCTCGACGTGCGCCTGCCGCCGTTGGCAGCTGAGCCACCCGAACCTCGACGAAGGCCGCGCGCAGTATCTGCGCGAAGGGGTGTGGATCAGCCGCACCGACGCAGGACAAGCTGACCCGCGACAACACCCGCCTCGCCGAACGGAGGCGGCGAGCAGGCCGGCCAATCCGGTGCTGATGGGCCTCGCCCGCAATGCGGCCAAGGACGCGATCCGCCAGAATCTCGCCGATCCGCCTTGCAGGTTCGCGGGCTACGCGGCGATGCCAGTGTCACGCGTCCGTTTCGACGGCAGAGAAGGAAACGACCATGACCGTCCAGACCGAAAGCCTCGCCGGCATCGATATCCGCGCCGAGATCGAGCGGCTGCGCAAGGAGCGCAACGCCGTGATCCTCGCGCATTATTACCAGAAGCCGGAAATCCAGGACCTCGCCGATTTCGTCGGCGATTGCGCTCGAACTGTCGAAGAAGGCGGCGGCGACCGATGCCGATGTCATCGCGTTCTGCGGGGTCAAGTTCATGGCCGACACCGCGAAGATCCTGTCGCCGCAGAAGATCGTCGTGCTGCCCGACATGGACGCCGGGTGCAGCCTCGAGGATTCGTGCCCGCCCGAGAAGTTCAAGGCCTTCCGCGAGGCCCACCCCGATCACATCGCGCTGACCTACATCAACTGCTCGACCGAGGTGAAGGCGCTGCAGCGACGTCATCGTCACCTGTCCAGCGCCGAGACGATCCTCGCGCAGATCCCGCTGGAGCAGAAGATCATCTTCGGCCCCGACCGGCACCTCGGCGGCTATCTCAACCGCAAGTTCGGCCGCGACGATGCTGCTGTGGCCGGGCGTGTGCATCGTCCACGAGGCGTTTTCGGAGACCGAGCTGCTCAAGCTCAAGGCGCAGCACCCCGGCGCGCCGGTCGCCGCGCACCCCGAATGCCCGCCGCACATCATCGACCACGCCGACTATGTCGGCTCGACCAGCGGCATCCTCAATTTCGCCAAGACCTTCCCCGGCGACACGCTGATCGTCGCCACCGAACCGCACATCATCCACCAGATGGAAAAGGCGCTGCCGGACAAGCACTTCATCGGCGCGCCGGGGGCCGACGGCAACTGCAACTGCAACATCTGCCCGTACATGGCGCTGAATACGCTGGAGAAGCTGTACGTCGCGCTGCGCGATCTGCAGCCGCGGATCGAGATCGAGGAAGGGCTGCGGCTGGCGGCGAAGAAGAGCCTGGACCGGATGCTGGAGATGGCGAGCGGGACGGTGGGCAAGGGGGATTTGGGGTTGAGGACATAATTCCTGATTTTCAAACACTTATGCTACCAGTCTTGCGGAGATCGGCTGTTGGGCCAGTCAAGGTGACCGATTTGGTTGAACCATTGGCCAAGGAGTTTGCGCTCACTCCTGATGAACTTGCTGCTCAGACGCCGGACAAGAAAGATGGATTGTTTAGAAATCGCATCGGTTGGGCAAGAGCCTACTTGAAGCAAGCAAGTCTCGTAGAAATCGCCTAAATGGGGCTATTTTCAGATCACCGACGAAGGGCGGCGACTACTCGAAGTCTCAGCCGGAAAAGTTGGATGTGAAATTCTTACGGACAATCCCAGCTTTCGTGAATCATGTTCCAAAAACTCGAGAGAGAATTCGGAGACATCCCCTGCAAATGAAGATGATATTGCTACCCCAGATGAATCTCTTCGCGTTCGTATGAGGGGATAACATCATCCGTCGCAAATGAGCTGATTGACAGGCTGAGGATCAGCTCGCCGCATTCTTTGAACGTTCTATCGTGTCCCTACTCTTGGCCATGGGCTACGGCGGCAGTTCTGAAGACGCTGGCCGAGCTATCGGGCAATCAGGCGACGACGGTGTCGATGGGGTAATCGACCAAGACCCGCTTGGCGTCGATCAAATATACGTTCAACCAAGCGATACGCTGAAGGCAATTCGGTCGGGCCTTCGGCGATCCGCGATTTCTTTGGATCGCTCAGCCTCAAGAAGGCTCAAAAGGGCATTTTTGTAACGACGTCAAGCTTTTCGAAGAGCGCGATCGATACTGCTCGGCAGATCGGCGCACGGATTGTTCTGATCGATGCTGACCAGCTCGGAAGCTGATGGTCCGCCACAACGTTGGTTGCCGCGATCAGGAAGTCCTCCACATCAAGCGGATCGACGAAGACTTCTTCGAGTAGTCTACTCACCCCGACCCGCTCGAAACTCACCCGCAACCTCGTCCCCGTAGCCTTCGCCACCTTCGCCAGCGTCGTCGTCGAAGGCCGCGACTTGCCGCCTTCGAGCCGGGCGATCGCGCTCTGGGTGGTGCCCATGCGCTTGGCCAGTTCCTCCTGCGTCAGCCCGGCATCCGATCGCGCCAGAATAAGCGCGGCGGCGAGCGCGAACTCCTCCTCCAGCGCATCGTATTCCCGCATGAATTCTGGATCTTTGCGCCATTCATCGGAAATCTTTGAAAAAGGGATGCCCTTGGTCATGTCACTTCCTTTGCCCGTTCCAGAGCCAGTTCAATTTCGGCACGCGGTGTCTTCTGTGTCTTCTTCACGAAGGCCCGGACGATAAACACGCACCTGGCGCATGCGCAACGGCCTGTCGCTTACGAAAGCCGCCGACGACCTCGGCCTCGCCCGCCGCACCGTCGCCTATTACTCGAACGGCGAGCGGCGCATTCCCAAGGCGATCCTGCTCGCCTGCAAGGGCTGGGATGCAAGCGGCGGCATGGCCCAGGCCGCCTGACGCATCACCCCGCCACCGCCCGCTTCACCATGTCCGGCTCCGCCTCGATCACCTTGAGATAGGCTCGCGCCGCCAGCGGGGGCATGCGGCGGCGGATTTTGTTTGACGGCGCGCGCGGACCGAACGAAAGCCCATTGCGTCAAGGAAAGGGGCCGCCGGGATACGCCTGAATGAACGACGCCGCGACCGAAGGCGCCTCGCTCCAAGCGGAGGCCGAAGCCGCGGCGGCGCGCGCCCACAAGGCGACGGCGCGGCGCACTTGGCTGACCCGTCTCGGCATCGCGGTGCTGATCGCGGCGCTCGCCTGGGCGACATGGTATTATCTGATCGGGCGCAACAGCGTCAGCACCGACAACGCCTATGTCAACGCCGAGATCGCGCAAGTGACGCCCTTGATCGCCGGCGCCGTGACCGAAGTTCGGGCGAAGGATACCCAAAGCGTCAGGCGCGGCGACATTCTCGTCGTGCTCGATCCGGCCAATGCCGAAATCGCCCTGGCCCAGGCCGAGGCCGAACTGGCCGATGCCCAGCGCCGCTTCCGCCGCGCGGTCGCGACCAATTCGGCGCTGTCCGCCCAGATCCTGTCGCGCGGCTCGGCTATCGCCCAGGCGCAAGCCCAGCTCGCCGCGGCGCGGGCCGAAGCGGCGAAAAGCAGCGCCGATCTTGGCCGCAACCAGCAGCTGGTGCGCGAAGGCATTGTTTCCGCCGAGCAGCTGGCGCTTCGCGCAAGGCGCTGGCGGCGGCGCAGGCCTCGGTCGCGGCCGCGCAGGCGGGGATCGCCCAGGCCCAGTCGAACCGCGCTGCCGCGCAGGGCGAATATGCCGCCAACGACGCCATGGTGCGCGGATCGAGCGAAGCCACCGACCCCGCGGTGCGCGCCGCGCTGGCCAAGCTCGAAGCCGCCCGGCTGGATTTGGGGCGCACCACCATCCGCGCGCCGATCGACGGCGTCGTCACCCGCCGCCAGGTCCAGCTTGGCCAGCGCCTGACCCAGGGCCAGCCGATCATGTCGATCGTGCCAATCGGCCAACTCTATGTCGACGCCAATTTCAAGGAGCGCCAGCTTGAGCGCGTGAAAGTCGGCATGCCGGCGAAAGTGACCGCCGATCTTTATGGCGGCGACGTGGTCTATCACGGCAAGGTCGCCGGCATCGCCGGCGGCACCGGCGCATCGATGGCGATGATCCCGGCGCAAAACGCCACCGGCAACTGGATCAAGGTGGTGCAGCGCCTGCCGGTGCGGATCGAACTCGACCCGAAGGAACTCGCCGCGCACCCCCTGCGGGTCGGCCTCTCGACCGAAGTCGAGATCGACCTCTCGGGGAAATAGCCGGCCATGGCCGAGAGTCCGATCCTGGCGCCGGGCAAGCTGAAAATCGCCGCGGGCTTTCTCGCGTTCAGCAATTTCATTGTTGTGCTCGACATGACGGTAGCCAATGTCTCGATCCCGCATATCTCCGGAGACCTTGGCGTATCGCTCGATCAGGGCACCTGGATCATCACCTCCTATGCGGTCGCCGAGGCGCTCACCGTGCCGCTCACCGGCTGGCTGGCGCAACGATTCGGCGCCGTTCGGCTCTACATGTTCTGCATGACCTGCTTCGGGCTGTTTTCGCTGCTGTGTGCTTTCTCGATGACATTGCAGATGATCGTCGTCGCCCGCATTGGCCAGGGCCTGTGCGGCGGCTTGCTGATGGCACTCTCGCAAACGCTGATGTTTCGCATCTTCTCACTGGAAGATCGCGGCAAGGCGATGCTGCTGTCCTCGATGACAGTAATGATGGGTCCGGCGCTGGGACCCAATATCGGCGGTTTCATCAGCGACAATTTTTCGTGGCACTGGATATTCCTGATCAACCTGCCGATCGTCGCCGCTTGCGTCACAGCAGCCTGGCTGTTCCTGCGCCCGGCCGAAACCGAAGTGAAAAAGGTGCCGATAGATGGAGTTGGCCTCGGGCTGATGTTCGTGTGGATCGGCGCGCTGCAGCTGATGCTCGACCTCGGCCGCGAGCGCGACTGGTTCGGCGACCCGCTGATTGTCGCATTGGCGGTGATCGCCGGGATCGGCTTCCTCGTATTCCTGATCTGGGAGCTGACCGAGGAGCATCCGGTGGTCGATCTCAGGGTATTCCGCTATCCCGGCTTCGTCTTCGGAGTTGCGGCATTCTCGCTGTGTTTCGGCGCCTATTTCGCCAGCATTGTCGTCATTCCCCAGTGGCTGCAGACCACCATGGGCTATCCGGGGCAGGATGCCGGCATGATCGTCGCGGGGACCGCGATCGGGTCGCTGATCACCGGACAATTCGCCGCCAAGGCGGTGGCGAAGGGCATCGACCTGCGGCTGATGGTCTCGCTGGCGGTGGCCTGGATCGGCTGCATGGCGCTGGTCCGCGCGAACTGGACCAGCGGCATCGAATTCTGGCAGGTCGCCGCCCCGCAATATATCCAGGGCCTTGGCATGGCCTTTTTCATGATGCCGCTTTCGATGATCACGATCAATTCGGTCCCGCCCGAGATGGTCGCGACCGCGACCGGCCTGCAGAATTTCGTGCGCACGCTGGCGGTCGGCATCTTCACCGCGCTTGCCCTGACCGTCTGGGGCGATAGCCAGCAGGCGGCGCGCGGCGAGATCGTGTCCAAGCTTCAGCCGGACGAAGTCATGCGAAAACTGGGCGAGGCCGGTTTTTCCAACCAGCAATCGGCCGGCGCGATAAGCAACATCGTCGATCGCGAGGCGATAACAATGGCCATGGATAATGTCTTCCTGATCACCGCCGCGATCTTCTTCCTTTCTGCGCTGGTGATCTGGCTGGCGCCGCGGCCGAAGATGCTGGGCACTCGCTGAGCGCTTGTCAGTGAGGCCGGTTGCGGCTTCACTGTAGCGGCAAGGATCCCCGAATCGGGGGCTTGGGAGAGGAACGACAATAATGGATATTTTGGACAGCCAGGTGCACATGGGCCCCGGCGGCGCGGCGGAAATGGTCAAGGCGATGGACGCTCTCGGCATCGCCTCGGTGCTGGTCGACGAATGGTGGATGGGCACACCGGGTCACCCCTATTATCCGGTCGGCAAGAACGGGGAGGCAATCCGCACGACGTCGCCCACCACCGAACTCGCCTGCTGGCAATATCCCGGCCGCTTCGCTTTCCTTGTCCGGGCCGACCGGCGCGATCCGGATTTGCGCGCCGTGCTTAAATTCTGGCGCGACAACCCCAACGTCAAGGCGCTGCGCACCTCTCCGGGAATGAGCCGGGCCGAGATCGCCGCCTTCGCCGCCGGCGACGAAGATCCGATATTCGCCTGCGCCGCCGAGCTCGATCTGCCGATTTTTGTCCAGATCAACGGCAATGTCGGCCTGCTTGACCGCTATGCCGCCAAATTCCCCTCGGTGAAGATCGTTATCTGCCACACCGGCATGCGGCCCGGCCCGGTGCTGGCGAAGATTTTCGGCCAGATGGAGGGCTTGCCCGACAGCGACGAGTACTGGGCCAAAGTCGGGGCCGAGCCGATGGACCAGTCCTGGGCCAAGGTCCTGCGTGCCGCCGAAAACCCCAACGTCGCGCTCAAGTGGGCGCACACGGGGGCGATGTTCGACGCCGGCGGTTACCCCAATCTCGCGGCCCGGCCCTACCTGAAGCAGGCGATCGCGGCGTTCGGCGCCGAGCGGATCATGTGGGCGAGCGACATCTCGGCCAACCAGACCGGCGAAAGCTGGGCCGAACTGATCTTCGCCGTGCGCGAGAACCCGGAGCTGAGCGATAGCGAGAAGGCGCTGATCCTTGGCGGCACAGCGCGCAAGTGGCTGAACTGGCCGGCGGGTTAGGCCAGAACCTTCCGCTCGAACCAGTGCGCGGCGAGCGCCCCGGCGAACTGGGCGAGGATAAACCCCGGCACGCTCGACGGTGCTATCCCGGCGAAAGTGTCGCTGAGCGCGCGGGCGAGCGTGATCGCCGGGTTGGCGAAGCTGGTCGAGGAGGTGAACCAATAGGCCGCGGCGATATAGAGCGCGACGCTCATCGGCACTGACCCCGGCCGATGGCGAACGGTCAGCAGGATCGTTGTCAACAGACCGAAGGTGGCGATAAACTCGCCCAGCCACTGCCCTGGCCCGTCACGTAGGTGCCGGGAGAGCTGGATCACCGGCAGATCGAACATGGCGTGCGCCGCCCATACTCCAAGAATGCCCGCGCCGATTTGCACCGCGACAGTCGCCGCCAACCCCTTCCAGCAACAATCACCGCGCAGCCGCATGACCAGGCTCACCGCCGGGTTGAAATGCGCGCCCGAAACCGGGGCGAGCATGGCGATCAGCACATAGAGCATCGCCGCGGTCGCCAGCGTATTGCCGATGAGAGCTACCGCCATATTGCCGCCCGCCAGCCGCTCGGCCATGATCCCCGAGCCGATTACCGTGGCGAACAGGAAGAAGCTGCCCAGCGCCTCGGCGATTAGGCGGCGGGCGAACGGCGGCGTTTCAGCCTGCATCGCCAGACTTACCTATGTCGCCAAGGCGGCGTTGCAGACTGAGTGAATCGATAGCGCTAAGCGGCAGGGCGATAAACAGACTGATCCGATTGTTGAGCATCCGGTAGGTGTCGGCAAAGGCTGCGGCGATTTCGGCATCGGTGCCCTCGACCGCCGCGGGGTCGGGGACGCCCCAATGCGCGGTCATCGGCTGTCCCGGCCAGACCGGGCAGACTTCGCCCGCCGCATTGCCGCAAACGGTGAAAACGAAGTCGAGTTCGGGCGCGCCAGCTACGGCGAATTCGTCCCAGCTCTTCGAGCGGAAGCCGGTGGTACCGTAGTTCAGCTGATCGAGCAGCCGGAGCGCGGCCGGGTGGACTTCGCCCTTCGGGAAGCTTCCGGCCGAAAAGGCGCGAAACCGCCCCAGGCCTTCACGGCCGAGAATGGCCTCGGCGATGATCGACCGCGCCGAATTGCCCGTGCACAGAAACAGCACATTATAGATGCGCTCGCTCATGCGGCGGCTCCGCAGCAGGGCTCGGCGGCGGGCTTTTCGGCCTTGGGCGGGCAGCAGACGCCTTGCGGGGTCTGCGGGGAGCAGCAGGCGCTGGTTTCGGCCCCGGTCAGCCGCTCCAGCTCCGGATTGCCGCCATAGACAGTCGATTCCCCGGTCGTGAGGAAGGCTTCCCAGACCACTCCGTCGGGATCGGCGATCCAGCTCTTTTCCGACTGGGCGTAGCAGCAGGTCGTCGCGCCCTCTTCGAGCACCGGCCGGCCCGCCGCCTGAAGCCTGCCGTAAACCTCTGCCAGCTCGGCCTCGTTCTCTGCTTGCAGCCCCAGGTGTTCGACGCCGCGCGCGCCGTCGCCTTTGAGCGAGATCGCAAAGTTGATCCGCGGATCGTCGAGCATCCATTTGGCGTAGTCGCTCTTCGTCACGCTCGGCGCCTGGCCGAACAGGCCGGTGTAGAAGGCAATCGACCGCTCAAGGTCGCTGACCCCGGCATGGACGTGGAAACGCTTCATGCGGCACTCCTTTCGGTCTTGGTCGCTGGCGGGCACGCGCTCCCCGCGCAGCAATTGTCGGTGAGGTAGGCGAGCAGTGCGTTCATCGCCGGATAGTCCGCCGCGTAGATGATCGAGCGGCTGACCCGGCGCTGGGTGACGAGGCCCGCGTGGGCGAGTTGCGCGAGATGGAAGCTCATCGACGAGGGCGGCACCCCCACCGCCTCGGCGAGCGCGCCTGCCGCCAGCCCCTCCGGCCCGGCCTGCACCAGCAGGCGGAACACCGCGAGGCGATGCTCCTGCGCGAGCGCGCTTAGGGCGCGAATGACCGACGGCGCTTCCAACACACACTCCTATATTTCCATAATATTCGAATTATGAAATCTATTGGCCAATGTCAACCCTCGGTTGATTCCCCCGCCCCGCCCCGGCACAAGGGCGGCAAGAACAAGCGAGAGGATGCACGATGGCGATTTCATTCGACGGGCAGGTTGCGATTATCACTGGCGCCGGGCACAGCCTCGGCCGGGCCTACGCGCTCGACATGGGCAAGCGCGGGGCGCGGGTCGTGGTGAACGACCTTTTCGGCGTCGGCGGCGATGGTCCGACCGCGGCGGAAAAAGTGGTTGCCGAGATCGAAGCCATGGGCGGCCAGGCCGTCGCCTCGCACGCATCGGTCGCCTCGCCCGAAGGCGGTCAGGCGATCGTCGATACGGCGATCGAGGCCTTCGGCACCGTCGATGCGGTGATCCACAACGCCGGCGTCTGGCGGCACGAGCTGTTCGCCGACACCACCTCCGACCAGCTCGATCCGGTGCTCGACGTCCACTTGCGCGGCGCCTTCTTCGTCGCCCGTCCCGCCTGGCGGATCATGGAGCAGAAGAAGTACGGACGCGTGGTCCTCACCAGTTCGAGCACTGGCTGCTTCGGCCGTGTGCGGGGCGCGAACTACGCCGCCGCCAAGGCCGCCATGCTCGGCGTCGCCAGGACCATGGCGATCGAAGGCGAAGAGCACGGCATCAAGGCCAACTGCATCCTGCCGATCTCCCCCTTCGGGCGGCGCGAGAAGCCGCCGGAAGTCTTCACCGATCACCTCGCGCGCACCGGTCTCAAGTCCGAGGAGGCCGGTCCCGACAGGGTTGCGCCAATGGTTACCTGGCTGGCGAGCCGCAACTGTTCGGTCAGCGGAGAGGCCTTTTCGGCGGGCGGCGGCCGGTTCGGCCGGGCCTTCATCGCCGTTGCCGACGGCTGGATTGCTCCGTCCGACGGCAACGTGACCGCCGAGGACATCGAAGCCCACCTCGCGGAAATCGGAGACCTGTCGGCCTGGCAGATCCCCCCGACCTCGATCGACGAACTCGCGCAGATCGGGCAGCTGCGCAAACAGCGGGGCCTGGGCTAAGCGCCCAGCGCACCGCATTTCCTTGCATTCGCGGCCCATCGCGCCTATATGGGCCGCGCTAACGTCGCCTGAGACGGAAACTTCGGCCTCGGCCTTCCGATCCCTATCACGCCTCTTTTGCTTCGCGGGCACGTCGCTCGCGGATCATCTGTTTCCGTGAAAGGATCCGGAAAATGCCAGTAGGCACAGTCAAGTTCTTCAATACCGAAAAAGGCTATGGCTTCATCGCCCCCGATGATGGCGCGCCCGACAATTTCGTCCACATCAGCGCCGTCGAACGCGCCGGTATGGGCACGCTGAACAAGGATCAGCGGGTCAAGTACGAACTGGAGACCGACAATCGGGGCAAGACCTCGGCAGTCAATCTCGAATCGGCCTGAGGCCATGGCCAAGGAGGCTCTGCTGACCCTCGATGGCCAAATCGACGAAATCCTGCCCGATGGTCGCTTCGGCGTCTTGCTCGAAAACGACCACCGGATCATCGCCTACACGGCCGGGAAGATGCGCAAATTCCGCATCCGCTCGGTCGTGGGCGACAGGGTCAAGGTCGAAATGACCCCCTACGACCTGGAAAAAGGCCGCATCATCTTCCGGGACAAAGGCCCGGGCGGCGTGCCGGGCGGAGGTCCGCCGCGCAAGCGGCGCTAGCTATTCGCAATCAACTACCGGCGCAATTAGGCGCCCAGGACAATCATGAATACCATTACGCATACTTCTAACGATACAACCATATGCACCAGCCGGCATCCGGCCAGGCAAGCGCCCTCGCGCGGCGCCCGCGCACGGCGCAAGTCGCCGGTGCTCTCGCGCCGGGAACTGCGCCGCCTGGTCCGCGGCATGCTGGGCTGAACCGCGGCGCGGCCGTGGCACTGAAAGGGGCCGGACATGTCAACACCTGGCGAATTCTACACCGCGCAAGCCGCCAGCTGCGCCAAGTCGGCCCACGACACCCCGCTCCCCAACCTGCGCGAGAAATATTTGCGCGCCCAGGCCGCCTGGCAGGCCCTGGCCGACCGCGAGATCGGCGTGCGCGCCGCCAGGGAACAGCGCGAGGCGGAGAAGGCGGCGATGATCGAGGGGTAAGCGGCGCTTGGCCGTGAGGTAGGTGCTAGCATCCCTCGCCCCATCAATACAGCGCGCCCCGTACCGACCCCGTCGAAGCCCGCAACGCCGCCACACCCCCGTTCACCCCGTCCCCCGCCCGCGGTTCGAACGGCTCGCTGATCTCCCCCACCGGGGTCAGCACCACCACCGGGATTACCCGCCCGGTCCGCGCGCGGTATTCGGCGTAAGGCGGGTAATCCGCCTCCATCGCGTCCCACAGCCTCTGCCGTTCCTCACCCTCGATGGCGCGCCAGGTGCAGCGGTAGCGTTTGGGGCCGACTTGCGCCGCCACTTCGCCGCCCGCGCGCATGTTGACGAACCACAAGGGATCCGCGTCGTCGCCCATCTTGGAGGCGATGACAATGTACTCGGCCCCATTGTCACTTTTGGCCACTTCCTTGCAGATCAGCGGCGCGAGCCGGGGCAGCCCGCTCTTGCGGCCCACCGTCTTCAATACCAGGTGCATGGTGCGGGCATGGCCGCCAAGCGCGGTGTGATCCTGATAGACGGCCCCGTCGGCGCCGTTGCTCTCGATATAGTGCCGCAGGTGCCCGTCGATATAGGGTGCGGCCTCTTTCAGCGGTTCGGTCATGTCGGCCATCGGGACTCGCCTTTCGCTCTCTCCACTGCCGGCCAGTCTAGCGGCGCAGACGCCAATTTCCAGATCGTTCGGGTGAGGCTCTTCGGAGAGTCATGCCGGTTGATTCCGTCAAGAGTTCCCGGCAAAAGCGATGGCAAGGTAAAATGGGAGTGGACAATGGTGAGAGATTTGCCCGGCAAGTGGGACATGGAAGCCGATCTGGTGTCGATCGGATCTGGCATCGGCGGCCTCGCGGCGGCGATTACCGCGCACGATAACGGCCTTTCGGCGATGGTGCTCGAACGCTCCGGGCAAGTCGGCGGCGTCACCGCGCAGTCGCAGGGGCAGGTATGGATCGCCGGCAACCACCTCGCCCGCGCAGGCGGCATCGAGGATTCGGTCGATAGCGGCTTCCGTTATCTCAAGCGCCTGTCGATGGATTATGGCGACGATCGGGCTATCCTCAACCTCATCGCCCATGCCCATGTCGCGCTGAAATGGTTCGAGGAAAACATCGGCCTCAAGATGTTCTACATCAAGGGCTGCCCGGACTACTATTACCTGCATTCGAACGACTCGGTCGCAGAAGGCCGCTTGCTCGAAGTCGAACCGTTCCCCGCCAAGAGCCTGGGCGAGTGGCAGGAGAAGACCCGGATTTCGCCGCATGTGCCCTATGGCCTCACCACCCAGAACATCGCCGACGCCGGCGGGCTATCGGCGATGCTGCGCTGGGATTACGAGCTGATGGGCAAGCGCCTGACCGAGGACGAGCGCTGCGTCGGAGCGGGGCTGGCGGCCTATTTCGTCAAGGGCGTGCTCGACCGGAACATTCCGATGGAAACCGGCATCAGCGTCGTCGAGCTGTTCAGCGACGGCGAGCGGGTGACCGGATTGCGCGCCTTGCGCGACGGCCAGGACGTGATCGTCAAGTGCAACAAGGGCGTGGTCGTGGGCGTATCGAGCTATGAGCGGCGGCACGATTACAACAAGACCATGGCGCGCACGCTCGATTCGCTGTCGATGGTGCCCGCATCGGTCGATGGCGCGAACTTCCGCCTCGCCGGGCCGCTCGGCGCGCGCACCGCGATCGTGCCCGAGATCTGCTCGCTCGGCTTCCTGATTCCGGGCGAAGAGGACGAGGAGGAACCCGGCCGGGCCCTGGCGCGCAGCTCGATGCCGTTCATCGGCCTGCCGCACCACATCGTCGTCAACCGCAAGGGCGAGCGCTTCGGCAACGAGAGCTTCTACCGCTCGTTCTATTACAAGATCGACGAGATCGAGGGTTCCACCCAGACCCACCCCAACTTCCCGTGCTGGATTATTCTCGATGCCCAGGCGCGCGAGAAATATGCACTGGCCTCGCTGATGCCGGGGCAGGAATGGCCTGAGGGATTCGGCCATACCGCCGATACCATCGGCGAGCTGGCCGACAAGGCGGGGATCGATCGCAAGGGCCTGGAGGCGACAGTGGCACGGTTCAACGCCAGTGCCGAGAAGGGCGAGGATCCGGACTTCGGCCGCGGCACCCATCCGTGGAGCGCCTGGATGACCGGCGACCCGCTGCAAAAACCCAACGCCAATCTCGGCCCGCTGGCGAAAGGGCCGTTCCACGCGGTCGAACAGAGCCGGATGGGTACCACCGCGATCCCCGCCACCGGCCTGCTGACCAACACCGACATGCAAGTAATCGGCTGGGACGACAAGCCGATCAAGGGGCTCTACGCGGCGGGCAATTCGGTCGCGCGGCTGGAAACCGGCGCGGTAATGCAGAGTGGCATTTCCAACGCGCGGGGCATGACTCACGGCTGGCTCGCGGCGCTGCACGCAGCGGGCAAGCCGAGCGATCTGCTGGAGAAGGAGATCGCGCGGCTGGGGGTTTGAGGGTTTATTCTCGCCAATTTCACCCAACCCCGCTCATCCTGAGCCTGTCGAAGGATGTTGGCGCAACCGCAGTGCAAGCACCCTTCGACAGGCTCAGGATGAGCGGGGTTGGACTGGGGTTTCGGGTGCTTCAGGCCCTCCGCACGAACGTCAGCGGCAAGTCCTCGAGGCTGAGCGTCGACAGCGTCGGATGATAGCGCGCCTCCTCCGGCGCAATCGCAAGTCCAAGACCGGTAATCCGCTTGTGCAGCTCCTGGGCGGCGACTTTGATCTGCATCCGCGCCAGATGCATGCCGATGCAGATATGCATGCCGCCGCCAAAGGTCAGGTGCCGGCTCAGCCGCTCGCGGTCCATGTCGAAATTGCGCGCGTGATCGAACACGCTCTCGTCGTCATTGGCCGAAGCGAACAGCAGGCAGATCAGACCGCCTTCCGGGATACGCCCGCCGGGCAGATCGACATCGCGGGTAGCGACTCGGAACAGGCCGCGCGCGGGTGGTTCGAGCCGGAGCATTTCCTCGATGAAGCGGCCCAGCCGCGCGTCGTCGGCGACGCTTTCCTCGAACCGGGCGGCGATTCCCGGGTCGCTGGCGATCAGGTACAGCATGGTCGAGATCGCCGTGCCGATCGAATCGATACCGCCGATCATCAGCGCCCGGGCGAGCGAGACGATCTCATCGAAGCTCAGCACATCCTTGCCGTCCTCGCCGCGGGCATAGACGAGGTCGGAGATCATATCCTCGCCGCGCCGCGCCTGCCGCTCGCGGACCCGGGCGATGACGTAGTTCTGAAGGTCGCAAAAATGCGCCGTCTCTTCGCGCAAGACCTCCAGGTTCGGGGCGCTGCGGATGGCGGCCAGCGCGCGGGTCCAGCGCAGCACTTTCGGCCCGTCCGCATGCGGGATGCCAAGCTGCTCGCACATGATCGCGAGCGTCAGCGGCATGGCGAAGTCATTGACCCCGTCCATCGCCCCGCGCGGCGCGAGCCTTTCGACAAGGTCCGCC
Organism: uncultured Alphaproteobacteria bacterium; assembly: GCA_963775005.1. GTDB lineage: Bacteria > Pseudomonadota > Alphaproteobacteria > Sphingomonadales > Sphingomonadaceae > Novosphingobium. Next base: position 117,038 of record CAVZHF010000001.1, on the reverse strand, counting down.
GCGACCTTGCGGATCAGCGGCTCGAGCTTCTTGATCCGGCTCGGGGTGAAAGCCGCCTGGAGCAGCCCGCGCACGCGGGTGTGGGTCGGCGGATCGGTCATGATCGCATCGGGGAAATAGCCGCCGCCCTCGCGGATTAGGATCGCCTTGTACTCCTCGAAATGCCCGGCGGCGAAGGTCTGGTTCCAGGCGCGGCCCACCGAGAAGGTCTCGGAATCGCGGACGATCTCGAGCAGATCCTCGTAGCGCGCGACGAACCACATGCCGGCCTGCTCGTCATAGCGGATCGGCTGCTGCTCGCGCAGCGCCCGGTAATAGGGCGCCGGGCGCACCAGCACTTCGGGCTCCATGATCGAGTGGCCGAGCAGCGCGGCGGGATCCTGTTCGCGCAGCGCCGCCTTTGCTGGGAGTACGTGCAGCCCATCCTCGCGCATTGCTCTTCTCCTATCGGGCCGCGGCCGCCTGGGCGCGGATATATTGCCGCACATCCTCGCGCGCCGAGGCATCGAGATCGTCGAACTTCGGCATGCCTGCGCTCTCCAGCACCCCGTCGTGGACCACGCGCGTGAACCCCTCGGCCGAGGGCACCACGGCGCTCTTCCTGAGATCGGGTCCGGCGCCCGCCGGATAGGCGAAGAAGCCGTGGCAGGTCGAGCAATAGAGCCCGTATGTCATCGCCCCGCGTCCCTCGCGCACCGGATCGCGCTTGAACTCCGGATCGCTCATCATCCGCGGATCGGGTTTGACGCGCGGCGGCAGCGTGGCCTTGCCGCCAATCGCAAAAGTCAGCACCCGGCGAGCCATGGTGTTGTAATCAATGCCCCATTGAACATGATCCGCGCCGAACAGCGCAGCATGGCCGCTGTTGCCGGTGAGCACGGTGACATATTGCTTGCCGCCGGCGGTATAGGAGATCGGCGGCGCCAGTACCGGGGCATTGGCCTGGAACGACCAGACGCGCTTGCCGCTGTCCGCCGCATAGGCGTTGAAGCTGCCGTCGAGCTGGCCCTGGAACACGAGATTGCCCGCCGTCGCCATGACGCTGCCGCCTTCGGTGCCGGAGACCGGCTGCGACCACACGCGCTTCTGCGACACCGGATCCCAGGCCTCGAGCCGCCCGGTCTTGTTGAGCCTGTCACCAGGGATGTCTGGCAGCCCGTTCATCGTCGCCGCCTGGATCGTGCCGATCGGCGTGACCTTTTTCCATTCGTCATTGGCAAGGCCGGAATCCTGCCAGTTCATCGCCCGCTCGAGCACCGGGATATAGACCAGCCGGGTTTTCGGACTGTAGGCCATCGGATACCAATTGTGGCCGCCATTGCCGCTTGGAAAAGCAGCGAAATTCGCGCCATCGGGATAGCGCGCCGCCGGGTTCTCGACCGGGCGTCCGGTCGCGAGATCGATCTTCGAGGCCCAGTTGACCCGCACCACCGGCTCGGCCGAGATCAGCTTTCCGTCGGTCCGGTCGATGACATAGAAGAAGCCGTTCTTTGGCATGGTCATCAAGACCTTGCGCGGCTTGCCGCCGATTTCGAGATCGGCGAACTGCATGTCCATGGTCGCGCCATAGTCCCAGGTTTCGCCGGGATTGACCTGGTAGTGCCACTTGTAAGCACCGCTATCCGCATCGAGCGCGACCACCGAGGCGAGAAACAGGTTGTCGCCCTTGCCCTGGCTGCGGACCTTGTGGTTCCACGGCGTTCCGTTGCCGACCCCGACGAAGACCGTGTTCGTCTCCGGATCGTAGGAGAACGTATTCCACGCCGTGCCGCCGCCGCCCAGTTTCCACCATTCGCCGGTCCAGGTTTTCGCCGCCATCTCCTGCGACTTGTCCTCGAAGCCTTTCGATGGATCCCCCGGCACCGTGTACCAGCGCCACAGCAGCTTGCCGCTGTCCGCGTCATAGGTGCTGACATAGCCGCGCACCGCGCCGAAATCGGCCCCGCCAAAGCCGATGATGACCTTGCCGTCGAACGCGCGCGGCGCGCCGGTGATGTGAGTCAGCTCGCCTTCCTTGAGCGTCTGGGCGCTCCACAATTCCTTGCCGGTCTTGGCGTCGATGGCGATCAGCCGGCCGTCCATGGTGCCGACGAACAGCTTGCCGCCATACCAGGCGAGCCCGCGCGTGCCCCAGGCATAGCGCATGCGCTTGCCGGCCTTGGTCCACACTTGCGGATCGTAGACCCACAGCTGCTTGCCGCTGACCGCATCGATCGCGCGCACCACGGCTTGCCCGGTGGCGACGTAGACCGTCCCGCCCACCGCCAGCGGCTGGCTTACCGTAGCGCCGGGCGGCAGATCGAGCGACCAGGCGAGACCGAGCTGCGCGGCATTGCCGGCGTCGATCTGGGTCAGCGGACTGAAGTGCTGCTCGCCAAAAGTGCGGCCCGGCGCGGCCCAGTCGGCCCCGTCGCTGGTATCGCGCAGCCGCGCTTCGTCCTCGGGGCCGGTGCGCTGGCACGCGGCGATGCCGAATATCAACGCCGCGCCAATCACGGTTGCGAACAGTCCTCTTGGCGAAAATCGCATGCCGGCCTCTCTCCCCTTTGTCACACTTCTATTGTAGTCCCCGCTTCATTCAAGCCGGAGAATGCCGTGGACCCCGAACTGACTTCCCGCCTGGTGCCGCTCGAAGGCGGGATCAACTTCCGCGATCTCGGCGGCTACGCCACCTCCGACGGACGCACGGTGAAATGGCGGCATGTCTACCGCTCGGGCATGATGGCGCGGCTGACCCCGGCCGATATTGCCGAGCTAACCGCGCGCGGCATCCGCGCCGTGGTCGATTTCCGCACCACGGTCGAACAGCAAGCCGATCCGAGCCATTGGGTGCACGAAAACGGCCTCACCTTCTGGAGCCGCGATCACGACGAAACCTTCGGCAATATCCACCAGATGGCCGAAAAGGGCATCGCCACCGAAGCCGAAGCGCACCAGGTGATGATCGAGGGCTTCCGCTTCCTGCCCTTCCAGCAAGCCGAGGCCTATGCCGCCTTGTTCCGCCTGATCGCGGCAGGCGAAGTGCCGCTGGTGTTCAACTGCACCGCCGGCAAGGACCGCACCGGCGGCGCCGCGGTGCTGGCGCTGGCCGCGCTGGGCGTCCCGCGCGAGACCATCGCCGCGGATTTCCACATGACCGAGCGCGCCGTCGATCTGCGCAAGGCCTTCGCCCACCGTGCGCACCCCGACAGTCACAAATACACCGGCCTCGACCCGCGCGCCGGGGCGGTGATCGGCCGGGCGCACCCGGACTGGGCGATGGCGCTGCTCGACGCGGTCGAGGAGAAATGCGGCTCGGTCGAGGGCTATCTTGCCGAACTGGGGCTTAACGGCGGCGATGTGCGAGCGGTGCGCGAGGCCTTGCTCGATTAGGACGAACAGGGCTGGGCGATCAGCGCCAGCCCTTCCACACCGGCATCCGCCAACGATGCCGCCACCCCGCATTCGCCCGCGGCGATCCTCTCTCCGGCGATAACGGCGCGCCCGGCGATGGGAATGACGAGAACGAGCCCATCCCGATAGCGCGCCAGGGTCGCCGCGTCGATCCGGCCGTCGATGCGGTCAAGCCGGAACAGCGGGCCGTCCACCAGCGTGACATTGCCGCGTTCGGGCAATCGCTTGCGATGCTCCGCCGCATGCGGCCCGCCCAGCGCAACCGCGATGCCCGCGTCGAGATGCAATTCGCGCGGGCGGCCGTAGTCGTAGAGCCGGTAGGTTACGTCGCTGTTCTGTTGCACTTCGATCAGGCTGACCCCCGCGCCAATGGCGTGGACAGTGCCCGCCGGAATGTAGAAGAAGTCGCCGGGTTTGACCGGATGCCACTCGAGCAAGTGTTCGATGCTGCCGTCGAGCGCGGCTTGGCGCATGGCCCCGGACGAAAGCGGCGCACGAAATCCGATGCCGAGCGCCGCGCCCGGCTGTGCATCGACCACCAGCCAGCACTCCTCCTTGCCGTGGCCGGGGAGTTGCGCATCGGAAGGGTGGACTTGCACCGACAGGGCTTCGCTGGTGAAGATGTACTTGACCAGCAGCTGGGCGAAATGGCTTGGCGGCTCAAACCAGATCTCGCCGATGCGCTGCCCCGGCGGCGCGGCGAACGGCGCGGGCAGCTTATCGCGGCCCCACGGCTTTTCGACCATGCGGGTGGGCAGCAGCGCGGTCACCGGCTAGAACTCATTGGCCAGAACTCACTGGTTTACCGCACCCGAAAGCTTGCCGACTTTCTGCGCGCCCGCCATGGTCGTCACCAGCACTTCGCCGCCATCGACCACGACGATCACGCCCTCCAATCCGATCACCGACACCCGCGGCCCGTCGCTTTCGACCAGCATATCGCGGCAATCGACCAGTTCGGCCCGACCGGTGACACTGTTGCCTTGCGCGTCCTTGGCCCGCGCCGCATGCAGCGCCACCCAGCCGCCGATGTCCGACCAGTCCATGTCCGCCGGGACGAGCGCGGCGCGGCTGGTTTTCTCCATGACGGCATAGTCGATCGAAATGCTCTCGCTGCGCGCGAAGGCTTCCGCGTGAGGATGAAACCGCGCGCCTTGGGTGCGTCCGCTCGCCACGGCTTCGCGGACCGGGTTGGCGATGCCCGGATGATGCTCTTCCAGCTCCCGCAGAAAGTCGCCTACCCGGAAGGCGAAAATGCCGCCGTTCCAGAAATAACCGCCATCGGCGAGGAAAGCTCTGGCCCGCTCGAAATCGGGCTTTTCGACGAATTGCGCGGTGCGGTAGCCGCCCTGCCCGATCGCCTCGCCGCGATGCAGATAGCCGAACCCGGTCTCGGGAGACTTGGCGTCGATACCGAAGCTGACCAGCCAGCCTTGCTCCGCCAGCGCCGCCGCGGCTCGGGCGGCATCGGCGAAAGCTTGGGGATCGCCGATGTGGTGGTCGCTCGGGCAGACCAGCATCACCGCATCGTCTGGCAAGCGCAACGCGGCGAGCGCGATCGCCGCCGCCGTGTTCTTCGCCTCGGGTTCGACCACGATGCTCGCCCTGGCGGCGCCGAGCTGCGCAACGACATGCTCAAGGTGCGCCGCGCCGGTCACTACCATGGGCGCGGCGAAAGGCGCACAGCGCGCAAGCGTCTGCTCGAACAGGGTTGCGCCGCCGACCAGCGGCAGGAACGGCTTGGGCTTGGCCGCGCGGCTCTTCGGCCAGAGCCGCGTGCCGCTGCCGCCGCACAGGATAACGGGGACGATCTCGGTCATATGCCTGCCGCATAGCCGCCAATCGGCTGAGGTTGCTTCCCTAATTCCGCTCACCCGGATAGAACCAGCGCTGCTGCCAGCCATAGACCGATTCCACCGGATTGCCCGCCGAATCCATCGCCGGTCTGAAGCGGAACCGGTCGGTCGCGAGCCGGCAGGTGATGCGGTCGGCCTCTGGATCCTTGCTCGGCCGGTGCACGCGGCAGGTCTTGACGCGCCCATCGGCGCCAACCGTCAGTGCGACGGTGACGGAATCGCCAATGCGCCGATCCCGGCTCTCACGCGGGAAGTCGCGCGCCGAATTGATGTCGCCGGCGATCTTGACCGCCTTGGCGGCGAACCCGCCCCCGCCCTGCCCCGAACCGCCATTGCCCGATCCGGCGCCGCTGCCCTGCCCGCCCGCGCCGGTCCCCTGGCCGGTATCGTGCGCGCCGGCCGAATTGGCCTGGCCCTTGCCCGCGACCGGCGGAGCGACCTGGGTAGCGATGGCAATCTTCGGCTTGGGCGCGGCCGCCTCCTTGGGGACCGCCTTCTTGCCGATCTCGGCCGCCTCGCCAGCCTCCTTCGGCACTTTGGCCGGTGGCGGCGGCGGCCTGGGCGGCGGCGTGGTCACCGTAACGGTGAAGGTCGAAATCACTTGTTCGGCGACCTTGGCGGTGAATTCGGGGGCGAAGGCCCGGATCAGCCCCAGGATCGCCGCGACATGAACCATCGCGACCAGCGCCACCGCCAGCCAGCGGGTTTCCCTGGGGGCAGAGAGATCGGCGTCGCCGCGATCTTGCCAGACTTCGGTCATTGCTTGGCCGCGCGTCCCTTGTAGCTCAAACGCCATTCGGGCGGAAACTTGCTGTCGTTGTCCTTGACCGCGGCGCCCAGCCCTTTTTCGAACGTCGCGCCATCGACCGCGATGTTGCCTTCCTCCTCCTTGACCAGCGGCAGCATGCCTTCAAGCCAGCCGGACAGCACCGAGCCCATGTATTCGCCCTGGTGCTGCTTGAACACTTCGAAGAACGTCTTCTGCATGACGATGGTGTCGGTCGGCCGGTTGCGCGCGCAGGCCAGGGCATATTTCATCGTCTCGGCCTCGAGGCTTTCGCGCGGAACGACCGAATTGACGAAGTGCAGGTCCTTCATCTCCGCCGCGGTGAACGGCCGGCCGGTGAAGACCATTTCCATGAACGGCCGGATGCCCATCATCGTCGCCCATTGCCACTGCCGCGCCGCCCAGCCGACATAGCGGAAGGCCGAATGGCCGAACAGCGCTTCGTCCGAGGAGATGACGATGTCGGCGTCGGCCGCCTGGTAGAAGTGCCAGCCGTAGCAATAGCCCTTGGCCTCGACGATGCTGATCTTCTTGAAGTCTTGCAGCGAACGCAGGCCAAAGCGCGCGTCGGCGTAGAGATTGGTGACATTGGCGATGTAGCGGTAGCTATCCTTGGGCGGATATTTGACGCCTTCATCCTCGCCGATGCGGAATTCGGGGAGCGGCGAATAGCTCTCGTCGCCGTTGAACATGCCGGCCATCTCGGGAAGGTCCGCGCCCGATCCGAAGTGCTCCCCGACGCCGCGCAGGATCAGCACCTTGACGTCATCATCGACATTGGCGCGCAGCACCAGATCGGCGTAGCGCTGCCGCGCGGCGATGGTCGGCGCGTTGAGGAAGCCGGGGCGGTTGATCGTTATGATCGCGATCTCGGTTTCGGGGTCTTTTTCGTAGAGAACTATTTCCTCTGGGCTCGGCTTTCCGTCGATATCGGGCATGGGCTTTTCCTCATTGCGCTCGCATGGCATGCGTTAGGAGAAGCGATTTCGCAAGTAATGGGAGAAGCGCGATGATCGACGAAGCGGCGGTGCAGCAGCTGATCGACCGGGCGGCGGTGAGCGACGTGGTCAACACTTATGCAACCGCCGTCGATACGCGTGACTGGGACCTGTTCGGCTCGATCTTCGCCGGCAGCCTGTTCCTCGACTTCCGCAGCTTCCACCCGAGCCTTTACAAGCAGGTGACGCGCGAGGAGCTGATCGGCATCAGCAAGAGCGTCGAGGCGCTCGATGCCACCCAGCACCTGTCCGCCAACCACCGCCACAGCTTCCAGGGCGAACGCGCGACCTGCACCTCCTACATGCACGCCGGCCATTTCCTGAAGCGCGACGGCGTGGATCATGCCTGCTTCCTCTACGGATATTACACTTATGAACTGGTGCGCGACGGCGCGGGCTGGCTCATCGACAAATACGGCTTGCAGATCACCGCCCAGTTCGGCGAGCCCAGGGTCTTCGAATGGGCGGGAATGCGTTGATTATCTGATCCGAAATTGCATTTCGGAGCGGGCCGGTGCCGCAACTTAGGAGAAAAACACAATGCCAGGCCGCTATTTCGACGAATGGACCGTGGGCGACAGGATCGTCCACCAGCCCAGCCGCACCGTCACCGAAACCGACAACCTGATGTTCTCGGCGATGACCCACAACATGCAGCCGCTTCACCTCGACGCGGAATATGCGCGCAAATCGGAATTCGGCCAGATCCTGGTCAATTCGACGTTCACCTTCAGCCTCGCCGTTGGCCTGTCGATCGCCGACACCACCGTGGGCACGATCGTCGCCAATCTCGGCTTCGACAAGGTTGTCACGCCCAAGCCGACTTTCATCGGCGACACCCTGACTTGCGCCACCGAAGTGGTCGAACTCAAGCCATCGAAGTCGCGGCCCGGCCAGGGCATCGTCGTGTTCAGGCACGAGCTGACGAACCAGCGCGGCGAGGTGGCGCTGACCTGCCTGCGCACGGTGCTGATGCAAGGGAAGCCGGGCTGATGCAATTGGCCCCGCCTGGAGCAGTATGAACCGCAAGTGTGACATTTTCGCCATAGTGCGCCGCCAAGTTCCGCTATGATCCACAGGATTCCATTGCAGAGGCAAGTGTTTCGCCATAGACCTTGAGCCAATTGGCGCTGCGGGACACGCGCTGGCCAGATTTGTGTCATGCGTTTGGAGGAGAGCACGATGAAAACCAATTCTAACCGGGCGGCCCGTTTTGCGGCATTGCTGAGCGGCGCGGCCCTGGCGCTGCCGCTGTGGAGCGCCCCGGCGCTGGCGCAGGACGCGGCCGATGAAATAAGCGAGACCGACATCATTGTCACCGCGCAGCGGCGCAATGAGCGGATCGAGGACGTGCCGATGACCGTGGCGGTCGTTTCGCAGGAAACACTGGCGGCCGCCGGCGTCAACACGTTCCGCGACCTGCAGAACGTCACCACCGGCCTCCAGATCGGCAACAGCGGTTCGTACCCGCAGCCGGCGATCCGCGGCATTACCACAACAAACGCGGGAGCTTACGAAAACAATGTCGCGGTATTCGTCGACGGACTCTACCAGGCGACGCCGCAAATCCTCAACATGGACTTGCCCAACGTTCAGGACATTCAGATCCTGAAGGGGCCGCAGGGCACGCTTTACGGTCGCAACGCAACCGGCGGCGCGCTCATCGTCACCACGATCGATCCTGGCCGCGAGTGGAAGGGCCAGGTCGAAGCGACTTATGGCCGGTTCAACGATTATCGCGCCAAGGCCTTTGTCGCCGGGCCGATGAGCGACAAGGTCGGCATCAGCCTTGCAGGCACGCTGCGCCATACCGATGGCTACAACAAGAAGGCCAGCCGGACCACGCCTGGCCAGTTCGATGGCAATTTCCTCGGGATGAAGCAGGAATCGTTCCGCGGTAAGCTGAAGTTCGACGCTACCGACAATTTCCGCGCGACGCTGGCCTACAACTACACCCATGCGGACGACCCGCGCGGAATCATCTTCACGCCGATCGAAAACGTCCCCAACAGCTACGCTGCCGGCACCGGACGTGAAACGCGGCCGCTCAACCTCGGCGAAGTGTCGGGCGACGTATTCATTCTCAACTTCAAGCAGCACGAAGGCTCGCTGAAGCTCGAACTCGATACCGGCATCGGCACCCTTAGGTCGGTAACTGGCTATGCCAAGGCTACTCTGGAAACCTGGTTCGATTTTGCCGGCAGCTATGTGCCCGACAACTTCTCCGCTTCGCTGATCCGCGACCGGGTCTGGCAGGAGAACCTCGATTTCAACATCAATGCGATCGAAAATCTCGACCTGATAATCGGCGGCAACTATTACCACATGAAGCTCGACTACGATCCGAACCTGCCCAACGCCGTGTTCCTCGGACCGGCCTCGCTAGGGCAAGTGGTCAATCCCGCGGTCACCAATGTCCCGCTTTCCGATTACAAGCGTTTCACCGACACGTTCTTCTTCCGGACCAAGAAAGCATGGGCGGGTTTCGTTGACGCGACGTTCCATGCAACCGACCAGCTCAGCATTAACGTCGGCGGTCGTTACAGCGAGGAAACACAGGACGTTTCCGGCTACAAGCTGGGCTACAGCACCGTTACTGGGCTGCCCACTTCGTGCGCGTATTCCAGAAGCGGCGAAACAAACGCTGGCCTTGCTTGCGGAGCCACTGTTAGCGGCGTCTTCCAGCCGCGCGCTTCGGCGAAGACTTCGAAGTACAAGAAGTTCACGCCGCGCGCGTCGATCCGCTACGAGATCGCGCCCAACACCAATATCTACGCGACCTATTCGAAGGGATTCCGCGGCGGCGAATGGAACTCGGTTATCCCGGGAGACAACCCTGTAAGCTGGTTCGACGCCAAGCAGGAATTGATCGATGCCTACGAAATGGGTTTCAAGACCGTGCGTGACCGGCTGCGGTTTGAGGCTTCCGCCTTCTATTACGACTACAAGGATCTGCAGGTTAGCGTCACAACACAGGTTTGCGATCCGGCCTGCCGGGCGCTCGTGATCCTGACCAATGCGCCCAAGGCGGAAGTCTACGGTGCGGAGGCCAGTTTCGATTTCGAAGTGAACGACAATTTCAACGTCAGGGGCGGCGTCACCTGGCTGCATGCCCGCTATGGTGAGGGTTTCGTATTCAACGGCACCAGCGTCCTGCCGGCCGCGCCGACATTCACGGCCAATTCCGACCCGCTGAAAACTCTGCAGAATACCGCTGTCGCAATTCCGCAAAACCTCTCCGGGTTGCAAATGTCGCGCGCGCCTGACTTCACCGGCTTCCTCGGCGCCGACTACAACATACCCAACGGCGAAGGCGGGCTGCGCTTCTCGGCCAACGTCAAGTATACGACCAGCTATGTGGTCACCAACCCCTCGGTATGGGGCGGCGATACGACCTACAATCCGCTGACCCCGAGCGTGCTGCCGGACAACACCAAACAGTTGGCGGGCACGCCTTACGTCGATCGCGCCAGCCAACAGCGCGCGCGTCAGGGTGCCTATGCGCTGGTGAATGCCTCGATCACCTGGACCGAACCGAACGGTCACTACTATGTCCGGGCGTGGGGCAACAACCTGACCAACGTGAAATACCGCACACACTACAATCCGCTGTCGGCGGGCACCTATGCGCCGATCGGCGAACCGCTGACCTTTGGCGGCACCATCGGTTACAAGTTCTGATTGGATAGCTAACGAAAAGCCCGGCCGCGCCCCTCGCGCGGTCGGGCCTTTTCTTTGAAAATCCTTCCCGGTACGGGGAGGGGGACCATGCGAAGCATGGTGGAGGGGCACAGGCGACTTGCGCAGCTTCATGGAGAGCGCCCCGCCGAGGGTGCCCCTCCACCATCCTCTGCGAGGATGGTCCCCCTCCCCCTTCGGAGGAGGATTTCAATCCCACCTGATCGGCAGCGAATCCACCGCGATGATGTTACCCGAGTGGAATGTCGCGTGCGCGTCCGGATCGAGCCGCCAGCGCGGCAGGCGCGAGAGCATCTGCTGGTAGAGCACCTGCAGTTCCACCCGCGCGAGATGGGCGCCGAGGCAGCGGTGGACGCCCGCGCCGAAGGCGAGATGCGCCTTTTCCTCGCGATCGAGGCTGTATTGCTCGGGATTGGCGAACTGGCGCGGATCGAGATCGGCGCCGGGATAATAGAGCACCAGCCAATCGTCCTCTTTCATCGGCCAGCCGGCGAATTCGAGGTCCCTCGCCACCCGCCGCTGCGGCACGGTGAAGCTGTAGCGGCGCAGCATTTCCTCGGCGGCTTCGACGATCAGCTCGGGATTGGCGCGCAGCCGGTCCTGCAAATCGGGGTTCCGGGCGAGATGGCGCACGGCGAAGCCCATGCCGTTGATCACCGTATCGAGCCCGGCAATGAACAGCAGGACGCAATAGTCCTCCATCAGCTCGACCGACATGGCCTCGCCTTCGATTTCGGTCCGCCACAGCAGGCTGATGATATCGTCCCGGGGATCGTCCTTGCGCGCCATGATCTGGGGCAGCATGGCATCGGCCACCTTGCGGAACAGCCCGGCGGTCTGCGCGGGCTCGCCGCTGGTGTTGGCAAGAAACTCGTGCACCAGCTCGCGGAACTCGGCGAGGCGGCTGACCGGCAGCCCCATCATCTCGAGGAAGATCGTCACCGGCAGCGGCTCGGCGATGGCCGGGATGAAATCGCAGTGGCCCTGATCGATCACCGCGTCGATCAGCCGGTCGGTCAGCGCGCGGATTTTCTCGATCTGGTCCATCGCCGCGCGCGGGCTGAAGGTCTTCTGCAACGGGGCGCGGTATTTGGTGTGATCGGGCGGGTCCATCGAGATCGGCGTCGCTTGCGGGAAACGCGGCATGCCCGGCGGCATCATCGCCATTGCCGCTTTCAGCCGTTCGGGCGACATGAAGGTGCTGGTGAAGCGATCGGGATCGCGCGCCGCCTCGTAGATTTCCGGATAGCCCATGACGATCCAGCGCCCGCCGTTGCGCGGGGTCCAAAACACCGGCGGCGCCTCGCGCAGGATCTCGCGCAGCCGCTCGTGCGGATCGGCGAGCAAGCCGGGATCGAAGCGCATATCGAAATCGTAGACGGCTTCGGGCGGAATATGCGCCGGGACTGGCACGGCGGGGGAGAGTTTGGGCAGATTGTCGGCAGGGGCGTTCATCGGTGAGTCTCCCAAACTGTCCTATGATACAGTCTAACTCATAATGAAGTTTGGCGCGAGCGCTTAACAGGCCTCCCCGGCATCGACCAGCAGCGTGCTACCGGTCATGAACATGGCCATGTCCGAGGCGCAAAACAGCACAACCCGGCCGATATCGTCGGGCTCACCCACCCGGCCGAGGCGCGAGCTGGCGGTCGCGGCGATTTCCGTGCGCACCCGGGCGGGCAGCTTGGCGAGCGCGGCATCGTTGCCTTCGGTGTTGCAATAGGTCGGCGCGACGCCGAGCACGCGGATATCGTGCGGACCCAGTTCGATCGCCAGTTGCTTGATCAGCCCGGTGCACCCCGTGCTTCGAGGAGACATAGGCGGAAACCCCCGGCGCGACGCCCTTGAAGCCCGCGGTCGAGACCACGTTGACGATCACCCCGCCCTTGCCCGCCGCGATCATCCGCCGCGCCGCCTCGCGCGAACCCGAGAATGTGCCGCGCAGGTTGACCTTCATGACCTGGTCCCAGATCTCGTCGGTCATGTCGAGCAGCAAGACATTGGGATAGATGCCGGCATTGTTGACCCAGACATCGAGCGAGCCGAATTCGCTCACCGCCCGGTCGGCGAGAGCAGCGATCGAAGCAGTGTTGGTCACATCGAGGTGAGCCGCGCGCACCGTGCCGCCATAGGCCTTGGTGAATTCCGCCGCGGCCTGTTCGGCAAGGTCGAGGTTGAGATCGCCGATCAGAAGCGAGGCCCCTGCCTCGGCCAGCCGCCGGGCGATGCCCTTGCCCAGCCCTTGCGCCCCGCCGGTGACAACCGCGCCGCGCCCTTCTAGCGAAAGCAGCTCGGCGAGCGGCTTTCCGGTTATGTCTGCTACCGCCATTTTGGTTCCTCTCAGGTAAAACAGCCGCCATTGACGCCCAGGGTCTGGCCAGTGATGTAGCCCGCGTCTTCTGAAGCGAAGAAGGATATCGCGGCGGCGACTTCGTAAGGCTGGCCGACCCGCGGGATCGGATAGGTGGAAACGATCTGCTCGTAGGGCACCGGGAACAAGTCACCATCGATCGCCCGCTGCGCCATCGGCGTCAGGACGAAGCCAGGCGCCACCGCATTCACCGTGATGCCCTTGGCGCCAAGCTCCACCGCCAGCGAACGCGTCAGGGCGACCAGCCCGCCCTTGCTCGCCGTGTAATGCGCCATATTGGCCGCGCCCGATTGCGCGCCGAGGGCGGTCAGGTTGACGATACGGCCCCAGCCCGCCGCTTCCATGTCGGGCAGCACCAATTGCGTGACATGGTAGACCCCCTTGAGGTTCACATCCATGATCCGGTCCCAGTCGGCCTCGGCGATTTCGGAGAAAGGGCGGAACTCCTCGATGCCGGCATTGTTGACCAGGATGGTGACGGGACCGAGCGCGGCGCGCACTTCGGCAATCGCCGCCGCGAGCGCCGGACGGTCGGCGACATCGGCGACGACTGCCAGGGCCTTTCCGCCTTCGGCCCGGATCGCCTCGGCGACGGCCCGGGTATTGCCCTTGTCGCGCCCGAGTACGCCGACCGCATAGCCGTCGCGCGCCAGGCGCAGGCAAGCGGCCTCGCCCAGCCCCGCGCCGCCGCCAGTGACCAGCGCTACCCTTGGCCGCTCGCCCATTACGCGATCAGAACATCGTGCTGCCGCCATCGACGCCGATGGTCTGCCCGGTGACGTAATTCGATTCGTCGGCGGCGAGGAACACGGCGGTGGGGGCAATGTCCTCCGGTCCGCCGAAGCGGCCCATCGCCACCTTGGCCAGTTCGAGATCGTATGTGCCCGAATCCTCAAGATACCAGATCGACTTCGGGGTGAGCGCGCTGGGCAGGATGGTGTTCACCCGGATGCCGTGCTTGCCCCATTCCTTTGCACCGGTGCGGGTGAGCGAACGGATCGCTTCCTTGCTGGCGGAATAGGCGAGGAAGCCCGGCTCGGAGCGGGGGCCGTAGCTTGAGCCCATGTTGATGATCGAGCCGCCGCCTTGCTTGACCATGTGCGGGAAGCACAGCTGCATCAGCTGCAGCGAGCCGAAGAAGGCGGACTGGATGTCGATGTTGCAGTTCTCTTCCATCTTCGGATCTTCGATGGGGAGATAGTCGGTGAAAGTGTGGGCGTTGTTGACCAGCGTATCGACCCGGCCCCATTCGGAGATCGCGCGGGCCACGGTCTTTTCGGCATCGGCCTTGTTGCCGGCGAGGGCTTCGAGCGGAATGCAGGCGCCGCCCGCCGCCGCGATCCGGCCCGCAACTTCCTCCAGCTTGCTCAGCGTCCGGCCGGTGACGATCACTTTCGCGCCCTCCGCGGCATAGGCCTCGGCAATCGCCGCGCCGATTCCTTGCCCCGCGCCGGTGACGATCGCGACTTTGCCTTCCAGTCTCTTTGCCATTCTTGTCAAACTCCAGTTTCGATAGGTTCGGGCGCTCCCGTGCCCATGTATTCGGCGAGCATGCGGTGAAAGTGGATCACCGTTTTCTCCTCGATCGGATTAGGTCTGGGTCCCTGGAATCCGCGCGATTTCATGCCCTTTTGCACCGCCGCCATGTTGCCGAAATCCTGCGCGAGGATCAGCCGCCATTTCTCTTCGATGGGATCGGCCTCGAATACCCATTCGGTCTGCGGTTCCTCGCCCTCGGGGAAGCGCTCGATGACATAGACCTCGAAGATGCAGCTATTGGGGTCACTGCCGTTGGGCCGGGCGCGGTAACACAGCACCGTGGTCAGGCTGGTGAGGAAGATCGAATTGGGGAAGACGTGCCAGTCGATCCCGGTGGCGGCGAGATGGTCGGGCGAGATCTCCGGCCAGATCACTCCGCGCGCCGCATCGTCGGCCTTGGCGCTGGTCAGCAGGTGATGGCCGACTTCCGCCATCGTCGCGCCTTCGGGCAGCTCATCCTTGAGGCGTTTGCTGGCCTTGACGAATGTTTCGGTGGTGACCGCGCGCAGCTGGTCCCAGGTCATCTGCTGATCGTCGGCGACGGCCATGCGCGGGTCCTGCCCCAGCTCGCCGCGCGCCGCCGACAGGCCCTTCATCCGCTCGCCATCGCCGCCGCGCGGACCCATCGGGCCGTGCCAGGCATGGGCGCCCTCGGTCTGGCACCACCAGGCCATCACCCCCATGCCGCGGCCCAGCTGCGGATGCGAGGCGTGGACGTGGTAACTCTCGCTGAAGGCGCCAAGGGCAGCCTTCCAGTTGCACGGGAAATAGAGCCACTGCCGCCAGGCGTAGCGCATCTTCTCGGTCTCGAACGGCCCAAGCATGCGGATAACCGGGGCAAGGAATGTCTCCAGCGGCTCGCAATCGGGATCCATGTTGAGCCACACCCAGCCGCCCCACAGCCCGACCTTGACCTGCTTCATCGTCAGGTTTTCGTCGTTGAGCGCGCCGCACCAGTCTTCCGGGCCGATGGTGACGCGGTTGGTGCCGTCGATGTTCCAGCTCCAGCCGTGGAAGCGGCAATAGAACTGGTTGGTGTGGCCGCAGCCCTCGGTCAGCCGCCGGCCCCGATGCAGGCAGACATTGTACATCGCGCGAATCTCGCCTGGCGAAATGCGCACGATAATGATCGATTCGTCGCCGATGTCGTAAGTGACGAAGTCGCCAACCTTGGGCACTTCCTCGACCCGGCAGGCGGCCTGCCAGACTTTCGCCCACAGCTTCTCGCCCTCGGCCTCGGCATAGTCGCGGCTGACGAAAGGTTCGATCGGGATGACCACCGGCTGTTCGACGGCGCGGGCTGGGGGATTGGACTGGTCGTTCACAGTTTGAACCGCGAAGGCTCGGTGAGCACGCCCGCGACCTCGGAACGCCCTTTGTAGAGATAGGCTGAGTCCTGAAGCGGCCGGCCCTCCTTCAGGCAGTCACCGGCGCCCTCGGGGCAAATGACGATAAAATAGTCGCGCCCGTCCTTGCCGCCAAAGCGGATCTGGGTGGTCGAGCCGGACGGCGTCGCTACATCGGGCAGCACGGTGCCATCCGGTTTAACCCGGTGCAGCACGCCCGGCGAGCGGAAGCCGGCGATCCAGACGTTGCCGTCCACATCGAGCGCCAGGCCGTCGCAATCCTCGCGGTCGAGCAGCAGGCGGCGGTTCGCCAGCGACAGATCGGGCGCGACATCGAACGCCCAGCCCTTGCGGAACGTGTCGCTGCAATAGAACGCCTTGCGCGAAGGATCATAGGCAATGCCATTGGGGAAATAGACCGAGTTATCGAGCGGAATCACCTCGCGGTCCGCCGTCAGCCGGTAGAGCGCCGCCGGGCGGGTATCCTTGGCGGCGATGATATATTCGATGTCGTTAGTGCCGAAATATATGCCGCCAGTCCCGTCCGGCCACATTTCGTTGACGCCGTTGAGATCGGTGAAGCTGCTGCATTCGAGCAGCCAGCCGCTGGCGCCGGTGTCCGGGTGGTTCCACATGATGCCGCCTTCGCCGGTGGAAAGCACCGCGCCGTCGGCGTTCATCATGATGCCGCCGGTCCACATCCGGCTTTCGTTGATCGAGCCGACTTTCGTGCCGTCGAACTTCACGGCGTGACAGCCGCCCGAAATCACGTCGCTGTACCAGACAACCTCGCGAAGGTGATCGACCGCCAGACCTTCGAGGTAAATCCCTTCGGCGAGCGCCACATATTCGCCGACTGCCTGATCCGCCATGGCTCTCTCCGCTTTGAGGCTCGCTCTGGCCCCGATTGTGCGCGATGCTTCACGTTCCGCGTCGATTCGGCAAGCGGTGAATTGAGGAGAGCAGCATGGCGTTCGATCCTGCGCTGGCGCGCAACAATTTCGCTTGAGGGCCGCGTCGCGGTGATTACCGGCGCGGCATCGGGTTTCGGCGCGGAGGCCGCGCGCCTGTTCGCCCGGGCCGGTGCGCGGGTGGTGCTGGCCGATGTCAACGAAGCGGGGGTGGCCGCCACCGCCGCGCAAATCCGCGAGGCGGGCGGCGAGGCCAGCATCCTGCCGACCGACATGGCGCGGCGCGAGGAGGTCGATGCGCTCGCCGATTCCGCGGTGAAGGAGTTCGGCGCGCTGGACATCTGGCTAAACATCGCCGGGGTCTCGGTGTGGCAGCCGATCTTCGAGACCAGGCCCGAGGATGCCGAGCGGATCATGGCGGTCAACACCATGGGCGTCTACTGGGGCTGCGCCGCGGCTGGCCGGGCGATGCAGGCGCAGGGCAAGGGCGGCGCGATCGTCAACATCTCGTCGGCGGGCGGCGCCAGCCCGGTCGCGGGCCTCGCGCCATATTGCATGAGCAAGGCGGCGGTGAACATGCTGACCAAGGTCTGCGCGCTCGAGTTCGGCCCGTTCGGCGTGCGGGTCAATGCGGTCGCCCCGGGATGGATCGACACCCCGATGGCCTCGACCATGTACAAGAATGCCGATGGCACATTCGATCCGGCGATCCGCGAGGCTGTGCTGAAGGAACAGGCCGCCGCTTCGCCGCTGGGCATCCTGGGCAAGCCGGACGACATAGCGCTTGCCCTGCTCTACCTCGCTTCCGACGCCAGCCGGTTCGTCACAGGGCAAGTGCTGACCGTGAACGGCGGGGTTTCGATGTAGCCGCACAATTCTCTGACAATCCGATTGCGAAATCCTCCCCCTTTGGGGGAGGTGGCCCACCCAAGGTGGGTCGGAGGGGATGACACGGCAAAACGACTGTCCCCCTCCGCCTCGCTACGCTCGGCACCTCCCCCAGAGGGGGAGGATTGTAGCCCTCAAGCCGGCAAAGCCAGCGGCGCCACTTCGCGCTTCACTTCGCCGATCTTCTTGCCACCCTCGAACCGGCCGAGGCCATAGTCGCCCTTGATCGTTGTGCGCCACATGCGCCGTTCGTACTTCGGATCGCAGCCCTCGACCGCGTGGAGCACGCGGTGGTTGTCCCAGATCAGCATGTCGGTGGTGTTCCACTTGTGCCAGTAAGGGGTGATGCAGCGATACATCTCCTGCAACGCTTCCTCGAACAGCGCCTCGCCCTCCGGATTCTCGTGGCCCTCGATGCCGACGGCGGAGAAGCCGCAGAAGTGGGCGACTTTCTCGCCGGTCGGCCGCTGCCAGACCATCGGATGCAAGGCGCGCGGGAAGATCGAGCTTTCCTCGGTATTGGCGCGTTCGCGCTCGGTATCGCCGAAGGTCTCGAAATAGCGGCCGAACTTCATCTGCGTGAGGCGCACATCGAGCGTGTAAATCGCGCTCAGCTTCTCGATCTTCGCCAGGACCGCCGGGTTCATCTTGCGGCAGATGTCGATGCCGTCGGCAAAGCCGGTGCGGCCCTCTTCGGGCGCGGCGACAACCGCGCGCAAGATGCCGGCGTAGTTCAGCTCGTCGTTATAGGTGTGGTCGAAATGCCAGGGCAGGAACGAATAGACCTTCTTGCCGCGGAACAGCGTCAGCCCGTGATCGTGGCCTGGGTCCTCGCGCGGCAGGTTGTGCATGTCGATCACGCCAAGCATTTCGCCATCTGCGCGCGGCACGTTGCGGGTGGGGTGATCCTTGAGCGGGCCGAACACCTTGGACAGTTCGAGCTGCATCTTGGGCGTCGGCTCCATGTTCTCGAACACGATAACGCCGCGCTCGATGAACAACTGGCGCAGCCGCTCGCGCAGTTCCTCGTCGCCGATATTGTCCCAGGTGACGCCCTTGACCCGCGAGCCGAAGCTCAGGCCCTGTTCGAGGTCGGTGATCTGCAAGCCTGCCATATTCGAAACTCCGAATGTATTTCCGCCATTGTAACGCAACAGGCCGGCCAAAGACAACTGCCCAGCGCGTTCACCGGCCCCAGTATGACGGATCGCTGCGGTCGCGCCTTCCGCGGTACTGTTCGTCGGGCACCCAGCGCTCGCGCACCGGATCGACCCGGTCGGTATCGACCACGACGGTGCGCTTGGCGATGCGCCACTCCCCGCCGCGCTTCTCGAAGCGATCCACCCAGCGGGTGTTGACCGCGAGGTCTTTTTCGATCCCGTCTTCCCCCGCCGCGACGCGGTGATAGGCGCGGCCATAGAATTCGGCGTAAGCCACGTCCCCTTCGACCTCGACCAGCATGTTGGTGGTGTGGTGCGAGGTCGAGGTGAAATTGAGCGTACCCTCGCGGCAGAACTCGATGAAATCGTCGATCCCGCCGACGAAATCGCCGTGGTCGTCCTCGGCGTCGGGGTGATAGCAAGTGCGCAGCAGGTCGAAATCGCGCCGGTCGATCGCCCGGCAATAGCGCAAATGCACTTTCTTGATCGCATCCTCGTCGAGCAGGCGTTGCAATGCTACGTCCATGGCCGTTTTCCTCTTCCCTTTGCAGGGCCGATAATGCCAAACCCACCGGCAAAGGGAAGTGTGCGAGAGGAAATAGACATGGCGCTGAACTTGCCGGGCGAGGTGGTCGACACGGGGCCACACATTCCCGAGATCGACTATTCGCACTACCGCATGAAATTCCCGACCTTGCGCTTCCATTGCCGCGACTATGCCGCGCGTGAGCGTGAGCACCTGTGGCTGCGGGTGTGGCAGATCGCCGGACGCGCCGACGAGATCCCCGAAGCGGGCGACTGGAAAGTCCACACGCTGTTCGACCAGTCCTATGTACTGGTGCGCCAGAAGGACGGGACTGTGCGCGGCTTCGTCAACGCCTGCCGCCACCGGGGCAATGCCTTTTGCGAGGGCAGCGGGCATTCGGCGCGCTTCACCTGCCCCTACCACAACTGGTCCTACGGGCTCGACGGCCAGTGTCTGTCGGTGGCCAAGCCGGACTATGACGGGCCGGTCGAGGAATTCGTTGGCGGCAAGGACGAACTCGCGCTGGTGGCGATATCGGCCGAATGCTTCGCCGGGTTCATCTTCGTCAATCCCGATCCCGATGCCCCGCCGCTGGCGGAGTTCCTGGGCGAAGCGGCCGATCACCTCTCAGCCTACAAGCTCGACGAAATGGTCCCGGTCGGCATGAACGTGCGCGAACATATCGCCTGCAACTGGAAGGTGGTGAACGACGCCTTCCAGGAAGGCTACCACGTCCAAGGGGTCCATCCCGAGCTGGTGCCGTTCGTCGACCTGACGCAGGAGCGGTGCAGCTTCTTCGGCGATCACGCGGTCACCACCGTGCCGTTCAGCCTGGGCCTGGGTGACGAGGCGGGGCCGGAAGCGCAGGTCGAGGCCTACCGCCTGCTGCCGGTCGAGAACTTCCCTGGCCTGGTCGAAGTCATGCCGCATTTCGAGGATCTGGTCACGGGCTACAAAGGCGCGGACGGCAAACTGGCTTTCCCGGAAGGGATCACCTCGGCGGTGCTGTTCCAGCGCGCCGCGCGCAAGGCGCACGCTGCGCGGGGCTACGACGTCTCCCGTCTCACCGACAACCAGCTCAGCGACTTCCAGTTCTGGTTCCTGTTCCCCAACGTGTTCATCCAGATCCGCGCAGGGGAATCGACGGTGATCTCGTCGGTGCCGCATCCCTCGGGCGATCCCAATCGCTGCATCTGGCAAGCAACCGCGCTGCTGTGGCTGCCGCCCGAACAGCGCGCGGCGGCCTATGAGCCCATGCGCGAGATCGCCGAGGACGACCATTATCCCTACTTCCTCGCTCTCGAACAGGATTATGAGCAAATGTCGGTGCAGCAACGCGGCCTCAGGAACCGGGCGATGGAGCACATGACGCTGACCCGGCAGGAGCCCAAGGTGATCCATTTCCATTCGATGCTCGATGCCTGGGTCGATGGCGGCGCGGGCTGATCAGCGCAAAGTGCATTCTACAGTAACCGGAACCATGGATCGATTTCGCGGCGACGCCACCGGGCTGGATGCGCCCGCGCATGTCGATGCCTTGCGCGCAATCGGCGCGGAATGGCTGACCCTCGCCTTCCGCGCTTTCGGCTCGCTCGGGCCGGACAACAAAGTCGCGCGGATCGTCAGCCTGGAGCCTTGCCCCGGCGGCAGCACCGGCGCCAAGTTTTTCATGGAGGTGGCATACGCGCGCGCCGACCCGGCGCTCCACACCCGGCTGTTCGTCAAGTTCTCGCGCGATTTCGCCGACGCTCGGCGCGACAACCAGGGGCGCTGGGAAATGGCCTCCGAAGCCCGCTTCGCCCCGCTTTCCCGCCTGCCAGGCTTTCCGATCTCGGTCCCTACCGCCTGGTTCGCCGACTATCATGGCGAAAGCGGCACCGGCCTGATCATCACCGACCGCATCCGCTATGGCGAAGCGGGAATCGAGCCGCACAGGCGCAAATGCTTCGATCACGAGACTTTCGCCGATCCGCTGCCCTATTACCGGCAGGTGGTGACCGCGCTCGCCCGGCTCGCCGCTTCGCACAAGTCGGGGCGATTGGCCCCCGACATCGACACGCGCTTTCCCTTCGATCCGCTGACCGGTTCGGCCGATCCGATCCGCTACGGCGAGGCGGAGCTGCGCGAAGAATTGGGCCGCTGTTTCGACTTCACCGCGCGCGCCCCCCGGCTGATGCCGGCCGAAGTGCGAAGCCCGGAATTTCAAGCCCGGCTCGAAAGCGATGCCCTGCTGATCTTCGAGCACGAGGCGACGATCCAGCGCTTCCTCCAGTCCGACCCGCGGATGATCGCGCTGTGCCACTGGAACTCCCACATCGACAATTGCTGGTTCTGGACCGACGCGGACGGCGCGCTCCATTGCGGGCTGACCGACTGGGGCCGAGTCGGCCAGATCACTTTCGGCTGCGCGCTGTGGGGCGGGCTTTCAGCGGCGCATCACGACATCTGGGACAAGCATCTCGAAGAGCTGCTGGCGCTCTTCGTTGCCGAGTACGCAGGGAACGGCGGGCCTTACATCACGGTGGAGGAACTGCTGTTCCATTTGCGCCTGCATGTCGCGGCGATGGGTGTCGCGCGGGTGCTCGCCTTTCCCGAAACAGTGCTGTTCCGCCTGCCCGAATGCGTCGATGCCACAGGCCCGCTCGATCCAATGTTCCTGCCCGTAGAGCGCGATCCGGCGCGCAATACGCTGCATATCTACACGGTGTTCCTCAAGTTCTGGCGGCGCTACGATGTCGGCGGCGCGGTTCGGGAGTTGCTTGCGCGCGCAAGTGGAGCATAGTGCAGGGGCAAGAACGGGAGAGAGACATGAGCAAGGAAAACGAGGCCGTCGCCGTCAAATTCGTCATGGCCATGGGCAACAACGATCCCGTCGCCGCCGCCGAAACCCTGGCGCCCGAAGCCACAGCCGAGGCGCGCGGCTATTCGCAGTTCAAGGGCAAGCGCGATGCGGCGATGATGATCGGCGGGATCGAGGCGTTCAAGGCGCTGATGCCGAACGGACTGTCGTTCAAGATCCTCTCGGTCACGTCGAATGACAATACCGTGGTGGTCGAAGCCGAAGGCAACGCCGTCACCTTCGACGGCACGCCCTATCGCAACCACTATTGCTTCGTGCACGTGCTGAAGGACGGCAAGATCGTCGAGCTGCGCGAATACTTCTGCGGCGCCCACGCCAACGAAGTGCTCTGGCCGCTGGCCTCGAAGATGAGCGCCGATCTCGCCAATACGGTCGGGTGAGGCGGTCATGAGCGAAGCGAACAAAACGGTCGCCCTCAGGTTCCTCGAAACCATGGGCGGCAACGATCCCGACGGCGCCGCCGCATGCTTCGCGCCGGGAGGGGGCGCGGTGACGATGGGCACCGGCAATTTCTCTGGCAGGCGCGACGCCGCGACCATCGCCGGCGCGGTCGAAGCATTCAAGACGCTGCTGCCCACGGGCCTGCGTTTCACGGTCACGAGCGTCACCGCCGAGGACGACAGTGTGGTCATTGAGGCCCAGGGAAATGCCGAGACCAATGCAGGCACGCGCTACGCCAACAATTATGTCTTCGTCTTCGCCATGAAGGACGGAAAAATTGAAGAAGTGCGCGAATATTTTTGCACCCGCTATGCCGACGAAGTGCTCTGGCCGATCGCCAGCCAGGTGACGGAACTGGCGACGGGAAACTGATTTTCCCGAGAATCGGCGGAGAGAACCCCCTGTGCTGCGGGGGGGTGGGGAGGGGTTCCCTCCGCCGTGCCAAGTGGCAAAGGCAAAAAAGCCCCCCGGCGATGAACCCGCGCTGTACGCCCTTCGGATTGATTCGGTGGAAGAAACGCCTGCCTGTCGCGATGCGGCCACGGGCCAACGCAAAACAACGCTCCGGTAATTGAGGTTGCGGCCCTGGCACGCCTATCGTGTCCGGCATGCACGCAATGCATGCCGGAGCCTACCGGGTCGCACTTCGCCAGATGCTGCTGCGCAGCTGCCTCGTCTTCGTGGCGGCACTGCCGCTGGTCGCCTGCACATCCAGCCACAAGGCAGCGCAGCCCCGGGTGGTCCACCGCTTGCCGCCGCCCTATGTGCCGCCGCCATACCGGCCAAGCGCCAAACCGGCCCGGCCCGTCGCCGCGCCATACCGCCCCGCCCAGAGCGCCTACACACCTTCCGCTCCCCTGTCGGGTTCGAACGAAGCGCTGTTGCGGCTGCGCGGCGGGCTCAATGTCGCCGCGCTTTCCTGCCGCGGCGGCGGCGTGCCTGCCATAACGCCCAGCTATAGCCGACTGCTGACCCGCCACCGCACCCTGCTCGCCTCTGCCTATCAGGCCGAGCGGCAGCGGCTGGGTGTGGCCGGGCTCGACCGGCAGCAGACGCGGCTCTACAACCGCTTCGCCAATCAGCGCTCGCCGCGGCAGTTCTGCCAGTCCGCCGCCGATATCGCCGCAAGGGCAAGCAGCATGGATTCGGCAAACCTGCGGCCCGCCGCGCCGCGTCTGGCCTCCGAACTCGAAGCGCGCTTGCGCTAGCGCAATGACGGGCGATTGACCCGCAGGGTAAAATCGCCGAACTTGCCGCCAAGCAGGAGAGGCGCCCATGCATACCGACACACTCGCACCCGCGAAACCCGCCCACATTCCCGACAAGCTCTTTTGGGATCATTCGCTCGCCGAATTCAACAATCAGCTCGACGATCCGTTCATCGCCGCCAGCCGCCTGCTCGATGGACCGCCGCTGTTCTACGCGCGCGATGCGGTGCAAGGGCGGCCCGGCTGGGTAATCGCCCGCCACGCGTTGCTCCAGGAAGCCTTCATGGACTGGGAGAGCTTCAGCAGCGAAGGCGGCATGGACCTTTCGCTGATGCTCGGGGTCGACTGGAATCTCAACCCGGTCAACATCGATCCGCCCAAGCACACCGGCTATCGCAAGGTGCTGCTCCCGATGTTCACCCCCAAGGCGGTGGGCCACATGGAGCAGGCGGTGCGCGACACATGCGACATGCTGATCGCCAGGTTCGAGGATAAGGGCCGCTGCGAATTCGTCGGCGAGTTCGCCATGCCGTTCCCGACCTATATCTTCCTGTCGCTGATGGGCATGCCGATCGCCATGGCGGAGCAGTTCTTCGCCTGGGAGCAGGGCCTGCTGCACGGCGCCACCGTGGAAGGCCGCGTCACCGCCGCCCGCTCAATCCTCGCCTATCTCGAAGGCCACCTGGCGCAGCAGAAGGTGAAACCGGCGACCCCGCTGATGGAAGCGATCATGGGGGCGGAGATCGACGGCAAGCGGCTGAACGACGGCGAAATTCTCGGCATGTTCTACACCTTCTACGTCGGCGGGCTGGATACGGTCTATGCGACGATCAGTTGGTCTATGCGCTACATCGCGACGCACCCGGAATTCCAGCAGTTCCTCCGCGACAATCCGGACAAGCTCAACAAGGCGGTCGATGAGCTGCTGCGGATGAACAGCGTGGTTTCGACCCAGCGCCGGGTCACCCGCGACATGACCTTCCACGGCGTCGAAATGAAGCAGGACGACCTCGTCGTCATGCCGATCTTCATCGCCTGCCGCGATCCGGCGGCCTATCCCAATCCGCACGAAGCCGACTTGGAGCGCAAGACCCAGATGCTGTCTTTCGCCACCGGCCCGCACCTGTGCCTCGGCATGCATCTGGCGCGGCGCGAGATCCGGATCGCGATCGAGACTTTCCTGGAGAAGTTCGCCAATATCCGCATCCCGGAGGGCGAGCACTATACCTACCACGCCGGGCCGACGTTCAATGTCGATACATTGCCGCTGACCTGGGACCGGGCGGGGTAGCGACGAACTGGACCGCCAAAGCTGGCTCGCATTTCACTTGGCCGCCAGCTTGCGGACCATGGTTCGCAACTCCGCAGGTGTGTCGCCACTTACTATCTCGACGTAGCCAATTCCCGCCCGGCGCAGTGCCTCTTTCTTGACCGCGTCGCGGGCTGCGGCGGTTCCCTGGTGGTGTCCCTTGCCCTGGAATTCGATGGCGTGCAGCGGTGATGCACTCCGGATCGACGATCAGAATATCAACCCGTTTGGAATTGATCGCCCAATAGGCGTCCTTGATCATCGCTGGCGAGGATTTCGCCGAGCGACACCTGACCCATTGCGCGCCAACCCGGGGCATCCTCGGCAAGGATGCGGTCGAGGTGGGCGAGCACCCGGCGCTCGGGCCGGTTGAGCAAGGGGCGGGGCTTAAAATCCGCCTCCATGACGATGCGGAGTTGGTCAGCAGCGTCGGTCACCGCGCGCTCGGGCGTTTCTTTGAGCGGCACGGCCTTGAATGGCTGCCATCCGCCCTTTAGGGCATTGGACTTGCCGCCGCCGCGCTTTTTCTCCCAATAGGCGCGGCTCTTGGCCCGTCTGAGCTTTTCGTCGAACTTTGCCACGGCAACCCCGCAGATCGCCCCGACCGCAATCACAGCGGCAAGCAGCATTGGCTTATCGATCAGGGCAACAATCTCGGGTGCCATATCCGTTTCCTGCCGTGCGTCCTGGCAATACCTAGCCGGAATTGCGAATTGGCTTTCCCGGATTGGGTGCTTTGTGCCAAGCTCAACGCGTAGATGGCAATAACTAAATCGAGGGAAGAAGATGTCAGAGGCGGCCAACGCTCCTTTCGCGGGCGCGCATGCGCTGATCTTCGGCGGCGCGCGCGGTATCGGCAAGGCGGTGGCGAAGGAATGGGCACGGCGCGGCGCGAGCATCGCCGTGGCCGACATCGCCGAAGCAGAGGCGGCCGAGACCGTCGCCGAGATCGAGGCCGAAGGCGGCACGGCGGTGGCGCTCAAGGCCAATGTGCTGTCCGAGGAATCGATTGCGGAGACCGCGGCCACGGCGGAAAAGGCCTTCGGCGAAATCGACATCGTCATGAACAATGTCGGCTCCATGCTCAACGGCCATCCCGAGGACATCCCTTTCGCCGAATGGCACCGGATCATGGACATCAACTATTTCGCCGCAGTCCGGGGCGTGCTGCATTTCCTGCCCAAATTCCTGGCGCGCGGGAAAGGCCATATCGTCAACACCGCGAGCTTCGCCGGCGTGTTCCCCTATGCCGCGAGCCGGGTGCCCTATGCCGCCGCCAAGGCCGCGATCATTTCGATGTCGGAAAACCTAGCGGTCTATCTGGAACCCAAGGGTATCCGCGTCTCCTGCCTGATCCCGGGTCCGGTGATGACCGGGGTGATGGATTCGATGACCAGCTGGACCGAGGATTGCCCGCTTCGCGGCCCCGGCGGCGAGACCACGCTGCTGCTGCCCGAACAGCTCGCCACGGTGCTGGCCGACGGCATGGCGGCGGGCCGGATCTACATCCCGTCCGATCCCGTCGCCTTCGGCATTGGCCAGCGCCTCGCCGCCGACCCGGACGCGTTCATCCGCGCCAAGATCGCCGAATTCGCCAGCGGCGAGCGGGGCAATCCGACGATCCCCGATACGATCAAGGCCATGATGGCAGGCGCGCAATGAGCCAGGTTCCGAACAAATTGGGCCTCGAAATGTTGACCCTGCTCGGCATGCCACCGGTGGAATACGTCAAGCTTGCCGCCGAACTGGGCTGCGCGGAGGTATCCACCGGGCTGTCCGGCCTGCCGCTTGCGATGTTCGGGCTGGATGACGTGTTCTACCCCGAATGGTCCTTGCGCGACGATCCGGCGCTGCGCCGCGAGATGCAGGCGGCGATGGCGGACACCGGGGTCAGGATCGGCCTCGCCGAAGGCTTCCGCGCCGCCGCCGCCGAGGATATCCGCGCCTGCGAGCACGATCTCGACCTGATGGCCGAACTGGGCGCACTGCGGCTTAACGCGATCTGCATGGAAGACGACCTCCAGATGGCCAAGGACAAGCTCGCCGTGCTGGCCGAAATGACCGCCGCGCGCGGCATGGTCTTCACCATCGAATTCTTCCCGCCCACCGGCATCACCAGCCTTGAGAAGGCGCTAGAGGTCTGCGCCCACATCGGAAAAGGCAAAGCCCGCGTCCTGCTCGACACCACCCACCTGTTCCGCACCGGCGGCACGGTGGCGCAAGTCGCGGCGCTCGATCCGGACATGATCGGCTATTGCCAGCTCTCCGACGGCCGCATGGCCCCGCCCGACGATGCCTACATGCAGACCGCGATGTTCGCCCGCGACGTGCCGGGCGAGGGCCAGCTGCCCTTGCGCGAGCTGGTGCGGGTGCTGCCGCCGCAGGTCACCGTCAGCCTCGAAGTGCCGCGGCTGGAAGACTTGCGCCACATGGCCCCGCGCGATCACGCCGCGCGCTGTGTCGCCGCGGCCAAAGCCTTGTGGGATTGAGCGTGGGACTGAACAGATAAGCCAGGCGGGGAGCACAGCGATGCAAGCGACAGATAACGGCCCGCCTGGCGGGGCATCGGACGCGCCCGCCGTCGCGCTGACGGACATGTCCGGCCTGCGCCTCACCGCGCTGCTGGTATTCACCCAGCTGCCCGGCGTCATCGCCTATACCATCGCTCTGCCGCTGCTCGCCCAGATGGCTGGCGAGCTCGCACGCGATCCGGGCAGCGCCTATCTCGCCAAGCTGGTCGCCGGGATCCTCGGGCCGGCGATGGCGGTCGGCTCGCTGCTGGCCGGCCTGCTCGCCGACAAGTTCGACCGCCGCTGGCTGCTGATCGGCTTCGGCGCACTCTATCTGGTCTTCGCGATCGCCCCGGCTTTTCTCGATAGCCTCGAAGCGATCGTCGCGACCCGCGCGGTCATGGGCTTCGCGGCGGCGTCGGTGATGGCGATCGGGCTGACCATGGCCGGCGACTACCTGCCCGGAAACAGGCGATCGTCGGTGATCGGCATGCTCAGCGCCGGCAACATGCTGGTCTCGCTCGCCAGCCTGCCGCTGGCCGGCTATGTCGGATTGTCCGGCTGGCGCACGCCGTTCCTGCTCTATCTGGTCGCGAGTCCCTTGCTGCTGCTCGCCTTGCCGAGCGCGCTGCCTGCGCCGCGGCGGACAGCGGCGCAGAACGCGGCCGCCGCCGCGACGCCGTGGCACCATGGCCTGCCCTGGGGCCTGCTGGCCATCGCGCTCGGTGTCGGCATCGTGCTGACGGTTCCTGGCATCTTCATGTCGTTCCACCTCGATACGATCGGTCTGGGCAAGACCTCGACCGTGGCCATGATGTTGATGCTCAATTCGCTGATCGCGGCAGTGTTCTCGGCGACCTTCGGCAAGGCGATGACGCGCTTGGGGCAGAAGCTGTTGTTCGGCCTGGCGTTCGCCAGCATGGCGGTGGGCCTGGTCATGCTCGCCTATGCGCCGGGCATGGGTCTTGCGATTCCGGGCCTGTTGCTGATGGGCGCGGGCATGGGCTGGCTGGCGCCGGGGATGCCCGCGCTCGCTGTCGAATATGCGGCGGAAGGGCAGCGCGGCAAGCTGGTCGGCGCGGTCCAGGGCATCGCCTCGGTTGCGCCGATCCTCGGCCTCTCGCTCGCCGAGCCGCTGCTGCCCGTTATCGGCACGCTGGGCGCGATGCTGGCCTGCGGCGTCCTCTCGGCGCTGCTGATCCTGCCGTTCGCGCTGCGGCGGCGGGCATAGCGCCCGCTATTTGCGCGGCTTCTTCGGCTTGGGCGCGGGCAGGGCGTCGGCGGTGGCGCGGATCAGGCCGGAGAGCCAGGCCCCGTCCTGCCAGCGTTCGCGCGGGATCAGCATGCTCGGCCTGGCGCCGCGATAGGGCGGGGCCATCTCCACCGCGCCGGCGATTCCCTGCCCCGCCGCGCTGGGCTTGACGTAAAGCTCGCCGCCGCAGATCAGCGCCGCCAGCTTGCCGTCGCAATAGAGCGCGTATTCGCCGAACATCGCCCGCGCTGACACATCGCCCGCCCCCGCGGCGGCCAGCACGATCGCCTCGACGGTCGCCTTGTCGGTGGCCATCAGAGGCCTCAGGCGATCCGCGCCGCTTTCCGGGGCCCGGTGCCATAGTCCAGCGTGCCGAACATCCAGTCATACAGTAGGGTGATCGTCGCATAGTTGCCGCCGGTGAAGCGGGCGTGGTGGTTGTGGTGCATCTTCGCCGCAAAGCTCCAGTACTTGAACGGGAAGCGGTCTTCCTCCCACAGGTCGTGGTTGTGCAGGTTGATGTGCTGGAATGCGAGCCAGGTGACGATCACGGTCGGCGCGGAGAACTTGCCCAGCACGAACGACAGCGCGAAAATCGTCGCGACGTAGAGCCCCAGCCCGCAGAACACCTCAAGCGGGTGGATATAGCTCGAAATCGTTGCGGCAGGGGTTATGCTGACGATGGTGCACCGCGTGCATCCAGGTCAGCGGCCCCATGAACCAGTCGCTTTGGTGAAACACGAAGCGGTGGGTCAGGTAATAGAAGAAATCGTAGACCATCAGGATGACGAAGCAATCGAGCAGCAGCTTCCACCACACCGGCATCGCCGGCGTCAGAGTGAAAGGGATGATGCAAAGGAAGATCACCGCGGTGAAGAACGCGCCCCACTTGCGGTTCCACCGCTGGTTTTCCGCATAGGCCGGCTTTGCCATCTTCTGGCGGTAATCCTCGCGGTTGAGGCGGTCGGCCGTGGCGAAAGCGGGGATCAGGTTGAACGCGTAGCGCCACACCAGCGGCACCGCGAACACCGTGACGAGCGTGATCAGCGACAGCTTGATCTGGTAGCTTTCCCAGAGCGAGGAGAGGAGAGGGGAGTTCACGGGCAATCGTCCTTCTGCGATTTTTCAGCGATATGAGCCATTAAGTCTCATATTTCAACCGGTCGCTTTGATCGTGCGCAATTGGCCCGGGCCGGTTGCAATTGACAGCCGGACGGTGTCATTTCCCCGCCACCACCGAAGGGGAACACCGCGATGGCCGTGCCGAAGAGCCTACTGGGCATCGTCCTTATCCTGCTGATCGCTGTCGCGCTCTCATCCGATCGCAAGGCGATCCGGCCGCGCGTGGTGGCCGCCGCTTTCGCGCTTCAGGCGGGGTTTGCCGCTTTGGTGCTCTACGTGCCCGCCGGTAACGCGGCGCTCCAGGCGGTCTCAAGCGGGGTTTCGGCGCTGCTTGGCTATGCCCATGCGGGGATCGATTTCCTGTTCGGTGCGCTGGCCAGGCCAGAGATCGGCGGCACTGCTTTCGCCATCGCCGCGCTGCCGGTGATCGTGTTCTTCGCCGCGCTGATCGCCATTCTCTATCATCTCGGGATCATGCAGCTGGTGATCCGCTGGATCGGCGGGGGGCTGGAGAAGCTGACCGGCATTTCCCGGGTCGAAAGCCTGTGCGCGGCGTCGAACATCTTTGTCGGCCAATCGGAATCGCCGCTGGTGATCCGGCCCTATCTCGCCGGGCTCGCGCCGTCGCAGCTGTTCTGCGTGATGACCGTCGGCATGGCCGGGGTCGCCGGGACGATTCTCGCCGCCTATGCATCGATGGGCATCCGCATCGACTATCTCGTCGCCGCCGCGTTCATGTCGGCCCCGGGCGGGATCTTGATGGCCAAGCTGATCATGCCCGATCCCAAGGGACTGGCGATCGATGCCGCCCCGGTAACCCTCGCGGATGACGGCGAGGAGAAGCCGGCCAACCTTATCATGGCCGCGAGCCAGGGCGCGCAGACCGGCGTGCGGCTGGCGGTGGCGGTGGGGGCCATGGTGCTGGCTTTCGTCGCGCTGGTGGCGCTGGCGAACGGCATGGTTGGCTGGGCCGCAGGCCTGCTCGGCTTCGAGGGCGTCACTTTCCAGTCGCTGCTCGGCTATGTGTTCGCGCCGGTGTTCTGGCTGACCGGCGCGGCCGACTGGGCCGAGGCGCTGCGCGCGGGCAGCTATTTCGGCACCAAATTGGTGCTCAACGAATTCGTCTCGTTCATCGATCTCGGCAAGGCGGCGGACCTTTCCGCCCGGACTGTCGCGGTGGTAACTTTTGCGCTGTGCGGCTTCGCCAATTTTAGCTCGATCGCCATCCAGATGGCGGTAACCGGCGGCCTCGCACCGGATCAGCGACCGGTGATCGCCAAGCTGGGGATCAAGGCGCTGGTCGCCGGGAGTCTCTCGAACCTGATGTCAGGGGCGCTCGCGGGGTTGTTCCTAAGCCTCTGAAATGGAGCAGCAATAAGGGTTGTTCCGGATGCGGTGAGCCCCCAGGCGGGCGATGGCCTCGGCCATGGCATTGCTCTCCGCCCTCGCCGCCGCAATCGCGCTCTGCGACCAAGGCCCGCGCATCACTTGCGTGGTCGATGGCGACACGTTCTGGCTCCACGGCGAAAAGGTGCGCATCGCCGATATCAACGCGCCCGAAGTGCAGGGCGCGCGATGCCCCTCCGAACGCATGCGCGGCGAAGCGGCGGCGCGGCGCCTGGTAGTCCTGCTCAGCGCCGGACCCTTCGAACTCGCCTCATCCGGGCGCGAGCGCGACCGCTACGGCCGCTTGCTGCGCACAGTCAGGCGGAGCGGCCATAGCCTGGGCGAAGACCTCGTTGCAGAAGGCCTCGCCGAACGCTGGCAAGGCCGCCGCGATAATTGGTGCGGTTAATCGAACGTCGCGCCAATCGATTCAGGCGATTGCCCCGCAAGCTGTCCGTGGATCTTGGCGAGCACCGCGGTGACAACCACGGTGAGGCCCGCGCCCAGCACGGCTGAAAGTACCGAAGCGCTGACTTCCACCGCCTCAACCCCCGCCGCCACCGCGACAATCGCCCCGACGATCGCCGTCAATCACCATGGTCAGGACCAGGTAGGCAACGAATATCAGAGCGAGAAACAGCAGAATTCTGCCCGCATTGCCGCCGGTCAGCGCCCACGAACGCTGCATCGCTGCGACGGGATTGCGCAGGCGCTCGACGGCGATCGCCGGGGAAATCAGCGAAAATCGCAGCAAGGCATAGATAATCGCGGCGATCAGCGCGATTGAAACCAGGCCGACCAGCACTCCCGACTTGGTCGCGGTAGCCAGGGCGAGGACCAGGCCGCCAACCAGCGTGATCGCCAGGCCCATCAGCAGGCTCGCCCCGAGATAGGGCAGGAAGCCGGCAAAGCCCTGCATGATCGCTTCGCCCACCGTCGGCCGCGAGCGATCGGTGCACAGCGTCAGTATTGCGAGCGTTCCCACGGTCTGCAGCACGACCATCGGCACGATGAAGGGCAGGGCCGCGGTGTAGAAGTCAGTCATCAGCTTGACCGCCTGTTCGCCGGTCACCCCGGCGGGCGGATCGGGTTGCGGCACGAACAGGCCAAGGGCGAGGCTGGGCAAAAGAAAGAATACTCCGGCGATCGCCGCGAAGGTCTCGCGATTGGCGGAGATCGCGGCCATGGCATCCTTCCAGGCCGCATTGCTATCGAGCTTCATCGCATTCCCTTTCCTGCCGAGACCCTTGATAACAGCAGCGATTGCCGCCAGGCAATGCGGCATGCAATTCCAGCTTCCCGGCGGCATCGAACTGCGCATGATCATGCGCCGGTTCCCTATCGCCTGGCGCTCGACGAGATGACCGCGCGCAACGCGGCCATTCGCGACGACAGCGCGAGCGAGCTGATCTGGCTGCTCGAACATCCGCCGGTCTATACCGCCGGGACCAGCGCCGCGGAGGCCGAATTGCTCGACCCGCGCTTCGAGGTGGTCAAGGCCGGGCGGGGCGGGCGCTACACCTATCACGGACCCGGCCAGCGGGTTACCTATGTGCTGCTCGACCTGGAGCGCCGCGCGCGCAATGTGCGCGGCTTCGTCCATGCGCTTGAGGGCTGGGCGATCGCCGCGCTCGGCGATCTCGGGGTCGAGGCCTTCCGCCGCGACGGCCGCATCGGCATCTGGACCCTGGACATCGACGGACGCGAGGCCAAGATCGGCGCGATCGGCGTGCGCATTCGCCGCTGGGTGACGATGCACGGCATTGCGGTCAATCTTTCGCCCGATCTGGCGCATTTTTCGGGCATCGTGCCGTGCGGCATCGAGGAATTCGGCGTCACCAGTCTCGCGCGGCTGGGCCATGCGATTGATTCCGCCACATGGGATCGGATAGTGCTCGAACCGGGCAGGCGAATTCCTGGCCGCGCTCGAACGGCCCTGCGGCCAGGAGAAAACCTGTGAAGTCTGATTTTCGCCCTGGACGTCTGATCGCTTTCGCCGCGCTGGCTGCCCTTACCGGCGTGCGGCGAAGCGAAAAAGCAACCTGGCCAGGCAACGGCGGGGGGCGAAGTGCTCGAAGGCTCGGTGAGCGACGCCATGCTTCCGGTCGATAGAGTCCGGTCGCAACCGCCGCTGGCGCCGCAAGAGCGAGGGCAGCGGCAAGGCGGACGGTGACAAGCCAGATGGCGGCCGCAAGCGCGCGGATCCCGTGCGTGAGGGGGCTGCCGCCGAACCGGCGCCCGCCGCCCAGGCCGCCGATGCCGGCGTTGCACCAAGCGAATCTAGGCCGGACGAAGAGTAGGGCCGCGCGCCGATCCCTGATCGCGCGGTTCGTCGAGCCCGAGCATGCGCCGCGCCAGCAACAATTGCCGGTCTCCGATCGTGCGGCGCGCGATCATCAGGTCGCCGGGCAGTTCTTCGGCTTCATAAGCTTCAACCAGCCGGCGCGCGCCGTCGATCTCGGCTTCCGTGGCGGCGAAGGCGGCATTGATTTCCGCCACCTGGACAGGATGCACGGCGAACATGCCGGTAAAGCCATCGGCGCGCGCTTCCTTCGTCGCGGATTTCAGCCCCTTGAGGTCGTTGTAGTCGGGAAGCAGTGTCTCGATCGCCATGGCGCAGCAGGCGTGCGCGGCAAGCAACATTTGCGCGCGCGCGAAGCGGAAGGTGTCGGTCCAGCCGCCGCGAGCCGTCGCGCGTCGCGGGTTGCGCCCAGCGAATGCATCAGCTCCTGCGCATCCCAGCCCAACCCGGCCAGACGGGGCAGCGCGGCCGCCGGATAGTGACCGATCGAAAGGACCGATTCCGCGCTTTGGCCAACCATGGGCAGGATCTTGGTCGTGCCGGCCTGCATGTGGTGGAGCTGTTCCAGTTCGTAGAGCTCGGCGGCGATCTGCGCGTACCATTTCCGGGCTATCGGCATGCGGCAGAATCATGCCTTCGGGAGCGCTTGGCATGACCGCGACGAGATCGTCGCGCCACAGCCGGCTGCTGAGCGAGTTGATCCTCACCCAGCGCGCGATGCGGCGCCCGATCACCTGGTGCCGGTGCGCGCCCAGCCAATCCGCCGCCAGTTCGCGCGCGTCCGGCTTTCGCTTCGAAGGTTACGCTATCGGCCAGATCGACCACGACGATATCGGCGCCGGTCGCGGTGGCCTTGCCCAGCTTTTTTTCGCTATCGCCGGGCACGATCAGCCAGGAACGATATGGCATTGGATTCGACCCCCAGTAAGTTCTCTGCCGGGGCCTAACCGGATTATGGTAAATAAATCCGTGCCCTTGGGTGTGAGGATTCGTTAGGGAAGCGCCATGACTGGCGCGTAATGCGGCGGTGCGGCACGAAAAAAGGGGCGGATCGCTCCGCCCCTTCTCACTCCCCGAATGAACCTGTTGCTATTTCTTGACCGGCGACTTGCCGAATTCGGAAAATGCCTCGTTGCCGACGAAGCCGAACTTGGAAACTTTCGATCCCTTGATGATGTTGAGCACCTTGGAGGAAAGATCGTAGCTCGCATCCGGATCGGGCTGGAACTGCAATTCCGGCTCCGGCTGCAGCGCCAGAGTGCCCTTGAGATTGGTGACCAGCTGTCCGCCGGTCAGCGTTTCGCCGTTCCAGGTGATCTGACCGTCGCGGGTAAGCGAAACCTTGTTCACTTGTCGGCTTGATCGGCGGCGGCGGCGGATCGTTGGGATTGGGTATCGGCAGATCGATATCGACCGAATGGGTCGCGACCGGGATGGTGATGATGAACATGATGAGCAGGACGAGCATGACGTCGATCAGCGGCGTCGTGTTCATTTCCATCATCGGCGTGCCATCGTCTGTGCCGCCTGACATTGACATGGGAACGTACTCCTGAAACTTGCGCTTGCCGGCCCCTAAAGGGCCGTCGGGTCGATCGGATTGGAAAGGAAGCCGACGGTCGGATAGCCGGAAATCTGAACGTTGTAGATCGCACCGGCAATGCAGCGCCACGGCGCATTGACGTCGCCGCGGATGTGGACCTGCGGGACCTTTTCCGGATTGGTCTTGAGCACTTCGGGTCCGCCCGCGCGCTTGACGATGGCGTCGAGCCGCTTGAACGCCTGTTCGCGCAATTCGTTCGAATCGACCGGGGTGATGTTGTTGAAATAGATCCGGCAATCGCCGTAGCGCGACGGGCCTTCGTAGCCCGGCATGCCGGCGCTTCGTCCGGACTGGTCTGTCGTGCTGACCGTCAGCAGCAGATTTTCGACCTTGTCCTTCGATTCCTGCGACACAATTACCGGGATCTTGAGCTTCTCGATCGTCTGGATCGCGATCGGCACCGCGATCAGGAAGATAATCAGCAGCACCAGCATCACGTCGACCAGCGGCGTGGTGTTGATGTCGGACATCGGCGTTCCGTCCGAGCCTGCTACCGTAGCTGCCATTGTAACATCCTATCCTTGCTTCGTTCCGGTGAGGCAGCGGGTCCGCATGCCGCAACCCGCTGTCTCGATCCGGCACTACGGCCGCGAATCCCTCCGCCGCCGCGGAACTCAAGTTTACGCCTTGGTCGGAGCAGCCGCCGGCTTGGCTCCCGCGGCTGCCGGAGCAAGCGACGGCTTGACCGCACCCTTCGAGTTGATGTTCGCGAGGATGTCGGTCGAAAAGGCGGTGAGCAACTCGCCGATCCGCTTGTTGCGGCTTTGCAGGTAGTTGTAGGCAAGCACCGCGGGAACCGCGACGAGCAGACCGAGCGCGGTCATGATCAGCGCTTCGCCAACCGGGCCGGCAACCTTGTCGATGGAGGCGGAACCGGCGATGCCGATGTTGATCAGCGCGCGATAAATGCCGACCACCGTGCCGAACAGGCCGATGAACGGCGCCGTCGCGCCGACCGTCGCCAGGAACGGCAGGCCCGAAGCCAGCCGGGCGTTGATCGAATCTTCCGAACGCTGAAGCGATCCGTGCAACCAGTCATGCGCTTCCATCGCGTCGGTCATCTTGCCGTGCTGGTCTTCGGCGGCCAGGCCGTCGTCGACGAGCTGGCGCCAGGCGCTGTTCTTGTCCATCTTTGACGTACCGTCCTTGAGTGACGGGGCCCGCCAGAAATTGCCGAGCTCCCGGTTCTGGCGGAACAGCTTCGCCTGTTCGACCCATTTGGTCAGCAGGATGTAGAACGAGCCGAACGACATGATGCCGAGAATGGCGACTGTCGCATAGGCGATGAACCCGCCCTGCTCGAGGGCTTCCATGAAGCCGAACTTGTTTTGCGGAGCGGCGTTGGTGGCCGTCGCTGCAAGGAGATCGATGATGTGCATGCGTTAGGTCCTCTCAAGAAAGCAATTGACGAAAGCCCTGGGGCCCGAAGTTGAAATCGATGCCTGGCCGGCTCACTCGGTGAGCCGGTAGACGATGGAAGTGGAGGCGCCGCCCGTGGTCGGATTGCCCGCGTCATCGAGCGCCGGTTCGTACTGCGCGTAGCGCTGCATGCCGGCACAGGCCGCCGAATTGAGATCGGGCGAGCCGCTCGAACTCGTAACAGTGCACCCGCTAACCCTGCCATCGGGTCCGATGACCACGCGAACGCCCACCCGGCCCTGCCGTTCGGCGCGCAGCGCGCTGGCGGGATAGTTTTCCTGGATACGCGCGGCCCACCGGCCCTGGTTCTTCGCCTTGGCTCCACGCGCCTGCGAAGGCGGCGGTGCGGCGGGAGGTGGCGGCACGATCACCGGCGGCGGCGGAGCCGGCGGAGGCGGTTCGGCCACGGTGGTGATCGGCGGCGGCGTAGACGCCACGTTGATCTTCGGCGGAGGCGCCACCACCGGCGGCGGCGGCGGCAAATCCAGCTTCTTGGGCGGAGGCACCTCTTTCTTCACTTCCTCCTTGATATCGACGGTGGTGACGCGCTGGACCAGTTTCTTGGCCGCCTCATAGGCGAGCCCGGTCACAAGCGCATATCCAAGGACGATATGAAGCAGGGCAACGATAACAAGAGCAATAATACGATTACTGCTCATTGATTGGTCAGCATAGGCCATTCAGACGCACCACTCCATTTCATGGTGCCAGGCGCGAACCCGGCACAGTCCAGAGAATGGCGCAGCCTCTCCCCCGGACAACCGTTAACCCTACACCATGCTGGACAGTTCGGTGCGCCCTGCGAGCCCCGACGCCCAAAATGGCGTACCCCCCAGGCCTTGTTATTGTTCTGGCCCAGATTTGCCGAAGCTTTAGCGACGAAGCCGAAAGCGTGCAACGCCTTATCGGCATCGGTCGAAGGTTAAGGCAAGATTTACCGCAAATCGGGTGAGTTTGGCGCGAAGCTGCGCTATGCAATTGCCGAAGGGTGCGCGAAAACAGGGAATTTTCCGGGAGTTTGACCGAGTGAAGGCTGGCATTCGAAGCGTTCTGACCGGGCTGCTCGCCCTGGCCGCCGGCGGGATTTCGCCCGGTGGCGCCTTCGCCGCAAATCCGCGGTCCCCGCCCCAGGCGGAGCCATTACCCACTTATGCCGACCTTGCAGGCTTGGCCGATTCGGCCCCGCTGGCGGTGCGCGTCGAGCTGCGCAAGCTGGTCAGAGTCGAGCCGGCGCGCACGCAGGGCGTGCGGCCCGGCTGGGGCCGCTTCTATGTCGAGGCCAAGGTCAAGGCGCTGATCGCGGGCAACGAAACGATCGGCGAGGCGCAGCGATACCTCGTCGATCTGCCGCTCGACGCAAAGGGCAATCCGCCGCCGCTGAAAAAGAAGCAGGTGCTGGTTTTCGCCCGCACGGTCCCCGGACGACCGGGCGAACTGCAACTTGCCGCGCGCGATTCGCAAGTACCGTGGGACGCGCCGAGCGAAGCCATGCTGCGCGGCATTCTCGCCGAACTCAAGGCGCCCGGCGCGCCAGGGCGGGTTTCCGGTGTGCGCGAAGCGATCAATGTGCCGGGAACGCTGGCGGGCGAGGGCGAAACGCAAATCTTTCTCGCCACGCCCGATGGCGCGGCCGCGTCGATCTCGGTCCGGCGCGTACCCGGCTCGCCGCCGGTCTGGGGCGCGACGTTTTCGGAAGTGGCCGACGGCGGCGCCCCCCCTGCTCGCGATACGCTTGCCTGGTACCGCCTGGCCTGCTTCCTGCCACCCGCCCTGCCGCAAGGGACCAATCTTTCGGATTCGCCCGAGAACCGCGCTCAAGCCGAGCTCGACTACCGGCTGGTCATCGCTTCGCTCGGCGCCTGCCCGAGGACGCGGCGTTAGGCACTGGCATTTCATGCCGCGCTCGCTTAGGGCGCGGCCACTATGGCAGAACCGCTTCGCCCCAACCCGCTACGCATCGCTCTTGCTGGACTGGGCACCGTTGGCGCGGGCGTGATCCGCCTGATCGAATCGAACGCCGCCCTCATCGCGCGCCGCGCCGGGCGGCCGATCCGCATTGTCGCCGTCTCGGCGCGCGACCGCACCAAGAAGCGCGGGGTCGATCTTTCGCCCTATGCCTGGGAAGACGACATGGTCATCCTCGGCGAGCGCGAGGATGTCGATGTCGTGGTGGAACTGGTCGGCGGCTCCGACGGTCCGGCGCTGGCCTGCGCCCGCACGACGATCGAGGCGGGCAAGTCGCTGGTCACGGCCAACAAGGCGATGATCGCGCACCATGGGCTCGAATTGGCGGCAAAGGCCGAGGCGGCCAAAGTCGCACTCAAGTTCGAAGCCGCGGTCGCGGGCGGCATCCCGGTGATCAAGGGGCTGCGCGAAGGCGCCGCCGCCAATGAGATCGAGCGGGTCTACGGCATCCTCAACGGCACCTGCAATTACATCCTCTCGACCATGGAGGACACCGGCCGTTCTTTCGCCGATGTCCTCGCCGAGGCGCAGGTCAAAGGCTTTGCCGAGGCCGATCCCGCCTTTGACATCGAAGGCACCGATGCCGCGCACAAGCTTTCGATCCTCGCCGCGATCTGCTTCGGCGCGAAGATCGATTTCGCGTCTGTCGAGACCTCGGGCATCTCCCGCATCCTTGCCGCCGACATCGCCCAGGCCGATGCGCTGGGCTATGTCATCCGCCTGATCGGCATGGCCGAGGAAGACAAGAGCACGGCAGCGCCGCGCCTGTTCCAGCGCGTCCAGCCGCACCTGGTGCCGTTCGATCACCCGCTCGCCCATGTCGATGGTGCGACCAATGCCGTGGTCGCCGAGGGCAATTTCTCCGGTCGCTTGCTGTTCCAGGGCGCCGGGGCCGGAGACGGGCCGACCGCGAGCGCCGTCGCCGCCGACCTCATCGACATCGCGCGTTCGACGATGACCGGGGGTGAAATCGGCGCGCCATTCTCGGTGCCAGTGGCGGAGCTCGACGCCATGCCGCCAGCTGAGACAGGCAACCGGCTGGGCAGCGCCTACATCCGCTTCACCGTCGCCGATCGCCCGGGTGTGCTCGCCGAGATCACCGCGGCAATGCGCGATGCCGGGGTCTCGATCGAAAGCCTGATCCAGAAAGGCCGCCACGACGAAGGCGGCGAAGTGCTGGTGGCGATGGTCACCCACGAAGGCCCGGAAAGCGCGGTGACCGAAGCCCTGCGCATGCTCGAAGGCTCGCCCAGCCTGACCGCGCCGCCGCTGGTGATGCAGATCCTGGGAGATTAGGGCGCGAGGCTGCGGTCGCCTATAGTGCGTCCTTCTTGCCGCTGATCTTGATTTCCATGTTGTCGGCGAGTTCGGCCGCGATATCCATCGCGGCCTTCAGTTCGGTGGCCGAGGCGCTGTCGGGCAGCTTGATCGCGAGGAACAGCACGCCCCCGCTGATTTCCCAGGCCCCCATCTTGTTTGTATCGGCGTCGCGCAGCAGTTCGAGCGCCCGCGCCCCGTCGATCGGGTTCTGCGACAGCATCGCCGCGGGCGAGAAGACCTTGCGGATAAGCACGCCACTGTGGCTTTGCGTATCGCCCGAGACATAGACCAGCTGGGAGCGCTTCTCCTGCGCGTAGTTGTAGACGATCCGGAAATCGCCGTCCTTGTCGATGTCGAACTTGACTCCGCGCTCGTCGAGCCTGCGCCGAACCGAAGCGTCCTCGGCCTGGGCCGCGAGCGGCGCGGCTACCAGCAGGCCGGCCAGAAGGTGTAGCGCGATTCGCGTTGGTGTCATGATTGTCCCCGTAATGGCCCATGTATTGGATCGAGTACCGCATCGGGGAATAGCCCCGGTCTCGGCCCATGGCCATACTCGACAATTCCCGCCGCGCTGTCTAATCGGCGCGCAACCGAAAACGCCACGAACTGGCCGAACCACAATTAGGGATGCCCATGACCGCCACCCCCGCCAGTAAAGTCCTCGACCGCGTGCTCGTGCTCGAGATGGTCCGCGTCACCGAAGCCGCCGCGATCGGCGCCTCCAAGCTGATCGGCCGGGGCGACGAGAAGGCCGCCGACGCCGCCGCCGTCGAAGCCATGCGCGCCGCGCTCAACGAGCTCGCCATGGACGGGACCGTGGTGATCGGCGAGGGCGAGCGCGACGAAGCGCCGATGCTGTTCATCGGCGAGAAAGTCGGCACCGGCACCGGCCCGAAGATCGACATCGCGCTCGATCCGCTGGAAGGTACGACGATCTGCGCCAAGGCCGGACCCAATTCGCTCGCGGTGTTGGCGATCGCCGAAGAGGGCAACCTGCTCAACGCGCCCGATGTCTATATGGACAAGCTCGCGGTCGGCCCCGGCTATCCCGACGGGATCATCGACCTCGCCAAAAGCCCGACCGAGAACGTCCAGGCCGTCTCCAGGGCCAAGGGCGTCGCGGCCAACGAGATCATCGTCTGCGTGCTCGACCGGCCGCGCCACGCGGACCTCATCGCCGAACTGCGAGGGCTGGGCTGCGGCGTCGTGCTGATCGGCGACGGCGATGTCGCCGGGGTCATCGCGGTGACCAACGAGGACACCACCATCGACATGTACATGGGTTCGGGCGGCGCGCCCGAAGGCGTGCTCGCGGCGGCGGCGCTGCGCTGCGTCGGCGGCCAGTTCAACGGCCGCCTGCTGTTCCGCAACGACGACGAACGCGCCCGCGCGCGCAAATGGGGCATCGAGGACCTCAACAAGATCTACACCCGCGACGAACTGGCCCGCGGCGACTGCATTTTCGCCGCGACCGGCGTGACCGACGGTTCACTGCTGGAGGGCGTCAAGCGCCGCAAGGGCGGGCTGATGACCACCGAGAGCGTGGTGATGCGCGCAAGCAGCGGCACGGTGCGCTGGGTCAAGGGGGAGCACCGCAAGGGGCGGTGAGGCGCGTCTATTCGGCCAGGCCGAGAATTGCCAACAACCGTATGCCGATTTGCTCCATTGATGCGGCATCAAGCTGGCCAATGACTGCGCCGCAGCTTTCGCGACGGATTCCGATCAAGCGGTCAATCTGAAATTGGGTGGGCGTGCGCAGGCTGTTGGCATCGTCAGGCAAGACCAGCACCCGGCGCAGCTCGATTTCTGGGCGAACAGCGCTGGTGCCAGGACAAACCAGAATGTGTCTGGAGGGCTGCAACCGATCAGTCTCGACCACCACTGCCGGCCGCGGCTTGCCGAGATCGCCTTGCAGGGCAATGGTAATCACGTCGCCACGCTTCAATCGAAGAAGTCCGGATCTTCAGCGATCAACGCCTCGATGAACTGCATGGTTTCTTCTTCCTCGGGCGCGTTCTTGAGTATCTCTGCCTCACGCACCGATTGCTCCCAAAATTCCTTGCTGCGCACGTCGGGCACCCACATGCGAATCTCGCGCAGCCCCGCCGCCTTCTTGCGCGCGCGATAGGCGCGGAACTTGTCGTGGCGCTTGGGGCTGAGATCGGTCATGAGCGAAAGGTAGCGCGCAACCACAAAGCGGTCAAATCGATTTAGCCCCACTCCCCATAGGCCGAAAGCTCGAACACTTGCCCCACCACCGACAAGCCCGAAGCGGCGATGTCGGTGTGGAGGAAGACTTGCACCGAATTCCAGGTGATCTCGCCGCTGTCGCCCGGGCGGAATATGCGCAGGATCGAGCGGGCCTGCATTTCCGGCGTCAGCCGGCCTTCGATGCCATCCAGCACCGCCTCCAGGCTGGCGAAATCCGGATAGCGGATCGCGATATGCGAGAGGCCGTAGGGCTTCTCGCCGGCCAGCGCGCGGTAGGCCTCGCCTGCGGCGGCCAGTTCGGCGTCGGCGCCGATCGCGCCGCGCAAGGCCACTTCCAGCCTATGCTGCTGCGCCGGCATTTCAGAGAGGTAGAGCACATTGTCGAGCCCGCGCTGGCCGGGCGTCGGCTGCACCGCGATGTAGCTGCTGCCCGCTGGGCTGGTTGTGCCGGTGTCCCAACACTCGCAGCCCAGGACGCCGAACAGCGCCATGGCGAGGTCGCGTTCGCCGGGACGGTGCATCACCTCGACATGGCTGAGCGTGCCGCCCGATAGTCCGTTGCTCTGCATCATCGCCATCGCTCCTCGGCCTCATAAGTGGGCAGAATGGCAAGCAAGGGCCGTCAAGGCCAGAAGCTTGTGCCGAATTCCAGGCATTGCCTGCCCTCTTCGCCCGCCATATGCTGTGCGCGCGAAGATTGGGCGCGGCACGGGCTACGGCCGGAGGAGAGACAGGTCATGAGCGACCACG
Organism: uncultured Alphaproteobacteria bacterium; assembly: GCA_963775005.1. Taxonomy (GTDB): domain Bacteria; phylum Pseudomonadota; class Alphaproteobacteria; order Sphingomonadales; family Sphingomonadaceae; genus Novosphingobium. The sequence continues at coordinate 73,906 of CAVZHF010000001.1, read as the reverse complement.
AAAGCGTCCTGCACGAACTGCGCCGCGATCTCACCCGCACCATCGTCGCCATGGCCAAGCGCGGTGAGACGCACGAGGCGGACGGCGTCCTCGAAGTCGATGTGTCTTTCTTCACCGACCCGAACCTCTTCGCCCGCGAACACCGCAAGCTGTTCCGCGAAATGCCGCTGCTCGCCTGCCTCTCCAACGAGATCGCCGAGCCGGGCGACTTCAGGATCTTCGAGGAGACCGGCGTTCCGATTGTCGTCCTGCGCGGCAAGGACGGCGCGGTGCGCGCGTTCCTCAATGTCTGCCCGCACCGCGGTGCCCGCGTGGTGCGCGAGGAGTGCGGCAATGCCAGCCGCTTCACCTGCCGCTTCCACGGCTGGACTTTCGACACCAGCGGCGCGGCCATCGGCATTCCGAACGAGCCGCAGTTCTGCGGGGCGATCGAAGATCGCAAGCACCTGTTCGCCTGCCCCGCCGAGGAGCGGCACGGGCTGGTCTTCGTCCAGGCGACGCCAGGCTCGACCATGGACCTCGATGCGCATCTCGGCGAGTTCGGCCCCGAGCTCGAAGCGCTCGGTCTCAAGCATGCGAGCACCGTGCTGACCGACGAAGTGCACAGCCTGGCCAACTGGAAATATACGCTCGATACCTATTTCGAGAACTACCACCTGCCTTCGCTGCACCGCGACACTTTCGCCAATGTCTTCGCGCACAATCTGTGCCTGCTCGAAACCTGGGGTCCGCACCAGCGCTTCACTTTCCCGCAGCGCTCGATCCACGACTGGATGCACAAGCCGGAAGAGGAGTGGGAAATCGATTCGCTGCCCGCCCAGCACTTCCTGTTCCCCAACGCGGTGATCACCCTTGGCTCGGTCAGCCCCTCCGGCTCGCTGGTGACGATCCACCGCATTTTCCCCCAGGCTGTCGACCGGCTGACCAACAAAGTCGCGATGTATGCGCCGCACGGAGTGAAATCGCCCGAACACCAGGCCGAGATCGAAGCGAGCTTCGCGGCAATCATGGGCGCGGTGCGCGACGAGGACTATTCGGTCACCAGCGAAGCCCAGTGCGGTCTGCCCTCGCTGCCGGCCGGCACCAGATTCCCGGTCGGGCGCCAGGAGATCGGCACGCAGAACTTCCACCGCAATGTCATGGCGGCGGTGGGGGATTAGGCGCCCCTGTGCGACCCGGAGACACCGTCAACTTCGGCTATCCACGTCCCCAGCGCCCCCACGCCCTTGCAATCCGCCGCCCGCTGGCTAGAGCCGCGCGCAGGTAAACCGACCTGCGGGGCAGCGCGCATGAAACTGATGGCCGGCAACAGCAACCTGCCGCTCGCGCGGGCGATCGCCGGCTATCTCGAGCTGCCGCTGACCGACGCCAGCGTGCGCCGCTTCGCCGACGACGAGATCTTCGTCGAAATCCACGAGAACGTGCGCGGCGAGGATGTCTTCGTCGTCCAGTCGACCAGCTTCCCGGCCAACGACAACCTGATGGAGCTGCTGATCTGCATCGATGCGCTGCGCCGCGCCTCGGCCAAGCGGATCACCGCCGTCGTCCCCTATTTCGGCTATGCCCGGCAGGACCGCAAACCCGGCCCGCGCACGCCGATTTCGGCCAAGCTGGTCGCCAACCTGATCACCGAGGCGGGGGCCGACCGGGTGCTGTCGGTCGATCTCCACGCCGGGCAGATCCAGGGCTTCTTCGATATCCCGACCGACAATCTCTATGCCGCCCCGGTGATGGCCGCCGATATCCAGGCGCGGCAGAACGGCGAGCCGGACTGATGGTGGTCTCGCCCGATGTCGGCGGCGTGGTGCGCGCCCGCGCGCTCGCCCAGCGGCTCGACAATGCCCCGCTCGCCATCGTCGACAAGCGGCGCGAGCGGGCCGGGCGAGTCCGAAGTGATGAACATCATCGGCGACGTGAAGGGCAGAGCTGCATCCTGATCGACGACATCGTCGATTTCGGGCGGCACCCTGTGCAACGCCGCCCAGGCGCTGATCGACGCCGGGGCCAACAGCGTTTCGGCCTACATCACCCACGGCGTGCTGTCGGGCGCGGCGGTCGAGCGGGTCAACGCCTCGGCGCTCACGGAACTGGTGATCACCGATTCGATCCTGGCGACCGACGCGGCCAAGGATTCGCCGCGCATCCGCATCCTGCCGATCGCGCCGCTGATCGGCGAGGCGATCCGCCGGATCGCCGACGAAAGTTCGGTCAGCTCGCTGTTCGATTAGATTCGCGCCGACCGAACCGAGTCCTGCCGCCGCTCTTCCCACGGCTTGGGCGCACCGGGCTTGAGCCGGGCGATCGCTTCCAGCCGCCGCGCCTGGCGCGATTCGAGCGCCAGCGTCAGGATCGGCTGCGGGATCTCGACGAACTGGCCCGGGGTCATGCCGAAGTATTCGACGAAATCGTGGATCATGTGGCTCTGGTCGTAAAAGCGCAGCTCAAGCTCGTCCGCCTCCTCGCCGTCGGCGACGCCGCGCAGATGGCTGGCCATGTCGAGCACCCGGGCGCGGCGCAGAACCTGCTTGGGCGGCAGGCCGAAGTCGCGCTTGACGATGCGCTCGAGCCGGCGCTGTTCGACGCCGATGCCGCGGGCGAATTCGCCGATGTTCGCGGTCGGGATCGGCGAAGGCCAGTTCCTCGAAACGGACCGTGACCGGATCGGGCTTGCGGCCGCCCGACGCCGCGATGAACTCCGGCCATCATGTCTTCCAGCGCCTTGCACCAGTCCTCCGGATCGGTCGCACCGGTCGAGCACGTGCCAGAGCCGCTCGCCACGGCAGGCCCAGATCGCTCGAGGGCACGAAGCGGTCGACCAGATCGGAGGCATGGCTTGTCCAGCAACGCATGGCCGGTGCCGGGACGCAGCGAAATTCCGACGCTGACGAACCTGCCGGTTACCGTAACCGGCATGCGGCGCGTTTGCGGCCCGAAAAGCAGCGCCGCGCGATCGTGCTCGGAATGCCGTCGGCGGTCTCGGCCGTCCAATGGCCCTTGAGCTGGATGCGGATCATTGCGCGTGTCGTTGAACAGCCCGCATTCGAGCCGGTGTTTCGCCGGGGCCTCGACCGCTGTCGCGTAAAGCCCGGCGATCCAGGGCGCGAGATCGGGCGCCGGGCGCGCGGCTGTACGACATCGGCTGACCGTCGCGGGTCATGCCCTGGCGGGATTCGATTTCGCCAGTCGATGCCCGGCTTGCGCCGCTTCAACATGCCCCAGTCCTGCCATGCGACCCGGTCGATATGCGCGCCGGGATCAGCCCCTTGGATGGGGCCATCTGCCAGGAACTATACCATAGCCGTCAGCCGAAAACTTGTACGTTTTCGCCATCCGCGCCGGACTTGACCCAGCGGCAGAGGGCAGGCAAGAGCTGGCCATGGATCTCGACGCCGACATCGCCCTGGCCCTGCGCCTGGCGGATGCGGCCGCGGAGGCCGTGCGCCCGCATTTCCGCTCGGGCCTGGCCCGGAACGCAAGGACGACGCCACCCCCGTGACCGAGGCCGACCGCGCCGCCGAGGAAGCCATGCGCCGCATCCTCAAGGCCGAGGCTCCGCGCGACACCGTGATCGGCGAGGAATTCGGGGCGCAGGCCGGCCAATCGGGCCGCAGCTGGGTGCTCGATCCGATCGATGGCACGACATCGCTTCCTCGCCGGACGGCCGATCTTTGGCACGCTGATCGCGCTGGTGATCGAGGGGTGGCCGGTGCTCGGCGTGATCGACCAGCCGATCCTGGGCGAACGCTGGATGGGCGCGACCGGCAGGCCGACGACCTTCAACGGCGCACCGGCCCGCACCCGCGCCTGCCCGCGCCTGGCCGATGCGACGCTCGCCACCACCGGCCCGCACTATTTCGACGATCACCAGGGCGGCCACTTCATGGCGCTGGCGGCGAAGACCGACCACCGCCGCATGGTGATGGGCGGCGATTGCTACAATTACGCGCTGCTCGCCTCCGGGCATATCGACATCGTCTGCGAGGCCAACCTCAAGCTGCACGACTGGGCGGCGCTGGTGCCGGTGATCGAAGGCGCGGGCGGCACGATGTGCGACTGGAACGGCGAGCCGCTGCACGCCGGTTCGGACGGGCATGTGCTGGCGCTGGGCGATCCGGCGCGGCTGGAGGATGCGGTGGAGGCGCTGGCCTGCGGGCACTGATTGCGTCGAAGCGCGGCGAAACCGCTTTCGCAGATACGCGTGGTCTAATCGCGCTTGGGCACCGAGAACGAGCCGGTCACCCGGCCGCCGCCGCCGCCGGCCGATGTCCCAAGCGCCGGACGACGATCCGCCGGCGCTGCCCATCGACGCTGGAAATGCCGCTGGCGAGATCGATCATCAGCCGCCCGCCGTTGAGCGTGTCGCGAGCCGCGCCGCAGGGCGACGCCGCCCACCATGGTGATGATCCGGCGGTTGAAATCGTAGATCGCGACATCGCCGCGCGCGCTTTCGTCGCCGCGCGTCACCATGCACGCCGCCGGTCGCATCGATCCGCTGGATCTTGAGCGAACCCGCGTCGGTATAGGCGACGGTGGTGCGCGCCGCGCTGCAGCCGCAGGCCGCCCTGGCTGATATCGACATTGCCCGAAAGCACCACCCGGTTCTGCTTGTCCTGCAGCTCGATCCGGTCGGCGGCGTAGTTGACCGGCGCGTCGCTGTTGTGCCCGGCGATCGCCTGGGCGCCGGCCTGCAGCGCGACCAAAGCCGCGCCGAGGCGAAGCCGGCGATCGCGGATCGCATCGCCTGCCGTGATCGAGCGTCCGTTCCGCCATCACGGCATCCTCAGCTTGCCCGGCGCCATGCGCAGCCGGGCGTTACCATCCAACGTTACCGCGCGCTCGGCAAGATCGGCGACTATCGCGTTGGCGGAAAAAGTGCCAGCCGGGATCGCGCCGGAAATCCCGCCGCTGCCGGTGACCCGGCGGCTGTTTGAGGTCGATGGCGACGCCGCTGGCGGTCAGGCTGTAACCATCGGCGGCGGTAAACCGGACCGGGCCCGTCACCTGCACCGTCTGACGATCGAAATCGTAGACCCCGCCGGGCGCGGCGAGCTGGGCGGGGCCATCGGCCATCTGGATGGAGGCGAGCAGATCGCTCATCCGCACCACCGGATCGCCCGCGCGCACTTGCGCCGCCGATCCGGCGCTCACCGAGAACGGCCGGCCCTGGTTGTCCTGCCCGCGATACATGGCATTGGCGACCCGGATGCGCTCCTCGGCGATCGCCACCTTGTTGCGATCGAGCAGAAAGCTGATCTCGCCGCGCGGGCTGAGCGGCGACAGGATCATGACCGCCGCGACCACGCCGATCGCCGCGGGCAGCGCGATCGCCAGCATGCGCACCAGCCGGTCGTGCAACCCGCCGGGCTTGGCGAAAGCGCGGCGCTTGCTGCGGATGATGTCGGCGGCATGGGTCATCGGCGCGGCGCTTGCAGTCTAAGCCGATTCGTGGCTGAAGATGTCGTGCTCCGGCCAGCCGGCGAGATCGAGCCGGGCGCGGGCCGGCAGGAAATCGAAGCAGGCCTGCGCCAGTTCGCTGCGCCCCTCGCGCGCCAGCCGCTCGAGCGAGAATCGTGTGCATCGCGTGGAGATAGCGCACGTCCGAAGCGGCATATTCGCGCTGCGCCTCGCTAAGCTCGCCCGCCGCCCCAGTCGCTCGATTGCTGCTGCTTGGACAATTCCTTGCCGAGCAGTTCGCTGACCAGATCCTTGAGCCCGTGCCGGTCGGTATAGGTGCGGATCAGCTTGCTGGCGATCTTCGTGCAGAACACCGGCGTGGCCATCGACGCCCATATAGTGCTCGATCGCCGCGAGATCGAAGCGGGCGAAGTGGAACAGCTTGAGCCGCGCCGGATCGGCCAGCACCGCCTTGAGTTGGGCGCGTCATAGTTGCTGAGCCGGGCGCGAAGCGCACGAGGTGCTCGTCGCCCCCGCCGTCGGAGATCTGCACCAGGCACAGCCGGTCGCGCGGGGTGACGAGGCCCATGGTCTCGGTATCGACCGCGACGGCGCCGGGCGCCAGCACGCCCTCGGGGAGATCTTCTTCGTGGAGATAGACGGCCATATGGCGCGCGTGCTTAGGCCGGTAAGCCGGATTGCGCAATGGCACGCGCCGGGTTAGGCCCGAACCGAGACCGAGATGGACCGACCGAACCGGCGATGCAGGATGCCGTCCCCGAAAGCTGGCGCGCCGCGCTTGCTCCGGTGCTGGCGCAGCCGGGCGCACGCAAGCTCGGCGGCTTCCTCAAGGCCGAGGAAGCGGCGGGCAAACGCATCTATCCGCCGCGTGGGGCCCGCCTCGCCGCGCTTGAGCTGACTCCGCTCGACACGGTCAAGGTGGTGATCCTTGGCCAGGACCCCTACCACGGCGCCGGACAGGCGCATGGCCTGTGCTTCTCGGTGCCCGAGGGGGTGCGGGTGCCGCCCTCGCTGGTCAACATCTACAAGGAGCTCGCCAGCGATCTCGGCCTGCCGCGCCCGCGACCACGGCAATCTGGCGAACTGGGCGAAGCAAGGCGTGCTGCTGCTCAACAATTCGCTGACCGTCGAGGAAGGCAAGGCCGGCTCGCACCAGGGCCTCGGCTGGGAAGCTATCACCGACGCGGCGGTGGCGGCGGTAGCGGCCAAGGCGGAGCCTTGCGTGTTCATGCTGTGGGGCAGCCACGCCCGCAACAAGGCCGCGCGGGTGCCGGGCCTGCAACGATGGCCGCCACCTGGTGCTGACCGCCCCGCACCCGAGCCCGCTATCGGCGCACTCGGGCTTTCTCGGGTGCCGGCATTTCAGCCAGGCGAATGCGTTTCTGGAAGCGAACGGGCGCGGCTCGGTGGACTGGCGGGTTTAGAACGGAATATCGTCGTCGAGATCGTCGGCCAGATCGTGGTGCGAGCCCTGGCGCGCACCGCCGCCGCCCCCGAAATCGCCGCCGCCGCCAGACTTCTGCGCGCCGCCGCTTCCCAGTCATTGGCGCCGCCGCCGAACGCTGGCCGCCGCCGCCCGGCGCGCCGTCGAGCATGGTCAGCACGCCCTGGTTGCCGCCGACCGAAACCTCGGTGCTGTAGCGGTCGTTGCCCGAGGCGTCCTGCCACTTGCGGGTGCGCAGCTGGCCTTCGATGTAGATCTTCGAGCCCTTCTTGAGGAACCGCTCGGCGACGCCGACCAGGCCGTCGGACTGGAGCACGACGGTGTGCCACTCGGTCCGTTCCTTGCTTCTCGCCGGTGTTCTTGTCTTTCCAGCTCTCGGAGGTGGCGATGCGGAGGTTGCAGATGCGGCCGCCGTTCTGGAAGCTCTTGACCTCCGGATCCTGGCCCAAGATTGCCAATCAGGATGACCTTGTTGACGCTGCCCGCCATCGAAAATTCCGCCTTTTTCTAGAGCCCGAGCGCCAGTGCGCTCCAATAGGTGATTCCCGCAGCGACATAGGCCAGCGCGAACAGATAAGCGAGCATGAACAGCGGCCATTTCCACCCATTCGTCTCGCGCCGGGCGACGGCGATGGTCGAAAGGCACTGCGGCGCGAAGACGAACCAGGCGAGGAAGGCGAGCGCGGTCGGCAGACTCCAGCGGCGGGCGATTTCCTGGCGCACGCCCTCGGCGGTCCGCGCTTCGTCGCCGGCGATCGACGGCATATGTCGTCGCCAGCGCGCTGACCGCGACTTCGCGCGCGGCCATCGCCGGGATCAGCGCCAGCGCCATGTCGCGGTTGAAGCCGATCGGCGCGACCACGACGGCAAGCCCGTTGGCGATCTTGCCGGCGACCGATGCGTCGATCTGGCTCTCGCCCGGCGCGGCGCGAGGGAAGCTGAGCAGCAGCCACAAGCACCACCGAGACCGTGAAGATGATCGTGCCGGCGCGGCGCAGGAAAATCCAGGCGCGCTGGAACAGGCCGATGGCGAGGTCCTCGAGCGCGGCATCTGGTACTTGGGCAGTTCCATGATGAAGCCCGAGGCCGCGCCCTTGGTCACCGATCGGCGCAGCACCAGCGCCACCACCATCGCGCCGACGATGCCCGCGAGATAGAGCGCGAACAGCACCAGTCCCTGAAGCCGATGCCGGGACCTACTGTGCGTTCCGGAATCACCGCGGCGATGATCACGCCATAGACCGGCAGCCGCGCCGAGCAGGTCATCAGCGGGCGCGACCAGGATCGTCGTCAGCCGGTCCTTGGGATCGGAAATGCCGCGCGTCGCCATGATCCCGGGGATGGCGCAGGCGAAGCTCGAGAGCAGCGGGATGAAGCTGCGCCCCGACAAGCCCGACGCCGGCCATCATCCGGTCCATCAGGAAGGCCGCGCGCGCCATGTAGCCCGAGGCTTCCAGCGCCAGAATGAAGAAGAACAGGATGACGATCTGCGGCAGGAACACCACCACCGCGCCGACGCCGGCGAGAATGCCGTCGGTGACGAGATCGCGCAGCAGGCCGGGCGGCCATGCCCTCGCGCACCTCGCTCCGCCGAGCCAGCCGACGCCGCCTTCGAGCGCATCGGCGAACGGCGTCGCCCCGGCGAACACCGCCTGGAACACCACGAACAGCAGGGCGAACAGGATCAGCGGCCCCAGCCAGGGATGCAGGAACAGCCGGTCGAGCTTCGAATGCAGCCGGTGCCGCGCGGTTTCGGTGACGATCGCGCCTGTCGGCGATGGCGTGGGCGGTCAAGCGGCGTTCGGCCAGGTAAGTGTGGGGGTGGCGCGGCTCGGGCTTGCGCTCCTCGGCTTCGGCGATGGCCTGGGTCAGTTCGTCGAGGCCCTTGCGCCGCACCGCGACCGTCGGGATCACCGGCACGCCCAGCTCGCTCGCCAGAGCTGCGGGATCGAGGACCAGCCCGTCGCGCTCGGCAAGATCGGTCATGTTGAGCGCGACGACTGTCGGCTTGCCCAGCTCGATCACTTCCAGCGCGAAGACCAGATGCTGTTCGAGATTGGACGCATCGAGCACCACCACCAGCACGTCGGGCGCGGCTTCGCCGGGAAACTCGCCGAGAATGACCTTGCGGGTCACTTCCTCGTCCGGGCTGGTGGCATGCAGGCCATAGCTGCCGGGCAGGTCGATCAGCTCGACCGGCTCGCCCGATGGCAGCACCAGCCGCCCCGCCTTGCGCTCGACCGTGACGCCCGCATAGTTGGCGATCTTCTGCCGCGCGCCGGTCAGCGCGTTGAACAGCGCGCTCTTGCCGGCATTGGGATTGCCGACCAGCGCGGCGGTGCGGCGGCCGGTCATTGGGCGGACTCATTTGGGCCTGCTCATGTCAGAGCTCTCCACCTCCATCGCCCGGGCATGGGCGCGGCGCAGCGCCACGGTCATGCGGCCGATGGTGACGGCCAGCGGATCGCGCCCGCCGAACACGCCGCGATGGGCCACGGCGACCTCGGCGCCCTCTCGATGCCGAGCGCGCGCAGCCGCTGCGCTTCCTCGTCCGCCAGGCGCGGCCAATCGACCGCGACGATGCGGGCGCTATGGCCGATCGGGAGGAGATCGAGGGTCATGGCGACAAGCCGCTGCCATGAACCGGCGTGTAATTGCAACTCATTCGCAATAATTTGACTCAGGTCAAATCGGCCTTCAAGCCGCCGGATAGCGCAGCCTGCCGAGCAAGCGGGCCAGGCTGAAGCGCTCGTCCGGCGCTGCGCAGCAACTGCGCCTTGGCTTTCTCGAAGCGCATCACGCCTTCGATCCGCCGGTCGAGGAAGGCGCAGGCTCTCTGCCTTGCCCTCGCTCTCGTCGTCGGCGAAGACGGCCAGGGTCGCGGCGTAGACCCCGGCGAGGATCGCGCGCTTGGTATAGTGGTTGTAATCGGTCGCCGTGTCGCCCGCCAGCCGCCACATCGCATCGGCGCTGTTGCCAGCCGAGCCGCAGCGCAGCGGCGGCGTTTTGCGGCATGGCCATCATTGGCCAGCGCCCGGCGCAGGGCCTCTTCGCGGCCTTCGAGCGCTTCGAGCCGGAAGCGCACCAGCGTGCGGATGCGTTCGCGCACCGGCAGCGCCGGCCAGCGCGGCGGCCGGAATGGGCCTGCTCCATCGCGGCATCGACCGCAGGCGATCCAGGCCGCGATCATGTCCATCGCGCCGCCGGGAAAGGCCAGCGCGGCCACCCTGGGATCGACGCCCTGCGCCTGGGCGGCGCTTTCGACCGCGGCCTTGCTCCAGCCGTCGAACGCCGCCGCATCGGCCATGCGCGGCGCCAGCGCGAGGCGCAATTCGTCGAGCGTCAGGTCGGCGGCGGCAGCCATTGCGTTCAGAACGTCGGGCCCGTAGGACGGGGCAGCGCCGGCGCGCTGGCCCCTGGGCTTGGCATTGGTTTCGATCTCGCGAGACCAGCACGGAATTGCGCCCGTCGAGCAGCGCATAGTCGCGCGCGCTGCGGCCCGAATTGTCCGCCCGGTCGGGATCGGCGCCAGCCTTGAGCAGCGCGCGCACGATCGCGATATTGCGGTGGTGGATCGGCGGTGATCAGCGGGGTTTCGCCGGCGGCATTGGGTTCGTCGATCCGCGCCTTCTGGCCGACCAGCAGCTCGACGCCTTCGACTGGAAGCCGAGATTGGCGGCGATCTGGAGCGGCGTCCCGCCGCGGCCGTCGCGGGCGTTGACGTTGGCGCCCTTGCCGACGAGGAAGCTCATCCAGGTCAGATCGCGCCGGGCTGGTGACGATGTGCAGCGCGGTTTCGCCGGTGGTCGAATCGCGGGTGTTGACGATGGTCGAGCCCGGTTCGTTGAGCGCGTCGTTGACCGCGTTGCCGTCTTTCTTGCGGATGGCTTCGAGAAACTTGTAGCCCTTGGAAAACTGCGCTGCCGCCGGACCCGGCACAACCAGCGCCGCGGCTGCGAGCAGCCCCAGCATGCGCGCGATGGCGTTTGCCCCGCTTGACCACGTAATGCGACCTCCTGCGACCGCTCCGGCGCACACGCGCGGCCGCGCCGGTTCCCCCTTGCGCAGCGCATGTTTAGCAGAGCATGAACCGCGCCGCCATGACCAAGAAGCCGCTTTTCGCCGCAGTCGCGCTATTCGCCGCCACGCTTGCCGGGTGCGAGCGGCGAGCCGCCCACCGAGCGCCCGCCGCTGGCCGGCGCCAGGATCGGCGGCCCGTTCGACGCTGGTCGACAAGACCGGCCGCACGGTGCGCTGGAGCGATTTCGACGGCAAATACCGCATGACCTATTTCGGCTTCACCTTTTGCCCCGATGCCTGCCCGATGGACGTGCAGATCGCTGATGCGCGGGCTGGCGCAGTTCGAAAAGCAGCAGCCCGACCGCTGGCGGCGCAAGTGCAGCCGATCTTTATTACAATCGATCCGGCGCGCGATACGCCGGACAAGGTCGGCGAATTCGCCGCCGCCTTTTCGCCGCGCCTGATCGGGCTGACCGGCACGAGCGCAGGTCGCGGCGGCCGCCAAGGCCTTCGCGGTCTATTACGCGCAAGGGCAAGGAAACGCCCGGGCGGCTATCTGATGGACCACAGCCGCAACGCCGTGCTCTCGGGCCGCAAGGGCGAGCCGATCGCCCTGCTGCCCGCCGACCAGGGGCCCGACGCGGTTGCGGCGGAGCTGGCGAAATGGGTGAAGTGAAGATCCCATTCTGGGAGCGCCCGCTCGAATCGCTCTCGCCGCACCGAATGGGAGGCGCTGTGCGACGGCTGCGGCAAGTGCTGCCTGCACAAGCTGGAAGACGAGGATACCGGCGAAGTGCACTTCACCAATGTCGCCTGCCGCCTGCTCGATACCGCAGACCGCGCGCTGCAAGGACTACCGCCACCGCCGCGCACTGGTGCCCGATTGCCTGCGGCTGACGCCCCGCGTCGCCGCGCAACGCCGCATGGCTGCCCGACGAGCTGCGCCTATCGCCTGCGCGCCGAGGGCAAGCCGTTGCCCGACTGGCACTATCTGATCTCGGGCGACCGCGATGCCGTGCACCGCGCCGGTGCTTCGGTTGCGGGCAAGGTGGTGAGCGAGGACGTGGCCGGGCCGCTCGAACATCATATTGTCGAGGCGGGAGACCTCGCGGATCGGGCTTGACTGGCTGCGGCGCGACCCGCGCGCAGCCTGCGGCGATCGACGCTTGGCGCGGTCAGCCTGCCGGTCGTCGTGCGCCGCCTCGCCCACGCCCGGCGGATGACTCTGCGGCTCGCACCCGACGGCAGCGAAGTGCGCGTCTCGATGCCGCGCTGGGGGCGCACCGCCGAGGCGCTGGCTTTCGTCCAGGCGCGCGGCGACTGGCTGGCGCGCCAGCTCGCGGCGCTGCCCCGCCCCGCCGCCACCGCTCGCCCCTGGCAGGCAGTCTGCCCTATCGCGGCGAAGTTGCTGCGGATCGAGCATGCGCCGGGCGCCCCGCGCCGGCCGCTGGCGCAGGACGGTTCGATCCTGGTCGGCGGCCCCGAGGTCACGGTCGAAGCCGCGTCTGCGCCGCTGGCTGGAAAACGAAGCGCGGCGGCTGATCGGCGAGGATCTGGCCCACTATTGCGCCCGCGCTGGGCTTGAGCCGCCCAAATTCGCGCTGTCGCGGGCGCGGCGGCGCTGGGGAAGCTGTGCGTCGGACGGCACGGTCCGGATCAACTGGCGGCTGATCATGGCCCCCGACGCGGTCCGCCGCTCGGTAGTGGCGCACGAAGTCGCGCATCTCGTCCATTTCGACCACAGCGCGCGCTTCCACGCGCTGCTTGGCGAAGTGTTCGAGGGCGACCTCAAGGCGGCCAACCGCTGGCTCAAACGCGAGGGCCAAGGACTCTACCGCCAGTTCGGCTAGATCGACTGGCGCAAGATCGCGCGAAGGCCTATCTTGGCCTCCATGGCTCTATTCAGACGCAGCGGCATTTGGCGCGATGTCAGGCCCGTCGGGGCGATCGGCGATTTTATCGAGGTGTTCCGCCAGGCCGGCGCAAACCGCTGGCGCTTTGCCGTGCTCGCCACGCTGCCACCGCTCGGCATCTTCGCCGTCTTCGTCAACGAGGAAGTGCGCGGCAAGCCGCATCCGCCCAAGATCGACTATATCGTCAGCTGGCCGGCCGACCGCACCGAGGCCGAAATCAGGGCCGATATTGCCAAGAACGAGCGGCGCAAGGCGCGCATCGCCGCCGAACAGGCCAAGCGCGATGCGCTGCGGCAGGAAATGTACATGTCGCTCGGCCGGGCTACCGGCATCGATGTCGATGCAATCAAGCGGAAAGCCGATGCCGAACGGGCGGCCGAGCAGGCCCGCGCCGAGGCCGAAGCGGTATTGTTGAGGGAACACCAGCAGCAGGCCGATGCCGCCAAGCCATGACGATGCGCGCTGGCTCGCCGCGGCAGCGAGCCTGGGCGCGCGCGCCCGCCCGCTCTCCCGGCCCAACCCGGCGGTGGGGGCGATTATCGTCAAGGACGGGCGGGTCGTGGGGCGCGGCTGGACCGGCACTGGCGGCAGACCGCATGCCGAGGCCTTGGCGCTCAAGCAGGCAGGCGTGGAGGCGAACGGCGCGACGCTCTATGTCACGCTCGAACCCTGCGCCCACGAAAGCCCGCGCGGGCCGAGCTGCGCCGGGCTGATCGCCGCCTCGGGTCTGGCGCGGGTCGTGGCCGGCTGCGAGGACCCCGATCCGCGCACTTCGGGCAAAGGCATTGCCCTTGTGCGCGCCGCCGGGATCGAGGCCGGGCTGCTGCCCTCGCCAGAGGCCGAGGCGAGTCTGTCCGGCTATCTCATGCTGCGCCGTCATGGCCGTCCGGAAGTGACGCTCAAGCTCGCCCTGTCGCTGGACGGCTGCCTGGCGCGACCTCCGGGCGAGGGCCGCTGGCTTACCGGCGCGGCGGCGCGGGCGCATTGCCATGCGCTGCGCGCCGGGTCGGACGCGATCCTGGTCGGCGGGGGCACGCTGCGGGCCGATGCGCCCCGGCTCGACGTGCGGCTGCCCGGACTGGAAGCCCGCAGCCCGGAACGCTGGCTGCTGACGCGCGGGGAAGCCCCCGATGGCTGGCGCAGGCTGGCCTCTCCACAAGCAATACGAGACATGACCGGCGTGCAGTATCTCTTCATCGAAGGCGGCGCGGAGACTGCCGATGCTTTCCTCTGCGCGGGTCTGGTCGATCGCCTGGTCATCTACCGCGCGCCCTTCGAGATCGGCGCCGGCGTACCCGTCCTGTCCCAATTCGCGCTTGCCGCCCTCGAAAAACCCGGAGGACACTGGCGGCTGGATGACCGCCGCCAGCTTGGCAACGACACGCTCGAAGTCTACAGCCCAGCGCCATGTTCACCGGAATAGTCACATGTTCACAGGGATAGTCACTGGCATCGGCACGATCCGCGAAACCCGGCAGGGCGGCGACCTGCACGCGGTGATCGCCTGCCCGTGGGATCCGGCCGGAATCGCCATCGGCGCCTCGATCGCCTGCTCGGGCGCCTGCCTGACCGTCACCGGCAAGGGCGGCGAGGCGGGCGACGCCTGGTTCTCGGTCGATATCTCGGGCGAAACCCTGGCCCGCACCGCGCCGGGGCGCTGGACGCCGGGCGGCAAGCTCAATCTCGAACCGGCGCTTAGGCTCGGCGACGAGCTGGGCGGGCATATCGTCACCGGCCATGTCGATGGCGTCGGCGAGGTGGTGGGCCTGTGTCCCGAGGGCGAATCGCTGCGGCTCGGCATCGCCGCACCCAGGGAACTCGCCCCCTATCTCGCCGCCAAGGGCTCGATCACGCTCGACGGCGTATCGCTGACGGTCAACGAAGTCGCCGACCAGCCGGACGGAACCTGCCATTTCGCGCTGAACATCATCCCGCACACCGCCGAAGTGACGACGCTCGGCGCGCTGAAGGCGGGCGACAAGGTCAACCTCGAGATCGACGTGCTGGCGCGGTATTTGCAGCGGATGCAGGCATTGCGGGGGTGAAATTTGTTCGCGCAAAAGCGCGGACCAAGAATCGAGCCGGTCAGGCCGAAAGCGGCCCCCGCGCGAATTCCTCACGCGGAATCTCGAACTGGACGTGCGCCATTTCGCCGCCAGCCATCATCCGGACCTCGCGATAATCGGTCAGGCGCCCACCGATCTTCTCCATCGCTCGGCGGGAGCGCAGATTGCCCTCGCCGACCATGAAGACCACGCGTTCGACGAAACGGAAGGCGTGAGCGAGCATCAACCGCTTCATCTCGCGGTTGGTGCCGCCGCCCCAATGGCTGCGGGCAAGGAAAGTCCAGCCGATCTCGACCGAACCACCGTCTGCGGCCTCATGCCCCTGGTAGCGCGACGACCCGATCATGGTATCGCTGGCCATGTCGATCACCGCCAGGGCGCCGCCCTTGGCAAGCGCATCCTCGAAAAAGGCGCGGAAGACAGGTTCCCGCCAACGATCATGCGCGGGATGAATATCCCAGATCAGCGGATCGCTGGCGACAGCGTAGAGCGCCTGCCAATCGTCCTCGCGCAGCGGCCTTAACCGCAGCCGCTCCCCATCGAGAACCGGCTGCCGGTCCATCTCACCCGGTCACATCCGCCACGGCATCGATGAACGTGGCGATGTTGGCGCTGGTCAGCCCGGCCACGTTGATCCGGCCCGATGCGGCGAAATAGACGCCGTGCTTCTCGCGCATCGCCTGGACCTGATCGGGGGTGAACGGAATGATCGAGAACAGGCCGTTCTGCGTGCCGATCGGCGTCAGATCGACGCCGCCGACCTTGCCCGCCGCCGCCAGCTGTTCGCGCATCTGGCGCATGCGGGTGCGCATAGTGTCGAGCTCGTCGAGCCAGAGGCTGGTCAGGCCTTCGTCTTCCAGCACCAGCCGCACCGCCGCGCCGCCGTGATCGGGCGGCTGCGACCAGTTGGCGCGGGCGAGGGCATGCAGGTTGGTGATCGGCAGCGGCAATTGCCCCGGTTCGGCCATCATCGCATAGAGCGCGCCGGTGCGGTCACGGTAGAGGCCGAAATTCTTGTCGCAGCTCTGCGCCACCAGCGCCTCGGGCACCTGGCTGAGCACCTGGCGCACGCCATAGGCGTCTTCCTCCATGCCGTGGCCGAGGCCCTGATAGGCGAGATCGAGGATCGGCAGCACCTGCCGCTCGGCGAACAGCGCCGCGATCTCGTCCCACTGGGCATGCGAATAGTCGATGCCGGTCGGGTTGTGGCAGCAGCCGTGGAGCAGAAAGGCGTCGCCCGGCCCGGCTGCGGCGAAAGCGGCGCGCAGGGCGTCCATGTCGATCGCGCCATCGGCATGCGAATGGTTGAAGCCCTCCATCCCCAGGCCGACGTCGGCGAAGATCTGCGCGTGGTTGGGCCAGCTCGGCGTGCCCATGAACACGCGCCCCACCCCGGCGCGCTTGGCCAGCGCCACCGCCAGCCGCACGCCGCCGGTGCCGCCGGGAACCTGCATACCCTCGATCCGGCCGCTCATGGTCGGGTCCGCCGCGCCGAACACGTAGGGCATCAGCGCCTCGACGAAGCCCATGTCGCCTTCCGGGCCGAGATAGGCCTTCGAACCTTGCGTCTCGAGCAGCTGCCTCTCCGCCGCCTTGATCGCGGCGAAGACCGGCGTGTCGCCCTGGCCGGTCTTGTAGACGCCGACGCCAAGGTCGATCTTGCCGGGGCGCGGATCGGCGTTGTGGAGCTTGATCAGGGCGAGGAGCGCGTCGCCGGGCTGCTGGGTGAGGTTGCTAAGCATAGGCGCGCGCCCTTAGCCCCGCGCTGGCCGGGCGGCAAGCGGCTGCGCGGGAATTACGGGAATCCGCCTAGGCCCGGGCCAACCGGCTGTTGGCCATGTCCGGCGCATGGTCGCGGAGATGACCGCACAACCCGCCAGACAGGGCTTCTCGCGCGCAGGCCGGCGCCGGCACAGCCGGCTGCGCGTCTGCCTGCCCGCCAAACTGGTGACGCTGGGCGGGACGCTGCATGTAACCCTGCTCGACCTGTCGTTCCGCGGCGCCAAGCTCGCGACCGGCGGCTTCCTCACTCCCGGCAGCGACGCGGTGCTGAGCTGGGGCCGGTTCGAGGCGTTCTGCCGGATCGCCTGGTGCCACGGCGATTACTGCGGCCTCGACTTCGACGAACCGCTCGATCCCGATGTACTGATCGCCACCCGCGATTTCGCCGATGCAACGCCGCCAACGAATGCGACGCGCCAGGCCGCACGGAACTTTGTCTGGGGATCCGCGCGGCTCTAGCGTCTGGTCCGAAACTCCGATTCGAACCAGTTTCTAAGGTCGGCGGTCGCGTCAGGCGGGCTTACGCATCGTTGCGTAAAGCTGCATTCCGGTTTTGGTGCGCGCCATGATCGCGCGCAGCAAGGCTCGCGCGGGGCGCGGCATCATATCCACACTGCAAACCTCGAACTCCAGCCGCGCGATCTCGTATCCCAGCCGCTGGCCAGCACGTCGAAACGATTCGGGCGTGAACTCGTAAAGATGGAAAGGCATGTGCATCGGGCTGACATGCGTTACATAAGACGTTCCGTTGAGCCGGAAAAACACGTTTATCAGTCGCGCGATCAACCAATCCGACGACGGAACTTCGCAGGTAACTAGCCCACCCGGACGCAACCATTTCTGACACCTCCGGAGCGCCTCGGCGGGATCGTAAACGTGCTCGAGCACGGCCGAGAAATTGACGAAATCGAAGCTTTGCTCGGGAAACTCGGCCGCCTCAAGGGCGATATTGTGCAGGCGCTCGGGCGGAAGGCCGAGATTGGCGATGGCCGACCGGTGGAATTGGGGAGACGGTTCGAATTCCATCAACTTCGAAGCCGGCATCCATAAGCGCCCGGGTTGAAATCCCCAGCCCGACCCCGACGTCGAGCGCCTTGTAGGTATCGCGTTCGGGCAACAGGCTCTTGAGCGACCTGTAATGGGCGCCCAGCGACGCCGGCGGAATGCCGCCAATCCGCTCGTCCTGCCAATAATCCTCGCTCGGAATGTCATAGTGATCGAGGATCGAACCCGGCACCGGTTGCGGATCGGGAAAAATCAGCCCGCATTCCCGGCAACGGACGATCGTTACCCCGGCGCCGCGCACGTTGCGCGGGTTGCGCCCTTGCGACCGGTTGAGCCGAATGCCGAGCACTTTGAAGCCCGCGGCCGGAGCTTCGCACATGTTGCAGTGGTCCACGGGCCGAAAGGTGTACGAAGGGCTCAATCATGGCTCCCATTTGACTTGCCTGCCTTGAAGCCATGCCGGTTAACAGCGCCCATCGACAAAGTCGACGATGCCGGTCGCACGCCAGGGCTCAAACCCAGGGTTCCACATCCTTGAGACTGTTGAGCGAAACGAGATCGAGTTCGGTCGCCACCGGCAAGGCCTCGATCCGCAGCCCGCGCGCGGCGAGATGGCCGACGATGTAGAGAAAACCGTGTTCGCCGGTCGCCTTGCCCCACTTGCCGGGCAGATCCTCGGCCAGCGCCGCGAAAACCGGCTGCTTGCGGAAGAGGAAGAGCCCGATGTCACGCTCTCCCGCCGCGGTCGCCGCATCGCCTCGCTCGCGGGTTTCGACGACGCCTGTCACCTCGCCCGCCGAATTGCGCGAAACCACGGTGTAGGCGCTGTCGACGTGGCGCGTCGCCAAAGTGAAGTCGTTACCGACGGCGAAATGGCGTTCGACCAATGTCGCGACAGTTTCTGGCTGGATGAAGGGAATGTCGCCCCATACCAGCAGAATGTGCTCGGTTTCCGGGCACACGGGCGACATTTCGAAGCGGAGCACGGCGTCACCCATCCCGCGCGGTTCGGGCTGGACCACGAGATTGGCAGTCATTCCGGCGGCGCCCAGGCATTGGCCGACCGGATCCTTGCCAGCGGGGCTGACGATGATTGTCGGACTCGGGTCGTAAGGGGAAAGCACGCGGGCGATTCGCAGCAGAATGGGCGATCCGTCGATCGGATAGAGCGTCTTGGGATAGGGCAGTCCGGCGCGGCTGCCCCGCCCGGCTGCGGCGATCAGAGCGCGCAAGCCGTGGTGCCTAGACATCGAAGTCTCTGCCTATCCGTCCTTGCAGGCCGCGCAGGATGGCCGGATAGAATATGGCGGATTTGCGCCCCGCGATCAGCGACAATGCGAGCCCGGCGCCGTTCCGGCTGGCCGTCCGCCCCAGCACCGCCGCGACGGTGGCGAGGTCGCGCAGCCAGACGAGGTCGAAATAGCGCCGGTTCAGGATCAGGGTGTTCTTGATGTAATAGTAGATCTTCGCCGGTGTGAACGGCCGCCGGCTAACATCGGGATGATAGTGAAGCGCCGCCAGCACCGATTTGACTTCGCCGGCACGCTTGAGCCGGAAGAAGTAATCGACCTCGTCGCCAAACATGAAGAAATCGCTGTCGACATTGCCGACCCGGCGGATCGCGTCGCAGCTGATGAGAGCGCCGTTGAAAAAGTGCGCGAAGGGATAGGTTCCGGCCGGTGCGACCGAGGCAAGTCCAGCGACTGCCGGAATGCGGCGGTTAGGTCCGGCCAATCGCGGCAGACCGCGCCGGTTGAACCGCGGAAAGGGGAAGACGAAGCGGCCGGGCTCGTCCTCGCGGACCACCACCGAAGAGACGCAGGCGATTTCGCCGGTGAGATGCGGCTCAAGCGCGGCAAGCGCGGCGGCATCGGGAAAGCCGTCATCGTCCATCAGCCAGACGGCATCGAACCCCTGCTCCAGGGCATGGGCAATGCATCGGTTCCATCCGCCGGCGGAACCAAGGTTTTCCTGAGTCACATACGGTGTGCCGCGCGCGCGCAACATCTCTTCGGTACCGTCGGTGCTGGCATTGTTGACCACCAGGACTTCGTCGGGTGCGCGCGTCTGGGCCCGCAGATGGTCGAGGCATCGCGATAGCAACGCACAGCGGTTGTGCGTCACGATGGCGGCAAGGATTCTCAAGGCGAAACCTCGTTGAGCGATCGCCACAAGTTGTTGCGGGCATCGAAAAAGGACAATCCTGCAGCCTGGGCAGCGGCAAATCCGGCTGCGGAATCCTCGAACACGACGGCCTCGGCCGGATCGGTTGCGGTAAGGCGCAGCGCGGCAAGAAAGCCTTCGGGATCGGGCTTGGCCCGCGCGACGTCCTCGGCGCAAAGGCACGGCGCGAACAGGTCCGAGTAACCCAGCTTGTCCAGGGCCATACCGACTGTTCCGCGCGACCCCGACGTCACCAGGCACAGCTGGAAGCGTGGCGCGGCCCACTGCAGGAACTCGTCGGCGCCGGGCAGCGGCCGCAGCCCGGTCGCGATCCGGTCGCGGACCAAGCGCTGCTTGAGTGCGATCATTCCCGCAAGCTCCTCCTCGGAAGTCTGCTGGATCGCCACTTCGAGGCACTTGCGCAAGGCGTCGCCGGTTTTCATTCCGGCGATGGCGGAATAGTCCACGGTTATCCCGCGCGGAGCGAGGACCTCGCCGAAGGCCTGGGCATGCAAGGGCGAGGTATCGGCGATGGTCCCGTCGAAATCGAAAATCAGCAGCCTGCGCCGCTCCAGCAACTTCTTGAGCGCGGACATCGATCAGCGTTCCGGCCTGCCCGCGGTCTCGTAGAGCCCCAGCAAGGTCCGGGCCACCTTTGCGCCATCGTGCCGCCCCGGGGCTTCGGCTGCTTCGAACGCATCGACGACCCGGCGCACGGGAATGTCCGCGAAACCGGCCTCGTCGTATTCGACATAGGTTTCATCCGCCTTGAGATGGCTGGAGTTGACCAGGATCACGTCGAACAGCTCTTCCATCGCATAACTGCGCGCGTCGGCCAGATTGAGATAGCGATAGGCCCCCTTGAGATAATCCGAAGCCACATAACTCGGCGTTTCGTAATCCGCGCCGATATTGGTGACAAATACCTTGAAGGCCGCATGGTTGTCGGCGATCGACCGGGCGATGCCTTGGGTAATGTAGGTTGGATAGAGCGACGAGTGCTGCGTACCGGCCGCATAGACGATGATATCCGCTTGCTGCAACGCCAGCCGCACCCGGGGCGAGACACCGACGAAACTGTGGTGCAGTTCAAGGTAATGGCGCTTTTCCGAGAGGCTCAGGCGCTCGAAGGCCTCCCGGTCGAGCTCCCGGTCGAGCAAGAATATCCGCTCGATCCGCACATTGGAACGCAGCTCGACAATCTCCGCCTCACTGTAGAGCATTTGCCCGTTCTCGCGCAGGGCAACGAGCTTCTTGTCCTCGATACTGCTGGGCAGCACCGTTCCTCGCAAGCGAAACAGCCGGTCGATGAATGTCGTTGCCGTCTCGATATTGCGTCCGAACTTGAGAAAGGCGCCGGCATAGACACAGTTCATGATCGAACAGTCGCCGAAGGAGAATTCGCTCCCCGCCACTTTCTCGATCGCGCCCAGGCCGTCCAGGAACGCCGAAACCAGCGACTGCAAGGCCATGCGCACCGATCCGGCGGTGAAAGTGGCACCGGCCAGATCGGCGCGCGCGCCTGTGGCGAACCCGCTCAGCGTTTCGATCGCTTCCCCGCGCGGACAGTCTTCGGGAAAACGGAAGTCGAACAGGCGCATGCACGCGGCATGGTCCGGATCTTGCGCGGGCAGCATCAACTGCTGGACCTTGCGAATGTCGGACGGACCCAGCATGCCGAAGAAACGCCGGATATCTCCGGTCGACTTGCCGTCGTCGTAGGCATTGACCACCGACGTGACCAAAAGCCCCTGCCGCTCGACCAACGCGGGGATGAGAGTTCCGGCGCCTCTTCCGCCGTTAAGCACGACAACGTTCAGCATGGCAGCAATCCAAGGCGGGAATAGATGGCAAGGTAGCGCTGATGGGCGATTTCGAGGCCAAAGACCTTGCGCGACGCCTCGCGCAGCCGGGCGCCCCAATGCCCGCCCATGGCATCGATCCGCTCGACCGCGGCAACGAATTCATCGTCCGACCACGGATCGACAATGACGCCGGCATCGAGCGCGCGGACCTGACCGGCGACATCGCCTACGCCGGCGTTGCAGATAACCGGTACGCCTGAGGCCAGACATTCCGCGACCTTGGTCGGCGAGGCCCCGAACTCTCGCCTCGCTCGGTTGGATGAGACTGGCAAGCATGTCGAACACGGCGATAAATCGGGGCACCAAGTCGCGGCTCGCCGATCGCACCAGCACGCGGACCCGCAATCCGGCGGGCACTTGACCGAGGACCAGCGCTTCGGCCTTGCCGGTATCGGGCGTGATGATGAGCGCGCGAAGGGCGGGCAGCCGCTCCGCAGCCCGGACGAAACCCTGGAAAAACCGCTCTGGCAGGTACATTTGACCGATCGAACCGAGATAGCCGAGTACCGTCGCATCGGAGGGTATGCCGAGTTCGGCCCGCATGCGCTCGCGCAACTCGGCCGTGGCCAACGGGAAGTGATCGAAATCGGCGCAGCAAGGGATCACGGTCACGCTGGCCGCCGGATTGAGACCCATGCCGCGCAGCTTCGGAACGGCCGCCTCGGACAGAACCACCAATGCATCGCTTGAACCGAGCATGCGGCGTTCGATCCGTTTGAAGCGGCGATATTGCCAGCGATGCAGCGCGCGTGACAGGTCCCAGCCACCCTTGTCTACCCTTTCATCGACCCAGAAGCCGCGAAAGTCGAAGATCGTCAGGGTGCCCAGGAGGCGTTTGAGCAGATGCGCCGCCATGGCCGGAGGATGGCCGCGCGCGTGCACGCCCCTGACCCGCGAACCGAGGGCAATGGCCAGCGCCGCGACATACATCCGGGAAATGTCCCAAAGTTTGGCCAGGGCTCCGCCGCGCCGGGTGAAGCGCAGCGGTCGCCAGACAATACCCTGCCCCGAAAGCAGACCGCGCAGGGCCGCTCCGTCGGCATCGAACCGGTCGCGCTTCTCGAAACTCAGCACAGTGAGCCGCCCGCCGCCGGCCGCGATTCCGCGGAGATAGGGGAGAATTCTGGCTGCCTCCCAATGGATCCAGAAGACCATCGTAAGTGATGTAGAGTACATTCGGTTTTGTCATCGGCGCGTCTGCCGGCCCAAGGCCGCTGACGGGGAATGGCCGCCTGATCTCCGCGCTCCGGGAAAGATACCCATTGCCGGCGCGCTCAAAGCCTCAGGTCGCTGTCGCCGGGAGCAAGGATGTGCTTGAGATCGTAAACGACGTGTTTGTCCCGTCCCAGCGCGCGGATGTGTTCTCTTCCCATCGCCCGGAACTCGTCGTGGGCAACTGCCAGCACGATGCCGTCGTATCTGCCGGTCTCGACCCCGGGGGCCAAGGCCAGGCCGTACTCGGCCGCCGCCTCCTCGGCATTCACCCAGGGATCGTGAACATCAACCTTGCAGCCGTAG
The DNA here is from genome assembly GCA_963775005.1 of uncultured Alphaproteobacteria bacterium. Lineage (GTDB taxonomy): Bacteria > Pseudomonadota > Alphaproteobacteria > Sphingomonadales > Sphingomonadaceae > Novosphingobium. The sequence continues at coordinate 50,715 of CAVZHF010000001.1, read as the reverse complement.
GTCTTGAGTTCGTCGATGACATCGATGACCCGCGTATTGCGGATGTCGGGGCAATTTTCCTTGAAAGTCAGCCCGAGCACCAGAATCCTTGCTCCTTCCACATGGATCCGCTTCTTCAGCATCTCCTTGACCAGCTGGGAAGCGACATGCACGCCCATGCCGTCGTTGATGCGCCGGCCAGCCAGAATGACCTGCGGGTAATATCCAAGCGCCTCGGCCTTGTGCGTCAGGTAATAGGGATCGACACCGATGCAGTGCCCGCCCACCAGGCCGGGGCGGAACGGCAGAAAGTTCCATTTCGTCCCCGCCGCTTCGAGCACCGATGCCGTATCGATGCCCATGCGGTTGAAGATGATCGCCAGCTCGTTGACCAGGGCGATGTTGAGGTCGCGCTGGGTATTCTCGATTACCTTGGCGGCCTCGGCGACTTTGATGCTTGCGGCGGGGAACGTCCCGGCGGTTATGATTTTCCGGTAAAGCGCGTCGATGCGCCGGGCGGCCTCGGGTGTGGAACCCGAGGTCACTTTCAGAATGCCGGGAAGGCGGTGTTCCTTGTCGCCGGGATTGATCCGTTCGGGCGAATAGCCGGCCTCGAAATCACGGTTGAACACGAGGCCCGAAACCCGCTCTATCACCGGCACGCAGTCTTCCTCGGTGCAACCTGGATAGACCGTCGATTCGAATATCACCGTGTCACCGCGCGCCAGCACACCGCCGACCGCCTCCGATGCGCTCATCAGCGGGCGAAGATCGGGACGCTTGTGCCGGTCGATCGGCGTCGGCACCGTCACGATGTAGACATTGCACGAGCGGAGATCCTCGGCTTCGCTGGAAAAGGTCAGCCCGGTGGCGGCGCGCAGGTCCGCCGCCTCGGTTTCGAGCGTATCATCGATCCCCTGCTTGAGGTCCTCGATGCGCTTCGTCTTGACGTCGAAGCCGATCACGGGAAATTGTTTGCCGAATTCCACGGCGAGCGGAAGGCCGACATAGCCCAGGCCGATTACGCCGATACGGACATTGGATAGCCATTCGGCCACGTCGCTCATGTTGCCCCCACTAACCCTGTATCACGCCTGTAGACCGACCGACGCGGGCGGGCTGCCGGGATGGCTGAGTTTCCGCTTGGCGAACTGGACGTTTCAGCATTGTCTATCGACTCACCAAAAGTACTAGCGTTTCACGAGCGCGAGGCTCGTGATCCTGGCGGTGGAAGGCAGTTGCGATAACTCCGCGGAAGCACTCAGCTGCCAGCGCTGCGCCGGGCAGCTGGCGGGAACCGCTATGCGCCAGGTTGTCGCCTGCAGCCGGTTCCCGGGTGCTTCATTCGAACTCGTGGATGGCCGCGCCGCCAGCGTCGAGGCAGCTCACCTTCCATTGCAGCCGGGCGCGGGGTCCGTCTTCGTCGTATTCGACGCGTTGGATCAGATCGTATTGCCCCGGCGCGAGTAATGTCGTGCGCTCCGCGGCCAGTGCCGTCCGTTCGGGCGCAACGCTGATTGACAGCGCTTCGCCATAAATTTCAGTCTCCGCCGCGTCACTCGCCTTGATCGCCCAGTTCAGCGGCGCGATGCGGGAATCGGTCGTGGCTTTCGAAAAACCTATCGTATCGAGAACCGCGGGCTGTACATCAGGAATCGCCCTGAGCAATTCGCGCGCCTGGCCAAACTGGCCCTGAGTCACCAGCCGCGCGAGCAGCGTGGAAGCAGCCGGCTGAGCCACCTTGGCAGGAAGCTTGCCGCGCATCTCGTAAAGCAAGGCGAAAACGGAAAGCGGATCGCCGGCGAAGCGATCGCCCTGATTGAGAAATAGCCCAAACCACTCGCGATCCCCATACCGGTGCAGAGCCGCGCGAACATCGGCATCGGAAATGGCTTTCGCAAGTACAGGGTAGAGCTGCGAACTCGCCTGGGGATGAACCAGCAACGCCCGGTCGTAATGGACCAGCGTGCCGTCAAGGTCGTCGCTGATCGAAGCCTGTTCGATAAGGGCGAATTGGCTCGGCAAGTCGCGCCGGCTAATCCGCTCGGCCTGGAACAATTCCCTGCCTGCCGCGTCCGGCTGCTCAAGCATCGCCAGGAGGCCGAGTTGCCGCATTGCCGGGGCGCTTAACGGGCCTGCCTTGAGGACTTGCTTCGCGGCCTGCCGGACTTCGCGCGCATGGTCCAGAAATCGCCGCGGATCGGAGACATAGGATTCCGTCCAGCGCAGACGCAGTAACGGATCGGCCTGGGGCGATGGACGCGTCGCGATCGCTTGCGACCGGCGCCAGGTCTTGGCGGCGTCGAGGCTGGCCGGTATCGCAACCAGCAGGCCCAAGACCAGAAACATCGCCTGCCGCGAATATTGGCGCAGTACCACCGCCAGCGACCGGTCAGAACGCTTGGACCGCACGCGCTGCGTCACCCTGTCGAACCGCTCTTGCCGTACTGGTAATCATAGCCGTAGCCGTAACCATAGCCGTAGCCCATGCGGTGCTGGCTGTAGTCCACCATCGTGACGATTGCGCCAAAAATCCGGCCATTGACCCGCCGCAGCCGGTCGAGTGAGCCGCGAATGGCCCGAACCGGTACGCGTTCGGCCTGGATGACAAAGACACACCCTTCGACCGCTCCGCTCAACAGCGGAGCATCGGCAAGGCCCAGGACAGGCGGAGAGTTGATCACAACGCAGTCGAACCGCTTCTGCAATTCCTTGACAAGCTCGGCCATGCGATCGGTGCTCAGAAGATCGGCGGAATTGGGCGGTGTCGGACCGGCGGGCATGGCGGAAAGGCCGTTGAACTGGGTTTCGACGATGGTTGTCGGCGTATCGCTTTCACCCGCCAGCAGGTTGCTTAGACCCCGGGCGTTGCCGCATCCCACCATATGATGGACGGATGGCGAGCGCATGTCGGCATCGATCAGAACGACCGATCTGCCGGTGCGGCAAATGGCGATGGCCAGCGCCATGCAGGACATCGACTTGCCTTCGTGAGCCCGGGAGCTGGTTACGACAAACGATCGCGGCAGGCCGTGATCGGTGACAAACGCAAGTGCGGTGCGTGTACTCTGGTAGGCTTCGGATATGGTCGACTTGGGGTCGGTCAGCGCCTCCTCCCGGCCATCGCTGACCAGTGGCACATTGCCGAGCAGCGGCACTTCAATGAGCTTCTCGACATCGTCGGGATTGCGAATGCCCTCATCGATCTGCTCCAGACCGATTACGACCCCCAATGAAACGAGAAGCCCGGCGAGCAGCGCAATTCCGAGGTTTAGCGCCAGATTCGGCGATGAGGGACCGCCAGGAACCTTTGCCTGGTCGACGATGGCGATATTTGTCGCGCCGACGTTGGTTCCGACCCCGATTTCCTTGTACCGCTGCAGCAGCGCATCGTACAGTTGGCGGTTGGTATCGACTTCACGCTGGAAGATATTGTACTGGATGGTATCGCGCTGCTGCTGGTCGAACTGGGACCTCACGGATTGGACTTGCGCCATGAGTTCCGCTTCGCGCCTCGCCGCTTCGTTATAGCTTGAAATCCGGCTGTTGGCCATGCGGGCGGTTTCCCGGGCGAGTGCGCCATCCAGTGCATCAATCTGGCTTTTCATCGCTCTCGCGGGTGGATAGCCCGGCTCAAACTGCACCAGAAACTTGGCGTATTCCGCCGCAAGTTCCTCACGCCGTGTGCGCAGCCCGGTGATTGCTCCATTGGCAAGCATTTCGGCGCTGCTGTTGCTTGCCTTGCTGCGTGCCCGGCTTTCGGCGGCGATACGCTCGGTCCGCGCGAGATTGAGCGCCGAATTCAGCGCTTCGAGATTGCTCGCCACGAGAGTGCGGGGCGCTTCGGTTCTGCCGTTGGCGTCGCGCGAAGCGGCCAAGGTGACAATCTGGTGCTCGTTGCCGAAATTGATCAGTTCGCTCTCGGATTGCTGCAGTCTTGCGCGCAAGTCTGCGAGGCGATCCTCAAGGTACTTTCGCGCCTCCGCTGTCGAGGCAAATTGCCGGTCGATTGTGGCCGCGATGAATTCTTGCGGCCAGGTGTTGGCGATTCTGGCCGAAAGCTCGGGTATTCTGCTCTTGTAGGAAATGTCGATCAGGCTTGAGTTTCTGACGGGCTCGATGTGCAGATTCGCAAGCAGCAGATTGGTCGCCGCCAGCTCTCGCCGCTTTTGCTCGGCGGGGGAAGCGGCGGCCTTGTCGAGGGAGTCGCCGGTGAGCTCCGGTTGCTGCGCGCCATGACCGGCGAAGAATTCGGGATCGTTCGCCAGTTTGAGTTTGCGCGCCACACGTTCGGCCAGCGAGCCTGCTTTCAACAGGGCATATTGCGTGCTGTAGAATTCCAGATCGTATGAACTCGCTCCTGCATCCAGCCCGGGCACATTGGTGATGTTTTTCTGAGAGCGGCTTATTTCGATCTGCGAGCGCGCGGTGAAGAGCGGCGCTTGCAGCATGGTGATGACAACACCGGCGCCAAGGCAGATCGCGACGATCGCCGCTATAAGCAATCGCCTGCGAAGCGCGACCTGCCAGTATTGCAACAGTGGAGGAATGCCGCTTGCGTCCGATTGCGCGGACGCATCATCGTTCGCGCGCAATCGCGGCTCGGCGGCCGCATCGCTCGATTCGGGAAAGTTGATTATGCGAGACATTGGCTACCTGTTTTCTTCCCGCGTCATTTGGCCAGCCGGTCGATCGCGATGATCAACGGACCCGTCAGCAAGGGGACGGTCGCCAGAATGTCCCGGAACAACCGGCGACCGGTTGCATCGCCAACCATGACAACGTCGTTGGCATAGACATCGGGATCGGTGAATTTGCCGTGGCGGATGGCCTTGAGGTCGTACAGCGCCGCGAGTCGTTGCCCCTGAACGGTCCGGAAGATCACTACATCTTCCAGCTTCGAAAATTCCGTCGTTCCGCCCGCCACCGCCATCGCGCGCAGCAAAGTCATCCGGCCTATCACCGGGTACTGGCCCGGTTTTGCAACCTGGCCTTCGATAGTAAGCAGCTGACCAAGAGCCTGGTTGAGATTTACCGTGACCTGCGGATCCCGAATGTAGTTCGACCGGAGCGCCTGGGCCACTTGCACCTCGATCTCGCCGGGCGTTTTGCCGGAAACATCGATAATGCCCGCCAGTGGATACGAAACCCGTCCGCTTGCATCGACCTGAACTTCGCGCCGGGCAAGCTCCGGAATGCCGAATACCTCGATGGTCAGCTTGTCGTAAGGGCCGACGTAATAGGGTGTGCTTGGCGCGGTCAGATCGACGCGGTCCGGCGCGGGCATTTCATTCGCCGCCATAACCTTGATTTGCGGATCGCCGCCCAGTTCGGGCGTGGATGCGCAGCCGGTTGCGACCAGCAATATTGCGAGCGGGACCCAAGCCCAATTCATGCGACCACGTGCCATCAAGGATCCTCTGGCAATCCGAACCCGTCAACCAGCCCCAACAGCGGCATCTTCGGCGATCTTTGGACGAGTTCGGGGCAAAGGGCAACCCGCCCATAGCGATGCGAGAGCGAACAGAGCCGCGAGCGATGGCACCCGGAGAGGATAATCGGCCACGCTTGCAACCGCCGCAAGGAACACAATTACGAGGCCGAGGCGGCGATAGGGAAGCGATTGCAATCCGGCGAACTCGCGCGACAGCAGCCGCTTCGCCCGCAGCAGCAACGCGATCGCGGCCGCGATGGCCAAAAGGATCGCGGGAAGCCCCCCCGTCAACGCAAGTTCGAGCCAATCGTTGTGCACATGGTTCATGTATTCCGGGCTGAGCAATAGGTCCGGCTCGTGAACCTGATAGGCCTTCTCGAACGATCCCATGCCCGTTCCCCAAGGGAAATAGGCCACGATCATCGCTATCACGGTCGGCGCAATCCGCCATCGGCCTTCTTGCTGCATGTCCAGGGAAGACAGCCGCTCCCAAGCCAGCCCCCGGCCGAGCCAGACCGTGAGAAAAACAAGGGCAAGCGCGGCCAGGCAGATGGCTGCGAAAGCAATTCGCCGGTTCGAAAGGTGGCCGCGCGAGACCCGGACCGACCCGCCGCGACCGGGCCGAAGGAAGAGTACGACAGCCAGTATGGCAATGGCGGCGACAATCATGCCCGCGCGCGAACCCGTCAGCAGAATCATGGCAAGGATGGGCATTGCCGAAACCAGGGCGACCGTCCTGACCAGCCCGGCCTTGCCATTGGCAAAGACGGCAAGCATCGGCAGCATGCACGCGAGCAGGAATGCTTGATGATTGTGATTGGCAAACAGGCCCACCGAGGAACCGGGGTTGGTGATCTTGTACAGATAGAGCGGCCCGCCCGGTTCGCCCGCAATCTGCAGCAAACCCAGGACCGCGCTGATCGCTCCCAGCACCAGGATGATCGGGACAAGCCGGGCAAGCCGATCAAGGTCCAGCTGGATTCCCAGGATCAGGACCGCGAGTGGCACAAGGGCGGCATAGAATGCATTCAGTGTTGCTTCCGGAACCAGGCTGATCGGGCGCCAGACCTCGCCGAGTTGTGCGGCCTGGCCGATTTCGACCACGATCGCCCGCCCTGCCAGCTGGCTCCAGACCGAAGGGGGAAGCGGAACCAGTTGCAAGGCGGGCAGCGCGGCGATCGCAAGCCCCATCAGGCAAAGGAACCGGTTGGTGCGCACATCCGAAAGGCGCAAGCTGCCAAGTCCGAACGCCAGCAACAAGACCACGATCGGGCGCAGAATCATGAGCGACTGAACATCGCCGCGGGCTCCCCCGCCGAGCAGGAAAACGGCTGCGAGAAGCAGGCCGAGAGCCCAGAAAATGACCGTCGAATTTCGCCTGGCCGCACCGCTCGCGGTCATGGCGGGTTGCGCCATGTTCACGTCGCGTTCCACCGGATCCGCGGGCTCTCGCCCGATCGGGATGGGCGACAGCGCTTGACGCCATCGCCAAAGACGATCGGCCGGCCGGCGGGGCGGCAAGTTTCAAATCTGCTTCGCGTGGACATTTTCACTTATCTCGGGAGGGGAACAGGCGGTTCCGGCAAACTGCAAGGATCAGCGATGGCCGAATCCGGTCGCGACGGTCTTGATGGTCATCAGCACGATCAGGAAGTCCAGCCAGACCGAAAAGTACTTGAGGTAGTAGAAGTCGTACTCGAGCTTGACCATCGCCGCTTCGGGAAGCGCGACGTTGCCCTGATGGACTGCCGCCCAGCCCGAGATGCCCGGACGGACGGCATGCCGGTAGGAATAATAGGGAATGGCGCGATCGTAGGCGCGGGCGAGAGATATCGCCTCCGGGCGCGGTCCGATCCAGCTCATCTCACCTTTGATGATGTTGGCGATCTGCGGCAATTCGTCTAGCCGCCATTTGCGCAGCAGGCGGCCCAGCCGGGTAATCCGCGGATCGATTTCCGCGGTAAAAGCCGGACCCGCGGTACCGGTGCGCATGGTGCGCAATTTGTAGCAGGTGAACCGTCGCCCCTGATAGCCGATCCGCTCCTGACGAAAGATTGCCGGCCCCGGACTGTCCAGGCGGATCGCCGCGCAAAGCGCGAGTATCACGGGAAGGGCGAGCGCCAGCGCGGGGATCGCCACGATCGTATCGATGATGCGCTTGATCCGCAGATATGGCTGGGAAGGCAGCAGATCGCCGAACACGCCGTGCGGCTGCGAGTGCAGGAGTACCCGGCCGGCCATCATTTCCCGCAGATGGGTGATTTCGTAGACTGGAATATTGCGGAGCACGGCCCGGCTGAAAACCCGCTCCCATGCAGGCGAGTATTCGCGGCCTTTGTCGAACACAATGCCATGGACATTGCGGGGCAGAAACGGCTCTTCCAGTGCAAGCCATTCGATGCGCGATTCCAGCAACAGCTCGTCGGGCACGATATCTCCCGCGAGGGCGAGGCGGGGCGAGCTTGAGCGCCCGCGCATGACGGCAATGAAGAAATACCAGGCGACGCCGAGGCCGAAGGCGGTAACGAGATGGTACAGGCTGAAGTATCTGAGCGTCAGCACCAGCACTCCGTACGCAGCGGTGTAGCTTAGGAGAAATGCCGGGGGAATCAGCATTTTGTCATTGACCAGGGGCAGGATACCGACCTTGCGCAGCAGGATATGCGCCCAGACCAGGGCAAACGCCGAAACGAACAGCGAAGGTTCGCCCGGATCGATTTGCCGGGCCCACCCGAAGCTTTCGCGGACATATGGGTGAAGCAACTCCGGTATGACAATTGCGACGAGCAGTGCACATCCCAAGGTAAAACGATTGGAATGGAACAAAGCGTCGAGACGCCGCGCGCCGTCACGCTGGCCCGTACCGAATTGCTCGATACGATAGAGAATTGGCTGGTTCATGGTCTCCGTCCGCGCAGACCGGAGTTTAACGGCAGGTAAACGGCATTATTGCGACCCAGTGGCATAGAAATCGATAATCCCGCCCCACTCCGGAGACTTACCTATCAAATGCTCACGGTAAGACAACCCGCTACCGGATTTGCCCGAGAATAAGGTCGGCAAAAGCGAGTGGCGGTTGCTCAAAAAAATTGAGCGGCTCCGATGTTGCGCCAGCGCCATCAGTTGACCGACTGCACTTGCCCGCCGTCGATGCGGTAATTGGCGCCGTTGACGAAAGCGGAGAGCGGACTGGCGAGGAAGGCGATCAGGGCGCCGATCTCCTCGGGCCTGCCGTAGCGCGTCGAGGCGCAAGGGAACAGGCCAAGCTCCATGAACTCCGCTTCGCGCGCGTCGAGGTCTTCGGGCCAGCCCCGGGCATCGCCCATCGCGATCAGATTGCGTTCGAGCATCTGGGTGCGGGTGCAGCCGGGGCTCACCGTGTTGACCGTGACGCCGCTGCGCGCCAGTTCGAGCGAGAGGCTGACGGTCATGTTGATGACGCCCGCCTTGGCCGCGCAATAGGCGGCGGCCTGCGGGGTCGGCGCCGCGCCGCCGCCGCTCGAGACATTGATCACCCGGCCCCAGCCGCGCGTCCGCATCGCCGGGACGAAAGCGTGGATCATCCGCACCGGGGCGATCAGGTTTTGCTGCATGGCCCCTTCCCAGACCGGGGCGGTATCGTTGAACCAGCCGGTGAGATCCGCCGCCGGCCGCCTCGTTGCCGCCCATGTTATTGACGAGGATATCGATGCCGCCGAGCGCCTCCCCGACCGCCGCGACGACGACGTCGGCGCCCTGCTCGGTCTCAAGATCGCCGATGACGGGATGCGCAATGCCGCCCGCCTCCCGGATCGCCGCGACGGTGGTCAGGGTGCGCTCGGCATCGCGGCCGTGGACGGCCACGGCGGCGCCCTCGGCCGCCAGCACCCGCGCCGCCGCCGCCCCGATCCCCGCACTGCTGCCTGTGACCAGCGCCCGTTTGCCGTTCAGCCCGAGATCCATTCCGTACTCCTATGGCCAGGTCTTGCCGAAAAGGTCCGTGTAGAGAATTTGCCCCGTCACACCTTCCGCCGTTTGCGCGGCAAGGTGGAGCAGCGCCGGCCCGAGCACTTCCGCACTGGCTTCCTTGCCGCCGTAGTCCCTGAGGTTGGGCGTGGCGGCAAGCGCGGTGTCGGTCGCCACCACACCCGGGCTGAGCGCGTTGACCGCAATGCCGAACGGCCGCAATTCCGTCGCCATATAGACCGTCATGCGATTGAGCGCGGCTTTCGTGGTCGCATAGACGATGTAGCCCAGGCCGACAGTGTCCTGCCAATCCCGCATGTCTCCGGCTTTCGCGGTAATATTGACGATGCTGCCTCCGCCCTGTCGCTGCATGTGCGGAGCGGCGTGGCGCATCGCCAGGTAGGGCGCGCGCACGTTGATCCGCATCATCCGGTCCCAGGCGTCGGCGGGCACATCGAGAGGATCGAACGTGGTCATCAATGCGGCGTTGCAGACCAGAACATCGAGCCGCCCGAAATTCGCCACCGTCTGGTCAATGGTGGCCGCGATATCGGACTCGCTCTCGACATCGCAGACCTCGGTGAAGACGCGCCCGGCCAGGCCCGATCCGCCCTTGACGACGTTGGCAAGGCTATTGGCCTGAGTGCCATCGGCGGTCCCCAGCGTCCGGGCCGCGGCGACCACGGTGGCGCCCGCTCCGGCCAGCGCCCAGGCATAGGCCCGCCCGATCCCCGCGCTCGCGCCAAGAACCATGGCAACCTTTCCGTCGAATTGCATGTCGCCCGCCCTCATCCTCGCCTCACCCCAAAATCCTGATCGCTTCCTTGCCGTCCCAGTTTTCCGCGGCCTCGCGAAACATGGCGAAGACCTTCTCCTTTTCCGGATTGGCGGTGATCAGCTCGGTCATGAAGCCGAGCGTCGCCACCGTATCGAGCCAGCAGACCGGCGCACCCTTCATCAGACCGCTGAACACCACTTCCGCACCCGATGCGCGGTAGTGCGCCAGATCGCGATCGAAATCGGCGGTATAGGTCGACATGTGATGGATCCGGCTCTCGCCAGGCGGCACCAGCTCGCGGAACATCGAAGGGCCTTCTTCGAGCTGCTCGATAAGCTCGATCTGCATGGCGCCGGCCTGCGCGATCGCCGCGTGGAATTTCACCGGCTGCCACGGCTTGCCGCGATAGACAGCGTTTTCGTAGGTAACATCGCCGAAGTAAAAGAACGGCCCGACGCCCGCCTGCCGCGCCCAATGTTCGATCGCCTTGTGGAGATCCGGCACAACCCAGGCGATCTGCATGTAGTCGCAACTTGGCAGATAGGTCATTGTCCTCCCCCTCCTCCTTCTCAGCGAACCGGTGCCAACGTTTCGAAAACGGCCCGCGCGCCGGCGATGACTTCGCGGACATGCTCCGCCGCGCTGACGCCCGCCGAGCGGCGGCGGGCAGAGGGCACTTCGACCTCGATGGGAAGGGCGGCGGGAACGGCATTGAGGAAATCGCGGATCGGCAAGTCGCCCTGTCCCGGCACCTCGCGGTTGTGAACCTCCTGGAGATAGTCGGAGGAGACGTGCGTTCCTTTCGCGTCGCAGATCTGGACTATGCCGAAATGGCGCGGATCGAGCGCGGCGACGTCTTCGACGGTTCCGCCGCTGCGGATCAGGTGGAGCAGATCGACGCCGATGCCGAAACTTTCCCGCCCGACTTGATCGACCAGCCATTTGGCGCGAGCAAGCGAGGGATTGCCAGCGGTCATCGGGCAGAATTCGGAGGAGACCTTCAAGCCTTCCGCCTCGGCAAGTTCGCAGAATCGCCCGAGCCGGTCGACCGCTAGCGCGTCGTCCTCGATGAAAATATGGGTAACCGCGCGCATTGCGCCCAGCTCGCGGCCTTGCGCCAGCGCGGGCTTGTATATCTCCGGATCGACCTCGGCGGTCAGCGGGAAGAATTCGATCCCGTCGATCGCCACGCCGTTCTCTGCCAGCGCGTTGAGCACTTGGGCCTTTGACTCAGGGGTCACGGCTTCGGGATAGGGCAGACTGGCGTTCCTGGCCGGAAGCACAGTTGCGCCATTGAACCCGAAAATGGAGACCATGCGGCAATCGTTCGTGCCGGCGAGGCCGATAAGCTCGACCAGGCCGCTATCGGGCACGTTCATCTGGTGCAGAATTATCTGCCTGGCCATCCCCCATGCGTCCTTGTCTTCACCGCCGACCAGCGCCACTCTATGCGACCGTGGGCGGACTGCAAGCAAGCACTCGAAAGAATGCCACGCTGTTGCAGCCCGTTTGCCGCACGAGCGGCAAATTCAGCCTTGCCCGATCGTGTCCAGTCCTCCAATCTCGCTTGATCAGCCGCCCCGCGAGAGGGTCCGGCGGGAGAGCGGAAATGGCCGACCAGCAAACCATCGCCCTGCCGCGCTATGCGGCGGACCTCTTGTCGCCGGTGCGGCTGCCGCCTGGCCGCACGATCGGCTCGATCACCGGGATCGCGGTGACGCCCGATAGGCATATCTGGATGCTGCACATCGCCTCGATCATGGAATGGGGGCCGCCCGGGCAAAGCGACGACCCTGCTCTGCGCCTCGGCGCGGTGGTGGAGTTCGATGCGGACGGCAATTACTTGCAGGACTGGGGCGGACCGGATCATCTGCCGCGCGTCGATGGCCAGCAGCAGTGGCCCAAGCAGGAAGAAACGATAGCCTTCGATGCCGAGGACACCGTCTGGGTGTTCGGCGCGAATACCTCTTACGATCATGCTCTCCAGCGCTTCACCCGCGACGGCAAGTTGCTGCTGCGGATCGGCAGGTACGGTGAGACCGGCGGCAATGATTCGCCAACCTTGCTCGGCTGCCCGACCGATTGCTGGCACGACGTTTCGCGGCGCGAGGTTTTTGTCACCGATGGCTACGTCAATCACCGGGTTGCCGTATTCGATTCGGATACCGGCGCGTTCAAGCGGGCATTCGGGGCCTATGCCCGAAAGCCGGACGCCGCGCTGCCGCTGCCCGAACGGTTCCACAATCCGGTCCACGCGATCAGCATCGGTCCCGATGGCCTGATGTACATCTGCGACCGCAAGAATGACCGGCTGCAGGTGTTCGACGCTATCGGCAAGGCCGAGCCGGTGTTCGTGCGCGAAATCTCGATCCCCGAGGAATCGCCCTTTGGCACCGTGTTCAACCTCGTCTTCACGCCCGACGGCAAGTTCCTGTTGATCAACGACGGCAACAACAGCCGCATCTGGGTGGTCGATATGGCCGGGTGGAAAGTCGCCGGTCATTTCATGGCGCCCGATGGCGTCGTCGGCGATATCAATCTGACCTTGCACAAATTCTGCGCCGATGCCGCGGGCAATCTTTTGCTCGCGCGCACCAGCCGCGGGGTCGAACGCATGCTTTACACACCGGCGGGAGAATGAAGGCAGTGCAGTGGGATACCGAAGCGCGGATGGAGCTGATCCTCGGCCAGCCGGCACGCATCGCGCCGCTGGCGGACAACGAGATCGAAGAACCCGCCCTGGGCGCGATCGACCGCATGCGCGCGATGAACGATCTCGGTGCGGACATGCCGGTGCCCGAGATGTTCGCCACCGTCGGCAAGCACCCCGAACTGCTCGCCGCCTTCCTCGATTTCGGCGTGCGCTTCCTGGGCGACACCGCGCTTGAGGCGCGCGACCGCGAACTCGCCATCCTGCGCACCGGCTGGCTCTGCGGCGCACCCTTCGAATGGGGCGAGCATGTCATCATCGGCAAGGAAGCGGGTCTCACCAGCGAAGAGATCGAGCGGATTACCGAAGGTTCGCAAGCACCGGGCTGGAGCAAACATGAACGCGCGATCCTCAAGGCCTGCGAGGAGCTGCACGCCGACGCGATGATCTCCGACGAGACCTGGGCCGTACTCGCCCAAACCCTCGACGAGCGCCAACTGATCGAACTTCCGGTGCTGGCGGGCCAGTACCACAAGGTCGCCTTCATCCAGAATTCGCTGCGCTTCCGCATCCGTGACTGCAATCCGGGACTTTCGGCGCGGTAACATCTCCCCTCCCGCTTGCGGGAGGGGCCGGGGGAGGGCATGTTATGCCAGCTATGGACAACAGACCCTCCCCTAGCCCCTCCCGCAAGCGGGAGGGGGATTTGCTCTCCCGCACGCTCGACGTCGATGGCCACGAATTCGCCCCGCCGCGCGTCTGGGGAGAGATCTTCGGGCCTGTGGCCGAGCGCCTTGCCGAAGTCTGCGGGCCGTTCATCGCGGCGATGGGCGAGAACTACATCCTGCGGCCCGATCAGGCGGCCGACGATGCGCCGATGACCGCCGAAAACGTCTGGACCATGCGCCACACCGGCGCGCCCGGCGCTTTCGACATGCACCGCCGGCTGGAGGCGATGGACCTGATGGGCGTGGCGCGGCAGCTGATCTTTCCCAGCTTCGGCCTGTGGGGCCAGATCCTGGCGACCCCGGAGGGCGGCGGCTCGACCGCGGCGGCGCTGCGGCACTTTCTCGGCGAGATCAGCGAGGCCGAGACCCGCGAACTGGGCTTCGCCGCGACCGACGAGTGGAACGCCTGGTGCGTGCGCTCCGCCGCGATCGATCCCGGCCGGCTGCGCCCGGTGGCCATGCTCAAGGCCCCGCGCGATGTAGGAGACTTGATGGAGCAGACGCAGGAACTGCTCGGGCGGGGCCTGAGGGCGCTGCTGATCAATGCCGGCGAGCCGCCCGCCGGGCTCTCCCCCGCATCGCCCCTGCTCGATCCGTTCTGGGCCTTGCTGGCGGAACGCGATGTCGCGGTCATGGCCCATGTCGGCAGCGATCTCGGCTTCATCCGTTCGAGCGCGTGGGCCGAGGCGCCTGCATTCGCCCCGAGCAAGCAGAGCTTCGAGCTGGGTTTCGAGCCCTACAGCTTCGCGACGATCCATCTGCCGGTCGAACATTTCCTGACGGTGATGGTGCTGGGCGGCGTGTTCGAGCGGCACCCCGCACTGCGCTTCGGCGCGATCGAGCTGGGGGCGCACTGGCTCGGCCCGCTCGCCGACAATCTCGACATGTGGGCGACGACGATTTTCGCGGGCCGGATCGGGCACGTTATCCCGCTCAAGCCGTCGGAATATCTGGCGCGGAATGTGCGGGTAACGCCGCACAACATCGTCGAGCCGCTGGACCGGTTCTTTGCCCGCTATCCCCATTTGGCGAGCTGCTACTGCTATTCGACCGACTACCCGCACCTCGAAGGCGGGCGGAACATCAAGGTCAAGGTCCACGAGATGCTGGCGCCGCTGGGCGATGCGGTGCTGGAGCAATATTTCGCGGCTAACGGGGCGTGGCTACTGCCAAAATAGGCGCGTAGCGCCAGTCCCCCTCCAGCGTGTGGGAAGGGAACTGGCGCTGCGCGACATGTTTGGGTTGAAGCCGCCTGTTACCCAGTAATCCGCCCCCGATCGATCCGCAGCGGCCGCATGTAGGATGGATCGTCCCTGTCCCGGCTCGCCGTCTGGTAGGCAGAGTTCGCCTCCAGCCCCTCCGGCCCCCAACCCTCGTCGCGCGCCTCGACCAGACAGATGCGCTCGGAGATCGCCCACTTGCCGTCGCGCCGCTCGAACCGGTCGATATAGCGCCCGCTCGACACGTTGTAGAACGGCGCCTCGCGGTTGAGGCAGCGGAACAGGTAATAGCTCTCGCAATGCGCGACGTCTCCGTCCAGCTCGCAGTTGTGGTTGGTGATGTGGTGCTGGGTGAAGTGCTGCATGCCATAGTGCAGCGCGAAGACATGGTCGGCGAAACCTTCCACACCGCCAACATAGGTGCCGTGATCGTCGATGGCGTCCGGATGGTAGGCCGATAGCAGCGTGTCGCGATCCAGCCGGTCGATCCCCCGGCAATAGCGCATGATGCAATCGTAGATTTCCTGGCGGTCTTTCAGTTCGCGAATCATCGCGGCCAATTCGCTGTCCATCGTGTCTTCCTCTCCGTTTGTGCGTCGGACCGATGCATATTGCAGTTGCGGCAGGGGGAAAAGCCGGGATAGTCCTCTCGCCAGGGAGTGAGACGCTTGGAATACCGCAAACTCGGCCACAGCGGCCTGGAAGTCAGCGCCTATGGGCTGGGCGCGATGACCTTCGGTGGCCAAACCTTCGATGCGGATGCGATGCGCCAGCTGGACATGGCTTTCGAGGCCGGGATCACCCTGTTCGACACCGCCGAGAACTATCCGACGCCGACCGGACCCGCAACTCAGGGCCGCTCGGAGGAAGTGCTCGGGAAATGGATCGCCTCGCGCGGGCTGCGCGACAAAGTCGTGATCGCCACCAAGGTGGCGGGCCCGGGCAATCGGGCTGGCGACATGACGCACATCCGGGGGTCGGAGCGCCGCCTCGATCCCGCCAATATCCTTGACGCGGTCGATGCCAGCCTCAAGCGGCTCGGCGCCGATTGCATCGACCTTTACCAGCTGCATTGGCCCGAGCGAGCCGTCTCTACCCATGGCCGCCAGCGATTCTCGGTCCTGCCGGACGAGCCGGGCCAGGTGCCGCTGGAGGAGACGCTTGCCGCGCTCGCCTCCGTGGTCAACGCCGGCAAGATTCGCGCCATTGGCGTGTGCAACGAAACCCCCTGGGGAGTGATGCGGTATCTGTTCTTCGCCGAACTGGCCGGATTGCCGAGGCTCGCTTCGATCCAGAACGGCTACAATCTGCTCGACCGGCAGTTCGAGATCGGCCTTGCCGAAGTGGCCATGCGTGAAGATGTCGGCCTGATTGGCTACTCGCCGCTCGCCGCCGGCACGTTGACGGGCAAGTATGGCGACAGTCCCGCGCCGATTCCAGGCAGCCGCTCAGACGGCAATCCGGGTTTCGTCCAGCGCCTGTTTTCGTCCGGGCGCCAGCAGGCGATCGCAGCCTATGCCGAAGTCGCCCGCGAGCACGGGCTCGATCCGGCGCACATGGCGCTTGCCTTCGCCGCCCAGCAGCCGTTCATGGCTTCGGTGCTGATGGCGGCGAGCAATGCCGGGCAACTGAAGAGTAATCTCGGCGCGGTGGGACTGACCTTGCCGAAAGAAGTTACCCAGGCGATCAACGCGATTCACGACAGCCATCCCAATCCAAGGTAGTTTCCAAGGAAGACCCATGAATTTCGGCCTCAACGACGACCAGCAGATGCTGCGCGACACCTTCGCGCGGTTCCTCGACGAAAACTCCAGCATGGCCCGCGTGCGCAAGGCCCAGGAAATGGGCGGGTTCGACCGTGCCCTGTGGCAGGGCCTGGCCGAACTGGGCACGTTCGCCATGCGGGTGCCCGAAGCGGCTGGCGGGCCCAATAATCCAGGCTTGGGCATGGGCACGATCGACGCGGCTCTGGTGATGGAAGAAGCCGGGCGCACGCTGGCTTCCGGCCCGATCGCCGAGGCACTGGTCGCGGCGCGGCTGCTGGGCGATCTCGGCGCCGATGCGGCGCTGGTCGAGGCGGTGACGTCCGGCGAAAAAGTCGCGACGCTTGCGTTCCGCGACATCGCCGCTCAGCCGGTGCAGTGGCTCGCGGGCGGGGCGCATGCCGATGTGGTGGTGGCGCGCAAGGGCGGCGATGTCGTCGCGATTGCGTTGAGCGAAGCGGATCGCAAAGCGGAGGAAAGTCTCGCCTCGAACGGCATCGGCGAAGTCAATCTCGGCAAGGCCAAGGCCACGGTGCTCGCCTCCGGCCAGGCCGCGCTCGATGCCTTCGCCGGCGGGATTGAGGAATGGAAGCTGCTCACTGCCGCCGCACTCAATGGCCTTGCCCGCGAGGCGCTGCGGCTCGCTTCGGCCTACGCCTGCGAGCGCCAGGCCTTCGGCGTCCTCATCGGCACTTTCCAGGGCCTGTCGCACCCGATGGCCAACTTGATCTGCGATGTCGAGGGCGGACGGCTGTTCACCTGGAAGGCGATTCACGAAATCGCGAGCCGCGAGGCCGATGCCGCTGCGCACGTCAGCCTGGCGCTGTGGTGGAACGCCAAAACCGCCTCCGCCGCCGGCATCCAGAGCCTGCGCACTTTCGGCGGTTACGGCCTCACCACCGAATACGACATTCACCTCTACAACCTGCGCGCCAAAGCCATGCCGCTGATCCATGGCGACAGCGGGAGGATGCTCGACGAGGCGGCGGGGCGGTTCTATCGCGGAGAGACCGTTGCGCTGCCCGATGTCGGCGCGGTGCCGATCGACCTCGATCTTGGCGAGGACGCGCGCGCGTTGGCGGCGGAAATGAACGCGTTTTTCACCAAGACGCTCACCCCCGAACTGAAAGCGCACGCGCACTATTCGTGGGACGGGCATCACCCCGAAGTGCACCGCAAACTCGCCGAAGCCGGGCTGCTGTTCCCCTCATGGCCAAAGGAAAAGGGCGGCCGCGGCGCCTCGCCCTATGCCAGCCACGCCGCTTCGGGCGTGTTCGAAAAGCACGGCTGGTCCGGCCACGCCATCGGCACCACCCAGATGGTCGCGGCGATCGTCGATGCGTTCGGCGGCGAGGAACTGCGCCGAGAGGTGTTCGAGCCGATCATGCGCGGCGAAAAGATCTGCAGCCTCGGCTATTCCGAGCCGGGCTCCGGCTCCGACGTCTTCGCCGCCCAGTGCAAGGCGACGCCCGAAGGGAACGGCTGGCGGATCGACGGCACCAAGATGTTCACCAGCGGCGCCAACATTTCAGACTTCGTGCTGATGCTGTGCCGGACCAACAGCGACGTGGCCAAGCACAAGGGGCTGACCATGTTCATCGTCCCGACCACGGCGGAGGGCTTCTCGGTCCAGCCGGTCTTCACCTTCCAGGACGAGCGGACCAACATCACCTTCTACGATGGGGTGAAAATCCCCGACACCTACCGGCTCGGCGAAGTCGATGGCGGCGTGCGCGCGATGAGCGCGGCGCTGGCGATGGAGCACGGCGGCGGCGGCTACACCAGCCATCTCGAGGCGCTGGTCCACGCGGCGGAAGACCTGTGCCGCGAGATCGATTGTGGCGGCCACCCGCTGCTCGAAGACCCGATGGCGCAGCGCCGGCTGGCCGAAGCGCGCGCCCGCACCTGCGTCGCCGACATGATCGGCCTGCGTTCGCTGTGGTCGGCGGAAGAAGGCCTCAACCTGCCGGCGGCGGGGCCGATGTCGAAGCTGTTCTCGACCGAGGCGTTCCTGGCGACCGGCAGCGACCTGCTCGATCTCACCGCGCCATTGTCACTATCCAAGCGCGACGGGCCGGCGGGTTTCATCAACCAGAGCTACCGCCATGCCCACGGCACAACCATCTACGCCGGCACCAGCGAAGTGCACCGCAGCATGATCGCGGAGAAGGCGCTGGGATTGCCGCGCAGCAGGGGTTAGGCGAGCCCCAAAACCCGCCGCGCATTGCCGCCAAGAATCGCCTCCAGCTCAGCTTCGCCCAACCCCGCCTCCTCGACCACGTCCAGCGCCGAAATCCGCGCTACCCGGGACATCGAGTAGAAATTACTGCCGAACACCAGCCGCTCCGCGCCCGACCCGCTCAACCGCCCGCCGCACCCCGCGCGGGCCGCAGAGCGACGAGGTGAGGTCGATGGTGACGTTGCCGCAGTCCTCCGCCAGGCCGATGCAGCTGGTCGAGGTTTTCCGGGCTGGTCATCGCGTCGAGCGCGACGAACTGCATCGCCGGGAAGCGCTGCGCCAGCCGCCGCATCCGCCAGGGCGCCTCGAAATCGCCCTGGGCATAGCAATGCGCCATGAACACCATGCCGCTTGCCGCCATGCGCTCGGCGATGGCGAACATGACCGGCGTGGTCCATCGGCAGGCCCTGCATGCGGTGGTGCCAGGAGAGACCGCGCATGCCCATGCCGGCCAGCCGCTCGACTTCGGCGAAATTGGCCTCGCCGTGGCGCGGGTCGAGCGTGCCGAAAGTCGCGGCAAAGCGGGGCGAGAGCGCTGGCATAGGCCAGCAAGCCGTCGTTGATCGCGCGAATGTCGGCCATGCCGCCGGGCGCGCGGTAGGAATGCCCGGGCATCAGCGCCGCCTGGGCGATGCCGAAGCTGTCGAGGAACGCGAGTGCGGCTGGCGCAGTCCTCCTCCGGCGTGGTCACGTGCCCGCTGCTGCCGGGCACGCCGATCAGCGCGCCGTAGTGCTGGTGGATGTCGAACCTCGCGCTCATGCGAACAGCGCCCCGGCGTTGCGCGACGAGGATCGCCTCCTTCGCCTCCGCCGCCAGCCCGCTGCGCTCGACGATCCCCAGCGTGCGTTCGAACAGATCGCCGCCGCCGCTGCCGAACAGCAGCCGCTCCGCGCCCATGCTGCCGGCCAGCCCATCGAGGTCCCAGCTCTCGCTGAGGAGCGAGAGCGTGTAGAACAGCTCCCTCCGGCCCGCCCTTGTTCTCGCGGGCGAGCTGGATGTTCTCCCAGCTCTCGAACGCGCCGGTGACCAGCAGCGGCACCCCGGGGCACAGCGCAGCGAGCGCCCAGAGCCGCCACAGACCCTCGTTGATCGAATAGGGCGCGGAATGGATCATCGAGACCAGGCCCAGCCTGTGCGCGTGGCGGCACAGTTCGGCGAGGGTATGGTCGTTGGCGAAAAAGCCCTGCGCCCGCGGCGCTCCAGACCACGCCGGCGAGGCCGATCGACGCCATCCGTTCAAGCTCGGCGGCGGCGACATCGCCGTACTTGGGCTCGACCACCCCGCAGGCACGCGCGCCGGGACGGGCCTTGGCGGCAGCCACCATTGCGTCATTGATCGCGCGGTTGTCGGCGACACCGTTGGCGAGCGAATAGTAGATCGGCGGCGTCAGGATCAGCCGGGCGTCGGGCGCCCCGGCCAGATCGCCGCGGATTCGCGCCGCGACGCCCGGCGAGTCGATCAGCTCGAACTCGTCCGCCACGCGCACCGCCCGGAAATCCGCATCGACGATTGCCACCATCCCATCCCCGCCACTTTGCGCTTGAGAGCGCTCTGGTTTCCCTGCAACGTCAAGCAAAGCGCACCGCCAGTCAACAGGGAGCGGCGAGAGGAATGTCCGAGCAACCGGCGATCATTCGCGGCGTCCCGCTGGAGGAAGAGCCGGGCCTCGGCGCGCTGACCCTGCCGGGCTTCCTCGCCGAAGTGCGCGAGCGTTATGGCCCGCGCGAGGCGCTGGTTACGTTCGAGGGCGACGCGGCGACCGCCCGCTGGACTTACGACGAGCTGTGGGAGCGCGCGAACGAAGTCGCCCGCGCGCTGATCGCCTGCGGGCTGGGCAAGGGCGAATATGTCGGCATGCTGATGACCAACCGGCTCGAATGGGTGTCGAGCTGCTTCGGCATTGCCATGGCGGGCGGGGTGGCGGTGGGCTTGTCGACCTTTTCGACCCCCGACGAGCTCGAAGCGTTGCTGCGGCATTTCGGGGGTTTCGGTGCTTCTGTTCGAGCGGAATGTAGCGGGGAAGGACTTCGCCGCGATGTTGCGGGAGCTGGAACCGGCGATTGCCAGCGCCGAGCAGGGTAAGTTCGCTTCGGTGAAATTCCCGTTCCTTCGCCGCATCGCCATGCTGGGCGATGGCCCGGCGCAGGGCGCGATCGAAAGCTGGGACCAATTCCTCGCCCACGGCGCCAATGTCGTCCCCGAACGCGTCGAAGCCCGCGCCGCACAGTCCATCCCTCCGACCCGGCGCTGCTGTTCTTCTCCTCGGGCAAGCACCGGCAAGCCCAAGGGCGTCTTGAACGCCCACCGGGGCGTCAATATCCAGAGCTGGCGCTGGGTGCGCATCTACAACTACCGGCCCGAGCACGAAGTGCGCTGCTGGTCGCCCAACGGCCTGTTCTGGTCGGGCAATTTCTCCATCTCGCTCGGCGGCACGCTGGCGGCGGGGGGCGCGCTGATCCTCCAGCGGCATGTTCGATCCGGCGGAGTCGGTGCGGCTGTTCGAGAAGGAGCGCGTCTCGATGCCCTATTGCTGGCCGCACCAGTGGGCGCAGCTGGAGGACGCCGAGGGCTGGGACGCGGCGGACCTCTCCAGCTTCCACTATTTCGAACCCGCGCAGAACCTGCGCCGCCCGCAGAAGTCGATCTCGACCGACTGGATCGAACCCCACGCCACCTACGGCGCGACCGAGACCTTCACCATCTCCGCCGCCTACCCCTGCGGCTCGCCCGAGGAGCTGTGGAAGGGCTGCAACGGCGGCGCGCTGCCGGGCAACACGATCAAGGTGGTCGATCCCGAGACCGGCCAGACGCTCAAGCGCGGCGAAACCGGCGAGTTCGCCATCAAGGGCCCGACGCTGATGCTCGGCTACATCGGCGTGCCGCCCGAGGAGTGCTTCGACGCCGAGGGCTTCTACCACGCCGGCGACGGCGGCTTCATCGACGAGCGCGATCGCCTCGTGTTCCAGGGCCGGATCAACGACATCGTCAAGACCGGCGGGGCGAACGTGTCGCCGGTCGAGGTCGACTGGACGCTGTGCAACTGCCCCGGGGTCAAGGTCTGCAAGACCACCGGCGTGCCGCACGAGACTCTGGGCGAAATGGTGGTGAGCTGCGTGGTGCGGGTGGAGGGCAGCGAGCTGAGCGAGGCGGAGGTGATCGCGTTCCTGAAAGCGCGGCTGGCGGCCTACAAGGTGCCGAGGAAGGTGCTGTTCATCGGGCAGGGCGATCTGGATTTTACCGATACGGCGAAGATCAAACCGGCGGAGGCGCGGGCGTTTGCGAGGCGGAAGTTGGCGGAGGGGGTGGGGTGAGGGAGATTGTTGAATTCCGGCGAAATCTGGTTTCAGAGCCGGTCACCTCGATTGCATCACAACGGCAAGTTGCTGAGACGCGAAATTCTACGCTATCGCATTCCTGACATTGACGGAGAGGCCAATATGATTGATGTTTCGCACAGTGTTGATGCGGCCGCAATCACTGCAGGAGCTGATCTGAGTGGTAGCTTATGGCCGGCCACTTCGACTTGAAGCCTTCCATGTCGCATCAAAGTAGACGATGCGGTATCGAAGTTCGCGCCAAGGTTGAAGAACTGTATGACGAACCGGATCGAATCTCGATTTAGTAACACAACGTCGGTGCATGCGCTGTCCGATACTTAATGCAAGGGTCGGAAATTGATAAGTTCTCGGAATGCATCAATCATCGGCAAAGTCAGTATCCGACTGTCAGCCTTTATTTCCGACTTGCCGATCAGCCGTTGAGGCACTTGACGAACGGGCGAATGGCAACGCCCAAACTCTGCAGAAATGAGCTTAAGAAGACAGGAACTTGATCCTTTAACGGCAGTTATTGGGCATGTTGTCCTCGAATGCCAAGCCGGACAAAGACGTGCTGGCGATCTGCGAGAACTACGCTTCAGGAAGCATGCTCACGCAATTGGGAAATCCGATGCTCGGTGGTGCATGGCGCTTCCCAAAGCGAGCTTAAAAGCAGAGCGTCTCCGATCCTTCGACGGTGCCGCAGCCACTAACCAAAAAGGAACCCCCATGCTGACAGGAGCCCGCTTCGGCACCAGCGACATCAAGCGCGCCATCGCCTTCTACGACGCCGTTACCGCCACCCTCGGCGCCTCCCGGGTGATCGACCGGCCACGGCATGGCCGGCTATCGCGGGGCGGAGGGCGGCATTTTCATCGTCGGCACCCCGCGCGAGGGCGAGGCTTGCGTGGGCAACGGCAGCCAGGTCATGTTCGCCGCCCCGAGCCGCGCCGCGGTCGATGCCGCGCATGCCGCAGCGCTTGCCCATGGCGGCAGCTGCGAAGGCCCTCCCGGCCCGCGCGGCGAGGCGGAGCGCAACATGTACGCCGCCTATTTCCGCGATCCGGACGGGAACAAGGTGATGGTGATGCGGGTGGGGGATTGATATGAACCCCTCCGTCACCGCTTTGCGCGCAGCCACCTCCGCATTTGCACCTCGTGAAAATGGAGAGGGTATTTTGCGCAGCGCCGGATACCCTCTCCGTTTTTCCTTCGGACAATCGGGACGTCCGCATTCGCACTGCGGCGGCTGACGGAGGGGTGTTCATCGCTTGCAATACCGCACCAGCGCCTCGGCGACATCCTCGGGCGATTTGAGCACTTCGCTGGCGGGTATGCGCATCGTCTCGATGCCCATCGCCGCCAGCACCGCATTCCGCACTTCGTCCCGTTTCGGGCGGTCGCCCATGTCGTGGGCGATGCCATCCACCTCGATGCACAATTTCGCCCGGGCACAATAGAAATCGAGGAAATAATCGCCGGCCTCGTGCTGCCGGCGAAAATGCACGCCATCGGGCGAGCGGCGAAGCAGGTTCCATAGCAGCACTTCGGGAAGGGTCATTTCCCGGCGGAGTTGGCGCGCCTTCGATATGTTCCGTGGCTCTTTCTTGCGCGGCATTACCCCTCCGTCACCCGCTTTCGCGGGCGCCACCTCCCCATTTGCACTTCGCGAAAATGGAGAGGGACTTATTCTCGCGCAAGTTCCTCTCACTCCACCCCATAAACCAGCAGCACATTGCCCTTCGGCTTGGAAGCAAAGCCATAGCCCGAAGGCACGATCACCGTGCCCTTCCAGGCGATCGGCGCGACCCCGCCGCTGATCGAGCCGCCGCGAGCGGCGACGCCGTTGACCGTGGGAAGTCGCGCATGGTGTTGTCTTCCCACAGCAGCTTGCCAGTCGCGGCGTCGAACAGCCGCAAGTGGCCATCGTCGGCCCCGGCCATGCACCACGCCGCCGGTCACCGTCACCGAGCCGCCGTAGCCGGGATGGCAGACCATCGTCGCGCAGCTGGTCACCGGCGAGGGCGCCTTCCAGACGAATGCCGCCCGTCGCGATGTCGAGCGCATAGAGCCCCGGGCGAGGCGGGGAAATCGGTGGGGCCGAAAGCGAAGTGATCGGTGATCGGCACGAACAGGCGGCCATCCGAGGCCGCCATGCCGAAATGCACGCCGCCCGAGGGGCTGCCGCGCCCGACGCGGGTTTTCCACGCCAGCCTGCCAGTCGCCGGATCGAGCGCATAGACCCAGCCCGACTTCTGCCCGGCCAGCACATAGTCGCGGCCGTTGCCGCCCTTGGCGAGCACCGTCCCCGCGCCGAAATCGAAGTCCGGCGCATTCTCGTCGGGGCAGGATCGCTGGTCTTGAACACGCAGGCGACATTCCAGGCGTCGCCAGCCAGGGCCTGATAGTGCCAGCGGATGCGCCCGGTCGCCGAGATCGAGCGCGACCACCGCGTCGCTCAGTCCGGTGGCGGGCAGCGAATAATTGTCGCCGGTCGCGAAGATCAGCAGGCCGCGCCTGGCATCGACCAGCGGGCTGTTCCACACCGCGACGCCCGAGGGGCCGAGCTTGTCCAGCCCGCTCTTGCTGGTGCCGGTAACTTTGGCCGGAGGCACCAGATAGCGCCGCCACCGCGTCGCGGCCCGTGGCGGCATTGAGCGCGACCACCGAGCCGCGAAAATTGCAGCAGGCATAGCCCGGGCTGGTGGCGAAAGCCTCCTCGTTCGACGAGACCGGGACATAGAGCGTGCCGCGATGCAGCGTCGGCGTGCCGGTGATGATCGTGGCGGGATGGGGATCGGCCTTCATCTTCCAGAGCTGCGCCCGTCGAGCATGTCCACCGCATAGACATTGCCCATGACGTCGCCGAAAAAGACGGTGGGACGCGCGCTTGCGTCGCCCGCGCGCCAGGGGCTGACGACAATGCCGGTGCGCACTTCGGCCATGGCCGGGAAAGGCCCAGCGCACGCAGCCGCTCTCCCGGTCGAGCGCATAGACCGAGCCGTTCTGGTTGCCGACGAGGATCGCGCCCGCCGCCATTGCCGGGCTGCGAGCGCATCCGCTGCGAGCCCGGCGCGCCGAAGGCCCATTTGAGCTTGAGCTTGCCGCGCATTGGCCGCGATTGATGCCGCCGAGACCGCCGCGGGGATCGCATGGGTGCTGGCCGGATCGAGCCCCCAGCCGGTGAAAGCGGGCGCCTCGGCCAGATCGAACCGCGCGGCATTGCCGGTGCACATCTTGAGCGCGCCTTCCGCCGTGGCCGCGCCCAGCTTGCGCCCGGTGATATATTCGGCGACCTGGCCCCGCTGTTCCGCCGTCAGCGCCTCGCCCTGCGGCTCATCGCGCCATCGGTCAGCGCGCGCTGGATCGCTTCGGGTGTCATAGTCGCCGAGATTGGCCCGCTGCGGCGCGCGATCGGCTCCGGCATCGTGGCAGGCGGCGCAGGTCTCGCGGTAGACCGCGGCCCCGGGGCTCTTCTCCAGCGCTGGATCGCGCCCGGTCCAGTCCACGACATCTGCCGGCGCGGCCAGACCGGGCGCAGCCGAAGCGGGCAGCGCAGGACGCGAGTGAGGTCAGGGCCAGCGTCAAGGCGACGACGGCAGTTCCGGCGATGCGGGCGTTGAACATGGAAATCCTCCCCGTTTCAATCTTCTCGATAAGGCGAATTACTAACGCGATTTACTGGGGCGCGACCACCATGCCCGGCAGCCGCCCGGTCAGCGCGCCGTCCAGCACGATAGGCACCCCGTTGACGATGGTCGCGTAAACGCCTTTGCCATAGGCCTTGTAGCGTTTGGCGCCGCCCGGCAGATCGGGGACGAACTCCTTGTAAGTCGGCGCGATCTCGTCGGCGTCGAAGATCATCATGTCGGCCCAGGCGCCGGTGCGCAATATGCCGCGGTCGGCGAAGCCGAGCAAAGCGGCGGGGACTTGCGTCACCGCGCGCACGCCTTCCTCCAGCGTCCACATCTTCTCCTCGCGCACCCAGCGCTGGAGGAAATAGCTGCTCCAGTCGGCCTGGTCGTCCTTGGCGAGGTGGGCGCCGCCGTCGGATGTGCCGATGATCATGCGCGGGTCGCGCTGCGATTTGCGCAAGGCGCCGGCCCATTCCGGCCCGTCCATCCGCCAGCGCAGTTTGGTGACGAAATCGTCGGCCAGCGCCAGATCGAGCGCGAAATCGCCAGGGGCCTGCTGCCGCTCGCTCCCAAGCTGCCCGATGCTTTTGCCCTGGTGTTCCTCGAAGCTCATCGTCGGCGAGCTTTCGATGAACACCTGATCCCATTGCGGCGGCGACAGGGTAGTGCCCTTGGCGGGATCCTTGTTCGAATTCTCGATGCCGAAGCGCAGCTCCTCGCGCGCCTTGGGGTCCTTAAGCAGCGTGCGGCGCTGCTCGATCGGCAGCCGGGTCATGTCGTGCCAGCCGAAGGCGCCGCGCCAGTGGTGGTTGGTTTCGTCGAAGTCCACCGCCCGGTCGAACGGCTTGGCCCCCAGCATCGAATAGAACGGCGCGCCTTCAGCCTGCGCCTTGTCGAGGCTGACCACGGCATCGTCCCAGCCGGTGCCCGGCACATCGACCTTGCTGCGCGCGCCCAGCCCCTGGATGATCACCGGGAGGCCCGAGCGGCGACCGATCTCGATGATGAATTCGTGGTCCTCCGCCGTCAGCCCCCTTGTCGTGCCCAGCGGCAGGAAGCAGATCGAGCCCGCGCCATGGCGCCCGGCCTCTTCGGCCAGCGCCAGCACTTCCTCGTCATCGGCGAGGCGCGACGGCACCGGCCGGTCCTGCAGATCGCTGTGGGTCGGCGAGAGCGAGGTCGAAAAGCCAGCCGCCCCCGCATCCATTGCCTCGCGCACCAGGCGGCGCATTTCGGCCAGCTCCTCCGCCGTCGCCGCGCGCTCGCTGCCGGCCTCACCCATCACCCAGCGGCGCACGTTGGAATGGCCGACATAGCAGGCGAAATTGATCCCGAGATTGCCCTTCAGATAGGCCATGAATTCGGGGAAGGTCTCGAACCGGTCCCAGCGCACGCCGCCGAGCGCTACCGGATCCATATCCTCGACCCGGGCGAAGACGCCCTTGAGGAACTCAAGATCCTCGCGGCGAACCGGCGCGGCGGAGAAGCCGCAGTTGCCGGCCAGCACGGTGGTGACGCCGTGAAAGCAGCTCATCGTCGCATAGGGATCGAACGTGATCTGCGGATCGTAGTGGGTGTGGGCATCGACGATCCCGGGGGCGACAATGCGGCCCTTGGCGTCGATTTCCTCGCTAGCCCTGGCGCTTTCCAGCCTTGCCAGCCTGGCGATCCGGCCATCCTTCACCCCGACATCGACGCGCCGCCTGGGCAGGCCGGTGCCATCGACGACGTAGCCGCCCCGGACGATCAGATCGTATTCCATCGCTCTCTCCCGCCCATTGCGAACCGGCCTCTCACGGATTCCCGCAAATAGCCACGGTCGAAGGTCCGATCCCCGTCTCGATGTTCGCGATGACCTGCAGGGTCGTACCGTCGAACACCGAGACCTGCCGCCCGTAAGGCCGCACCAGCACGCCGCGCAGGCCATCGGGAGCGAGGCGGACAAAACCCGGCAGCAGGCCGACATGGCTCCCTTCGTTGACCACTTTCGCGCTCAGATTGTAAGCCTGCAAGCGCCCGGCGTAGACGGCGGTGAACAGGATGTTGTCGCCGTCCGGCGTAAAGGTCATGCCGTTGGGCCCGGCGGCGGTCCTGATGATCTGGACGACAGTATTGGTCGCGGTGTCGATCTCGACAATGCTGCTGCCCATGACATTGCCGACGAACGCCCGCGCGCCCTTGGGCGAGACCAGCACGTTGAACGGGTATTTCTCCGGCATCGGGATCGTCGCCACCACCGCGCCCGCCTCGAGATCGACCACCGAGACGGTCTGCGCCACCAGATTGGCGACATAGGCGCGCTTGCCATCGGGCGTGATGTCGAAGCGTTCGGACTGGGCCTGGACCGGGATGACCTTCCCGAGCTTGCCGCTGGCGAGATCCATGATCCCGAGCGCGCCGGGATCGCTGGTTTTCGCGCCGATATAGGAGATGACCAGCCGCTGGCCGTCGGGCAGGAAGCGCAGGCCCGATGGACGCGGCCTCCCGGCGGAGATCGTGCCGGTTATCGTCCCGCTTTTGCTATCGACGATCGACAGCGTGCCGTCCTCGACATTGGAGAAATAGAGCCTGGTCCAATCGCGGTTGAACGTCGGATTGACCGGCGCATGCCCGGTGGGGAGGGAGGCCACCAGCTTCATTTCAGCCAGATCGATCACCGAAAGCGTGTTCGAATAGGAATTGGTCACATAGGCGCGGTGGCCGCAGACGGCCTGCGGATCGCCCTTCACCGTCGAGCGCGCCATGACGCCTTCCTGCGCCGCTGCCGCGATTGGCGCGGCGGCGAGCGCCAGCATAACCAGTCCCCCGATTGCCCATCCGGATAGCTTCATCATGCCCCTCCCTGTATTCCCGCCCGGTTCCAGTAGTCGGTGTGCTCGATCACTCGGCCGTCCTGCGCCAGCCGTCCGGCGCTGGCGCCCTCGGCGCTGAAGCGCGAGCCATCCGGCCGGTCGCCCGAGAACGTCCAGCGGATCGACCAGTTCGCCCCGTCGCACAACAGGTCGCGCCACGCGGCCGATACGCCCGAATACTTGGCGGTGCCGAGCGAACAGATGTGGCGGATGCCGTCATGGCCGATGTGCACATTGGGCGAATTGACGTCGGTAAAGCGCACCTCGGGATGCGCCCCGGCCACCATCGCCACGACGCTTTCGGGTGTCGAGCAGCAGACCTTGGCCCAGCCATCGAGATAGCTGCGCAGCATCGCTTCGTTCATCCCAGCACCTCCCCAAGCCACGCTTCCACCGCAACGGTGGTTCCATGCCCTGGCTTGCCCATCAGCAGGTTGAGTTCGTGATGGCCGCTTTCCACCGAAGCGTCCACTTGCACGATCCGCGCGGTCGAGCCCGCCGCCTGCAGCGCGCTGGCCAGGTCTGCCATCTGCGGGATGCCGCCGTCGCCGCGGTGGGGCATGTGCAGCAGCAGGAAGTGCGGAGCGTTGGGCGCCGCGGCGTGGAATCGCGGCGAGAGGCGGCGCTGGCGTTCGGGCTCGTCGCCGAAGGCATCGATGAATGCACCGCGCCAATCCGGGCTGATCGCCGCGATTTGTACTGGCGCGTCATAGGCGGCGCCGTCGTTGCCGATCACGCCGGCGACGTGGGCAAACGACAGGCCCGCCGCCTCAAGCCATGTCTCGTCGGTGCCCAGCAGCGAGACCAGATGCGCCCCGGCGCTGTGCCCCAGCAGCACGATCCGCGCGGTATCCACGCCCAGTTCCTCCGCCCGGTCGATCACGGCCTTCAGCGCGGTCGCGGCATCCTCGGCCTGCTGTTCGAGCGTCGCTTGCGGCACCAGCCTGTAATTTATCGAGGCCAGGGCAAAGCCGTGCCCGGGAAACCAGGTTTGCTTCCAGTAGCCGGTGTCGAGTGCCTTGTCCCCGCGCGCCCAGGCACCGCCGTGGACGAAGAAGATCAGCGGCGCGGGACCTTGCGCGCCCTGGGCTCGCCAGAAATCGATCCTGTGCCGCTCGTGCGGGCCATAGGCGAGTGTCAATTCCGGCGGCAGCGGCTCGGGCACTTCCACTCCGTATTGGACCACGGTGCTCACCACACCGGCCGTCCTTCCGGCCAGCCAACGAATTTCCATGCCTCCGGGCTCTTCCAGGTAAACTCGATGTAGTGGCCAAGCGATGCCCGTCCGTCGAGGTAGACGAAGATCAGCGGCGGAATATCCGCCTCGCTGGTCAATGGCCCTTCGAACGCGAGCGGCAGCCCCAGCGCGGCGATTTCCGCCCGCATCGCCGCTTCGTCGTCGCGGCGCAGCGAGATGTGGTGGAAGCGCGGCACGGCGTCGGTCTTGTCGGCGGGAAGCATCGCGACATAGTCATCGACATAACCCGAGACCGGCTCGATCACTTCGATGTTGAGCCCGCCCGCCCAGTATGAGGCGACGCGATTGGACATCGGCTGATTGCCCTTGGGCGTCTTGATCGTCAGCACCGGGTCGATTCGCTGGAATGGCTCCATCCCGTAACTGGTTGCCGATGATCTCCATCGCCTTGTCGAGGTTGTGCGTCACATAGGCATTCTGCATGTGTCCCTTGAGGAACATCGCCGCTCTCCCATCAATTTCGCGGTCCCGGCTTGACTCCACGCCATGCCAGAGCCTAGGGGCCGCGCCGTTTGCGGGCCAATCTGCCCAACGGTCCACCCCTTGTGCCGAGTCCTGTCGAAGGGCGCAATGGGGTCACTCTGGCAGGTGAAGGACTGTATCCATGGCCAACGTCACCGTCATCGGCGCCCAGTGGGGCGATGAGGGCAAGGGCAAGATCGTCGATTGGCTGGCGAGCCGGGCCGATGCCGTGGTGCGCTTCCAGGGCGGGCACAACGCCGGGCATACGCTGGTGGTCGGCGACCAGACCTACAAGCTCAGCCTGCTGCCCTCGGGCATCGTGCGGGGCACGCTGTCGATCATCGGCAATGGCGTGGTGCTCGATCCCTGGCACTTCCGCGACGAAGTGGCCAAGCTCAAGGGGCAGGGGGTCAATGTCACCGTCGAGAACCTGCAAGTGGCGGAGAACGCCCCTCTGATCCTCCCCTTCCACCGCGATCTCGACGGCCTGCGCGAGGATGCCAGCGGCGCCGGCAAGATCGGCACCACCCGGCGCGGCATCGGCCCGGCCTATGAGGACAAGGTCGGCCGCCGCGCCATCCGCGTCTGCGATCTCGCCCATCTCGACGACCTCGACCCCCAGATCGACCGTATCTGCGCCCACCACGACGCGCTGCGCGCCGGTTTCGGCCAGCCGCCGATCGATCGCAAGCGCCTGCTCGACGACCTGTGGGACATCGCCGCTTTCGTCCTGCCTTTCGCCAAGCCGGTCTGGCGCACGCTCGGCGAGGCGAGGAAGCAAGGCAAGCGCATCCTGTTCGAGGGCGCGCAAGGCGTGCTGCTCGATGTCGATCACGGCACCTATCCGTTCGTCACAAGTTCGAACACGGTCTCCGGCACGGCGGCTTCGGGCTCTGGCCTCGGCCCGGCGGCGACCGGCTTCGTCCTCGGCATCGTCAAGGCCTATACCACCCGCGTCGGGGCGGGTCCGTTCCCCACCGAGCTGGAAGACGAAGTCGGCCAGCGGCTGGGCGAGCGCGGCCATGAATTCGGCACGGTCACGGGGCGCAAGCGCCGCTGCGGTTGGTTCGACGCGGTGCTGACCCGCCAGAGCTGCGCCATCTCGGGCGTCACCGGCATCGCGCTCACCAAAGTCGACGTGCTCGACGGGCTGGAGAAAGTGAAGATCTGCACCGGCTATCGGCTGGGAGACAAGGTTCTCGACTATTTCCCCAGCCACGCCGCCGACCAGGCCGCGGTCGAGCCGATCTACGAGGAAATGGACGGCTGGGCCGATACCACCGCCGGCGCGCGGAGCTGGGCGGATTTGCCAGCCCAGGCGATCAAGTACATCCGGCGGGTGGAGGAACTGATCGACACACCGGTGGCGCTGGTGAGCACCTCGCCCGAACGTGAGGACACGATCCTGGTGCGCGACCCGTTTGTGGACTAATTCAGGGGGTTGCGCGCGGCCTTCGACAGGCTCAGGCTGAGCGGGATCTATTTCAGGCGGACAGGATCAAACCCGCTCATGCTGAGCTTGTCGAAGCATATTAACCTGCGCTCGGGTCTGGCGCTCGGCCTCACCTTGCTTGCCGGCGCCGCAAGGGCAGAGGCGCCGCTCGCGCTGCCGGAGATCGACTACATCCGGGTCATCAAATCGGCGCGGTCGATGGAACTCTATTCGGGCGGGCGCCTCGCCCATACCATCGAAGGTATCCAGCTGGGCGACGCCCCCGAGGGCCACAAGCGCTTCCAGGGCGACGAACGCACGCCGGAAGGGCGCTACACCATCGATTACGGCAATCCGAACAGCAGCTTCTATCTCTCGCTGCACATCTCTTATCCCAATGCCGGGGACCGCGCCCATGCGGCAGGGCAGGGCCGCAGTCCGGGCGGGCTAATCTTCATCCACGGCCAGCCCAACGGCCTGCCTACCGGGCGGGTACCGGGCGATTGGACCGACGGCTGTATCGCCGTGTCGAACGAGGAGATCGAAGCGCTGTGGGATGCGGTCGGCGACGGTACGCCGATCGATATCCTGCCGTAGGCACTTGGGACTGTAGATGCACCTTTTCTCTGTCATCCCGGGCTTGACCCGGGATCCCGCTTTTCTTCTGCAAGGCCGGCTAAGGTAGCGGGGCCCCCGGATCACGTCCGGGGTGACGAGCACGTGAGTGCCCGTCAAAAATCCACCGCGATGCCCTTTTTCACCCAGTCGCCATAGCGGGTGGGCGAGAGGCCATCGGGGTCTTCTTCTTCTTTCGCCGCCTGCGGCGTTGGCGCGGGCGCATCGCTCCAGTGGGCGGGCTTGGCGAACGGCTTGGGCCGTTTGGTGACGCGCTTGGTCATCCGCCAGTCGATGCACCGGCTAGCCCGGCAATGCAATCTCGCGCCTCAAGGTGCCGCATCGCCGTCCGCGGAAAACCGGTTCCCACTTTTCCGCGCGATGCTCTAGGGCGGAGCGATGGACATCCCCGGCCTCCCCGCGCGCAAGGCTGCGCTGCGCCTTTGCGATGCAGTGCTGCGCCGGGGCGAGACGCTCGACCAGGCCGCCCAGCTGGCGCTGCAGGGCATCCGCGCCGACGCCGACCGGGCGCTGGCCCGCGCCCTCGCCGGCGAAGCGCTGCGCTGGCTGACCGATCTCGATACCCTGATCGACACCGCCACCAAGCAGGCTCTTCCCGAAGACGCCAAACCGCGAGCGGCGCTAAGGCTGATGCTGGCCGGTTGGTTGCGGCTCAATACTCCGCCGCACGCGGTGATCGCGACCGGCTTGCCGTTGCTGGCGGGTGGGCCGCGCCGGTTGGCGCATGGAGTGTTTTCGGCGCTGGTGAAGCGCGAGGTGCGCCTGCCCGATGCGCCGACGCTTCCCCCCGTCGTCGCCGCGCGCTGGGGCGAGCGGGCGGGCGCGATTGCCGCCGCGCTTGCCGTGCCGCCGCCGCTCGACCTCGTGCTGCGCGATCCTGCCGAAACCGCGCGTTGGGCGGAGGAGCTGGGCGGCGTGTCGCTGATGCCCGGCCATCTGCGCCTGCCGCGCGGCGAAATGATCGAGCGGCTTCCCGGCTTCGCGGAAGGCGCCTGGTGGGTGCAGGATCTTGCCGCCAGCCTGCCGGCGAGGCTGCTCGGCGCGGGCGGCAATGACTCCGGGGGCAGGACCGTTCTCGACCTCTGCGCCGCGCCTGGCGGCAAGACGCTGCAACTGGCCGCGGCCGGCTGGCGGGTGACCGCGCTCGATGCCAGCGCCAAGCGGCTGGAACGCTTGCAGGCCAATCTCGCCCGCACCGGGCTAAGCGCCGAAGTCATCAAAGCCGACGCGCTCGAATGGCAATGCGCCGCTGCGTTCGACGCGGTGCTGCTCGACGCCCCCTGCACCGCCACCGGCACCTGCCGCCGCCATCCCGATGTGCTCCACCGCATCGGTGCACGCCAGATTGCCGAGATGGCGCAATTACAGGCGGCGCTGATCGAACGCGCGGCGGGCTGGACCAAGCCGGGCGGGCTTTTGGTCTATGCGGTCTGCTCGCTCGAGCGCGAGGAGGCGGACGCGCAGGTAGACAGGGTGGCCTTGACCCCCGACCCGATTCGCGCGGAAGAACTGCCCGAGGGCCTTGCCCCCACGCCCGAAGGCTGGCTGCGCACCGATCCAGGGATGCTGGCCGACCAGGGCGGGCTCGACGGGTTTTTCGTGGCGCGTTGGCGGAAATGATCGGACGGCGGGAGTAAGACCTTTTACCGGCCGAATCATGAGCCTGCATCGCCGAACACCCTGCGGGCAACCACACTCCTCTGGACCACGGTCAGCAAACATAGCTCGGCAAAACCGAGGGCGATGGCCGGGAACTGCTGCGGCCACAGACACATGGCGATGAAGGCGGCGATGGTTTCGGCCCCTTCGGCAAGACCGGTCGAATAGAACAGGCTCTTGGCCCCGTCCCATCCCGATGATCGCTGCCCACGCGCGGCCGGCCCATGACCACGACCGTGACCGCCGAGGCGAGCCCGAGCAGCAGGAACGGCCCCGCCGCGAGCAGGAACACCGGGTCGAACTCGCCCGCGACCACATCGGTCTCAGTCCCATCGATAATTGCCAATGCTTGCCGGAACGGAGGAACACTGTCCGTTGGGCAAGGTTTGACCTGGCCTTCAATATCCGGCCTCGATCGCCAGACGTATGGCATCGGCGCTGGTGCGCACGCCAAGCGCCGTGAAAACCGCGGCACGGTGCATTTTCACCGTGCGCTCGCTAAGGCCCAATTCATAGGCGATCTGCTTGTTAAGTTTTCCCGCGGCCAATTGCACCAGGACTTCGCGCTGACGGCGGCTGAGAGCGGCCACCCGGTCATGGGCCGCCTCACGCCGCGCATCGTTCGCCCGCGCCACATCTTCGGCGATTTCGACCTGTGAACCGAGAAAATACTCAAGCTCGCCAGCAGCGTCGAAGATCGGCGCGACCATCACGGCGTTGCGGAACGGCGTGCCATCCTTCTTGTAGTTGAGGATCTCGACCATCACCGGCTGGCGGCGACGGATGCCATTGCGCAGCATCTCGGTCAGCCAGGGTTCGGTGCCCGCGCCTGACAGAAACCGGCAATTGTGGCCGACGATTTCTTCGCGGTTGTAACCGGTCAACGCAACAAAAGCGTCGTTGCATTCGACAATCGGATTGTCCGGCAACCGCGGATTGCTGATGACGGCGGCAATGGGGCTTGTCCCGATCATGGCGGTCAGTGACATGGTTGCGCGCTGGATAGCCGATGGGTGCTGGCGCGGGAAGTGCCCTTATGGACATGTTGGCATTCCCCGGTTCCCTGCGAAAACGGCGATGCTTGCGAGAACGCCGGAATCGCCCGGCGGCTTGGGTGAAGCACGCCTGGATCTCCGCCATGACTTTTCTGTTGGTGCTGCTGATTGGCGGGTTCGCGCTTGCCGCCGCCACCGCGCTCGTCAGGGGCCTGATGGCCTTCTTCCGTGACGGCGCACTGCTGCGCGGCAACGAAGCTGCGACGCGCAAGGAATTTGGCGTGAAGCAGAACCGGATGATGACCCAGCGGGTGCTGTTTCAGGGCATCGCCATCCTGCTGGTGGCGCTGATCGGGGCGCTGGCCGGCTAACAATGAGGCAAGGCCGGATGATTGCGGAAAGGATAAACCGATGAATTACGCAGCGAGCAATCGTCAGTTTGCCCCGGTCGCGGGCAAGCTCTTCGTTCCCGATGAAATCCGGGAATCGATCCGCAATCTGATCCGCTGGGCGGGCGACGATCCCGACCGCGAGGGGCTTGCCGATACGCCCCAGCGCGTCGCCCGCGCCTGGCGCGAATATTGCCAGGGCTATGACGAAGACCCAGGCCAGCACCTCGCCAGAACCTTCGACGAGGTGGGCGGCTACGACGAGATCGTGCTGCTGAGAAACATTCCGTTCCAATCTCATTGCGAACACCACATGGCGCCCATCGCGGGCACGGCGTCGATCGCCTACCTGCCGTCGGACCGTGTCGTAGGTATCTCGAAACTTGCCCGGGTGCTGCATGGCTATGCCGAGCGACTGCAAGTGCAGGAACGACTGACCGCGCAGGTCGCCCAGTCAATCTGGGACAATTTGAAGCCGCAAGGCGTTGCCGTGGTGATCGAGGCGCAACACGGCTGCATGACCGGGCGCGGGGTCAAGACCCACGGGGTCGGCATGGTGACCAGCCGGATGCTGGGCTGCTTCCTGGATAATCCGGACAGCCGCAAGGAAGTGCTTGCCCTGATGAACAAACGCTAGAGCCACGATGGATTACGCAATCATCGGCGCCGGTATGGCAGGCCTTGCCTGCGCCGATGCCCTGAAGGATTCCGGACATTCCGTCGCTCTGTTTGACAAGGGCCGCGGGCCTGGAGGCCGCATGTCGACCCGGCGGCTGGAGACGTCGCTGGGTGAAGTGACCTTCGATCACGGAGCGCAATATTTTACCGCACGCGATCCCGCCTTCAGGCGGCTGGTCGGCACCTGGAGCGATCTGGGTATCGCCGCGCCCTGGCCGCTGGCGGGTGCCGAAGCATGGGTTGGCATCCCCGGAATGAATGCGATTATCCGGCAGATGGCCTCAGCCCACGCGGTGACGTGGGGGCATCTGGTTTCGACCATTGCGCGCAAGGCCGGCAAATGGTGGCTGACGAGCGCGCAAGGCGAAGCCGGGCCGTTCGACGTTGTCGTTCTGGCAATCCCGGCAGAACAGGCAGCGGCGATCCTCTCGCTGCACGATTTCCCCATGGCGCGGACCGCCTTGATGGCGCGGTCGCAGCCGTGCTGGACTGGCATGTTCGTGTTCGATCGACCGCTTGACGGTGTCCCTCCAGTGATCCGCAACCGGGGCGATATCGCTTGGGCGGCGCGCAACAGTGCGAAACCCGGTCGGTCGTGCCCGGAAGCATGGGTCGTACAGGCCAGTGCGGCGTGGTCAGGCGACAGGCTGGAAGCGCCGAAGGAAGTTATCTCGACGATGTTGCACGCAGCTCTGGCGAACGCGGCGGGCTGCGCGATCCCCGAGCCGATTGCCGCCGTGTCGCACCGCTGGCGCTATGCGCTTTCGGCGGGGACCGGCGACGGCGCCTTATGGAACTCCACCATCGGGCTCGGCACCTGCGGCGACTGGTTGCTTGGGCCCCGCGTCGAATGCGCCTGGCTTTCAGGCCGCATGCTGGCCGAACGTTGCATCGCGCCGGAAGGGGTCCGGCAGGCGGCCCCTGCTGAAGCGCCGGATTGATCCAATCGGTGAGGAAATTCGTTTGGTCGATACAGCGATGCGCAGGAACCTTCCTGCGGCAGGAAAGGTAGCGCAATGGCCATGAAGAAACTTGCATCAATCGCAATAATAGCTTCGCTGGCTTGGGCCTCGGGCGGTTGTGCGAGCCTGTCGCGCGGACCGGTTGGCAACCGCGCCGTTCCCCAGCCTGCCAAATCGGTCGATATCGAACGCTACCTTGGCCGTTGGTTTGAGATCGCACGCTACGAAGCGCCGTTCCAGCGCGGCTGCGAGGCGGTAACGGCGGATTATTCGCGCAATGGCGATGGGTCCATTCGTGTGCTGAATATTTGCCGTCAGGGCAGTGTGGACGGCAAGCTCAAGTCCGCAACCGGCAAGGCGAAGATCGCCGACAGCCAGACCGGCGCCAAGCTCAGGGTTTCATTCTTTGGCCCGTTCTATGGCGATTACTGGGTGCTCGATCATGCCGATGACTACAGCTGGTCGATCGTTGGCGAGCCATCGGGGCGCTATCTCTGGCTCCTCGCCCGCGATGCCCGGCCCAGCGCCGCGACGCGGTCGTTCCTCGAAGGACGGACGAAGGAACTCGGTTATGACTGGTCACTGGTGCGCGTGACCAAGCATTGAGGCCGTCCGCGCGTCATGCCCCAATGGCCATATGTCACTCCGCTCATCAACCGTTTAGGCCAGTGAAACTTTGATGAGAGGAACAAGCCGTGAGAAATTTTGTCACTTACCTATGGAACTTCATTTTCGATCATGAGCAAAGCCCGCTGCGCCACATCCCCGATTTTGGGGTCCGCCACATGGTATTCCAGTTGCTGGGCTGGATGTGGGCGCTTTCGTTTTCGCTCGCTATCGGCAGCTACACGTTCCTGGCAGTGAGCATGATCGGTCATATCATTCTGATCGGCGCAGCAGCGATCACGGTTGCGACCTACACCGCGGCGACCACGCGGCCGCAGATGTTCGTATCCCGGGCGCGTCACTAACGGCGGGTCGCCGCGCGCCTGCCTGAATGCGGTTTCTATTGCGAGGGATATTGATCATGCAACGTTACTTCCAATCCAGACAGGTGGCGCTAGCTGCCTTGGCTGCCATGCTGTCGCATATTGGCTTGTTGGCCCTGGCGCTGAACTGATCGCACGGGTTCCCGTCTCACGATTGATCCAACCGGCGATTCCAGGCGTTTCATAGCGGAAGACGCCGCAACGCGTTGCGGATCGACCGAACGACGAGGAACCGGCGCCATGACTTACATATCTTCCTACCTGAGCGCGCTCGCGGTCTTCCTGCTGGCCGACATGCTGTGGCTGGGCACGATGTCGAGCCGGCTCTACAAGCCCGTGCTGGGCGACATCCTGCTGGCCAAATTCAGCGTGGTTCCGGCAGTGGCATTTTACCTGCTCTATCCGGTTGGCCTGGTGATATTCGCGATCAGTCCCGCGCTCAAAAGCGCGAGCCTGGTAACGGCGTTGCAGTTGGGCGCACTGTTCGGCCTGTTCACTTATGGCACCTACGATCTGACCAATCAGGCGACGCTGCGCAATTGGACCACCAGCCTGACATTGATCGACATGGCCTGGGGCGGGGTTTTGGGCGCGCTTACCGCCGCCTCTGCGTTCTGGATCACGACCAGATTCGCCGCCTGATCAGCGTCGCGGCGGCCAGGGAAAAAAGTCGGGGGTCCGTAGCCGATAAGCCTCGAAGGCTTGCCTGCGCGTGCGCAGCATATGCGCTTCGAGCGGCGGGATGCCCGAAACATGCGCCAGCAGCCAATAGATGCACAGCGGGGCGAGCAACGACAGCAATCCCGGCGAATAGCCTCCGCCGTAATCGATCGCCAGCAGCGGATAGGCCAGCCAGCACAGCCACTCGAAGAAGTAGTTGGGGTGACGCGACCAGCGCCACAGGCCGATATCGCAAATCTTGCCTCTGTTCGCCGCCGAGAGCTTGAATGCGCGCAACTGCGCGTCGGCTATCGCCTCTCCGGCAAATCCAGTCAGGAACACAATGATCGCCGCGAGGTCTTGCAGGCGCAGCCCTCCGGCAGGGTTTTGCGCCGCCACCATGACGCAGCTCGCCAACAGCAGCCCCACGGCGGCCTGTGTCTGCAAATGCCAGAACAATCTGGATCTGGCATTCGCGCCCCACTTCCCGATCATGTCGCGATAGCGCGGATCGTCGGCGGCCTTGCGGGTGCGTTGCAGAATATGCCAGCCGAGCCGCAGCGACCATGCTCCGGCAAAGCCCGCCGCCAGGAGCTGGCGGAACTGGGGCCATTCTGTTCCGGCAATCGGCTGAAGCGCGAGCGCACAAGCCGCAGCGCCGGTGCCGAAGGTCCAGAAGGTGTCGATCCAGCCGGAATTGCCGGTTCGGCGCTGCACCGCCCACGCGCAGGTCATGATCGCCGCCAGGCCAGCGCCGGCGGTCAGCACAGGAACGATGAATTGCATCGCTCAGATCGCGATGAACGGCTGGACGAGCCGGCCCAGCAATCCCCGCAGCTTCAGCTTGCCCTGCATGGCGACCAGCGAGATGCAATCGCCCTCCCGGCCGATGGCGATTTCGTGGCCGGTATCCGGATCGCCCAGATCGAAATCGCCGGGGCCATAGCGCTGGCCGTCATGACTGAAACTGCCGGTCAGCACAGAGGTCATTTCGAAGCCGGTATGGCCATGCGGCAGAAACCGTGTTCCCGGGCTCGATTTGAGCAGGAACACGCGGGTCTCGCCAGGATCGGTCAGGGTCAGCCGCCGCAGGTGCAGATGCGGCGCGACCCATGTCCATGGCCCCGCCGCAATCCCGCGCACGAACACGGGCAGCCCGGGAATATCGGCATGGACGTCGGGACGTGTCTGCACGGACGGCGCGGAGGCCGCCGGCTCATCGAGCCTCGCTTCGACGCGGCCAAGGGCATCGCTTGCCATTGCCGACGGCGGCAAGGCCCCTAGCATCGTGCCGCCAAGGCCTTCCATTGACCGCACCCATCTGCGGCACTGTGCGCAGGGCAGCAGGTGGGTCGCGATCGCGATGTGCTGGCCCTGGTCCAGCGTGCCCGCCGCATAGGCCAGCAGCAATTCGTCGGTGGGGTGGTGCTGGATGGTCATGACTGGTCGCCGAGCAGGCCGCGCAGCTTTGCCATCGCAAGCCGCAGCCGGGATTTCACGGTGCCGAGCGGAATGTCGAGAGTGTCGGCGATCTCCGCATGGGCTTTTTCCTGATAGAATGACAGTTCGACGACTCGCTGCTGCTCGCTCGATAGCTCGGACATTGCCCCGCGAATCCGCGCCTCGCTTTGCCGGGCTGCCAGCGCTACATCTGGCAGCGGCGCATCGTCGAGCAGGAACTCGGCATCGATATCGGATGCGCCTGCCAGCACGCCGCGACGCTCGCGGCGCAAGGCGTCGATCCGCAGGTTTCGCGCGATGGTGAATATCCACGCCTCGCAGCCGGTGGTCGCCGGGTTGAACAAGTGCGCCTTGCGCCAGAGCTTCAGCATGGTTTCCTGCGCCAGGTTTTCGGCCTCGCTCTCGCTTGCTCCGGAGCGGCGCATGAAGGTTTTCACGCGCGGGGCGAAATGGCCGAACAGCTTGGCAAAGGCCACCCTGTCGCGCCGCTGGGCGACCGCCTCGATCTGCCTGGCCCAATCGGTCCGTGTCCCTGACTCCTTGGTCTTATCGGACATGATCGGCCTCAGGCGATGGCGGGTAGCAAGCCGGATGCGAAGCGGCTCCAGCGGAGGGGGGGAGGTGGAGCCAGGGAGAGGCAGGCTTTCGCAAACGGCTTGCATGCAACATCAAACGCTCGCCGCCGCCGATTGGATCACATGTTGGAACACTGCGCGGTGATCCAAAGCGGAATGGGCTGCGTTCTTCGGCAGTAATGAGAACTTTCCACGCCATGCCGGTTTCCGGTCGCCTCAAGATTGCAGTGGTCGGCACCGGCATTTCCGGCCTGTCGGCGGCATGGCTGCTGAGCCAGCGGCACGAGGTTACCCTATACGAGCAAGCGGATCGAGTTGGCGGGCATTCGAACACGGTCGAAGCGGCAATCGATGGCAGGACAATCCCGGTCGATACCGGTTTTATCGTGTTCAACCGGCAGACCTATCCGAACCTCGCCGCGCTGTTCGCGCATCTCGAGGTTCCCACGCAGCTTTCCAATATGTCATTCGCCGCTTCGCTCGATGGCGGGACTTTCGAATACGCGGGCGGAACCGGCCTGCCCGGCCTGTTTGCCCAGAAACACAATCTCGTCCGGCCGCGATTTCTTTCGATGCTGGCGGGCGTGCGCAAGTTTTACCGTGAAGCGATGCGCGACGCCGCGGATGCGCGTTTCGAGGGCATGACCCTTGGGGATTATCTCGACGCCGGCGCCTACAGCGATGCTTTTCGCAACGATCACCTGCTGCCGATGGCCAGCGCGATATGGTCCGCGACGCCCGATGAGATGTTGTCCTTCCCTGCGCTCGCATTCATCCGCTTCCACGCCAATCACGGTTTGCTGCAGGTCGCCGGACGCCCGGCATGGGAAACGGTGACCGGCGGCAGCAAGGCTTATGTCAAGCGCCTGATTGACGACTTCTCCGGCGCGGTAAAACTCGATGCGGCGGTGCTCGCCGTCATCCGCTGCGACAACGGGGTGCGGATTCTCGACTCGCAAGGCGGCATGGAACAGTTCGATCATGTCGTCATGGCCAACCATGCCGATCAGGCGCTCGCCGCGCTGGCGGACCCCACCCCGGCCGAAACCGCATTACTCGGCGCCTTCCGTTATCAGCGCAATCTCGCCGTGCTGCATTCCGACCCCCGGTTCATGCCAAAGCGACGCGCGGCCTGGGCCAGCTGGAACTATATCGGCGGCAGGGGGCCGGGCGAGAGCGACGCCTGTTTCACCTATTGGATGAACCGGCTGCAGGGCATCCCCGGGCAGACACAGCTGTTCGTTACGCTCAATCCCAAGACGCCGCCGACCCCCGAAATGCTGCATCACAGCGAGAGCTACGACCACCCCCTGTTCGACGCCGCCGCCATCGCTGCCCAGCGCCGGCTCTGGCAATTGCAGGGCGGGCGGCGAACCTGGTTCTGCGGCGCCTATTTCGGCGCGGGCTTCCACGAGGATGGATTGCAGGCGGGGCTGGCGGTCGCCGAGGAACTGGGCGGCGTTCGCCGGCCGTGGAGCGTTGCCGGTGAATCCGGCCGCATCGTGCTGGGCGCACAACGCAAGGCCCATGCCGAAACCGAACCTATCCGATGAAACGCCAGTCGGCCATATATGTCGGCTCGGTCATGCATCGCCGGCTGACTCCGCGGGTCCATCGTTTTCGCTACCGCGGTTTCTGGCTCCTGATCGATCTCGACGAATTGGACGAGCTGCCCACGCGGCTGGCGCTGTTCTCCCGCAACCGCTTCAACCTTTTCGGCATGCACGACCGCGATCACGGCGACGGCAGCGCCACGCCGCTGCGCCAGCAGATAGAGCGCAAGCTGTCACAAGCTGGGATCGCCCTCTCCGGCGGCGCGATCCGCCTGCTCTGCATGCCGCGCATGTTCGGCTATGCTTTCAACCCGCTGAGCATCTACTTCTGCGCGCAGGCGGACGGGTCGCCTGCGGCGATCGTTTACGAGGTCCACAACACCTTCGGCGAGCGGCACAGCTATGTGATTCCGCTGGTGGGCGGCGGCGGTAACCGCCATTCCTGCGACAAGGCGTTCCATGTCTCGCCGTTCCTCGACATGGACCTGCGCTACGATTTCACCGTGAGCCAGCCGGAGAAGCGGCTGACGGTGTCGATCCGGGCGAGCAAGGGCGGTTCGCCGGTGATGATCGCCTGCCTCGCCGGCAAGCGCCGGGCACTGACCGACTGGGCGCTGCTGCGCCTGCTGATGACCATGCCCGCCGTCACGTTCAAGGTAACAGCGGCGATCCACTGGGAGGCCTTGCGCCTGTGGTGCAAGGGCTTGCGCATCCGTCGGCACCGCTCGCCTCCCGGCCCGGCACCGGCACTTTCCCCCGCCTCCTCGAAGGAATGAACACCATGCGCATCCTTAACTCCGCAGCCAAGGCCGCCACGCTTGCAGCGCTGCTCGGAGGGAGTCCCGCCTGCGCCCAGTCCGGCAGACCGCCTGCCGGCGACATGGTCACTGTGGGTCTCGGCGTCGGCGTCTCGCCTTCCTACGAGGGTGCCGACGAATTCAAGGTCATCCCGGGCGGCAATCTTCGCGGCACTGTCGCGGGCCACGACTTCTACCTGCGCGGCCTTCAGCTCAATTTCGACGCGATACCCAACGGCGCGGTCAAGGGAGTTGACCTGTCGTTGGGACCGGTCGTGGGTTTGCGTCTGAACCGCAATGGCCGGGTGAAGGACGCTCAGGTCGCGGCACTGGGCGAACTCAATGCGGCCATCGAACTCGGGGTCTTTGCCGAAGTCGGCACCGCGAACGGCTTTACCAGCCGGAGCGACAGCCTTGCCGTGCGGGTCAGCTATGTCCGCGATGTCGCCAATGCCCACAAGAGTCACCTGATCACGCCCTCGATCGAATATGCTCGCCGATTTGGCAGGCGGACATTCTCCGCGCTTTCCCTGTCGGCCGACTTCGCGGGCGACCGCTATGCCCGCTACTACTTTGATGTCAGCCCGGCCCAATCCGCAGTGAGCGGGCTGCGTTCTCATGCCGCGAAAGGCGGGCTGAAGAACCTGGGCGGCAATGTGCTCATCGTTCATTCACTGAGCGAAAAAGCGAATGGGTGGTCCCTGTTCGGCATTGCCAGCTTTAGTCGTTTGCAAGGCGATTTCGCTCGTAGCCCCCTAGTCGCGGACGTTGGCAGCGCCAACCAGGCGTTTGGCGCATTGGGTATCGGTTATACTTTCTAGGGGCACGCCGATGTTGGCAATAATCGGACTGCGACAATCGAGGGAAGCTGTATTCTACCCGGAGGCGAACGCGGCTCCCGTGGTCACGACTTCCGAGGCCGGTTCATTTGCAACTGATTGCGGCATCGTGGCCAACGTTACCAAGCAATTTCTGCTGCAACTTCAATCTGGCGATATTGTCCTCGCTCTATGCTTGCATATAGTGACCGGCGAAGGACGCTGCGACCGGCGAGGGAACGACGGCCAAGGCGAAATCTTCACGGATTGACCAGCAGCACACTATCGTCGCGCGCCAGGGCCCACAGGCTAAGACCGGCGGCGCTGGCGCGGTCCACCGCCATGCTGGTCGGCAGCGAAACCGTCACCAGGCTGGTCGCGCCCGCCCGCGCCGCCTTTTCGACGATTTCGTAACTGCACCGTGCGGTCGACAGCACGAATCCGGGCGACAGTTCCAGGCCCTCCCGCGCCATCGCACCGACCAGCTTGTCGAGCGCATTGTGCCGCCCGACATCCTCGCGCAGGCATAGGATCGCGCCAGCCGGATCGGCCCAGGCGGCGGCGTGCGACGCGCCGGTGGCAAGACCCAGCGGCTGGCGATGCTTGATCGCGGCGAGTGCGGCAAAGATCGCGGCGGGATCCAGGGCATCGTGCGCGGCCACCGGCGGCAATGGCCTCGCCACCGCTTCGAGATTCTCGATCCCGCACAGTCCGCAGCTCGATTCCGCCACCCGCGCGCGCACCCGCTCGCCGAGCTGCTCCGCGCCAAGCCCGGTTAGCGCCGCACGGACGATCCAGCCCTTCTCGACTTCGGCGACCGCCAGATCGACCACTTCGCCCGCATTAGCCGCCAGTCCTTCGGTCAGGGCGAAACCCGTGGCGAAATCCTCAAGATCGGCGGGCGTCGCCATCATCACGGCATAGG
This sequence comes from uncultured Alphaproteobacteria bacterium, assembly GCA_963775005.1. Taxonomy (GTDB): domain Bacteria; phylum Pseudomonadota; class Alphaproteobacteria; order Sphingomonadales; family Sphingomonadaceae; genus Novosphingobium. Next base: position 5,924 of record CAVZHF010000001.1, on the reverse strand, counting down.
CAAGCCCGTTGAACTCGAGCGCCACCGGCGCTTCGGCCACCCATTCGCGGCTGGCGGCAAGGCGGCTTCCGTCCCGCAGGACTTCGACCGCGCTTGCCACTGCACTCAGCCTATGTTGAGATTATGGAAGGCAGCGAGCTTGTTGCCGTCCGGATCGCGCAAGTAGGCCCCGTAAGAGCCTGGAGCCTGCGGCTTTGGTTCCGGCTTGCCTTCGCAAGACCCTCCATTCGCCAGCCCCGCCGCATGCCAGGCGGCGACATCCGCCTCGCTGTCGGCCTGGAACAGGATGGTGCCGCCATTGGCGTGTGTCGCCGGATTGCCGTCACGCGCCGGACCCACCGCGAAGTTGGGTCCGCCCGGCAGCTTGTACATGGTGATCGGATATTCCTCGGGCATTGCCGTGCGCTCGACGCCGAGGGCGCCGAAGGTCGCGTCATAAAAGGCGCGCGCCTTGGCCATGTCGTTGCAGCCGAGGCGCAGGTTTTGAAGTTTCATGGTCTTGTTCCCCCTCAGCCCGCCGGCAGCATGGCGCAGAGCTTGTTGCCATCGGGATCACGCAGATAGGCGAGATAGAGCTTGGCGAAACCGAGATCGCGCACGCCCGGAGGATCTTCGCAGCTGGCGCCGCCCGCCGCGACGCCGGCATCGTGCCAGGCATTGGCCTGCTCGTTGCTCGCCATCGAGAAACCGATGGTGCCGCCATTGGCGAATGAGGCTGGCTGGCCGTTGATCGGCGTGGTCACCATGAAGTTGCTGCCATTGTGCGCATAGGCAAGCCGGGTCCCCATATCCATGCCGGGATTGCCGCCGATCGCGCCAAAAATGGCGTCATAGAACTTCTTGGACTTGGCGAGGTCGTTGCTGCCGACGACGACGTGCGTGAACATGGCATTCTCCCATTGGTTGTTGAGTTGCCGCGTTTCATAGGGCCAGCGCCTGCCGGGGGAAAGGCCTTGCGAGGCAAGAATTGGCTTGCCCCGGCATGCCAACGCTCCGACCCGTCGCGGTCCCGCAGTTGCGTGACAAGGCCCGCCTATTCAGCCGCATGAAAGCTTGGCGCGCCTAACAGTCCCATACCCGATCAGCGGGCTTGGGAGTGTGTTTCGATGAAGCTGCGTTCCACATTGCGTGCCTTTGGGCTTGCCTCTGGACTAGCCTCCGCGCTCTCCGCCGCCGCACTTGCCCCTGCACCCGCCATGGCGCGCGACCGCGCCGGGGACAATCTGGGCGAAGCCGTCGAAACACTGAGCGATCCGGCTCTGCAGGGCACGCTCGCCGCGGCGATGGCGTCGCTCGGCAAGGCTATGATGGGCATCAGGATGGCGCCATTCGCCAAGGCCATGGAATCGATGGGCGGCGAGGACCCTGCCGAAGCGATCGATCCCGATGCGACGCTTGGCGACATGATGGGACCGGAGGCCCAGGATATGCCGCGCCAGATTTCCGAACGCGTGCCGCAGATGATGAACGGCATGGCCGGCATGGCCGGCGCATTCGGCGAGATGCTGCCGCAGCTTGAGGCCATCGGCAAGGAGCTCAAGCGCTCGCTGCCCAGGCGTTAGTTTATTAAAACCGGCTCGAACCGATCCCCCGTGCGCCGGAGCATGGGGTGGGGCGGGCGCCAGCGGCATTTGCGGAATCCTCCTCCTCCCCGCAGCCGCGCGCCCGCCCCATTACAACCACTTCGATTGGCCGTGGCGAGGTTATCCACCTGAATTCGCTGCCACCTCGCCACGGGCCGGGTGGACGCCGCACCGACCTTGGGCAATAGCCAAGGCCGCAAACTCGTTACCAGCGCACCTGAGGTTTGAGTCAAAATGGCTCAGTGCAAGGAGGGAAGACGCAGGAATATGTCGATATTGCAAGGCTTCTCGACGCAGCAATGGGCCATTTTGACCAAATCCCTCCGGGACGGCGGAATGGCTTCCATCTCGAACGAAAAAACGCTTGGGAAGGCAACCAGCCTTCCCCGCGCGCATTTCCGTCCGATATGTTCGCCATTCCGCCGCCTCAGGCGCGCTGGCTACGAGTTTGCGGCCTAAGCCCATGTGGCAACTCTATCAGTTCCCGCTCTGCCCCTTCAGCCGCAAGCTTCGGCTGCTGATGAGCGAAAAGGGCATCGGTTACGAACTGTGGCGCGAGAACCCCTGGGACGGGCGCGACGAATTTCTCGGCATGAACCCGGCGGGCCGTACTCCGGTGATCCACGATCCCGAAAAGGGCCTGACGCTGTGCGACAGCCAGGCGATCTGCGAATACTTCGAAGAGACGGTCGACCAGAACCCGATGATCCGCGGCACCGCCGCCGAGCGCGCCGAAATCCGCCGGCTGGTCGCGCTGTTCGACGAGAACTTCTTCGCGGATGTCACCAATCCGCTGCTCTACGAGCGGATGAAGAAGCGGCTGGTGCTGCGCCAATCGCCCGATTCCAAGGCGCTGCGCGAGGCGATGCGGCTGGCGCACGAGCATCTCTACTACATCGACTATCTGATCGACCGGCGGCCCTGGCTGGCCGGCGCGACGATGAGCCTCGCCGATCTCGCCGCGGCCGCGCAGATTTCGGTCGCGGACTATCTCGGCGGGCTCGACTGGGCCGGCCACGACCAGTCGCGCGGCTGGTATTCGGTGTTCAAGAGCAGGCCAAGCTTCCGCCCCTTGCTCGCCGAGCGGATGGACGTGATCCAGCCGCCCAGCCACTACGCGGATGTGGACGCTTAGCTCTTTCCGCTTCTAGATCGACCGGGCCGCCTTGCCGAAGCGACCGTGCTTCCTGAAGCGCACCATCCAGCGATCGAGGAACAGCTCGAGCGGGCGCGGCGCGACGCCCAGTTCCTTGAGTCCAGGCAGCTTGCCCGAGGCCACATTGCCGCCCTTGAGCAACAGCCACTGGTCGCGCGTGATCGGCGCGCCCGGAGCCCAGCCGGTCAGCGTGGCGAACATGCCGGAGACGACATCGGGCAATTCGACGAACCAGCGCCGCCTGCCCTGCGCGGCGGCGATGCGGTGGTTGAAATCGAGCATGGTCATAACTTCGGGGCCGCAGATCTCATAGCGCTTGCCGCCATGCCGGGCGGGCTCGGCCAGCGCCAGGGCCACGGCCCGCGCGGCATCGTCGACGAACACCGGCTGCAGCTTCGCTTCGGGTCCGAACACCGGCAGCGCCGGCAGCATGGCGATCAGCCCGGCGAACCGGTTGACGAAGGCATCGTCGGGACCGAACAGGATCGAAGGCCGCAGCACCGTCGCCTGGGGAAAGGCCTCGAGCACCGCCGCTTCGCCTTCGGCCTTGGTCCGTGCATAGTCGACCGGCGATTTCGCGCGTCGGCGCCATTCGCCGACACATGGACGAATGCCGCCGCCCCTGCCTTGCGCGCCGCCTCGGCCATCCGCCCGGCGCCCTGGCCCTGCAGCGCATCGAGATCGCCGGCGAAAGCGCCGATCAGGTTCACCGCTCCATCGGCGCCCGCCAGGACGCCCGCCAGGCCTTCGGGCCGCGCCACGTCACAGCGGGCGAACTGGACCTGGCCGAGATTGCCGAGAGCCTTCAGCGCGAAGGCGCGTTCGGGATGGCGGCTGGCGATCCTGAGACGCGCGCCGCGCGACAGCAGTTCCTGCGCCACATGCCGCCCGAAAAAGCCGCTGCCGCCCAGCAGCACCACGGTCTTGCCCGCGAGCGCTCCGCCACCAGCCTGTGCCATGCTTCGTAACCCTATGTGCAATGCCCGAACTGACGGCCCCATGGCACAGACCCGGCGGCCCGCGCAACCGGCGCGGCGCGCGCGGGGCGGGCGATCCGCGATTCGCGTTGACAAGCGCGCCCGCGCCCCGCTATCGGCCCGCTCCTACCCGGCGCGGCCCGCCTTGCGGCCCCGCGCCCCGTGCCCAGATGGCGGAATTGGTAGACGCACCAGCTTCAGGTGCTGGCGCTCGCAAGGGCGTGGAGGTTCGAGTCCTCTTCTGGGCACCACTTTCCCTGCGGGGACAGTCGCAAAATCGTTGCAAAACCCGCAGAAATCTGCCATTCTTGGACTGATTTCGGTGCAGGCGTTTCACGCTGTTTCAGGCGGTGCCCCAGCTTTTTTGGGGCCTCAAACGGGGCCTTTTGGCAAAATTCACTATTTTCACGAAAGCGAGGCCCCAAGATGCCGCTAAAAGCAATCAGAAATCAATGGCTTTCAAGCCAATCCGATACTCCGTACAAGCAGCACTGACGAGAAGGGGCTCTATCTGCTGGTCAAACCGACCGGCTCAAAGCTCTGGTATTGGAAATATCTCTTCGGCGGACGCGAGAAGAAGATGGCGATCGGCCCTTGGCCCGAAGTCAGCCTGGCCAAAGCGCGCCACATTCGGGACGTGAACCGAATCAAGCTCGCCGAAGGCATCGATCCGATGATGGAGCGCAAGCGCGCAAAGAACGAGGCCAGCTTTGGCGGCGACAACACCTTCGCTGCGGTTGCACGCGAATACATCGAACACAAGATGGTCGGCGAGGGCCGCGCCGAGGCACCTTGCTCAAGGCGCGCTGGTTCCTCGATCTGCTCAAGCCTGCGATCGGCAACATGCCGATCTCGGACGTCGATCCGCAGATGATGCTCGCCCCGCTCAAGAAGCTCGAAGCGCGCGGCAACCGTGAGACGGCCAAGAAGTGCCGCTCCTTCGCCAGCCGGGTGTTTCGCTATGGCGCGGCAACCGGGCGCTGCAATATCGATCCGACCGCGATCCTTAAGGGCGCACTGATCACGCCGAAGGCGCGGCACTATGCCGCGATCCTCGAACCGGAGAAGCTGGGCGAGCTGCTGCGCGCCATCGACGCGTTCGACGGCAGCCCGCGGTCAAGTTCGCGCTTCAAGATCACCCCGCATGTCTTCGTCCGCCCCGGCGAGCTGCGCCACGCCGAATGGAGCGAATTCGATCTGGACAAGGCGATCTGGACCATCCCCGCAGGCAAAATGAAGGCACGCCGCACCCATGTCGTCCCGCTGTCGCGGCAGGTGCTCGAACTGCTCCAGCAGCTCAAGGACGCAACCAGCGACCGGGTGCGGGGCTATCTCTTCGCCGTCGCTCTACACCCCGAGCCGCCCGATGAGCGAAAACACCATCAACGCCTCGCTGCGCCGCATGGGCTTCGGCAAAGACGAAATGACCGCGCACGGCTTCCGCTCGACCGCCTCGACGCTGCTCAACGAATGCGGCCTGTGGCACCCCGACGCCATCGAACGCGCGCTGGCGCACGGCGACAGCAACGCCATCCGGGGCACCTACAATCGCGGCAACTACTGGGACGAGCGGGTGCGCATGGCGCAGTGGTGGAGTGATTACTTGGATGAGTTGAGGCACAGTGGAGATTGATCTGGCGCGGAATAAATGAGTGGCAACTTGCCGTCTCAGCTCCCGGATCAACCCAGGCCGCCGCCTGCAAGCGCTCGGCGGCCCACACATCAAACTCGCCGTCATTGTGTGACGGGTGGTGGCGAAAGTGCACACGCCAGGCCCCGCCCAGTTCATCGACCTCGACGCGCTCGCCTAAACTTGAGCGCAGATCATTCGGAAACAAGCGGCCATCCGGCGCGGCTTCGCTGGCCCAATTGGCGCCAACACGAGCAGGTTGGTTCGAAAACTGGAGACGACCGGCTCTCAACTCGAGTCGTCTATGCGCCTGCTGCAAACGAAGCAGGCGGAGATGGAAGCCGATCTCCAATCGGCTGCCGACTTCGTCCAATCAATACTTCCTGCGCAAGGGAGCCCTGTTTCAGGGCATCTCGCTCGCGTGGGAGTATCAGCCGGCGCTCACATTGGGAGGCGATCTCTTCGGCGTGGCTTCCATCGATGCGGAGCATCTCGGCCTGTATATTCTCGATGCGTCAGGACATGGTGTGGCGGCTGCGTTGCGCTCGGCTTCTCTGATGACGTTTCTCAGGTAAGAC